>JAEXNR010000049.1 GCA_023439505.1 Bacillota bacterium
AATGGGAGCCATATACTGATAACATAGTCCCTCATAGGTTAAAATAGCGGGAGTAAGATTAGTTGTAAGCTCCAAATTTTTAAAACGCTCATAATTTAAAGTAGCAATTTTGTCATTACATCCCCAAAGGGCTTTCGCCTCGCCATATGACATCTCTTTTATAGCCCCACTGAGCTTTTTTGCATCCTCTAGAAAAACAGGTAACTGCCTCCATGCCATTGTATCAGTATCTACATTCATCCTTTTTGCCGGAGAAATAATAATCTTCATCTTATGCCCCTAACTTTTGTATTTTATCATTTACTTACTATTTCTACTATATCCCACTTAGATAGATGTCGCAATATTATTTATGGATAGTAGAAAAAAGTGCTATACTGCGACCAAGAAACCACAGTACAACACTTCTATTTTTATATCCTTATTTTTTAAAGAAACCTTTTTTCTTCTTAGAGTCTTCCTCAGTACTTGCAGTAGCTACTGTACCACCCATAGCCTCATCAAATTTCTCTAGTAACTCCTTCTGCTCCCCAGTCAACTTGGTAGGAACATTCACCACAAGAGTCACATAATGGTCACCTCTTACGCTCTTATTACGTAAAGTAGGTACACCTTTTCCTCTTAAACGAACCTTGGTATCTGTCTGGGTACCTGGTTTCACTGTGTAAATAACTTCACCATCTATGGTCTTAATCCTTAAGTCTCCACCTAATGTAGCCTGTCCAAAGGAAATGGAAACAGTAGAGAAGATATCGTAATCCTGACGAATAAAGACTGGATGTCTGCTAACAACCACCTCTACCAACAGGTCGCCTCTTGGACCGCCATTTTGTCCAGGTTCTCCCTTTCCTTGAATACGAATGCTCTGTCCATCATCAATTCCGGCCGGAATAGTGACAGAAATCTTCTTTCTTCTACTAATAAATCCAGTGCCGTAGCAATCGCTACACTTTTCCTTAACAATCTTTCCTTTTCCATTACAGTCAGGACAAGGCTGAACGCTCTGTGTCATACCAAAGAAGGATTGTTGTGTATAAACAACCTGACCCTTTCCTTGACATTTTGGACAAGTTTCAGGACTTGTTCCAGGCTTTGCACCAGATCCATGACAAGTTTCACATTCTTCCTTAAGATTTAAATCTAGTTCCTTTTCTACACCAAAGCAGGCTTCTTCAAAGGTGATACGCACACTGGTACGTACATTAGCGCCCTTCATAGGTCCATTACTAGTTCGACGACTTCTTCCACCGCCAAATAAATCACCAAAGATATCTCCAAAGATATCTCCCATATCCATGTTACTAAAATCAAAGCCTCCAGCACCACCGGCTCCGCCACCTTCAAAGGCAGCATGACCAAACTGATCGTATTGTCTACGTTTATCTGGATCAGTTAACACTGCGTAAGCCTCACTAGCTTCCTTAAACTTTGCTTCTGCTTCTTTGTCCCCTGGATTGGTATCTGGATGATATTTTTTGGCCAATACTCTATATGCTTTTTTCAGCTCTGCGTCACTAGCCTGTTTAGACACACCTAGGACCTCATAATAATCTCGTTTGTCTGCCATATCCTTCACCTTTCATTAACTGCTCATCTATCTCTACAAAGACACCTAAAAGGGCCTTCTTATAAGTAGCTCGAAAGATAGGCCATCTGATTCGATAGCCTATCTCTCACAGTAACTGGTAGTATAACACTATTTGTCACAAAATGCTACTAGTAATATTATACTTACTTATTATACTTCTCTATAATCTCCATCTACTACGTTATCGTCCTGAGAAGAAGTTGTATCAGCACCAGCTGCGCCACCCATATCTGGGCCTGCTCCTGCTGCACCCTGAGCTTGCTCATATACTTTAGAGAATAAAGCCTGTGCAGAATTCATTAATTTTTCTTTTGCAGCCTTTAAGTCTTCTACTTCACCTTCAGACATAACTTCTGGATTAGATTTTTCTACTAATTCTTTAAGATGAGCAAGGTCTGCTTCTACAGCGGATTTATCAGTATCAGCTAACTTATCGCCTACTTCTTGTAATGCTTTTTCTGTTTGGAATACCATTGCATCAGCATCATTTCTTGTATCTACTGCTTCCTTACGTTTCTTATCCTGAGCTTCGTATTCTGCTGCTTCTTTTACTGCTTTTTCAATATCAGAATCGCTCATGTTTGATCCAGCAGTAATGGTAATGTGTTGCTCTTTACCTGTACCAAGATCCTTAGCAGATACGTTAACGATACCATTTGCATCAATATCAAAAGTAACTTCGATTTGAGGTACACCTCTTCTTGCTGGTGGGATACCATCTAATCTGAACTGTCCAAGGGATTTGTTATCTCTAGCAAACTGTCTTTCACCCTGTACTACATGGATATCAACAGCAGTTTGGTTGTCAGCTGCAGTAGAGAATACCTGGCTCTTCTTAGTAGGAATCGTAGTATTTCTTTCGATTAATCTAGTAGCTACACCACCCATTGTCTCGATGGATAAGCTAAGTGGAGTAACGTCAAGAAGAAGAATGTCTCCAGCACCTGCATCGCCTGCTAATTTACCACCCTGAACGGAAGCACCGATAGCTACACATTCGTCTGGGTTTAATGTTTTACTTGGCTCTTTACCAGTTAACATCTTAACTTTTTCTTGAACAGCTGGAATTCTTGTAGAACCACCAACTAATAATACTTGGCCTAATTCAGAAGCAGTAATACCTGCATCACGAAGAGCGTTCTGAACTGGAGTAGTTGTTCTTTCTACTAGATCATGAGTTAATTCATCAAATTTAGCACGTGTTAAATTCATATCAAAGTGTTTTGGACCTTCAGCAGTTGCAGTAATGAAAGGAAGATTGATATTAGTAGTTGTTGCACTAGATAATTCCTTCTTTGCTTTTTCTGCAGCTTCTTTTAATCTCTGAAGTGCCATCTTATCTGTAGATAAGTCTACACCTTCTTGCTGTTTAAATGTATCGATCATGTAGCGAACGAGTTTTTCATCAAAGTCATCGCCACCAAGTCTATTGTCACCGCTTGTTGCTAATACTTCAATAACGCCATCACCGATTTCGATAATGGAAACGTCGAA
>JAEXNR010000022.1 GCA_023439505.1 Bacillota bacterium
AAAATCAAATCGCACTCTTTCTTCGCTATCTGGTTCTTCAATATCACCTTCATCCACAGCGTTCACGGTTTCGGGTTGTTTATCCACAATTTCAGGTATATCGTTCACGGAAGCGGGGATATCGTCCGGTTTTTGATGGTTATTATGCCATTCACGACCATTAAAATTCCATATTTGCTGATCAACCTCTCCTGATTCAAAGATCCATTTACCGGCACCATGAAACGCTTCGACATAATAGCGTTCTGCTCTATACTCGGCATCATACTTGCTGTGTCCTGTGCCATCGTCGCCGAATCCAAAAGAGAATTCAATGTTTCCCCTGGAAAGGTTTCTGATTGTATCCATACTGTAATTATTCTTTTCAAGGACATATGAGCTCATATCACAGATGCTATCACACATTTCCTTAAGAACCTCACAGTGAATCTGCCATTCTTCTTTACGTTTCAGTTCTTTAAAATATCCAGTTCGGTCATAAGGGCAATCAGCTTTGTCATAATGACAGTTTTTACAACCGGTAGAATATTGGTACTGGCGGTAAGCAGCACATTCATAATATTGCTTTTTAGGTTCATCTTCCTGTTTCGACGTCGAAACACCCTGTTCCGGATTTTTTATTTCCCGGATCTGTACAACTGTAGTTGTCGGCGTCACCTGCTCCAGTTGCTCATCGGTCAGATAAAGCATCTCGGACAATTTGCTGCTACTGAAGTCTCTGTATCTCTCTAGCAGGATGGGTGAATTACCATCTACAGAAAACTTATCATTAATATTCATAAACTTACTGGCCTGAGGCTTACTGATCCCGAACTCAGCCAGTGCAAGTTCCCATATGTTCTGATATACATCTTCACGGAATAATTCATGATCCCGGATATGTTTCAGGTAATAACCAATGGCCACAAAATTGTTTGCAACTGCATTCATGTTTTCCGCTATCATACGTTTGCTGTCTATGTAATTCATCTGCTGGTAATACTTAAAATTCTGCAGTTCTTCACTTATTTGGGTCCCTCCTTCCAATTTTTCAAACCAATACATGGCAATGGAAATATATAAACGATCTTCTTCCTGCGCTCGATAAAAATACCAATCCATAAGTCATACCATGCAAAAACAAGTTTATATTTCATTCCTGACAGCTCCTTTTAATTCCTTAACAAAGTCCTTCGCTGAATTCATCCCGTATATTACCCTGAAGTCACAGCCCATCTCCTGAAACTGCTCACGCTGCCATACTTGCACACCGGATAGCTTACCGATAATCCGCTTAAGCTCCACAAAATAGACCTTACCACCGGGAAAGAGATATATCCGATCCGGTACCCCGGGGTTATCGGGGCTAATGAATTTATACGACTTGCCGCCAAGTTTCTTAATCTGATCGGTTAGCCAATCTTCAATCTCGATCTCTAACACGTTTGCCTCCTTTCGGATTCCTCCTTATATGGTTTTGATAGTGGCTGCCATGCTGTTATGTTTAATCTATCGCCTCTATAATCTCATTCATCGCCTTGCATCCTCCTTTCATTTTCGATACAGATAATCAGATCTGCTGTAATATGCCTGCAAAGGTCACAATCATATTTCCAGTTTAGCTCCCGGGCCTCATGCAACATCAGATCCGGATTGTAGACTGTATTGGTATTACACCATTTTTTGTAAAATACGTTATACGTATCATTAAAGATTTGTCTGACCTTAACTGGTGAAGGTATCATAAATCCTCCTTTATAGTTCCCGCAGTTCCCGTACGGTTCCCGTTGGCTTGGGAACCGCTAAAGCCTTGATTTTACTAACAAAACAGGCACGGTTCCCGTAGTTCCCGTTAATTTTACGCGCGTGTAGAAAATATCTTTTTAAATATAAATAAAATATTTACATATATATAAGTTTATAAAATTCACGGGAACCGTTAAAAAACGGGAACCGCATGCCTCAAATTCTTGATTTTACTGGGTTTCATCGGTACCCGTAATTTAATTTATGACGGGAACCTTACGGGAACTCCTATTGATCAGTGGTAATCTTCCATCTCTCTTCTGGCCACTCCTCATCGCTATCGGGAGATTTATCAAACGGTATTCTTATATGTTTAGTTGTTTCAAATTCTGTATCTGGTTCCGGCATGCAGATGCACCAAAGTTTAGCACCATTAATGCTGACCTTTTTAAAACCTCTGTCATCTGCCGTCTCACTTAATCCGTGCTGTCGCATCCATGATGACAATGCCTTTGCATCGTATCCACCATCGCTACATATTCGTTCAAATATGCTCTTCATAACATTTGTTTTGTATCCAGATATGCTTCCCCAACATTCTCCATTAGGTTGAATATTATTGAAAATAAAACGATAATGATTAGCCGCAACCATATCTCGGAAATACTCATATGCCCGCAGATTTACGTCAACGGATTCCTTGCTATGTAAATACTTCTCTATGTCTTCTACCTTAAGAGCACGCTTGTCCGTAAATATCCATTTTGTAGCAAGAGCATCCGCGGTCAGAAGCACAGCAGCAGCCATAGTCTGCTTCTCCGTAGAATCTGTTCCGAGAGCGTTGTAAAACTCCTTATAAAGCCTCTCAGCCTCATCACTATTCCCTGGCTGACTTAGCAATGTAATAAATAATCTTCCTGCATGCCCGTAATTCCTCCGGATGATGTCGGCAATTCCTGGAGCATCATCAAACAGCTTATCTTTACATTCGATCTCAATGATTCGGTTCACAGCTCCTCCACCGGAGGAAGCATTAGTGATCGGAGATTCCCCTGATGTAAGTGTGCAATTTTTCCATGTAGGCGTATCCTGCAACCCCCCGGTCTTCTTACCTCTGAGACGTCCAATACCTTCACAGATCATGTAAACGATGCTTTCAAACATCTTCTTATCCTTGACCAACTGGAACTCATCCAGGATAAGCGGCATTGAATTCGTGAAGCCTTCCAGGAGCTCAATAGCAACCTGCGTACCATTGAATGTCTGTATGTATCCATCTTCGGCAGGACAGGCCCATACGGAGGCCGCCAGCATTAATGAAACGGTTTTACCGGCTTCTGTACCTCCCCAAAGATGTACAATGAAATTAAGTTTTCCGAGAATTTTTAAAAGGACGCTGGCAAAACTTGCTGCCAGCATAATCCTCGCAGGTGAATCGGATGCACGTACCTTTTTAGCCATGCTCAGCCAAGTATCGAAGCTACCTTCGGATCGGACCGAATCATAAATGTTTTTGAAATTATTTGCACCGTCAAATATCAGATCATCAACATAAGGGCTAAATCCATCTGTATTAGTCCATCCCAAACGGCCTACTGAATTATGTTTCGGAATAATTTCGTAATTAAGATTCTCAACGTCATGCAAGTATCGCACCAAGTATTTAGCACTCTCAGAGGTTACCGCAACTCCGTTATTCGCAAGTTCCAGGATGTTGTTTGCACTCGCAATGGTCCGACGTTCATAAATCTCGTTACGCCAGAACTTGCCTTTGCGGAAGGATATCCTTAGTTTTTCAGTGCCAGTATCAATATTTGTCAGGCACTCCACCGGCATGATCGGATGTACACAGGCAATATCTTCTCCATTTCGCTCGTTCCGGCGTGTAACACCAAAGTCATCAGCAAGCCATTCCCCTGTCTTGAGTTCCAGATCCTGACCGTCAAACTGAGTTACATTATCTATGATGATCCCTTTACCAGCTTGCTCCTCCGCATATGCTTTTAGCATCCGTCCAAAATCCTTGAATCCAACTTTTATAGCATTGTCCTTTAAAATAGTAAAAGTCTGATTATATCTAAACCGGTTGTTTCTCAGTTCAAATAAAAGCTTATAGGGGGCTTCTGTATTAAATTCCTGCTTCGTAAACTGCCTGATGGCTTCATCTGCCATATTTCTTAATTACCCCCTTGCGCTCGTCGTATGTTCCCTTTTCAAGGATCTCTAGATCTGTCTTGTATTTGAACAAAATATCGTTACATACAGTCCATTCATCAGATAAAGGCTCTAGCCTCGATGATACTGTTTTATGAATCATAATAGCTTTTACAAGAAAGTCTCTGGTCTCTAGATAGCTGGTCTTCGTAGCCTTCTGGATAGCCTCTCTGCCACTTTTCTTAGGTTTATGCTGCATCTGTACCGCTATCCTTTGTCGGTAGCTTTGCATGCTTAATCACCACCCAGGATCTCAACTATCTTCTTCCCGGCATCTCCCCGTGAACAGAACATAAATTCAACACCATATTTCTCCTGCATCGTCCTCATTGCTTTTGCAAGTGTTTGTCCGGTTGTTGGAGGTCTCATGCCAGCGGTTGATTGGCACTTACGCTGTAATGACTTTACTTTTTTCATAAAGATCTCAATTCTTGGGTTCTGCCAAAGAGCTACATCATCAATACTTTTAATTCCCCATCCATGCTCCACCAAAATGATCAGCTTTATTTCATTGTCTTTGGCAAGTTGGCATTCCCTGCGGAAGCGATCATGCTCTTTACCGCAGATGTTACCGACGCATTCCTGCAGATCTTTTTTACTGTCTATAACTACTGATAAATCTTTAATATTTGCATAATCACCGACTGGAAGTTTACTCCTGAGGATCTTAACCCCTAGTTTTTCAAGTTGAGCATTCTCAATCTTGTGTTTATCTGCTTGCTGTCTTGTATCTTCAATAATTGTCAATTATGTATTGCTCCTTTCCCCGGGATGATTGCCAGTCATCCCGGAATTGGATAAGTTGGTCTATTTATCCGGTTGTATTCATTTGTGATATGTTATACTCCCGGAAGGTGCTAACTAAATGGTATAGTATCCAGATTCACCGTCAGGCCTTTATCAGCTATGTAAACCGTGCCAAACGGATGAATCTCCCCTATCTCTTTCTTAAATAGCTCAGCGTCCGAGTTTCCGTCGCTAAGATGTAAAAGTGTTATGGTATCAAGAGCTGCCGTCGCATTTGCCAGAATAAAATCCTTGCACGTTTCTAATTCCATGTGCGACTGTAAAATCCTGTCCCTAAGGCTTTTAACTGTATTGCCGGAGCTCATACGATCATCAATAATCCTCTTGCTATAGTTACATTCAACCATCATGTGATTGAGTTTCACCTTCTTGAAATTCTGCTTTATATACTCCGTATCAGAGGCAAAAAGAAGATTTCCGATTTCACGATGCTGGATAATGAAACCAAGCGGTTCAGCAGCATCGTGAACTACGCCAAACGGCGTAACCGTGAATCCTCCGAAACG
>JAEXNR010000031.1 GCA_023439505.1 Bacillota bacterium
TCAGCTCTTGTCATTAGTAAAATACTCCTTTGCGAAAAACTTTTCCTATAGTTTATCACAATAAGTACTTTAAAGTCCTATTCTTCAAATTAATTTAGTGCGAAAAATATTTACCTTTCAAAGCTGCGCTGTTGCAGCCATTGAAAATGTGACAAACCTTGTAAAGGATGGGCAAAAAATACGAGTGGACGGAACTAGTGGTACCATTACTTTTCTATGGAAGCATCCCACCGCCCTGACCGAATACGACAAGCCACTTGACCGCGGTTGGTTGAAAAGGTCACTATCTACGAGGATAAATTCACCGTAGAGTTTAAGTCCGGTGCGACGGTGTATGTGGATGAATAGGGATAAAAACGAGAAAGGCATTCTACAAAAATTAACGTAGAGTGCCAATTTTATAGCATCTTATCGAAAAATTTATTTTATTTTCCGCAGTTGCAATAAGATTTCAAGAAGGGTTTGATATTGTTCCGCTCCTACAGTGTCTTGCAGCTTAAGCTGTGCTTCTTTCCAAAGTGGTAAGGCGGTCGCAAGTTTTGCTTTTCCGGAAAGACTAACCGTAATTTTCTTTCTTCGCGAATCCGTGTCTTCCGTTGTCACATCCACAAGCCCATTTTTACGTAAAATTTCGACATTACGTGTTACCGTTGTCTGATCCATAAGGGCGTAATCCGAAAGCTCGCCCACCGAAATGCCTTCCTCTTTTGAGCAAATATCGTTCAGCAAAGAAAACTGCGTTGCCTTCAAACCGGTTGAATGCAGCGCTTCATCATAAAACTGTGTGATAACGCGCGTCGTCATTCGTAAGTTGCGGCAGGCACAGTCTGGCAGATGCGGCTGCTTATCATTCCAATTATTCATAGAGAATTCCTCCAAATCATGTATCTGCATATAATAATACGCGGGAACCGTCTTGTCAAATGGCGGTGCCTGCCTTGCACCGAAACTGGTTTTACAAATTGCGTTTGAGACAGATGGCGTAGGCCATATCCCGTACCTTCTCATAGATGCTTTGCCGGGCTTTGCAGATGGCAGGCTTGAAACACTCTTCATATCGGTTATCCATAAAATTCAGTGCATTCACCTGCCATTTCCAAAGCTCATCCGGCGACAGATAAAAAAACTTTGGCTGAATTCTCTCCCGATAAAACTGCTCGTCCATCTCCAGAATATTTTTCGCGGTCAGAGTATCTGAAATCTCTGCCAGCATAGGGAATTCTTCGTTGCCCACCCATTTCTTTTGGTTCATTGGGCAAACGTCCTGACAAACATCACATCCATAAATCCAATCGCCAAACTGAGAGGCCAGCGGTTCTTTGGGAAGATTTCTCCCACCGAAGGTTGTCAGAAAAGAAATGCATTTAAGCGGATTCATGGTATAAGCTTCGCACAGCGATGCAGTTGGGCATGCCTTGATACAGCGATCGCAGTTTTTGGGGCAGGGAGGAAGCTTTGGCGTTTCGATCAGCTCCATTTCACGGTCAATTAAAAAAGCCTGAAGGTCTACCCACGAGCCGGATTCGGTATACAGGAAGTTGTTGCGGCGAATAATGCCAAGTCCGGCCTGAAGAGCAGCCCAGCGTAAGCCGACAACACCGAATTTCCGGTTGATGGCAGCCCGCATTCCAAGTCCCTGGATATATTTCTCAAGTGCAACGCTGTTTTGATATTCTTTGGTGTTTTCATCAATACGGGTATCCATTAAATATGTTCTGGCAATATGCCCGCGGACGGATTCCGGTACTCTGTACTTTGAATAGGGCGCAGTCAGCACCACAATGGATTTTGCCCAGGGGAATTCCTGTCTGAATTTGATAAGGCGCTGCTGGCCTTGATAAAACATGCCTGATTCAGGAACCTTTTGTACACGTTCCCCCAGCTTTTTCTCGTAGCCCCCCATGGTTTCGACGGAAATAATACCGCAGTTTTCGTAGCCTAATTCAAGGGCCTTTTTTTGTATCAGCTTTGCAATTGAATCCATATGATCTTATCTCCTATCTTTCGGCAATTAAGTTATAATAAAATTACCCTCTCTAATATCATTTAGCAATATAATATGTATATACATATAAATGTGAGTGTAATCGCTTGAAGCAGTTTTTGACAGCGAGATAATATATGTATATACATATATTATCTCGTGTAGAGCTGAATTGTCAAGATAAGTTTTTTGTTTTTGCAAGAAGAAATTGAAAGGATAGGCTGCATTATTCTGAGGTAGTTCCGATCCAGGTCACATCCTCCACATTGTAATTGGCTGTCGCAGATACAGGCTGTGGAATTTGAATTCCCATGCACATGCACAGAATGAGTATCCCGCTTATCCATCGTTTTTTCATAATCTTGCTCCTCCTTCACCATTAATTAACCGAACTATCATTGATTCATGTTCAGTCTATCAAGAATTTTTCTTTCAAAACCATCTGTTACATGAAACATGACTTTTTCGGCATGAATCATAGTTTCGGGAAGTTGATTTATCCCCTCGTATACCATTTTATGATTTCTTGCTTTTTCTAAAATGCAACCAGGAAAGAATACCAACAGGAATAAAATATAAACACCAAACCAGTAACGTCTGTGTCCTCAGATTATCTAAGCGCACAGATGTTGTTTGTGGTACCTGCATGGCGGCTGTAAGCATAAAAACCTTTATGGCTGTGTCTTCATCATCGGACTTTTCTTTAAGCAAATTCATAAGCCCCTGTTGCGTGCGAATAGATTTACAATTCTCCGAATAATTATTTAAGTCTCCCAAAATAGATACTCTTGAAATTGCAGAGTGCTCAAACAAGAATTCAAAAACACGTATTGAACAGACCGTTAAGCGTTCTCTATCTTTTACCAGGTCATCATCCATTCTGAATTCGCTGACAACTTTACTGCTTGCCAGGACAATCATGAAAAACCCCCTCAAACGGATAAGTATCCTATTGAGGGGGTTTTATATTCTATCAATATAAAAAATTCAATGGGTGGTCTGCCTTCAAACATAAAGGTGTAGTCATTAAACTGGCCTCCTTGGCTAAACTAGGGAGGCTTGTTTTACCTTTAACCAACAAAATCGTGAAGCTCTTTCTTAAACTTTGAAAGGAACTGCTTCACATCCTCTTCACGAACCTCAGGTTCACAAAAACCAACGGTAAAAGTAAGTTTACTTTGATAGGTACTGGCACCCAACATAAAGCTTGGCGACTTAAAAACAGGTGTTACCATATAAGCATCCTCTGCAACGATCTCACCAAAATAAATCGGTTCCCATGATATCATTCCAAAATTAGACAAATTGATGGTTGACTTTCCCGAACGTACCGACTCCTCCCATGCCGTTCTAATGGATGTGGCGGCTGTTTTAAAATCCATACCAGATAGCATCTCGATTATAGCTGCACTGTGCAGTCCCGGTTTATCTTTCTTTATTTCATTCATCCTACCTGCAACACGAGACAGAGTAGCTTCATTATTTTCCTCATCCCTGAATATTCTGTGATTTATAACTCCTGACAGATTACAGATTGCCCCTGCCTTATTCCCTTCAAGATATCTCCGCAAATCCATCGTAACACAAATTTCCATAGGTTGTTCATAGGTTGGACCAATGATTGCAAATAATGCTCTATAATATGCTGTCAGTATTAAATCATTGAGTGTAACCTTATTTTCCTTCGCATATAAAACAAGTTGATTCGTCTCACTGCAAGTAAGATGAAGAATCGAATAGTTAAAATTTTCAACATCGCTTTTTTGGTTTGGAAATGCCCAGGTTGGTTTTAACTCAGCCAAATGTGGATTTATCAGTGTAACAGGATTCAAAATTCCAAGGTTTTCGAAGACTTGACTTGAACTACGATTCGAATTATAATTGATCTTCGGATAAAAATTTACATCCTTAGTAAGCTGCGTATATATATCCTTAAGTAAATACAGATAATCCTTTGCTCCTCCTCCATCACTGCATGAATGATTTATTTTTATACAAAGCCGATCATTTTTAGCAGAACGTAATAAATATACTTCCAGTTGATAATTCTCCAATTCAAAAGGCTTACATAAAATGACATGTAGCATTTCATCTGGTTTTTCAGTTTCAATTAACCTACACCAAAGAACCTGGTCCAAATCTTTGTGGCGTTTCCATATCGGTTTGTTTTCACTTATAACAAACTCGCAACCTAAAATAGGCTCTGCGTCGATGGTTAATCGAACTGCTCTTCTCAAACACTCAAAATCTAATCTTTCCGGAAAACTCAGCCCGATCTGTATCTGTCCATTTTTATTCCACAAATGTCCGATATAATTTGCAATATCCTGCCCATTCACAGGTATTTCTGATTGTATTTGATGATTCATTTTATCACTCCCATTTTATTTTCTGTGTTTAGCTAAAAACCGTTCCGCATGATTCATGATTTTTTGATTTACGATATCTTTTATGTCCTGAGAAATGGTATCTGTTACAAGATAACGGTGAAACCAATATACAATTGGTGTGTAATACTCCATTACCATCTCGTCCAGATCCATTTCTTTAAGAAAATCGATTTGAATCATCCATTCAAGCAACTGCCTTTGACCTTCCAGCGCCTTGTCAAATAAAATCTCATGGTAAATCTTCGCCGCCTCTTCATTTGTGCTTTGCTCTATAATAAGCATGCAGATAAATTTATTGATTTTATCCTCCATAAGATAATCATTTACATATCTTTTACAGGAAAATAGAAAATCGTTCTCAGTTACAGTGGTTGACTCAGATATTTGCTTATAATAAGACAAAGCCATTTCATTTGTTACGTGAATAAAATGCTGACATAACATTTGAAAAATTTCTTGTTTGCTTTTGAAATGATTATAAACAGAACTTTCCTTAATTCCCACCTCTTTACAAATATCCCGAATAGAAACCCCACTATATCCTTTCTTTGAAAATAACTTAAGGGCAACTTCCAAAATAATCTCTCTCGTATTGACCTTTCTACTCATTCTTCTACCTCATTAAAATGCAATAAAGCTAACAGTCGTTAGTTTTATTATAACTAACAACTGTTAGCTTGTCAATATATATTGAACAGCTTTATTATAATGTGTTTTTACTAATCTGAAGATTCGGATGTTGCGTGATGTGAATTGTCCGCATTCTTAGCCAGTGCAGCCTGCTTCTCCTCTTGAAGTCGGTAAATCTCATTTACATGGTTTAACAGCTTTCATTTCAAATGTTCATCAAACAACTCTTTCGTTAATAATATTGGTGTTATAGTATCACCATAAAAATCTTCAGTTTCTCCAATAACTTTACATCCAAATTTTATTAACATATTTACAGTAACTTCTCTTGCTTCGATATATAACTCATCCGTATATTGGCTAAAAATTTCTTTTAATGAATATATCGCTATTTTATGACCAATACCAAAACCTCTCAATCTCTTATCAACAGCAAATCTTCCCCATTTCCATTTATCTTTTTCTTTCCAAGCTGCTGCCACCCCAATGATATCTTCTCCTACTCTTGCACACCACCAGATTGGCTTTAAAGTATCATCAATTGAAATTGATTCTGCAGGAATACTCTGCTCATCTGCAAATACTTCTGTTGCTAATTTTAATGCATCATTCATATAATTTTCAGGAATTTTTTCTATCAAAATTCTAGAATCATTCTTTCTTAGATTGTTTTTTAATGCGAGAATTCGAAATACCCTAAATGCTCTAACAATATTATCTATGTCCTCGCTATTTCCTAAATCTAAAATCTCTTTTATAAATGCATTTGCTTTATAATCCCCATCGCTAATAGTTGTCAATCCTAATGGCAGAATGTAGATATCTTTCATTCTCTTATCATCTTCAGACTTTTTCAATTGTAGGTAATTTTTAGCCTCCATATTGCTAATAATTCTACTAAGTGAAGCCTTATCAATACCTAGGTTTATTAATAATTCGTTAAAAGGAGTTTTTCCGTTTTGCTTAAGGTAATTTAATATATGAGCTTGTGCAATTGTCAAGTCTGAATTGAAACAATTGTGATTTAATAAACCTAATTCTCTCACAATTAACCTTACCTCTTTTCTAACTATTTCTTCTTTATTCATACCGCGCCTCCAATTAGTTGATACTATCAACTACATTACCTTGTTCTTAGTTTTTTGTCAAGCTACTTTTCAAATCAACATAAATATTGTAATATAATGCCCTTCGTTGCAATGTTGGATTATAACAAGTATGCTGCAAAGGAAACTGAGACTTTTAACCACATACCCTATTATTGGTGAATTGCAAAAATCTATTACTATCTATGAGTACATCTTCAGCTTGAAAAAACTATTTAAGAGTATTATAATTTTTAGGCATTAATGTCATAGTAATACTTAAAATAAGTATGTAGGAAAAGGAGTTAAGTAGAATGAAAAATAAATCAAATATTAACAAAAGCACCTTACGGTTACCTGTGTTAGCCGTCGGCCTTCTATTATGCATGTTTATCGTCAGTCTGTTAATGGGTTCAAAGACCTGTTTTGCTGCGCAGTCAGGAAATGAATTGGAGGAAATTACAACCCTGGAAAAAGATAAGGTCTATGAATACGATTTAAACAGTGACGGTAAATCGGAGAAAATACAGTATAAGCTAACCTTAAATGATGAAAAATTTACAGTTACTTTCAAGCTGTATATTAATGATAAGCTGTGTATGTCCAGAAAGGATCATGGTTTTTCCTATACCCTTCAGCTTGTTGATTTGGATAAGAACGATAATTATCTGGATTTATACGGGTATGGAACCATGGAATCAGATTGTATCAGTTATTCCTTCTTTGCGAGGTATGATGAAAATAATCAATATCACGCGATAAAATTTAGTCCGAAAGAATTAACAAATAATTTTATTACAACTCGTTATTCCTTGGGAGCCTTAGACGGAGATGGTAAGTTTGATTTAATTATAGATACTCCTATATTCTCTGAGGCAATTGGCTGCTATATCTGCTATGTACCATTTCAATTAAAGGATAATGTGATTTCTTGCGTTCCAGCGAAAACCTATGCTTTTAACAAGTCCTCCAAGGAATATCAGTATAAAGCAGCTAAAAGTTTCTCTGTATATGCTACAGTCGGTTCAAAGAAGGTGGTTTATACTGTAAAAAAAGGAGATATGGTTACCTTTAATTCACTGTATGTAACAAAATCAGGAAAAGCTTATTTTAGAATTGTAAATAATAAGGGAAAAACCGGCTGGATTAAATCAACACAGGAGAATATATTTGTAGAATATCCGGCTTGGGGTTGATGGATACTTTACCACAATAATAGTTACCAATCCCTATCAGAAATGATAACCTGATATTTATTATTTCTGATAGGGAAAATATGTTTAGAATTATTTCGAAGCAAAATCTAAATGCATCATTTGTTGCTGCTTCCCTGTTTCATTTGGCCAAACGGGTGGAATGTAGGCATCTATCTGTTGAAACAGCTGGCATATGTGCTCCATCAGGAGAATTAACAGCAAGCCATTCTTCATCATAAGGATAACCAACATAATTCCATAGACCAAAACTCATTTTATCATCTAGCGTTGGCACGCTGAACTCTTTTCTTGCCATAATATGAGCCACCACATTTCTTAATGCCTTAATATGATTCCAAGGCATTTGTTATAAGTGTTTTTAAACTCTTCTGTTACCTAATACAAAGCATCGCCACACCGATTATCCCTGCATCATTGTCACGTTATATAAAATGTCTACTATTGCCTCCGCATACTTATCCCTTAAGCGGATAGCAATCAGATCTCCATCTTCTATATTTCTAAACAGAGAATCTCCGTCCTTTTCCGTAATAAGTATATTCTTAGCCACTGAAAACCTGTTCATCACTAAGGAAAATGCACTGGACTCTCAGGCATACTTACTTGTTGTATTAATCCAGATCATATCCTCTCCCTAATAGGGAGGCACTTTGATTTGCATATACGAAGCTATCATCTTTCAATGATTTCACATATACCTTTAAACTTACCAGCTCATGCTTGCTGACAACTGTCTGAATCATCATCTTCTTCTTTACATTTGTTGTATCCATACCTTGTATGAAGGTCACACCACGGTGTAGTTCCTTGCGGATAAAGTCTGTAATTTCAAGGTATTGATCCGACATGATGTTGACATTGTAAAATTTCTTTCCACCAATCATGATAAAATCAGTTACAAAACTTTGTACATAATTGCTCATAAAAGAATATATAATTAAGGTAAGGTCTCCATACAGCATGGAGGAAAAAATAATTGCCGAATTCAATACCAGAAAAAAACTTCCAATGGTCATACCTGTCTTTTCTTTCAAATATATACCAACAACTGCTTCCGGACCATTTGCCACACGCTGGCGCATGATAACGCCTACAGCAATACCCATTATTACACCACCAGCTACAGAAGCTACGATAGCGTCTGTATGAAATTTTGGAATGAATTTCTCCACTATTCCTAAGTAAAAGGTAAATAGAA
This sequence comes from Bacillota bacterium, assembly GCA_023439505.1. Lineage (GTDB taxonomy): Bacteria > Bacillota > Clostridia > Lachnospirales > Lachnospiraceae > Mobilitalea. Next base: position 8,505 of record JAEXNR010000031.1, read on the forward strand.
AGTAACTGTAGGCAGCATAAAAAATCTGCTTACGATTATAAAAGAAAAATGCCCAAATAAACACTGGTAAAGCCATCATAATTAACATCATCTGCATGTTCCATCCTGACAAATGATTAATTACCGTTGCCAGACCACCAAAACCGGTCGCTACCAGGCCATTTTCCAGTAGGATACTGTTAAATGCTACTGCTGCTATAAACTGGCACATAGCAATCCAAAGCATTTTTTTTATTGTCTCTCTCATTGCTTTTCTCCCCCCATATAATCTAATTTCCCAGTTTCTTTTGTTTCAATAACTATCATTACACTTCATCCCACCCAGATTGGCCCCAATAATACCACTCTCAGAATCTTCTACGGGCATCGTAACACTTTATTCTTTGGCCCTAATCACATTATTTTTAATAACTTTGAGCCGTTTCATGACATCATTTCCACCTTTTCCAAAATAGTCATGCAAAATTTTATACTCTTTAAATAACATGTCATATCTTTTCACATCATCGTCGTTTGGCTTGAAGACCTTATCCTGTAACTTTGACATATGCTCAGAAGCTGATTCTATGGTGTCATAACCGCCTCTTGTTGCACCAGCAGCAACAGCTCCAAATAACGCTGCTCCAAGTGCAGGAGCCTGTTTTGAAGAAGAAATATGAATTTCCATGTTAGTCACATCCGCATAAATCTGCATCATCATCTCATTCTTCTGTGCGATGCCTCCGGCGGCATAGAGTTCATTAATTGGAACACCACCTTCTTCGAAAGCCTCTATAATAATCCTAGTACCAAAAGCTGTTGCTTCGATTAAAGCACGATAGATCTCTTCTGCCTTTGTTTGTAATGTAGCACCTAACAGCATCCCGCTCAAATCAGCATCTGTTAAAATACTACGATTTCCGTTCCACCAATCTAATACAATTAGCCCACTTTCTCCAGGAAGTTGCTTTTTCGCCTTTTCCTCGAGGAGCTGATGGACATTAATACCTTTACTTTCCGCTTCGACATAGTAATCACTTGGCACACAGTTTTTAACAAACCAGTCAAAATGGTCACCAACACAAGCTTGACCAGCCTCATATGCATAGTAACCGGGAACTACACCATCTTCTACTACTCCACCAACACCAGGGATAAAATGTTCTTCTTCACTCATCATGATATGACATGTGCTAGTACCCATAATCATAAGCATTTTTCCAGGATCAGTGATTTTAACAGCAGGCAACGCCACATGGGCATCTATGTTTGCCACTGCCACAGGTGTACCTTCTGCAAGTCCAGTTAATTCTGCGCTGCTCTTATTAAGATACCCTGCACAATCTGTTGTTGGATAAATATCGGATTTCAATTTATCTTCAACGAAGTTTGCCAACTTTGGATCTAATTCCGCAAAAAATTCCTTACTGGGGTAACCATCTTTCTTAGACCATACCGCTTTATAACCAGCTTGACATAAACTACGTTTTTCTTCTCCAATGAGCATCATAACAATCCAGTCACCTGCCTCTATAAAGCTATCCATCACTTGATAGATTTCCTCATCTTCATGGAGGATTTGCATCGCCTTAGGAACCACCCATTCTGAGGACATTCTACCGCCATAACGTTCCATAAAATTCTCTCCTCTGGAAGATGCGACTTCATTAAATAGATCTGCTTCTTTTTGGGCTGCATGATGCTTCCACAATTTGGCATAAGCATGTGGTCTGTTTTTATATTCTTCCAAAAAGCACAATGGTGTACCGTTTTCATTTACAGGAAGTACTGTACAAGAAGTAAAGTCTACACCTATTCCGATTACTTGTTCTTTGGTAATCTTGCCCATTCTGAGTACTTCAGGTATTGCTGTTCTCATAACTTCCAAATAATCTTTTGGATGTTGTAAGGCTGTTTCATGAGCTAATCTTTGATTGGAATCAGGTAAATATTTGTCCATGATTCCATGTTTATACTCTACGGCATAGTAGCAGATTTCTTCACCGTTTTCAACATCTACCAATACTACTCGCCCAGATAATGTACCATAATCAATACCGAGGGTATATTTTTTCATCACTATTCTCCTCCATTCATTTGCCTCGTCACTTTTAGAAGCAGCTGAATGCTCCGTCAATAATAAAGTCAGATCCAGTAGTAAAGTCGCTGGTGTCACCTGCTAAATAGACAGCTATCGCCTGCAGTTCATCAGGACGGCCCATTCTACCAAGTGGTGCCATGTCATTCCACTTTTCAATTAAAGGTTTAAGACTTGGCGAATTGAGTGTAAGCTCTGTTCCGATGTATCCAGGGCTAATGCTGTTGACTCTTACGCCTCGTTTTGCAAATTCAATTGCCATGGATTTAGTCAACTGTATAACACCAGCCTTTGATGCATTATATGAGCATTGAGGTTGAGGTACATTAACAATATGACCGGACATGGAGGCTGTATTTATAATAGAGCCACTTCCTTGACTTAACATAACTTTTGCAGCAGCCTGAGAGGTTAAGAATACACCTGTTAAATTGATATCGATCACTTTTTTAAACTGATCAATCGTCATTTCTTCAGCTGGAATGTTCATACAAATACCAGCGTTACAGAAGGCAACGTCTAGTCTACCAAACTCTTTCAAAATAGTTTCGATCATCTTATCCACATCTGCCTGATTCGTAACATCTGTTTTTATGGCAATGGTCTTAACACCAGTCATTTCTGATATTTCTTGAGCTGCTTTTTTTGCTTCATCAATATCAACATCAACTATCACTACATGACTTCCCGCTTCAGCAATTGCGAAAGATATCGCCTTACCAATACCTCTTGCGCCACCAGTTACAAATGACACCTTTCCATCTAATCGCATTCTCTCTATAATTCCCATAATATTGTCTCCTTTTGTCATAATATGTTTAACATCTATTTTTTTTCGTGAATATGCTAATGTTTAATATTCCGTTAGATCAAGTATGTCAGAGTAGTGGCACACATCATAGCGGTTACAATGAGAGCAAACGCAATACTGGAGATATAAGGATTACGTGTTTTCTTATAAATGATACGGTTTATTACGGTTGCAATCGGGAGGGTGGCTACCATGGGGTATACCCACATTATCATGGTGCCCAATCCCCACGACAAATGATCGGTCGGTAAAAGCCCTGTTATAAAGAAATCGACGTAGAAGATGATGAGCAAAATAATTATGCCAAGGGTATTAAATATACACATTAGCAGGGTGTTGACCCATTCTTTCTTTCCAATTTTTATATAATTGAACACATTCATGGCAATTGAGTTGATCACATAAAAGAATACAAAGAATGGAATAAATTTAAACATCGTAATGAATTTGGCTGAATCAAAGGTCGTGAATATAAGGAATGCCCAACAGCGAAAATCAGTCGCAAAGAAGTAATTTGCAACGAACACGATGGAATATGTACAGATAGCCGCCAGTACTCCAAGTAGTATGGTCTTCCATATCTTATCTTTACTAAGAAAGACTCCTTGTTCATGCAGATTAAGACCATTTGCCTTAGCGTATTTACGGTAGTTCAGTCTCAAAATAAGCAAGGTAAACAGACCGGTGACGAATGACCACCATCCTAACACCCAGGGATGCCACTGATTGAACCATGCAGGCTGTAATACTTGAGCAAGTATCCAAACAATCGGAAATGAGATTGCAGAAAAAAGAGCGCTTAACACAAGACCCCACCACAACCATGTCTTACCCTTTCGATCAACCTCCGCTGGCAGCACCACATCCTGAGTCTGTAGTACGCCGAAAAATTTGGTTTCCAGCATTACCAATATAAAATTCACAAGGAAAAGTAAAATGCCGATTACGCCAATCGTTTCAAAGAAAACCTTCAACGGCCAAATCTGCTTATCTGCCGCTAATGGAGTTGGCGCAGGCATAGCATTTTGGAAAAAATCGATGAAGTCACCCGTCACTTGTGTAGACTCATAGGCCCAGCAATGGATAACTTTCGGATTGTAAATAGCTCTTATTACATCCTTACCATCTATATTTTCTGTATAAATTGTATAGCTATCTCGCTTCTCAAGCCCAGTGGGGTCCTTGCCGAAGTTCAGGAAGGACTGAGCCTGCGGAGTATTGATAAAATCGCGCGGTGCTGTGAGTGTACCATCTGGATATTGAATCCGGTGGAAGGCCTCATCATACATTGCGGCTATGATACAAACATTACGATCTCCATACAAGTTAGTAAAATTCGTGTCAGATCCATCAAGATACTGAGCATAATATTGAGTGTCAGTGTAGAACGCATCGTTGCATTCAAACAGTACAGAGGAAATCAACGGCTCATCCGCTTCGTTGTCCAGCATCACAGCTCTATTACAAGAGTACGCTCCATTCGAATGTCCTTCAATACCGATTTGGGTGGCATCGACATATGGCAGGGAAGCCAGCAGCTTGACACCGTCGTAAACACCATTAGCGCCATTGCCTTCATCCCACCAAGTGTTTTGTGGAAGGTTCTCTGAGTCTCCGTGACCATACATGTCAATGTCAAGGACAACATAGCCTCTGCGTGATAACTCGACATAATTCGGTGTCTGCACTTCTTTAGAATTTCCCCAGCCATGAACAACCACAACCGCAGGTGCGGGAGTTTCTTTCGTTGCGTTTTTTGGAATTAAGAGCTGGGCGCTCTGTATGTGGCCTGATGGCGTCTCCCAGTGCAGTTGCTTTACAGTAATCGAGCCCCCCCCTGATTTGACCAAGCTAGCCCCCGCCGCGCTGATAAGACAGATAAGCAGCGCTATGGCTAGCATAAAAGCAGGTTTTTTCAGTAAGTTAGCTATTATTTTTTTTGATGTTTTGCCAGACTCCCCCAGCATGTTCTCATTTTTCGATATCATAATATATCTCCTCTTTCAATAAATATTTAATTGTAGTAATCAGTGTTTAAGCTTCAACCGGTAATCTTACCAATCTTATTGTTGCTCTCATGCATTCCTGAATATCCTGTTCTCCCGGCATAGCAGGGATGGCGCCGCGTTTGGTGGCGCACAATGCTCCGGATGCATTGGCATAAGTCAAAATTTCAATCATCTCAAGGTTATGAATATCTTCTAGTTACTTTTTTCGTTTTGCAAGGCTAAAGCATAGCTCCGGTAAATGCGTCGCCTGATGTCAACAGCCATCCTGAGACCTCTGGCCTCAATCCCGTTCTTAATTAAAGTTTCTTTTAAAAGCCATCCAAAGGCATCATAGCCGACTTTACCGATAAAAGCGGATTTTCCTCCGTGCTTGCTGACCGCCGCGGCCACATTAGCCGGTGCGCCGCCCGGATTCTGTTCATACAACGTATTGCCCGCCTCACTTTTACCGCTGGGAGTAAAATCGATTAAAAGCTCTCCTAGAGATACTATATCAAACATCTGTTACGTACTCCTTTCAAAAGATTCAAGGCTTGATAATAATTTTGCCGCTTCTGCGGTAAGTATCGTCTGTAAAAACACGCTGAATATCAGATAGCGGTAACGTATCGGTAATCAAATCCTTGACGTTAATTTTCTTCGAGTTTAGCAGGTTTACCGCTCTCTGGTATGTATATGGATTGATAAAAGAGGCTTTGATAGAAACTTCCCGTTTGAACAGGTCAAAAGGAGCCAGTGGAATTTGGCAAGCAGGATCGGTTAGACCAAAAAGCATAGCTGTTCCACCTTTGCCCGTATATTGGATAGCGTCAACCATAGTGCTTTTCAATCCCACGCATTCAATGGTCACGTTTACGTGCTGTATCAATTGCTTTTTGAGTACGTCAGGTACATTTTCGGTTAAAGGATCAATTGTGATGTCGGCGCCAAGCTTCAGCCCAAGTACTCTTTTTTCTTTAATCGGTTCAACCAGAATCAGAGTGGAAGCGCCACTGATGCGTGCCAACTGAAGCATAATTTGTCCGATTGTCCCACCGCCAATGACCATGACGGTGTCTCCCGCTTTTATACCGCACAGATCAATACCATGCAGACAACAGGAGATCGGTTCAGCCATAGCGCCTTCCTCAAAAGACATTTCATCCCCCATTTTATAAACCTGCTTTTGGTTCACAGTGCAATATTCGGCAAATCCGCCGTCGGTTGTGGTGCCTATTCCTATCATATTCTCGCAAAAATATGCGCTGCCAGTTTTGCAGTAGTAACATTCTCCGCACATGTCATTAGGGTCTATACATACTCTGTCTCCGGGATGAAACTCCGTGACTCCGGATCCCACGTCTTCGATAATACCGGAAAACTCATGCCCCAAAATGGTAGGTAGCGTACACTTTGCGGCACCTTCTGCACCTGAAAAGATATGCAAATCGGTACCACATACCCCGCATGCCTTGACTTGAATTTTCACTTCATCTGGTCCCAACGATCTTGCTTTAGTCTCTTCCACCCGTAAATCTTTTACTCCGTAAAAAGTTGCTGCTTTCATATCAAAATCTCCTTCTTAAAATTATAGATATAAAATACTCTTGTATTATCAATCAATGTACCCATGAACGTTAAATTCTTTTTCATTTCACTCTTGATATATCACCAAACTGCTTATTTAGGCTATATCATAAACACTTACTACTGTTAACTGTTTCTTGAACTGGTCAATGGTAAGCTTTTCTGATAAGCTAAATTTCTTAATTTCAATAACTTTAACTACATTTGCAGAAACATCGAAATAATTGTCACTGAAAATACAATCCGCTATTTCAAGTTCTAAACCAACTGACCTGGCATATGCTGCTGATTTTACCCTCAATAAGAAGGACGATTCATTCTCCTCAACCGAAATGTTTATTTCAGGATTCAAGAATTGGAATTCCTTTGCAGGAACAAATATAGTCGTTCCACCACCTAATTCATTTACTCCCGATGTCAACGAAAATTCCACATAACTGCTCTCAGGTTTAAAATCCTTTACTAAATCAGAAAAATCCAGCTGTATACAGTTTTTTGCAGAAAGCGGCTCTATGCTCACATCTTCCGCGCCTTGAACAATAACAGCTGATCCGTTGTCTTTCAACGCCCATTTCAACGTTCCATTTATTGTATCAAAGGTGTCGTTTGTTACATAGAGATCAACTTTTGAGCCCTCGTCACATGCTGAAACCAAGATAGGAGCATAAAAACGCTTTGAATAATACTGCTGTGCCTTCCATCTGCCAAAGTAATCCAATCCAGCCCATGAAACCACCGGCCAGCAGTCATTTAACTGCCAGGTTATTACTCCCATACAACGTCCCCTATTTCTGCGCATGTGCTCTATTGAGTATTTCAGGACCTCTCCTGCTAAAATCTGCGATGCATAAACATACTTCTCAAAATCCTTAGGCACATTGAAGTCTTGCTGCATATAGGTTTCAATAGCCTGATTTCCTCCTCTGCTCTTCTGGTGCTTATACATAATTGGTGAATCCGGACGGCGGTCTTCCGGTAATGTGAAAGTCTCTATTGTTTTCATGCTGGGATAGCTCTGGAATCCCATTTCAGAAACAAATCTGAAATAGTGTTCACGTTGTCTTCTATAAGGAGTCATCATATCATAAGCAATATAATAGTGTGAATCCCCTCTATTCTCATCATGCTTGAAATATACATCATTTGACGGAGAACATCGCACGTATGAAGTCTGAGGGTCCAACTCTTTAAGCAAATCAGGGATTACTTCAGCAAAAAGCTTTATAAATTCATCTTTTACACGTCTTTCCTCGTCAGCATTAAGTTTGGGATATTTAAGGGCGTTCCTGATAGCTTGGAATAACGGAGCATCGCTAATAAATATTTCAAGAATAGTCTCTATTTCATTATTTCCGTTCCACAAGCCCAGGCATGCGTGATGTCTAATTCTTTTTACGTTATCTCTAATTTCTTCTTTAACACTCTCAATAAACTCTTCGTGTACAGGGTAAGCATGGCACGCAAACATAAAATCCTGGTAAATTACCAATCCCAGACGGTCACATGTTTCATAAAAATTTTCAGAAGGGAAATGGGCTCCTCCCCATACTCTTACACAGTTAAAATTTGCGTCTACACAGTCTTTTAGCATTTTTTCGGTACGCTCACTGGAATATCTGGTAACTACGCTATCTTCTATGATAAGATTCGAACCTCTTAAGAATAATGCCTTACCATTAATCACAAATTCATATGAATGCCCCCATTCATCTTCTTCACGTCTAAGTACAATTGTTCTTAGACCTATGTTTACCTTTTTGGAGTCAATTGCAGTATCTCCGTCCTTTAAAAGCATCGATACTTCATATAGCGGCTGTTCACCGTACCCGTTCGGCCACCAAAGCTTTGGATTAGTAATCTCAATATTTGCAGTATATTTCTTATCAACTGCATCAACCGATCCTTTCGCAATTATTGTATTGGTATCCGGCCCGGTTACGATTATCTCCACATTAGGAGACTTGTTATTCCATATCTTGAAATCAATGTTTACTTGCAGGGTAACTTTATCGCTCTCATGCTGTTGAGTTATGTAAAATTCGTCGATTACCGCTGTACTGTTGCACTCGATAAATATATTCTTCCATATTCCTGAATCCGGCAAGCTTAACCCCCAATCCCAGCCAAAGGCACACTGTGCTTTTCTTATCTGATCTATTCCTGTATTTCCTAAGATGCTTGGAAGTCTGCTTAAATCAGCTTTGCTTTGTATATACTTCTTTGGTGAATGAAATACCATATGAAGTTCATTCCTACCAACAACAAGATTTTTCTTGACATCAAACTTATATGTTCTGTGCATGTTTTCCGTATTAGCAATCAATTGCTTATTTAAATAAATGTCTGCTAAAGTATCAATACCCTCACAGCAAAGTATCACTTCATCATTTTTGAGATGGTTACTTAAAACTTCAAATTCCCGGACATATTCATAATCCTCTAAAAACAAATCCTGTATCTTGTCCTCGTTGTCTCTGTAAAATGGATCACAGGCAAGTCCTGCATTGAGTAAATCAGCAAAAACAGTTCCAGGAACTTTTGCATCAATCCACTCCTCTTTAGCAATATTCTTAAATTTCCATTTTCCGTTCAAATCAATCTTAATCATTTAACATAATCCTCCTTAAAATGTTATAATTCAAATACTAATCTTAACCTAAAAATCAGTTTTAACCCTTAGTTTCTCTACGTACAAATACCCTACACATTCCTTTGCGTTTGCTGTGTCATAATCTCCAGATTCTCACATGAACTTTGAATCTGTCTCATGAGATCAACTATATTCTCCATATTTGAACTCAATTCCTCAATTGATGCCAGCATTTCCTCCGACGCAGCAGCATGTTCTTCCGATATATTTGCGACACTCACCACTTCCGAGCGTATTCGCTTGAATATATCAGTAGTCCTCTCAACTGCCTTGAATTCTTTCTCTATAAAACTATCTATCTCATTAAATGACATCTGGATATTTTCAAAGCTTGAGTTAACCATTTTCACTATAATTTCACCGGTCCTGGTTGCCATGTTCCCTGCTTCTGCTTCCTTCAAAGCAGCACTTGACTTGTTTTTTATATTAGTTAAAATATGGTTGATTGTTCCTGCCGATATTGCACTCTGATCCGCTAGTTTACGCACTTCATCAGCAACAACCACAAACCCTTTGCCGTGCTCCCCTGCTCTAGCCGCTTCTATCGCTGCGTTCAAAGACAGCAGGTTCGTCTGCTGGGCGATTTGTGTTATTCCATCGACAAAAGAGTTGATTTCATCCATACTTTTTTGAAGCTCAGAAACAGTTGAGAATGAATTGGATACAGCATTATTAATAATAACCATCTGATTTCTCATCTCCGTAATTTTTTTTGTACCTTCTGAAACTACCGTACGGGCTTTGTTTGAAACTTCCGACATTTTGTAAGAAATCTCAGCCGTTTCCGTAATTGTCCCGTCGGCATCATTTAACATATTACTTACATGTCTCAGGCTGCCTGCCTGTTCTGAAACACCTTTAGCCACTTCCTGGACAGTACTTACTAATCCGCCACTTGTATCATTTATTACCTTTAAGTGAGTATTGCAGCTAGAGATGTCCGAATTTAAAATAGTAGTATTTTTTTCAATATCACCTACCATCTTTTGCTGCTTGCTCAGTAAATTCATCGCTTCTTTCCCTTTTGCTTCCGCGGAGGCAATCAACTCTCCTCCCCACTTTGGAATAAAGTACAAAATAATTAAACAAAAATTCAATAGAATGAATCCATCAACAGATTCATGACTCGCAAATGTTAATACACCAATTACTATATCAGTTGCCAATCCATAAACTATGAATAATTTTATATGAAAATAAACAGTAACGAAACATACACCCACTATAAAATAGAGAAATGTTATATCAAAATCTCTATATTGGCTTAAATAATTTATGATAGTATCTATAAGGTAGGAATAGCATAATATGTTAGCTGAAGCCAGCTCATATTTCCTCATATAAAAGAATATTGAAGGAAGTACAACTCCCAATATTGAAAATACAAGTGATATAGTATTAAATTGATGCACTTCTATAAACTTAATTATTAGCGTAGATAAAAAACCAAGCCATGTTGCTGTAAGCAATATCTTATTCACCCTTCTTGTGTGCATAGCTAAAGATAACTTCTTCATTGAGTTAAATTTTTTCATGTCAATACAGCTCCTATCGTCATTGATGTTTCTACACATTTGATAATATTGATAATTGTCTGTTTATCCAGAACTAGCGATAATTAAGTATCATCCAGCGTCCTTACCAGGGTTGCTTTCATGCCTTTATACATTGTCGTGAGAAGCAGTATAGCTAACTAGCTCTTTATCCATCAAATCCAAGAATTTTGTATTAGTATTACGGCTCCTTTCATTGCCACAGAGATTGGAATCCAAAACAAACTCTCCTTTTGTTCTGAACTTTATTTATTCTTCATTATATCTTATTCGGTAAGCCTTTTTTCTCCCTCATCCCTTGTGCTTACCGTTTGCATACTGGGTGCAGACCCCCACAAAGAAAATCCTTTTTTAAACGCTCATACCATCTTTCTCCTTGATCTGACAACATATGAATTTTTTTTATTAATCCTATGTTTTTTGTATATAATCAACAAAAATTTTCATTTGTATTGCAATGTTATCACAATATCGTTTATAATTATAAAAATATATTAATAATATAAAAATTATTTTAATGTATAAGTAAATTCATTAATAAGTATTTGTTTAAAATCAAGTCTAGTAATCTGTATACAAAAGTACATATTTATCACAAGGAAAATGGGAGGTAATATGAATATGAGCATAGCAAGAATTGAAATGAAAAAGCTTTTGATATCGGGATATAGTCATTATTCCAGAAATCGGGAACGAAAATTATTGAATGAAATACTTAGTGGTAATGGGTTAGATACAATAGTTCTTAATGATATTGGGTTGCCATTGGCTTCACAGCCTACGAGACATATGAAAAATAGCATAATATGTATGATTGCAGTAACATGCCGTCATGCAGCCGATCTTGGAGCAGACGATGAGCGTTGTTATGCTCTGGGTGATTACTATATTAATAAAATTGAACAGCAAAATAATCTTGATAATTGGGAGTTTATTGGTACAGAAATTTTCAATCATTTTATCGCGCTTGTTAAGGAAAGCAAATTAAAAGCATATTCCTTACCTATTCGCCGATCTATCCAATATATAAATCAGCATCTTTATGAAAAGTGCAGTCTGAGGGATGTTGCAACTGCAATTAACTTACATCCAAATTACTTAACAACTAAATTTAAATCAGAGGTGGGTATCTTAATAACAGAATACATTATGAGCAAAAAAATGGAAGAAGCAAAGAGCCTTCTACAGAACTCCACATATTCTGTTACTGAGATTTCAGAAATGCTTGGATTCACTAGTCTGTCGTACTTTGCAAAAATATTCAAGAAAGAATATTCATGTACTCCAAGAGAATTTATTCAACAATTAATCCCAAATATTCAGTAAAGGTTTAATCCATCGCCTGCCTTTGTGAGATTTGAATATTAGGCTTTTATACTGACACTCTACATGTCCTTTCTGTAACTATAAAATGAACAACACAGAAAGACGCCAATTAATTAAAATTGGCGACTTACCATTTTTGCTTTTATTTTGAAAGCTTTATTGCTAAATCATTTGCACTCCAGATAGAATTCATAAGATTTGACACCTTGCTCGCATCACCAATTACATGAACGTTTTTTGCTTTTGCAATATCAAACGGTGTACCCCCTACATATCCGATTGAAGAAATAACTAAATCTGCTTTTATATCCTCAGCTGTTCCATCTGCTTTTGTTATGTTAATTTTATCCTTATCAATAAAATCAAGTTTTGCAGAAGTATAAACGTCAATACCGTAAAACTTAAAGGCATCACGTAAAAACGAAGTATTTGCCATGCAAGACCCTTTTACCTTTAATATATCGTCTTGCATTTCCACAATAAATGGGTGTTTACCATTAAGTAATAATTCATATGCAATTTCACAGCCTGTTAATCCACCACCAATAATTGCAACTTTATCATATTCACCACTATATCCTTGTAAAAACTCAAGTGCTGTAATACTGTTTTCATTACCCTGAACACTTAACTTTCTCGCAGATATAGCACCAGTTGCAACAACTATTTCATCTGCTTTTACCTCTGATAAATTGCTAACATACGCATTAAATTCAACGGGAATTTCAAGGTCATTTATTTTGCGGATATAATATTCAATAAGCTCTCTATCCTTTTCTTTGAATGAAAAGGAAGCAGCCTCATTAAACACACCTCCTAACCTACTACTTCTTTCGTAAATTCTCACATTGTGCCCACGCATCTTCGCAGCTATTGCAAATTCCATACCAGCAAAGCCAGCACCGATAACTGCAATGCTCTTAGTCTTTACAGCGGCAATTATTGCATATTTATCTTCCTGCCTTGTATATGGATTTAAAGCGCAATATGCTGTTTCACTTACTTCAACGTTTGTGCCTTTCCATGTACCCATTTGAAAACACCCAAGGTGGCACGAAATGCAGGGCTTGATATCATCTAGTTTTTCGTCATAAACCTTGTTTACAAAGTTTCCATCAGTCAAAAACTGCCTTGCAAGCCCCATAAAGTCAATTTCATTTTTATCAATAGCAGCGGCAGACTCACGCAGTTCTTGCCTACCAGCTGAAATAACTGGTTTACTAGTAAACTTCTTTATATACTTTGATGTGTCTAAATTGCAGTTTAAAGGCATATACATTGGTGGATGTGCATAGTACCATGAATCATATGAGCCGTTATCACAATCGTATCCGTCATATCCTGCTACATCAAGTATTTTAATTGCCTTTTCTGATTCCTCTAATGTTCTGCCGATTTCTTTTGAAATATCATCTTGTGGAATAATTCCATGGTTAAAATCTTTGACCCTGGATGTGACAGAGTATCGCATAATTACTGGGTAGTCTTCTCCACATTTAGCTTTTATAGCTTTTACAATATCCGTTGCAAAGCGTAGTCTGTTTTCAAGGCTACCACCATATTCATCTGATCTTTTGTTCGTATAAGGTGTTGCAAATTGGTCTAAGAGATAGCCCTCATGTAGTGCATGGATTTCAACCCCGTCAACACCATTTACTTTACAAAGGTATGCGGTTTCAGCAAACGCATGTATCAATGCCTGAATTTCATCGATGGATAGTTGTTCACTCTTAACGTGTGGTGCCCATACATTAGGTACTCCTGCTGAAGCAGAAGCAATATGCTTATTAACTTTAAAGAACACATCAAAAAATTTTGGTGCTTTTTCAAATGTATCTATATAAGGAAAATTTCTTCCAAGACCTGCAGAAATTTGAAAGAATACTTTCATATCATACTTATGGCATTCATCCATAACAGGCTTTACTTTTTTAAACAACTCTTTATTTTTGTACAACCATTTTCTTCCAATAAGACTATATGGAGTCATTGCACCCGCAATAAAAAGCCCAACACCACCCCTGGCTCTTTCAATATAGAAAGGGATATTATCTTTAACAAATCCCTGCCCATTTAGTGAACCAATTAATGCGGCGCTACCCATTGGACACAAAACAAAACGGTTTTTTATTTCTAGCTTACCAATTTTTGCAGGTGTGAATAAAGATTGATGTTCTGTTTTCATAGCATACCTCCGTAAATTTTTTATTCTCTTTCTGCAATCTCTTTGCGAATATCATCAATTTTGTATTCAATGTCCATTTTCATTGCTGTGAAAATCGAAATTGCAGAAGAAAGCACCGGTACGAATAGGAAAAGTGCTTTAATTACAAAAATTGTTGCATCTGTTTGAACTGCCGCACCAGCAATATATCCACTCCAAGCAAGACCCCAACCGATCATTGCCGTACCAATACCTGTGCCCACTTTTATTGCAAAGCTTACACTTGAGAATGTCATTCCTGTTAAATCAACTTTATGTTTCCACTTTCCAAAATCAGCTATCTGTGCACCAAGCGCTGCACCGCAAGCTGAACCAGGACCAAGACCAATTGCATTTATTGCTGTGCCAAGTAGCACAAAAGCTAAGCTGTTACTGAAAGCAAGTGCAAACAATGCACCGCATGTGCTAACAATACTACCAATTATCAAGCTTTTTTGCATTCCAACTTTTTTAACAAGGATTGGAGAAAGCACTACGCCAAAAATCATAGGTAGCAAGAATGCAATTGAAAGCAAACCACTTAAATTCGAATTTCCTAAGATATATGTAGCATAATAAACTGCAACTCCAATCACACCTACACGGAGTAGCCCAAATAGTGAACCGACTAAACGTAAAATGAAATATTTGTTTTGAAACGTATATTTAAGTGCTGTTAGAAATGGAAGCTTCTTTTCGTTGACTGTGCTTTGTTCAAGTTTTTCTGAGATTCTCTCTTTTGCACTTAATCCACAAAGTAAAAGTGCAATTGTTGCTATAACCGCGTATATTAACGTAATTTTTGTCCATGCTGGAACATGGCCAATACCACCCCATGAATTAACAACTGGCACAGTTACCGCGCTGATAACAACAGCAATTGAAAGGCTGAAAAAGTACCTAAAAACATTCATATCAACTTGGTCTTTTGCGTTGTCGGTGATAAGTGCCGGTAAAACATTGTACGCAACACTGTTTATTGTATAAAAAACGCAAGTCATTAAAAAATAAAATACAGTTGCCCAAATAAATTTTCCTGGCATCGAGAAACTTTCTGGTATCCAAAACATCAAAACTGTAGTTAACGAAAGCGGCAAAATACTTCCCAAAAACCATGGTTTTGCTTTTCCAATTTTTGTGTGCGTATTATCAATAATTCTTCCCATAATTATATCTGAAAGGGAGTCAAGCACTCTTATTACAAGCATCATTGTTCCGATAAGCCCTGCATCAAGACCCACTGCATCTGTGAGAAATACAATTACATACGATGTCATTCCCCATAAAACTCCTGCACCTAAATCGCCAATGCCATAACCTACTTTTTCAATCGTTTTCATTTACCTGTCTCCTTTAGTTTTGTTGTTTTAACTAAGTAAAAAAATAATCAGCAAAAAAGTAATATTTACAAAACCATCTGCGCCATTTAACAGTTATGAAATGGCTATAATATTCCATACGTTTGAAATGCTACCGGCATCGCAACGGCAGCAACGCCTGCAACAAGAAATAGGGCGCTGTGCAGTTTATTTCCTGTGTTTTAATAATTCATCACGGGACATCTCTCGCAAGTTTTGTTGAGATTCATAGCCTGCATTATTCACAAGAATATCTTTGCTTATCCTTACCGTATATTCCTGGCTCCACAGTTAATACCATACCCGGCTCGAGCAAGTCTGTCTGTTCCGGAGCCAGTAAAATACCATCGTCATGGTAGGCAAAGCCAACACCATGTCCCAACGCATGAGAGAAGTAGGTGTGTAGTCCGTCGCTTTTCAAAGCTTCATATGCTACGGCATGTACCGTCTCAAATCGCATGCCCGGGCGAATATGAACAAGTGCGGCAGACTGCGCGCGACAAACAGAATCATACAGTCGCTGCCATGCTTCATCCGCCTTTCCCACTTACATGTTTGCATACTGGATGCAGAACCCCCCAAAGAAAATCCTTTTTTTAACCACTCATATCATCTTTCTCCTTGATCTGACAACATATGAAATAATTTTTTTATTTAATCCTATATTTTTTTGTATACAATCAACAAAAATTTTCATTTGTACTGCAATGTTATCACAATATCGTTTATAATTATAAAAATATATTAATAATATCAAAATTATTTTAATGTATAAGTAAATTCAAGAATAAGTATTCGTTCAAAATTAAGACTAGTAAACTGTATACAAAGGTATATATTTATCACAAGGAAAATGGGAGGAAATATGAATTGTAAGTGGTAAACTATAACCAGTAGATGAAAAGTACTTGCTGTTTACAAGTAGGTGGAAAATCTAATGTTTCATAGTTTTTGCTAAGGACAATCGCAGGATTTTTCAATACTCCCTTTGCTTTAAAACTAAAATATTCACTGTTATCTTTATTGTCATGGTTATCCATGAGCTTGTCCTCCATTTCGTGATTTTTAAAATCTGAAAATGATGAACAAGCGGAGGTGACCGACATCTTGGAGTAATTGCGTTTAACAAAAAAAGAGCGTACCAACAGACGCGATTGTCCGTTTGTATGCTCTCAAATTCATTTATTTCGCGTTTTACCCGTTCTGAAGGTTCGCGTCGATAGCCGCACTTCTCCCATGAACAGTACAGGCTTTTTTTGACCGTTTATCAATTAAAGCAGTACATAAAATGATGTCCGCTTCATCACGCTGGGCCGCTACCCGGTAGCGGCTGATCATTCTTTACGGCATGCCGAATACGCATAAAAAATACCCTCCAAACCCGTAAGTCCGGAGGGCTTCGATTATTAATTCTGGTATGAAGACAAACCCGCCAAACTCACGTTTTTTTTATTTGGCGGGTGCCGCCTGTCTGTGTTGGCTAATATATAAGCTGTTTATATGTAAGTTTATCTTTACGAGATTTACTAATTTATAAAAGTATAAAACCTGCCGTAAAAAAGGGCAGGTTCTATACATAATCCTACGCGGCAGCCAGGCTATCATAATGCGTCCGCACCGTAGACCCTTGGCTTTACGTCCTTGCCTTTCGACAAGTTTGCCCTTAACACAACGATATTAAATTAACTTCGATGCTCGTTTCCCATATTACAACCTTATCCTTTGTCACCACCGTGCAAGGAGAAGGGACGCCCAACTGCTGATAGTCCAATTGTTATTCAACAGTATCAATGGAATCCACGATACTCATCTTTGCAATCTGATGTAATGGGAGGCAGGTCGCAATCAGACAAGCCACAATAGATATCGCGGTTGCCTGCAGAACGGGTTCGACCGGAAAAGCCACTAATGCAAGATTATCTGTCGCTGCCGCTCCTACGAAGATGGTACAAATATATCCTGCTATAGCGCCAATGGTACTTGCTATTATTCCGTAATAGGCGCCTTCCCACAGAAAGGTTTTATACAGGCTTGCTGTACTCATGCCGATAGCGCGCTGCATTCCGATTTCATTGACGCGGGTATGAATGTTGGTATAGGTCGTGTTGATAATGTTCAAAAGCCCGATCAATCCGATAAAGAGTATCAGCCCCCAGGCGAGCAGCTTGATTTGCTGATAACTTTCCTCTAATTGCTTGTCGGTATTTTGATAGGAAAGCCATCGGCTGCCTGCTGTTTGATCGCAGATTTTCTCTATTGTTTGTTCCACCGCTTGCGTATCCGCTCCGTCTTCTAAAACCGGATATAGTTCAGAATAAGTGTTTTTCCCGGTCAAATGATCATAGACCGTATCAAAGACCACCACTTGAACACCATTTACAAAACCTTGATTGTCTAATCCTACAGCGTTACAATTTCCGAGCACTTTCAGTTCGTTATGGGCAACTGAAATGGTATCTCCCGCAGTAAAAGAAGTAGTTTCTGTTTGTTTACCTTCATAAGAAATCGCAATAGGATTTTTGACTAAGCATGCTTTTCCATCTTTTAACGCTTGTATTTCATCTTCTGTTAGCGATGGCATAAGTGCTTTAAGTCGTTCCACGTCGACGCCGACAATTTGCAGCGTTTCACTCGGCTTAAGTTTAAATCCTATTTCAATTGGCAGAATGCCGTTGCTTTCCTGCATATAAAGGTTGTATTTCAAAGTATATAGGGAAGAAACTCCTTCTTGCGATTTTAAATCCTCCACAACAGACTGTTCAAAACCTACTGGTTCATTGGTAATGGAATAATCACCTAAATGGAGTTTTTGAACGTCTTGGGAGGCGTCCAGCAATCCGGAAAAGGACTGAAGAGCTACAAATACCGTAATACTCATTACTAAAGAAAGGATTGTTATCGTGGTCCGTCCGACATTTCTCTTCAGGTTCTGCTTTGCGTATAATGCTTCAAAATGCCGGATATGTTTCTCTTTACGATACTTTCGTTTCACTTTGCTCGTTATCCCGTTCATGGCGACGGTCGGAGAGACCTTGGCGGCATAGCGCGCCGCTGGCATGGCGGCAACGAAAGCGAATACCAAAGTAATTGCTGCGCTAATAAGCAAGGGAAGCAATTTCCCGGTGCTGTTCTGAGCAATGAGTAAGCCAAGTTCCTCTGTGTTTTGTACCATGAAAATATCCGACGAAAATAAACTTGTGGCTGCTTTTGTAATTCCGCCGGCAGATAATACACCTAAAACGGCGCCTATAGGAATGCCAATGGAGCAAAGCAGGACAAGCTGCAGCGAAACCAGGCGGTAGAGCTGTCCCTGTTGACCGCCGATTGCCCGCAAAGTTCCATATTCTTTAATGCGTTTATTCACAGCGATTTTCAAAATATTGTATATGACAAGACCGGCAGCCAATAAGACCGACGCGCCTATAACGATACCGGCCATAACCATGTAGGAAAAGCCGTTGATTTCTTCCGAACCGCTGTTTTCTTTATCATATGAGATACCTAAGGCGTTCAGGTAGAGCCAATTGTATTGAATGCACTTGTCGGAAACTCCTATTTTGCCGGCAAGATCATTGACCGTTTGCTGGAAACCAGGTTTATCAGCTGTACGGAAATCGGTCGAATAGACCTGATATTTGTCAGGCAGGTATTCTTGGGAGGTTCCTTGCCCCGCAATTCCGGTAACAATCCCGGAAACGTATGCGAGATAATTGCTTTTCAGAATTCCGCACAAGGTAAAATCCGCTTTATATTCGTAAGCTTCTTCGGTATCCTGAAGAAGTGAGATACTTAAATCAATAGTAATCGTATCGCCGATATCGCCGGAAAATCCTAAGTAGTCAATAGCATCCTCAGGCAGGGCGATTTCTCCCGCTTCCTGTGGGAGACGACCACGGCTCAGCTGTGAAATGGTTGGATAAGCCGATAAACTCTGCTCGTTGACATATTCCCTGAGTTGTAAAGAGATCCCACTGTTTTTCAGGTCTGCCGTGCCGAGTATCATATTGCTGCCGACAAAAGAGAGTCGACTGTCTTCCTCAAGGAGCGTCTTTTGATCATTTGTCAGATTGTGAAATGTTGCATACCGGTAGCCATTCAGCGACCCGGCCTGTTGTTCTCGTAAGGCTTTAAGAATTCCCCAGGACTGCCCGATTACAGTTGTCATCATCGTGGAAAGCACAATAGCAATCAGAATGAGCACGGATGTTATTTTTTGAGCGTTAAGCTCTTTCCACGCCAGCGCGTGATAAGATTTCATTATGCCGTCACCTCCGAAAGAACTCCGTCCACAATGGTCAATCGGCGTTCTGCCATTCGCGCGATGCGATCATCATGGGTGATGATGACCAGCGCTTTGCCGAATTCCTTCCGGATGTTTTTCAGAGTTTCCATGACTTCATTGCCGCTTTTGCTGTCCAAATTACCCGTGGGTTCATCCGCAAAGATGACATCCGGCTTGGCAATCAGCGCGCGAGCAATGGCGACACGTTGCTGCTGTCCTCCAGAAAGCTCGCTCGGCAGATGAGATAACCGGTTGCCTATTCCTAAAAATTCGGTGATTTGTTTCAAATGGAATTCATCAGGCTGACGCTTGTCCAGAAGTAATGGCATGATGATATTCTCTTTTGCGGTTAATACAGGCAGCAGATTGAATTGCTGAAAGATAAAGCCGATCCTTCGGCGGCGAAAGGCTGAAAGCTCCTTATCGTCCGTTTGATAAATATTCTTTCCGTCAAATGTAACCGTACCGGAGGTTGGCGTATCTAATCCGCTGATAATATGAAGCAAGGTGCTTTTCCCGCTGCCGGAAGGCCCCATGATGGAAATAAAGTCATTTGATGTAATTTCAAGATTAACTTTGTCAAGAGCGATTACCTTGTTCTCACCGCTCCCGTAATATTTTGATAATTCTTTTCCTTCGATTATCATAAAAAAACACTCTCCTTTCGTTGATAAGGAGAGCATATCAGGCAATTCTCAAAAATCGCTCAAGTCTGTGAAATCTTAAATCTTGCTATTATCAAAGCTCCGTTTGAAGTGGTTTGCAATTTTAACGAACCATTGTGTTTTTCACATAATAAGCGGCAAACATATAGTCCCATTCCAAAATGTGAATTGTGTTCATTGCCTTCATCACCACGAAGAAATGGTTCGGCACCTTTTCGAAGGATTACTTGCGGAAAGCCCGGCCCGTCATCCTGTACGGACAATACAAGTGTTTCCGTATCCAGCGTTAAGCTGATCTGTATTTTAGCTTCTGCGAATCTTTCCGCATTTGCGATCAGATTCTCCGCCACATTGAATACGATTGCCTTGTCAAGCCAAATTTCTTTTTGTCGAATTTCAAACTGTTTTTCAATTTTAATCCCGGAATCCATTGTAAGCAGGTGAATGCTGTCCGACAGCTCCTTTATTACCGTTTCCAAACTGATTGTTTGGGGAGAGCACTGCAGTTCCTCTAAGCGTTGAACGCTACTCATGGCGCCAATGTATGTTTCGATTCTTCCGGTATACTCCTCTATGAGTGATACTGAATCCTGTGCGTTTTGGGAAGACAGTGTACCACTCGATAGTCCTTTTCTCAGTATTTTTGCGGAGCCCTTCAGAACGGTTACCGGATTGCGAAGGTCATGGGAGAAAGCCGCATTGAGGCGCTTGCGTTCCTCCATTTGATGCCAAAGCTCCCGATTGTTTTTTACGAGTTCAAGTCGCATTTCCTCAAATGCAAAGCATAGCTTGCCAAGCTCGTCTTTGGAATCAGATCGAATTGAAAAATCCAAGTCGTTTTGCATAATTCGTTCTGCTCCGGTTTGTAGCTCGGCAAGGGGCTTTTTTAGTTTCATACGATAAAACACAAGATCGGCTGAAAGCAAGCCCGTTATCACAAAAAGAACCGGAAGTGCAAATTGTAGAATTGCCAAAGCATGATACCAAAGTGGAAGATCGTACTCGGCTGCCGTTGGACCCAGAATTATAACACCATTACCATCAATTTTCATTTCTAATGACGTTCCATATCGCTGCAAAATATTACTGATGCCTAATATAGAAAAGATACTAAAGATGAGGGCGATCAGCAAGAACAGCATCGTCAGGCAAAAGAATGCTTTTTTCAAACTCATCTGCTTCAGGCGTTCCATTTATAACCCACCCCCCATACCGTATCAATATAGCTGTGCTGAGTATACACGGATAATTTGGACCGGACTTTTCGGATATGCTCCATGATGGTATCACTGTTGCCGTCGCCGTCAATGCCCCATATAGCTTCATATATCCGTTCCCGGTCAAAGACCTGTCTGGCATTGATGGAAAGCAGCTCGACAATCTCAAATTCCTTTTTTGATAGTGGAATAGCGTTCCCGTTTACCGTTACCTCTCGCTTTAAATAATCGATGACTAGCTCATCAAAGAATCGCACAACAGACTGCTCCTGTTTTCGCTGTTCACGTCGCAAGTGTGCTTCCACGCGCGCGCCTAATTCCTCTATGTCAAAAGGCTTGACAATATAGTCGTCCGCGCCAGCCTGGAATCCAATAATTTTATCTCTGCTTTCGATGCGAGCGGTAAGAAAAAGTATTGGACAGGTGATATGTTCACGAATATGCTGGCAAACAGAAATGCCGTCCATTTCCGGCATATTAATGTCAAGCAGGATGATGTCAGGCTGGCAGGCAATTTTTTCAAGCGCTTCTTTACCATCATAAGCGGAATACACTTGGTATCCTAACATTTCAAAATAATTCTTCATCATTTTGACGATGCCCTTTTCATCATCGACGAGTAAAATTTTATTTTTCAAATACTGATCTCCTTTCAACCGTCAATATTATTTCATACAATTCTCAAGTTTTTCTCAATTTAGCTGCAATATCCTTTGCTATTACAATTATCAATGAAAACAAAATGAGATTCTGGCTCAGTATTTGTATAAAAACCATCTTTTAATAACTTCTCCAATATTATTGTCTGCTCTTCGGTTTTAGTTCTACCCGTTTCTATCGATACGATAGGCAGTATATTATTCGGAATTCTGTAAACATCATTATTAAATTTAGCAACCTCATCCCCGGCATAAGTTTTTTTCATAATCTTTTCATACAAAATATAGAACATCAAAGTCTCACTTGTTCGGATTGCATCCTCTATATGAAAATCCAGATACAGTTTTTCTTCCACCAGATTAATATTCTCTAACTTGTATTGCCAAATCGTGTATTGTCGTTTCTTAATCATTATCACGTACCCCCATAAGTCCTTAATATAAAATAGAGCCGAAGTTTCCTCCAGCCCTACCATTGCTACTCTATCGTAATCAAGATTTCTTTTAGTTTCATAACCTCATCTTTGGTCAGAGTTGTACCCTTGCCCATCTTTTCATGTTCTGGTGCCCAGTCACGAATGTCGTACTTAGGCTCACCTCCATTCCAACTGATGAGATTTAGTTCTTTACTCCAACCTTTTGCATTCTCGGATAACACTCCGATTTCTTTAATTATGTCGTATTTAATGTCTGGCATACATGATTCCTTTCTAATAATTATCTATTTCAAGCTATTCTCGAAACAATCGAGATGTTTTGATACATAAATTCATTATTACTCATCATCTTCTTTATCCCAATAGTTTTTAAAGCGCATAAAAGCCTTTTGTTCTCCTAAATTATGAATATTATCAGAAAAATCAATAACATCGCATTCTTCTGTGCCACCAAACTTAGTTCCTCTAATTCCTCTACCAACAATTTGTTCGTATAAGATGTTACTATTAATTGGTCTGCATATTAGTCATTACTTCATCATTAGATTTTAATCTATTATATATTTTGTTAATGCTTGCAACAACAACTCCTCCTTGAAAATCATCCAACGAAAAATCATACTTAGAAAAGTATCTATATACTTTTAACGGTAGTATAAATTCTCTGCTCTTCCACATTTGTTCTATACAACTTATACATTGTTCACATAGTTCTTCACTTTGAGCCACCCATAATAAATACTTGTTTTCTTCAAAGCTTGCTTGCATCCAATCAAGAAACGCTTCAACTGCTACTCTCGTTTTTCCTCCTCCAGTAGGTAGTGATATCATGCATCTAGTTTTATCTCCTTTATTTCTTAGAATGCTTAATATCTTCTCTTTAATGTCAATCTGATATTCTACTAATTCAGGAACCTTTCTCCTAGGTTCAATTATCTCTACTGATGATTTACTATTTTCTCTATCAATACTAATACCAGATAACACAATAGGTAAGCCTGCTGCCAACACAAAATCCTTCGCCCATCTTTTACCAGAATGCCACTTCTTCTCAGCCAAAGGTTTTCTCATGTAAGATACTGAAGTAATTCTTTTATTGTTATCTGGATATTTATTATAGAGATCAGTAATTACCTCATCAGAAAGTGCTTATGGATGATTTTTTCATCCGGCATATAGTTGATAACCAGTTGTAAACGTTGCAAATCGCCTAAATCTTCATCTTCATTGTGGCTAAACAGGCTCATCTGTGGTATAATTCTCATAAGGTAAAACTCCTTTTCTATAGTGTTTGGTGGTACTTACATTATATCATAAAAAGTTGAGTTTTACCTTATTTTATGCTTTTTCAAAGCGACAAAATCACTGCTGAGATTAGGAACAGAGTTCCTAAGCCGTAGCTATGATGCACTTGTAAGCCATAGCACCATTGTATTCACCAGATATATCTTGCTGGAGTGGATACTCAGGAACCAAAACGACCAAAAAACATATGGTGAATTATTCTACCTGCTTTCCATCGCTCTCTCTGAAAACTTATTTTATATACAAATCTATATTTTGCCTGAAACCGCCGATCTAACGCCATAATAAACCCTGCTCAAATCCTCCACATCTACTGATACTGGCGGTCACCTCGAAAAGTGATCCTGATTCAATTCTTCCTTTGTAATGCAGTTATAGGTTCTGTCGCTGGTATTTGACCAGGTAACATCAGTATGGAATGCCAGATACCGTTAGTCTAACCGTTACCTTCGCAGAGCTATTTTCATAAACAAAATACAAGCTCTTTTCTCAACCGTTGGTATGAGTGCATTCTGTTCCTTATTTCTATTTTTAGTGAGCCGTTTTATTATAGGGTTCTTCGAAAGGAGAGTTATAATAAAAGTAGCACATCATTTTGGTCTTTTCTTTACTTTGGGTAGGCTGAAATAACAGAAGTTAAAGGATCATTAAAACCGTGTAATCCACAGGCTTAATGATCCTTTGTTATAGTCAACATAATATAAGTTAATTTCCCATAGTTTAAGAAAAACTATCGTTTTTATATGCGTCACTATAATATTAACATTTGAGATTGTTGTTTATTGTTTAATTCATTAAATCGATCTGTTCAATAGGATTCGATCGATAATACTCATCAAAGATCTTTTTACTGCCATCAACCAAAGCTTCATACACTTCATCCGCATTCATCTCCTTATTTGCAAATGAAATCATAGTATCTTTAATAAGTGTATCCACTGCACTATAATTCGGCGTAAAGGGGCAAGTCATATCCGCAGGTGATGCAGATAATACTTCATATGGTATCGCTAATTTGGGATTCTGTGCAACACTATCCTTATAGATATCGGTATCCAATGCTTTAATATTAGTCGGTACATAACCAGTAGTTTCCAGCCATTCTGCCTGAATTTCCGGAGATGCCATATACTGTACAAATTCCCAGGCTGCATCAGTCTTCACAGGATCGTCACGATCCAACATAAACAGTCCTGAACCTGTTGGGAAAGAACCGCCACAGTCGTTTTCATTTACTGTCGGCACGGCCGCGATACCCCACTCAAATGAATCCTGTACTAAGTCATTTATAATCTGAACCCTCGAACTTGACATGATAACCATCGAATGCATTTCGGCTGCAAACTCTTCATTTATACTGTCTCTTACTGCTTTATAAGCATTAGAATCGATAACCTTTCCCCACTCATTGATGAAGTTCTTCAATGTGCCATCTTCAATACACTGTAGTTCCGTCATGTGGCCATCATGACCATTCTTATTGTTTCCGAAAAATGCCCCTGTACTGCCTTGAGATTCTATAAAATTAATCATTTCATTCATGTTAATACGAACATTCAAACCATAGTCAGCTTCTGTTTTCTCCACTAATACCGGAAGCATCTCTGCCATTTCAGCAATGGTTTTAGGAGGTTCAATAAAACCTGCTTCTTTCAATTGTGTTTCATTGTAATACAATAGATAACAAGCCATATTATATGGTACTCCTATCAGCTTATCATCGATCGTAAATGAAGCCAGTGCATTTGGTATTAAGTCCTCTTTATTTAGCGAGGCGTCCGGTGATGTGATTTTATCTTCTGCCCATACAGTTCGCTCATAATCTCTTACCAGACTAACACTTTCGCCATATAATTGAATCACATCCGGCATATTAGCAATATCATCAGAACTCATAGCCGCATTTAGGGCCTCTGTTCCAGGATAGCTTTGAAATACTGAGCTGACTTTAATATTTTTTTCAGCACCCACTGTGTTATTAAAATTCTGTATTTGTTTATCTAATGTTTCACCAAAACTGGTATCCATAGAATGCCAGAACGTAATCTCGGTTATTGCTCCCTCATTTCCACTTTCCTTCGCTGACTCATCCGTCTGCACTATGCTGTCCTGACCTCCCTTGTTTCCAGAGTTATTCGCTCCATTCGCACTGCATCCGGCTAATGATAAGAGCATACATCCTCCCATCACAATTGCTGTTACTCTGTTAAAAATACTTTTGCTTTTCATCTTGCTCCTCCTTGAAATTATTCTTTAACTGCACCAGACATCATGCCTGCAACAATTTTTTTCTGAAAAAAAACAATAATAAATATAGTCGGGATTAATGCAATGATAACTCCTGCCATTACCGGTCCAAAAATCATGGAATCCCAGTTTTTCAACATTGTGATTCCCACCTGAACAGTTCGCATTTCATCTTTATTTGTCACAATCATTGGCCATACATATTGATTCCATACGCCGATAAAGGAGGAAATAAATACAGTTGTTATGATTGGTTTATTGACCGGCATTAAAATAGATATAAAGAACTTAACACTACCGCATCCGTCAACAAATGCCGCTTCCCTCAGACTTGATGCAAAGGATAGAAATTGCTGCCGCATTAAAAAGATATTATTTCCATTGACCAGAAATACAACACAAACAGCAAGGTATGTATTCATTAGCCCTAATTTTGATATCGTTGTATAATTTGAAATCATCAGTACATCTACAGGGATCATCATAGTTGCTAAAGTTAGTGAGAATAATAATTTCTTTCCCTTGAATTCAAAAAATGCAAATGCATAAGCTGCCATCGCTCCAAAAATAATTCGGCTCACGCCACATACAATGGCTACAAAAAATGAATTTATAATGTACCTTGGCAGTAATGTACGAAACAGTGCTGTCTTATAATTTTCAAAGGTAATTTTAGGCGGTAAAAAATTTGGTGTCCTGGATAGAATATCTCTATTTTCCATAAAAGAGACTGACAACGCGTATAAGATAGGGAACATCAATCCAATTGCTAACAGCACGCAGAAGATTTGTAGCAGAACCTTATTTCGATCTTTTCTTTTCATCAGTAATGCACCCCTTTTTTCTCAACTAGGAAACTAATACCAGTAACAACAAAAGTCATACAAAATGCAATTACAGCTGCCGGATTCGCCATCGTATAATTCCCTGAACCTGAAAACTGCCTAAATACATAATAAATAATCGTGATTGTTGAGTTTTGAGGCCCACCTTGAGTCAGAATATTAATCAATCCCATAGACATCATCATAAAAGCAATATCCGAGCAGATCAAATAAAACATAGTTGGTGATGTAAGCGGAATATAGATTGAAATAATTTTTCTAAACATTGATGCACCTTCCAGATCTGCACTTTCAATAATATCTGTTGATACCCCCCTTACCGCTGACAGCAAAAACAAGAATGCATACCCTGTGGATAGCCATATCTGAATAATTGCTATAGAGAGAAGAGCATATTTGGGATTATTTAACCACTGTATATTTAGGTTAAATGTTGTGTTTATAAGCCCTAATGACGGTACATATAACAGCTGAAAAATCATTGCAATAACAGAAGAAGCAATCGCCATTGGAAGGGAAAAGGCAGTTTCATAAATAACAGATAATTTCCTTCTTTTATTTGCCAGCAATGCCAATAAAAACCCCAATATTTTTGAAGCCGGAACTGTCAACACTACAAACAATAAAGTATTTCTGACTGCCATCAAAAAACGTTCATCCGCAAATATGTACTGGTAGTTCTCAACACCAACAAATTGCAGGATTGCACCCCTGGAGTCCAGAATAAAGAAGCTTTTAATAATAGTTTCCATAAATGGATAGAAGATAAAAATACCAAATAATATCATCGTAGGCAGCAGCCATAGGTAAGGCTCTACCTTTTTTAATTCCTTTTGCTTCATATAACTCCCCCTCTCATTCATTTTAGTCTTGACCGCTGAATGCTTTTCCAACTGCTTCAGCCACTCCAGCCGCTGCATCTTGATGGCAAACATAATCTGCTACTCTTTTTAGTGTTTCAGTAGCATTTTGAACAGCCACTCCCAGTCCGACAGCTGATAACATTTCTAAATCATTCTCGTTATCCCCAATAGCCATAATATCCTCCATTTTAATCCCAAGCATTTGGGAAAGACGTTCTACTCCGCTCCGTTTGCCGCATCCTCCGGGCATCACATCGATCGACCTGTCATCATAGCGGACAATTGATAAAGTATCGTTCCTTTTTTTAATTTTACTGATTACCTCATCAACTCGCCCTGGTTTTTGACAGTCAATAATTAATAATTTCTGCACTTCAAAGTCCGGCCATCCCCCTCTGAATTTTGAAGCTGCTGTATGACAAAATTGATACGATTTCTGAAAGCGTTCAATATATGACTGAACATATTCGTTGTGCCGGTAAATTATTTCCTCCCTTGCATTGCAAAAAGATATCAGCATACCACACTGGTCTGCATATTCAACGGCTTCCTTTATATCATCCTGATTTATTGAGGCACTCCAAAATAATGTATTTTCATCCATAATACCAGTTCCATTATTCACGATTACCGGCAAATCTACCCCCAGGTAATCTGATAAATTCTTCAGATTTGTATAGCAACGCCCTGATGCCAAGGTGAAAGGTATTTTGTGCTTCTTTATTATGGTTCTAAGATGAATCAAACCTTCTGTAACCGTGTCTTTTCTATCAAAAATCGTTCCGTCTACATCACATATTACTAGTTTAGGTGTCTTCACGGTTCTCGCCCTCATTCTCTATAAACACTTCTTTTTCTATATTTCCTCTTGTTGTTATTTTCAAGCCTTTGATATCTGTACATTCATAATCTTCACAATACTCCAAAGGAAGGTTGTCCTGTCCATAGACAGTACGCATAATCAACAGAATAGGATCGTTAACTTGCATCTTCAGTTCTCTTGCCACGTCCTCCGGACAATGTACTGCCCGAATCTCTTCATCTTTCATCATTGCATAAAGGCCTGTCTCCTGACTGATATATTCAAATAAAGAGTTGTTTTCCAGATCCAAGCTGCCGGGATCCAGACTTCCAAATTTAGTTTTGCTGATATAAGAAAACTGATAGTTCTCCGGGTTATCTTCCACTATCCGGACTCGTTTGATAAATATGACCGGCGATCCAACAGAAATAAATAATTGTTTTGCCAG
This sequence comes from Bacillota bacterium, assembly GCA_023439505.1. Classification (GTDB taxonomy): domain Bacteria; phylum Bacillota; class Clostridia; order Lachnospirales; family Lachnospiraceae; genus Mobilitalea. The sequence goes on from JAEXNR010000031.1 coordinate 37,828, forward strand.
CCAAGGCTCGGCATTCAGCTCTTTTAAGTCAATAAGTTTTGAATGCAATTTCTTTTCCTTGACCCGTTTAGAAGCGCTGAAGGACAGTGGACGATATGACTCCTGGCGGCTCATCTTGTAATTGGCTACAATTGTACCTCTTCCTTTTGTGGTAACAAGCACACCTCTCTGAATCAACTCGTTAAATGCTTTCCGAATCGTCCCTCTGCTAACACCATATTTCTCAGCAAATTCTACCTGCTTAGGAATGGTATCCCCTGGCTCATAGATACCTCGTTCAATATCATCTATAATTTGCTGACGTATCATCTTATAGGAATCCATTTAATTCACCTCCATATTATATGCCATGGCTAAAGCCGATCCTTCTCTATGATATATTTCAAAGCCTCACAGGCAGTCCTTATTTCTTTGTCCACTGCTTCCGAAAGATTCTCCACATCAGAATAAGCCATTATTCCAGATGCCCGGCATCCTCTGATTGAGGCAATTACCAATACTGCTGCTGCTTCCATTTCGGTTAACAGTACATTACCTTTTTCCCATACTTTCTGCTTGTTCAGGTAATAATCACCCATCGGCACAATCTCCGGACAGACATGAGTATAGAAAGAATCTTTGGTATAGGAAATCCCTTCATCAAATTGATATCCCAGCTTTTCAGCTGTTTTTGCTAATGCATCAACAAGATGTCTGTCTGCAACTGCAGGATATTCGATGGGAATATATTGTCTGGTTGTCCCTTCATCACGAACTGCTGCTGTAACAATTCCGCCAATAGTTTCCGGTTTTCTTAAGCTGGGATTCATACATCCTGCAGTTCCTACCCGAATAAATGTATCTGCCCCGCAAGCAATTAATTCCTCCATCGCAATCGCGGTAGAAGGGCATCCCATTCCAGTCGATGTTACAGTAACCATTTCTCCTGACAGCGAGCCTGTCCAGGTTTTATGTTCCCGGTTATGTGCAACCAATCTGGCACCATCCAGATACTTTGCAATTAAATCAGTACGGAATGGATCTCCCGGAAGTAATACATAACGTCCGATTTCCCCTTTTGCACATTGAATATGATACATTTTTCCATCACGAACCATCATAAGCCTCTATCTCCTTTAACAGAATTTCCTTATTGCTTCCATAACACCATCTATATATTTCCCGGAGCATGCATAGTCAGCACAAGCTTTCAGCTCATCTGCTGCATTATTAACCGCTACACCAATCCCGGACTCCCGGACCATTTCGATGTCATTATGCCCATCACCGATTGCCATGATCTCATTCATATTGATATCTAATAATGCTGCGAGCTTCCTGATTCCAGAAGCCTTATTGCAGCCTTTAGGCACAATATCAATTGAAGTGCCAAAACTTACATATGTCAAATCGTTCTTGTATGTATCCAACAATAATAGCAGATCCTTAAATTCAGGATGCTGGTCTTTGTCAATGATCAAGATTTTTTGGATGGATAGTTCCCTCCAGCTTTTATCTTTTAATGATAAAGTATTTCCAAATCTGCAGAACTGCTTAATTGTCTGTTCTACAAAAGCAGTTCGGCGATAAGCAAATTCTCCGTCTGGCATACTCAGAATTACAGTCATACCATACTGATCTGCCTTCTCAATAATATATTTAGCAATTTCCGGATTCATTGTTTCACACCAGCAATAGCCACTCTTATTTCTTGCAGCAGTTCCATTACACATAATGACAGGAATTTTAATTTCCAAAAGTTCTTCCAATTCTGCTATTTGCGAATATTCTCTGCCACTGGCAATGGTAAATAATACTCCTTTCTCTTCAATCAGCGCCTTCAACTCTGAAATTTGATATGGTATATTTTCAGTCTCATCCATCATAGTCCCATCTACATCACTTACTACCAGCCGTATCATTCCTCTCCTCCTAACCTCATCAAATAGGTTCCAATATCATATGCCAAACGAAGTGCTGAATCAATTGCACAATCTGGCAATGCATTAAGATAATTATGTGCTTCATATGAGAAGCAGCCCTCATAACCTGTCTCACACAGGGCTGCCATAATTGGTTTCCAGTTGAGAGTACCAGTCATTGGCAATCGGTGTGTTAAATACACGGGATTATAACCATGCTGATCGGATACATGGGTTGCCAATAGTCTTTTGCCTAGATAATGTATAATTGCAGGTTGATTTTGACTCATTAGGTCACCGTGTTCAAAATCCCAGCAGATACCAATTCTTTTGTCGTTAATACTATCAACCAACTCAACCAGCTCCTCTGGAACTGCACAGTACTTTCTATTTGGTGCTACATCAATATCTGTCATATTTTCAATTGCTATTTTTATTTTAGAATCCTTTGTAGCGTCCAGCAAATCATAGAAATATCGAGTATTCTTTTCTTTTGATACTCTTTGATAACACCCCTCTGGTGTTACATAAGTACCTGGATGAGTAACCACTACCTTTGCTCCCAGCTTCTCTGCTGCCTTTATAGAACGCACTACCTGGTTTTGCTGCCAACTGTGTTCTTCGTCAGACAATTCATCGGATGTAAAATTATAGAAATGGGCATGAGCTTGCTGATATGAAACGCCCAACTCTTGTGCCTGCACTGCCATTTCCTCTAGCCAGCTGTCACCATCATGCTCCATATATGGCGAGCCTTTCGTAATCACCCAATCATAGAAATTAAAGTCTAATGTGCAAAAACCTGCTTGAACTATTTTATGTACTGCCTTTTTCGGATCATAAATATTTCCATCTGGTCTCAAAAATAATAAATTTGTTGATGTTGATAATTTCATACTCTCCTCCAATATGGAACTATGGCTTTTCATATTTATACCACATATCACTAGATAATTCAATACAATTAAAAAATAATGTCATTATATACATTTTCCAGATATATTTTTTGTGCAATATTATTATAATAAAAATAAAGTGGTGCCATATTTTCTTAATATGGCCATCCAAAATACTTCCAACACTTATTCAGATTACACTTCTTCTATATATCTCAAGCCTTCTATTTTTTTAATACTATCAATAATATCCTTATGATTCTGTCTCTTGCCAAAGTCAATTTCAATGATTGCACAGGTATCTTCTTTATACCAAACCGTCTCCGGTCTTCTATGTACTCCCAAAATACGAATATTATTGGCGTTAAAGTAATCCAATAAGCGAAGCATAAATTCCTCATCAATTCCCTCAGCATAGAGTTTCATTAATCTGGAATGCTCTACAATTTTCCGATCAACAATACGATAAATAAAAGAATTGATATTAATCACTACCAGTCCTGCCACCCCACCAAAATAAAATCCTGTACCGATTGCAATTCCTAATGCTGCTGTAACCCACAATGCCGCTGCTGTTGTCAGCCCCCTGATTTGATTTTGCCTCGTCACCATGATTGTACCTGCGCCTAAAAACCCAATCCCGCTGATAACCTGCGCTGCCATTCTGGTCGAATCGCCGCCTAATGAAAGATGTATACTGATATATTCATTAGTAATCATAACGAGAGTAGAACCAATACATACTAATGAGAAGGTTTTCAAACCGGCTGGCCGGCCTTTTATCTCGCGCTCAAAACCAATCAGACCGCCGCAAACCGATGCCAAAAGTAACTTAAATAAGGTAATAAATTCAAATTTTGACCATAAGTCCGCTGTCAGTAAGCTCTTATATATATCCATTTTGATACCTCCCCACAATATCATGCACTGCTATATGATGCAGGCAGCGTTAAGTGCTATATCTATCATTTTTTTAAACGATGTTTGTCGTTCCTCTGATGATGTTTTCTCATTGGAATAAAAAGAATCAGAGATTGTTAAAATGCAGGCAGCTTTACGGTTCAATACAGTAGCATTATGAAATAAAGCAAAACTTTCCATGTCTATACATGCGCAGTTATGTTTTTTGTGAATCTCTCTGTAATCATCCACATCACTTTCTGTATAAAAAACATCACATGAGTGCACTTTAGCCAATCGAATCGGAATAGATAGCAAGTTCGCCTTTTCTATTATTATCTGATTCAGTTCTTTGTTCGGATATAGAATATCTGCATCATAACCGCTCTGTGTCCTTGCAAATGTAGATTCGCTCCACACACTCTCTGCTAAAACCACATCGTAAAGTTTTAGTTCTCTGACATAAGAACCAGCAGAGCCAATCCTTATAATTGCCTCCACGTCATATTCTTTATACAACTCATAAGAGTAAATCCCCATTGATGGCATCCCCATACCACTAGCCATAATGCTGATTTCCTTCCCTTTGTAAAAACCCGTATAGGCATACATATTTCTAACTTCATTGACTAGGCGATATTGTTCCAAATATGTTTCCGCAATAAACTTTGCTCTCAAAGGATCTCCTGGCATCAGCACCGTCTTTGCTATTTCATTCTTTTTTGCCTGATTGTGTGGTGTTGGCATATTTTTTTCCTCCCTTGTTCTGATTGATTTGCAAGTTAATTTAAACTGCTCAGCAACGATGACCCAATGGTGCCGGCTGGCATAGTAAGACCAAAATTATCTGCAATCGTCGCTCCCACAGCAGCGAAATTAGTCTGATTTGGTAACCTTCCTGACTCTATCATCGCGTGGGAATAAATAAGCAAAGGTACCATCTCTTTTGTATGGTCGGTTCCTTTAAACGTTGGATCATTTCCATGATCTGCAGTTATCAGCAGCAAGTCATCTTTTTCCATCCGCTGTACGAATACCCCCAACTGTTCATCAAAGGATTCTAGCTCTTTTCCATATCCGACAGGATTCCTTCTGTGTCCCCATAATGCATCAAAGTCGACCAAGTTTGTAAAGCATAGGCCTTTAAATTTCTTGCTCAGCATTTCGGTTGTTTGTATCATACCATGTATGCTGGATTTGGATTTATAAGCCTCCGTAATTCCTTCGCCATCAAAGATATCATTGATTTTACCTATGCCAATAACACTCAATCCATTATCCTCTAAAGCATTTAATACAGTTTTCCCATATGGTTTCAATGCATAATCATGACGGTTTGATGTTCTCTTAAATTCACCTTTTTTTCTTCCTAGATATGGCCGTGCAATCACTCGCCCAACCCGCCACTCCTCTTTCATAGTCAACTCTCTAGCTATCTCACAGCAACGATACAGTTCATGTAAATCAAAGGTTTCCTCATTTCCACATATCTGCAATACGGAGTCTGCAGATGTATACACAATCATATTGCCCGTAGCTATTTCCTGTTCTGCAAATTCCTCTAGAATTTCAGTTCCACTCGCTGCTACATTGCCGATAATCTTATGCCCTGTTCTTTTGCTCAGCTCGTCTATTAGCTCTTTGGGAAATCCAGATTCAGTAAATGTTTGAAACGGTTGAGTAATATGCAGTCCCATTAACTCCCAATGTCCAGTCATCGTATCCTTGCCTACACTTGCTTCAGATAATTTTGTATAATACCCAGATATACAGTCTGTACCAAATACATTGGCCATCGGATGTAATCTAGCAAGTCCCAAACTCACCAAATTTGGTATCTTAAAATTGTCCATATGCATCGCAATGTGGCCTAAAGTATCACTCCCTTCATCTCCATACTCTTTCGCATTATGCATGGCCCCAACCCCCAGCGAATCAATTACAATAGCAAAAACTCTGTTATACTTCATTTGATGTATACCTCCTTGTTCCTTTTCTACCCGCTCTTTCTTTATTAGTAAGCAAGGTGTTAAAACCCTTTATTAATAAGCCTGAAGTCAATACACATATCACCGAACCAATTCCAAAAATCCCGCCAAGCTGATAACCAACAAGCACATACAAATAATCAACTAATAACCGCAGCACAACATAAGGTATTTTAATTTGAGTTGATAGTTGATACAGCAGGGCATCAAGAGCATTCATTCCAAACTCAAATCGTATTAGGACAGCTAAAGACATTGTAAAGACAAATAAACCCAAAATAAATACTAGAAGTCTTATTGTAAATACCCAGCTTGCCAATTGAGATGCACTTAATATCCAACTATAAAATTCGATGAAATACCCAGATAATAAAGCATATGCAATACTTCCTATACCTAAATTCTTCTTTGCACAGACAAATGCCAATCCAATTAAAAGAAAATTATATAGTAGTGATGCATGTCCAAATTGGATATTAAGCGATTTATGAACACCTTCACATAAGATTCCTATAGGATCACTTCCCAAATGTGTTTGCAAGAAAACAGCTACTCCTAAACCAACACCATTCATCACAGCAAAAATACCAATAATCTTTTTTATCGTTTTCAAAAATGTAGCCCTCATTTCAGCTTGATTTATTTAGTAGAATATATTACATTAGATAATAAAAAAAGGCCATCTGGCACTTTTTCAAATAAAGGAGCAAAATGAATATACCAGACAACCTTATTAAATTATTAACTCAGCAATCATATGAATTTATACAGAAGTTTTTTAAATACTGTCCACTATTGCTACAGGACAACATCATGTACAAATGCTATCAGAAAAACCATATATTGATTGAAACTAATGATGCATGTGCATTCGTATACATCTTAATTAAAGGACGGCTACAAGCAATTGAAGAAAAATTCCCTGAATTTAATTATTCCTTTACTGAACTTAATGCTATTGAAATCATTGGCGATTTCGAATTATTTACAGAGGATATTCAAAGAATTGTTACACTATCAACACTCGAAAAATCACATTTTTTAGTTATTCCCGCTATTGATTATATTGAATGGTTAAAAAAAGATGTTAATGCTTTGTTTATTAGAACACAAATGCTTATTACACAACTCACCAAACAAACTCAAACAGAACGGCAGTTATTTATGATGGATAATAACAAGCGCTTGATGTTCTTTTTGCTAGGTGAATATGCAAAACAAAACATTTCTACCGCAAACATTCACTATACCAGAGAACAGATTTCTAATAAAATTGGCTGCTCCCTACGTACGATTAATCGTATTATTTTAAGTTTACAGGAAGAAGGATTAATATCTTTAAATCATGGTAAAATCCAAGTAAATTCTGAGCAAGTCAAAAAAATCCAAAAATGTCTGTAAAGTGGTATATTATGCCTTTCATTTGGATCATTGTAGTTTTGCAGAAGTAAAAAACTAATCTCAACATTGCCGCATCTATAATAAATGTCAGAATAAGCGATTGCATCCATGAAAGAGCCATTTTTGCCCCCTAAAAACACAGGTTTTATAGATGCACCAAAACCACTATATATTGTTTATAGCTCAAATTCAAATCGCCAAAAACCACATCATCTTGACTTTTCCAGCAGCACTACGCGTATGATATCGCATTTTCTCTTACCGCTACGGTAGAGATCAACAATTTGTTGTTTAAATTCGGGTGTAAATGTACGACGGTTTTTTGGTTCATTGTTTTGAGACATAGGGCATCATCCTTTCTTCA
>JAEXNR010000035.1 GCA_023439505.1 Bacillota bacterium
TCAGCTCTTGTCATTAGTAAAATACTCCTTTGCGAAAAACTTTTCCTATAGTTTATCACAATAAGTACTTTAAAGTCCTATTCTTCAAATTAATTTAGTGCGAAAAATATTTACCTTTCAAAGCTGCCATATAGACTATGATAAAATACCATAAAAGAGCGATAAAACCAGTACAACGTCTATCCATCATATGGGATACTAAATTGATTGAATACCCATGTGCCATTATAATCTTTGTTGATAGGATTTCCAAATATGGGTTTTCTTATTCCTGATTAACCCTGATTTCACAATCAGATCAAATATTTTAAAAAATATTAGAATTATATTTCGTTTTGTGATATGATATTGTAATAAATTGGTAAATAAACCTGTGATTGGAGTCATCATGAATAAAAGTACGAGAACCATATCCCCCATAACCTACACAAAACCATTCTTCCTGATACTTTTTGTAATTCTGCTTTGTCTGAGCGGCTGTGCCAAACCGGATCATATCGACCAACGGATCTATGACGGCCATTCTTCGGTATCCTCCCTTTCCGACAACACAGATTTTTCCACTACAACAGCGTTCACTGACCCGGATCCAACCTCACCAGAGAAGATTCCAGGCAGTGCACCAGCCGACTCCCCCACCAAAGCTCCAACTGCTGTCCCATCTTCTACGCCTGTTCCCACGCCCGCCGCCACACAGATTACCTTGCTCGCTGTGGGTGATAATCTGATCCATACGCAGGTCATTAAAAGCGGAAAACAGACGGATGGTTCCTATCAATTCGATCATCTGTATTCCAATTTGAAAGAAACTATCTCAGCGGCAGATATCGCAGTGATAAATCAGGAAACAGTTTTCGCTGGTAAATCCTATGGGTACTCCGGTTATCCCAATTTTAACTCTCCCACAGAGGTTGGAGATGCGGTCATTAATGCGGGTTTTGATGTGGTTTTGCATGCCACCAATCATGCTATGGATATGGGAGTGAAGGGTATTACGAATACCTTGGCATATTGGAAGCAGCATCCGCAGATCACCGTCGTCGGAATGAATGAGTCCCAGAAGGCCAGAGATATCATCCCTGTAATTGAGAAAAATGGGATAAAACTAGCACTGTTAAATTATACCTATGGGCTGAATGGTTATGTATTGCCAAAAAGCAAACCCTATCTGGTAAATCTGCTTTATAAAAATGCTATGAAAGAGGATATTCAAAAAGCCAGAGAGCTGGCGGATTTTATTATTGTTTTCCCGCACTGGGGCAATGAATATCAATACAAACCCAGTAAGGCACAAGAAGATCTCACAACCTTCTTCTACGAGGAAGGTGTGGATTTGGTGATTGGTTCCCATCCCCATGTTTTGGAACCGGTGGAATGGATTGAAACTGTTGCAGGGCACAGGATGCTGGTATATTATTCTCTTGGCAATTTTATCTCCTATCAGAGAGAGGCCCCCAGAATGTTAGGCGGTATGGCACAAGTCACCATCACAAAGGATGCGTCCGGCACATACATCAGCGACTCCTCAATCACACCCATCGTCACTCATTTTGAGAATGGATTTGCAGATTATCATTATGCCATCTATCCCTTAGCAGACTATACTCCTGCTTTGGCCGGATTGCATAGCGTTACAAAGATCGCCAGCCAGGGGCCCTTTACCTATCAGGGTACTTACGAGCTGGCAAACGATATTCTCGGGTCATGGTTTCCATGATTTATTCTGGTTTTCGTGATCTTCATCCTCAGCGGGCGCCTGTCAGTTGTTCCTGTCACATAATTCCTGTCAAATGTCACAATAAATAAAATAAGGCTGACCAAAAAGGCACATCCTAGTGGACATACGTTTTAGCCAACCTTATCTCTACTTCTACCCTCTTGCTTCCCCGCTCTAAGCCTCCGGTATAATACTTTCTCCAGTACCAACCTTCTCTAGGGTAACAAATTTTATGGAAAATGTCAATCATATTTTATTTTCAAGTAATATTTTCGTCATATTGCACTAATTGACAGGTTGGATTTAAGATATAATGCTACTTAGCTTCGGTAACCATTGGGGTTGTTCTTCTGCCAGCGGTACGAATCTTCGCACATTTTGTCGATTCCCCTCTCGGCCCTCCATCCCAGCTCTCCATATGCTTTTTCCGGATCTGCATAGGTAATTGCAATATCTCCCGGCCTCCTTGGGGCAATGACATAGGGTAGTTCCTTACCGCATGCCTTTTCATAATTGTGAATAATATCTAATACACTATATCCGACCCCTGTTCCTAAATTGTATGTTACCAGTCCGGGATGCTCCACTAATTTCTCAATTGCCTTTATATGACCAATTGCAAGATCAACCACGTGGATATAGTCTCTCACTCCGGTGCCATCGGGGGTATCATAATCATTCCCAAAGATATTAATCTTCTCGAGTACACCTGCTGCCACTTTTGCCACGTATGGTACCAGATTATTCGGTATTCCGTTAGGATCTTCCCCTATCATACCGCTCTCGTGTGCTCCAATGGGATTAAAGTACCTGAGGATGGCAATATCCCATGTGGAATCTGATGCATATAAGTCTCTAAGCATATCCTCTATCATTAACTTGGTTCGACCATAGGGGTTGGTAGCAGACAGCGGAAAGTCTTCCAGGACCGGAACACTCAGCGGATCCCCATAGACGGTTGCAGAGGAAGAAAATACCAGTCTTTTCACATTGAATTGTTCCATTACTTCTAACAGTACGATGGTACCGCTCATATTGTTTTCATAATACTTTAATGGAATTTTGCAGGATTCTCCCACTGCTTTGAGCCCTGCAAAATGAATAACCGCATCAATCTTCTCCTGATCAAAAATTTGTGTCATTGCATCTTTATCTAAAATATCTGCCTGATAGAAGGTGATTTTCTTGTTAGTAAGCGCCTCTACTCTTTTTATAGCCTCTGTACAGGAATTACTAAGGTTATCTACCACAACCACCTCATATCCTGAATTCAACAACTCAATATCTGTATGGCTGGCGATATACCCAGCTCCGCCTGTTACCAGAATTTTCATGTTTTCCCTCATTTCTGCATGTTTATGCCTTATAAATTTCTATTTTCAATTTCTATAGCAGTTCTGCTCCCTGTTATTTTACCTCACTTAATTCCATTTGAAAATAGTCAAATTAAAATTATACAGATACTGGAATATTTACCAGTAATCCTTATATTTCACTTTATTTCCTGTATGATAAAATCGAAGCATGTGATCTATAATACCCGTCGACTTCTTATGTCTTTCCTGAAAGGGGTTTTCCATGACACGTTTCGTTACAGGCAGATATGTTCTTCTACTGTTCCTCCTCCTTGCGTTATCTCTCCTGACCGCCTGCACTTTTGGCACAAAGGACCCTGCGCTTAGTACCTTTTATCCTCAGGAGCCAGCTACCGATGACTCCAAATATTACGGAGTGAAAAATGAACTATCCTCATCTGAACTTCCTGCCCCCGACCCCGGAGATAATTTAGAACACCCGTCCCAGGCGGAAACTATCTCTGATTTTATATCTCTTCATGTAAAAAACAAGATTCTTACGCTGGGAGAGGGAATTGATTCATTACTAGATAAATTAGGTGATCCGAGCCTGATTTTGGATACAGAATATGATTTTGATTTTTACATATACCATAATGACTATACGAAGCTTGTCCTGGTCGCAGTAAAAGGGGATAAGATTGCCGGTTGGTATACGGATTCCATTGATTTTAATTTTAAAGATATTGCATATGGATCAACCCTCTCTGCGGTGAATAAGATCTTGAAAACAAATGCTTCTCTAAAGGAGACGTTGGAATACACCTCGGATCATTATACGCTGACCATATTTTTCGATCGTCTGATAACAGAGAAGGTAACGGGAATTTTTCTTCTGTCTGATTCCGTCAAGGAGGTTGGATATAATGAAACCATTGCAAAGAATATGGAACTCATCCTTTTTGATCTGACAAACTCCATCCGGGCAAGAAATGATCTTCCCGTTCTGTCCTGGTCTTCCTCTGCTGCCATTGCAGCCAGAGGGCATAGTCAGGACATGCTGGCTCAGCATTATTTTAGCCATACTGATCTTAAGTATAGTTCACCGGGAGACCGCATAAGAGCGGAGGGTATTTATTTTACAACCTGCGGTGAAAATATAATTAAGGGCTACGGAAATGTATTTCTTTCCTCTCAGGCCTGGTATAATTCCCAAAGTCATCGGGATAACCTTTTGAATAAGCGGTTCCGCCATCTTGGCATCGGGTTTGCATACGACTCCAAGTCCCCCGATCAGACTTACATTACGCAGAACTACTACCGTTAATCTTGCATAATTTTCAAAAATCCCTTATCCTATCACTAGTACAACGTTTCATTGTGCGAATAAGGAACGGCAGATGGATTTTCATAGGTGATATTCACGAAAACCCACCGGTTTAGGATAGGAGAAGTAATGGAATGGATCAGCAATTATTTCAAACTGTCTGTGACGAAATTATTGGTCAGCAGCAGGGATTGAACGGAATCGGTACCCTTGGGGAAAAAACCATTCATAGTGTATTAAAAAATTATTATTCTCCCGATATCGCCTGCCAGGAAGTTAAAGTTACTACTTTTGTGGCTGATATCTTTGATGAGAATGGCATCATAGAGATTCAAACCCGTAATTTTGACAAACTCAGAAAGAAATTGGCAGCCTTCTTACCCATTGCGCCTGTTACCATCGTGTATCCTATCCACAACATAAAATGGATTCGATGGATTAATCCACAAACCGGTGAAGTCAGTCCTCCAAGGAAATCCCCCAAAGCAGGAAGTCCTTATAGCATATTCACAGAACTGTACAAAATTAAAAGTTTTCTTCACTCCCCCGGCATCAGCTTTCGTATTGTTTTGATGGATCTGGAGGAGTATCGGTTGTTGGACGGTTGGAGTATGGATAAGAAAAAGGGCGCCACCCATTGTGACAAAATTCCTCTTCATTTAATCAATGAGCTGATTCTGAAAGAGCCCTCCGACTATGCACTCTTTTTGCCGGATGATCTGCCGGATTTATTTACTTCCGGAGAATATGCAAAGGCGACACGAAGTTCTATCAAGCTGGCACAAACTTCGTTACATATTCTTCACTACATAGGGCTATTAAATCGGGTTGGAAAACGTGGTCATTCCTATCTTTATCAAAGATCTAACAAATAACTGTACCTATTTTACTATAAATAGTATCGATTTTTTTAATGATCTTGTGGTATACTGATCTTATAGGACTTATACATACTATAAGAAGGAGGTAGAAAGGACATAGAATGCCATGATTGCCCTTTCGCAGAAAACATGAGTACGGAAAACCAAACTACCAACGAAGTAACATCGGAAGAATTAAACCCTGAGACAATTCCTCAGCCGGAACCGGAAGTAATCCCATCCATGGATGAATTTAAAGATCAAATCGCGGGTTCCTTCAAAAAGGTGAAAGAAGGAGAGTTATTAAAGGGAACTGTTATCGGTATCTCTGAGACGGAAGTCACCCTTGACCTGGGCTATTATACAGAGGGAATCATCAAATTAGAAGAATTAAGTAATGATCCCAGATTCTCTATCAAAGCGGATATCTCCATGGGAGAAGAAGTCACAGCGATTGTTTTGAACGAAGATAATGGACAGGGTAATATCCTTCTATCCAGAAAAAGAGCAGACGATATTCTTGCATGGGAAAAATGTACTGAAGCAAAGGAGGAAAAGAAAGTCCTCAAGGTAAAGATTGCACAGGCTGTAAACGGCGGCGTTGTAACCTATCTGTTTGGTATTCGTGCTTTTATTCCCGCTTCCCAACTCTCCTTAACCTATGTGGAACATCTGGAAGACTGGGTTGGTAAGGAATTGGATGTGATTATTATTACCGCTTCCGCCGATGATAATAAGCTGGTACTCTCCGGTAAAGAGGTAGAAAGAGATCTTGCTGCAAAAAATAAAAATACGAAGATTTCAAAGCTGCAGCGCGGAATTGTAACAACCGGCAAAGTGGAGAAAATCACCCCTTACGGCGCTTTTGTAAATATCGGGGATGGATTATCCGGGTTGGTGCACATCTCACAGATCAGCACAAGAAGAATCAAGTCACCAAACGAAGTGATCAAAGAAGGTGATGAGGTCACTGTTAAAATAATTGACATTAAAGAAGGAAAGATTAGTTTAAGTATGAAGGAAGTGGAAGAGAGAGAGCCTGTTGTAGAGGATCTAGAAGCAGCTCCTTCTACCTACAGTACCGGTGAAGAAGCTACTACCGGACTCGCAGCACTTCTAAAAAACATCAAATTATAAGGCGTTTTGTACTGCACTTATCCCGAAAATAATAAAGGTCTATGATCCCTTCCCCCGTATCAAAAGCCAGGTGTGGAAGGATGTCATAGACCTTTTATTAATTACACAATCCGTCATGTTCTCTCATAAATACCATAAATTCGTGCCAGAGCTTCTATGGAATAAGCAGCATATCATACCTGTGAGCGAAAGCCAAACATAAACCGTTTTAGCCCGGACATCTTAGTCTCCGACTTATCCTGTGACTCCTTTGTCTCATCTTTCTCAGCTTTCTCTTCTTCCTCAACAATAGCACCAAAAGCCTCAGCAACCACTGTCTTATTTTCCCCACTTATTTCCCCGTGATACATTCCAAGCCGGTGCTGACTGTAATGCTGAATCTCTTCATTTAAGGAAAGCATTTTCTGATCAAGATAGGCCACAATATCAGAACATTCCTTTAACTCCTTACGGATGTGCTCGGGTGCATTTCCCTCAAATTTATAATAAATCTTATGTTCCAGACTTGCCCAGAAATCCATGGCTATAGTCCGGATCTGAATTTCTACTTTAGTTTCTACCGTCATATTTGATAGGAAGACAGGAATGGATATGATCATATGATAGCTGGTATATCCGTTCTCCTTGGGACATATAATATAATCCTTAACCTTTAGAACCTTAACATCACTTTGACTGGCGATTAAGTCCGCTATTCTATATATATCCGAAGTAAAGGAGCAAATAATTCGTATTCCTGCGACATCATTTACATATTTCACAATGTTATCCACCGTAAGCTCTCTGCCATTATGCCGTAGCTTTTTAGCGATACTCTGCGGTGACTTAATTCGGGAAGTAATATGCTCTATCGGATTATATTGATGTGCCAATTTAAATTCATTATTTAGAATCTCTAGCTTTGTATTTATTTCTCTCAGCGCTGCATCGTATAATAAAATTGCATTGCTCCATTCGTCTGCCTCGTCATAAAACATGGGCAAATCCATTTCATCACAACCTTTTGTTTTCGTCTAGTTTGTATATTCTGTATATAAATCAAAACAAATAAATTCATAATTTGTTCATTATCTCTATTATAGCATAGAAATATGAACATTTCTTGAAGTTTTCAAATCTTAATTAAAAATTAATAAATACTTTACAAAAGTGCTGGATGATTCATTAATTTACCCCTGAAACTTCTCTTGCCTTGATTACCTGTGATCTCCCCAATTACCGGAACTGTTATTTATTTTTTTGTCTTCGTTATTTAAGGGGAGTACCGCCTTTCTTAATTCTACAAAATATTGTGATGATGCTTCCGACATATGATTTATTCTTCTTGCTTTTGTACGCTTTTTAACTTCCGATTGATCTTTTCGGCAACCTGTAACTCATGGCGAAAGACAACATATGACACAATTCCATATACCATTACGATCAAGGCGAACATCAAGATCCATTCCAGGAAGAATCCGGGTTGTATCCAATGATAGAGGTACGCACTGGTAAAAACAACTGTATTAATGTATAGAAAATGACAAACCTCCCGGACTTTTAATTTCTTTCTATTTAAATCGTGTTTTGAATAATAGATTAAGTTTCCCATGGAGCAGATTGCAGCCAGACTGATAATTTGCCATAATAAATAATAGGATAAAACAGCGCCTCTGTTAAATATTGTGAGAAAAATCGCGGTACAGATGGTGATTCCTGCTACAACAAAAATGAAAACCCTACCGATCCCCTTCAAAATATCCATCTTCCTACCTCCTTATAATCCAAGTTTTCTCTTTAATTCCGGAACATACTGTCTGGAAATCAGTATCGTTTCTCCATTGAACAGCAATGCTTCAAAGCGGCCGGAATAAGCGGGACTGATACTCTTTATTTTAGAAACATTTAAGATGACAGATTTAGATGCCCGAAAATAATCCGTATTTTTATAATCCTCTTCTATCTCATACAATTTAAGTTTCGTTTCATATACATTTTGTTTACAATACAGAAATACCTTATTGTCCACACCTTCAAAGTAATATACTGTGGATGGATCTATCATTGTTATCTTTCCATCTTTTGTTCCAATGAGCTTCTTCTCTCTCATTTTCATTTCAGATATAAGTCTAAGGGTAGCTTCATTTAATTCTTTACATCGTATGATAATCTGCTCCTCTTCCTCCGGTCCGATATCTTCAATGACTATTTTCATACACATCCCCTTCCTTTACCATTTGAACTCTTCCTGCTGACAGTTCTCCCCGGCGTGCTGGTGTTTGAGCCAATTCATTTCACGCTCTATTATCTCCTCATAATATCTCTTTTGCGTTGCATTGCCATCGATATCATAATAAAAATTATACCACTTATTATCAAATAAGCCACTTTAATTCCATCCCCCAGTATGTTATTATTCCAGGTAATCGATATACCCATATATTTCTTATATCCTGAGATAACCTCAGGGGAACAGTTTACAAACGTATCATTGATGATTCTCTGGGTAAATACACTTCTCATAAAGGAACAGCCATGGAGCAGCGGGAAACATTTTAAGACCGTCTGAACCTTCTCCGGCAGCATCCCTATGGGCAGATAAATCCCTGCAAGAAAGCCAACCAATGTTCCTACAATGGTACCAAGTCCTGAATAAGCGCTTTGACTGTGAACAAAATTGGCCATCAAAAATACCATGCAGGCGGAGGAAAGTACATTTAGAACAATATACAAAGCGATCCTTCCAATCTCCGCTATATCAAACATACTTCCCCCCATGACCAGAATAATACCCTGGCCGAAGATCACTGTAAGGATACACATAATGATCCCCATCATGATGGCAGCTATGATATATCCCATAACAAGAACACCTCTGTTCACCGGCGATACGAAAAAACTGGGCAGTCTTTTATCCGCCTCGTCTTCGACCATAATTCCTGCCATGGTAAAGGTTATGGTTACCGAATTTACAACAATAATACCAGCCATTGTCCATAACAGGATCAATTGATTGGCGTTTTCCCGATCCTGTGCTTCATTGCGCACTCCACCATATTGATTCAGCAGGTTGACAACTCCATCCGCATTCATTTTCCCAAGAAATATTAACATAAGACCAATGATAATCAACATAGATAACAGGGAAAAGAAGATATTGGCCCTGTCTCTGGTATAAACAAGGATATTACGTTTAATTAATTTTAAGATAAGCATTCTTCCTCCTCCTTTACAGGCTCTTTCCTGTAATATTTAAAAACACTTCATCCATTGTCCCCTGAATTACCTCAAATGACCTGAGATTACCTCTTACCCTGTCAATAATTTTCAGTCCGGATAAGGAATCCGGTAAGTTAATCTGAATGTGGTTTGATTTTTTTATATAATCGATTCCCGCTTCCGAAAGCTCTCTGTTCAATTCTTCTTCATCCAGAGGAACTATTTTAAGCAGGTCACTTGCATATTTCTGCTTTAATTCAAACGGGGTCCCTCCCGCAGCCAGCTTCCCCGCCTCCATTATGGAAATGTATTGTGCCTTGGCTGCCTCTTCCATATAATGCGTGGTTAGAAATACCGTCATCTTCTTTTCCCTTTGCAATAGTTCTATACAATCCCATACACTATGTCTGGTCTGTGGATCCAGCCCCGTCGTTGGTTCATCCAGGAACAAAATCTCCGGCTGATTCATTAGCGCTCTTGCAATTTCACATCTTCTTTTTTGTCCTCCTGATAATTTTACAAACTGGCGCCGGAGCAGATCCCCAATGTTTAGAATTTCACATACCTCCATCAAATTCCTCTGATACTCTTTATCACTGCCACCGTAAAGGGCTGCCCGGGTCAGAAGATTTTCCTTTACAGTAAGCTTTTTATCCAAAGAATTGTCCTGGAAGACCACTCCTATTTTGCTTCTGATCTCTCTGTCGTCCTTACCCAATCGATTTCCACAGATGATAACCTCGCCCTGCATACATTCCAAAAGTGTGCACACAATATTAATCGTCGTTGATTTTCCTGCTCCATTCACTCCCAGAAATCCATAGAGCTGCCCCTTCTTAACTTGAAAGCTGATATCATCGACTGCCTTTATGTCCTTAAAATATCTTTTTAAATGACGAACTTCTATTATATTCTCCACAAAGACCTTACCCCTTCCTTTCCAGACGTTCCCGTCTCTCTTCCATTGATACTTTCTACCTGATACCCTATGATCTTACAGCATGATTTTATGTGAAAGTTCTGTCAATTGCAATGGCTCATGTACTATGTTGCATCCCTGATAAGTTAAGAGGGACGTAAATCGGGGTAAGTGGGAAACGAGATAAAAGGAGCTTCCTTCGAGTATACTTAAAGGAGGCTCCCTATTATTTCATATTGCTCCTGGCTGTCAAAACCTCCTCTTGGGAAGTGTGATGATAAAGCTTGTACCTTTGGTAAATTGAGATCGAACCTTAATCTTACCCGTATGGGCCAGGATGATCAATTTAGCTAGGGATAGACCAAGTCCATGTCCGCTGATGTTTTGATTTCGAACATAATCTGAACGATAAAATCGGTCAAAGATATGATCCACATCATTTCTTGTCATACCGATTCCTGTATCGGAGACAGTAATCACACAATCGCCGTTAACTTTCTGACACAGGATTGTAATCTCGTCCCCATCTCTGGTATATTTAACTGCATTATCAATAAAGATTCGGATCGCCTGCTTTAGGGACTGCTTATCGCCATATACAATAACATCCTCCAATATGGTACTGTTAATCACACGATTCGTTGCTACCAGTCTGGTTTCCTTTACCATATCTTCTACCAGCGGCTTCATATTAAATCGCTTCTTGATAAGTTTTAACGTTTTCTTATCATGGCGGGATAAGAACAGGAGTTTTTCTACCAGATCCTGCATGGATCTGGCTTCATTTTGTATAGCATCTATGGATTCATGCAGAACCTCTTCATTGGTGGTACCCCAGCGATTCAGCAGATTAGCATACCCCTGAATTACTGCAATGGGTGTTCGTAACTCATGAGAAGCATCCGAAACAAACTGCTTCTGACTCTCATAGGAAGTTTCGATCCGATCCAGCATAGCATTAATTACAGCTGCCAGATCCTTTAATTCATTCTTGGTTCCTTCTACATTGAGGCGTTCGCTATGAAGGTTGTTCACCGTCAGACGATTTGCAGTGGCAGACATGATGCGCAAGGGCTCAAACAGTTTCACATCACTTTTTTTACCCTTACGTATAATCAATACTACAATGACAAGATATATTATTATAATCTTCCATAACAGTTCAAAGAATTTATAATAGCTCCTTGTCAGATCATATTGAAAACTGGCAAGAAAGTCCGCTCCTCCGATTGTGAATTCCCTCTCCTCATGAATAACCAATATATTTGTCTTGCTATTTCTGTCAAAGTGTATTCCATAGAGAAACGCATGCTTTGTGGAAGGCAAATAGGAAATATCATTATAAACTTCCTGCTCCGTCCCTTTGTTTAAAATCGCCAGAGATAACCCCTGCATATAATATGGGTTTACACATTCTGAGCCTCCCGCTTCTTGTATCGAAGCTATGATGTCCTCCCCCATATTGTCGAAATCAGTCTTCTCCGTATACATATATACCATAAAGAGCAATACCATGAACAAGATACCATGAGTCAACAACAGCTTAAGATATGCCAGGGAGATACGAAAAGCCATGGAAAAGCGGAAGTTACACATCCATTCCTCTTTTCTCTTTCTGATGGGAAGGATAATCTTTCTTAAAATATTACGAATTATTTCAATCAATTTATTTTTCATCGCCTAGTTGCTTCCCTTTCCCGGTACCGGCACACGCTATTCCTTCATAATATATCCGATTCCCCTGACGGTGGATATTAAGCGTATCCCAAATTTCTCGTCAATTTTCTGTCTTAAATACCGAATATACACATCAACAACATTAGTATCGCCAAAATATTCATAATCCCAGACATTATTAAGAAGCTGTTCTCTTGTTAAAACCATGTTCTTATTTCTCATCATATATTCCAGCAACTCATATTCCTTCTTTGTTAAGGTCAACTCCTCCTCACCATAAAAGGCACTATGGCTGGTCAGATTCAGCTTCACTTCTCCTATTTTAAGAATCTCCAGCTTCTGCTCCGCTTTTTGTTTTGTTCGGTTTAAGGCAACCCGGATTCTTGCAAGAAGCTCCTCTATTGCAAATGGTTTGGTCATATAGTCATCCGCTCCCATATCAAGACCTGCTACTTTGTCTGTAACATCATCCTTTGCCGTGAGCATAATAATCGGAACCTTAGACTCCAGACGTACTCTTCTGCATACCTCAATCCCGCTTAATCCGGGAAGCATTATATCAAGAATAATTAAATCTACATTTTCCTTCAGCGCTTTCTCAAGTCCCGTTCTTCCATCCGTCGCAACCAGCGCTTCGTATCCCTCATGCTTTAACTCCAATTCCAAAAATCTTGCTATTTTAATCTCATCTTCAACTATTAAAATCTTCACCACAAATATTCCCTCCTTACCATACCATTGACTCTCTTCTCCCATTGTATCGGTTCGATAAAATTTTTTCAATACACTGTACATTAAAATTATATTAGAAAAGGCGGATATCGCTAAAAAGCGTCCGCCACATTGGATTTTACTCATAAATCATTTTCTGGCATCCATACAAATCACTTATGCCACATCTTTAGAATCATCCAGATGCTTATTACAAAACTCCAGAAATGCCATTTCCTTCTTACGCAGTTTTCTTTCTGATGCCATGTTCCTGGAGTATAGTCCACCTTTACCCTGCACAACCATACTATTATCCACAGCGTCAATACTTGTGATCACATACTCCTTCGATCTATCATCCAGCAAAATAAAATTTCCGTCAGCATAAATATAAAAGCGGCCGGAGGTGATCATGTTCCTATGAAAGAATAAGAAGATTGGAATTAACCCTATATAGAAAGATTTCACATAACAAAGCCCATAGATAAACAGCATAGCCGTTATCAACCAGATCCATTGATGCAGAAAGGTAATCCCATTCATATACTTAGTTTTGGTCTTCCGATACTTAAACAGGTAGAATAACCTGATAAGAATAAGGGCATCTGCATATAAAATCAAAGCATATAAAATGATAATAAGGACGCTCCATATGATGCACTGCATCAGGGGCCTACGGATATCCTGATAAATCATACGATAATTTAAACCTGACAAGATCAATCCGAAGATCAGATTAATTAATAAAATGCCCTTACCAAGTAATCTATCCATGATATCGCCCCCCCTGCTTTCCTCATTCTATTCGTTATAACGATGGTATCTATAAATAATATTCAAAAAATTTAATTTCATGTAATTATCTCCAAGGACTTCTCAGATGCAGCGCCTTTCCCATGAAAGTATTGTAAGAATAGCACACATACTGAATGGATACAATTTGATTTAACGAATTCTAATATAACGTTAATGAACCTGCAAGAAGATAACCGGCAATTCCTTTCTACAGACTCACAAGATATAACGGCAAGCCGTTTCACCTGCCATGCATTAAAAAAGCTGTGCCGTGGCAGTATTTATCTGCCCAAGCACAGCTTTATCTATGAATTATATTTATAATGATACTATGAGACCCTTTATATTATGCCAATGAATTATAAAACACTTTTTACCGCCTTTACCACATTCTCTGTGGTGAATCCGAACTTCTTGAATAATATACCTGCCGGGGCAGAAGCTCCAAACCCTTTCATGGTGACTGTAGTTCCATCCAGACCTACATATTTTCCCCATCCGAAATCAGTACCGGCCTCAACTGCAACTCTTGCTCTAACATTCTTGGGCATTATACTCTCTTTGTACTCCTCAGACTGAGCCTCATATAGATCCATGGAAGGCATACTTACTACACGAACACTAATTCCTTCTTTCTCAAGCTCTGACTGTGCATTGATTCCAAGCTCTACTTCAGAACCGCTTGCCATAATAATGGCATCCGGTACTTCCTTACTGGAATCAGAAACAATATAGCCACCCTTCAGTGCCTCTTTCGATGAACCCGCTAACTGAGGAAGATTTTGACGTGTCAGTACCAGCGCAGTAGGTGTCGTTGTCGAGGTGATTGCATAATACCATGCCGCATTACATTCTGTTGCATCTGCAGGCCTAAAAACTGTAAAGTTTGGCATCGCGCGCAGCATTGCCAGCTGTTCGATAGGTTCGTGGGTAGGACCGTCTTCTCCCACGCCAATGCTGTCATGCGTAAGTACATATGTGACCGGAAGTCCCATTAAAGCAGACAATCTTGCCATTGGCTTAACATAGTCACTAAATACAAAGAAGGTGGAAACATAGGGTCTTAATCCCCCATGTAGTGCCAGACCGTTACCAATCCCGGCCATTGCAAGCTCTCTTACGCCGAAGTGTAAATTACGACCGGCATAATCATTCTTTGAGAAATCACCGCCGTCATTCATATATGTTTTTGTAGAAGGCGCAAGATCGGCTGAACCGCCAATCAAATTTGGAAGGTAATTCTTAATCTTGTTTATCGCCAGTCCGGAGAGATTTCTTGTAGCTTCCGGTTTATCTGCAAATGCCCAGAATTCCTCCTCGTTTATTAAACCAACCGCTGATGAAGCATCATGATATTGGTTCCATAAATCCTTCATATCAGGGTAAGACTGAATATATTTTTCAAATAAATCATTCCAGGAAGCTTCCACCTTGGCATTCTCTTTTGCGATATTCTGATAATTAGCGTAAATCTCATCCGGAACCTCAAAGGCTTCCTCTTTTTCCCATCCGAGCTTTTCTCTTAATGCTCTCACATTATCAGCACCAAGCGGTTCCCCATGCGCACTTGCAAGACCTTCTCTCGGGCTGCCATGTCCAATCTTTGTCTTCACAGTAATCATGGTTGGTCTGCTAAGATCCGCCTTTGCCGCATCTATCGCTGCGCCTATTTCTTCCAGATTATTGCCGTCTTCTACTACGAGAGTCTGGAATCCAAATGCTTCAAAACGCTTCTTCACATCTTCAGTAAATGCGATCTCCGTACTGCCTTCAATTGAAATCTTATTGGAATCATATAAAACGATCAATTTACCAAGACCAAGCGTACCAGCCAAAGACATTGCCTCGGAGGTGATGCCCTCCATCATACAGCCATCTCCGCCAAGTACAAAGGTATAGTGATCAACAACAGAATATCCTTCTTTATTAAATTTTGCACCCAGATGTGCTTCTGCCATTGCCATACCCACTGCCATTGCCATACCTGCTCCCAATGGACCGGTAGTAGCTTCAACACCTGTCGTATGACCATATTCCGGATGTCCCGGCGTTAAAGATCCTTCCTGGCGAAATTGTGCCAAATCTTCTTTGGTCAAACCATAACCAAATAAATGTAATAAGGAGTATAACAGCATAGATCCATGGCCACCGGACAAAACGAACCGGTCTCTGTTTGGCCATTTGGGATTTGCGGGATTATGTTTCATATGCTTTGCCCATAATTCATATGCCATAGCTGCTGCTCCCAAGGGAAGTCCGGGATGACCTGAATTCGCCTTTTGAACACCATCAGCGGACAATACTCTTATTGCATTCACTGACATTATATCGATGTTACTCATTATGTTTCCTCCTCGTAAATAAAGTAAACTGCCACTTCTACTTCTCATCACCAAATACTGCTCTATAATCCTGCTGGAATTTTTCAATTCCTGCAGTTGTTAACGGATGTTTTGTGCATTGCTCAATTACGCTGTAAGGTACTGTAGCAATATCGGCACCGGCCAAAGCACACTCAGTTACATGGATCGAAGTGCGGATACTTGCTGCAATGATTTCAGATTTGATATTAAACTGTTTAAAGATCTGTGAGATTGTTTTAATAAGCTCTGTACCGGTTGTTGAGATATCATCAAGACGCCCAACGAATGGAGATACATAGGTTGCTCCGGCTCTGGCTGCAAGCAATGCCTGATTTGCGGTAAATATTAAAGTGACATTTGTTTTTATTCCTTCCGAAGCAAGAACTTTTGTAGCTTTCAGTCCTTCTATCGTCATTGGAATTTTAACAACCATATTAGGATGAATTTTTGCGATCTCTCTGCCTTCTGTAATCATGTCTTCTGCATTCACAGTGGTCGCCTTTACTTCACCGCTGATGGGACCATCCACAATAGATGTAATCTCCTTAATTACTTCTTCAAAGTTTCTTCCCTCTTTTGCAATTAATGAAGGATTGGTTGTAACGCCACAAATTACTCCAAGATCATTTGCCTTTTTAATGTCTTCCACATTTGCCGTATCAATAAACAGCTTCATAATAATTTCCTCCCAGATTCAAGGGACTATACCAGGATGATATACCGAAATAGCTATCATTCCGAATAGCCGCGCCTTAATTAATGATATAATGTTAATATTGTTACGCATATCCAACTAAATATACAGTATAATCGTATTTGTGGCTTTTGGCAATACAAAAAAGCAAATAGTTTAATAATTAAACAAATACTTGGTTTCAAACAGTTCTATGGACATCGGCTTTGCAAAATAAAACCCTTGTATAATATCACAACCGATGGAACAAAGATACTCTACCTGCTCCCTGGTTTCAATGCATTCTGCCACTACCTTCATATGAAGTTCCTTGGCCATTGAGATAGTATTACGTATTACAGTTAGTCCCCGCTCCACTTCATCTGTTATTTTAAACATTTCTCCATCCAGTTTAAGTGCATCCAGTGGAATGTCTTTCAGAGAATTCAAGGAAGAATAACCTGCACCAAAATCATCCATTGAAACAATAAACCCGTGAGCTCTTAGTAGAACCACTGTCTGAATTAACATCTCTTTATTTTGCAGGAATGCACTCTCTGTTAACTCTAGTTCTAAAAATTCATGCGGTACCTGGTATTCATCCACAATATTTCTTATGACCTGTGCCAAATTGGGATTGGCAAAATTAATTCTGGAAATATTTACCGAAATTGGGATCGGTGTGCATCCTTTATCCAGCCATTCTCTAAGAATTTCACACACTTTTCTTAACATATATAAATCCAGATCAATAATAAATCCATTCTTTTCGAATACAGGAATAAAATAACCGGGTGATACCATTCTTCCCTTTTGATTCATCCATCTCACAAGAGCTTCCGCCCCGGTGATCGTTTCTTCCTTGGAATTAACTTTTGGTTGAAGATAGACCAAAAATTCATTGTTTTTTAATGCATCATACATGGTTTTCTCTATCTCTTCCTCTTCTAGCAACCTCTTTTTATCAACGTCGCCAAAGAAAGAAATATACTCTTCATTGCTTCCTTTAATTTTATTCTTCGCCATGGATGCAAAATCTCCCATTCGATCAATCGAATTTTGCTTATCCGTGATATAGTAAATACCGAAATAAAATTTAATCGTATGCGTATCCTTTAATTGATGCAGCTTTTCATTCAATAGTTTAATTCTTCTAATAATATCTTTTTCATTTTGAAACGTCACAAGAACATAGAATTGATCAGCAGAATATCTGGTAAAAGGTTCTTCCTGTTTTACCCACTTCTTTAGTATCGCGTAAATATCCTTTAATACTTCATCTCCCCTTTGATATCCAAAAGCATCATTAATAATTTTGAAACGGTTGATATCGAAATTAATTAATGCAAATTTTCTCTTGGAATTAAATCTACGATTAAGAATTTTATTCACATCAATACGGAATTTATACCAGTTATCTCCCCCGGTTACCGGATCTAAATATAACATCTGATTAACTTTACGACTGGAAAACTTCTGATTTGACACCAGCATAATAAATAGAAGAACTATGATAATTAATACAAACGCCCAATTTAAATTCGTAATGGTTACGTTCTCTTGGACAATAGGATTTATTTGATTTAATACCCCAATAAATAAGGTCCAGTTATTTACCTTAATGGGTTTCTGATACCAGATATACTCATTTGTTGGCTGATTTATTAAACCGAACAGGTTATTTAAATTGAGATCAGAAGATTTATTTTCGTCCTGATTAAAAAACGTTCCACTGAGAATCAATTTATCATAGTTAAAACCGGAAGCATCATATCCCTTTTCACAGGATATCACTTCATTCTTGCCATTTAAAATGAAAAGCAAACTATCCTCCAGTTTATTTTCCTCTAAATAGCCCAAGTTATCTAAATTTGCACTGATGGTGGCAATTAAAATTCCCTTTAAATCCGCACCCGATTTGATGGGGGCTACAAACCGGAAAACTGGTTCCTGGTTTTTAACGTATGTAACTTTATCCGTGGATATATTAATTTCTTTCTCATTAAAATCATGAAAGAATTCTTCTTTCGAAATATTAATCGAATTTCCCTTTATATTGTAACCTGAGCCGGACATATCAACAATTGCCAGATCCATATATGATCTATCCTGAGCCAATAGGGGCAAAATTGTCATTATTTTCTCTTTTGTCATTTCCCCTGTTTGCCCTGCAATGTTTGCTGACGCCTGCACAGACAAATAATTGTTTCGAATGCATTCCCCAAGAGAGAATGCCATGCTATCCGATATCTTGTTATAACTTGTTAAAGCGGCTTCTTTATCCAGCTGTGCCATTTTATTAATATGGTATACCCCGGAAAAAATGAATGCCAAGGTTATGCCTATTGCCGTTACTAGCAATAATACCATCCTATTCTTTGGTAATGGTTTCATGCTTGTCCCCCCAATAAACATCTTTCCTTAGAGATTATAAAAAATCTTAAGATAATATTCCAAAGAGAGTTGTTCAACTGCTTGCATATTAATTTTATCATTCTGTTCCCCTAATATAATTTAATCTTAAGTCCCTTATATGACTAATGGCTGACGTAAATTACTATATGAAAGTAGCTACACTTTACATCGCTTTATGATATATTCTTTTATTCGAAGCTATCATCTCCAACAAGAATTATAGTTCAAGTCAGTTTCCGTGATATCCCTTCTTATATTTCATAGACTTATAAAATAACTATACCATAGATATGAAATATATGATAATAGGGATTATTCCTTATAAATTCTATGCCATCACAGATCCCTGTTATCACATATTTATTTTATTCCCTTACTACCAGCAATTCTTCAACTCTTTTCAGTTGTTTTCTGATTTCGAGATTTTGAGGACATTTCTTTTCACATTGTCTGCAATTGCTACAATCTTTCATTGTTTTACCGCCATCCTCCAGATACTTTTTCATTTCATTCTTTGCATGGTCAGTTAATCCATACACATTATGGTACGTGAACAAGTTAAAGATATGCGGTATTTTAATCTCCCTGGGACATGGTTGACAATACGCACAGCCGGTGCAATATAGATCACTGAACTTCTTCAATGTTTCTACCGCTTCTCCTAATTGTCTCCATTCCTCTTCCAGAAGTGGTGTATCATCTCCAGCTATGCTAAGATTTTTATTCAACATTTCAATATTTTCCATGCCGGATAGAGCACAGCTGACATTAGGATTACCCAATACAAACTTAAAAGCCAATTCATAGGTTGCCATAGAAGGTTTTCCCGTCAACTTATTGTAGAGATCCGTTGGCGCCGCTAATCTTCCACCGCCTACAGGTCCCATAACTGCTACTCCTAAACCCTTTGACGCTGCATATGATATCATATCTTCATTGCTACGGTCAAGGAGATTGTATTGAATCAGCATTGTTTCCATTATTTCAGCTTTATCAATGATGTATTTTATATATTCTGCTTTATCATGAAATGAAAAAGAGATATGTCTGATCAATCCCTCTTCCTTGGCTTTTTGAGCCTCCCGAAGTAAATTAAGACCAATCATCTTTTCATCAAAGCTCTCTTTATTGATTCCCCAAAAATGGTAGAAGTCAATATATTCTGTATCCATTTTCTTTAAGCTATTCTCAAGATTTCTTCTATAGTCCCCCGCCGTTTTAACTTCATTTCCAAGGGGTATTTTCGTAGATAACATCACCTTATCACGAAATTCCTTTACCGCTTTTCCTACAATTGCCTCACTGTTCTCATGCAGATAGTAAGGAGCTGAATCGAAATAATTTACACCGTTATGATAGGCGTGGTGTAACATTTTAATTGCTTTTTCTTCCTCCACAAACCATTTGCCATTATTTTCTATTTCCGGAAGACGCATACATCCAAATCCAAGTGCTGAAATTTTCTTCCCCGTTGATCCATAATTTCTATATATCATTCGTTACAAACCTTCCTTTCCTTTCTTATGATATTATTATACCGCTAATAGCTATATTTATCTAGCTATCCTTCCTCCGTTTATATTCAGTTTCAAATATAATATTACTGTCCACCCCCGGATAAGAATGCGGCGCAATGGTTTCGATTTATAACTTATCTGAAACTACCGTTCTGTCATATTGCAAGATCTTATCATTGATCCACAATTAAAGATTATCCTCACGATTAAATCACAAAACAGGTTTATCATGTGGATAACCTCTCTACATTTAATGTATCATGTTGATGAGTGATTAGCATGTAAAATCGTACGATTCCTTTTATAGCTGATGGGTTTCGGTGTTGAATTTCATATATAAGAAGTTAACCATTTAGAATTCATAAAGATGTATATGATGTATTTCAATAAAAAAAGACCTCTATAGAGGTCAGGCAATGAGACATCCGGGATTCGAACCCGGGACACCTTGATTAAAAGTCAAGTGCTCTACCGACTGAGCTAATATCCCATTTCATATTGAGAAAAGCTATCAGCTTTTACAATACAAAATGCCCAGAGCCGGAATTGAACCAGCGACACGAGGATTTTCAGTCCTCTGCTCTACCAACTGAGCTATCTGGGCAAGGTCAACTTCGTTGGCCTAGGAAGAGTTATCCCTTCTCTTCTCGGGTAACGAAAGCTATTCGGTTGTATTGGTTTAAAATTGCGGGGACAGGATTTGAACCTATGACCTTCGGGTTATGAGCCCGACGAGCTTCCAGACTGCTCCACCCCGCGATACCGTATAAGTCTGCAAGTGATAATCTCATCTATACAAACTATTTGTTTGGCCAAAGCCAGTGGATGGGGAAGGATTCGAACCTTCGAAAGCGTCGCTAACAGATTTACAGTCTGCCCCCTTTGGCCACTCGGGAACCCATCCAAAATATACAACAAATATGAAATTGTTGAAGCCGATGATCGGACTCGAACCGATAACCTGCTGATTACAAGTCAGCTGCTCTGCCAATTGAGCCACATCGGCAATTCAATTAATCCAACAAATAGATTTACTGAGTGGGACCTATAGGGCTCGAACCTATGACCCTCTGCTTGTAAGGCAGATGCTCTCCCAGCTGAGCTAAGATCCCATGGGATTATTGTATGCCTAGATATAAATTTCATGCTATGCAAAATATGTAATCTCGCATAACGACCCAGAAGGGACTCGAACCCTCGACCTCCGCCGTGACAGGGCGGCGCTCTAACCAACTGAGCCACTAGGCCATAACAGTACACATCATCAAAAGATAAATTGATCTACACAAGAAAATGTAACATCCAAGGATTTCTCCATTTACTGCAAACCTTTTTAGGTCAAGCCCTCGACCTATTAGTAACAATCAGCTGCATGTGTTACCACACTTCCACCTTTGTCCTATCTACC
>JAEXNR010000045.1 GCA_023439505.1 Bacillota bacterium
GAAGTGTGGTAACACATGCAGCTGATTGTTACTAATAGGTCGAGGGCTTGACCTAAAAAGGTTTGCAGTAAATGGAGAAATCCTTGGATGTTACATTTTCAATGTGTAGAGTTTTGTCAATCTAAAAGTACAAGAACTCAGATCATAAGTGTCTGGGTTTTTTTGTTTTATAATCAGAAGCTCAAAACGTAATCGTTTTGGGCTTTTTTATTTGCAAAAAGAGCTCAGAGGGTAATCGTTTTTCATTATTATGTTAGAATTGATAATTCATTGAAGGAAGTAAATAATAACGTAACAAAGAAAAGAGAAAATAAAACCAGTTTGCTCTTTTTTTTATTGACAATATGACACAAGTGTCATAAAATAATTCAAATGACACTTGTGTCATATTTGATCAAACAATATTTCATGAGAAAAGCATAAATTGAATAATACAACTTGGAGCAGGTTATATAGAAAAGCGTATTTATAGCTGTATTACAATAATGTTAGGTTGAAAAAGGAGGGTCATATGTCATTCAAATCAGACAGGAAGCGAGATCTGATTCTTAGATCTGCAGAAAAAGTATTTATACGGAAAGGATTTAGCAGTGTGACAATGAAAGATATTATTGATGAATGTGGTATAAGCAGAGGAGGAATATATCTTTATTATTCTTCGGTTGATCATGTGTTTATTGATGTAATTAAGGCTCATAACCAGACGAAATTAGAATGTATAAAAGATGATATCGAAGATCAAACAGATTTTGAAACTCTATTAGATCAATATTTTTCAATGCAAAAGCTTCGTCTTACGCATATGGAAGACAGCCTGCTACTTGCAATGTTAGAATTTTATATTTCTCATAAGCAAATGGTTGATGTAGAGTTCTTTTCATCTACCTATGGAAGTTTGGGGAACGTTATAACCGAAGTTTTAAATTGCGGTGTTAAGCACGGCTATATAAAGGAAGGTGATGTCAAAGTATTAGCAGAGCACCTGCAATACTGTATCAAAGGTGTTGAGGTATTGGCAATATCCAGCGGTATTAACGAAGAACAGCTGGAGCAACAATTTTGCTATATGAAAAAGATGATAATAGATCAGAAA
Organism: Bacillota bacterium; assembly: GCA_023439505.1. Taxonomy (GTDB): domain Bacteria; phylum Bacillota; class Clostridia; order Lachnospirales; family Lachnospiraceae; genus Mobilitalea. The sequence goes on from JAEXNR010000045.1 coordinate 1,094, forward strand.
GGAAGATAACAAATGTACAGGAAGAAAAAGTTATTATTGTTAACTCAGTTTTCTATTTTACTCGCAATAGAAGCAATTGTGTGTTTTACTCCCCTGGGCTCTTTGCCGGCAGTGGGACCAGTTGTTGCCACATTATCTCATCTCCCTGTTATAATTACAGCAATATTATTAGGACCAAGAGCAGGAGCGGGAATGGGATTTTTCTTTGGATTATTTAGTTTTATTGTCTGGACGTTTATGCCTCCAGCCCCTATAGCATTTGTATTTACACCTTTTTATACCCTGGGTGAGATACATGGGAACTTATGGAGCATTGCGATATGCTTTATTCCACGTATTTTGATTGGTGTTGTATCGGGATTTGCATATCAGTGGTTATTAAAAAAGACAAAAAGCAAGGTTATCATATATGGGATTAGTGCCGTACTTGGGAGTTTAACAAATACATTCTTAGTGCTGGCAGGCATTTTCTTCATTTTTGGACACTCTTATGCAGCTGCGATTGGTTCTTCGTATCAGTTTCTGAAAACAGTATTTGCAATGACGATATTGACCAATGGAATCCCGGAGGCCATCATTGGAAGTATTCTTAGTTATGGTATCTGCGGACCGATGGTACATATAAACAGAAGATATTCAATATCAGATTCCGATGGAAGATAATACCGATTTATGTTATTCTATATGCAATAAATTAGTTGCGATAGGAGTAGTTAAGCCTACAGTATTTGCTATATCACCGATATCCTACATAGTGCAAAGGTAAGGTGATCTGGCTTAGAGGTAATACTGAGGCTGCTGTAAAGATCAGGAGAAAATTATGCTTAAGAAAATATTAAACACTGAATGGCAAATGCGGTGTTGTACGGAAACGCAGTATATCAAAGCAAATGTACCGGGATCCGTATATCAGGACTACCTGAGAGAAGGGCGTATGGAGGATCCGTATTATCGGGATAATGAATTAAAGGCATTGGCATTAATGGATGAGGATTATGAGTATAGAACTGTTTTTTCGGCTAAGGGATTTCAACAGTTTGAGAAGGTAATACTATGCTTTGAAGGTCTGGATACACTGGCTGAAGTGACAATTAACAGCAGGGTATTCCAAACAGATAATATGCATCGAACCTGGGAGTTTGATGTCACTGATATCATTCATCCTGAGGAAAATCAACTGAGTGTGGTATTCCATTCTCCAACAAAGTACATAAAGGAAAAATACGAAAAGAAGCAGCTTCGTGGCACCGGGGATGCTATGAGAGGCTTTCCTTATCTGAGAAAAGCTCACTGTATGTTTGGCTGGGATTGGGGAGCAAGACTTCCTGATGCAGGGATATGGCGGGCTGTTACATTATACGGTTATAACCTTGCTAAGATAGACAGTGTATTAATCCGGCAAAAATATGAGAGGGAAAGCGTTAGTCTGAATCTGGAGCTTCAGACCGAGTATACCAGGGAGAAAGATATTGAGGGTCTTGAATATATTGTTAGGATAAGCTCTCCGGACAACAGGCTAATGGCCTATGAGCATTCTCCCAAAATCATAATCATAGAAAAACCCGAGCTTTGGTGGCCCAATGGCCTTGGCGGACAGCCACTTTATGAAATAGAGGTTCGATTACTTCATCAGGGACATATCCTGGATGTATGGAAGAGAAAGATTGGATTGCGTTCTGTGGGTATCAGCCAGAAAGAGGATGAATATGGAAAAAGCTTCGCGCATATCATCAATGACGTGGAATTCTTTGCTATGGGAGCGGACTATATACCGGAAGATCATTTGCTGGGTAGGATCACCAGGGAGAGAACAGAGCGACTTCTTAAGCAATGCACAGCTGCTAATTTCAATGTGTTAAGAGTCTGGGGTGGAGGGTATTATCCGGACGACTTCTTTTATGAATTATGTGATGAATTAGGTCTTCTGGTTTGGCAGGATATGATGTTTTCCTGTGCAGCCTATGAGTTATCGGAAGAATTTGAAGACACGATTGTTCATGAAATAATTGATAATGTAAAACGAATCCGTCATCATGCCTGCCTTGGCTTATGGAGCGGCAATAATGAGATGGAAATGTTCATTATGGATAAGAATGATTATACGGATGAAAATCGTGCTGACTATATCAAGATGTATGAATATATTTTTCCTAAGCTGTTAAAGCAATATGACCCGGATACCTTTTATTGGCCATCCAGTCCTTCCTCCGGTGGTGATTTTGATCATCCAAATGCTTTTGACCGTGGCGATGTTCATTATTGGTCCATCTGGCACGGAGATATCCCTTATACGGACTATCGGAAATACTATTTCAGATACTTAAGTGAGTTTGGTTTTCAATCCTTACCGAGTCTGAAAACAATTGAGAGCTTTACCGAGTTGGGGGATCGTAATATTTTTTCCTATGTCATGGAAAAACATCAGCGTAACAATGCTGCAAACGGCAAGATTATGAAGTATTTAAGTCAGTATTTTCTCTATCCCAATGACTTTAGTACCCTGATCTATGCCTCACAGGTATTGCAGGCGGATACAATCCGGTATGGAGTGGAACATTTCAGACGTTATCGGGGGCGCTGTATGGGAGCGGTATATTGGCAGTTAAACGATAACTGGCCTGTGGCATCCTGGTCTTCCATTGATTATTTTGGTAGATGGAAAGCACTTCATTATCACGCAAAGAAGTTTTTTGCGCCGATACTTTTATCCTGTGAAGAAGAGAGCATCATGACACAGGACTTTAATGTAAATGCTCAGCCATATATTGAAGATAAATCCGTACGGTTTAATATAAGCAATGAAACCTATGTAACACATAGGCTTAGCGTTCACTGGTGTGTACGTGACAATAAAGCGGATATCATCCGTGAGGAATGGCTTCAGGCAGAGGTGACCCCATTTTCTGCCTTCTTCTTCGATAAGGTAATGCTGCCGGAACTTGATCGGTTTACCCAGTATGTCAGCTATGATTTGTATCAGGACAATGAGAAATTATCCGGAGGTACCATCCTGTTCCTTCAACCAAAGCATTTTAAGTTCACAAATCCTGATTTGGATTTCCGACTAGAGGGGGATGAAATAGTGGTCAGTGCACAGGCCTATGCAAGAAGTGTAGAGATATTAAATGAAAATGAGAATTTGTTACTTTCTGATAATTATTTTGATATGAATGGCGGTGAAACCAGAGTGAAAATTCTGGAGGGTAATATCCAGAATTTAAGAGTTCGAAGTATATATGATATTAAATAGTCCCGGAGGTTTGAGTCAGCAATCCTTTTATGAAATTACCGACAGGATTTCTAGATAAAAATCCTGTCGGCAAATGTAATTTAGTATCCTCATAGGGAGGTCTTTATTTGGAAATGTGTTATCATCCGTCGAGAGTCTATTTGCAAAGAAACATTTACATAAATTGTATGATAAATTAATACAATTTATCATTGACAATTTATATCACATGTAGTAAGATGTAACTCCACCCCACAAAACAGGTGAGCAAACAACGGATTAGGTTGGTTGGTGTCGAAAGTATAATGTAATTAACCATTGTATGAATTGTTTAAAAAAAATAAAAAAGATATACAATTACTATTGACAAACCTTTCCCGATGTAGTAGAATGATCCTACTGCTAATGAAGTCCAAACCACAAGAAATACAAAGAAAAAAGTTGAAAAAAGTGGTTGACATAATGAAGCTGATGTGATAAAGTAAACAAGCTGCTTCAAACAAAACAGCAGTAAAGACCAACAGAACATTGATAATTGAACAGTAAAACAACCCTGAAAATTCTAAAAAATTGAAGGCCCATAAAGAGCAATCGAAATGGACTTCGAAAAAGAAATTTTCATTAAATGAATCGACAGCCGAAAGG
>JAEXNR010000065.1 GCA_023439505.1 Bacillota bacterium
TGCCGTAATGCACAAAATCTGTAACATTATTTTTGCTATGCTTCGGGATAACAAACCTTTCGAGATTATTACTCCACAGGAACACTGCCAGCGCTATGCGGAAGAACATCCGACCCATCTGGGTGAAGTCGCTTAACAGGTTTAAAAACTTCCACCTGCTTAGGTTTATTAAAGTTACCCTTTTTTTGAAAGAAATAATTTTTTGATTTTTTTCAAACCACCTCTTGACATTTCTTAGCTGGACTTCATTAATAGAGCAACCTTTAGCAGGTTGCCCATAGATGTTATTGGTTTACAAACTCCTCAAGTTTTTTAACACTTACTAAGATCCTCTTTCCTAATCGTATCGTAGGCAGAACATTATGGTTAGCAAGCTTATAGGCCTGAGATACACTTATATTAAGTATCTCTGATACTTCAGGAATCGTATAAGTCAACTTAATATTCTTGTTCTTCTCGATGCTTGATTCACTTGATGATGAATAAGAATTCTGCTCTGTCATCATATTTCCTCCTGCATAATAAAATCCTTAGTATATTCAATCCAGTTTGGTTTCAATTGTTTTCCGGGATATTTGCCATATTCGTGCTCATCATTATAGTTACTAATAGCAGCATACATAGCTTCAAACATTGTAGGGTACTTCTTTACTTTGTCAGAACGCAAATACTTCCGGCTTGACAACACCCCAGCCCAATTATCAAATACCGCTAAACCATTGCTTGCCCATACCGCATAATATCTTTTTGTGCCTTTCATTATGTAATCCTCCGTTTCAAGATAATAATATATAAATAAAACCAGTTTGCTATTCAGCATCCTATTAAATTCACTCATCAGTCGGCTGCTCTTTCTTAAGTATTTTCTATTGAACCTTCATTTTGTACCGTGATCCCCATATATCCACGAAATTGCTTATTTTTTTTACCGGGAATACCCCATCTCCCCTCCGTCACTGGGTACTCCTGTATTTTCTTGTGAAATGCCGGAATGCTTAACGCTTTAAACCCATTTTCATCACAATACCCAACATATTCATTGTATAATTGCTCTGACGGGGATTTATACTGATAAGAAAATTCGCATCTTTCTTTAAGAAATTTCTCAAATGAGCTTTGCTTTTCATTGATACATTGCATTTTCAGCCTTTCAGCTGCTTCGCAGTAAGGAAATTGCATATTATTATCCAAAAACTTTTTTGCATATGGGATTACCCTTTGAACTATTCCCCCCCTCTCATTTGCTATCTTTGCAGCAAGTTTTTTATCCTGCATTTCAGGAGAAATTACTGTATTAAATGGAATGCATACTAATCGTTCATTAAATGCTTTGTCTTCAACTTCCATTTTCAGTAGATGATTGCTTCCAAATAACAGCTTGATTTTTGTATAAAATGATTTCATGTTCTTGTTTTTAACGTTAGTAAATACCTTGTCTCCTCCTGTTATATTTTTAATATCAGCAATTTGCTGTCGATTAATTGTTTCATCCGGTAAATCCATCGATATATTTAAAATTTTTAAATCAAATTCGGCTTTACTGAATTCAGCATCCAGATTATGTATAGGTACATTTGAGCATACATCACCTCCAATAATTGACTCAATTACTTTTCCAAACGTCGACTTCCCAGTACCACCTTCTCCAATAATGACAAAGAATTTTTTCGCATCATTACATTCGACCAGCAAAAAATATCCAACAATTGTTAGTATCAACTCTTCTAATTCAGTATCTCCATTACATATCGTACTAATATACTGGTTAAAAGTCGGACACGGTACATAAGCGTCAGATGTATATCTAATAGGCAAGTTAATAAAAGATATATAATCTGGTGAATGTTTTATAATTTTGTCATTTTTTACATCAAGAATACAGTTAAAAAACGGCATATGTGATGTGTGATCCTGGGGTTTTACTTTACCCGCAATCATTGTAAGCTGTTTTAGTAAAGCCAAATGAAGAGTTGAGCTTGTAGTTATGAGTTTTTGTATTATATCATTTCCAAGAAATCTCCCCAGCATAACGTCATTATCAATTAAAAGATACTTATTTCTATCATAAGCATAAAGATTGCCATTATAATAAATTAAACGATATCTCTGGGTGATATATACAAAAACTTCCTTAAACTCATCCTTTTTGTTATTCGTCCTGTTCTTTTTTTCTTTTGTTTCTTGACGTTCTTGTTTCCTAACATCCTCTTGTTCTGAATGTTTTATTGGTTCTTCTGCTAAAATAATATCCACATTCATCTGATTACTATCTTCATAAAAGCCATCTTCACATATGATTGAACTATTTTCTGGAACAGAAACAATTTCCTTATAATCATCATAAAGATCCGGTGGTGAAAAAGATCTTTCATGGATCATATTTTTAGTGAAATTATCCTCTTTATAATTCTCAACTATAGAATCATATCCTTCCAATATATCATCTATTTTTTCTTGATTGTTGTCCTCAATTTCTCCATTAAAGCCCATTCTTTGCTTAAGAGACGACTTCCACTCGAATTCAACATCGCTTTTTTTCATTTGTCCTCCATTCTAGATTTTTTACTATTTTAAACTGATATATTTTTTGAATTATTGAAGTTGAAAAACTCTACACTTTACATTAAATGCATAGTTTACTGCTTAATACTTCTCTATTGCACTTATCATAACTGGATTACCAGAGAATATTATTCTTGCTTCCTGTCTAAAAAGCGGATTGATTTCACTCTCTCTGTTAACAAAAGTATTGATATAATATCCATTAAGAATTTTTCTATTGATTAAAAATACAGCATTTCCACTTTGATTCATTGATGATATTGCCAGAAAATCCAAATCACCTGGATAATCTTTAGTGTAGTAGTTCACTTCTTTTCTTTGATCTGTAAACTCAATTTCTAATTTAACAAAGTAATCCTGACTATTTCTTTTACCAATCACATCAATATTCATACATGCTATTGAAAAATCTTTTACATCAAAAGTTGTGTTCTCAAATTTACCCAATGCAAAATAAATACTTGATGTAAAGCCTGTAAAACACTGGTTAATCATATTTTCTAACGATGAACCAATAAACCTAAAGTATGTACCATCCCTCCTTGATTGTTTTTTGTCTGCTTCTAAAAACAATTCATATGCAGCCTCCTGTTTTACAAAATTTTTCATACAAAACCTCCTATAAAATGTGATATAATTAATTTTGATATAAAAATCTTACTTTATCTCCAACGAATTTTCATTGGTCGTAAACAAGAAATATTTGCAAAATTTATTTTTTTGAGGACTTGAAAGTATGAATAAAATTAATTATAATGAATTATTTAACATTAAAAACATGGAAGAATATTTAGAGTTTATCGAGAGAGTCTTTGCCACAATATTTTTAACATCCAAACCATGTACAGATAAACATACTGTAGCACTATTTCTTGACACATTATGTCAAAGCATTTTTATGTTTACTGAAGATACTGAAGATACGGGGGATTTCTCTGATGAGATAAGAAAGACTTACAACAATATGCTAGAAGCATATAAAAGTCTCTATCCTACTGATAGCAAAAGCATAAAGCGTATTACTTCCGCAGAAGCTATAAAGACAAAAATCGGAAAAAGAGCAAAAGTTTCTCGAATTAAAATAGAATACTTAGCATTAGGCTTATTAATCTATGATATTGAAAGCATGTCTGAAATCAATTTTACATCAAAGAAATGGAAGGGAATTGATTCAAATAACAGTAGCTATATAGAACCCACTAAAGTTTTTATGTTTATGAAACATCAAGCATTCGGTTCGGATACAGTTGATCTAAGTAAAAGTTGTTACTATAAATATTTTAATATTTACTTTCGGTATTTATCTCAGATTGAGTTTAATACTAACAGTTTATATTGTCATATTTATACTCTTAATCAAATTGAACAAGAAACCACACTACTTTCTTTTTACATCATTTTATGGTCATGTTATTCTGAAAAGCAATCAACTCTTATGGTTAAACGATTTTTTAAGTCAGACAAGGAGCTTAACTCCACAATAAATGAAAACATTGAGAAACTTAGTACTGAGAAAGAAAATGATTTCATTAAAGAGTTATGCAAGCCTATTACTTATTTACAAAACAGCCTTTTTACGAAACTCCTTATGTTAAGCTCATTATATAGATATTTGGATTCCGATTCTTTTCTTATCCCACAAGATGCACACTATGAAGAAATAAGAAATCTTATCGAATATCCAAAGCGAAAACTTTCCTTATATGATAGTGATACTGCGAAGTATATTATAAATCTCATTAATGATCTTATACCGAAAATTCCTGCAACCAGTTATCGTGATATCAGTGTATATAAAGAAGTTGAAAGTAAATCTGAAGAACACAAAAACGAAGAACACGATAAGATAAGGAATTATTTCAGAAGCAAGGATTTAAATATTGATTGCAGAATTATTGACTTAATCATATACATAATAGATTATAGAGAAAAGCTTAAGCATAATAGTATTGATAATAATAAAATCAATTTTAATGATAATAAACTTACTGAGAAAATGAAAGCATTAAATGCCATAAAAGAATGCTTCAATAGTTACAATATTGATAATACAGATGATATAATCCTACTACTATCTTATCTTATAGAACATAACGGTTTGCTATATTATGAGAAATTACTACCAATTCAAGTAGAAAATTCATCAGGTATAAATGAAAACTCCAATACTAAATCATCAATAAAAGCTATACAAAATTATCTTTCTAAAATAAATGTAGTAATGAATAATGATATTGAAACAGATAAAATATTAATCCATTTGGTCAAATATATTTCAAATATTAGTAAGATTTAAATAACGATATGATAAAAATTTTATTTTCATTGAATTTATTATTTTTTAATTTAAATTCAATGAAAGAAATGGTCATGAATTAATGCCACTTATGCCACCAAATAATGATAATATGTTATATATAATGCAAAATTATTTATGTTTACGTGTTTTCCCGTTGTTTCAGAAATAAAATATTATCTCTAAAGTAATATTATGATTTTGGTGGCATAAGTGGCATTAACCAACTGATCAATCCACTTTATAAATATTCGTATCCCATCTGAGTCCAAATATATATCATTTCCATGAACCCTAGGTTCAATCATAATTTTAAGGAGATGATAAAGATGGCAGCTAATGTAGATACCATGTTTTATACCAGAGAAAAGCCATGGCATGGATTAGGAATCAGAGTCGAACAAGCTCCTGACTCTGAAAATGCCCTTATAATTGCTGGGCTAAATTGGAATGTATTACAAAAAGATATTACGACAGAAGATGGCATTCCACTAGAGGGTTATAAAGCAAATATAAGAGATAAGGACAATAAAGTTCTAGGAGTAGTAACTGATCGATACAAGGTAGTTCAGAATACTGACGCTTTTGCCTTTACTGATGCATTACTTGGGGATGGTGTTCGTTATGAGACAGCCGGTTCCCTACAAGAAGGAAAACGTGTCTGGATGTTAGCCAAATTACCGCAAGAATACATTATAACAGGAGAACGTATCAGTCCCTATCTAGTTTTCACTAATTCACACGATGGCTCCGGAGCAATCAAAGCAGCCGTAACCCCTATCCGTGTGGTATGTCAGAACACTTTGAACTTAGCCCTGAATACTGCAAAGCGTTCCTGGTCAACTATCCATACTGGAGATATCCAGAACAAACTGGAAGAAGCAACACAGACGCTATTCATGGCAGAAAAGTATATGGACTCGCTTGGTAAAGAGATAGAAACTCTTCATCAGCAGAAACTTAATGACAAACTGGTAATAGATTTTACGAATCTTCTATTACCAATTTCCGATGCCGCAAGTGACCAACAGAAAAAGAATATTAAACGTCAGAGAGAAGATATGATGCTACGGTATTTTGATGCTCCTGATCTATCCCATGTCGGGAAGAATGCTTATCGTTTTATTAATGCGGTATCTGATTTCGCCACCCATGCGGAACCATTAAGGGAAACTGTAAATTATCGTGAAAATTTATTTTCCAGAGTGATTGAAGGGAATGCCTTAATAGACAGGGCATACCAAATGATAAAATCAGCAGCATAAAGCAAAAATCTCCATTACCAATAAAACGGTAATGGAGATTTTTTATACCCAATTTTATCAAATTTTCTTAATAAGTGAGGTTTGAATGATGCAAAAAGAAAGTGAACTAATGGAATTAATGAAAAAACCGGAACCTAGAAAAAGGGTCGGTATTATAAAAACTCAGATTGTGAAAGAAGGCTCTATTTTCTATGGAAAAAGACGCTTTAACAATCCCCAAGAAGCGGCAGGATTAGTGAGAGCTTTGTTTGAATTTGCAGATAAGGAAATGATGGTTGTTGTATCCTTGGATGCCAAGAATACGCCTCTAGCAGTAGAAATTGTGTCAATAGGGACTGTGAATTCTTGCCTAGTGCAAATACGTGAGATTTTCAAGCATGCCATACTGGATAATGCAGTTCATATTATCTGCTATCACAATCATCCATCAGGTATACCAGAACCATCACAGGAAGATATAGCTGTGACAAAAAGGCTAGATGAAGCTGGAAAGCTAATCGGTATATGGCTCCTGGATCATATCATTATTGGAGAAAATGATTCTTATGTCAGTTTACAGGAAAGAGGAATTATAAAAAACGGCTATACAGATTGTTCACTATGCAAGGAGGAATAAAGCATGAATAAGTTAGTGTCAACTCTTAATTTAAGCAGAGAAGAATGGTTAAAGTATAGAAAAATGGGGATCGGCGGTTCTGATGCAGGAGCTATCTGTGGATTAAATCCCTATTCTACTGCTATTTCTGTGTTCCGAGATAAAACGGAAGATGAAGTAAGCAATTATGACAATGAATCAATGCGTCAAGGAAGAGACTTGGAGGAGTATGTAGCCAGGCGGTTTACAGAAGAAACTGGTTTTAAGGTCAGAAGGGTAAATGCCATGTATCAGAAAGATGAACACCCATTTATGCTTGCAAATGTCGACCGGATGTTAGTTGGAAAAAATATCGGTCTGGAATGCAAAACAGCTAATACCCTCAATGCAGATAAATGGAAGGATGGTAATATACCGGAACATTATCAGATACAATGCCATCATTATATGGCAGTGACCGGGGCTTCATCATGGTATATTGCCGTTGTTATATTGGGAAAAGAATTCAAGTATGTTCAGATCAATCGCGATGAAGAACTAATTCAGAATTTAATTTCCATTGAAACAGACTTTTGGAATAATCATGTCCTTAAAGGTATTATGCCTGATCCTGACGGTTCAAAAGCATCGGACGAAATCATAAACCAATATTTTAAATATGCAAAACAAGAAAAAGTTATCTTAAATGGCTTTCATGAAAAATTAAAGCGCCGAGAAGATTTATCTACTCTCATTGATAAAATGGAGAAAGAAAAGAAAATTATCGAGCAGGAAGTAAAACTTGCCATGGCAGAAGCCGAATCTGCCATATGTGATAGCTATCAAATTGACTGGAAAAATGTCTTTACCTCAAAGCTTGATGTTGAGCGTATCAAGGCAGAAAGACCAGACATTTATAAAGATTATATTAAACAAACACAGAGCCGAAGGTTTGCTGTTAAGACAGCCTAGAAAGGAGATCTCATATGCCAGATATCAAACAAGAACTTGCTAAGAAAGCTGAAAAGCAAGAGGTTAAAATTACAAAGAACATGAGCATAGCCGATATGATTAAAGCTCTGGAACCAGAAATCAAAAAAGCACTACCCTCTGTAATAACTCCAGAACGCTTTACCAGAATGGCATTATCTGCACTGAATACTACTCCCAAATTATCAGAATGTAGCCAGATAAGCTTTTTAGCCGCACTAATGAATGCTGCACAACTGGGATTAGAGCCGAATACTCCGCTAGGGCAAGCTTATCTTATCCCTTATAATAACAAAGGAAAATTGGAATGTCAGTTCCAGATCGGATTTAAAGGAATGATTGACCTTGTGTATCGGAATGAACAGGTTCAATCCATACAAGCCCAATGTGTTTATGCCAATGATATATTTGAGTATGAGCTTGGGTTGAATGCAAAGCTGATACATAAACCAGCTCTCAAGGATCGTGGAGAGCTGGTTTTAGTTTATGCCTTATTCAAGCTTGATAATAATGGTTTTGCATTTGAGGTAATGAGCAAAGAAGATATTGATACCCATGCATTACGGTATTCCAAAGGCTTCTCTTCTTCCTACAGCCCATGGAAAACAAACTATGAGGAAATGGCTAAGAAAACGGTAATCAAAAAGGTGTTGAAATATGCTCCGTTAAAGACTGATTTTCTTCGTGCGGTAGAAACAGATGAGTCTATAAAGTCTGAAATAGCCGTTGATATGACAGAAGTCAAAAGTGAACTGATTGATAGCGATTTCAATATCGTAGATGCAGATACTAACAATATTACAGAATAGTGATTAATTCATAGAAGGGAGTTATTACGATGCAATTTGAGCAATTTATAGAAATAGTTAAAAATGAGGTTAAGCTATTAGTAGGTAATGAATATAGCGTTTCGGTCAACTGTGTTCTGAAAATCAACAGAAAGCTCCAAGGATTATCCGTTCGATATCCAGGTACATCATTTGCTCCATCCATCTATCTGGAGGATTATTTTACAGAATATCAAAACGGTAAGGGTATTAGGCAGATTGCCAAAGAAATTATTGATGTATTAAACCGTAGAAAATCAGATATCAGTATTAACCCAGACAATATTATTAATTATAACTGGGCAAAACCACGTTTACGAGTTAAGTTAATTAACTATGACAGAAATACGGAACTGCTTCAATCTGTACCTTATGAAAAGATGCTTGATTTAGCCATTGTTCCATACATACTTCTTGCCAAAGGGGATGAAATCATGTCAATCACGGTAAATTATCAATTACTTAGTAAGTGGTGTGTGCAGCAGGACGAGATGCTTAAAGCGGCTAAAGACAATACTTTGATTATAGAGCCAACTAAGGTTGATAAAATGACAGATTTCATTCTGCATATGATGCTGAAAGAACTGAATGATATGGAGGAAGATTGCAAAACTGATGAACGGGAAGAATTAATTAAAGCGATTGTCGGCAAAGATTCCGACAGATATGAAATGTATATACTGACAAATCAGGATAATCGGAATGGAGCATTTTCCGCACTTCAAATAGATACCTTGTCAGACCTGGCTGATGAAATAGAGACAGATAAATTATATATTCTTCCCAGCAGCATTCATGAAATGATTGCTGTACCAGCTTATGATATTAGTCCTAAAGATTTAAAAGAAATGGTTATGAGCGTTAATCGCAGTGAAGTATCTGAAGAAGATTTTCTTTCAGATATGGTATATCTGTTTGATAGAAAATCTATGTCAATCCAGATCACAGAATAACAAAAAGAAATAAAGATTTATAGGAGCAATTTCTATAAATCTTTATTTTTTAGGTAAATAGTCTGGTAGATTCTATTTTTTAATTCTTTTATTACTTCTGAATTATCTCTTATCGAGAAAACTGATAAGATCGAGCTTTTTTATTCTCCATATCTTAATTCCAATCCGAAATGCAGGTAACATTCCGGAATGAATTAAATCATATAAAAGATTTCGTGATATACCCAGTATCTCCATAGTTTCATTTATTGTTAGTACATCAGGATATTCTTCAAGCATAGGTTATCCCCCTTTTCGCTCTTTTAATTAATTGTTGCATTTTATTATAATTTTCAATATTTTATTGCTTCTGAATAACAAATTCATACAAAAACAGCACCAATTCTTTCATCCAATAAATCAAAGAATTGATGCCATTATTAGTAATAATATAGAATGATTATAATTTATCTACCACATCTGATAATGCTTTTAAAATAGTAATGAAACGGTCATAACCTTTGACTCCCTTTTTCTTTGCGTTATTTATTATGCTGATAAGTACCGGATCATTGGATGGAAGTATATCCATAAGCACATAATCCGTACTTACTTCTAAAGTAGTACATAAAGAAACCAGAGTTTCAACGGATAGCTTTCGGGTTCCTCTTTCTATATGACCTAAATAAGAAGTTGAAATATTGCACAATTCTGAAAGCTGTTCTTGCGACAAATGCTTATCAAGACGTGCCTGTCTTATTTTACTTCCAATCTTTATATAATCTATTTCGTCCATGGCTCAGCCCTCGTTTCTCATAATAAACTAATTTTATATGAGAAACCTTGTATAAATAACTGACTGTAAGAAGCAATTATTGACTATTAGAATTATATGGAATATAATTTTTTTATTGTCGGAATTTGAAAAATAATCACCAAAAATAATCACCGAAAAATAATTTATGCAAAAATACTGGCAATAAGTTTTTGTGAAATACTCAATATGGTTTATCACTATTCATTCTAGGTTAAAGCGTCTGCCATTCTCCTAGATTTATATATTATTTCTTTATAAATCAAAGAAGGAGCGTATTTAAATGAATGAATTCGAACAAGGAGACCATATCATGGTTGAACGGCTGATTTATCAGCATCATGGAGTGTATGTAGGTGATGATATGGTAATACACTACACCCAAGACGGAGTAAAATTATCGTCTTTGGAAGAATTCTCGAAAGGATGGAGAGTGATTCGATATGAACATTCCAACATGCTTCCACGAGATGAAATTGTAAAAAGAGCTTATGAAAGGCTGGGTGAGGATGAATATAATATTATAACAAAAAACTGCGAGCATTTTACCTGCTACTGTTGTATTGGAAAAAGAGTTTCAAAACAGGTATTATTTCATGCAACATCAATTCTGGGATCGTTAATCAGCAAATTATACGAATAATTTAAAGTATTTTATATTGGCATGCAAATAACTTAGATGGAGGATATTCTAAATGAAAAACACGAAAGATAGACAGCATAATTTAATAACTATCATTCTGATTGCAATAAATATCATTGCTTATATTATAACTTCTACTAACGGGGATATGAAAGATACAGAATATTTAGTTTCATGCGGCGGTAATTACTGGACTTTGACCTTCTCTGGTGAGTGGACTAGATTGATATATTCCATGTTTATTCATAGTGGACTAATACATTTATTATCAAATATGATTGTACTGTATTTTATAGGGACGATTTTAGAAACAACTGTCGGAAAATTCAAGTATTTAATAATATACTTTAGTTCAGGAATCATAGGAGGCGCTTTAGGTGCCTATTTGAATATGATATTTGACCGTCATATAGTATCAGTAGGTGCTTCCGGAGCAATTTATGGAATTATGGCAGCTGCTTTTTTATTAGAATATAAGACTGGAAAAGAGAAACTAAGTACTGTAATTATTGCGCCTATTGTCTATGCAATCTTTACTTTTGCAATCGGAGTTGATCTTCTAGGACATATTTTCGGCTCAATAATAGGAAGCATTATAGGATTATTTCTAATAAGAAAAAAAGATTTATTTGAATTGGATGGAGAGATTATGCCCGTAAAGGATAAATCTATCGCTCATAAAATCAAGAACATATTGTTCAGTATAGCGGTAATAATTGTAATGATAATTCTTGTGAAAAATTTTATAGAGATAGGAAATAATACAAAGATTGATAAAATAATGACCAATAAATATGTAGAGCAAGTATATAACGGTCAGCCTGATGGATATAATCAAACTTATGGCGAAGCCTTTAATAGCTTCTTTTCTGAACCCGAATGGGATCATTTTACTTCAGATGATAATAAAGAAGTAGTTGAATTTACCGGAAAATGTTTATATGAAAATCAGGAAGTAGAAGCATATCTACAATTTGCAATAATCGATGAAAAATCATTTTCACTTTCCTATTTAGCCTTTGAAGGAAATGCACAAACATATCCGACAATGGAAGCTCTTATTAATGCAGCATTTCAACAAAACGAATTAGATTCTAACGAAGATGCAGGAACTACAGGGGCACCAACACAAAACGCAGAACCTTCAGCAATACCAACACAGGCAGTAGAAGTTTCAATAACACCAACTGAAGAAGTAAAATCTTCATCAATTGATTGGGAAGGTACATATTCAAATGAAACAGGTGAAATTAAAATTAAGCAATTGAAGGATAACAAGTTAGAATTTACTATAAATGTAGTTTATGGTCAAAATTGTGGGAATATCGAGGGAGGAATAGCAAATATCCAAGAGGATAAATCTACAGCAGTATTTCAAGGAGATAATGGTTTTGAATTATATCTATCGTGGACGGATTCAGAATTAAGTATATTAGAAAAAAATGATAATGGCAATCCGTATGCTGGTATGGATGTCACATTTGATGGAACATACTCGAAATATTGATTCATTTATCTTTCTTATCATTTATAAACCACTATAGAATCAATACTTTTTAAAATACATCTACATTCTGGGAGGTTTTAATGGAAATACTATTCGGAATCGCTGGTATTGCTTTTTACGCATGGGAGTACTATGCAATGAATAAATACTGGTATTCAAAAAGAAATTATATTGTATTTGATAGCGGAAAATTCTTTGCCCGTAAGCTCTTTATTTCAATATTTATCGGTTGGATATTTATAATTATACAAATACTAGAAGTTCTATATCATTGGTTGTGTCGAATAATTGAAAAACAACCCGGAAGTGTAAAGAAACAGAAGAAAAGGAAAAGAAATGCCAAACCTCAAAATATTCAAAAAAGCAAAGATATGCCCATTTATA
Source organism: Bacillota bacterium (assembly GCA_023439505.1). Lineage (GTDB taxonomy): Bacteria > Bacillota > Clostridia > Lachnospirales > Lachnospiraceae > Mobilitalea. Next base: position 12,795 of record JAEXNR010000065.1, read on the forward strand.
ATCTTAATAATTCAATATCAAGGAGTAAGAAACATAATGAGATGGGAAATGTTCATGTCGTTGATTTTAATGCACCTAATCGAACAAAATCAAATTACAAAAGTTCACTAAGGAGATTTTTTCGTGGCATCTTTCTCATAATAAGGTGGTCGCTTTTTATGTTTTTAGCAATTATGACGTTGGGTTGCTTTCTAACCTCTATCATTTCCGGAATTGTTATGCTGGTATCAGCAACATTAATGTGTCCAGCAGTGAATAAATTAATAAAGTCAAAACTTCCAACATGGTTGCAAATGGCTTTATCCTTATTCATTTTCTGTATAGCGGCAGTATTATTAGCATAGTGCTACAGAGAATATACATAACGAACCTTATGCTATTTTGATTCTAATAAGAATATCTTTAGATAAATTAGCAAAACAGAACTTCCAAAATAATAACATGCTTTGGAAGTCCTGTTTTTTATGAATATCATAATTTCTTTTTTCTGTTTAGCTCACTATCGGCAAAAAATCTTGTTTGAATATCTTTATTTCTTATCGGACGAAAACGGGTTGAAAGTGATTTGTGTTCAAAAGGTGATATTAAGTAGACCATATTGGAATTGTCATAATTTCTTGATAATATCCATAAATCTATCATGTGAATATGCGCCTTGGTAACCCGGTTCCTTTGATTGGAATACCATATAATAGCGGAACATCCTATCGATCATCGAAGCCCATTTAGCTCCGGTTTCTGCTTTCGACTTTGACTCATCGTTATCTAAATAATCTCCCTTAGTTTCTACCAATAGAATTTTTCCACTTGTTGTCATAACTATCAAATCTGGATAAGCAGTTACAGAACCATTTATGGCAAATCCTTTTCTGGAGATATTTCTATGCCACCATTTTATATTGTCTAATGCAGATAACTCCCAAACAACTTTTCTTTCATACTCATTCATACTTTCTTCTTCGGCATATAATGATTTTGGAATGGATGAAATTGTACTTGTTGGAGTAATTGAAGATGGTAACTGATACTCTGGCATACATGTAATTATGTCCTGCTCTAACCAGTCAGAAAACACCTTATTCGCATGAATACCAAGTAAGTTCTTAACCTTATCTTCTATTTTCTTAATATAAGGATATGGTGACTGTTCCAAATCTGTCAGTTGATCCTCAGTCATATTGTCTATTACTCTATCGACATATGCTCTCAATTCCCTATCATTAACGACATTAAATGAAGATAATTTCTTACAAATCAAATCCTTACAGTGGTGTAATTTTTTCTCACTGGGTTGTGCATCAAACCATTCTTTCATATAGCTGCTGTCAAACCCTTGAAGTCTCCATGCTTTTGGAACTGCATCAGTAGAATCATCTACATCCACTTTAGCTAATTCTGCATCGACTGACGAAAAATCAATCTGTACATCTTTATCCTTTAATGTAAATCCCACATAAAGATTTTCTTTCTCCAGAAGAGAATACTCATGAGAAGAAAAAAGACTTGGTTCTGTTTCCATTACAAATTGCGGGAAGCGAATTGATGATGCTTCATTTATATAGGCATCATTCATTCTAAATATTTTCATCTTATCCCTCGCTTCTTGTGGCACTTCAGCCATATCAGATTCTTCGGCAGACTCCATCTCTTCCCAATAAACATTATTTTGCGAAACAGCAGTTTCAAGCATTTTATCTGCTGGAGATGCAATATTTTTTTCATTATTGCTATTTCCCTTAATAGTGTTTTCTATATCTTGTATGACTGTAGATATCTGTTCTTTTATTTTATCAGTATTAATAACCGGAATTTCATCCTCACCTATCATAGAGTCCGTCTGATCAACAATATCTTCAACATGGATCTGAATAGGCTCTGCTATATTTTCTGCATTTTCCGGCTCTTCAACAGCATCTTCCACACGATAATCTTTACTACTAAAACCAGCACTATTTAGTCCAGTAACAACTTTATCAAGCGTCCCATAAAAGTCCTGGGATGAAGTAATAACATATGAAAGATTTAATACATCTTTTTTATTAGCTTTGGCATAAGGAAGTCGAAGCACTCTTCCTAAAATCTGCTCTACATCAACTGTTGATGTTCGGTTAGCAACCGTTGCAAGAACGTATGCAAAAGGGCAATCCCATCCTTCTTTTAATGCATTTACCGTAATTATGTATCGAATAGGACATTCTTCTGATAATAAATTGGTATTCTTAATTTCATCCTTATTAGCAGTCTTAATGGCAATCTGCTCTTCCGGTATTCCGATTTCAACTAATGTATTTTTTATTTTTTCATAAGTTGTACTATCGTCACTATTCTTTGGTTGAGCTTGAAATAATACGATTGGGCGGATATATCTGCCACTTTCCATCTGCTCCCTTTTTGCCTCGATTTCCAACTTCATCCGTATGCTAATTGCACTTAAAAATACATCTTCTTGTGATTTTCTATTATATACAATGACCGGAAGTTTTACCATCTGCTCTTTTTTTAGCTGTCTTGCATCCACAAAGGAGATTATATTGCTTCCCTCCTTAGGTGTTGCTGTCAAATCAAGTACAAAAGACGGATTAAAATTATTAAGCATTTCTACACTCAACTTTGAAGTTGCATGATGGCTCTCATCAACGATTACAAGAGGATTAAGCATTCGAATAACCTGTATCAATGCTGTTTCATCTGTATCTTCTAATAACATTTCAGAATTTACTCTATATCTTGTAAATGAAGCAAGGTTTCCGTTTTCTTGGTACGCTTTTCTTCCATCCTTTTTATTTGTGCGGAAAGAATCATAGCTTAACACAAATATAGATAACTGCTCATTAACCGAAGTTGGGTTAAAGTTCTGCCCATTTAATAACTGTGCCTTTGAATATACCTCTACGCGATTTTCGAAATCCACATCAATCTTTTTTCTATAGGGGTGTTCTGGATTCATCAATGTACTTTGTGTCTGTGTTAGTATTGCATCGGATGGAACTAGCCAAACCACTGCCTTTGGATGTATATTTGGCATAGAATCAAAAATTGGTTTTATAGAATTAGCAGCCAAGTATGTTTTTCCACCACCAGTAGGTACTTTCATGCAAACATGTGGAACCCCGGTTATAACGGAATTATATAATGGCATCCCATTCATACCGACTACAACTCCCTTTTCTTCCCATAAATTGCGATATGCCTCTTTGATACTCTGCTTTTCTGTGAGCATTTCTAAGAAGCGTCGCAAGTCTTTTATTACATTTTTCTGATAATTCTTTAACTCCATATTTAACGCTCCTCTACAATTTAGTAATATCTCTCGGTACTTTCTTAAAAGTTATATTATGCTTCTGCAATTCCTTTTCTGAAATGGTACATAAATCAGCATAAATAATATAGTTATCTGCTAACGTGCTGATTGTGGTTAAAAACTTATGATCAAGAGTTGTTACTTGCTCATTATCGTAATAAAAATAATATGCCGTTTCATTGTTTTTTCCTAGATAATATGAATTATCTGTATTTTCTGTCTCTTGTATTACTTTCTTGGTTTCCATATACCAGATATACTCACGTACTTTCTGTATATCGATTTCTCTGTTTAAATCACCACTTACAAGAAATAATGGTTTGCTTAATTCATAAAAGCTAAAACTTCCACCAGTTCCGTCTACTGCACTCCTACCTTCTCCATAACCATTTATTACACGTTTTATACGTTCAGCAGTAATGCTTTCGGCATATTCTTCCATTTCAATCAGAATAAACTTACGATTACCTGCATCTTCTTTGTTCATGTTCAACACAGCGTGTGCTGTTGTTCCAGAACCAGCAAAGCTGTCAAGAATTATATCATCTTTATTACACATTATTGTCAGTATTCTCTCAATAAGGCGAACGGTCTTAGGGGTGGCAAAAAAATCTGTGGAAGCATCAAGTATTTTTTTCAATAATTGCTTCGCTTCTTGAGTATGACCCACTTCTTCATGTTTCCATATTGTCTGAGGACATACCCCCTGCTTAACATCACTATAGAATCGCTTCCTTCGTGGTTTAGAATCTCCATTTTTCCCAAACCATACTTCATTATTCGCTATAAGTGCTTTCATTTCTGCTTCCGGGTGTCTCCAACTTGTTCCAGGTTCGGGTGTATAGCTTTTACCGCTAGGCGTTGGTATTGAATAAACACTATTCTCACGATGCTCCATTCTTAATAAATCTGTGGAAATCCAAGGTCCACGTGGATCATTATCTGGATTTTTATATCTGGAATCTTGTTTGGCTCCTCTAGGTAAATCTTTCAACTTTAAAGAATTTATGCTTTTAGCGTAAACTAATATATATTCGTGTTCTGAAGAAAAAAAGTTTGCATCATTTTTTGTGGCAAATGTTCTTTGCCATACCAGTTGAGAGACAAAATTATTCGATCCAAAAATCTCGTCACAGATTAATTTTAAATTTGATTGCTCGTTGTCATCAATGCTAATAAATATGGCACCCTCATCAGCAAGTAACTTCTGCAACAGTTTTAATCGTGGATACATCATGCACAACCATTTATCATGACGAGATAAATCTTCCCCCTCTTTACCCACAACCTCACCAAGCCATTTTTTAATTTTAGGGTCATTAACATTATCATTATAAACCCACGCTTCATTTCCTGTATTATATGGCGGATCTATGTATATACATTTAATTTTTCCCTCGTACTGTGGTAATAGGGATTTTAAAGCCTCAAGGTTATCACCTCTGATAATCTTGTTCTCGCTACAATTATCTTCATCAATTTGTCCTTTCTCACTATAACTATACTTCCGATTTAATACGCGATATGGAACTTCCTGATGATGATTAATAACTTTATCTTTCCCTATCCATTCAAGTGTAGGCATTTTTTATCCTCCAATATCTTATCATCCAATAATCATAACCACTACAATTTTTTTGAATACAACATGCTTAAACACATATGTCTTCGTTATTTGATTAATGATACTTGATTAAATTTCGCTATTATCTATTTCAAATTAATAAATAATACAATTTCTTGTGTAACATCATGGGTATTATTTTATCACAAAAAATTAAATTCTTCAATTTGATACCGATTATTACTCATCCACTTTTCATAATTTTTCTATGTACCTTGTATATAAGTATAGATAATAAGCCTTGTAAATATATACATTTCTCATAAATCGATATATAATGATAAAAGTACTTTAAAATTACCATAATTTATCTTATGATACTACAATTTATCTTATCTATAGTAAATTAAAAATAGGAGTAACTATGGATGGCTACTTAAAATTAGAATATATGAACGAACTTGACAATGGCATTTATGACATTTGCTACGAAGATTTAAAAAGGCTTTTTGCCATTATGATAACAATTTGAAAATGTGGAAACCACTGACAAAAGAACAAACAGAACAGAGCGAAGAAACGAAATATGGAATGATCTTTCATGCACTACAAGAACAAGTAACAAACCGCTCTTTATTAGCCAGCCTTGAGTTACCGGATAATTCTGTTGAAGCAAAAAGTTTACTACAATCAGGACAAATTCTATCAAACAATATTCTTCCCATAGGATTTCAACCTTTCATGAGATGCCATATGCAGTATGGATATGGCATCAAATTGGAAACAGAATATCCATTACAGCATGATTTTATCTTTGAGAAGCTACGCTTTCGCCATAATGAAAAGTTATCCAGAGAAGTATATGAATTAATGGATGGCGGTAAAAAAATTTACCCCAACGAAGGTCTTAATGCATTTGAAGATCAAATTAATGGTATTCGTAATGCATCTGTTTTTTCAGATGCAGCTTTTGATTATGCATTTGAAAAAAGCAGAAACTTTACAGATAAGGAAAAATGCAGGAAGAAAATCTTAGATACTAAAATTTTAGGTATTCCGATTACATTAGGAACTGATATGCATCCATTTAAGTTATCCCGACAAAGAAAAAGATGTTTGGATAGATATTATCAAGGATTTTCTCTGGAGAAAGAATATGGTATAAAACTTACATACAGGCTATGTTATACTCCATGATTGTTCAACACATAATTACACTCAAAAATAAAAGCAGATAAATCATGACGAAATTATACTTTAAATTACGGTCAGCTTACACTTCTAACATCATTCATAAACATGATTTCCCCCCGTTGCATTCCAATTGCATTCCAAACACAAAAAATCAAGGGTTTCAAAGTTTGTTAAAACTCTGAAACCCTTGATTTTACTTACTGCAGTCGAGGGGACTTGAACCCCTACCCAGAAACCCGGACTAGATCCTTAGTCTAACCGCAACTTAATTTAATTAGATGCTCAAAACTCTCCAAATAGCGTATTTATAGTATTTTATAGGGTTTTGAGCATCGTTCCATTTATTGAATATTTATTGATATTTTCGTTCCATTTATTGATATATTTTATCGTACTGGCTACATTTTTTGGCTACATATCCTCTGTCAGCAAATCCAACCGAATAACATACTCTCATAACTAAATCTAATTCCTCTTCGACTGAATGCTTTTCTTTCATCATATTTTGATATTCTTGATCATGCTGCAAAGCGCTCGAGCACCGATGTGCTATGAAATTTTGAAAATCATTCTCCATAAGTAAACCCCCTTATCGTTATGTAATTAGTAGCGGTGAAATCATTGTTATTATACCAGAACAAACGTTCGTTTTCAAGTTATTTATACTTTATTCTTTCGCAGCTCATATTCATATTCGAATTCATTTATGCATAAATGAATATGTACATGTGAATACTTGTATGCACTCTGGCATATATGATAATATTTGGCAGAGGTGCATTAAGATGAAGTACGATGCTTTTGAAATAGGCTTGCGAGCTTACAACCAAAGAATCAGTTTAAGCAAAAAGCAAGTAGATGTTAGTCAAGCGATCGGAATTAGCCAGGCAAAATACTCTCGTTTCGAAAGCGGTTTAAGCGACATGCCTTTGTCAAATATTATTAAATTATGTGATTATCTTGGAGTATCTGTTTCGTGGCTAATCGGCGAAAAAAATACGCCTGGTTTGACTGATAGCGAACGCCTTGAAGTGGAGCAGTTTATTAAATATATAAAAAGCAAAAGAAAACAATAAATTTATCATATTATACTAATCATCCGCATAATATCACCCCCAATCATATAAATTTCCTATAGATTAATAGTAGCAAATTATTTTCGTGGGTTACATGTCAAAACATACCATAAATGGTAAATAAAGGAATCCATATTTTTACAGTATGTCGGGAGTATAGTTACTTTTCATTGACTTTTGCTACTTTTTATTATTTATTGTCGAATTAAAAGTAGTTTAAAGTCTTATTTTGGCTTTTGTGGTATCTTTTCATGGTTAATGATTGGTTATTGCCATAACTGTTATTATATGGTATATTTTAGTATATACTGTTGATAATAGGGGAGGAAATAACATGGCTAATTTAAAGAAATGTAAGCATTGCCAATCTGAGATTGATAAGAAGGCAAGGGTATGTCCTGTGTGCAAGAAGAAGCAGGGTGGAAAAATGAAAGTTGTACTTATTGGTGTCGTTGTACTTGCTGTTATAACTGCCGCACTAAACGGTGGAAAAGATAATGGTTCCACTGATGTTGCCACATCTGCAGGCACTGCTAGTGGTAAAAAAAATGACACTAAGACCGATCCAACATCAGCACCAACCGAAAATCCTATTGAATACACAGCCTATGATGTATCTGAGTTGATGAATGATCTCGATACAAATGCCATGAAAGCAGAAAAGAAATACACAGATCAATACGTAAAAATCACTGGAAAACTTTTCAATATTGATAGTGATGGAAAATACATAAACTTAGGACCATCTAAGGATGATTATACTATTATAGGGGTACAGTGTTACATAAAGTCTGACAATCAGACAAACAAGATAATGGAAATGAAGAAAGGACAGGAAGTTACGCTTAAGGGAAGGATCACACAAGTAGGCGAAGTGTTGGGATACTCCCTGGATATTGATGATATAGAATAAATACATGAAAGATCAAACCATGCCGTTGCTTGATCGGATGAAGGCAACTATCAATGACGTTTCGGCCTTGGATAGTTCGGTTAATACTAATTACTTTTATCAACACATTCGTCCGAATCAAAGATAAAATCTTCATCTTTTATATTATCTATTTGCGCATCGAGCATATTTTCATTTTCATATACATCATCTGTTTGCTTGAAGCTATTCCAATTGATTTTTATATAACTCAAAATTATACACATCCATTCATCCATAACTTATGTTTATATTATATAGTATCGTATGGTGGATGTAAATAATATTTTTATACCCCCGGCCGTAATAGACCAGGGGGTATTTTGTTTCGACGTCGAAACAGTTGCGCCGGCGCAAGTCATCAACAAAAAATGACTACCATTAAGATAGTCATTTTTTGTTGTGTTTTCTTTTTAATCCACAGCCTCTAAGAGCTGATAGTCTTACGACATAATCATAATAGCATTATTGTATTAATTTGTCAATATTTTTATCCCGATGCTTTTTAATCCTAACAGCATTGATAGTAGGCTCATCGAGATTGTAAATGCATTTGTTATACGGCAAATAGCTATTAACTGCTTTTGTACTGATATTAAGGATTGCAGATATCTCTGATACTGACTTACCTTCGGCTAACAGATTGCCTATCGAAATAGACAAATCACACTCGTATTTTCTCTCTGTAATTAATATCTTTCGGACCTTCTGCCAGTTAACTCCGCATATTTTGGCAGTCTCATTTAGTGACCCGGTTTTTTCGTAAATACTGATAATTTCATTCGCGTTCATAATTTCCCCTTTTCTTTATTTTTTCTTCGGCAGCATCGATAAAAAATTGATTGAGGCTTAGGCCTACCTTCTCAGCTTCATTCTTGTATCTTTCCATATCAACCTTTGGGGCTCTTACCTTTGTCTCTCCTATATTTCCAAGGTATTTTTTTACCGCTCTTGCTTGAGCCTCTGTGTACTTCGCCATAATATCACTCCTTTTGATACATTGTATCAGATACTTATATATGGGTATATAGACATAGTGCATAATATATGGGGGTATATTTTGTTAGATATGCCCATTTACATCTATGGGGATATAGTATATAATTACATTATCAAATAAAACACAGCTCCACTGGAGCAGAAAGAAGGTAATTATGAATAGAACAGAAATGATGGAATTAGTTGATAGGATTTGCGAAGAAGAAGGTTATGAAAACGCTCCTGCTTATGACTTGATATACAAAGAATGTTGTGATGGAAGAAGCAATGCCGATGCGAAAGAAATGATAAAGGAATTATTAAGAGAATGGAATTAACAGTCGGTCGGGCGACTATAAAAAGTCCTTAAGCGCGACGCGCCACCGGATCTGATCCGGTGAGTGGAATAGATAATAAATCAAATGGAGGTAGAAGATATGACTCAGAAAGAATATAAGAGATGCACAGGTTTAATGATTGATGCGATATCCAGCGCCAATAGATCAAAAGAGGCTTTTAACGCTTCTAGTAATATGAATTTGAGTGATGTAAATAGAAATGTTCAAGAATTAATTGGACAAAATTCATTGGGGTACGCCGAAGGAATTAGCCAGGTACTTGTAGTCTTGGGATTTAAACATGATAGAATGGAGGAATTGCAGAATTTATTGTAACCCCGTCTGATGATGGCCTGCCGGGTACAGGCCGAAACTCTCCCCAGCATAAACCGGGGAGGTCACGGGAACCCGTCGGCATAGAGGATAAACGCCGCCTCTTTTATATAGATTGTACATTGATAATTTAATCGGCCTTAAAAGCCTTCCTGGTAACCGGTCCGACCTTGCCGTCCACTGTGATCTTGCAGCTCTGTTGATAGGCCCGGATCGCTTTGTCTGTCATTGGTCCACAATCTCCATCAACAACAAGATTAAATCCTGCCTGGTTAAGCTCCCACTGTACCCATTTTACACCTTCACCTTTGTATCCCGTACAAATAGTCTCTAACGGCTCTTTGTACGGATTCTGAGCCTTCTGGGAGATAACTGGTGCATCATAATCAATATAATCGAACAGTAGCCAGT
>JAEXNR010000002.1 GCA_023439505.1 Bacillota bacterium
ACTGGCTACTGTTCGATTATATTGATTATGATGCACCAGTTATCTCCCAGAAGGCTCAGAATCCGTACAAAGAGCCGTTAGAGACTATTTGTACGGGATACAAAGGTGAAGGTGTAAAATGGGTACAATGGGAGCTTAATCAAGCAGGGTTTAATCTCAAGATAGACGGAGATTGTGGACCAATGACAGACAAAGCGATCCGGGCCTATCAACAGAGCTGCAAGATCACAGTGGACGGTAAGGTCGGGCCGGTTACCCGAAAGGCTTTCAAGACTGACTAAGACTTGCACCGGCGCAACTGTTTCGACGTCGAAACAAAAAAATACCCCGCAGTCTTCAAATATATAAGATGCGGGGTATTTTGGAATAAACAGATTTCACCATATCAAATACTGATATTCAAGTATCAGATTTTAATATAATTCGTGTTGCATTTCGTGTTGCATAGTTATGAAAATAATGCTTTTTTATGATGAAATATCAACATCTGAGGTAAAATATAAATATGCTTAAACCCAGTGTTTACGGAGTTTTTCGTTATTTACTGCAAAATAAGATACTTTATGTTTCCCAGTTCAAATCTGGTTGTCGCCTCTCTTATAAAAGCCCTGAAACGTTGATTTTATCAACATTCCGAAAGCAATATATTATGCTAAATGAAAAAATCTATTTTAACCAGGTGAATGCGTTCGCTGGATCTCAGATATTGTATGAAATCACAGTAGAATTATGAATAAAAGAATTGAGTAAACATGTATATAGACATGATTACAGCTGATTTTCTATGTTTTATTGAGTTGTAATACTAACTTTCAGCGTTTTTGACCCAGCATAAATGCAAGAATACCTGAAATTGATAAAAGGCTGGATTAACTTGAACAGATGATTCTCCAGTTTGCAATATTAAGATCTGACTATAATACGGTTGCAGATGAAATCAACCGGATTAGAAGTCAAACAGAATTCTTTGGTAACGAATACGGAACACCAGGGAAGATGACAGCACATCACTGAAATGTAAGAATTCCTAAAAAGTCAGGAATACAAGATGGAAGAGTATAATGACCAGATGGTATGAAAATTAATCGAGAAAGTAACTGTTCGTGAGGATAAGCCAATGGTTGAATTTAACTCAAGTGTGGAGACGGATTGAATAATTAATAGATATAAGTATTAGTTTACAAAAATTCAATCAAGAATAAGTATTTATATCTTGATTGGATTTTTATTCTTGTTAATTATCTCACTTTACATTGATAATATTTTTAAATATTACAAAATATTTTCCAGGAGGAATTTGAATGAGAAAGTTTCTTTCTACTCTACTTGTCGCAGCTATAATAGTTACGCTGGGACTTAGAACGGTATCTCGGTGATAAGAAAGCTGTTGTTCTTCCACCCTCCGTATCACCTGAACAACAAACTAAATAAATTATACACCTAATATAACTGAAGGGAGGCCTACACATGAAGAAGTATACATCCATTTTACTTATCGTTTTATTATTGTGTAATTCGTTCACAAGTATCGCTAATGCAGCGCAATATAAATGTATGCCGTCTGCAGACGAAGAATTAGCCCGAGCTAAGTCATACGGCTTTGTGCCGAAGAGTTGGCAAAGTAATTTAAACAAGCCCGTCACCTATGCACAATATTGTGAGCTTGTTAAAATAATGCTAACTAAATATGATAAGAAGTTATTACCCACATGGGAAAAACGTGTTAAAAAAGCTCATACCGATAATAACACATTGATTCGTGCCGAAGGGAGCATGATTTTATATTTCGCCATGGAAGCAATGGGGATAGCAAAATTAGATAATGTAGATTGCCAAAACGGCAATATATGGGATACGTTTGCAGATGCATCTAAGTCATGGAATTCCATTGACTACTCCAAGTCACCTTTTACTTATCCTAACGGCGCAATCATACATTATGATGAGCAGGTTGATTTTCAAGGAGGAAAACAATTTATAATAAATGCAGCACTCGTTACTTCCTTATCAAAACGTTCCCACATCAGTTACATATCCTGCTTTGATTACAAGAAAACCATGTCACAGCCCCTTACCCGTGCAGACGCAATACTGTCGGTCTCCCGTCTATATGAAACCGATACGACGAGAGCTTTGACTTACTTAACAAAAATTCAGACAGAAATACAAAATAGTACACAGGATCCCGACGAAGCCGTTCTCCTTCGAGAAGCGATATTAAACAGTGAAACTGCCATCAAAAAAGATACAACTTTAATATATGGGCAAACCTACACAGGTACAGCATATTATATATCTAATAGTGGCAGTGATTCAAACGATGGCACAAGTCCCGAAAGCGCAATTGCTACATTAACAAAGCTCAATGAGATTGGGTTACAAGCTGGCGATATTGTATTCTTTGAACGCGGAGGCATATTCCGTGGTTATATAAACGCATATACGCCTGGTGTTACTTACTCTGCATATGGTACAGGCGCGAAACCCATTATTACTACAGCGATTAGTACTTCGGGCGAAAATCAGTGGAAGCTCTCCTATGAAAATAAGAGTGGAGCAAAGATATGGGTCTATAATAAAAAAATACACGACTGCGGCAGCATCGTGCTGGATCATGGTGAACTAACGCCATATCGCGTATTACCTGATTGGTCCGGTAAACGGTTTGTTAACCACAAGGATCAGACTCCATTTAACCCTACATCTGGCTTGACGCAAGATTTAGATTTCTTTTCGGGTGCCTCTAGTCAATATCCCAATGCTACTAATTTCAGTGTGACAGAATATCCTGATAGTGAAGGTTATTTATACTTTCGTTGTGATGCCGGCAATCCTGGCACACTATTCACGACCATAGAACTGTGCACTGCTTATTCTGATGACCATAGATACAGAAGTGATGTAATCAACATAGTAGACGATGTTGTGTTAGATAATTTGAATATAAAAAATATCGCAGGTACAGGTATTTCATATGGGCCCACTGGGTGGGTTGTGCAAAACTGCGAAATCAGCGGGCAAGGTGGCACCATTCTTTCCTATAGCAACTGTCGCCCTCTGATACGAGGGGAAGCCTTCTGTGGCGGACAGGCCAAAAAAGTGACAGTGTTTAACAACTGGATTCATGACAGTTTTGTCGGCATCAATTTAGAGAACTATAATATTACCGAGCAAACCGTTGCGGATGGCTTTCATATTACCGGCAACTTGTTTGAACGTAATGACACTGATATTAATTTCCAGAATAATAATTATTCTGATGGAACCTTTGGTGTATTGGGCGGAATTGTAGTTGAGAAAAATGTATTTCTATATACAGGTGGTGGAGCATCGTCATTGCATGTAATCCGAAGCAATACAGAAGAGATATTCGGTGGTTCCGCCTGGTCTACTTGCTTTAAAGTCAACCAACCTCGTTACACAGAGGATTGCCGTATCGTCAACAATAGCTTTTATTATCCACTACACTGCGTTTTTCTTTCGCAACTTGAAGAAGGTCAAACTCCAGAGGTCTCAAATAACCGTTTCTACCCTGCGAAGCAGACGAGGGCTTTTGGTATATGGAAACTGGACGGTACATATGGATTTTATTCTTGGATTGACTGGAATGAATCGACCAGCTTCCTAAAGAAATACTTAGGGAACTCGACAAATAAAGTTATCCTACCATAAGAAATATGATGCATAACACCTTGCCAAAAAACTATTTACTAGGAGGTACCTTATACTATAATGGTATGAATAAGTCCAGCGCAGTATATTTCCCTTCCGGAGTAAATACAATACCCTTTGCGGAGCGGATGGCAATCTTAATGTTATATTCTATCTTATTATAATGTTCAGAATATTTCCATACATGACTGATAAAAATATTATATGTACTCATTAAACTTCACCTACTTTCGTAAAGGACGTGTTTGAATGGAAGATAAAAAAATAAAATTTAAAGAGAAGCCAGTTAGTATAGAAGCTCATCAAACAAAAACAGAACAGAAGCACACTGATTCCTATTTTGCCAAGAGCAAATTTTAAGTGAATAGCTTTTTTTAAGTGTAAAAATGAGTCTTTTAAGTGTAAAGGCTCATTTTTTTGCCTTTTGGGATATTCTCACAATAGAGATTTTAAAAATATCAACTTGCAGGAGGAAACGAATATGAAAGCAAAAATTCTCTCATTGCTGCTAGCGTCCAGTATGGTCATTACTTTGGCTCTGTTCACAAGCGGCTGTGCGCAAAAAAGCAGTGTGTCTGCCTTGTGGGAGGCTGGGAGTACAAGAAATAAGATTGTGGTCATAAGCGATATTCACATCGGAGTGGATGACAAGTATGCCGAAAATGTGGCGAACCGTCCAATATTGATTGATTTTTTAAAGCGGCTGCAAAGCACAAAGGATGTGCGGGAGCTGGTCATCGACGGTGATTTTCTAGATGAATGGTTTCTACCGGTGGATTACCCCAGCTACACCGATGTGCAACAATTTTACAAGGACGTCATTGCCAACAACCAGGGGGTCATTGATGAACTGAACAAAGTAGCTGACAGCGGAATCAAGCTGGTCTACATACCTGGCAATCACGATATGACGCAGGAGGATGCAGTTTTACAGAAGGCAATCCCCAAAATTGTACAGGTTCGGGATGCCAAAGGGCTGGGAACATATTACACAGGAGACCGAAACGAAATTGCAATCGAGCACGGCCACCGTTACGATGTATTCTCAGCGCCGGATACAGTAACCAACGCAGAGTTGGTGGGTAATAACGATACCATGCTGCCGGCTGGCTATTTTTACGCACGTTATGCTGCTACATGGGTATTGGAGGGTCGTCCCAAAGTAGAAAAGAATTTACCTGTGGTAACAACGGTTCCCGACAAATCCGATGCTGACCAGTACGGTGCTTATCTGTATTATTCGCTCCTTAAAAGTATTTCCACAAGAATGACACCCAACGAAGGTCTTGAGGAAAAAATCTTTGATATGCACATGGATGGCTTTGACGATTCCTATACTTATCTGGACTTTTATCCTGCCCAGCAGGCGGACGGAACCATTTCCGCGCCGGTACTGTTTAAGAATATTCAGCGTACATGGGCAGAGCGTCAGAGAGTCAATCAGGTCAAGGTTCCTAACAGCTTTGTTGAAGCAGTCGCCGGGGCCGTGGACTGGGAGTACTATTTCAGACAGGCAAAGGCACAGTATCTGGAAAATCCCGACGAAAACGTGGATGTGATAGTGTTCGGCCATACGCATGTACCCGCTTATCGTACTACGGACAATGGGAAATGCTATATCAACGATGGAACCTGGATCGACCATAACACCGATTATCCTGAGGCTACTCGAACCTTTGCTGTCATTACCACCGGCGAGAGCACCACGTCCGGGCTTTATATGTATGAGGAAGACGGCACCATTACTGACATTGCCGCAAGCGTCAGCAGCGCAAAAGAGGAAACGGCTGTTGCGGAAAGTTCTTCGGGCAATGCATCCTTTGATGTCAAAGCGCTTGAAAATTACGGCGATGACAACATACAGGCACGCTATGTGGAAGTAAGCGGTTTAACCGATACGGCTGTGCAGAAAAAGCTGAATGAGGCGTTAAAAGAATTTAGCCTTGCACCAATCTCTTCTGCCGAAAAAGATACTACTTACGATATTATGCCTGTTTTTGAAGTGCTGGACGGCGATTTGCTGAGCCTTAGAACCTACAACACGGCGTATACGGCGGGAGCAGCGTACCCGGTTAGCTCCGTACGCACCCAGCTTTTCAGCTTGGCTACGGGTGAAACGGATTCTGAAAATCTATGGAGCTTTATAAAGGACAAAGCCGCATTTAAGCAGTTGATATTAGACAAAAAATTTGGTTTTGCAGCGGCGGGAGTCGAGGGTGAAGTGCCCGAAGAAGTTAAAACAGCGGCCTATCAAAAGCTCGCAGAAAGCATCGACGCAGAAGGTTTTGCAACTCAATTTTACTTTGGCGATGGCGGTAACTTAAATGTATGGTGCGAGGGTGAAAACCATGCAAGCGGAGACTATTGGCTGTTTGATATCCCTGTCACAGAGCTGGAGGGGCCTGCAACTGACCGGCTGCTCCCCATAATTGATGCCATCAAGAATCTTGGTAATTAAAATTCGGATATGGATACTCAAGCACAAGCGGCATTTCGAATGCTTCGGAATGCCGCTTGTGCTTTTGCCGGAAGGAGCGTGATGAAATGGAAAAGCGCAGGCGTGTGGATGCACCGTTGAAAGCACCCAATACTGAGGGGAATGTGTGGCCCAAACAGGTATGCCCGGCCTTTGAGCCGAGGGGCGGCGCGCCCGTGGGACTGCGGCAGTGCTGGTACTGCCGCAGTGCCGACTTTCATCTGGACAGACCGCGCTCATTGGACGTGGGCGTATGCTATTGGCCAAAAAAGATATTAAGATAAGAGGATAGAAATTTCAGGCGGGAAGGAGGAGTTACCGATGCACATTGCCATCTGCGATGACAGCGCTCATGACAGAAAATCGCTGTATCAGGCTTTACAGGCATTTTCAGCTGAAAACGGCTTGGGTGCCGAAATCGATTTAATAGAAGACAGTGAGCTCCTGCTCGCCAAGGAATCGTAAAAAGACGTTTGGAAATACCATCTGCGTATTCTGTCGTAAAATTTGCGAAAAATGGCAAACCCATTGAGGGATTTTATACAAATCGCTACACTAAACATAGATTTGTGAAAGGAGAAATTTACACCTCTCCTTACTACAAAAACCCCCAATTGCTCCAGGTACCGCCTGAATGCATGAACAATATACTATGTTCCCTTCTCGGAAAATGTGCCGGTATTGTGGGAAAAAAGAAACAGAATACGAAGAATAGCAGGAACTCAGCACGAAATTTTAATTAGGAGGAATTACTATGACAACACAAGAAATCATCACCCTCGCAAAGGAAAAACTCGACAAGGACATCACCGAACAGGAGGCGCAGGACTATATTGACGGCAAAGCAGCCATCCCCGACGAGGCACTTGATATCGTAAGCGGCGGCAGTGACTGCGGAACCCTAAAGTGCTTCAGCTGCGGCTCGACCAACATGTACAAAGATATTTTGTATAGTGAGTGCCTCGACTGCGGATATATCCACACTATGTGCAGGTAGATTCCAAACAACGTTCAGTTTCCGGTATGGCTGTGAACATAAGGAGGAAATCACAATGACAACAGAACAAATCATCACACTCGCCAAAGAAAAGCTTGGCAAAGATTTAACGGAACAGGAGGCACAGGATTATATAAGCGGCAAAACGGCCATCCCTGACGAGGCGCTCGACCTCGTAAGCGGAGGCGGGTGCATCAATTATGTAACGTGCTCCCGCTGCGGCTCGACCAACATACACAAGGGCAGTACTTATATTAAATGCCTCGATTGCGGACTCCTAATGTGTCCTCGCTGCGGCTCAACCAACATATACGATGGTACTACCTATACTAAGTGCTTCAACTGCGGATTTACCAAGTCTTCTGACAGGTAGGCTCCAAACACCATTCAGTTTCAAGTCCGGCTGTGACCATAAGAAGGAAATTACCATGACAACACAAGAAATCATCACTTTCGCCAAGGAAAAGCTTGGCAAGGACATCACGGAACAGGAAGCAAAGTACTATATTGACGGCAAAGCAGCCATCCCTGACGAGGCACTCGACCTCGTCAGCGGCGGCGGGCACAGTAATGCATCTTGTAAAAGTCTGGTAAAATGCCCGCAATGCGGCTCCGTGAATCTCAATACATATTCTGCTTTTGGTGGAAGTGTATCTTTTATTACAGACTACACCTGCAATGACTGTGGGTATCGATGGAAAGATTAGGAGGAAAATAACAATGACAACGAAGGAAGTAATTGCCCTTACCAAAGAGAAGCGGCGGTAGGGAGTGCTTTGAAGCAACCTGCTCGGAGTGCGGGTCGCACAACATCCTTGCATTGTACAACCGCCGCAGATGCGGCGACTGCGGATATATATGGTATAACTAACACAATGAAGGATAAATCGTATGTATTACCAGCTTTGTGAGCCATACCGCCTGTGGGGCTTTGACGGTCTGCCTTTTTGATTGGCAAGGCCACATGCGCTAACACCGCGTATGTTGCCGCAGGAAGAATTTGCGGTACGTTTATGCTGTGACGGTGTGACAGAATTCGGTGAGAAAAGCGAGGAGCGATGCCATTCTTGGGGTCAAGAAACATCCAGCAAAATTATTTGCTTCAGCTTCTTTTTTACGTATACAGTACTTTCCGGAAGTCCGCACTTTTCTGCATATGCTCTGACACTCAGACCGCCTCCTTTAACCGGGCGTGACGGGGCAGCGATACGATATTGGTTGTGGTCCCTCTGTTGTGTCAGTTTTTCTATGGATTGGATAGGGTGATTCGTGAGTTACTACTCTTTTACATATTCCATCAAATCCTGAAGAATCGCCTGGTAACCATTTGCGTACATGTGCACACCTTCGACGGAATACTCACTTTTGAGGTTTCCATCCCTGTCGTATAAATTGCGGTTGATATCTATAAATCTCACCTGATAATGTTCTGCCATGACCTTTAGTGCTCTGTTTGCTTCTGCTACTTTTTCATTGGATCTTTGCCTAACCCATTCTCTGGCCTCTGCATTACCAAAGTCATATTCACCGTTGCATGGATAATATGCCATTACATATACCTTTGAAGCAGGAAGACGCTGCTGTATCTCATGAAGAATATATTCATATCGTCGGGTCAATTCTTCCAGTACAAAATCCGGCGCACTTAAGTCATTCGTACCAATATTAATAAATATCTTACGGGGTTCCAAATCAAAAATCAGCGTATCAAGCGCCAGTATCATTTCCGAGGAAGTAAAGCCACTGGCCCCTCGGTTATATATAGTTTCTCTGATATCATAATCCTGCAGGAATTCATAAATAGGAAATTGCTCCATTAAGGAAGATCCGGTAAAGAGAATCTCCCCTTTCTTCGCATATTGGTTCAGGATATGGTAATGCAATATTTTATCTGCTTTTTCTTCGTCTAGCTGCTTCTCTTTTAATATCATAGGGATGATTCTCCTTATCTGAATAGAATACTAATTTACAACTGCCGTTCTGAATGCAAATCTTAGATGCATTTAAAAATCTGTTGTTTCATGGTAGACAATATGCGGGTTAATATAACGCGAAACCTTAAAATGCAGGCCCAGAGAGGGGAACAGCCTAATTCCGCAGAAAAGTACTATCTGTTTAAATTAAGAACAGACGCCCGTTTTACGAGTTCCACATTTAATATAATATTCTGGGTGGGTAAGGACGGGTTATCTAAATGCTGAAATAATACATCCAGCGCATATTGAGCCTTTTTCATGATATCCTGAGATATGGTGGTCAGACCGGGAGTAACATATCTGGACATAGGCAGATTATCAAAGCCTATAATAGAAAAATCCTCCGGTATGCGAAAACCCCGATGCTTTAATAGATCCATCAGTTCGATGGCGCTATTGTCGGCAGCTACAAAAATAGCGGTAACATGATTTTTAAAGGTATATAACTTCTCAATAATTTCCTCCATAGTTACCGGTTCTAATATATGTTCCGGGGTTAAGGATAACCTGGCACTTTCTATCGTATCTTTAAATCCCTTTAACCTTTGCTGAATTAACTGACTTACACTTGTATGAGGTGTGATAAATGCAAATTCATGATGACCATTTTCTATAAAATATTCTGCGGCCAGCACCCCACCCTTATAATCGTCAATTCCAATATTAATCAACTGCCGAATGCTGCTGTAACTGTCGGTAAACACCAGTGGAATTTTATTGTCGGCTTGAATTTGCTGAATATTCTTATCAAATGTTCCAAGAAAAATTGCACCTTCTGATTTCCAGGACTGCAAATGCTTGCTAACATCTGTATAATCATTAAGAAAATGGACCATAGCGTTATAACCGCATTTTTGGACATGCTGTACGATGTGACCAAGCATAAGGGCGTTATAAGGTGACTCAAGTACATTGTTCGTTCCCTGAATGATGATCGAAATAATTTTCGATGATTTGGAAGATAAACTTCGGGCGGAGGAGTTGGGGACATATCCCAGTTTGTTGATGATGGCCTGTATTTTGTCGATATTTTCTTCAGATACCTCAGAGTATCTCATATTGACCACACGCGATACCGTCATAACACTAACTCCGGCTTCCTTTGCAATATCTTTTAAAGTTGCCATTGAACGCTCCTTTTTGGTAACGATAACATTACCTTTTCGTGATGTTTTAATGCTTTCTATTATAATAGAAATTGAGAAAAAATGCAACAAAATTTGTTCCGCTCACAGGAGAAGGCAAGGGATACGGAAGTGAAAATCACCTTGTGTCGTATGAAACGATATAAAATGTTAACGATAACAAATAAATACATCGTATCAAATATATTTTAAAATATATTAAGAATATAATTGTGCAAAAATTACAATATATAACTATTAAATAATAATTAGTAGTAAAATATTTATATATTAATCTTGACATATCCCATATTCAATGTTAATATTAAGGTGTTAACGTTAACAGTAAATAGATCAGCAAAGAAATATAATATGAGGATAATAACGATGAAGAAACATTGGTGGCAGAGTTCTGTTATCTATCAGATATATCCAAGAAGTTTTATGGATAGTAATCATGATGGGATTGGAGATTTAAGAGGAATTATATCGAAGCTGACATATCTCAAGACGCTTGGGATAGATGCGATCTGGCTTTCACCTGTTTATAAATCACCACAGGATGATAATGGCTATGATATATCGGATTATACAGATATTGATCCGATGTTTGGTACTATGGATGATATGACAGAGTTGATTTCGAAAGCGAAAGAGATGGGGATTCGCATTATCATGGACCTTGTGGTGAATCATACATCTGATGAGCATCCATGGTTTATAGAAGCCAGAAAAAGTCAGGATAACCAATATCATGATTACTATGTATGGGCCGACGGTGAAGAAGGAATACTGCCAAATCAACTAAGGGCATGTTTTGGTGGCTCTGCATGGGAATGGGTACCTGAATTAAATCAATATTATTTACATCAGTTTTCAGTAAGACAGCCGGATTTGAATTGGGAGAATCCAACGCTTAGAAATGAAATCTATAACATGATAAATTGGTGGATTGATAAAGGGGTCGGCGGTTTTCGACTGGATGTTATTGACCTGATTGGAAAAGAACCTTTAAAAGGAATCACAGGGAATGGGCCACACTTACATGAATATATCAGAGAACTTAATGCAAGAACCTGGAATCAGAAGGATTTATTAACGGTTGGTGAAACCTGGGGTGCTACACCTGAAATTGCTAAAGTTTTCAGTAATCCGGATGGAAGCGAGTTTTCCATGGTATTTCAATTTGAGCATATCGGGCTTGACCAACAGGAAGGGAAATCCAAGTGGGATTTATCAGCCCTTGATTTCATGAAATTAAAAGAGGTTCTTTCCAAATGGCAGACAGAGCTTTCGGATCATGGTTGGAATAGTCTGTTTTGGAACAATCATGATCTGCCACGCATCGTATCCAGGTGGGGGAATGACAAAGAATATCGAGAGGTGTCCGCGAAAATGCTGGCGACGATTATTCATGGAATGAAGGGAACACCCTACATCTACCAGGGAGAAGAGTTGGCTATGACAAATGTTCAATATGACATTGGTGAATACCGGGATATTGAATCTCTTAATATATATAAGGAGCGCTTACGCGAGGGGTATGCGCAGGAAGAGGTTATGGCTTCCATCCATGCCAGGGGAAGGGATAATGCGAGAACACCGATGCAATGGAATTCAGCGGAATATGGGGGCTTTTCCGATACGATGCCCTGGATTAAGGTTAACCCTGATTACCTTCAAATCAATGCACAGGAGCAGATGCTGCGCAAAGACTCTGTGTACAATTATTATCGACAGCTAATCGCATTGAGAAAGCAATATGAAGTGATACAATTTGGAGCATATGAATTATTACTCCCGGAACATAAACAAATTTTTGCTTATCAACGGACCTATGGTAATGAAAAACTTGTGGTAATATGTAATTTTTCATCCGATACTGCGCAATTCACTGAGAACATTACCCCGGGTTTCAGACTGATCTTGAGTAATTATCCGGAACACGATGAACAATATCATATGAGGCCATATGAGGCAAGAGTTTATTTTGATTCAAAAGCTGTTTGAAATGGAGGATGAGCATATGAGAATTGTTAACCAGCAGAAAGATAATAACAGAAAATTATGGCTCCGAATCAGGAGAAACTGGGGGTTGTATCTCTTGCTGCTGCCAGCGGTGATTTTATTGATTTGTTTTACCTACAGACCAATGTATGGCGTCTTGATCGCATTTAAGGAATACCGGCCTGCAAATGGAATATGGGGAAGTGAATGGACGACACCATGGTTTAAGTATTTTAAGAAGTTTTTCGATTCCTATCAATTTACCGCCACCATAAAAAACACATTAACGATAACTCTTTACAGCTTGCTTGTCTTTCCGGTTCCGATTGTTCTTGCGCTTAGCATAAATCAGATGAGGAATGGTAAATTCAAAAAGCTCTTTCAGACGGTAACCTATATGCCGCATTTCATTTCAACCGTTGTAATGGTGGGACTGATCACCTTGTTACTATCTCCTGGCAGCGGGGTATTTGGTACCATATGTAATTTGTTTGGCATTGAGGCACCAAATTTAATGGGAAAAGCAGGAGCGTTTAAGCATCTGTATGTATGGAGTGATATTTGGCAACATGCCGGATGGGACAGTATCATCTACATAGCAGCATTATCAGGTATTGATCCAAGCCTTTATGAAGCAGCTACTGTGGACGGCGCTTCAAAAGTCCAGAAAATAAGATATATTGATGTACCGATGTTGATTCCTACCGCTGTTATTATGTTGATTATGAGGGTCGGGGGATTAATGAGCCTGGGATTTGAAAAGGTTTATCTGATGCAAAATGATTTGAACCTTGGAAGCAGCGAGGTAATATCAACGTATGTATATAAGATTGGTGTAATCAATACACAATACAGTTACTCGGCAGCAATTAACCTGTTTAGTACAATTGTAAACTTTATTTTGCTGATATCAGTAAATAAAATTTCAAAAAAAATCAGTGAAAATAGTCTGTGGTAAGGAGGTGTGCACAAAATGGAGAACTCAAAAAAAGAGAAGACAAAAATAGCAAGAAGTAAATCAGATAAGGTCTTCCATTTGATGTTGTATATAGCTGCTGTGCTTATTTTATGTATTGTGATCTATCCGCTGTATTTTGTTGTAATTGCGTCGTTTAGTGATCCCTCTGCGGTAGCGGGAGGACAGGTGTGGCTTCTTCCCAAAGGCTTTACGCTGGATGGATATCGAGAGCTGTTTCGTCACAGGGAGATTTGGATCGGATATAAGAACACCATTCTGTATACCGTAACAGGAACGCTGATCGGCTTAATTGTCAATGTATTTGCAGCATATGCGCTTTCGAGGAAGGATCTGGTCGGACGTAAATTCTTTGGCCTTATGTTCATATTTACCATGTTTTTTAATGGAGGACTGATACCCACATTTATAACCATAAAGGATTTTAATTTATATAATACAGTTGCAGTTATGGTTCTTCCTTTTTCTGTTTCGGTTTATAACATTATAGTTGCAAGAACTTTCTTTCAAAATAGTATACCTTCCGATTTAAACGATGCAGCAAAAATCGATGGTTGCGGTAATTTGTATTATTTTTTCAAGATTGTTCTTCCCCTGTCAAAAGCTATCATTGCAGTGATTGGACTTTGGACAGCGGTAGGGATGTGGAATTCCTATTTTAATGCATTGATTTATCTGAAGGATGCTTCAAAATATCCGCTGCAATTGATTTTACGTAATATCTTAATTACAAATAATTTACAGATGTCCTTTGGAAGCGGTGAAGCCATGCAGATCGCGCTCAGATTGTCTAACTTGATGAGATACTCAGTTATCATTGTTTCGACGGTTCCGATCATGTGCCTTTACCCATTTGTTCAAAAGTATTTTAACAAAGGTGTTATGATTGGCGCAGTGAAAGGCTAGCGCAAATCATTACATAATAATTTAGGAGGATGATTTATGAAGAGAGAAGGAAAAGTAATGATGAAAAAGGTTACATGTGTATTGCTGGTATTTGTGTTGACCCTTTCGCTCATGGCGTGTGCCAAAGGTGAAAAGGAAAATAAGGACACAAATCAGGATACCCCTAAGACGGCGGAAGAGAAAGACAACTTTAATCAGACCGGTATGCCAATTGTCAATGAGCCTATAACCCTCAAAGTATTGACTACGCGTTGGGGTAATATGGGAGACAGCTTTAAAAACAACGAGTTTCTGAAAGAACTGGAAGCCAAATCGAATGTTAAAATTGAATGGCAGGTACAATCGTTAAATGATTGGAGTGAACAAAAGGGAATTATGCTGGCCGGTGGTGAGCTGCCGGATATCATCATCGGATTTCAAACCTTCAATGATTCTGACATCATGAATAATTTAGACTTATTCTTACCACTTGACGATCTTGTCGCAAATTATATGCCAAACTACTCCAAGGCGATGGAGGAAATGCCGGCATTGAAAAAAATTGCAACTTTCCCTGACGGGAAGATGTATTCCATGAGCAAAAACTTACCATTGCGTCCGGTATCCTGTAATCAGCCGATCATTAATAAAGCATGGCTTGATAATTTGAATTTAAAGGTACCCACAACAATAGATGAATTATATAATGTTCTGAAAGCTTTTAAAGAGCAGGATGCCAATGGAAACGGAGATCCCAATGATGAAATTCCTATCTCCGGGGCAAAAGGTCTTTCCATGGATCTTCTAAATCCGTTTGGTATTACAGACATTAACGGTTATAAGATAATGGTGAATGATGACAATTCACTGACTTATTATCCTACCTCAGAGGCATATAAGGAAGGAATCAAATGGCTGCACAAGCTATATTCGGAAGGTATCATTGATTCTGAGGCTTTCACACAGGATGATTCGATGCTTTCTGCAAAGCGTCAGGATCCGAATGTATCCAGAGTCGGACTGGAATATGCATGGACACCCGATTCAAACTTTGGTAAATGGGCATCTGAGTATGAGGTAATTGCTCCCTTGAAAGGTTATGACGGCCGTCAGTATACAGGAGGAGATCCCAATGGTGTGTCGAGCATCATGCGGAATGAAGTTTTAATCACAAAATTCTGTAAGAACCCGGAGGCTGCGGCAAGGTGGATTGATGAGTTTTATACCGGGGAAGCAAGCATACAGAATTTCTGGGGAGGAATCGGTACTGTAATAACGAAGCATGATGACGGAACCTACACGCTGAACGATCCGCCGGAAGGCACAAGCGCGGATTCCTGGTATTGGGATTCAAGCCTAAGAGATTTCGGACCCAAATATATCAATAAAGACTTTGAGAAAAAAATTAAATTATCCCCTGCCAGCGGTGACGGACTTAAGGCAGAACTCAGTAAAATAGCAGAGAGTACCGTAACAATTCCATATCCTAATGTTATGTTCACGAATGAAGAGAATGAAGAACGACCTACATTAACGGCGGATATTGATAAATATATCGACAGCACCCGTGCACTTTGGGTAACCGAAGGGGGAATTGAGGAAGGATGGGATGATTACGTAAATCAGTTGAATGCCATGGGACTTGAGAAATTAATGAAGATCTATACAGATGCATTTGCGAGATATAGTAAATAATTATGTTTTATATTGGGAACCGGATTTATGGATCTTTTATATATGGACCGATTTGTCCGGTTCCCGTTACAGAATTAGAATTTATGTTCACACAGGCCTGGTTTGCCAGCTTTAGACAGAATGGAGATTTGTATGGAAAAGGTTCTCAAATATGATTTAAATGAAAGCATTGATGAAATAACGTCAGAAATAATCAAAAATAAAAATGAGTTGGCACTCTTATCTTTTGAGTTAAAGCAGGAGGATACCACCTGTACTATAAAGTTATCTCATCGGTATGAGGGTGTGTACGGACTGGGTGAGAGATTTAACCGGGTGAATCAAAAAGGTTGTACTGTGAAAACGGAAATAACAGAAGAGTTCTGTAATCAGGGCGATGTTAGTTATTGCCCGGTTCCGTTCTTTTTTACAGACCATAACCTTGGTGTATTGATTGATACCTTCACTGTTACAGAATTTGTTTTTGAGGAAGATATTAAGATCAGGATAAACAGGGATAGCAAAGCAAGATTACCGGTAATCTATTTTTTCTATGGAGAGCCAAAAGATATTATCAGGAATTATTCCCGGATCACAGGGCGTCCGACGATGATTCCAAAGTGGAGTTTTGGACCCTGGATGTCAGCCAACCGCTGGAATACGGAAGATGAAATCCGGCATCAGATCGAAGAGATAAAAAATCATAGAGTACCACATAGTGTAATGGTGATTGAGGCCTGGAGTGATGAGGCTACCTTTTATCGATTCAATGACCACGGAGAGTGGAAGGATCCAAAGGAAATGATAAAGGTCATGAAAGAAAATGACTTACACCTTATCTTGTGGCAGATCCCGGTTATTAAGAAAATGGAGAACGATGAACGGCATGAACATTTGGACAGGGATTGGGAATATGCAATCAAGCATAAGCTCTGCCTGTTAAATTCAGATGGTTCACCCTATACCATTCCGGAGGGCCATTGGTTTGCAGGCTCTTTACTTCCGGATTTCACGAATGAGGAAACGCTAAAATGGTGGTTTGATAAAAGACAATACCTTCTTGAGATGGGCGTAGAAGGTTTTAAAACAGATGGTGGGGAATTTGTGTTACGCGATGATGTAATCGCCGCAAACGGATTTACCGGTCTAGAGCAAAGAAATCAATATGCACTAAGTTATGTGGAGGCATACAGCCGTTTTGTCGGTAAGAACAGGGTATTGTTTAGCAGGGCGGGATATACAGGACAGCAAAAATTCCCCATTCAGTGGGCTGGCGATCAGATGTCAACCTGGGAAGAGTTCCGGCATATTCTCGCTGCAGGGTTGAGCATAGGATTGAGCGGTGTACCTTTTTGGAGCTTTGATATCGGAGGATTCGCCGGTGCGCTGCCCGGGCTGGAATTATATGAACGTGCAACACAGTTGTCGGTATTTACCCCCGTGATGCAATGGCATTCCGAACCGGTGGGAGGACAGTTTGCGGACATTCTTTCCTCCGGGCAGTCTGTAAATGACAGAAGTCCATGGAATATCAGCCGGGTATATAATGATGAGGCAGCTCTTGACAGACTGAGATTTCAATACAATCTTAGAATGAACTTATTGCCTTACTTATATCAGCTGGCACTAAATTCATCAAAAACAGGTCTTCCAATGATGAGGCATTTTATCCTTGAGTACCCTAAAGATCAAAGGGTAAAGGATATAGAAGACAGTTATATGCTGGGAGATATTCTGGTTGCTCCGATTATGGAGGAAGGAATCACACAAAGATGTGTCTATCTTCCGGAGGGAACCTGGAGAGTCTTATGGCCGATGGCAATTTGTGCCCTGGATCATAAAGAGGAAGGAAGTAAGGATGATTTTAAAAGCAATAGAGTAGATCCTGCCCTGAAGTTAAAGGGTGGAACAAAATATTTGGTGAGCAGTGGAATGGAACGCATTCCTGTATTTGTAAGAGACGGCAGCTGTATCGTATTAAATCTGGATCATACCCTGGAACTGGGATCTGATGTTGGTAATAAGACAGGAGAATATATAAATTTATGCTTCTATATTACAGGAGAAGAAGGAGAATATCATTATAGTGATGATGAGAATCATGAAATTCTTATCAAATGGGAAAATGGTTCCTACAACATAAAGAGAATCTTAGGAGACGCAAATCTCAAGGTTATTTATAATAAGTAGAAAATGGCGGAATATTATGGACAAATTCAATTTTTTTAAATCATGCCCAAGGGCAGATGATCTGTGTCTGGTTCAAGATGGAAAATACCGAATTAGTGTTCTGACGGAGAGGCTGATTCGTCTCGAATATAGTCAGCAAGGGGTTTTTGAGGACCGAAGTACACAAAAAGTGATGAACAGAAAGTTTCCCGTGCCTGAATTTAAGGTGATTGAAAAGAATGGTCAACTGGTAATAACTACAAAATATTTACAAGTGAGTTATGATAAAAAAGAATTTTCCGGTCATGGACTTAGCATACGCTTATGCAGGCAGACCTTTTCTAATAACTCTATCTGGCGTTATGGAGAGACATCTTCCAATCTAAAGGGTACGGCAAGAACGCTTGATGCTGCTGATGGAGCAATTGAACTGGAAAATGGATTGCTTTCCAGAACCGGTTATAGCATTCTCGATGATGGTCAGTCAATGGCAATCGGAGAAGACGGATGGATACAACCTCCGATTGGAGATCATCTGGATGTATATTTTTGGGGATATGGTCATGATTATATGGATTGCCTGAATGATTTTTTTCATCTGTGCGGAAAAACGCCATTACTGCCCCGTTATGCACTTGGAAACTGGTGGAGTCGTTATTATGCATATACGCAAGAGGAATATATGTCCTTAATGGATCGATTTGAGGGGGAAAGACTTCCGTTTTCTGTTGCGGTACTCGATATGGATTGGCACTATGTAGCCTTGGCAGAACGATATGGAAGTGGATGGACGGGGTATACCTGGAATAAAGAGTTGTTCCCGGATCATAAAAAAATGTTAAAGCAACTACATGAAAAGGGACTTCATGTTACCTTAAATGTGCATCCGGCTGATGGAGTCAGAGGACATGAAGATGCCTATCTCCCTATGGCACGGGAATTAGGTGTTGATGATCAAAATGAGCTCCCGATTGCTTTTGATATTGCAAGGCCCGAATTTGTAAATGCATATTTTAAATATTTGCATCATCCGCTGGAAGAGGAAGGCGTTGACTTTTGGTGGATTGACTGGCAGCAGGGAAACACCACCAGTATTCCGGGACTGGATCCGCTATGGATGTTAAATCATTACCATTATCTTGACCAAAAGAGAGCCGGGAAAAGAGCAATGATATTCTCCAGGTATGCAGGGATCGGCAGTCACCGGTATCCTGTGGGATTTTCGGGGGACAGTGTCATTACCTGGAACAGCCTCGATTTTCAGCCCTACTTTACTTCGACGGCATCGAACGCCGGATACGGTTGGTGGAGCCATGACATCGGAGGGCATATGGATGGGTATCGGGATGATGAGCTGATTACCCGGTGGATACAATTTGGGGTGTTTTCTCCGATTATGCGTCTACATAGTTCGAGCAGCAATTTTATTGTGAAAGAACCTTGGTTCTATGGAGAGGAGGAAAGAGTGATAATAAGCGATTTCCTCAGGCTCAGACACAGGCTGATTCCTTATCTGTATACGATGAATGCCAGATTTCATTGGAATAATCTACCTTTAATACAGCCCATGTATTACCAATACCCTGAAACGAATGAAGCATATGAGGTTCCAAATCAGTACTATTTCGGAAGTGAGTTGATTGTTAATCCGATTACTGCAAAAATGAACCCCGTACTCAGATCGGGTAGAGTAAAAACCTGGCTGCCGGAGGGAGTCTGGTATGATGTATTCACCGGGTTGGCTTACCGGGGAAATAAATCGATCAATATGTACCGGACACTCAAGACCATTCCTGTATTAGCTAAGGCGGGAGCAATTATCCCTACTCAGAAGGAGGAGGCGCTCAAAGAGGGTGTAACTAATCCAAAAGAGATCGAGCTTTGGGTATTTGCCGGTAAAGACGGAGCATTTACTATGTATGAAGATGATGGGGAAAGTACGGAGTATGAACAAAATCGCTATGTACAAACGAAAATCCGCCTCATCTGGGATACGCAAAAGCGCCTGACAATTTATCCGCCGGAAGGCGATTTGGAATTGATACCGCACTTCAGAAGTTATCGCATCAAAATCTATGGAGTGAAGGAAAATGATGTTTGCTCTGTCGAGGCAGACAAGGAAAAAGTAAATCACTCCTGTTCCTATGATAAACAACGCAATATACTGAATCTGGAATTGGAGGATATAAGGATAGGCCGCAGAATTGAGGTATGGTTCAACCCCGACGCGGTTATCGCCAAGAATCAGGTAGAGTGGAGAATTTTCGAGATTCTTAACAGCGCTCAGATAGCATACAGGGTAAAGGAGAAGATCTATGCGATTACGATGCAGTCTGGTAGTGCAGGGAACTTGCTTCATAGTATAAATTCTGTTGAAACCTCCGGGGAATTAAAAGAAATGATTCAGGAAGTATTATTTGCATAGCTCTTAAAAATAAAGAAGGATAGGATCAAAAACAAAGAAGTATAGGAAAGATTTTAATGAAGAAGGGGTTCCTGAGGGTGCATGGGAGACTCCTTTTTCATGAATAGATCGGATAACCAATTATTGCATAATTCGACAATCTCATATATAATGAAAGCAGACAGGATTAGCCAATGATATTGGCTTAATGGAATAGATGGTTAATGCATCGCAGTTTTTCATTACATATGAAAAGGTGGAAAGCGTATGAAGGTCCGGAACAAATTATCGGTTAAGAGGTTCTTTTGTATTTTATGGGGTACAATTCTGTTATGTTTTATTTCTTCCCCGCCTGTTCAGGCGTTTGCTCAATCAGAAGTTATTTATCAGGTTGATGAAAATTATCCTCCGTTTACCTATACAAATAAAAATTATATTTATGGCTTTGACCCGGATTTAATTAAGTTTATTTTCGGGTCCGCAAATGATACTGTGGATTATTCCTATGACAGCTGGAACCATGTTTATCCAAGGCTGCTATCAGGAGAAATAGATATCGCAGGGATCATTGCTGTGACAGAGGAGAGAAAGAAGGAGATTTTATTTTCTGATACGATATTTGTCTCTTCCATCTCTGTTTATGCCAGAGAAGACTTCAGGGAGATATCTCTTCAGGACTTGAAGACGTTATCTGTCGGTGTTGGCAGGGGGTATTATTCGGAGAGTATTCTAAAGACAGAGCTTGGAAACAATGGTTATACGGCGTATGAGAATTTATCGGATGCCATCACAGACTTGTCAAATGGTAAAATTGATGTTATTTTTGAAAACCAGCATCTGATTGATAATTTGTTGGTCAGCATGAGAATGAAGGGAACGATTGTAGCCAGGATTCAAAATATCTATCCCAGGGATCACGCATATGCGATCAGCAAAGACAGGCCCGAATTGGTTCCCTATATCAATGAACGATTAAAGCAGCTGAGAAAAAGCGGTATTTTCGAAGAATTATACACAAAATATTTCTATCTCCATTCGGATGACTATTACCGGGAGTTACGATTTAAGGTGGTATTAGCAGTATCCGCTGTCGTCTTTACGGTTGCCTTCATCCTTTTATTTCTTCGGGCCTCCATCGTCTTGCTGAAACGAAAACTTGCGGTAAATTATACAAAGCTGGTTCATGCAAATGATGAATTAACGGTAACGCACGAGGAACTTCAGGCTCAATTTGAAGAGATTCAGGCGCAATATGAAGAAATAGAGTCCAGTCGGAGTGCACTGGAACAGAGTGAGGAGAGATATCGGCTGGTTGCCGAGGGCGCAAATGACGGATTGTGGGATTGGGACATGATAACGGATACGGTGTATCTTTCCCAGGAGTGGGCCAATTTAATGGGATATGAGTTTCCCTGTATTCATGGATTCTTAAAAAACTGGACCCGGAAAGTCGTAAAGGAAGATCAGCATGAAATCAGGACGTATTATCAAAGCTGTAAGGAAGAGAAAAATCAGAAGTTTGCTGTAGAATGCAGACTGATTACAAAGCAAGACAGTATCATCTGGGTCCTGGTGAGGGCAAAGGTATTGCGGGATAAAACAGGACAAATGATACGGATGGCAGGGTCTATATCGGATATCACAAAGTCAAAGGAACATGAAGAGAAAATTAACAGACTGGCTTATTATGATTTCTTAACGGGAATCCCGAACCGGGTTTCCCTCCATGAGAAGCTGGAGCAGATCCTTCGTGATTCGGACAAGACGCCTACCGTACTATATTATCTGGATATTGATAATTTCAAGCACATTAATGACACTCTGGGACATGATTATGGGGATAATCTGTTAAAACAGGTGGCGGAAACGCTGGGGAGCATAGAGACAGAACAGTATTGTGTTTACCGGGTTGGCGGAGATGAATTTGCAGTTTTATTGGAGAACATATCATTACGGGACGAGGCTGCGGCCTGGGCTGAACGCATCCATAGTATGCTTTGTCAATCGTGGACAATTCTTGACTGCGAGATTTATGTATCAGTGAGTATTGGTGTTACCATGATGCCAATGGACGGATGGGATCAGAAGAAAATATTAAAGAATGCGGATACCGCAATGTATTCAGCCAAGGCGGCAGGAAAAAATGGCTTTCAGATGTTTCGGGAAGAGATGCTGCTTAAGGTTACCCGGAGAATGGCCTTGGAAGCGGACCTGAGGAGGGCTCTGACAAGGGATGAATTCAGGTTGTTTTACCAGCCCTGTATCAGGCTTTCTGATGGGGAGCTGCTTGGTGTGGAAGCCCTGATTCGATGGACGCATCCGGCAAAAGGAATGATAGCTCCATCTGAATTTATCCCCATAGCTGAGGAAACGGGTTTAATTAAAAAGGTTGGGCACTGGGTGCTGGAGGAAGCCTGCAGGCAAAGCAGACGATGGAAGGAGCAGGGGTTGCCTGAGATACCCATCGCAATTAATGTATCCGGGATACAATTAGAGGATGATGATTTTGTACATGATATGAAAGCAATGCTAAAGGAGTATGAGATTGCTCCGACGGGTTTGCAGATTGAGATTACGGAGAGCTGCGTGATCAAGTCCATGGAGGAGGGAATTCCAAGACTGAATGAGATGAAGAAGATGGGAATTCATGTGCTGCTGGATGATTTTGGAACCGGATATTCTTCCCTGCATTATCTGCTGAATCTGCCGGTAAATGTGGTAAAGATTGATAAAAGCTTCATTGATTCAATTGTTATGAAACCAAAATCCAACCTGATTATCAATGATATTATATCCATCGCCCATAAATCTTCCATGTATGTAATTGCCGAAGGGGTTGAGACAAAGGAGCAGTTTGAATATCTGAAGGAGGAGAATTGTGATGCAATGCAGGGGTATTATAAGTGCAAACCTCTTCCGGTGAAGGAATTCGATGAATGGCTCCATCAATACCGAAAGAGCGAATTAATATAAATATTATGCCAATAGTTTAAAGTTGCTATAATAGTTTTCACTATAATCGTGCAGGCCTGCATAAGGTATTCCCTCATTCCATAAATTGAATTATAGATCCGGCCTGCACTTTTCATTTACAAAATAACGTATCATAATCTATTGAGTAGGGAACCTTGTTCTCATACAGCAGCTTCTGTATGGATGGTAATATGACCGGATTTAAGTCCGGGAGAAGCTGCGCTTACGACGATATCGCCCTTTTTCCCGTTAGATTGTATTAATGCCAGCAATAAACCACCAAATACCCGCTTTCCGCTGGCTTTGTCACTCTCACGGGAAGACGGATCACCGTTTCCGAGTCCAAGGAGTGAGCCGGCCCCTTCTACTGTAAAGGTGATAAAGTTCTCTGCAAAAGGAACCGTAATCCCGGTTTCATCTACCACAGATGCAGTGACACATGCCACATCAACCCCGTCATCAGAGATGTTCTGCCGATTTACAGTGAGGAGGATCTCATTTGCCACGCCTGCTGTCTGTGTTATGTCTTCGACCACTTCGTTGCCGTCAATAAAACCAATGGCTTCTAGCCGGCCTTTTTCAAATGGAATTTCAAATTGGATCCAATCGTTATTAAGCGGTTTCCTGCCAAGACTTTCTCCATTGAGTATGAGCTGCACTTCTTCGCAATTGGTGTATAACCGGATTTGCTTGATCTCGCCTTCCTGATTCCATGACCAATGTGGCATGATATGAAGGATTGGGGTCTTAAGTAATTTTGCCTGATAGTAGAAATAGTCATCTTTAGGAAATCCGCAAGTATCCATAACGCCAAAGTTTGAAGAAACCTGATACTTTCTTAGGGGAGTAGTCTCTCCGCGATAGTCAAAGCCGGTCCAAATGAAGAAGCCGCCGGTACTCAGGTTTTGCTTATAAAAGTTCCATGTCTGTACAGGTGTTGCGGTTCCGCCGGCATTTTCTCCACCTTCTCCGCCCATCATGGAAAATCTGGTGCCGTAACTGGAGCAGTGTCCGCGCTCTTTATTGTCTTCATAAATACCGCGTGTCGTAAACCATGAAGTATTCTCGGTATTGAGCAGTTTTGCTTCAGGATATCCATCATGAACTTCTTTGAAACGCTTGTTTAAAAGCGCGGATTCAGCATAGTTTATACCGAAAACATCATAAAGTTCAATGTACTTGGCGGCAGTTTCACTATCAAACATTGCCTCAGCAGAGACATAAAAACGTGTGCTATCAAGCAGCTTTGCATACGAGATCATCGTTTTCAGAATGCGTACTGCCTGATAACTTCCTGAGAATAACTCTTCGTTCGAAAGACTCCATGCAAATACGGATGGGTGGTTACGGCTGCTCAAAATCAATTCTTTGAGATCTTCCATACGATGTTTTGTAACCTCTATAATTCTGTTCTCATTCATCACGAGCATGCCAAGTCTGTCACAGGCATTCAGCAGCTCATTCGTCGCAGAATTGTGAGATGAGCGGTAGGAATTTAGTCCCATATCCTTTAGCCGTTGTACTTTGTATAGTTGAATTGCATCCGGAACCGCCACCCCGACACCTGCGAAGTCTTGATGGACACAAGCACCATATAGGGGAGTCTGTTCACCGTTTAAGAATAATCCTTCCCGCGTATACGCGATGTTTCTGATTCCGAATTCCGTGTCGTAACTGTCTGCAACGTTATCTTCAGCAATTACCTCAGTTGTTGCAATATACATGTTTGGTTCAGCGATCCCCCAAAGCTTTGCATCAGGGATGTCAAGGCTGCATTTTATTGTCGATTCTTCCTGAGGGAGAATTGTCGTTTGTGCCTGTACGGTCCCAATATCTTTTCCATCAGGATCATAAATCGTTGTTCGAACGATGATATCTTGACTTTTAAAAGTTTCATTAACAACAGTTGCATCTATGTTGAGTGTTGTACTTTCTCCATTGATCACAGGATTTATATATACGCCCCAGCGTCCTATGTGGACAGAAGAATATCTGGTAAGCCATGTATGACGATATAGTCCGCCTCCTTCATACCACCAGCCCTCATCTCCACCGGTTGTATCACAACGGACAAGAAGAACATTGTCTCCTTCCACGTCTCCGTATTTCGTAAGTTCAGTGACGTCGAATTGAAAACCGGTATAACCGGAATAGTGATCACCGATGAAACATCCATTGTACCAAAAGGAAGAGTTTCGCATGACTCCGTCAAATTCCAGAACGATTCGCTTTCCCTCATCACTTTTGGGAATTTTGAATGTTTTACGATAATAGGCAATACCATTTGGAATATAGCCCTGTATCCAGTTTTCCGGATCATCTTTATATCCCATTTCAAGACGAAAGTCGTGGGGTAAGTCAATGTCCTTCCATCCTTGGAGCGTTTTTGCAGACTCCGGCAGCGCAGCAAGAAAAAGGCTGGTAAAATCAAAATCGGATTGATTTGAATCCCCCTCCGCCATCGGAATCATTTCAGAAACAGCTTGTAAGGATTTCACAGCGCCAGCGAATGGTTCGAAGAGCTCTTCACCGATGGAATTAGTAAGTCCGCTGATCATACCGCTTTTTCTGCAGGTTTTAGGAAAGGGTCCTATTTCCCCGATGATGTACTTCCAACCCTTATCAAAATTTTGCTTTGTTCTCATAATTAACCTCCTGTATTAACAATCCTGTGTTATACTTTTTCTTTGTTCCAGCGCGGCGACAATCTCAGCATAACGTTTCTCCGTTAGTTTATTGAAAAGCATAGGAATTATTCCCACAAGTGCTAACAGGGCACCAACCAATGTGAATGCAAAATGAATTATTAGCAGTGTTTCTGCGCTTTGCTCAGTATTGGGCACATAGTGGGATACGGTAAGGAATACACCACTTAGTCCGGCGCCTAATGCCATGCCGAATTTTGTGATCAGAGTCCTGGTTGACGTAATCAAGCCTTCGCTTCTTTGACCGAATGTATATTCGGCATACTCAATAGTGTTCGTAATCATTGATTGAAGAACAATCATTATGATCCCAAATGGGAGCATGGACAACCCATATAAGATGCATACCAAGAGAGCATTGGAATATCCCGTAAAGAAAAATGTACTGTTTACTGCTGCACTAAAGATGGCTGATGCAACAAAAAGAGTTTTTTGACCAAATTTTTTGATCAATATGGGAGAAAGAGCAACACCAATCACCATTCCCGGTAACATCAGAATTGTAAATACGGGTACCAGCTGTATGTTTCCAAGATTGTATTGAGCATAATAAACCATAAGATTTTGTTTTAGGATCATCCCCATCGTACTGACCAGCATTGCGGCTAAAATAAGCAAAAGTGGTTTGTTACGAAAAATCACCCTGACAGCTTTGGGAAAGCTGACCTTCTCCTGTTTTTGAGGTTCCACATGCTCTCGTATGAAGGTAAAACCCAGGAGATAGAAGCATGCTCCGACGATACCAACAAGAAGAGCTGTCAGCATATATCCGCGTTGCATATTGGAACCGCCCTCTCCGAAAGCTGTTACTAAAGGTATGGTTATGACACCGACTACAACGCTTGCTACTGTCGTGAAAAGAGTGGAGACAGATAAAATGGTAGTACGTTTATTTAAGTCTTTTGACATCGCGGCAGGAAGTGTCCAGTAAGGGACATCTACTGCGGTAAATGCCATGCTCATAAGGCAGTACGTTATGCCTGCATAGATTATCTTCTGTGTGGGTGCAAGATCTGGTGAACTGAAATTCAAAACTAAAAACAGTACAATAGGGACTGCCATGAAGAGCAGGTATGGACGAAAGCGTCCCCACCTGGTTCTTGTCCTGTCTGCAATATATCCCATGAGCGGATCATTTAACCCGTCCCAGATTCTGGTGATTAGCATGATGATACTGGCTGCCGCAGCAGTTATTCCGAAAACATCAGTATAGAAAACAAGCATATAACTGCTCCATAAACCAAAGATAAGATTTTGTCCTATACCCGCGATGACATGTCCGGTGATTTCTCTTTTCTTAACTTCCTCTCTGTTCATTGGTTCCATTTCTTTCATTTTAGCTCCTCCTTTATTGATAACAATAATGATAGCGCGCTTAAGTTTAAGTATATAAAATTACAAAAGAAAAGCAACAGTCCCATATGAGACTGTTGCATAGAACTGTATCCTATCCAGACCCTTTTTATTGATTGTACATTTTACGAAAGTCAGTAGGTGACATCCCGTATCTGGATTCAAATAATTTATAAAAGTAGGTGCGATTCTCAAACCCAACATCACGAATAATAGAAGATATACTATAATCTGAACATCTTATCAGCTCACTTGCCTTACTGAGGCATAGTTTTTGCCGGTATTCCGATAGATTCATCCCGGTATGTTTTTTTATAACCTGATTCAGATAGTCCCCACTATAGTTTAACTCCCTGGAAAGATCTGTGCGAGAGACTTTTCCCAGCTGACGCTCCATGATTTCCGTTATCTTCAGAAATAATGCAGATTCAGCAGAAGAATCAAAGGATATTTTAGAGGTCTCATATTTTTTCGTATGCTGCAAGATCCCGAAAAGCCTCTCCAAAAGACCTAAAATTATATGATGATAACCGGTATCCTGAAGCTTTAATTCGCTTGCTATCTTATTAATTGTAAGATTCACTTCCTCAGGACTTTTTTTATCAATCGGCGAAAAGGAGAGATAGTTTCTTGTATATCTGGCTTGTTCATCCGAATTCTCTGCAAAAAAGCGATAGATATTACCAATGGCATTCACTCCTTCGGCATGAAGTATTTTTCTAATATAACTTTTGGAGAAACAAAGATATGCAATTAAATAGTGTGTACCAAATACCTCGTAGTGCTTTATGTTGCGATTCAGCAGGCAGGCCTCCCCTGCCTCAAAAAGATAACAGCCGTCCTGAATCCTGTGTTCCACCGTACCTTCTAGTACAAACATAAACTCAAAATAATCATGTTGATGCATACCAATTCCCCAGTTTTCAAGGGTATTATCCCATTCGTGTTGAATTTCTTCTGATTCATGGTAATCATTACGCTCAATAAGAAGCGGTTTGTTTCCCGATAGCGAAGTAAATGAACTAACATTTCCCAGATCATATTTCCCTCCTGCCATAAAATTCAAGCAAAAAGGTACATTTAGTGTTCTCAGGTGATCGGTACTGTTGATCGGCTGATTTGTATCGATTTTAACATTTCTGTCTTGTGCAAGTCTGACTGATACACGGTTTAGATTTGAAAATGGATATAAAAACATCGAAATACCTCCTAAGTAATGTGACCCAGACCAACATGAAAAATGCCTAAAATATCATAATACCTTTAGTATAGCACGCGTAGGATTATCAGTAAACACCATATACCTGGTTATCAATGGAATGACACGAACAGTGTCGGGCATGGCTGCAGGTATTAAGAATTACTTTCAAATACGGGTATTAAGAATTACTTGCATATAATTGACATAAAAGAAATGAAAGGCTATAATATTTTAACAATAAGATGTTTATATATTATTTGTGGATGATAAAATGTACTGTATCAAACAAAGGGGTTCCTGAGCTTACTTGGAATGCCCTTTTTTTATTATTCTGAAAAGGAGTCATCTTTTTATGCGGGAAAAGAATGCAAAGAGTATCTATGGATTGAAATTTCCGGTTAAAATTGCTGTTAAAAAAGAAGAAGAGCCCCTTCACTGGCACAAGGATCTGGAAATTTTATGTGTTCTCAAGGGGAAAATTAATCTGCAGGTAAATAATGCATTTTATGAACTGAAAGAAGATGACATCTTTTTGATCAACAGCGAAGATCTGCATAGTATTTCGATGGTTCAGGAAAAAAGCACTTACTTATCACTTAACATCGTATTAATGTATTATGAAAAGTTCTTTATGGAGTTGGAATATATCGTATTTATTGATGATGATTCGATTAATTCCCCCGAGAATTTTGAACTTCAACAGGATGTGAAATGGCGTTTGGCTCAGATGCTGGTAGAGATCAAGAATAAGAATGTGGATTACCAGAATAGAATTATTTATAATGCAAGCTCCCTGCTTGCGGTTTTAATCAATAACTACAACATGGTAAAGAAGAATGTAAAGAGTTATAAGAACAAAGAACAATTCTCAAGAATATGGAAGGCCTATGAATATATGTATACCAATGCCAACAGAAGAATCGGGCTGGCAGAGGTGGCAGAGTATGTTAATGTAAGCAATTCGTATCTGTCACATATTATTAAGGGAACCATGGGGGTGAGCTTTGAGAAGCTGCTCAATCAGATCAGGGCGGAACAATCCCTGAAATTTCTTTTGTCCACAGACAAAAGTATTACCAAGATATCAGAGGAGTGCGGATTCTCTGATCCCAAATATTATAAGAATTTCTTTATGCAGTTTTTTCATTGTACTCCCGGCGAATATCGCATCCGCAATCAGCATAAGGTGGCAGAGGGAGATTTTGAGACAAAGAGTTATTTTGAAACGATTGTATTTAACGAGCTGTTAAACATTAAAATTGCCCAATATCTGGACGATCCGGTTAAGGAAGCTGAGGAGTCCCTGATCGATCTTACCATTGACTTTACCAACCGTAAGGAACAGGAGGTGCTGCAAAGGGATTGGAAAAAGGAGCTTATGATTCGTCCCAGGGATCTGAAGGATGCGGCCAGAAACACCGGTAAGATTCGAATGATTCAGCAGGAGATTGGTTTTGAGTATATGAATCTTTTGGATATTCTTCACAGTCATTTTTTTGAATATGATCCGGAGCATCCGCCTAAAATCGATTGGAATGAAATGGACCGTTTTATCGAGATGATTGTGGAGTTTCAGGCATATCCTAAAATCGGTTTTCGAAGGCATGATATGGATAGTGAAACCTTTCTGACTATCGTGCAGAAGTTTTTATTTCATTACAAATTAAAATATGGGGATGCACAGATAAAATACTGGAAACCGGTCTTTTATGGGAGCGCACAGGCGTTGGAGAAGGACAAAATTAAGCTGGACGATATCATAAAGTCAATCACCGGACAGCTGGATGCAGCATATCTTACCGAAGACGCAGAGAGTTGTGCAATGGAGGATTCCGATGCGGATGAATCCGGCATTACCCTGATTCAAGAGATTTTGAAAGGCTGCAGACGTATTGACAACTACTTTGAACGGTTGGTGGATCACCGGGGGCTTAAAAGTAATCTATATTTTGCGTATTTGTTTCTGAATAAATTGGAACGGCAGGTAATTGGCTCGGGAGAACATTACCTGGTTACAAAAGGACATAATAAGATTGTAATACTGGCCTTCAACCACAAGGAGAGCAATCAGAGCAAGCTGGAGATTGCGATTAATATTCTTAATTTAAAGGGGAAACGCTATGTTTTAAAGCAGTATTCTCTTTATGGTCAGCAGGAAAAAGCAGAAACCTATATTAAAAATGTCACCGATACAGATTATATGAGTGATGATGACATCAAAAGTATTAACAGGGGACGTTATCCGGACCTTTGCATAGAATTTTTCGAGCATTTTGAAAGTATCCACAGGAGTTTAACCATATTACCAAACCGCGCGGAACTGTTTATGATAGAAAGAGTATTATGAGGAGCGACAATTCTGTTATAAAATGTGACTTTAATGCTTTTTAATTTTAACATTACGGAAAGAAATGATGAAACTTCAATTTTTTCTAAGACTTATTAGCACAATTGTAGTAGGTTATATGCTAAAATTACCAGTTTCGTTGTGCTATGAAATGGAAAATGTTATCCTAACTACATCGAAGATATAGCAACGAAAGTTTAGGAGGAAATCGTATGAGACTACTACTAATTGGAGTAGGCGGAGTGGGTCAATCAGCAGTAATGATAATTAAGAGAGCCGGTAACAAAGCGAAATGGCTGGAAAAGATGGTCATGGCCGATTATGATCTGCAAAGGGCAAAAGAAGTAGAGAAAATAGTTGATGACGAAAGATTTATCGGAGAGGAATTGAATGCATCCAGCAAGCAGGACATCATAGATATGGTGAAGAAGTACAAATGTACCTTCGTTCTGAATGCGGTTGCGCCAAGTTTTAATGAGGTGATATTTGATGCTGCATGTGAAGCCGGTGTGGGATACATGGATTGTGCCATGACCTTATCGCAAAGACATCCGGAGAAACCGTATGAGCTGCCATACATTAAATTAGGTGATTATCAATTTGAGCAATTTGATAAATGGGAAAAGTCAGGGAATATGGCAATCATAGGATCCGGAGTAGAACCAGGGGTGGCAGATGTATTTGCCAAATATGCAGAAAAGCATCTGTTTGATGAAATTGATGAAATTAATATAAGAGATGGGGATAATTACGTTGTTCCCGGTAAGGAAGTCTCCTTTGGCTTCTCCATCTGGACCACGATTGAGGAATGCTTAAATCCCCCGATTATTTGGGAGAAGGAGAAAGGCTGGTTTTGTACCGAATGTTTTTCTGAACCGGAGGAATTTTTCTTCCCGGGTGGTATCGGCAGGGTGGAAGTGATTAATGTGGAACATGAAGAGGTTGTTTTGATTCCAAGGGCAATTGATTGCAGGCGTGTCACCTTTAAATATGGCGTATCACCACAGTTTAGAACCATGTTAAAAAACATCGAGGCGCTGGGAATGGACAGTTCCAGCCGTATGATTAAAGTTGGAGATTCCATGATTTCCCCCCGTGATTTCTTAAGCATTGTGGCACCCTCCCCATTGGAGACAGCTACGATTATGGAAGGCAAGGGATGTGCCGGAACCTGGGTAACCGGTAAGAAAAACGGATTAAGCCGTTCGGTCTACATCTATCAAATTGCGGATAATCAGGAATGCATCAAGAAATACGGTACCTCCTCCGTAGTAGCCCAGACAGCAGTGGGTGCTGTCATTATGTTGGATCTGGTTGCAAACGGGATATGGTATAAGCCGGGGGTTCACGGTCCCGAATCTTTTGACCCGGATCCATTTATGATTAAGATGAGAGATTATGAATTTCCTGCAGCAATTCATGAAAAGGATTCAGAATATGATGAGCAATACCAGAGGGACAGTGTTTTTGAGGAAATGATCCGTAAATTTTAATATTACATAGCAAAAGGTCAGGCGAAGGTGTCACAAGGGTACCCTCGCCTTTTTTGACTTGATAAACAGGGAAAGAAAGATAGAAAGGCAGACGCTGCACACAAACTTAGGATGTGTAAAAAGCAGCGCAGGAATGGAGGTAAACGTGAAGAAAATTGAAGTAATCATTCGACCGGAGAAGCTGGATACGCTAAAAAAAATACTGGCAAGGAATGAGTACAGCGGTTTGACGGTTATGACAGCAATGGGGTGCGGTCACCAGAAAGGGTTTCAGTCAAAGGAATTCGAGGAACTGGGACTGGAGGCAAATCTTCTGCCCAAGCTCTATGTGATGACAGTTGTGTGGGAAGAGGACTTAGAAAATATTTTAACTGAAATTCATGAAAAGCTATCCACAGGTAATGTGGGGGACGGGAAAGTATTTATTTCCGATATGCAGGATGTTATGAGAATCAGAACCGGGGAAAGGGGTGAAAAGATCCTTTAACGAAAAGGATAATAAATGACAGAAAATAAATTAAAACGAGTTATCATAAAACTGAAAAATGTAGGCAAGAGCTATGAGAATAATCAGGTGGTGAAGAATTTAAATCTGGATGTATATGAAGGGGAATTCTTGACCTTACTGGGCCCTTCCGGCTGCGGGAAGACCACCACACTTAGAATGATCGCCGGTTTTGAGGTCGTCACGGAGGGTGAAATCTATCTGGAAGAGGAAAATGTTGCGAATAAGCCCCCCTATAACAGGAACGTAAATACCGTATTTCAGAGTTATGCATTATTTCCGCATATGAACTTATATCAAAATGTAGCCTTTGGACTGGTAGAAAAGAGAATAAAAAAGAATGAAATAAAAGAGAAGGTCATAGAGGCACTTTCCATGGTGCAGCTGAGCGGTTTTGAAAAGCGAATGCCAAACCAGATCTCCGGAGGACAAAAGCAGCGGGTTGCCATTGCGAGAGCGATTGTGAATAATCCCAGAGTATTGCTCCTGGATGAACCTTTGGGCGCATTGGACATGAAGCTTCGGAAGCAGATGCAGCTGGAATTGAAACATTTACAACAAAAATTAGGAATTACATTTATCTATGTCACCCATGATCAGGAGGAAGCCATGACCATGAGTGACCGTATTGCAGTTATGAATGGCGGAATATTGGAACAGATCGGAACGGCAAGGGATATCTATGAAAACCCGAAGACAAAGTTTGTGGCAGACTTT
The DNA here is from genome assembly GCA_023439505.1 of Bacillota bacterium. Classification (GTDB taxonomy): domain Bacteria; phylum Bacillota; class Clostridia; order Lachnospirales; family Lachnospiraceae; genus Mobilitalea. The sequence goes on from JAEXNR010000002.1 coordinate 33,655, forward strand.
ATCGGCGAATCCAATATCATCGAGGCCTATGTGACAGGGATCAAGGGAGAACGGCTGGAAGTGACATTTGAAAGCGGCAGGGCAGTTGCTGAGGGGAAAGGTTTTGCTATGGAAGAGATGGTCTATGTCTCTGTCCGCCCTGAGAACCTCAAATATGCAAAAGAACCGGTTGATCATTTTGATTTACGGGGAGTTGTCAAGGAGAATATATACATTGGTTCGATAATTAAAACGACGGTTGAATTAAGTAATGGGCAGATGATGAAGATAACAAACCTGCCGGAAAATGAGATCAATGAGATTGGTGAGGTGGTTTATCTGTACTGGAAGGATAACAAATCCGTTGTAATCCATACCAGGGAAGATAAATTATACGATTTGATCGATGATGTTGACTTAAAGTCATAGGAAAGGAGTTGCTGTTGCTATGAGAAAGAAATATCTGCCCATTTTGTTTATGGTAGGACCGACAGCGCTCTGGCTGGCAGCCTTCTTATTGATGCCTCTTATCTATGCGGTTGCAATGAGTTTTGGAACAAAGGGAATTTACGGCGGAATTGAATGGACTTTTAACATTCATAACTATTCTGATATGTTTAGTGTTACGTACCTGAAGGTTGCATTTCGTTCTCTGAAGCTGGCCTGGAACACCAGTCTATGGTGTCTGATTATTTCTTATCCCTTCGCCTATATCCTTAGTAAGGTGGGTGACAAATGGAAGGGCTTTTGTCTTCTGCTGGTAATGCTTCCATTTTGGATTAACGGACTGATTCGACTGAATGGGTGGGCCAATATCCTGAGAGATACGGGGCTGATCAATCATATTCTGATATTCCTCGGTGTGAAACCGGTTCAGATGCTGTATACAGACGGAGCGATACTGTTCGGAATGGTCTATGCTTTCTTTCCGTTTATGGTATTGCCCATACATACGTCCATTTCAAAGATTGATTACCATCTGATTGAGGCGGCACAGGATCTGGGTGCAACGAAAGTAAAGACATTCTTGCGGGTGATTTTGCCGCTTACGATCCCGGGTATATTCGCAGGTGTGATACAGGTATTCATCCCCTGTCTGGGCGCCTTTTATATTGCTGACATTATGGGTGGAGGAAACACAACGCTGCTTGGTAATTTGATCAAGAATCAATTCCTTTCAGCGAGAAACTGGCCACTGGGAGCAGCCTTCTCCGTGGTCTTGATTCTTTTTACCCTGATCATCATGAAGCTCTATACAAAGATAGGAAACATAGAAGATATGGCTTAAGATGTTATCAGCTTATAAAGGGGGAAAGGAGCTTCTTATGAAAACGAAAAAGAATCGGAATTTATCACTTCCGTCTATTGCATATGCCTGCCTGATTTATTTGTTTCTATATCTGCCGATTATTATGGTTATTGTTTATTCCTTTAATTCAAATGAAACGAATATCGTATTTTCAGGATTTTCTCTCAAGGCATATGCCAGCGTACTTCAGGGTGGTGATCTGATGGACAGCCTGCTGTTTACACTAAAGCTTGCAGTGTACAGTACAGCAATATCTATTATCATCGGTACCATAGCCACTATAGGAATGCATCGTTATAAATTCAGAGGAAAGGATCTAATAAATAACCTTCTCTATATTCCCATTGTCATTCCGGAGCTTGTCATTGGGATTGCCTCTTTGGCTACCTTCACATTTATGGGATTCCAGCTTAGTATGCTGACACTGGTCATTGCTCATGTTACCTTTTGTCTGCCGTTTGTAATTATCACCCTAAGGGCAAGAATTGCCGGTTTTGATGCATCCATTGAAGAAGCTGCGATGGATCTTGGAGCAAATCAATGGAGGACACTGCAGCGGGTAACCATTCCCATGTTGATTCCGGGGATTATAGCAGGCGCAATGTTATCATTTACGCTGTCCATCGATGACGTTGTGATCAGTTTCTTTGTAGCGGGAGCCGGGAATACCACCTTTCCCATTAAGGTTTACGGTATGGCAAGAGGGAAGATAACGACGGAGGTATATGCGTTGTCCACCGTTATGATTGCCGCCACCATACTGATTTATTTTACGGCGCAGCAGATGCAAACAAGAATAGAGAAGAAAAGCCTGAAGAAGTCATACCACAAAGGAGAGATCTCATGAAAGCAGACCTTATTGTAACCGGAAATATCTATACAACGGATTCACAGGAACACTGCGGGAAAATGTTTGCCGTTAAAGACGGAAGATACGCTTATGTAGGCGCCTGTGAGAGGATGGGAGAATTTCAGGATGAACACACGAAGGTAATAGGGGTATCTGACGGATTGGTGCTGCCTGGCTTATTTGAGGGTCATGCCCATATAACATCAGGAGTTCCTTTGTTTCATGGAGTTAATCTTTATGGACTGAGCAGTCCTGCACAGTATCTGGAGGTTGTTAAGAACTATATCGAGGACCATCCACAGGAGGAATTTATTGTAGGAAGAGGTTATATCAACGGCCACTTTGGTCAGTTGGGGCCGACTGCAATTCAATTGGATGAGATTTGCAGTGACAAATATATCATATTAGATTCAGAGGATTGTCATTCCTCCTGGGTAAATACAAAAGTCTTGCGGGCAGCAGGGATCAACCAGGAGACAATGGATATAAAAAACGGTGTCATTGTAAGATATGAAGGCACGAAAATTCCAACGGGATGGCTTAAGGAAAAGGAGATGGATGTGGTAAGGAGACTGCTCCCTAAGACCACGATAGAGACTTATAAAGAAACAATTCTCGCCTATCAGAAGCTGGCGATCGCCCATGGTTTGTCCGGTATTTATGAGCCGGTGATGAATGATAAAGAAGACATTGAGGAACGCATTCAGGCTTTTTACGAACTGGATCAGGAGGGGAAACTGATCTTAGCGTACAGGGCCGGTATTACGATAGATCCTGGTGATGATTTTACTTTGCTGGATCGAATCGTACAATGGAAGGAAAATACAAATGGATCGCATTTTAAGATTACAGGAATCAAGGTATTTCTTGACGGTGTCATCGAAGGTCATACGGCATACTTGCGGGAACCATACACAGATGAAACGGTACCAGGTGACTACTATATGTGGGAGCAGGAAAATTTAAATAAACTGTTTACTATGGCAGCAGGTCTGGATTTATCAGTTCATGTGCATGCCATCGGAGATGCGGCAATTGATGCGGCATTGGATGCATTTGAGATTGCGGAGCAGACAACGGGGAAAAAGGACTTAAGAAACTGTATCACACACCTGCAGATTATGGCCAAGGATCAATTTAAACGGTTTAAGGAGTTGGACATCATCGCGGTGGTAAACCCGTTCTGGCATTTTAAGAATCCGGATTATTATGATCAACTGGAGCTTGTGTTCCTTGGTAAAGAAAGAGCGGAGAAGGAGTACCCTGTGAAATCATTTTTTGATCATGGGGTTAGAGTTACCCAGGCCAGTGATTGGCCGGTATCATATTCGTTTCATCCGTTTCTTGGGTTGGAGATCGCGGTCACAAGGAAAGAGGCGGGGAATCCCCATATGGAAGCGCTTAATCCCGGGGAAGCTGTCACAGTTGAGCAGATGCTTCAGGCGCTGACCTGTAACGGGGCATATCAAATGAAGCTGGAAGAGGAGCTGGGAAAGATTGAAGAGGGAAAGCTGGCGAATTTTATTATTATAGATAAGAACATTTTACAGATCCCGAAGGAACAGCTTTCTGCAGTACGTGTGCTGGGAAATTATATCAAGGGAGAGGAAGTATATCATGTTAATGCGTAAAAATTGTGGCCGATACGGTTACCAAATAAAAAGGAGTGTTACATATGAATAGGAAAATATCACGTTTCATGGTAGGAATTTTGCTGGCAGTTATGTTATGCGCTGTATTATCGGGCTGCAAAAAGAGCGGTGTAACAAAAGATGGTTACGCGGATAAGCTCTATCTCTATAACTGGTCAGAGTATATGTCGCAGGAGGTTCTTGATTTGTTTGAGCAGGAGTATGGCATTAAGGTAGTTCAGACAACGTATGAATCGAATGACGAAATGCTGGCAAAACTGGTAGCCAGCAAGAAAGGAACTTATGATCTGGCGGTACCGACCAATTTCTTTATCAAAGCGCTTTTGGAAAACGATTTACTGGAACCATATGATCTGGATACTATAACGAATTTCAATAATATTGATCCGGCCTATCAAGACGGAGAATATGATCCCGGGAATCAGTATACCATTCCGTATATGGGGACAGTCTCCCTCACCATTGGCAATAAAAAAATGTTAAATGATCTTGGGGTTACCATCCGTACCGTCGATGATCTGTTTCAGCCCGCATTAGAGAATAATGTGATTCTCATGGATGATAATGAGGGGATTGTCTCCCTGGGATTGTGCGGACTGGGTTATGATCCGTTAACGACAGATCCCAATCAGATTGCAGAAGCAAAAGACTATCTTATGAAATTAACCGGCAATATTAAGGCATATCCTTCCACAGCGGATGGTCGTACTATGCTGGCAAGAAATGAAGTCGCGGTAGGACATATCTATGGCGGGGATGCCGCCCAGGCAATGACCGAAAATCCCGATCTTGAAATCGTAATGCAGGAGGAACCGATTTCACTGAGTGTAGATTGTCTTGTGCTTTTGAAAGACAGTAAACATAAGAAGGAAGCAGAACTTTTTGTAAACTTTTTACTTCGTCCGGAAATATCTGCCATGCTGACGGAAGAGTTTCCATACGTATGCGTAAACCAGGCGGCAAAATCTAAATTAAGTGAAGACATATTAAATAATCCGGCTTGCTTTTTACCGGAGGATTTAAAAGATAATATTTATTTTGTAAAAGAACGCAGCGCACAAGTCTTATCCCAGATGGTGGACATTGTTACAGAACTTAAAGTTGCAAAATAAATTAGAGCAGAGATTAACAGACTGTGATTGGAAAACATACATGGAATCAGGGTGCAGATGTTTTCCGATCATAGTCTGTTTTTCTGTAAAAAAAATTAAAAGTACCTTGTAATACGATGTACATTGTTATATAATATTAACATGAGAAGCAAAGGAAGGGAATGGTATGGATAAAGAATTGATGAAAGGCAGCATTGATATTATATTACTGTCACTCATTGCACAGAAGGATAGTTATGGATTTGAAATCGTTAAAAATCTCCAATTTAAAAGCAAGAATCTTTATAAAATGAGTGAAGGGACATTATATCCTGCATTGCAAAGATTAGAGCAAAAGAAGCTGTTACAGTCCTACTGGGGAGATTCAGAGACCGGAGGAAGAAGGAAGTATTATCATATCACAGATGAGGGCAGAAAAGAACAATCGAAGAAGATGAAAGAATGGGACCAGGTCAGCGATCTCATCAGCTCATGTAAGGAGGAAGAAAAGATATGGACCAATTCGGGAATTACATTGGCTTAATTCTGCGGCGCGTGTCCATTAGTCAGGAGCAAAAGCAGGAAATAGAGGAAGAGATGCGTGACCATTTGGAGATGCTTACCCTGGAATACTTACATAAGGGTATGATGAGAAATCAGGCAGAAATCATGGCAATGGACCAATTCGGGAAGAATACAGAGATTAATAAGAATTTTAAAAGAGTTTTTAATCCCTATCGGAGGTGGAAAAATTATATGGACCAGAAGAAATATCTGAAAATTGCTTTACAGTGGACGGCTATGTTAATGGGGGCGCTGCTTCTCTCCTTATCGGTGAGAAGTTATGCCTTTGCCTCAACAGAAGTTCGTCAGTGCTCGATGCAAAATACACTGTTTGAAGGACAGCGTCTCATCGAAAATAAAATACAGTATCATTTTGCCAAACCGCAACGAGGGGATATTGTAATTATTAATCAGGATATGAAGAAAGGGTTTGTGAATATATTCCTTGACAACACCAGAGAATTTATCGAAGGTTTTTATAAGCAGGGAGATGAAATCGGCAGCAGACTGGTAAAAAGAATCATCGGCGTTCCGGGAGATCAGATTGATATCCGGGACGGGAATGTCTACATTAACGGAGCGTTATATGATGAGTCCTATGTGGTGGGAGAAACAGCTCCCTTTCAGACAACTTTTCCAATTACAATTCCTGAACATGAATATTTTGTGATGGGAGATAACCGGGAGAATAGTATGGATAGCCGGGATTTTGGCCTGATTGACCAAACTGAGATTGAAGGAAAAGCAGTCTGGAGGTTGTGGCCGTTAAATAATTTAGGAAGTATCTATTAAGTTAGTCCTAATCAGCCCGCATAGAACAATGTGAATTAAAACTGGAGTAAAGACTGTTTCCCGAATGCCGGCAGATATGGGCAGGGGAGACAGTCTGTTTTTGTGTTGATTTCCTTACCGTAGTTCTTTACCGCCTGCTTTTCAGATTGGCGTAGCATTGTTGCTATGTTAACTGATGGTTAACTAAATCTACCAAAGTTTACTGTGGATCCATTGTATTTGAACAAAGATAACAGTAAAATAGAGTTGTAACAAAGAATAGGGATAGAAAACCGGTTTATATCGATTAAATTTAAAAGATTCAAAATAAAGAGCTAAGAATAAAAATCTGTAGTCAAGAATAAACAGGAGGAAGGAGCGCATGGTCACGATTCAGTTGGGAAATAAAATAGCCAGGAAGAGAAAAGAGAGAGGACTGACACAGGAGGAGCTGGCACATCATCTGGGGGTATCAAAGCCTGCCGTATCCAAATGGGAGTCCGGACAGAGTTATCCGGATATATTATTACTGCCTGTTCTTGCTTCCTATTTTAATATCAGCGTGGATGAGTTGATCGGATATGAGCCTCAGATGTTAAAGGAGGACATTCGAAAACTATATCACAGCCTGGCCGAACAATTTGTACATGAGCCATTTGAAGACGTTTATGAGTTATGTAAGAAATATCTGAAGGAGTATTATTCCTGCTGGCAGCTGCAGGTTCAGATTGGACTGCTTCTGATTAACCATTTGGCGCAGACTGATTCCTTGGAAAGAAAGAATGAAGTGATTTATGAGATATTACAGCTGTTTCAAAGGGTGGAGAACTCCTGTGATGAGGTTATCCTGGTGAAGGAAGTACTTCAATATCAGGCACTGTGTTATCTTATGCTAAATCAAGCGGCAGATGCGGTGGACATTCTTGAGAAATTAAGTGAATCCATGATGTCTGCTGATTCCTTATTAATCAAGGCCTATCAGATGAAGGGAGATAACAAAAAGGCAAGGGAATTGCTGCAGGGATATGTATACCGCAATCTGATGGAGCTGATAGATTCCTGTACAGATTTTTTGCAGTTGTATGCGGATCAGCCGGATCGGATGGAAGCATATTATTTCAGGTTTTTGGAGCTGAGCATTTTGTTTCAGGTAGACCAGATGAACCCCTCTGTCTTATTCAAAGTACATCTGAGTGCAGCAGCATTATTTATGACACAGGGACAGAAGGGAAAAGCGCTGGACGCACTTGAGCAATTTGTAAATCTGGTAAAGCATATTGATAAGAAGCATTTTTACTTAAAAGGGAACGATTATTTTGATGAGATAGAAGATTATTTTGCTTCATCGGGAATTGACGCAAACACACCCCGAAGTGTGGAACTGATCTGGAAGGATTTGAAGGATATTGTCAGCCTGAACCCGGCTTTTCAAGGGCTGGCACAGGAGGAACGCTTTCAGAAAATAATCAGGACGTTGGAAAGAGAATAGTCAAAGTAACTATGGTCAGGATGAGAAAAGAATATGGAGTGTTCTTTAGAAAGGAGCAGTATTAATGGAGGAATTGAAAGAATATCTTCCGGTTTTAATACCCGTGATTATTTTGCAGCTGGCACTGATGATCATAGCCGTGGTACACGTTTTAAAACATAGGAAGTATAAATTTGGTAATATGGCCATATGGCTGGTTTTGGTTATTTTAATACAGTATATCGGTCCTATCTTGTATTTTACAGTGGGCAGGGGCGAAGAATAACAGGATGGACTTTGACTTGTTTTACCGGACGAAGAAAAGGGCTTTCAGAAATAGAAAGGTGGGATTGGATGGAGATCCTCACGTTAAAAGGTGTTTCGAAACAATTTGGAGAATTAGAGGTAATTAAGAACCTGGACTTCACAGTGAAAGAGCATTCCGTGTTTGGGTTCATCGGGAGAAACGGGGCAGGCAAAACTACCACTATGAAGATGATTCTTGGATTCCTGGCTCCTACCAAGGGTGAGATCCTTGTTTGCAATGAAAAGGTCTCCTATGGTAATACGAAGACAAACCGCGTTATCGGGTATCTCCCGGATGTACCGGAATTTTACGGATATATGAAACCTGGAGAATATCTTAATCTTTGCGGTGAACTGACAGGATTAAGTAAAGCACAGATCAACAGGAAGAAGGAAGAACTCCTGTCTCTTGTCGGGCTGGAAGGTGTGAACCGTCGAATTAAAGGGTTTTCAAGGGGGATGAAACAGCGTCTGGGAATAGCACAGGCACTGCTGAATGAGCCTCGGCTATTAATCTGTGACGAGCCGACTTCGGCCCTGGATCCGGTGGGTAGAAAAGAGATTCTGGATATTCTGCATGTGGCAAAACAGCATACGACCATTGTGTTTTCCACGCATATTCTTTCGGATGTAGAGCGGATTTGTGACAGTATCGGAGTTTTGAATCAGGGGAGTCTTGTTTTAGAAGGCTCCGTATCCGACATCAAAAGTACCGGTCGTGGGGATATCATACAAATTGAGCCGGCAGGCATGGAATATCTGGAACGGATGAATCAGAAGCTGAGAATGCTCCCATTTGTTACAGAAACCGTGGTAAAGGAGAATAAAATAGAGGTTCACATGGGAAATGCAATTTCTTCGGGGAAAGAGATACTGGGACTGCTGGTGCGAGAGGAAATACCGGTCATTCGATACGAAATACTGGAGCCTACCCTGGAGAATATTTTTCTGGAGGTGGTAACATGAGAAGCATGGCGGCATTTATTAAGAAAGAATTCATGGAGCAGATAAGAACCTATAAATGTTTTATTATGCTGGCGGTATTTTTTCTGTTTGGAATGATGAGTCCTCTGATGGCAAAGCTGCTTCCAAAGCTCTTATCGGGGATGGAGATGAACGGGATGGTAATCACCCTGCCGGAACCGACGATTTTTGATGCGTATGGTCAATTTTTCAAAAACATAAATCAAATGGGAATGATCATACTGCTTCTGATATTCGGAGGGATACTTTCCAACGAATTAACCAAAGGCACGTTAATTAATATTCTGGCTAAGGGGTTGTCGAGACAAACTGTAATCCTATCCAAATTTGCTGCGGCCGTGGTATTATGGACCATCAGTTTTGTGCTGGCGGCATTGACAAACTATGTATACTCCCTATACTTTTTCCGGGATACGAAGGTTGAGCATCTGTTTCTTTCTTTATTATGCGTCTGGATGTTCGGCATCTTGATTATCTCGCTGATCCTTCTGGCCAGCAGTGTGACAAGTGGAAGTTTCGGAGGTTTAATTCTCTCGGCAATGGTATTAATTATATTAATATCAACAGCAGGTTTCCAAATAGTAGCGGAATATCATCCGATAGTTCTTGTCACCGGGAATATGGGACTTATACAAGGAAGTGTTGATCCGAAGGAATTCATAAAACCAATGTGGTGTACTATTATTTTCACTGTTGGATTTCTCATCTCGGCAATCAAAATCTTTGGAAAAAAGAAACTGTGACACTCTTTTCAGGAATTTAAACTTTTAAAATCAGGAAAAATCGATTATAATAAACTGTAATCGTCATACTGGTAAAAACAGAGATCAAGATGAAAGGAGTTTGCTTTTGTACTGCAGGGCAAATTTCGGCTTCACGACAAGTCAAATGACTTGCCGGATCATCTTGTTTCGCAGGCAGTGCAGAAAAGAGGAAGAATTATGGGCAATATTTGGCATGACATGAATCCGGATCGTATCAAACCAACTGATTTTGTTGCAGTAATAGAGATTTCCAAAGGAAGCAAGAAGAAGTATGAGCTGGATAAGGAGACAGGGTTAATTATATTGGATCGAATTTTGTATACCTCTACCCATTATCCGGCCAATTATGGATTTATCCCCAGAACCTATGGAGATGACAAAGATCCATTGGATGTACTGGTGCTTTGCTCAGAAGCCATTGAACCGATGTCTCTGGTCAGATGCTATCCCATCGGCGTTATGAATATGATTGATAATGGCATGGGAGATGAGAAGATTATTGCAATTCCCTACAATGATCCTACGTATAATATGTATACTAATATTAGTGAACTGCCAAAGCACATCTTTAATGAAATGCGTCACTTCTTCAGTGTCTATAAGGAGCTTGAGAATAAGGAGACAGCGGTTAATGAATTTGGTGGTCCTGACAGTGCAGTGCAAATCATTGGGGAGTGCATTGAACACTATCAAAAATTGTTTTCATAGAACGAGGGATAATAATTGTTAAGGAATTATGTTACAGTAAGGATAAGGAAGAAAAAACAACATGGGGTTAAACCGGCGCTGTTTTTCCTTCCTTATTTTTACGAAGAGAAAAAAATATTTCCATATACTGTTACAATGACAAAAAATCAACAAATTATCATCGTTTATGACTTGCAATAACTATGTAATTTGGTACAATAAAAGGGGAATTAGTGTTCGGTATTCAGGGGGGATTATCTGTGGGAGATATTGTGATAGAAGAAACAAATTATAAAGCATTTGCGTTTGCGATGGCAAGTCTGTTCTTACTTTTAGCTGCAGCTGCAGTTATGATCTATGGATTTATGGGAAAGAAGATGAATTTCTGGCTGCCGGGATTAACAGCTGTTTTTATATTTCTTATGGCCTTCATCAGAGGGGTAATCAGGGTGACAGATGTGAAGACCCTTCTTACAATTACCAGAGATGGGGTGGTGGACAATTCATCCCTGGGCGGTGTTGGTTTTATTGCCTATGATGATATCAAAGAATTCCAGATCATAAAGATATATAATTCTGAAGCAATCGCCGTCATACCGAAAAATATGGATGGTTTTATATCAAAATTCACAATCGGAAAGAGAAGACAGATTAAGAAGAATATCTATTTGAATTTGCCTCCCGTCGTGATCAACGTGGACATGGCTAAGGATATGGAGCCGGAGGATATTCTGTCGCTTTTACAGAAACGACTGATAGATTACAGCAGTCTGTATGAATAATAGAAGTGAATTCAGTAAAAATTGATAAGGATATATGAATTAGAAAAAAGAGGTTGTATAATTGCCTTATTTATGTTAATATATCTACTTGTGATATGTTATACTAAAAAATTCCTTGCTCTTTAAATACTATTTTAACCACTTCGTCAGTTGAATAGTGTTAGAAAAGGGCCAGAGACCAGAAGGAGGTGCTACACAACTATGAATCAATATGAATTAGCCTTAGTTGTTAATGCAAAAATCGAGGATGATGCCAGAAACGCAGCATTAGAAGCAGTAAAAGATCTTGTTACCAGATTCGGTGGAACAATTACTAATGTTGATGACTGGGGAAAGAAAAGATTAGCTTACGAAATTCAGAAAATGAAGGAAGGCTTCTACTATTTCATCCATTTCGACGCTGATGCTACAGTTCCTAACGAAATCGAACAAAGAATTCGTATTATGGAAAATGTAATCAGATACCTGTGCATTAGAAAAGATGCATAATACGAGATAGAATGTACAAAGAATTCGTCTTGTTGATTACTACCCTAAGGCGAGAGTAAAGGGAGGTAGTTATTTATGAATAAAGTAATATTAATGGGTCGTCTGACAAGAGATCCTGAAGTGAGATATTCTCAGGGAGATAGCTCAACCGCAGTAGCAAGATTTACTTTAGCGGTAGATCGCAGATTCAGAAGAGCGGGAGAGACTTCAGAAGCAGACTTTATCGGTTGTGTCAGCTTTGGCAAACAGGCAGAATTTGTGGAGAAGTACTTCAAGCAGGGTATGAAGATGGTGGCTGTCGGCAGAATTCAGACGGGCAGTTATACGAATAAAGACGGACAGAAGGTCTACACAACGGATGTTGTTGTAGAAGAAGTAGAATTTGCTGAAAGCAAGGGAAGTTCTGATGGCAGTATCCAAAGTGGTAACCACAACACAAGCTTCAGACCGGAACCAAGTTCGGCAATGGGGGATGGATTTATGAATATCCCGGATGGTATAGACGAAGAGTTGCCATTTAATTAGAATTAGTTTGATCAGATAAATAAAATTGGATAAGGAGGTCTTAAATATGCCATTTAACAAGAGAGATGATAAAGGCGATTCCCCAATGAGAAAGAAGACATTCGGACGTAGAAGAAAGAAGGTCTGCGTTTTCTGTGCTGACAAGAATCATACAGGAATTGATTATAAAGATGTTAATAAGTTAAAGAGATATGTATCTGAAAGAGGTAAGATTCTTCCCAGAAGGATTACCGGAAACTGCGCAAAGCATCAGAGAGCTTTAACAGTAGCTATAAAGAGAGCAAGACACATCGCTTTAATGCCTTATACAGTGGATTAAGCCCTTGTTTTGCTAGAGGGTTGCAGCGGTTGGGAAAGTCGATTTACGCGACTTGTACACGACTTGCAAATGTGAATTGAAAATAGCCGTTACATGACTTGGGTGAAATTGCTCATCCTGGTGTGTAGCGGCTTTTTGTATGCTTTTAAGGTGTGAAAGAGGAAAGTACAAATATTATAGAAATGTTGTGCTCTGTGTAATCAATAACAAGGGTGTTAAAAAACAATTCCATATATTGTTGGAACTTCTATATCGGAGGCTTGCAAAGGAGATATATTCATAAGGTGACAGTGGAAATCTATGCCTTTACGGCAATCGCGCAGTTTTAAACAATAATGATGAAACGATAGAAAGCAGTTCAGAGGTTGAAGGAAGTAATAGCGATAACCTAGAATGGTTTTTTCTGATAACAAAGATGAGGTATTAGCAGCAAAGTTCAATTTGAGCATGTCTTTATTGTGCAGAAAAGCGAGGTGAGAATGAATCATGAATACGTAGTTTTTACCTTAATTATTCTTAATATTCTTATAATCATTTTAACTATATTTACGCAAAGTGCATAAGCAGCAGAGATTAAGCGGCCTAGCATTTCTTAGCACTTGAAAATTGCTCTCAGGAAAGAGATATTAGGTAAAAATCAAATAGATATATTGAATATATTCCCAATATCAAATATCATGGTTAAGGATGATTATTATACAAGGGAGGACAAGATATGAAAAAAGTGACCCAAAGATTTTTTTCTATGATTATTGCACTAACAGTTTTGGTAACAATTGCACCTACGAAAGCTAAAGCAGATAGTTGGGATTGGTTTTTTGACTCAGACATAAAATTTTATACACACCAGACAGCTGAGGCGGATACTTCTGTAGGCCGGTTATTATTTGCAGTTAATGAGGATGAAACTACTGTAAGCGTAGTTGGAAGCTACATACTTGACAAAGATGGTAACATCGATGATACACAATGCGATAGTATAGTGGTAATTCCGGAAAAGATCACTTATAACAAAGTGACATATACTGTAACAAGAACTGAGGGAACTTTTTACAATAAAAAGGTGGAATCTGTTACTTTCCCTGACTCATTAATTGAAATTGGATCTGATACTCTTAGAGGGACAAATGTAAAAGAAGTTAATGTTACAAAAAATGTTGCAAAGATTGATCCTTTTTCAATGCGTTACAACCAATATTTAACCGTACTAACTGTGAGCAAGGACAATGTTACATTTGCTTCAGTTTCTAATGTTATATATACAAAGGATGGAAAATCTCTGGTTCTTGCAGCAAATCTAGGTAAAAAAGTTTCTGTGAAAAATGGAATTCAAAAGATTCTGGCAAATGCATTTGCAAATTGTGTATATGGTAAAGGACATAATGATTTTGTTTCAATCCTTAATGAGTTAACATTACCATCATCGATTACTTGTTTAGAAGAATATTCGGTTAGAAACGATGTTTTATTAATTATCTTTAAAGGAAAGTTACCTAAAATACTATGTGATATTACTGGGGAAGATGGACCAATATTAGTAGTGCCTGCTTCATACGTTTCTGCTTACAAGAAAATTTCTTATAACGGTAATAAAATAGAAGCAATAAAGGTTACCTCTACTTTAAGTACTAAAACAGCTAAAGCTAATAAAAAAGAAAATGATTTAATCATTAACAGAATTGATTGGAAAAAAGCAACTGGTAAACCTAACGAATTTTCTAATGCTCAATGGAAAGAATTTAAAACATATTATGATAATATCTCAAAAAAATACACCAGTGAGGAAGAAAAAGTTAATGCAATACTAATAAGTGTTTTAAATACTTATTATGTGAATGATGAATACTACAAAGATTTAGAGTGGATGACCTTTTCAAGAGATTATCCAAATTTAACTACAGCATATGGTGTGTTTAAAAATCCTGAAAAAGGAACACTTGATAAGTATGTAGTAAAAGTCGCTATTGCAGCATTAAGAACTATAAGTTCTGTTGAAGCTGTTAGATTATACCCAATTGTATATGGTGAAAGCTCTGTTAAGAATGATCTTATTTTAGTAAGAATTAATGATAAGATAGTTATTATTGATATTGCAAAGGAAGCTGGAAGATTTAAAGAAGAAGTTGAAATTAGTAATCTTCAAACTCTTCAAACTTTTAAGTATTATGATATTAATAAGAATTTGTTTAATTATTCTTCTGAAATCTTTTCTATAAAATATTATATCAAAGGTGAGATGCACTGACCTCTATCAAGTCAATGTCATGATGTCGAGCAGAAAGCTATTATGCCGTATCAAGGTTTCTATTACCAACTTAGTGAGCAGGACTATGATGTGATTTTATATCATTATAAAAAGAGTAATCTGGAGCAATGCAAAGTGATAGCCATGATATTAATGTAAAAAGGTAAAGGAAAGCTTGACTTAATGTTGACATCCATTCAGGTAGATTTAGATGTTAAATCGTCGAATATTATAGTATTGCTTAGTGAAATTGACTGTGATATACTTTGAGGATAGAAAGAGAGGCGATTATTATGAGTAATGCAAAATCAGCGATTATGGAACGCCTGAATACGATTTCCGATGATGTAAAAGATGAGACGGAAATCCTTAATCGTCTATATATGTTAATACGCTTGGAGCATAGCAGGGAACGCTGTAAATCAGAGGGAACCGTATCAGATGATGAAGTAGCGGAGTACTTTTCTAAAAAGAAGGAAATGTATAAGGAGCTATAATGCGATTAGAATGGTCACAGGACGCACTGGAGGACTTAGATAATATCTGGGCATATATAGCGGAGAATAATATTACAAGAGCATTTTCGTTTATTGACGAGATAAGGGCAGAAGCTAAAAAGCTTTCAGATAACCCTATGATGGGATTAAGGTACCGGATTTAAATGATAAATATATCCGTGAGTGGTTCTACAGGGATTATACGATAATATACGAAATTGTTGAAGATGCAGTGATATTTCACGAGGTATATAATCAGAAGAAATACTATATTAGAACCGTTAAAAGAGATTAAAAGGATATTTACACGACCTTTTACACGATTTGCAAGTCAAAGGGTGAAGATTGCTGAGCCCTGATGAAAAGCAGGGCTATGAGAGAAGGTAGGAAATAGAGGCAGATGAAGCTGGGTGGAGCCTGATAAATTTCTATCAGTTCACATCCCTTTAATGCCTTACACAGTAGATTAAGACAAAACTGAAAGCCGTTACATGACCTTAGGGTTGCGTGGCGGCTTTTTTAGACCTGAGCATGAGGAAATATTAAGAATATTTTTGAATGGATATTTGAAATCATAATGTAATAAATTACTATATAAATGAAGAATTTAGACGCTTTGAACACGAAAATACGAAGTAAATGGGAGGTATTGATGAAACCAATGTGATAGTTTCATAATATGGAATTATTGTTTTCATCTTGTGGCAGTTTTTGTTATGATTATTTATCGGTGATGCTGATAAATTGTTTCTATAAAGATTTTTTCAATTGGTTTGTATTTGATATTCCTTCCTCCGACCAGGTAAGCTTGCATAAGTCCCTAAGAATTTGATTAAATAGGCTCAATTCCTGACTGTTATAATGACTCAGGATAAGGTTAATGCCTGCCTCGGTCTGCTCGTGCAAAGCACGATGCAGTATAAAGATTTCCTTACCAAGGGGAGTGATATGGAAGATAAACTCTTTCTTATTATACGGCAAACCTTCTTTTATGATCAATTTTTTATCAAGCAATTTGGGAATAATTTTGGATACGGTGCCCTTGGGAATACCAGTGTCCTTAGATATGAGGATGCTGTTTACCGGTTCAAGTCTCCCGATGGCATCCAGAACATGAAGCATCGTTCCCGTCATGGAACTCATGTGTTTCAATAATATAGGATCCTTGCACTTTTGAAGGATCCACTTCTTCTCTTCATCATTTTCAGATACATGTTTCTGTATCAAATCATATAAATTCGTCATTATTTTTTTCATTAGAAGTTCTCTGCTTATTTCATTATTAGAATCGGGGATGGCCTCCGAATGTCTCAACACAATACTGCCTCCTTCACCTGTAGTTACCTTATATAAGTATAACATAGGATAAGGAATTTGTATTGAAAAATATTGTTTCCAAGAAACAATATTGACGAAAGGGTGAATTAATGATAATATTGTTTCTAGGAAACAATATTCACTAAACTAACTTAATCGCCGATGTATCAGTGAGAAGGGCAATCAAGTTGTCAGTTTTGATAAGGAGAGAAAATGAATAACTTATTTGGACATTTAATGAGACAATATGCCAAAAGAAAAGGTGATTTGCAAAATGATTTGAAGCAATGCTCCTATTGCGGGAAGTGTGAAAGGTGTAGAGCTAAAGCCATTACTGTAAGTCGCGAAGAAAAAAAGTGGGAGTGGAACGAGGAGAGATGCTATCGGTGCGGTCAGTGTATCCATGGGTGTCCCATGAAAAGCTTGGGATTTGTGAATACGAAAAGAATAGTGTGAGTCAGAAAAAGATTATTAAAAATATTGGTACTACCAGTTGAAATATGTCTAATAATGTCGTATAATGTACCAATACAATGATAATGGCAAACTTATTGAAAAGTAAGGACGCAAAGCTGTGAATCTAAGGTGCTGCTATGTACTATGATCGTCCGGCTGCCAAAGTAGAAAAGAGAATGAGCTGTTTATTCTTATACTGTGGCTGTATGCTGCAGTTCTTTTTTTGCGATAATTTATTGTATCTTACCTTAAACCCAAAAGAAAAATCAAATAAAATGACTAGATGAAACCTGAGGAATAAGCAGGTCTCTATTATCGCGTACTCATTTACTTGAAGAAATAGGGAAAGCTATACAAATGAATAAGGAGGAAATGAATATGAAACTGTCAAATAGAATAGCACTATTTGTCGGAGTACTGGTTTTGCTGGTTGCGGGAGGAGTAGGAGCAATCGCGTTGACACTAAGTTATAATACTGCATATCAAGAGGCGCAAAATGGTCTTGTGGAGGCAGCAAAGCAGGGGGCGAATTATATTGATGCCCGATTACAGGCACGAACCGGTGTTCTAGGGCAGATGGCAAACCGCATTAGCAATATGAAACTGGATCAACAGTTGGAACTGCTTGCCAAAGAAGCAGAGGGACTGGGGTATCTTGATATGGCGATTGCCGATACGAGTGGATATGCAAGGTATGCTGTTGGTGGCAATGAGGCTGATCTGAGTGACCGGGAATATGTACAAAAAGCATTAAAGGGTGAGGCCTGCTTCTCCGACGTGTTGATCAGTAAGGTGACGAACAGTACAGTAATTATGTTTGCCGCACCATTAAAAATCCAGGATAAGGTGGTTGGCGTTTTGATTGCCAGAAGAGACGGAGCATCTCTTAATGAGATCGTGGAGCAAATGACCTTCGGTGAAGATGGAAATGCGTTTATTGTCGGCAGTGATGGAGGCTTTTATGCGCATCCAAATAAAAATTACGTATTGGAACAGAAGAATGTAATAGCTGATATTGATGACGATGGGATATTTAAGAGCTTTGGAACGCAATTACAGAAATTGGGCATTGGTAACAACGGAGTAGTAAAATACAGCCTTAATGGCATGGAAAAGGTGGCGAGTATAACTGTGATCCCCAACACGGACTGGGTATTGGGACTGGGTGCTCCACTGAACCAGATCACCAGAGGCGTGAATCGGCTGATAAAAATATTGATGGTATGCTCGCTTCTATTTATCGCAGCAGGTGTTGGCACTGCTGTATTTCTGGGGAAATCCATATCAAAACCAATTACAAATATCGTAGAGATACTGGATAATATGTCGCAGTATGATATGACAAAGGAGAAAAATCATAAGGTATCGGTTTATGAACATAGAGCTGACGAAATCGGAATTATGGCGAAAGCTGCGCTGACATTGCAAAAGAACTTAAGGTTTCTGGTGGAACATATTGCACGATCCGCAGAACATATCGCAGCTTCTTCGGAAGAATTAACATCGACCAGTCAGCAGGCAGTGGTCGCGGCAAATGAAGTGGCAGGTGCAGTTCAGGATATTGCCACAGGAGCAGCAGATCAGGCGAATGATACCGAAAAGGGTGTGAGTGAGATTGAATTGCTTGGCAATCTGATTGAGAACGATCAAAATTTGATGGAAGAATTGAATGATTTAACGAAGGAAGTAGAGAAATTAAAGAATGAAGGTTTTGAGATCCTGGATGTATTGGTACATAAGACAGAACGAACGGATAAGACCTCCAGAGAAATTCGCAATGTCATTTTGGAGACCAACTCCAGTGCATCAAAGATTGATAAAGCCAGTCAGATGATTTTAAACATTGCCAGTCAGACGAATTTACTGGCATTAAATGCGGCAATTGAAGCGGCAAGAGCGGGTGAAGCAGGCAGAGGATTCACAGTGGTTGCAGATGAGATCAGAAAGCTGGCGGAACAGTCGAATAATTTTACTGTTGAAATTATTAAGGATATCGAAGAATTAACAGGAAAAAGTGCATACGCCGTAAAGACCATGGATGAGGTGAGCGATAATCTGAAAGAACAGTCAGTAAGCGTAGATTCAACAAGTACAAAGTTTGATGGAATTGCAGGAGCAATCGGTAAGCTGAAGAAATTGATCAATATTTTAAATGATTCCAGTAAGGAAATGGGAATAAAGAAAGATGAAATTGTGGGTATTATAGAAAACCTGTCTGCAATTTCGGAGGAGAATGCGGCAAGTACGCAGGAGGCAACCGCTTCAATTGAAGAACAAACGGCTTCCATGAGCGAAATCGCGCATTCGAGTGAAAGTCTGTCGGATCTTGCCGGAGAAATGCAAGAGTCTGTCAGTAAATTCAAGTTATGAGGCCCGGAGTAAAAAAGCCTCCCATGAACAGATATACGATCTGATAATATTATGTTATTATAATAAAAAGAGAATAATTAACGGAGGTAAATCACATGATTATAAAACAGACAAGGATTATTAATAAGTCCGGGTTGCATGCCAGACCCGCCTCTGAACTTGTTAAAACAGCAAAAAAATATAATAGTAAAATTACCATCCGAAAAATGGAGAATGATGGTGAAGAAGTAAACGCAAAATCTATTGTGCGTCTGCTGGCTGAGGGAATCGGGCAGGGAACAAAAGTTGAGCTTGCGGTGGATGGTGAGGACGAGCAGGTGGCTGCAGAAGAATTAATTGCATTAATAGAATGTGGATTTCATGAAGAAAATAGTGAAAGATGATTCATTTTATTCGTATGTGATCTGAAGAAGAGCGTCGGAAAACGATATGAGGGAGAACCGCAACTACGGTTTCATGAGGCATAGAATTAGTTGTTGCGTATCATATCCATATCCGATAAAATATAGGTAAAATATGTTTCCTGATAATGACGGAGCATTGAGGGGAGGAGTATCTTTGACTTACGACAGTAATGAATATATTCGGATTGCTTATTACTATTATAAGCGGGGCATGACTCAGGATGAAATTGCTCAAAAATTAAACATGTCACGGCCACGGGTTAACCGTATATTAAATAGATGCAAAGAGTTGGGGATTGTGAAAATCACAATCCACGGGATTCATGAAGAGCAGTATGATTTGGAACGGAATCTAGAAAAATTGTATGAGTTGCGCGACGTTCGCATTGTGGAAACGAATGAGGAGGATCTTTATGATGCATTGGGGATTCTCTCAGGGGATTATCTGGCAGAAGTAATCAGAGATAATGATATTATCGGATTTTCAAGAGGACAGGCAGTTTCTGCTCTGGTAAATCATATGCAATCCATCGGACAGGAGAATGTTACGGTAACCCAACTGCTTGGCGGGTGGAATTACGATAACATCCAGACAAATGTGGATGATATTGTACACCGGTTTTCAACGAAAATCAACGCAAAGGCAAGCTATCTTTATGCCCCGGTTTTGGTGCATAACAGTAAATTTAAAGAGGCTTTGTTCGAGGAGCCTTTTTTTATTGATGCCTATCATATCATTAAGAGCTGCAACATTGCTGTTGTCGGTATCGGCAATGTAAAGGACAAGCCATATTTTATGAATACCAGCTTGATAGATGAGCATGATTATCTCAACTTACAGCAGAGTAATATTGTAGGGGAGATCTGCTCTCACTATTTTGATGAAAATGGGAGCAGCATTTTCAATGGTCTGAACAAAAAAGTAATCTCCGTTGAATTGGAGGACTATATGAATATCCCGTTACGAATAGGAATCGCAGGAGGGGAAGGAAAGCTGCATGCAATTCTGGGTGCACTCAGAGGCGGTTATATTAACAGTTTAATTACGGACCTTAAAACTGCTGTGGCGCTGGAGCGCATTGCTGTGGAAATAGAAAAACAATACACATCGGATTAATCAGATACCACTTATGAGAGAAAGGGTATGCAACAATAATTCATTTGTTATCTTATCAAGGCAAATGAATTTTTTGCATACCCTTTTTGTGCTTATAAGAGCGGAGAAGCAGTCGGGACTAAACCATGCCAGTCACCATAATAACAAGCCTCATAAAGTCTTATCCCCTTTTCCTCTGTCATTTCTGCGGGAGAAAGCGCCGTTGCCATAGCCGATATGGACAATTTGGCCCAGTTCTTCATCTGCCCTTCGTAAGCTGCTTTGTCAATACCCAATTCCTGAAAGGAAGTCTTTAACTGAAAATTTCTGTAAAATTGAAGCAGATGATGACAAAGTTGTTCGGAAAGCTCTGTCTCATTTCCAGCATAACCCAGACGTCTTGCCAGGGTAGCATAGGAGGGATGGGGGCCACATAATTTCATTGTGTAGGGCAGCATTAATCCGCAGACCAATCCGTGTGGAATTCCAAATACCGGTCCCGGATGGTCATAGGAATGTGCAAGACCGGTACAGGAGTTCGTGATGGCCATTCCCGCCAAGGCAGATGCTGTCAATAAACCCTCTCTGGCTGCGCTGCTTTGCTTTGTTAATGATACCGCCGCTGCTGTCGGCAATTGTTCAAGGATGTCCAGGGCGGCTTCTAATGCAATGGCTTTTGACAGAGGGGAAGCATTCTTTGCGGTAGAGGCTTCAATTGCATGGGTAAGGGCATCCATTCCGGTGGAAAGAAGAATCGGTATGGGAAGGGAATCTGTGGTATCTGCGTCCAGAATGGCATAGTGAGGAATGATGGTATGATCCAGCAGCAATTTTTTGGTTTTGGTGACGGGGTCAATAAATACTGCTGCGCTGGTTGCTTCCGAACCGGTTCCGCAGGTGGTGGGAACTGCCACATGGACAGCTTTTTTTCCCAGTCTCGGGAGAGTAAAGGGACGCAGGGAGGCCTCGAAGGTCAGTTCGGGGTTCTCATAAAACAAATGAATTGCCTTGGCGGTATCAAGTACACTTCCACCTCCCACGGCTAATATCATATCCGGTTCGAAGGATCGAACCGCATCCATACATTGAAAGATATCCTCAATGTATGGCTCCTGCCTTATACTGGTCAGATAACATATCTTTGCGCCGCTATCCGCCGCTATCTGCTCCAGCTTAGTCCTGAGGGTGTCATTGAAACTTCTTCCACCTCGAATAACGCCAATCCTCTTTTTCTTTAGAGAAGAAATAAAAGATATTGATCCACGGCCGGTAACAAAGGCTGGGGTGTGCAAAACAGAACCAAATTGCGACATAACAAGCTCCTTTCTAGAGGGACAAGCAATCCAATATGGCAATATACACAAAAATCGTATGTAATTCATGTGGATATTGCAGGAAATATTGTAGCTGTCAATTAGTTGTTGACTGAACATATGTAATATGCTAATATATTTGTAACACATAACAAATGTAATTGCAAGTTACATATGATACTATTGGGGTTTCGTATTCATATGCATTCCATTACTGCGAAGGTGTAGAATTAAATCAAAGGAGATTAGGATATGGGTAATGTAACACATCGAATGAATCATATTTTTCAACCGGATGGTAAAACATTTATCATGGCTATGGATCATGGCAGCAATTTTAATGTATTACCGGCCATGAAAAATCCCAGGCAATTAATCCGGGATATCGCTTCTGCGGGAGCAGATGCATTTTTAGCTACAGTCGGTATGGCAGATAAGTTTGCCGAATCTTTTCTGGGCAAAGGCATCATATTAAGAATTGATGGTGGCGTATCCTTCCTGGGAGACCATTCAAAACCAACTTGTATTGTGGCTACAGCTGAGGATGCCCTGCGTCTTGGTGCGGATTCAGTAATAACCATGAGTTTTCCCGGATCAAAGTTTGAACACGAGATATTGAGTGATCTCTCCAAGGTGGTTCTGGATAGCCACAAGTGGGGACTCCCGGTAACTGCGGAAGCACTTCCTAGGGGGTTTGAGAAGGCAGAGGATTCCAGAACACCGGAGAATATCAACTTCGCCTGCAGACAAAGTGTGGAATTGGGCGCAGATATAGTCAAGACGAATTATACCGGTGATATGGAGAGCTTCCGACAGCTGACGCAAAGCGTTTATGCACCTGTCGTTATCCTTGGAGGAGCAAAAAAGGTACCGGAACAGCAGCTGTTGCAGGAGATCCGGGATGCGCTTGATGCCGGGGCGGCAGGAATTGCAATGGGGCGCAACATCTGGGGCCATGAGAATCCGGTGGGGTATACTGCTGCTATCGCCAAGCTCATTCATGAGGATTGCAGTGTGGAAGCTGCCCTAAAGGAAATGAATAGAAAGATGATAGGTTAGATCGGTGTATCATCGATTTGATAGAAGACAGCAGAACGGAGGCAAATATGAATACATACAAAGTTAGTGTAATCTCAGATGTGAAGGAAGTAAGTATCTCAAATGCCCATAAGAAAGAGCCGACAGGAAAGCAAGTCTTGCTTAAAGTGGATTCCTGCGCGATCTGTACATTAGAGCAAAGGGTGTATAATGGTGTGATGAAGCGATACCCCTTCGCAGGAGGACATGAGGTATCCGGAACAGTAGAGGCCGTGGGAGAACAGGTTAAGGCGGTTAAAAGCGGAGATAAAGTTGCGGTTCGTCTGCTTAATTCCTGTGGAGAATGCTATTACTGCAGAAACGGAAATGAAAATCAGTGCGTGGTTTCCTTTATCGCAGAAACACATGAAGGGATTGGAGGGCCGGGAGGACTTTCTGAGTATATGCTGGTGGAGGCCGAGAACATATACAAGATGGAGCCGGATGTCAATCTGACACATGCGGCACTCTCAGAGCCCCTTGCCTGTTGTGTACATAGTGTGAGAAAAGCAAAGGTAGAGTTGGGGGATGACGTTGTTGTAATTGGAGTAGGGATTATGGGTGCCTTCCATATCCAACTGGCTAAGTTGAGTGGAGCAAGGGTAATCGCATGTGAAGTTGACAAGGACAGACTGGAGATAGCGAAGAAACTTGGTGCGGATATTGTGATTAATTCTGCAGAGGTTGATGTTGTTGCAAAAATCAAGGAATTAACGGAGTCTCGTGGTGCAGATGTTGTTTTCTGTACGGTTGCAATTTCGGAAATCGCCGAGAAGGCGGTGCAAATGGCTGGGAAAGTAGGAAGGGTGGTATTCTATTCCTCCTTCCACCCGGATAATCCTATTTCCATTAGTCCGAATAAAATTCATTCCACAGAGCAGATCATTACCGGAGCGGTCAACCCTCAGAGAAAGGATTTTCTGACGGCAACCAGATTAATCTCCTTCCATCTGGTTGATGTATCATTGCTGATCTCCGAAGTTATACCGTTTGCAGAACTTGACCGGGCTTTTCAAGAAGCAATCAAGCCTACTTCTTATCGTATTGTAGTCAAGTTTTAAGGGACGGATTAGCAGAAGTAAAGTAGTTTTATGAAATGTATTGGCTGAAATTGAAAAGATGAAAATCGAAGGGAGAAGGTACGGTAAGCGACAAATCGTTTGCCGTCCGTGATGAGCTATGTCAAATAATAATCAGAACGGGTCTTTGGGTTTGCTTTCATGCGTTACAATGATTGTGGGTGGTATGATTGGCAGTGCTATATTTTCTTTATCGGGGTTGACAATGTATAAGGCGGGACCTTCCGCAGTGCTTTCCTGGGCTTTGGCAGCAGTGATCATGCTGATTTATGGATTGGTGGTAGCAGAACTATCAACGATATTTCCCAAGTCCGGAGGCGTTTTTGTATTTCCCTCCAAAGCGTTGGGGAAGACAGAAAGGACGGGAAAGCTATGGGGATGGATCTCTACCTGGGGCTACATTAACGCTAATATTGTAGCAATTGCTTTTGCGGCGATCTATGTATCCACCTATTTGGGGGTCAGTTTTCCTGTTTTTGCAAATTTACAGATTCCAATGGCACTAATAGCAATTGCCATATGCTTTATATTAAATGTTCTAAGGATTACCGTATCCGGGAAGGCCAATAATATTCTGGTAATATGCCTGGTCCTGACACTGATTATCTATATCTGTGTGGCGTTTTTTGGAGGAAGCTGGGATGCGGGGAGTATAGTACCATTCTTTACGCAAGGCGCAGGGGGATCCACCGGGTTTTTGAAAGCTGTACCAACAGCGATGGTAGGATATGGATCTATCGTAGCAATTGCTTTTATGGTATCAGAGGTTAAGAATCCCAACAAGAATGTTCCAAAATCAATATTGATCGCAATGACAATCGTGGTGGGCGTGTATCTGTTGGTGGTACTTTCTACCGTGGGTCTTGTGAGTGCATCCTTTTTATCAGAAAATCCCGGTATGCGCTATATACCCTTATACGCTGCCTGCTTTACCAAGCTGTCAGGGTTTCCATGGCTGACCAAGGTTGTATCTATTGCAGCGGTACTTGCGCTTCTCACAACGATGCTGGTTGTGATTGCACTAACTTCAAGAGCTGTTCAGGCAGCTGCGGGCAGTGGTATGCTTCCGAAAAAACTATCGGAAAATGGAAAGACCGGTACACCGATATATGCTGCTGCATTAATCTCTCTTATTGGTATGGTGGTTGCCTGCTTCCCTGGCTTTACCAGTGAAATTGTTAGTCTGGGAGCATTGTTTGCGGCAGTTACGATCACAATCAATATCATATCCCTGATAGTTGCAAGAAAGAAATTTCCTTATATACCAGGCAATTTTAAAGCCCCCGGCAAGAATGTATTACCCCTGCTGGCCCTTGTAATCATTCTGATTTGCTATATTCCGGATATTGCAGGCGGCGGTTGGAAGATCTGGTTATACACGATCGGCTGGTATCTGGTTGGTTTGCTGATCTATAAATGCAGTCCGTCCGGTAGAAGTGTGGAAGCGCCAAGGTAGCAGAGGGAGGATGGAATGATACATAAACAGAGAATAGAACAGCTTCGTGACACATGTGTGGCCTTTGGAGGTTTTGATGGAGTACATAAGGGGCATAGAGTAGTTCTAAAGAAGCTGATACAGGCTGCACAGCTAAATAATTTAACATCAGTGGTGCTGAGTCTTTATGATCCTGGTCGAGAGGTATTAACGACGGAAGAGGAAAAAGAATATTATATGCAAGAGATTGGTCCGGATATCCTGATCTCCTGCGAGACAACAGATCCTATGATTGAAAAAAGTGCAGAAGCCTTTATCAGAAATGTAGTAATCGGTCAACTGGGCGCAAAAGTAATTGTAGTAGGAGAAGATTGTTGTTTTGGAGATAGGAAAGATGGTGATCTGGAGCTTCTTAAAGCCATAGAAAGAGAAACAGGCGTACAAATTATTACATGTGAAACAGTGCTGGAGGGAGCAATGCCCATTACTTCGCAAAGGCTGAAGGAAGCCTTTCTTGCCGGTGAATTCCAACGCTATGTTCATATGTGCGAGGAACATCCCTATGTGATGATTGGTGAAATTGTTCACGGGAAGGCATTGGGACGGACGGTGGGTATGCCCACGGCAAATCTGGGGGTAGGAGATAATAAGATAAAACCTCCGAATGGGGTATATGCAACTCTTTCTGGCGTGGAGAATGAAATATATCAGGGATTAACCAATATTGGCAAAAGGCCCTCCGTAGATAATTATGATTTGATTACAATAGAAACCTTCCTGCTGGATTTCTCAAAAGATATTTATGGAAAGCCCTTGGTGCTTGAGGTATATTTCTTAATCCGGGGAGTTGTCAAATTTAATAATCTTACCGAGGTGCAGACGCAGGTACAGAAGGATTTGGAGAATACAAAGCTTAAACTGGGCACAATCATAAAAATGAAACAATCAGAAACACAAAAATGTATCATGGAACTTTCTCAGCAGTTGTGATGTTCTGAAACGATGATTTATTACATACATAATAACCGTGGATAAAATAGAAAGCCGCCGCATGACGTTAGCGTTGTGCAGTGGCTTTCTATTTTGGCGCCCATTAGAAGGATCAAACGAAGTGAGATAAATTGGGATGATAATCCAGCGCAATACAGCATTTTACAAAAATATCAAAAATATAACAATATATATTTACATAATTAAACAATTATGGTAAAATATGTATGGGCAATAGGAGAATTTAAGGAAGAGGTTATTCAAACCCCGAATACAAAGGGAATGATGTAACTATAGAAATTGAGAGAAGGAGGTGAAAGATATGATGAAAAAGATGTTACATAAGTCACATAATTCCGGCATGCTTGGTACGTTTTATGATTTGAATAGTAGCTGTGGCTGTGGTTCCTGTACCTGCGGAGGCTGTACTTCCGCAAATCTGGGATATGGTAATAATTCAGCTTCTACGGAATCCGGTTATAGAAGCGGATATAGCGCTGCCACTTCCTAAAATGTGACGGATGAAGAGGGAGTGTAGGACATTCCCTCTTCATGAGGATGAAAAACCATTACCATCAACAGTTCCGGGAATCTGTCCTCCCATTAGTTTTGACTTGTGAGGGAGAAAAGTTAAACTATGAGCCGGGAATGGAAGACATCATGGCCAGGAAGCAGCAAATGGGGAGATTAAAATATGATCTATAAGATATTTAAGGCAAACGAACGTAATTATTTATATGATCGTCAGGAGAACCGTATTGTTCCGATTGATGAAGCGGATTACAGGTGCTTTTGCGAGTTGGAAGAAGGGATCAACAGCGAAGAGAATGAAACTGTTTTAAAAAAATTTCAAAGGTATGGACTTTGTAAGGAGAATGAATTGGTGGAAATCGAACATCCCTTCACATCCAGCCTGGAGTTTTATCTGAGGGAGAGGATCGAGCAAATTACACTTCAGGTCACACAAAGTTGTAACCTGAGATGTGATTATTGTACCTATTCCGGGAACTATAACAACCGGACACACACAATGAAGAGAATGAGCTTAGAAACGGCATGTAGGGCAATTGATTTTCTTGTCAAACATTCCAGATGTACGAAGCGATGTATTGTAGGGTTTTATGGTGGGGAGCCGCTATTAGAAATTAATCTTATCCGAAAGGTGATCAATTATATAGAGTCTGAGTATTCTCAGAAGCAATTTGCATACGCTATGACTACCAATGGAACGTTGCTCACAGATGAAATGGTAGATTATCTGGTGGAAAAGGATATTCTCCTAACCATCAGTATCGATGGTCCCCGGGACATTCATGATTTAAACCGTTGCTTTGAAAATGGAAGAGGTTCGTTTGATATCGTAATCCACAATTTATCAAGAATGAAAGAACGATATCCGCAATACTATCAAAAGTGCACCACAAATACAGTTTTGAGCCCAAATCAGGAATATGATTGTGTCAGAAACTTTTTCGTGGAAGAGGATGTGATGAAGAATATTACCTCCAAGCTCTCATTCCTCAGTGATGCGTCTACGAACCGGGCATTTCATTATGAAGAGAATGTAATAATAGAACAACGAAAAGAGGAACTGAAGCAGATGCTGTATATGCTGGGGGAGATTGATGACAGTTCTATTCACATGTTGTTCGGGAACTATGGGCATGAGGTTCATCGTAAGTATGTCTCACTGCATATGGGATGTTTACATGCAAAAAAGGGACATCCAAGTGGACCCTGCATAGCAGGGGGGAAGAAAACCTTTATTGATGCAGACGGTAATATTTATCCCTGTGAAAAGGTACCGGAATGTGAGGAGATGATGCTGGGAACCATTGATACCGGTGTTTCCGTGGAAAAGGCAAATCAAATGATGAACATTGCCCGGATTACCAAAAAACAGTGTATCAATTGCTGGGCATTTATTTTCTGTACCTCCTGTGTGGTGGCATCCATAGATGAAAACGGAATTTCGGCAGAAAGACGACTTAGTAAATGCTACGGGGAGAAAAAGGGCGCATTGGAATTTCTCAAGAATATCGTACGCCTTCAGGAGTATGGCTATAAATTTGAGAAAGTCAAGGAATGAGTGAAAAGCACGTAAAGATGCGGGACGATATACTGAAAAACAGAATAAAGCGGGGAAGAGAGAACAGGATAAATGAGGGGAGGAAGGATATGAGCAGCCTATTGGTCTATCCGTTTTGCAGAGAGTTTAGTGAGTTCGCCAGATGTCTGGGTCTATTAAAAGAATATACCGAAGTCATACCGGTGACGCCCAGGGGGCTTGGAATGGAGGGGGAGGATGTTGGTGTCTGTGACGGAGGAAAGAATCTGGGAATTAAGATATCGAGTGATTTTGATACCGGGATAAAAAAAGCAGATGCAGTGTTTTTTGGGTACAGAGCAACCAACAGGAACAGTTATCGCGAGAAGATTAAGACAGCGGTTAATTTAGAGAAGAGAGTATATGTTACAAGAGAATTAATGGATTTTCTGGGGGAAGAGGAAGAATTCCGGACGGTTGAGGTACTGGATTATGCGGAGACCTCTGTGGAAGAGGAGGAGCAAAAGGGTCTCCTGCCAATTCCTGTGCCCGTTATTATGGTGCTTGGAATCGGGGATCTGTGTGATAAATTCAACATTCAATTGAAATTGGGAGATTATTTCTCTCGACAGGGTTATCGGGTAATGAATTGTACGACCAAGAGTTTTGGTACACTTTTTGGTATGGAACCCCTGCCCCGCTTTTTGTTTGGACCGTTGGAGAACCATGTGAAAATAAGGCGGTTCAACTCCTATCTATATGACAGGGTGATAAAAGAAAATCCTGAGTTGGTCATTATTGGAGTGCCCGGGGGAATTATGCAGGTCAATCCGTACAGATTTCGTGAATTTGGTGAACTGGCATTTGTTATCAGTAACGCGGTAAAAGCAGATATCAGTATTCTCAGTCTGTATAAGCAGGAATATACCAGCGATTTTATGGATCATATGAGAAATATCTGCAGATATAAATTGAATTTTCCGGTGAACTATATTAACGTGGCCAATACGGATTTTTTCATATCGCCGGAAGACAGAGAATGCCAGTACACGACGGTCCGGTCATCGCATATTTTAGATCGGATCATAAAAGAATTCGTATATGAGGAGGCATTCCTCTTTCATTCATTAGACGATGACAGTATGACAGAAGCCTGTGATAGAATGCTGTGTGAACTGGAAGAAAATCGATAAAAATTGCTTTGTAATGAGAAGGAAAAGGGGGAGCGCTATGAATCAACGGGAAGAAAAAATAGCAGATTTACTCGCTATCTTAAATAATGTGAAACAATGTGAGATCAGTGATTATGACAAAAGTCTGTTTGGTCATACCTATGATTTTACATCCGGTGATATGCTGGAGGTCTGTATGGCTTTGCAGAGAAAATATAAGGTGAGTTTGAGTCGGTTTATGAACCTGGTGGAGGAATACACCATTAATAACATGGCAGATGCGTTATGCACACTTTTGTTGGCAGGGGGCATTTATGAAAGCAGCAGTACTCGATAATGGTTTTAACCATATCCTGTTTTCTGAGCTTACCGGGAAAACGATAAAAAGATATCATATCCGGGAGGGAGCATGTACAGCTGCTATGGAAGAAAACGATTTGATGGAGGTCAATCATGGAACGGTTTGTGCGGCTCTATTCAGTGAATTTGCCGGTGATACTCAGCTGATCGGTATCTCTATAAGCGAACAGGGATGCCTGCCGGTTGAAAATTTAAAAATTGCATTAATTTGGTGTATGGAACATGGTATTAAGGTGATCAGTATGAGCATTGGTATCACGCAGCCGGCAAAGATACGGATGCTTTTACCATTGTTTCGCACGCTGTTTCATCGGGGAATTATTGTCGTTGCGGCAGGCTCCAATGATGGCAGGATAGCATTCCCAGCTGCCCTGTCCACGGTGATTGGTGTTGGATTTGGAGGTGAGTCCGGAAAAGAGATATGCCTGTTTCGGGATCCCATCGATGGAATCGACATTCGGACAGATCTGCCGCATTCTCGAGTATGTAAGAAATTAAGGGAGAAGTACGGCTTTATTCCCCCTCCCTCCGGCAGCATCGTTACGCCCTATATAGCAGCCAGGGTAATCAACTTCCTCCAAGAGCAAAAGCAGGGGTTCGCTTTAGCAAAGCAATTAAAGCAGGAATTCGGAATATTTATGAAAGCAGAATGGGTAGCAGTTCGGAATAAGCTCTTCTGTTGCCCGGAGGAATTACATATGCGTATGGAAGAAACCACAATTCCTGTCATCGGTCTGATTTATGAAGAGGAAAGGAGCAATGATTTAAGCGGGTTGTCTCTTGCCCTGCACCATATATTATGTGACAATGAATATTATGGAGTATTACTAAGCACAAAACTGGAACGGGACATCGATAACAATATCTTTCATGCAGCAAAAGAGAGCGCAGCATCAGATTTCCTGACGATGATGGATTTGACATCACCGGAGATCCTCCTGCTGCACCTATCGAAAGCTGTGTCCTTTGATTGCCTGAAGGGGGAGCATATGGATGTCTTAATACGGAGTAAAGGAGGCAGAACAATTTATGAGGATAGGGAGAGCGTAAAGTTAGTCTATGATGAGATAGAACCTGCACAAATTACTGCAAGGCAGATCTTTCATAGAATATTAGAAAAATTTGAAGTATCGATTCATTGAGGTTGTATCCATGATTTGATTCATAATGCGAAAGGCGGCAAAACAGTAATGAGAAAAAACAACTTTGATTATGGATTTCTCAAAAGGATTCTAAAATATGGAACGATCCTTCGATCAAAGGCATGGATCATCGCAATCTGTCTGATTCTCTCTTCCATATTCGGATTTTTTCAACCCCTGATTATTCGAAACATCACAGACAATGGCTTAATAAAGAAGAACCCGAATGTGATCATCGGCTTTGTCCTTCTCCTGCTGGCTCTGGTGCTGTCAAATCAGATGCTGGAAATTCTTCAAACAAAACTCTTTGCCAGAATCCATAAGGAATTCAAACTAAAGCTATGGAAGGAAGCCTTTCATAAGATCCTTCATCTTAAAATGGAATACTATTATGATAAAAACAATACAGAGATCCTCAATAGGATACAAACGGATGTGGAGCAGGTATCCTCCATTTTGGATCGTTTTATGGCAATCAACATCGGATTTTTATTCCGGGTCATCAGCGGTATTGCAGGATTGCTTTTCATTAGCTGGAAACTTACGATGATCGTTCTTGTTATGGTGCCGGTAAAGTATCTTACGGTACAAAAAATTGCGGATCAAAAAAAGAGGAATATGGATGAGCTTATTGAAAGTGCCTGTGACTTTTCTGCCTGGATGGGTGACAACATCGATGGGATTGAAGAAATAAAGCTGTGGAACCTTTATCCCTTGCGCAACACCGTATTTGAAAAAAAACTGAAACAGATTTTAGACAAGGAACAATCAAGTACAATGCTGGATGCCTTTAATATGTTTTGCGAAATTATGTTAGGGTGGTCTGTAACGGGGATTCTTTATATTTTGGGAGGTATATTTGCTGTGAATGGGACTCTTACCATCGGAGGGGTGTTTTCTTTTATTACCTATAGCAATTATGTCACCGGACCCATCTCTTCTATTATTAATATCAAGTATTTCCTGTCACGAATAGCGCCATCAGCCCAAAGACTGTTTCGTTTTTTTGATTTGCCGGAGGAGCTTGATCAGGGAAAGGTTAACGAGGAGGCATGGAAGGAAAACCTTGAGATTCGTTTTCGGAATGTGTCTTTTGCTTATCAGGAGAGGAGCGAAATATTAAAGGATATCAGCTTCTGTGCCTCAAAGGGAGAGAAAATCGCCATCATTGGTTCTAATGGCAGTGGGAAAACAACGTTGGTAAATCTATTATTGCGCTTCATCCATCCGAAGGATGGAACAATAGAACTATGCAATGAAAATATTAATCAAATCAGTCTGAATCAATATCGTTCGCTCATCTCGGTGGTGAGTCAGGACCCCTTCCTCTTTCATGATACCATTCACAATAACATTAATTTGGATCATAATCGTAGTGATAAGCTGCAACATAGAGCGTATTTCCAAAGTGGAGCCAGAGATTTCATCAATCGTTTGCCGGAAAAGGAAAACAGCATGACAGGACGTAATGGAGCGAAGCTATCGGGAGGGGAACGGCAGAAGCTTGCGGTGGCAAGAGCAATGGTGAAAAATACACCGATTGTAATATTGGATGAGGCAACCTCCGGATATGACGTTGCGTCCGACCTATACCTGCACGATATTTTATTAAATGAGTTGAAAGAAAAAACAGTAATTATGATAACACACAGATATGAAAATCTGGTGGGAATGGATCGGATCTATCGGTTATCAGAAGGCAAGCTGGTGCTAATGGATCAGTAACTGTGACATCCTCTCTAATAGTTAGAAATATAACTAATTGACAAAATTTAAAAAGCTGATATAATAATAGTTAGAAATATAACTATCATGCAAGAAAAGAATGAGGAGATATCATGAAGAAAATGAACGAACAACCAGGGGACTCAAGTGTGGAGGAACAGAAAGCGGAGCATACACAGCCGCAGGAGAGTCATGCGACGAAGGATCTGGGGATAAAGCCAATTACACAACTGCTGCTGCGATTTTCCATTCCCGCTGTAATCGCAATGGTGGTTAATGCAATTTATAATATTGTAGACCGTATTTTTGTAGGGAAATTTGTGGGTGAGGATGCACTGGCAGGTTTGACAATTACCTTTCCTGCTATGATGCTCATTTTTGCATTTGCCGGTCTGGTAGGAGTCGGTGGGGCAGCCCTGATGTCCATTCGATTTGGACAAAAGGATTTTAGGGGAGCCAGTCACGTTCTGGGTAATATGCTTAGCATGGGGACCATTATTACAGGAATTACGCTGTTTGTAATCTATATGAATCTGAATAAGCTGCTAATGTTCTTTGGGGCTACATCCGATATCATGAAGCCCGCAAGAGACTATATGGCTATTATATTAGGCGGGTTTATATTTCAGATGTTTGCATTTTCCTTTAACGGAGCAGTACGTACCGAAGGACGTCCGCTTCTGTCCATGAGTTCCATGATGATTTCCGCTGTTACAAATATTATATTAGATTATCTATTCATAGCAGTGTTTCATTGGGGCGTTCAGGGAGCGGCTTATGCTACAATCATAGGTCAATTTGTCGGCTTTCTTATCTTATCCTCTTTTTATATCAGAGGTAAGAGTTCCCTTCATTTAAAATCAAAGGACTTCATACCGGATTGGAAGGTTTTGACGTCCATACTAAGTATCGGTTTTGCTTCTTTTGTCACTACGCTGGGTACCAGTGTGGCGATGACTTTTATTAACAAAGGGCTGACTATGTATGGTGGAGTAGCTGCGATTACTTCCATGGGGGCGATAAATAGTTTGTTTACACTGTTTATCATGCCGATTATGGGGCTGCAGCAGGGAATGCAGCCTATCATCGGTTATAACTATGGAGCAAGGCTTCATAAGAGAGTATATGAAACATTAAGGAAGGCATTGGTGGTAGCCATTTGCTTTTCCACTATTGTTTTTATAGCCCTGGAGGTTTTCCCGGAAATATTTATCAGTATGTTTCTGGATCCTGCATCGGATACTACGGCAATCGCAGCAAAAGGTCTGAGGATCTTTATCCTGATGCTGCCCTTACTGAGTATCAACCTGATTGGCGTGGCGTTCTTTCAGTCAATTGCCAGGGGAAGACTTTCCATTATCCTGGGAATATTGAGGCAGTTTGTTATCCTGATTCCGACAGTTATCATATTACCCAGGTTTATCGGCTTAAGCGGGGTGTGGGCTTCGACACCGATTGCAGACGGAATAGCGATCCTTGTAACCGGAATTATTCTGCTGATTAATTACAGACGGGAAACCAATGGTGGTAACCGTGAAGAGATATACGCAGGCCAGGAGGTATAAGATCGATGACAATGGAGGAGAATAAAGGCTGGTTAAAGAATATTCTGGAATTACGTTTCATCATTGAGAATACCTTTTTTAAGGCATATGAAGAAAGCTCAGATTATCCGATGAATCTGAATCATACCCATGTTAAGACGATGATCATTCTGAATTTTGAAGGGGAGCAGCCCATGTCAGTGGTCAGTCATAAACTAAACCTGGAGAAGGGGTCCTTTACCCCTGTTGCCAATCATCTGATTGAACTCGGTTATATTGAGAAGGTACTGGATCCCAGGGATAAGAGAGTTTATAATCTGCGTCTTTTGGAGAAAGGTAAGACTTTAACAAAAGAGGTGATCGCAAATCACAATGCTTTTGTAAATAAGAGAATGGAACATTTAAAAGAGGATGAAAAGAAGCGTTATTTTGATGCCATTGAGTTAATTATCGGACTTACTGCACAAATGCAGCAAAATAAGAAGATGTTACAAACAGGAGGAACCGGCAAGCCGTTTCACATGTCATGAACAAAAATACCGCCGCATGGATGTTTGGCCATGCGGCGGTATTTTTATTGTTATCTTGCTTCAAATGTTAAGACGAGGGGATGCGGGATGGGAACGAATTAAAAAATGCCTTTGGTGTTTTCCGAAATCTTGCTATAATAGAGATGACAGGAAGGAGTAGAACAGGGAGTTGGAAATTAAAATAAATGATTACTATGAACCGGAACATTTTCGTTCTATGTGCGAAGATAATTTCAATGTTTCCAGGACATGTGAATACGAGAAAAATGAGATGCACCATATCCATGACTCCTGTGAAATATTACTTGTGGAAGATGGTGTCGTAGATTACTTTATTGCAGGAGAAAAATTTCGACTTGCCCGGAATGATATTCTTGTGGTTGGGTCAAAGCTTCATCATATGCGAAGGATTGAAAAACTGCCCTTTCTAAGATATGGATTGACGCTAAAGCCGACTTATTATAAGAGTCTTTTTGTTGACCAGGATATGTGGAAGGTCTTTTCAACACCTGATCAGGAAAATTATGTAAGGTATTATAAAAACGTGGAACCGGAACTTTTTCAGAAGCTGATCCGTCTGTTTTGCGATTTATATAAAGAGGAGACCAGTCAACAGCCTTATCGTTCCCTGATGCAAAGGTCGGTTATTACAGAGATATCCATACTGCTATTTCGCATTTTTCATATTGTAAGAACCAGAGAAGCCATCACCTCGATGCAAAAAATTATGATGGAAATGAAGGAATATATCGATCATCATTATCAGGAAAATTTGAATTTGACGGTGTTAAGTAACAGGTTCTTCTTGCATCCGTCTACGATTAGTAAGGAATTTAATAAATACAGTAACTACAGCTTCAATGATTATATTAACACAGTGCGGATCTGTGCAGCAGTCAGATTACTGGAATGCACCAGAGACTCGGTTACGGAGATATCCGTCCGATGCGGATATTCTAATGTAAATACTTTTTTAAGACAATTTAAAGATAAGATGGAGATTTCTCCTTTACAATATCGGAAATCTATGATGCAGGTATACTCTCGATTGGAAGCTTATCGGGAAAATCAGGATAAATAAAAAGATGAGGAAATATTGCCGGACGTTTTACAGAAATTGTGATCAATTCGATCGAATGTCCGACAGAGTTTTTCCTCTTTTTTTGGCTAAAAAATGGTGATATTTAGTCAAATAATATGGAGAATAAAAATGATGCAATTGATATAATGGGAGAGGAATACGATCATTGCAGGTTATAATGGTATGACCGGTGATGCAGTAAAGAATTAATAAAGTCAGGAGAACGATAATGAAGGATATTACGATCAGAGCAGTGAAAGTATTTGTTACAGCGCCGCGTGGAATTAATCTGGTAGTCGTTAAAATTGAAACTTCAGAACCGGAGTTATTTGGATACGGATGTGCGACATTCACATGGCGGCATAAGGCGGTGGTCACAGCCATTGAAGAATACCTGGCGCCAATGTTAACGGGAAAACCGGTTCATAATATAGAAGATATATGGCAGACAATGATGGGAAGCTCTTATTGGAGGAGCGGTCCGGTTTTAAATAATGCAATATCCGGTGTGGACGAGGCGCTCTGGGATATAAAAGGCAAGCTGGCGAATATGCCGCTGTATGACCTTTTTGGAGGAAAATCAAGAGAAGGAATTGCACTATATCGTCACGCCGATGGGAACAGCATTGAAGAGGTGGAAGAAAGGATTCATGCCTATCTGGAAGAGGGATACCAATATATCCGCTGTCACATGGGGACCTATGGCGGCAATTTTAACGGAAAATGTCAGGAAATGAATAAGCCAAGAAATGCTCCGCAGGGATCTTATTACCATCCCAGAATGTATAGGAACAGCGTGATTAAATTATTTGAAAGAATTCGTTCCGACTTTGATGATAATTTGGAAATCATGCATGATGTACACGAGAGACTTTCCCTTGCAGATACCCTGACCTTTGCGAAAGAAATGGAACAATTTCATCTGTACTTTTTGGAAGACGCATTGCCGCCGGACCGGTGCGACTTCTATAAAATATTACGAGAGCATACCATCGTTCCTTTTGCCATGGGAGAGCTTTTTACAAACCCTGTGGAATGGAGGACCATCATACAAAACAACTGGATTAATTACATCCGGGTACATATCAGTGATATCGGCGGCATTACTCCGGCAAGGAAGCTGGCTTCCTTCAGTGAAGCGTATGGGGTACAAACAGCATGGCACGGACCAAACGATCTGTCTCCAATCGGAATGGCTGCACAGATGCATCTGGATCTGCATATTCATAACTTTGGTATCCAGGAGTTTGCCGGATTTAATGATGCGGAATGTGAAGTGTTTGAAGGATGCCCGGAGATTGCAGGCGGATACGCTTATCTGAATGACAGACCGGGAATTGGTGTTGACTTTAATGAAGAGAAGGCAAAAAAATATCCTCCGGTTGAGATGGATCATAGCTGGATGTTTAGCAGGCTGCCGGATGGAACTGCGGTGAGGCCATAGCAGGAAGGAGAAGAGATCGTCGGTATTAAGAGGTAATTTGGTCGATACCAAAAAGAATATGCGTGCGGGAAGCAAATCAGCGACAGATACAATTTCTGTTATTCTATATCAATAAATAGTTGTTGCTATTTCGTCCGGAATTTATTATAATTTGCCACAAACGGGTAAGAATAAAAACAGCCGTTACATGACCTTTTGTTATGTAGTGGCTTGTTTTTGCGCTAAAGCCAGGGGACGATTCCGTTAGTCCCATGTATGTTCATGATACATGGTCCCTAGTAAGAAATTAGTGTTAATTCCAAATGAAGGTATTGGAAGTATGGAGGAAGCATATGAGGAATGTGTTAAATCAATTTTATTATCCTTTGATACAGCAGGGGGATACAAAGAAGAGGGAGAGAGATTATTATCTGGATAATTTGAAGTTCGGGTTAATGTTATTGGTGGTGATCGGACACTTTTCCATGGAATTATTTTATGTGGAGTATATCAAATATCTGACCTATTTTATCTATATATTTCATATGCCCTGTTTTGTATTTGTCAGTGGCTATTTGGCCAAACGAATGAACCATGACGGGAAACTTCGCGTGGATAAAATAATGGTGATATATTGGATGTATCTGTTTTTTAAAGTAGGTGATACTCTAATAGATTATGCCTTTGGGCGGGAAGCAGAACTTGATTTATTTAAAGATTACGCCGCACCATGGTATCTGTTTGCGCTGGGAATCTGGTATTTGCTGGTTCCCTTTCTGGAACGTATTAAGATAAGTTACCGGATCGGTGGGACTTTTGCACTGGCATTGCTGGCAGGATATACCCAAAATATAAACGGAGTCCTGTCCATGTCAAAGGTACTGGTATTTCTGCCTTTCTTCACGCTTGGATTCTCCCTGTCCTCAAAACAACTGAGGGCCTTTCTGGATAAGAAGTTAAGAGTTTCGGCAGTCCTCCTTTTGATTGCTGTTTTTATGGGAATAGCGATATTCTGGAAGGAACTGGAACCCTTTGCGGATATTGTGTACGGGGGGTCACCCTATGTGAAATCCCTGGATGACATGGCACCGTACGGTTTGTTTATCCGTGCCCTGTATTATCTGTTTGCGATTGCTGTTTCAGGAGCTTTTCTATTACTGATACCCCGTTGTAAGCTGCCGATTTCTCCGTTGGGGGAACGCACCATGCAAATCTATATCCTTCACATCTGGATTCGAAATGCGTTGATTAATGCAGGATTCTTCGATGCTATAAGGGAAGAATCACATTATCTGGCAGTGGCAGTGCTCTTCGGAAGCATAATTCTCACCTTCCTGCTGGCCAACAGGTGGCTGAAGAAAGTATTTGACCTGATCATGTCTGCTAAGATTTTCTCAAAACTGTTAAATTGAACAAAGGGCTGCCCCGGAAATAACAGGGCGGCTCTTTGTCTGTTAGCAATCTGTTACACTTTGGGACTACTTTACATCTTCTCGCAAATTACTTGCTCGCACGCATAAATTCAACGTGTGAATTAGCTTTTCACAATTCAATCTATTCTCCAGGGACAATATTCACAAGAATAGTTGAGAGGGGAATGCCGGAACTTAGACAGGAATATATTGTAATAAATCTATTGTTAAAACGATATTCTTCTATCGGCAGATGGAGGTTATGATGAACCGACAAAAAGTATGGATCAATATCACTGTAATTACTCTGGCATTTCTGGTTTTCGCAGCCTGGTATCACTACCGGATGACCGGGTTTGTACCTATATCATCTTCATATCTGGGAAATTATAAAGTATACTTAATTACAACAGATAAAGAATATCAATTCTGGCATATCCTTAATCAGGGAGCGGAGGATATGGCAGAGATTCTTGGGGTTCAATATATTTGGGATGCTCCATTGACCCGGGATGTGAATGAGCAGATCAAGTTAATCGAAAAGGCAGTGGATCAGGGAGCATATGCGATTATGGTGGCGGCAGATGATCCTAAGAAGCTATCCAATGTGATAGAAGATGCGAAAGCAAAAAGTGTCGATATTATCTATGTGGATTCTCCCGCATACGAAGAAGCAAGTGTCACTCTGGCAACGGATAATTACAAGGCAGGCGTTCTTGCAGGGGAAAGTATGCTGGCAGAACTGGAAAAAGCCGGATTTGAAAGCGGATCAATCGGAATTGTCAGCATGGCGCAAAAGGATAATACACAACTCCGGGAACAAGGGTTTCGGGATGCAATGAATCAAAATAAGAATTTTACTATATTAGATGCTGCTTTTACTAATGGCGAGCCTGATGTGGCACAGCAAAAGGCAAGAAAATTGATGAAGGAGCACGAAGATCTGGTGGGCTTATTTGGCACCAATGAGGGAACCAGCAGAGGCGTTGGTTCTGCCATTCAAGATGCGAATAATCAATATATCGGCATAGGGTTTGATAAGACGGATGAAATGATGAAATTACTTGATAACGGCAGTCTAAAGGCAATCGTCGTTCAAAATCCGTATACCATGGGGTATCTTGGCATGGCTGAAGCGGCTGCTGCCATACGAGGTGAGGATACCGGTCCGGATTTCATTGATACCGGAGCTTATGTATTGACAAGTGATCAGTAAGAAAGTTCATCACCGCCTTGAAATATCACCCGACATGCAATATAATCGGTTTTAGTATGTGCAGGATGATATGAGGTGAGAATAATGAACGAGACGATTCTGATTGTCGATGACGAAATGGAAATTGCAGATCTTATGGAAGTCTATCTGAAAAATGAAGGATTTCAAGTAGTTAAGTTTTATTCGGGGAGGGAAGCACTGGATTGTATTAACACCGCCCACATTGACCTGGCGGTACTGGATGTCATGCTTCCTGATATTGATGGTTTTCAGATTTGTCAAAAGATACGGAAACAATATTATTTCCCCATAATTATGCTGACAGCAAAGATTGAAGATATTGATAAGATTATGGGACTAACCCTTGGTGCGGATGATTATATAACGAAACCCTTTAATCCACTGGAAGTAGTGGCCAGGGTAAAGACACAGCTTCGGAGGTACATGAGATATAATCACTCTGAGGAAATTGCCCCTGTGTCTTGTGAAGAGTATGATTTTAGTGGATTGCTGATTAATAAGAATACGCATAAATGCACCTTGTATGGAAAACCGCTGATGCTTACGCCCATAGAATTTGCTATCTTGTGGCATCTATGTGAGAATAAAGGCAAAGTGGTATCCTCGGAAGAATTATTTGAAGCAGTATGGGGTGAGAAGTTTCTGGACAATAATAATACGGTAATGGCCCATATCGGCCGTTTGAGGGAGAAAATGAAGGAGCCTTCGAGAAATCCCAAGTTCATAAAAACAGTATGGGGGGTAGGCTATCAGATTGAATAACCGATTGAAGAATTTTAAGAGGAAATTATCCAGACGATTGCTGTTCAATGCGTTTATCTTTGCAATGATCTATACGGCAATCATCATAGCACTCTTTTTTGCGGCTGCCATCTTTTTACGGCAATTTATCTGGTATGGTGACGATTTTCTGTATCAAATACTGCACTTAATAGATGCCAATGGTCTCCCGTTTATTATGATTGTTCTGGGCATGGGTTATATCCTCATCTTTCTCTATTTCTGGTTTAAGACATTGAGTTATCTGGAGAATATTATTGAGGCTGCCGGGAAGATCTATGATCCAGAGGACTCCTTTATCAGCCTGGAGACAAATCTGAAAGAAGTTGAGATCCTGATGAATGAAATTAAATTCAAGGTTAGACAGGATGAACGGGCGGCAAGAGAAGCGGAGCAGAGAAAGAATGATCTTATTGTTTATCTTGCCCATGATTTAAAGACCCCGTTAACCTCTGTCATCGGGTACCTGACACTGCTCCACGATGAGCAGCAGATTTCAAAGGAGCTGGAGCAAAAATATCTTGCCATTACGCTTGATAAGGCGCAGCGATTAGAGGATCTGATTAATGAATTCTTTGAAATAACAAGATTTAATCTTACCAACCTGACATTGGAATACAGCAGAGTCAATCTGACCAGAATGCTGGAGCAGATTACCTTTGAATTTCAGCCCATGCTAAAAGAGAAGGATCTGGGATGCTCTCTTATTAGCCCTTCGAATCTGGAGATAAAATGTGATGCTGATAAGCTGCAGCGGGTATTTGATAACCTCATCCGCAATGCTATCAATTACAGTTTTTCCGGCAGCAGCATTCAAATCAGAGTGGAGAAACAAGGCGAAAGCGTTCTGATAGATGTAATAAACCGGGGGAACACCATACCACAGGAAAAATTAAACCGAATCTTTGAGCAGTTTTTCCGACTGGATACCGCCAGAACTTCAAAATCCGGGGGAGCGGGATTGGGACTTGCCATCGCAAAAGAGATTGTGGAACTCCATAAAGGAAGTATTACGGCGTACAGTGAACAGGAAGTGATTCGGTTTCACATTACCCTTCCCGATCTTTTGTGAGAAATTCGTAAGAATTTCATCAGGAAAAAATACAAATTTTATATGGGAAAACAAAAAAACAGCATTCCTTGTTTTGATATGATCATATCAAACAAAGAATGCTTTTCTTTTTGAAAGGAGACCTGTTATGAAAATGAAAAAAATCGCGGTGCTGTTCGGAGGCTGTTCTACCGAGTATTCTGTATCCCTCCAGTCGGCAGCAGCAATTATAAGTAATCTGGATCCAAATAAGTATGAAACAATTTTAATTGGAATCACGAGAGAAGGCTGCTGGTTTCGCTATACCGGAACAATAGAAGCTATCTTTAAGGATACCTGGCAGGAGCAAACCGGACAGTGTATTCCTGCCATGATCTCTGCCGACCGTAAGGTTCATGGTATTATGGAGTTAACTAACGGAACCTATCAGATCACGAAACTGGATGCAGCATTTCCGGTATTACACGGTAGAAATGGGGAGGATGGCACCGTTCAGGGACTGCTTGAATTGGCCGGGATTCCAGTCATCGGCTGCACGACCCTCTCTTCTGCGTTGTGTATGGATAAGGATAGAGCTCATAAACTGGTATCAGGGGCAGGAATTTTAATTCCCGAATCTGTTGTAATAACCGCAGGACATACCAAAGAAGAATTATATCATCAGACCGGGCATTTAAACTATCCGCTTTATGTAAAGCCGGTTCGTGCCGGTTCCTCCTATGGAATTACCAAGGTGATGGACAAAGGCCATTTATATGATGCAGTTCAATTGGCAACGGAGCATGACAGTGAGATCATCATTGAAGAAAACATCGAGGGGTTTGAGGTCGGATGCGCTATTCTCGGAAACCGGGAGCTTACGCTGGGTGAGGTGGATGAGATTGAGCTTACGAACGGATTCTTTGATTATACAGAAAAATACACGCTGAAAAGCTCCAGAATTCATATGCCTGCAAGAATAGACGCCGCAATAGCCGGGAAGATCAAAGATACTGCAGCGCTGATATATAAAACCCTGGGCTGCAGAGGATTCGCGAGAGTGGATTTGTTCCTGACACCGGACAATAAAATTGTTTTTAATGAAGTAAATACCATACCCGGATTTACCTCACATAGCAGGTATCCTAATATGATGAAAGGAGCAGGTCTGTCATATGCTGAAATCCTGGACAAGCTGATAGCGTTGGGGACGGAGGAATGATGGACGTTATATTCAGCCCTGCAGATATTGACAAGGGAAGCCTGATATTAGTTAATCAGACATATCCGCTCCGGTGCGGTTACAATCCGACGACACTGATTGCCGTCAATCTGGAGTACCCTGATATTTTACTGGATATGAAAGCGGCTTCTGTGCTGCAGCATCTGATGGATGACCTGAAATGCGGCAGTGAGATTGTACCTGTGAGCGGTTATCGCAGTTTGACGCAGCAAAAGAGGATTTATGCAAAAGCGCTGAAAGAACATGGAAAAGAGTTTACCAGACAATATGTTGCCCTGCCCAATCATAGCGAGCATCAGACCGGTCTGGCAATTGATCTGGGAAGAAAGATGGAGGAGATTGATTTTATACGACCTGATTTTCCTTATGAAGGAATCTGTGACAGATTTCGTAAGAAGGCACCGGAATATGGTTTTATAGAGAGATATCAGAAGGGAAAGGAAGATATCACCGGAATCGCTTTTGAACCCTGGCATTTTCGGTATGTCGGATATCCGCATTCCAAGATTATGGCTCATTTAAATATCAGTCTGGAAGAATATGTGGATTTCATCAGGGAGTATCCCTATCAGGGAAAACATTTTCAGGCCGCTTATCTGCAAAATGCGGAAGTCTTTTATCTTAATCTGTCGGAGTGCGGAGGGGATCGCATTCAATTGCCTGACCCTGCCCTTTATCAGATATCCGGCAACAATGTAGATGGCGTCATTGTCACGGTATGGAGGTGAATACCTGCGGGATTAACTATGAATCATATTATTATTACTTATTTTATTGTAGTCAGTGTATTAACAGTTACCGTAATTGCCGCGATTGCACTCCGGAGTATGATGCCCGGTAAGTGCCTGCTGCGCAATCCATCCGGTACCAGGGCATGGCTCGAGATTGATATGGATCATCTGAACCACAATGTGAAAATGCTGAGACAGTTGATGCCCCGGGGGTGTGAGATGATGGCCGTAGTGAAGGCGAATGCATATGGACACGGGGCGAAAGAGATCTCAAAGAACTTGAATCAGATGGGGATCACCTCTTTTGCCGTTGCGACGATAGATGAGGGCATTGAATTAAGAAAAGCAGGTGTACGGGGAGACATTCTGATCCTCGGGTATACGGACATCAATCGCATTCGTGAACTGATCAAGTATCGCCTGATTCAGACAATACTTGATCACGAATATGCACTTAGGATAAATGAAAGGAGCAGAGAAGCGCTCAGGGTTCATATCAAGATAGATACGGGAATGCATCGCATCGGTCTT
Organism: Bacillota bacterium; assembly: GCA_023439505.1. Classification (GTDB taxonomy): domain Bacteria; phylum Bacillota; class Clostridia; order Lachnospirales; family Lachnospiraceae; genus Mobilitalea. Next base: position 78,462 of record JAEXNR010000002.1, read on the forward strand.
CCGGCTTCTGATAGGAAGGAACTGATGGAATTGTTCCGGTTGGAGAAGTTAAACGTCGAGGGAATGTACACGCATTTATGTGTCTGCGACAGCGATAAGGCAGAGGATATACAGTTCACGCGTAAACAAATCCATGACTTCTCTGAGCTCTGTGATTTGCTGGAAGATAGGGGGATAAAAATACCCAAACGACATATTCAGAGCAGTTATGGCCTTCTTAATTATCCTGAGGTATCCTGTGATTATGCCAGAATAGGCATTGCCCTGTATGGTTCCTTAAGTTCCTGGGGGGATAAGACGAATCTGCAGCCGGATTTACTGCCCGTACTGTCCCTGAAAACAAAGATCGTCTTAATCCGTGAGATTAATCAGGGAGAAACCGTAAGCTACGGCAGATGTTTTCATGCAGAAAGGAATAGCCGACTGGCGGTACTTCCCATCGGCTATGCTGACGGTTTTCCAAGGACCCTTTCCTGTGAAGCCGGTAATGTATTGCTTCATGGGCAGCAGGTTCCGATTGTGGGGCGTATTTGTATGGATCAGCTCCTGATTGATATTACCGATGTGCCTGAAGTAGCCTGCGGTGATATTGTCACCCTGATCGGACAGGATGGTCTTGATGAGATATCGGCTGCGGAGGTGGCGGTTCGTTCCGGGAGTATTGCCAACGAACTGCTCAGCCGTTTGGGCGGCAGACTGGAACGTGTTTATAAACAGAGTAACAGCAATATTAGTCATTGACAACCCCATGGATGTTATGGCATGTTTATCATAGGATGTTGAATGTTACGACATTAATGTCCGGAAATGATAAGTCAAGGGGATGGGAACATGGCCGATAAAGATACAAAAAAGCACCTGATGGATTATCTGCAGAAAAAAACGGACAAGATCGACTGGAAAAATACCAATGATTTCTCCGCATCCGGGATATCGGAAAAACTGGGATTAAGCAGAACAGTGATAAGCCAGTATTTAAATGAAGCACATACGCAGAAATTGGTGGTCAAAGTAAATTCCAGACCGGTGTATTTCTTTTGGCGGTCTTCTCTGGAAGCAGGGAAGGAAGGTACTTTATCAGAGAATACCTACGCCTCGGTGGAGGAACTTTATGATGAATTAATGGAGAAGAGTAATGCCTCCCCATTTGATAAATTAATAGGCACCGGTGCAAGCCTCAGTTATAATGTAGAACAGTGCAAAGCGGCAATTACATATCCGGGGAATGGCCTGCCGATCCTTCTCCTTGGAGCAACCGGAACGGGAAAAAGTTATCTTGCGCAACTGACCTTTGAGTATGCGGTGGATAAGGGAATTATTGAAGCGGACAAACAATTTGTCAGTGTAAACTGTGCGGAATATGCCAATAATCCGGAACTCTTTCTTACAAATATTTTCGGATACAAACGGGGAGCTTATACAGGAGCGGACAAAGACAGAAAGGGATTGGTAGCGCTTGCAGACGGGGGACTTCTGTTTCTGGATGAGGTGCATTGCCTGTCCTCAGAGTGTCAGGAAAAACTTTTTCATTTTATGGACAAGGGTCGCTATCACATGGTTGGTGATAATGAGAAATGGTTTTATTCCAGGACTCATATCATAATGGCCACCACGGAGAATCCGGAGATAGCGCTTTTAAAGACCCTGCTGCGAAGAATACCGATCATAACAAAAATCCCAAGTCTTTTTGAACGGCCGTTTCAGGAGAAGAAGGAGCTGCTTTACGCTTTACTTAAGAGTGAATCTCTTAGAATTCAACGTGACATAGGGATCAGCAATGTGGCATATCAATGCATTCTGCAATGTGAATTTGAGGGTAATGTGGGGCAGATGGTAAACTGCATCCGGGCCTGCATTGCCAATGCCTATTTGGATGCGGAAAAAGAGAATAAGACATTAGAAGTTTATCTGCAGCATCTTCCGGATTATGTACTGAAAAGTAAAGCCATTCGTCTGGTGGATATGGATGAACAAAATCTGTTGTCATTAAAAGAGATTAAGATAGAGTTGAGGACCGATAAGAAGTTTTTTGCCTTTAACCGTGATATACTCCAGCAATTTAAACGTATTCTGGAAAATGGAGGTGAAATAGAAGAATTAACAGCCGTCAGCAGAACACGCCTGGAACAATATCTGGATGATCTTTGTTTAAACAAACAGACCAATGATAATCCGAGGGATACTCTGTACATGGAGATCGTAAAAAGTGTATGTGAAGCGGTTAGCAAGCGACTTGGCGTCATTTTTTCTAATCAGGACATATTAAATATTGGTCATCTGGTATGTGATTACATTCAAAATGGGAGCTATTGCGAAAGCCTGCTCAGAAGATATCATAAAACAATATCTGAGGCACTTGAGATATTTAAAAAACGTGATCAGACGCAGAATAGTAGAGTAGGAATTGAATTAATTACAGATATCATGGGGAGTCTGGGGAGAACCTGGAATCCCCTTGGCATACTGGATTTATACATTGCCGCATCCGGGGCACTTCAGTCCGAAAACCGTCAGGTCATGGGAATTATCATTGCTCACGGATACTCCACTGCAAGCAGCCTGGCGGGGAGCGTCAACCATTATCTGGGGGAAAGTATTTTCGAGGCAATTGATATCCCTTCTGAACTTTCAAATATAACCATTGCTAAGAAAGTAGTAGATTATTTACAGCTTCACAGAGGGCTAAAAGATGTGATTCTCCTTATGGATAACGGCGTTATTCATGAAATCTATGAGAAACTTGATCCTGTCGATGGAATTAATATAGGAATTATTGGGGATATCACCCTTAAGATGGCAGTTTCCATTGGACACTACATTCGGCAGGGGGCGTGTGTAAAGGAGATTATTGAAGAATATAACAACTATACAACAATCCATGAAAGCCATTATCTGCAATACAGGGAGAAGGATACGGCAATCCTGTCCGTCTGCGCCACCGGCTTTGGTACAGCAGAAAAGATATCAGATTTATTGATCCACAGCCTTTCTCCGGAGGTAAAGCTGAAGGTTATTCCCTATAATTACGAGAGTTTGATACAGTGCGGTAAAAATGCTCCCGTGTTTGAGAAATATAATGTCGCCTTCATTGTCGGCACCCATGATCCAAAGGTAGAAGGGTATCGGTTCATTTCTCTGGAAGAAATTATAGAAGAACATAATGTGGGGGAAATAAACCACTTGCTGTCCCTGATCCTGTCGAAGGAAGAGCTGAGCGCTTTCAGTGACAACCTGATTAAAAAATTCTCCTTAACGAATATCGTCGGACATCTGACGGTACTTAATCCGGATAAAGTGATAGATTTTACGGAAGATATCATCAGACAGCTTCAGATAAAAACAGAACAAAGCTTTAAGAACAAGACGAAAGTCGGCTTATATATCCATATCTGCTGTCTGATTGAGAGACTGATTACAGAACGTTATGTGGTAAATTATAAGAATATTGATAAGTTTCAATCAGAGCATAAGGACTTTATCCTGAGCGTGAAGGAATGTTTCAGGAAAGTAGAAAAATACTATAGTGTATCCATACCCATTTCAGAAGTAGCGTATCTCCATGACTATATTTATCTTCTGTAGTGACGAAGAAACATAAAATAGTGACGAACTCCCCGCAAAAAGAAAAGCTGCGGGGAGTTTTTTTCTGTTATGTCCAGTGACTCACAAAGAAAATGTAAGAGAATGTAGACAGAATTAACAGTTTATACCAAGTAATCTAAGTCAAAGAGGTGTTTTTTCCTGCAAAAAAAATTTTAATGCAGAGAATCATGAAAAGAACAGAGTTGGCACAGTATTTGCACTATATATTAGTGAGAACACAATACAATACGAGGAGCGTGAGTATGAGGAAACTAATTCTTGCATCCCATGGAAGTATGGCAGAGGGACTAAGAAGTGCCGCAGCCATGATACTGGGGGATGTCAGCGATATGACAGCGTACGGGCTGGACACATGGATTACACCCCAAAGCATATTGGATGAGATCAGGGTGCAGATGGAGAAAGTGCCCAATGCAGAGTATATCATTTTATGTGATATCAAAGGGGGAAGCGTTCATAATTGCTTATTGGAGCTGTTTAACCAATTCAACCTTCATATTTTTACCGGAATGAATCTTTCCCTTGTATTAGAATTATCCATTCTGGGAGATGAGGGGGCGATGGAGCAGGAAGCCGCGATGCTTTTGGAAAACGCGAAAAATAATCTCTGCTATTATAACCGTCAGGTATTAAAGAAAATAAAAGAAGAGGAAGGAGAGGACAATTTATGGTAAAACTGCTGCGTATCGATGAAAGGCTGCTGCATGGGCAGGTTGCGGTTACCTGGGTAAGTAATGTCAATGCATCTTCAATTTTAATTGCAAATGATGAAGTAATGCAAAACGAAATGTCTAAGATGGCAATCAAAATGGCAAAACCCAATGGAGTTAATCTGGCAATCCGTTCCATCGACGATGGAGCCGCATTACTGAGTGATCCGCGATCAGAGGGAATTACAATCTTTGTGATCGTGAAGACCATTGCCGATGCCTTGAGATTGGCGGAAAAAACCAAATGCATCAGGCATGTAAATGTCGGTGGTATTCGTAAGAAGGAGGGAGGCAAGTTAATTGCACCTGCAGTATACGTAAACGACCAGGATCTGGAGAATTTGAAAAAATTACAATCACTGGTTGATGTGGTGGAATTTAGAATGGTGCCGGCAGATTCTGCAAGAAAATTAGAGGATGTATTAAAGAGTATGTAACAAGATGCTTGGAGAAGGTAACGTTTGTGTCAGCGCTGCGTCCACAAACCTGAAGTTGTATAGTGTCTGGCAAAGCAAGACATTGAGCAGCGCAGAAATGAGGGATAAAATTATGATAGTATTACAAGCTTTCATCATCACATTGGTAGTGTGGTTATTAACATGGGCAGATGCATGGTTTGCCTATCCTATGGTCAATACACCTTTGGTTCTATGTCCCATCGTGGGATTAATCTGCGGTAATTTGCAAACAGGGATTATTGCGGGAGCGACACTTCAATTAATTTTCCTCGGTGTAATTTCCATCGGAGGAACGCTGCCAAGTGATGCCTCTCTGGGATCAGTCATCGGTACCGCCCTGGCAATTTTCATGAATAAAGATGTGGAAACTGCGTTAACCTTTGCAGTACCTATTGCGGTACTTGGTTCCACCTTCACATTATTAAAATATGTTATCAATGGTCTCTTTAACCCGTATATTGAGAAACTGTGCGAAGAGGGAGATACGAAAAAAATTGAGCGGGCCCATATTCTGATCTCATTCCTTCCTGATTTACCCAAAATGGCAGTTCTGTTTGCTGCACTTGCATTTGGTACAAGTTTTGCACAGGGGTTGATTGATGCAATTCCTGAAGTGGTTCAAAGCGGTATCGATTATGCAACAAACCTCATGGCTGCAGTCGGTATTGCATTGCTGCTTAAGATGATGTGGTCAAAGACAATGGCGGTTTATTTCTTCCTGGGCGTTGTTCTGGTAAGCTTCTTCCAGGTTCCGATCATTGCGGTTGCATGTGTCGGAGTTATCCTGGCAGTTATTTTAACATTAGACCGTGGCAATCAAAAAGCTGCACCTGTTAATGCAGCAGAAAAAGATTTTAAGGAGGAAATGTTTAATGACTAAGAATAGTACATTTCAGGTAAGCAATGTGGAAGATCGCAAAATGCTCAAGAAAGTATTCTGGCGTACGATGACGCTGAGTTCCACCTACAATTATGAAAGAATGCAGGGGTTGGGATATCTGTACTCCATGATACCTGTTATAGATCGTTTTTATAAGAACAAAGAAGATAAAGTAGAGGCATACAAACGTCATTTTGAACTATTTAATACAACACCGACCATGGGAAGCTTTATCACAGGATTATCCACTTCCATGGAAAAGGAAGCAACACTGGATCCGGATTTTAATAAGGATTCCATCAATGCAGTTAAGGTATCTCTAATGGGTCCCTTTGCGGGAATTGGTGATTCTATATTCTGGGGATCTCTTCGTATCATAAGTCTTGGACTTGGTATAGCACTGGCAAAACAGGGAAGTCTTCTGGGACTGATTCTTCACTTATTAATCTTTAATGTTCCGGCTTTTCTGGTACGGTATTATGGTGTATTTGCCGGTTATAACATGGGATCAAGTTTTATCAAAACAGCAAGTGAAAATGGAATGCTCGGGCAGATTACGAAGGCAGCTTCTATTGTGGGATTGATGACGGTTGGTGCAATGACATGTACCATGATATCCTTTACCACACCGCTTGTACTACATATTCAGGGCTCGGATCTGGCCATTCAGGATCTTTTAAATAATATTTTCCCGAATTTGCTGCCGCTTTTACTGACCTTTGGGTGCTTTAAGATGCTCAACAAAGGGGTTAAGCCAATCTGGATCATGCTTGGACTTATGGTCTTTGGCGTACTTGGTAAAATGGCTGGAATTTTCTAAGTAAAAAGGCGCAGGAAAAGCGTAGAAATGAGGATGATATGATAACGGTACTAGATTGTATTCAGAGAATTCCGGACAATCTGAATCAAATTTTGCAGAATAGAAAAAATATCTTTCGTGGGTTACTTGCTTTCCTTGAGCAAAATCGGATCAATGAGATCATTCTAATAGGTTCCGGAACCTCTAATACGGCGGCGGTTACAGCCAGACCGTTTATGGAGAAGGCAGGGAAAGTCCGTACGACAGCAGTGACATCCAATGAGTTCTTATATGACCGCTATGTCAGGAACAAGGAGGCACTTTATGTCTTTATCTCACAGACAGGAACATCCGGATTCGTACTTGAGGCCCATGATTTGGTTAAGAAGCAGGGGCTTATGACTGCGGTAATGTCTGAAGCAGAAGATACGCCTCTTGCCAGGGAAGCCTCGGTATTTGTTGACATGGGGTGCGGGAGGGAGGAATACCCGATGCGCACCATAGGATACAGTACTTCGGTCTTTACGTTGATGTTGATGGGGTTGGAAATCGGGCATCTGTATCAAAACATCAGTGACACTCAATATCAGGAGTATTTAAACCAGGCGGAGAATGTATCGGAAAGCAGCCGGACGGTTTGTCAATGCGCATTACAATTTGGTAAAGAACAGAGAGAGAAAATGTTAAACTCTCAGCTCATCGTATTTACCGGTGCGGGTTCCCTTTATGGACTCGCACTGGAGGGTGCTATGAAGGTTTGGGAAATTCCCAAGATCGCATCTGTTGGCTATGAACTGGAAGAAGGGATGCATGGTCCCAATTACGGTTATAATTCCAACCACTGCGTGATCGTTTTGAATGATGGCAGAGAGGAAAAGAAGGCATTGGCACTTGCCAGATTTATGAAGGAAACCAGGAATAACGGATTTGTTATGGGCGGAGTTGTCGTGGATTCCCTTGATCTGGAAATTCCGCTAAGGACAAAGGATTTCACCTGTCTTGAGATGGCTCCGGCAGTTCAGACGCTGGCATATTTTCTTGGTCTTGATGCGGGAAGGGATCTGGTTTCCCCTCATGATAACAGCCAGATGGAGGCATATTTTAAAACTCATATATAAGACAAGTAAAACGGGTTGCCGGTTCCTCTGCCTGTGGTTGCACCGATCGCAGTGCAAAATTTGATTTGCTTCATAATTCATATTGATTTACACATTTATGCTTGGTCAACCGGGGAGAAGGCACCTTCAGCTTCTTCCCCGGTGAATCAGGTTTTCTATGTTTATAAATGGCAGGAAAGAGGTGCTGGTGCATGAGGCTGTATTCCGGGATTATTCCAAAGCAAAGGCAGATGATAACGAATAAGCAGATTCAGGAACTTGAAATATTGTCGATGGACAACGTAGCGCTATATGCCTTCCTGCAAAGAGAATACAATGAAAACCCGATGCTGGAGCAGACCGTAATAAGAAGAGAGTATACGGAGACCACTTCGGATGAAAATAGGATTGAAGCAGCGGCGCCGGACAATTTAGAGTTGTTTTATTATCTGATGGATCAGTTGGACCTAAACCGGTATACAGGGGAAGAAATAAAACTTATGCATTATCTCATTGATTGTCTTGATGATAATGGATATTTTAAAGTGCCGGTAAAGGAAGTGGCTGAAATGAATCATGTGGAAGAAGTTCTGGTGGAACGATGTCTGTATGATTTGGAGGAACTGGAGCCCTACGGAATTTTCGCCAGAGATCTGTCCCATTGTCTTTTAATACAATTGAAGAAGAAGGGAATTCTGGATCCTGAGATAAAGGAGATCATCCTGCATCATCTTCCGGAAATGGCAGAAGGTAAGCTAAATAGTATCTCAAAGAGTATGGGAATTTCGTTAAGGCAGATAAATCAATATAAAAATATAATTGAGCGGCTGGTTCCAAAACCTCTTGCTGGCTTTGCAAGAGAAAGCGCCATTTATATTATTCCGGATATCATATTTCATAAAAATAACGGTGAATGGGAGATTGTGCTCAATGATCAGTGGATTGGGGAATATCAACTGAATGAGTATTATCTGAAATTAATAGAGAAAGAAAAAGAGGAAGCAGTAGTGACGTATTTTAAGACAAAACTGGAGCGTGCCAGATTCTTAATTCACTGCATTGAGCAAAGGAGGTCGACGATGTTAAAACTGGGAGAAGCAATCCTTAACAGGCAGAACGTCTATTTTAACGGAATCGATGAATTAAATCCGATGTCCATGGAGGATCTGGCCAATGATATGGGTGTCAGTGTTTCCACAATCAGCAGATGTGTCAAAGGAAAATATGTTCAATATCCGAAAAGAACAGTGCTAATGAGGCTTCTGTTTTCTGCCGGGATGGGCAACCCCATCAAGACAAGTATGAAGAAAATTATCCTGAGCGAGGATAAACGCAGGCCGTACAGTGATCAGGAAATAAAGGAGCTGTTGGAACAGCAGAATATAAGTCTATCCAGAAGGGCGATATCAAAATACCGGACACAACTTGGTTTTAAGGGCAGCTTCGAACGCAGACAAGCATAAGGATCGGTGATCTGATAGATAAAGAAAGTAGAAGGAAGAGACAGGAGGAATATAATGAAAACATTTAATTATACTGTGAAAGATGAGATGGGACTTCATGCCAGACCTGCAAGCTGTATTGTAAAAGAGGCGAAGAAATTTAAGTCGGAAATAGTGCTGGAGTATAACGGAAAATCTGTAGAAGCGGGCAGGTTGATGGCACTGATGCAGTTAAATGTAAAACAGGGCAGCAGCATTACCGTAAAGGCAGTCGGTGAGGATGAGGATCTGGCGATTGATGCATTTCATAAATTATTACAGGAGAATCTGTAGGCAGCCGAAGATGATAAATAAGACCAAAGACGGTAAGGAGGCTCGTAGATGCCTGTATATAAAGGAAAAATAATTTGCGATGGTATGGCGGTTGGAACAATCAGAGTGATTCAGAAAAGGGAGAAAACCATTCATCAAAACAGCATAGCACATCCCGCCGAAGAAATTGCCCGGTTTTACGCGGCCGTTGAGACAGCGAAGCAGCAGGCCGGTGAGCTTTATCAAAAAGCGCTGGAAGAAGTGGGGGAGAAGAATGCGGCTATTTTTGAGATGCATATGATGCTGATGGATGATCCGGACTTTCTTGCTGAGATCGTAACTATGATTACAAATCACAGGGTAAACGCAGAATATGCCGTATCACTGACAGGGGATAGCTTTGGAGCAAGATTTGCTGCTATGGAGAATGAATATATGAAGGCACGATCCCTGGATATCAAAGATGTCACGGAGCGAATTCTTCAGATCCTTTCCGGGGATGAGGGGGAGAAAGATATCTGTGGCGGTCACCCCTCCATTGTTCTTGCACAGGATCTGACGCCGAGCGACACCATACGACTGAATAAGGAGGATATTCTTGCATTTGTAACCGTGCAGGGATCCGCTTATTCCCATACGGCAATTCTTGCAAAGACACTTAACATACCGGCAATGTATGGGGTAGACATGGATATCAAAGACATGGATGGAAAGCTGGCAGTCGTGGATGCGATGGATGGGTGGTTATACCTGGAGCCGGATGAGAATACCCTGAAGGAAGCAGAAGAGAAGTTAAAGCAATATCATGAAAAAAAGGCAAAGCATCAGAGGCTAAAGGGAGTAGAGACGATTACCGGCAGTGGCAGAAAGATTAATTTGTATGCCAATATCGGAAATCCTGCAGATGTAGCAGAGGCTTTGGATAATGACGCGGAGGGCATCGGCTTGCTGCGAAGTGAATTCTTATATCTGGGAAGGGATACGTATCCGACGGAAGAGGAACAGTTCCTGGCATACCGGGAGGTCCTGACGAAAATGGCAGGCAGGAAAGTAATCATTCGCACACTGGACATTGGCGCCGATAAACAGGAAGAATATTTTGAACTGGAACGAGAAGAAAACCCGGCTATGGGATACCGTGCCATTCGGATCTGTCTCCGGCGAAAGGAACTGTTTAAGACTCAGCTGCGGGCACTATTACGTGCAGGCATCTATGGAAAGCTAAGCATTATGTATCCGATGATCATATCTCCCGGTGAAATACGCCAAATCAAACAATTGCTTTGTGAGGCCAGAGAAGAGTTGGAGGCCCAGGGAATCTTATACAGCCAAAGCATAGAGCAGGGTATTATGATTGAAACGCCGGCGGCAGCAATGATCAGTGATCTTCTTGCAAAAGAAGTTGATTTCTTTAGCATCGGCACCAATGATCTCACTCAATATACCCTGGCAATCGATCGCCAGAATGCCAGTCTGGAATACCTGTATGATCCGTACCATGAAGCGGTATTGCGCTTGATTAACCTTGTAGTACAAAACGCCCATAAAGAGAAGTTGTGGGTGGGGATTTGCGGAGAACTGGGAGCGGATACATCGATAACAAAAAGGCTGATTGAGATGGGGATGGATGAGTTTTCCGTACCCCCCGGTATGATTTTATCTGTTCGGGAAGCAATTCTTAACTCATAGAATAAGTGGTAATCAAGATAATTAGTACGAGACAGGAACGTGGTGTACCCTAAAGCTTTGAATGGTCAGAGTTTTATGGTATGCCTTTTTTCTTACAGACAAGAAGGAGGAAGTCTTTCATACCGATAAGAAAAAAGGCACCGGGTTTACAACTTATAAGGCAGACAGGTTTAGTTCGTTCATTAAGTCTCCCAGTCTGGCTAGATTTTCTGTCCAGATGCCGTAGACAGTTAACAGTTTTTCATACTTTTCATTAGCCTGCTCATCCGGGAATATCAGGCTCTCCTCCTTGTGAATTGCCGGAAGGTCAGCATAGCCGTTCCATAGGCCGCATGCATTTGCGGCAAGGGCAGCTGCTCCAAGAGATGCTGCATTCTGATCGATGTTTGTTTTAAGAATCGGGAGATGATAGATGTCGGCAAAGATTTTTCTCCATACAAAACTTTTACTGCCGCCTCCGCAAATCAGCATATTGCCGCTAATCTGAACCTGTTGTAAAAGAATATCCAGTGTTTTACGAAGGGCCATAGCCACCCCTTCCATAGAGGCTCTGATCATGTCCTCACGGGTATTTCGTAGGGTTAATCCGGCAAAACTGCCGCATAGATTAGGACTCGGCTCCTGGGCGCTGCCCCCAGCCAGTGTGGGATTAAATAATACGCCATTGCTTCCAATGGGAACTGATTTTGCCATCTGATCCATCAAATAATATGCATCCGTATCCTGAGTTAAATCCCTGCACAGCTGATCTCTGATCCAACGGTTGGAGTTGCCTGCCGAGAAGATGGATACAGCTGAGGTATAATAGCCCTTCTTTGCGTGGGCAAAGACAAAGGGTCGGGTTTTCGTATCAATAACAGGATTCCTGGAGGTTACTGCAATCCAGCTGGAGGATCCCAGGGAGGTATAGATTGCTCCCTCTGTTAAACCGGTAGCTCCCAGGGCCATACAGGTATTATCAACTGCCCCGCAGGCAACCGGAGTTCCTTCTAAAAGACCGGTCTGTATTGCGGCATCTTTTGTCACATAGCCGATGATGGCATCGGAAGGATGTATCTCCGGAAAGATAGACCGGTCAATACCCGCTGCTTTAAAAAAACGATCTTCATAATCCCAATTTTTCAGATGAAATACACCAAATCCCGATGCATAGGATGGATCGGTGCAGATAGCTCCGGTAAACATGTAATTGATGAAATCCTTGGAACCAAGAATTTTATGTATTCTATGAAATAATTCCGGCTGATGCTCTCTCATCCACATTAGTTTTAAAATGGTATAACACTCGGCGGGATCACCATTTCCGGTGGTATGGTACCAATCCTCATAAGTCATGGATTGAAAAAATGGCGTAATCTGATCTGTGGCTCTCATATCGCACCAGATGGGTACCTGATTAGAAATGAGGGAACCCTTCTCATCCAGAGGCACGGCCACAAGACTGTGTCCGGACAAGGCTATGCAGCCGATATCGGAAGGAACGACGCCTGTCTGTTCGAGTAATAGCTTTGTGGACTTACATACATTGTCCCACCAGTCCATTGGTTTTTGCTCAATGAATTTTTCTGCCGGGAAATAGGTGTCATATTGTAAAAAAAGATCGGACAAAGACGATCCGTTTTGGTCAAAAAGAGAAGCCTTAATGCCTCCGGTTCCCAAATCATATGCAATGATATATTTCATGTAATAGACTCCTTTGATTAACAGTCAGGGACAAAAGAAACTGACTAATAGTGAGATAGTAATTCTTCATATAATGTGTCAAGTGTGAGGTGATCTGTGGAATAATTGCCGACCTGCATACCTTTGTAAAGAAGTAAAACACGGCTGCACATTCCAATCAGCTCTGAAAAATCGGAGGATATCAGGAGGATGGAGGAACCCTCCAGGATCAATGCGTTAAAAATATTATAAAGCTCCAGTCTGCTGACAGAATCCAGATTTTTGGAAACTTCATCAAAAATATATATTTTGGAACGATTAAAGAGAGAGCGGGCAATGATAATCTTTTGCTTATCCCCCAGACTCAAATGGTTAACATTTGCGTCGATATCAATGGTTTGAAGGTTTAACTTATCAATATAATTTCTGGCATAGGTATCGGTTTTCTTCCCGGAAACAAACAGGTGCTTCCTGGTTTTGGCAAAGTTAGAGGAAACAATATTAAAAGGGAGGGAGCAGTCAGAAAAGAGAGATTCATCGGCACTGTTTTCAGGAACGATACTCATACAACCTTTGGTGGAATAAGGAGGATAAAAGTGAATGGTCCCTTCCACAGGCTTTCGTTGTCCGGAAATTGTTTGAATTAAAGTGGAGCGTCCGGAACCAACCAGTCCGGCGATTCCCAGAATTTCACCCTCATGCAGCGTAAGCGTAATATCTTTTAATATGCCGGCGCTGATATGTTCAACGCATAGCAGCGGTTTGCCTTTCGGCGCAGCCAGTTTTGGGTAGGGAAAAGGATTGCTTAATTTTTTTATATGAGAAACAAAAGAAGGATCTTCCGGGGAACTCCTGTCATTTTGATAAGTTTCAACAATTGTGCCTTTGCTCAGGATGGATACCCGGTCACAATAATCGAGCACTTCATAAGAGCTTTGGGTTAGAAGGAGAATTGCAATATGCTCTGATTTTAATTTTAACAGAATATCAAACACCTGACGGGACTCTTTCAATGTGAGACTTTGGGAAAATTCATCAAGAATCAAGAGGGAAGGACGGCAAAGGATCATCCGGATCAGCTGGATTAATTGCTTTTCTCCAAGGCTCAAAGAGGATGCCGGTCGCTCTAAATCAAGCTGTAATTGAAATGAGTCCAGGATATTCTGGCAATGATTTTCTATCTTTTTCTTTCCGGGGCGAATGAAACCGGAACCAAACAGAGTTTTTTCATTTCCAAGAACGATATTCTCAAGAACAGACAGGGAGGGAAAGAGCTGCATCTCCTGGGAAACCAGATAGATGCCATAATTCTGTGCAGTTTTGATATCATCGATGGATACTTCCCGAGTATCGATGAAGAAGGAACCGCTGGTTTTTGGCAGGATGCCGGACAGGATTTTTGCAAACGTGGATTTTCCGTTTCCATTATCGCCAATGATAGCGTGAATTTCCCCTGCTTTGACGGATAAATTTACATTGTTCAGTATGGTATGATCGGATATCTTACTAAGTTGTTGTACTTCCAACAATTTCATTGGGGCACCGTCCTTTTAAAAAATATTAAAATGTCAGCGGCTTTACGTCATAGGAGGAATATACACAAATATCATGCTCCAAATAATAAGTTTTATATTCGGCAGGGGTACTGTCATTAATAATCACTTTTTTAATATGATCCAGATCCCCTATTTTGATAAAGGCCCGATGACCGAATTTTGATGTATCCAGCGCAAAGATGGTCTCCTGACATCTGGAGGAGATGGCGTTAATGAGTTCCATAACATTGATATCAGAAAGTGTATATCCTGCATCAAGGTCGACACCGTCGACAGAGAAGAAAGATTTGCTCAGATAGATATTATTCAAGTCTTTATTAATGTCATTTGGTATGGCATAAAGGCCGGAATTATCGATCTTGCCTCCCAGAAAATAAATCTGAATACTGGAGTTGTTACTTAAAATATTTGAAACGAGAAGGTTGTTCGTAAAGACTTTAATATTATTACGGTTGACTAAGGCTTTGGCGATGTAATAGGAAGTGGCACCGGGACCCAAAAAAATCCATTCTTTATCGGTAATCAGATTGGAAGCAATGATACCGAGTTCCTCCTTATATTTATCATACCTGATGGAATTGCCGGAGAGAGCATTGTTGATCTCATCTTCCTGTGTACTGACGGAATTCAGTGTGGCACCGCCATGATAGCGGGTCAGGAAACCCTCATTCTCCAGCTCCTCAAAATCATTTCTGATGGTGGCATCCGTAACATTAAGCAGTTTACTTAATGCAGCAACGTCGATTTGTTTACGATCAAATATGATTTCCTTAATTTTTCGTTTTCTTTCAGCTTTAAACATATTAATCCTCTTTGATTATATTATTAAGTTCTTTTCCATAATACTACATCCTTTTCAAAATGGCAAATAAAAAAACAAAAAGAATTGAAAAATAAATAATTAATGTGAGCCTTGATTTTCTATAAACGAAAAGAAAAAGAAACATATAATGAAATAAATCAAAAATAAATGAAAATTATACATTGACATTCGAAATAATAAATGATATATTTGTTTCAATTTAAAAAGGGAGGTTCCTAATCATGAAGAAATTTTTGGTATTAATTCTTGTACTTTGCCTGATTCTGGGTCTTATGGCATGCAGCTCGAAGAAGACGCAGGATACCAGCGAGGATACGACACAGGATTCGGGGAAGAAAACATACCGGATCGGATTTTCCAATGCATCCATATCCAACAGCTGGCGTGTGAAAATGAGACAGATGTTGGTCGATGAATGCAAGAAACTGGGTGTTGAATTGGTTGAGACAGACGCACACGATGATGCAAATACGCAAAATAGCAATATCGAGTCCCTGCTCCAACAGAAACTGGATGCGATCTTAATTGCTCCGGTTGTAGAAGATGCTGTCAACCCGGGAATTGAAGAAGCTTATGAAAGCGGTATTCCGGTAATTATCTTTGACAGACATTGCAGCACAGACAAGTATACAAATTTCGTAGGATATTCCGATGAGAAGAATGGTGCCGAGTGTGCACAGATGCTGGTTGATGCATTAACAGCCAAGTATGGGGAACCGAAGGGAAATATCATTGCACTGGATTCGCTGGCAGGTTCCAGTACGGACAATATGCAAAAGGCCGGACAGGATTCTGTATTTTCCCAGTATCCCAATATTAAAATTATTGCCAGACAGTATACGGATTTTGAAGTGAGCAAAGGAAAAACTTTTATGGAGGATTGTCTTACCAAATTTGCTCCCGGTGAAATTGACGGTATTATCTCCCAAGATGGCGGTGTGACCCTGGGTGCTTACGATGCAATCAAAGAGGCAGGCAGAGAGAAAGATGGTATCTTAATTACCAATGCGGACGGAATTAACGGGGTGTGCAAGATGGTCAAAGACGGCATCGCTGTCGGACTCACTCAGTTCCCATGTGCCGCCAGTGTGGATGCACTTCATACTGCCCTTGATGCAATCGAGGGAAAAGGTTCAACAGAGCAGGATATTATAATGGAATCCATTGTAGTTAATAAAGATAATGTGGATGATTACGTAATCCCAGACGGAGATGACTACGACTGGACATATTAAAAGGAACAAAAGCGGCAGCACAGGAACGGAGGATCTTGTGCTGCT
This sequence comes from Bacillota bacterium, assembly GCA_023439505.1. GTDB lineage: Bacteria > Bacillota > Clostridia > Lachnospirales > Lachnospiraceae > Mobilitalea. Next base: position 94,773 of record JAEXNR010000002.1, read on the forward strand.
GGATAAGAATGGTATTTGGGTGAAATGGAGGATCATATGAAAATTGGATTTTGCGTTGTTAATTATTCCGAAAAACCGGTGGAAGAGGTTGTAAAACTGGCGGCAGAGCATGGGTATGATTGTGTAGAGCTGCCGGCTTACGAGGGAAATGGCCAGGTGGATACTCAGGAATTGATCAAAGGCGGCCGTGCGAAGCAATTAAAGAAAATGGTGGAGGATCATGGACTTTTTATTTCGTCATTAAGCAATCATGCGGATTCTTTGCTGGTTATGGGCCCTTACGGAGCGGGGACGGATTCCATCTGTCCGGGAACAAAAGAAGAAAAGGTTAAGTTTGGTACAGAGAGTCTGATCCGTAGTGCACAGCTTGCCAGTGAACTGGAGGTTCCTGCGGTTGTAGCCTTCTCCGGTATGGAGAATTATGGCCATATCAATGACTGGCCGGAGCCCAATGGGTGGAAATATGAAGAAGAACAATTTATAGAGAAGTACATACCTATTTTGGATAAGTATAAAGAATATGGTGTAAAGCTGGCTTTTGAGCCTCATCCCAACAATATCATATACGATACCCAGTCAGCACTGCGGTGTCTGGAAATTACAGATCACCATCCGGCATATGCAATTAACCTCGACCCTGCAAATATTCTATTCTCAGGCATTAATGTACAGACTTTTGTGGATGAGTTGAAGGGAAGGATTGCCCTTGTTCATGCCAAAGATTGTGAATTTGTTAACCACAATATGGCCAAGGGCGGTCTGAATATGTATATGCAGGACGGATGGGGCAGACTGGACCGTTCGTTTAGATTCAGAATTCCGGGTTGGGGTGATGTTGACTGGAAGCGGTTAATCAGTGAATTATTTATTACCGGTTACGATTATGTTCTCAATTATGAGCATGAGGATGTTATCATGAGCCGTGCCGACGGTATGAAGAAGACAATTGAGTTCCTGCGTCCGTTGATGATTGATGCGCCTTATGAAGGCCGTTCTGATAAACTATTTACAAAATAAATTAAGATAACCAATATTCTTTCCGGAAAGGAGTTTGAAGTACTTGAAAGTACATTCAAAAAGAAATTATGAAGACGATGAGAGCACAGGTGTTAACAGAGCCATATCATTTTGAATTAAAGGAAGTGCCGATTCCTGAAATCACAGAGGATGAAGTGCTGATTAAAATAAAGTATTGCGGAATCTGCGGATCTGACTGGGGTTCCTATACGGGAAAATATGCGGATGAGGCAGCCTGCATTCCATTAACAACGGGGCATGAATTTTTTGGCACAATTGAGGAACTGGGTGCAAATGCAAAGGGACTGAAAATAGGGGATCGTGTTGCTGCGGATATCTGTAAACCTTGCGGCACCTGTTATCACTGCCGCATTGGCGAACCGCTGCTATGCAGCGATTTTAAGCAGATAGGAATTCATCTGGACGGCGGTTTTGCAGAATATGTTAAGGTGCCCTGGAAGAACGCTTATCTTGTGCCGGAAGAGGTATCCGATGAAAAGGCTGCATTTATTGAGCCGCTCACCGCATGTCTGAATGCTTCCAGAAAAATGGACTGCAAGATGGCAAGAAGTGTTGTGGTAATTGGTGCAGGGCTTGGAATTATACATGCGGCTCTGGCGAAAGCTCGTGGTGCGGCTCCGGTCATCGTAATTGATGCCAATGCGGACAGACTTGCCATGGCAAAAGAAATGGTGGCCGATTACACCATCAATGTGAGAGAAGCCGATCCGATAGAAGAAGTGAAGCGTCTGACCAACGGGGTTGGCGCAGACTATGTGCTGGAGGCGGTAGGAAGCTCCAAAACTTATGAGCAGGCATTTAAAATGGTTCGAAAAGGAGGAAAGGTGCAGGCATTTGGTATCTGTGCCGATGACGATTTTGCCAGCATTCCTCCGGTACAGTTCGTTCTGGAAGAGAAAAAGATTGGCGGAAGCTGTGCAGGAATCGGTTACGACTGGGGAGATGCCATTGAGCTGTTAAAATATAATCGGATAGACCCCATGCCATTGATTTCCATGATAGTGCCCCTGGAGGAATTAGAACAGGCATTAAATGAAATCAGAAAAAACCCGAAACTGATCAAAGTTCTGGTCAGCCCGGATATAAAGGAAAGAGTGGTATTATATTCTTAGAACCAGGTGATTTCATCGCAGGAAGTTACCAATAGGAGGGGCGAAATGAATACAGACGGAATGAAAGCCGGGCATTTGAAACGATTTCTGAATCACCCGGTCAGCGGACCCTATATTGCATTGATCTTATTGTTCATCTTTGCATCTATAGCGTCACCGGATATTTTCTTCAGTTTCACGAATATTTCCAATATCTTAAGGCAGGCATCCATTGTTGGTGTTGTCAGTATCGGAATGACAGTAGTACTTCTGGTAGCCGGGATCGATCTTTCGGTTACCAGTGTAATGGCCATCAGCGCCTGCGTGTTTGCACATATATCGGAAACGTATGTTGACAAAGGGAAATCAGGTGCGATGATCGGACTGATCCTGCTGATTTTAATCATTGGATTGGTCATCGGTTTTATGAATGGACTTATCATTGTTACAAGAGATGTGGAACCTTTTATTATAACACTTGGTACAGGTCAGGTATTGCGAGGGATCAACTACATTTATACGAAAGGATCTCCGGGCGGCACGGTGACGAAGTTCTGGTCTGATTTCGGCTCCAAATATTTTGCAGGCATCCTCCCTTATTCAGTGATTTTATATACGGTATTCATGATTATTTTTATTATCTTTTTACATAAGACAGTCCCGGGACGTTATATTTATGCCATCGGAAGTAATGCTGAGGCAGCCAGATTATCCGGGATTAAGGTTAAGAAGAATAAAATTCTTGCCTATGCATTGTGTGGATTAACAGCATCAGTTGCAGGCATTATGCTGGCAGCCAGAGTAAGGGTCGGAGAGCCTAACGGCAGTACCGGTTTTGACATGGATGCCATTGCGGCAGTCGTTATCGGAGGAACCGCAATGTCCGGAGGAAAAGGTTCTATCATCGGAACCCTTGCCGGAGTGCTGATTATGGCGATTATGAATAATATTCTCAATATTTTGGGAGCGGATCCTTATCTTCAGATTGTGATTAAGGGATGTATCATTCTTGTAGCCGTACTGATTCAGAAAAAGAATAAATAACAGTGCAGGGAGGGGAAGAGATATGAGCGAATATGCATTAGAAATGCTTGGTATCACAAAAGCCTTTTCCAATACAAAGGTATTAAATCATGTGAATTTACGTGTGAAAAAAGGTGAAATCCATGCGCTGATCGGCGAAAACGGCGCAGGAAAATCAACGTTAATGAAAATTCTGTCCGGCGTCTATAAAGCAGATAGCGGCAGCCTTCTGATGGATGGAAAAGAAGTGCAGATCAAGACACCCCAGGATGCTATGAACCATGGAGTATCCATTATCTATCAGGAACTGAGTCTTGTACCTGATTTAAATGCCATAGAAAATGTAATGCTGGGACACGAGATTCATAACTGCCGGATCATCAGTAAAAAGAAAGAAAATAAATTTGCCGAAGAGTTTTTAAATTATGTCAGCAAAGGAACACAGATGAACTACCGGATCCCTGTGCACAGGATGAGTGTGGCCTTCCAGCAGATGATTGACATAGCAAAATCCTTATCACACAAATCCCAGATCATTGTTATGGATGAACCGACAGATAGTCTTACGAGAAAGGAAATTGATGTTTTATTTCAAATCGTACGCAAACTGAAAGAGGATGGAATTACGATTATCTATATTTCCCACCGCCTGGAGGAATTATTTGAATTGTGTGACCGTGTAACGGTTCTTCGGGACGGTGAATATATCGCCGACCAGTCAATTGCTGATATTGATAAGGACTGGTTAATCAGTAAAATGATCGGGAGAGATTTAAAAGATACCTTCCCCAAAAGGAATCGGACGGTTTCAGATGAAATCGTACTTGAGGCAGAAAATCTCAGTGCAGATCGCTTTCAAAACATATCCTTTCATTTAAGAAAGGGAGAGATCCTTGGTCTGACGGGACTGGTAGGTGCAGGAAGATCAGAGGTACTTCGCTCCATATTCGGAGCTGATAAGCTCAAAGCGGGGCAGGTCAGATTATATGGAAAGAAAGTTACCATCAGCCATCCCAGCAAAGCGGTGGAACTTGGGATGGGGTTTGCGGTAGAAGACAGAAAGTCACAGGGATTATTACTTACCCAGAATATCTGTGAGAACATCACTGTTTCGGCAATGAATAAAATTTCAAATTACAGTTTTATCAGCGCATCCAAGCAGGAGAAGCTGGCAAATCATTATTTTAAAGAGATGAGAATCGCGTCTCCTGATATTTTCAAATTGTGCAAGTTGTTATCCGGCGGCAATCAACAGAAGGTGGTTCTGGCAAAATGGCTGGCCTCTGACTGCAAAATCTTATTTCTGGATGAACCCACAAGGGGAATTGATGTGGGTGCCAAATTTGAAATTTATGTACTGATGAATAAACTGGTGCAAAACGGTGTCAGTATTGTCATGATATCATCCGAGATGCCTGAAGTAATGGCAATGGCCGACCGGGTTATCGTCATGCATGAAGGCAAAATAATGGGGGAATTATCCTATGAAGAATTACAGGAAGAAACGATAATGAAGCTCGCCAGTGGTGAAGCAATATAGATAGAGGAGGAAGGCTATGGATGTTAAGAAAACATTACTGCAGCCGATTATGATTGGCAGCAGAAAATGTGAGAACCGTTTTTTTGCACAATCAATGGAGTGTGTTGATTCTGATTTGGAGGGAAATCCGACAGATCTTACCTATAAAAGATACGAGAATCTTTATAAGGGCAATTTCGGATTGGTGGATTTAGAGGCAATTACCGTGACCAATGAAAGCCGTGCAAGGAAAACACAGCTTGAGATTATGCCCCGCAACGAAAAGGCGCTCGAGAGATTTATCAGAAAACTGAAAGAAGTAAATCCAAACGTATTAATTGTATTTCAGCTTACCCATTCCGGGGAAATCAGCGAACCGGAATTCTCCAGAAGAGTTACTGTAAAGCAGATGCATGGCTTGGAGGGTGAGCTCTTAACAGAAGAAGAAGTTGAGCATATCATGGATCAGTTTGAGCTGGCTGCAAAGATATCACAAAATGTCGGCGCTGACGGGGTGGACATGAAACTTTGTCATGGATATCTGGGGTCACAGATCTTAAGACCATTTAATGACCGTAACTGGAAATACGGCGGTTCCTGGGAAAACCGTTCCAGATTTGCCTATGATTTAATGGAGAGAATCAGCAGGGCCACAAACTATGATAAGAACTTTCTCATTGGCTCAAAGGTATCTATGTGGGAAGGGTTTCCCGGAGGCTGCGGCTCAGCGGGAGCAGATTCTCCGTTGATGGATATGACCGAATCCATTGATCTTTTGAAAGGATTAGAGGAAAGGGGTGCCCAGTATTTCATAGAAAGTCTTGGCAATGTCCACTCCAGTATGGCCTATATGGAGGCAATACAGGAGGAACCTTATTTATCCTATCTTCATTTTTATTTTGCGAATTTAATGAAACAAAATTTGAAGAAAGAAACCGTCGTCATCGGATCTCATTTTTCCTCCTTTAGGGGGAAGAAGAATAAGCTCCTCTCCGTCGATCCTGAAAAATCCTCTTTGTTTGCCATGGGAAGCCGCTGCATCGAGGATGGCATGATGGATATGATTGGTCTTGGAAGGCAGTCCTTTGCCGATCCGCTGACTCCGCTGAAACTGCAGGAGGGCAGAGAAGCTGAGGTGAAATACTGTACCCAGTGTATGAACTGCGAGGAGTTAATGATTCGTCAGAAGCCGGTGGGATGTGTAGCCTTTAACAGAACGTACACAGAGCTTTTTAAAGAAGTGCGTAAAGAATTTGGCAGACTGACAGAATTACATACCTGATGTTAATTTTAATTTCTATAAAAATTTAATATAGAAAGTTGCCGCTTATGCGGTGCAAGGAGGTTATTATGATAGAATACAGAAAAAAGATACTGACAGTCAAGGACATTGCCTATATGATGGATCCAAGCGTGTTAAAGCTGGATACTTCCTATGAAGACCTATATGCTATGATTGAGGCATGTAAAAAGTATGACTTTGGTTCCTGCTTTGCATGGCCCGGATATTATCCGGTCTTAAGCGAGATGTTAAAAGGAACAAATACAGCCTTTGGGACATCCCTTAGCTTTCCTTCCGGACAGGAATCCACGCTTACCAAGGTACAGCAGGCCGAATGGTTTATGACCATGAATCCGGCAGAAGTAGATATGGTAATGAATGTAGGCTGGTTAAAATCCGGGAAATATGATGATGTAGTCGCTGATATAAAGGCCGTGCGGGAGGCAACGAGAGGATCTTCCTTAAAGGTAATTATTGAAGCCATGCTTCTCACAGATGAAGAAATTACAAAGGCCTGTGATCTTTGTATTGAAGCCGGAGCTGATTATGTGAAATCGGGAACCGGATTCTCCAGTACACCAACTACACTGCATCATGTTCAGGTAATGCATCAGGCAATTGCAGGAAGAGCAAAACTGAAGGTTGCCGGTGGAGTTAAATCACTGGATACGCTGTTACAGATGTATAAGATCGGAGCGGATCGCTTTGGCATCGGACTTAAATCGGCAGTCAGCATCATCGAAGAAGCAATCGCGCTTGGTCATGACATTGACATTGATGCCATTACAATTGATGACACTGATGCAATAACAAACAGTAACGAACCATGTGAATATTAAAAACTAAAAATGAATTGGCAGTCGTTTCAATGGGGAGATGACTGTCGATTCATTTTCTTTTCAAGGGAAGAGAAACGAAACAGATTTCCTGTACAGATATCGAAGCGATATCAAAATAATGTTATGAAATAATTGGAGGAATGACAGTGGGAAAACTTGAAGGTAAAGTGGCAATTATTACAGGAGCCTCTAAGGGAATCGGGGAAGGCATTGCGAAAGTATATGCAAAATACGGTGCGAAGTGCGTGCTTGCAGCCAGAGGAGAGAAGGTATTTGAACTGGCAGCTAGTCTCAGGGAACAGGGGTACGAAGCCATCGGAGTCCAGACCGACGTATCAGATTATCATGATGTGAAGAAACTGGTGGTTACTGCGTTGGATACCTATGGTCCTGTGGACATCCTTGTCAATAATGCGGGCGTATGTGTATTGGAAGATTTCATGGAGGATGATACTTTCAAGAATCGGGAGCTTCATTTTAATATCAATATTAATGGGGTCTGGAATGTTACAAGAGCAGTTCTGCCGGGTATGATGAAAAACGGCGGGGGAGCGATTGTTGTAATGAGTTCCGTTACCGGTGATATGGTTGCCGATCCAGGGGAAGTGGCCTATGCCACGTCCAAAGCGGCATTGATTGGATTTACGAAATCTATGGCAAGAGAAGTGGCGGATAAAAATATCAGAGTAAATGCCATTTGTCCGGGATACGTATTGACCCCTCTGGTGCAGGGAATGGCCAAACAATCAGATCCGGAAGATCCCTCCAGGGCAATTAAGGCAATCGCAGATGCGGTACCGTTAAAAAGACTGGCGGATCCGGAAGAGATTGGTGAGCTGGCGGCATTCCTGGGTTGTAAGGAATCCAGCTATATCACAGGAACGCAGATTGTCATTGACGGAGGCAGCACCCTTCCTGAGACATCCTCCATGGGGCAGTAACAATCGCTTTCTTTTATTCTGATGGAAACGCTCACTATATTTAATAGAAGAGGAGAACAGATATGACAGTTGAAGATATTTTTAATAATACGCCGAAGGAGAAGGTATTTGAGGATTCCATAAACTATTGGAACAGCGGCAAGACCAGAGAATGGCTGGATTTAAAAATTGACCTTATTATCGGAAAAAGAGAAGGATATTATTTCTGGGATATGAATGGAAAGCGGCTGATGGATGTACATATTAACGGGGGAACCTATAGTTTGGGACACAGAAATAAAGAAGTCGTAAATGCCCTGATAGAGGCAACCAATACGGTAGATATCGGGAACCACCATTTTCCTTCACCACTGAAGGCAAAGCTGGCCAAAACAGTAATAGAGGCATCTCCACAAGGGATGAAGCATGTGATCTACGGTTCCGGCGGCGGGGAAGTTATAGATCTTGCCCTGAAATGTGCAAGAGCGGCAACAGGGAAACGCAACATTATCTGCATTCAGAATTGCTACCACGGACATACGGGTCTTGCCGTAGCCGCAGGTGCAGACAGATACAGTAAGGTATTCCTGGCAGAGCGGGAAGAGTTCATTAAAGTGCCATTTAATGATATTGAGGCGATGGAACAGGCATTAAAGGCCGGGGATGCAGCCTGTGTTATCATGGAGACCATTCCGGCAACCTACGGTTTCCCTCTTCCCATGGAGGGATATCTTCCGGAAGTGAAAAAGTTGTGTGAGAAATACGATGCCCTATACATAGCAGATGAGGTACAGACCGGCCTTTTAAGAAGCGGTAAGATGTGGTGTATTGAAACTTATGGCGTGAATCCTGATATTATTGTAACTTCAAAAGGATTTAGCGGGGGCATTTACCCCATCTGTGCAGTTATTCTTAATGAAAGGGCCTCCTATTGGATGACACAGGATGGAAGCGCACATATGGCAACCTTTGGCGGAAGTGAACTGGGATGTGCCTGTGCTTTAAAAGTATTTGAAATTCTTCAAAGGGAAGAAACGAAGCAAAATGTCAGATTTGTCTCGGAATATCTTCGTGAAGGGCTGAATAAAATCATGCAGGATAATCAAGATACCTTTACCGGAATACGCCAGAACGGTACGATTATGGGGCTGGAATTTTACGGGAAACAAGGGGCGATTCCTGTAATGCAGCACCTGTATCAAAAAGGGGTATGGGGTATTTATTCTCAGCTGGATCCCCATGTACTTCAATTTAAGCCGGGAATTCTCTGTACGAAAGAGTACTGCGATGAATTGCTGACAAAGCTGGCTGAGGGCATCAAAGAAGCAGAGGAAGATATTATTAAGCTTGCTGCTCATCAGAATTAAATCGGGATAATAAGATGGGAATACAAGGGTGTATGTCAGTGATGATGTACGCCCTCTTTTCAGTTAATGGAGGGATGTAGAATGGCATTTGAAAATACGGCTTTATTCGAAGAAGTAGCAAATAAGTCCTTGGGAAAATACGGATGGGAGAAGATGAATCGTTGCAGGCTGATTGTCTTGTCTGAGAATGCAACTTATCTGATCGAGAATAAAAGCACGGGAAGACCGAGCGGCGTATTAAGGATCAGCCGTCCGGGTTATCATACGCTGGAGGAATTACGGTCAGAGATAGAATGGCTGCATCAGATTAATGATTATACGCCCTTACTGGTCGCAAATCCGATTCCGGGTCTGGATGGAGAGAAAATACAAATCGTAATGGATGACAGCGGGAAGGAATACTATTGTATCGTTAGTGAATACCTGGAAGGGGATGCACCGGATGAAGAAGATGAGGAGCTGATGGTGAATCATTATAGAGATCTGGGAGAAACGACAGCCTTTCTTCACAGACAGACTAAGATTTGGAATGGAGCCGTAAAATTAACGAGAATGGAATGGAGCTATGACAATATCATCGGAGCCACTCCCTTATGGGGAAGATGGCAGGAGTTTCCCGGTATGACAAAGAATGTGGAGCATTTGCTGACGCTGGTGTCTGAAGTAATCCAAAGACGTCTGATCAAATACGGAAGAAACAGCAAAAATTTCGGATTGATACATGCAGATCTGCGTCTTGCCAACCTTTTGATTGATCACAGGCAAATCAAGGTAATCGATTTTGATGACTGTGGATTTGGATGGTATCTGCATGATCTTGCATCTGCTTTTAGTTTCATGGAAGATAAGCAGGTGGTTCCAAGGTTAATCAAAGCCTGGCTGGAGGGATATCAGCGTGTATTGCCATTGGAAGAAAGCGATAGGAAGGAAATTGACACGTTTATCATGATGAGACGCCTTCAGCTGATGTCATGGCTTGCAAGTCACAGGGAATCCGGACCCGCGGCACAATTGAGTGAGGGGTATCTGGAGGGAACCATAAAACTGGCCGGGAAATATCTGGAACAATATCAGGAAACTTAAATATTGGGGATGAAAGAGATATTATAAATACAATCTGAGATATAGAAAACACTTTGCCTATTTACAGAACCTGAGGCAGGCTCAATTCCGGGCCGAGGGGAATGAAATAACGCAAGGTGTTTTCTGTTCGTAAATATATTGATTATAAAATGCTAAATCGCGTATAATTTAAAAAAATCTTTATATAAACGCCGATTAATGGTATAATGTAGAAAGTATGAGATTTTGATGAGATTTCCAGAATATGAAGGAGCTTATGCTATGAGCAGAAATTTTAAACTTGGCGGTACATTGAAAGCATATTTACTGTGGCCGGTACTTCTGACCGTGTTATTGCTGGCAATGAATCTAAGTATATATTTAATCGACAAGAAAGCCGGGATGGTGATGTCCGGTTTTGTTTTGATTTATTTTCTGATCGCAATTACCATATATTATATGAATAGGCATAAGATATTCTCGGAACTGGTTCAATATGCTATGGACTATGGACAAGTACAAAAGCGCCTTCTCAAAGAGCTGGCGCTGCCCTATGCCATTCTGGATGTGGATGGGAGGATACAATGGGGCAATGATGAATTCATGGATATCATACATGAAAAAAGCAGCATCAGACATGCAGTAACAAATTTCTTTCCCGAGATTACCATAGAATTACTTCCGAAATCGGAACGGGATGAGATCCTGCATGTCAGTCAGAACGGAAAGCATTACAGGGTACTGTTAAGGAAGGTGAAAGCACCGAATTTTGATGAAGATGCAGGTTGGGGTATGTATGAAGCCGGGCATGAGTGGGATGACAATAATGCGTTAGTGGCAATGTTCTTATATGATGAAACTGAAATTATGACCTTACAGCGGGTGAACAAGGAGCAGAAGCTGGTGACAGGTCTGCTTTATATCGATAATTATGAAGAGGCATTGGAGAGCATCGATGAAGTACGCCGCTCTCTTTTGACTGCTCTGGTTGACCGAAAAATTAATAAATATATGCAGGGGATTGATGCCATCATAAAAAAACTGGAAAAGGATAAATATATCTTTGTATTTCAGCAAAAATATCTGTCCTTTTTGCAAAGCAATAAATTTGCTATTCTTGAGGAAGTCAGAGGAGTAAATATCGGAAATGAGATGTCTGTGACCATCAGTATTGGTCTGGGCGTGAATTCGGATACCCTTGTCAACGGATATGAATTTGCCAGGGCTGCAATTGATTTGGCGCTGGGAAGAGGCGGAGATCAGGCTGTGATTAAGGATCGTGAGAAGATCTTTTACTACGGAGGCAAGAGCATTCAGGTGGAGAAAAGTACTCGAGTAAAGGCCAGAGTAAAGGCCCATGCCTTCAGAGAATTTGTGGAAGCAAAAGATAAAATCGTAATTATGGGTCATAAAATCGGAGATGTTGATTCCTTTGGTTCTGCAATCGGAATATATAGAATTGCAAAGACCCTCAATAAAAAGGCACATATCGTAATTAATGAAGTGACATCTTCTCTTCGCCCTATGATGAACCGTTTCATCGGGTCTCCGGATTATGAGGAGGATATCTTCCTGCGCAATGAGCAGGCGAAAGAGATCGTAGATGTCAATACCCTTCTTGTAATCGTAGATGTTAATCGTCCGAGCATTCTGGAATGTGATGAATTACTGGACTATACGAAGACGGTGGTTATCTTTGATCATCATCGGCAGACCAATGAAGCAATCGATACAGCGGTTTTATCTTATATCGAACCATATGCCTCTTCCACCTGTGAGATGGTAGCTGAGATTATGCAGTATATCGGCGGTAATTTGAAATTAAAGCCCGTCGAGGCAGATGCCCTTTATGCAGGAATTATGATTGATACCAATAATTTCTTAACAAAGGCAGGTGTAAGAACCTTTGAAGCAGCCGCTTTCTTACGGCGAAGCGGCGCGGATGTAACCCGAATCCGTAAGTTTTTCCGCAGTGAGATTTCAGATTTTAAGATGAAGGCCAATGCAATCAGCGGTACGGAGATTTATTTGAATCACTATGCAATTTCGGTTTGTGCCAGCTCATCGGAAGTGGACAGCCCAACCGTATTGGGAGCCCAGATTGCCAATGAACTTTTAAATATTACCGATATAAAAGCCACTTTCGTATTGACAGAATATCAGGGTAAGATTTATATTAGTGCAAGATCAATTGATGAGGTGAATGTACAATTGGTAATGGAACGACTGGGCGGCGGCGGACATTTAAGCGTAGCCGGCTGTCAGCTTGAAAATACAACCATCGAAGAAGCAATAAAGAAGATTAAGAATACCTTGTCAACCATGATACAGGAGGGAGACCTGTAATTAACGGATAGAAGGAGAGAGAACAATGGAAATTATATTAATTCAGGATGTGAAATCCCTTGGTAAAAAGGGTGAAATTGTAAAGGTAAGCGACGGATACGCCAGAAACTTTATCCTACCCAAAAAGCTGGGAATGGAGGCCACCAAACAGAATTTAAATGATTTGAAGCTCCAGAAGGCAGCGGAAGAGAAGAGACAGAAGGAGATTCTGGAGGAAGCAAGGGCATATGCTGTGAAACTGGAAGCAATCAATATTAAGGTTACGATTAAAGCGGGAGAGGGAGGAAGAACATTCGGTTCCGTATCCACGAAGGAGATCTCGGCGGCGTTAAAAGAGCAGTTTAACATTGATATTGATAAGAAGAAATTACAGCTTTCTGATCCGATTAAGAATGCCGGGACATATACTGTACCGGTAAAGCTGCATCCTCAGGTAACGGCTGAGTTAAAGGTAAGTGTAACCGCAGTTTAATAATTTAACAATGAAGACCAAATGGAATAGAGAGTTAACCGCAATATCACAATTCTGAGAATTGATTATGATTTATGGAATTGTGATATTTCAATTTTCAGCTAATGTATAGAGTGAATATAATGAATACGTGCTGATGCCAGCAGATCGGCATTGGCAGCATGGAGGATTACGATGGATGAAGCATTTATAAAGAGAATACTGCCGCATAGCAGTGAAGCGGAGCAATCTGTCATCGGATCAATGATTATGGACAGAGACGCTGTCGTTGCAGCCTCGGAAATCCTGACAGGGACAGACTTTTATGAACAGCAGTACAACATCCTGTTTGATACCATGGTGGAACTTTATAATGAAGGAAAACCTGTTGATCTGGTGACCCTTCAGGATCGCTTAAAGGAAAAGGATGTACCGCCTCATGTCTGCAGTCTTGAATTTATCAGAGACCTGGTTACTGCTGTTCCTACCTCGGCAAATATCAGATATTATGCCCAGATAGTCCGTGACAAGGCGGTGCTAAGGCGATTAATTCGCGTCACGGAAGAGACGGCCAATGAATGTTATCTTGATAAAGAGAAAATAGATGTTATCCTGGAAAAGACGGAAAAACAGGTGTTTGATATCGTACAGAACCGGGGTACGAAAGAGTTTACCGATATTAAGGAAGTGGTTCTAAGAACGATTGACAGCATTGAAGCCGCGGCGAAGAACCAGGGAAGTGTCACCGGAGTAGCAACCGGATTTTATGATTTGGATTATAAGACGGCAGGCTTTCAGCCTTCTGATTTGATTTTAATTGCGGCCAGACCATCCATGGGTAAGACAGCCTTTGTTTTAAACATTGCGGAGTATGTGGCCTTAAAATCCAACGTTACAACTGCTATTTTCAGTTTGGAAATGTCTCAGGATCAATTGGTAAAGCGTATCCTTGCCATGAATTCCAGGGTGGATTCCCAGGCAATCAGAACCGGCTCCTTATCCGGGGAGGACTGGGCAAATTTGATGGAGAGTGCAAGAGTGATCGGTAATTCTAATATGATTATAGATGACACTTCGGCGATATCCATCAGCGAGCTAAGATCTAAATGCAGAAAGCTGAAACTGGAAAAGAACCTTGGTTTGATTATCATAGACTACCTTCAGTTAATGTCAGGAAGTAAAAAGAGTGAATCAAGGCAGCAGGAAATATCTGAGATATCAAGATCTTTAAAATCATTGGCAAGGGAAATTAATGTACCGGTAGTAGCCCTCTCTCAGTTGAGCCGTGCGGTGGAACAGCGTCCGGATAAAAGACCGATGTTATCTGATTTACGTGAATCCGGAGCCATCGAACAGGATGCCGATGTTGTTATGTTTATTTATCGGGATGAATATTATAATCATGATACAGAAGAACCCGGGGTTTCAGAAATCATCATAGGAAAGCAGAGAAATGGTCCAACAGGAACGGTTAAATTGGCGTGGCTTTCACAATTTACTAAATTTGCAAATCTGGAGAGATAAATAATGTTACATAATTCATTATCTTAAAGGATTATTTTATATTGTGTTGAAAAGAGGAAGCTTCTTCGAGGTTTCCTTTTTTTATGTCGATAAGTTATATGTAAATATGTGGAAATCATATTGCAATTGAAGTTTGCTATGTTATAATGTAAAAAGTGGAAAATAATTACATTATAAAGGGGAGGACATAGGATGGATGAAATAAGGTATATGATTTCAGAGGCCTCAAAACGTATAGATGTAGAAGCCCATGTTCTAAGGTATTGGGAAGAAGAATTAGAACTTCCGATACCAAGGAACGAAATGGGTCACCGTTATTATAAGGAAGCTGATATTGAATTATTAAAGACGGTAAAACAGTTAAAGGAGCAGGGATTTCAATTAAAGGCTGTAAAAATGTTGTTGCCAAACTTTAACAGACTGGATTCACTTGATAGCCAGACCATGATCAGACTGAAAGACGAATTGAATAGAAGGGTGATTGAAATGTATAGTGACGAAAAACCGGACGAGAATGAAGAAGGGACAAGTCTTATAACAAATGAGGACAAGCATGAAATCAAAGAAGAGATACAGGATAAAATGGGACAATTTCAGACTATTATGAGTCATATCATCATGCAGGCATTAAAAGAAAATAATTCAATCTTATCCGGTGAGATCAGCATGGGTGTTACAGACGGAGTAATTAAAGAAATGAGTTATCTGATGAGGCTGCAGGAAGAGAAAGAAGAGGAGCGCTTTAAGAAATTTGATGCAACCCTTAGAGATTATCAAAAAGGCAGAATGATGGCAGCAGCCACTCTGGATGGTAAAAGCAGAAAAAAATCGAAATTCTTTAAAAAGAATAAAGTTTATATATAAGCAACAAGTGGAATCCACAAACCGTTTCATTTGTTAAATAAAAAAGAGGAAGTTACGGTATTTAAACCAAACTTCCTCTTTTTATGTACAAATTCTTATGCTGAGATTGCACCTGTAGGGCAAGTGTCTGCACAAGCTCCACAATCTATGCAAGTATCAGGATTAATTTCGTAATGGCTTGCACCTTCTGAAATAGAATCAGTAGGACAGTCTCCACTACATGCGCCGCAGCTAATACATTCATCACTTATTGTATATGCCATAATTAATTACCTCCTTTCAACAATCGATTACATTTTAATATAATCACGTCAATTATGCAAGTGTAATTTTTCTATCGTACTTATTTTAGAATTTATGAAAGAATCAAAATCATAAAATGATCGTTGAAATCATAATTCATAAGTATATTTACTTTTTTAATAATATTTGCATAGAGGCGTGTTTTAATTCAAATACTTTAATTCAGAGAGCCGGATATAGCGCCAATTTATTCATGCAAAGCAGGAGATATCAGGATAAAAATGTTATTCATATAGATACTTGACTATATGACAGTGTTGGCATATAATGAGGTATAGGCTATCAAGCAAAATGATAAGAACTTCATAATTTGCTATTTGCTATATATTTATAAAATAAGGAGGAATTCATATGGCTAGTATTACAATGGACATGACAATTGCACAGGCGATTGCTGCAGATCAGAATGTGATCCCGGTTTTACTTGATATAGGAATGCATTGTCTTGGCTGCCCATCTGCACAGGGTGAAACATTAGAAGAAGCAGCTATGGTACATGGACTTGATCCACAAGATTTAATGGATAGAATTCAGGCTCAAATCGGAGAATAATATATCTCCCGGGTTCAAATAAAAAAGGCATCCAGCTGGATGCCTTTTTTGATTACATTACAGATAGAATCTGTACCGCATGATCTTTGACAATAACCTCAAAATGTTCTTCAAAATAAGAAGAACTTGCATAGGAGGAACGTTCCGGTTTACCATATTCTGATATGATATTGCAGATTTTATTAAATTCCTCAGGGGTATGATTTGTTTTATTAATTACCAAATAATAAGTAGAATTGATCGAATTCTTATACAAGGTATTTGCACCGTGATAAAAACCAAGTAAAATATTTGCCAGATCAATCACTTCATTTAATGATTGGAAGGTATAGATTTTGGTTAAGTTCGTTGCAGGATGAATAACGGGTTTATCTGCATAATTACTCTCCGGAAGCTCTGAAGCTTCCATAATATCCTTGGTATTCTCCTCAGCATCATCTGATATGTCATCCATCTGGTCAAAGCAATTAATGATTTCATCTGCATAGGAATCCGAATCCTCATCTGCTTCTTCCTTGTCTTTATCCTCGTGAACATTGAAGGAGGAAAACTTTGAAAAACGAGTATCTAACTCATCTGGGTCTTCTACTTTGGTAATCACTAAAATAAGACACTCGGTAGAAACGGGTATGGCTTCAATCATTAATGGTATATCATCAACTTCGAATCCGAACTCATAGAAGGCTTGTTGAATCATATCTCGAAAGAGTGCTTTCGCCTTTTCAGTGCCATAAGCAAGTTCGCTGATTCTTAGCTCTCGGTCTATCAAATCACTTTTATTCAAGGTACATCTTATTTGATTGTCACTTATTTTTTCTATCTTCATTGAGTACACCCCTTTCTGTACTAAAAAGGAACTGATCTTTAAGTTGTCATTAAAAATCCATCCATCGGTGTAAAAAAAGTATAATTTAAAAAGCAGGTAAAGTCAATACACTTAGATATGAAATTTATATTTCAAAGATGAGAAATATCTACATGAATTGGCGCTTTCTTACAGTGAAATATAACAAAAAATCTAATAAATATTGTGAATATAGACCTCGATATTTTCTTTGCATTTATTCTATTATTTAGTATAATAGAAATAGATGAAGCGGTTTCTATTCGTATTATATGCTGGTAGGAAAGGAGAGAATGCAACAATTAATATTATTTCAAAAGTATCGCATTATAAGGCTTCTGGGAAGCGGAGGCACTTCTAACGTTTATCTTGCACAACACATCAAATTAAATTCATATCGAGCAATTAAATGTATCTCAAAAAATCATCCCTTATATGAGCTGCAACAAAAGGAAGCACTTTTTCTAAAAAATCTGAAGCATTCTTGTATCCCTATAATTTATGATATTGAAGAAGATGAAGAAAGTTCCTATATTGTCGAACAATATATTGAGGGGGAGACCTTAAAGGAATTTATGGATATGAGAAGACCGATTGGAGAGGACAAAATGATAGATTTTATTCTCCAAATTTGTGATCTGCTTCTCTACCTGCATTCCCTGGACAGACCCATTCTTTATCCTGATTTAAAGCCGGACAATCTTATTGTATCAGAAGGTCAAATAAAGCTGATTGACTTTGGCAGTGCTATATATTTTGATGAGCTGAAGGACCAGCAGGCTTATTGTGGAACGATGGGGTTTTCTGCTCCCGAGTTATACCGGGACGATAAAATCGATGATCGCTGTGAGATATATAGTATAGGAATGCTGCTCTATTATATGGTCACAGGGATTTATGCAAATCGACAGGAGATAAAGCAAATTGATGACTGTTTCGGATGCTCAAAAAAGCTGAAAACAGTGATTAATGGTTGTCTCAAATATCATTCTTCCCAAAGATATTCTTCTATCATGAATTTGAGGAAACATCTATTAACAGCATTACGAAAGAATCACTTTCATCTGTCTGCCACGCAGGAATTAACAATTGCAGTCGCAGGTTCACAAACAAGAATTGGCGTTACACATGTTTCATTTCGGTTATGCCGTTATCTCAGAGAGTTACACGATCCATGCCTTTATGTTGAGAAGAATGCTTCCCAGGCAATATCAGCTTTAAAAAGCAACTATGATGGTCTGACCTATAGGGATGGAGTCTGTTCCATTGAGGGGATTCCCGTTCTGAAGGGAGTACAGGCTTACGAAAAGAATATGGCCGGTTATTCTGCTATTGTCATGGACTTTGGATGCCTTACACAAAACAACCTGGAAGAATTTAAAAAAGCAGATATCAGGATTCTGATCATGGGTGCTAAGGAGTGGGAGCTTTTGCATGCCAAAGAAGTTCTGGAGTGGTTGTCTGATGAGAAAGATATATTTTATTTTTTTAACTTTCTCAATGGGAAGCAGTTCCATCAGGTGATGAAAGGTATGAAACAAAGAAACTGTTATAGGGTACCATATGAACCTGATCCCTATGCAAGAGTCTCTGCCGTCAGTGAAAAGGACATGTTCGAGGAGGTTATCCGTACAGGAGGAAAACAGCTTTTCATAAGAAAGGGGTTTGTCATTGGCACACAGAAGAAAAACGATACTTTTTAACCGGACACCCTGGAAGCACAGGAGGATATTGCATGAGGTGATTGGATTAATCGGCACCCATCATGGGACAGGAGTAACCTATACAGGTCTGATGCTGGCGATCTATATGGGAGAAGAATTGGGGAAGAAGACTGCGTTCCTGGAATGCAATACCCATCATGACTTTCAACTGCTTCAGGATGCCTATCTGTGGGAGGAGAGGGGGGATGGTGCGTTCTCTTTTCAGAGGATAACCTGTTATAAAGATGTTTCAGCCGGACAGATCAGTGACATCCTTTCTGAGGATTACGAGTGCTTTATTCTTGATTTTGGAGTAAATTCAGACTGTTACCGGGAGGAATTGATGCGATGCGATACAAAGATGGTAATTGGCGGAAAGTCCGTCTGGGAACAGCGGAAACTTGGGATTTTCATGGAACAGATGGGGCCTGTGCGAGGAAGTGAAACATGGCTGTATGTAATTCCCGGTATGAGGCATAAAGATACTGCAGCGTTAAGAAAGCATTATGGATATGGTGTCTGCTGTGTTCCTTACGAGAACGATCCGACCAGGTTGAATCAGGACACATATCGATTTTTTAAGGGACTGTTTCCATAAGCAGAACATAAAGAATTCCTCTGGTATGCAGGGAGAAGTATAACATATCACAAATGGCCTTCTTATCCTTATCCAAAATAATACCGTAGCATCGAATGATTTATGATTTGATTTATTGGAAAATCAGTGATTAAGAAACGAAAGTGCGAAGAAAATGTAAAATAGCCGAAACATAAAGACCGGAGATTTAAAGCCCTCTATACTTTTATCCGGCAAAAACAACATAACGGCTTCTGATTTTTCTTATAATATAAGGGAAGAGTTCTAAGTGCTTTGAGAAAACAGGCATGATTTCATAATAACCTGGATTCTTAAGGCACTTTTTGTTTAAAAGTTTGTTTGATTTTGTAGAATAAAATTCCATAAGAACCATTTACGCAGGAACCCGTAAGTTGTTCCGTGAAAAAGTCGAAATTAGTAATGACGGGATATCAATTAAATGCTATAATGTAATAAAATTTCTGAAATGGATGAGATGATAATCAGACTTTAAATAAATCTTACAAAAGGAAGCAGACAAAAGATTAGCCGCGAAAATGCTTCATAAAATTCGCGCTGCAGCAGTAAGAATTGGAACAAGAGAACCAGTAACGGAGGATACGGTTATGGACAGAAGAGCTAGAGTTATGATTGCAGGCGCATTGGCGGTTGTATTAATTATCCTTATATCATTGGGTGTCATGGTAGTAGGTAAGTTTACCCCCAGTAAAGAAGTACTGCCTTTAACTGATTATTATAAAGTAGAGGAAGGGCAGGTTTTAGTAATCCTTCAGGATCATATTTATGAGAAAAAGGGCTTGTTTATTGATGGTAAAGTATACATTGATTATGATACCGTTAAAACGAAGTTTAACCACAGATTTTATTGGGATCAGAATGAAAATATTCTAATTTATACCACGCCTACGGAAATTTTACAGACAGAGATCGGAAGTAACCAGTATTCTGTTACAAAGAGCATGATTAAGACAAAGACAGACGTTGATTATCAAATTGTTAAGGTATTTGCGGATCATGTATATATTGCCCTTGACTATGTAAAGCAGTATTCGGATATAACATTCGAGTACTTTGATAACCCCGGTAGAGTGTTAATTAATTATAAATGGGGGGAAGCGTTGGTAACAGATGTGACAAAAGCGACTCAGATGAGAAAAGATCCTAATATTAAAAGCCCGCTTGTCACACAGCTGGCGGCAGGAGTACAGCTAACGTATGTCAATCTGGAAGAAGCGCCTAAGAAGGGGTTCGCAAAAGTAATGACCTCAGACGGTATCATTGGCTATGTAAAGGAAAAAAATCTGAAAAAATCCTATTATAAAGAAATGGAAAATTCTGACTATGAGGCGCCCAAGTATACACCCCAGACCCGCTCGGGCAAAATCAATATGGCATTTAATGTGATATCCAACCAAGAAGCAAACAACTATCTCGCAGATTTAATTAAACCATCAAAGGGAGTTAATGTAGTGGCACCCACATGGTTTAGTATCAGTGACAATACCGGCAATTTTAACTCTTTTGCCAGCCAAAGTTATGTAGATAAGGCCAATGATCTTGGACTTGAAGTCTGGGCGGTGGTTGATAACTTTAATTCCGGCAATGAGATTGATATGAAGGAGCTGCTTTCCCGCACATCTTACCGTGAAAATTTATCTAATTCTCTGGTACAGGCAGCACTGGATTATAAGCTGAACGGAATTAATATTGACTTTGAAAAGATACCCTCTGCTTCTGGAGAAGATTATATAGAGTTCTTACGGGAACTATCAGTAAAATGTCGTAACAATGGGATCGTTCTATCTGTAGACAATTACGTACCCACTCCTTATACAAAATACTACAATAAAGAGGAACAAGGAGAAATTCTGGATTACGTTATTATCATGGCATACGACGAGCATTATGCCGGATCAGATGAAGCCGGACCTGTATCTTCCATCGGCTTTGTAAAAGATGCTGTGTCCAACACTCTTGACATTGTTCCGAAGGATAAGATAATCATTGCAATCCCATTCTATACAAGGTTATGGAAGGAGACGGCGGACGGAGAGCTTACTTCCAGTGCTTATGCAATGACACCTGCAGAAAACATTTTAAAGGACAATAAAGCAGAACCTGCATGGGATAACGCCGCCGGTTGTTATTATGCTCAGTTTCAACAGGATGGAGCAACCTATCGCATTTGGCAGGAGGAAGAAAAGTCTATTGAAGAAAAGTTAAAGGTAATCTATAAGGCCGATGTGGCAGGAATCGCAGAATGGCGGTTGGGACATGAGAAGGCAAGTATCTGGGATGTCATTGTAAAATATTATAATTAATGAGGAAATTGATATAAATATGTCTGAAAACAAAGATGCCAAGAATAGGAAGCCATTGCGTTTCATATGATGTATGGAGTATGAGCATCCGGAAGTAGAATTATGAAGAAGAAGTATTTCAGCATCATCTTTTTGGCGCTTATCTATATAGCCACATTTATTACCAAAGATCCCTCCGTGAAAGTTATGAATCAATTTTTGAATACCGGTGGAAATCATAAGGAAGAGAAGCAGATTGTGATTGTAATTGATCCCGGACATGGGGGAAGAGATCCCGGAAAAGTAGGAATAAACAATACGCTTGAGAAGGATATTAATCTGAGTATAGCGCTCAAATTAAAGAAATTACTGCAACAAAATGATATGAAGGTAATTATGACCAGGGATGCGGACGTTGGTCTGTATTCAGATACGGATTCAAATAAAAAAGCAGCGGACATGAATGAGCGGGTAAGAATAATTAAGGACAATGAAGCAGATCTTGCTGTCAGTATCCATCAGAACAGCTATTCACAAGAATATGTAAAAGGTGCCCAGGTATTTTACTATACTCAGTCTCAGCAAGGAAAGGAAATGGCTGAGATTATTCAGAATCAGCTTAAGAAGTCTATAGATAATAATAATAACAGACAGGCGAAAGCAAATAACAGTTATTATATGCTAAGGAAAACAGAATGCCCGCTGGTAATAGTAGAATGCGGGTATTTAACCAATTATAGTGAATCTGCTCTGTTACTGCAGGAGGACTATCAGGAAAAGATGGCATTTGCGATACATCTTGGAATTATGCGGTATCTCAATGAAAAAGGGAAAGACAGCTTTCGGAGCGAGACTGTGGCTTTAAATAAGTAAGTTGGGAGAAGAAGTATGGATTTTATGCTGCTTTCGTGATATAATGTGGTTCGGATGATTTTTCAATATGGCTGAATTACAGAGAGGCCTCGATAGCAGCCGGTCTTTATGAAACCCTGAGAGACATTGATGATTTGCATGCAAATCGCGGAGAGCCTCGCCGCTAAAAGGCTTGGACAAGCGATGATAAACCGTTTATACAGTCTGAACTACCAAGTTACAGATCACAACCTGAAATAGAATTAGATAGGAGGAAGCACCGTGGGTAAATATAAAAAGCTTATATTTGTATGCACCGGGAATACTTGCAGAAGTCCTATGGCTGAAGTTATTTATAAAAGTTATGAGAAAGTTAGTGAGATGAAAGTAATTTCCCGGGGGATAGTTGTTTTATTTGGGGAGCCCATTAACCCCAAGGCGGAAATTGTTCTGAATAAACATGATCTTGAATCCAAGAATCATATGTCAAAAGGGTTAAAAGGTTCTGACCTTGAGGAAGATACCCTGATCCTGGCCATGACTGCCAGCCAGAAGAAAAAGGTATTGGAACAGTTTCCTGAGCTAAAAGAAGTATATACCATTAAAGAATTTGCCGGTGAAATAGGAGATGTGGTAGATCCTTACGGCGGAACCCTGATGGATTATGAAGAGTGTTTTATCGAGCTGGCACGTATCGTTAAAAAGACAGTATATAAACTAAACGAGGATCAATAGTAAGGGCAGAAGTCAGGAGGATTATTATGATAGCAATTGGAAATGATCATGCAGGGTATGGATTAAAGATGGAAATCATTCAATATCTTAAAGATAATGGAATTGAATATAAAGATTTCGGATGTGGGGATGTAACTACCAGCGATTATCCGGAATATGCGAAGGCAGTCGGAAGAGCAATTCAAAGACAGGAATGTGAAAAAGGAATTCTGATTTGTGGAACGGGAATCGGCATCTCTATAACGGCAAATAAAATGAAAGGCATCAGAGCGGCTTTATGTCATGACTGTTTCAGTGCAGAAGCAACCAGATTGCACAACGATGCCAATATTCTGGCAATGGGTGCAAGAGTAATTGGAGCGGGACATGCGCTTAAGATAGTAGAAACCTTCTTAAAGACTGAGTTTTCCGGTAATGAAAGACATCTCAGGAGAATTAATATGATGGAGGAGGACTAAGCCTCCGCTTTTATAAGTGGTTCCTGTAACGTGTGGAATTTATTCTGATAAATGATCTTTAACAGAGAATCCAAAGAGTTTAAAGCATGGGATGCCTCAGCTTTTGTAATTAAATTCTGATCAAGTGCATCTGCCAATTCATCTAAATCAACTATATGAACAGTACCGTCTTCGTAGAGGATAACATCGATTAATAAATCCTCAAAGATGACGGTATTTTTTTGCACATCCGTCTTGACCTGTATCATATCACAATACCAATAGACTACTTCATTCTGTTTGTTATAGATTTTACTGATCTTAAATCCTTGATTGATGTAATAGGCGGAGACTCCCCGGGCGATGTCGTTACGGGGATGCAGGGTAAGCCACTTTGTGATAATTAAGTTATTATCCTGGCGAAGAATGATATCATCCTTTAATAAAACTAATTCATCGGGTATAAATCGTCTGCGATAGAGAATGGGATCTGCCATGATGTTTCCTCCTAATATTTTTCAGGGATCAAAAGTGTTGCTTCTAAAATGATGTACCCTATTATAACATTAATTTATAGATTGGTATAGTAGAAAAGAAAGAATAGAATAAATATCTCCATTTTGGGCAAACTATGAGGTAAAGAAATTAAGCCCTTTTAGGAGGATCATTCAATGAATAAAAAAGCAGAATACTTTTCAGATATAATGAAGCAGATTTTATCATCAAAAAAGACGAAATACACACTTTATATGGTGGCGGTTCTTTGGTTGGCCGTCGCAACCCAATTCATCGTTAATCGTATGTTTCGGGAAGACCTGCAAATCGCCGAAGCTTTTGAAAAAACCAATACCAATGAGATGCAGAGCAGTATTGAGGTAATTGCCCAGTGTAATAAAGAAATTCTTAGTGAAGCTGACAAGAAAGAAATTATTCAATATTTGGCCAAGAGTATTGGACTGACTATGGACCGCGAAATTACAGTCAAAAGAGATGGGGACAGAAGTGAATACTCCTTTGTGAAACAAGCCAGACAGGCTGTTACAGAAATTAAACTGGTGAGCAAAGAGCAGGAAGAAAAATCAGTCACAAAAATGAATTATTATATCATCATGAAACTAACCATAAAACAAAGTGTAAAAAGTATTGATCAATACAGAAAGAACATTATCAGTGCATTGGATGATCTCAAATTTGGGAACAGGCAGATTACGATGCAATATGAAGGAAGCTCAGCCGGAAAGTTGACCCCCGATATGAAATCTGAATTATCTAAAATGCTCGTAGACGAATTACATGGTCAGATTGCCTATCAATATGATGAAGGTGATCTGTATACAGTTTATGCATATACCGGAATGATAGGGGAATATATTACGACAATGGGAAGTAAAATTAATATTCAGATTGCGATCAGCTATGATGAACAGGAAAATAAAACAATGATTTACCTGGCCACTCCGATCCTGAATGACAACTGGTAATAATCCAAACAGGAAAGGCTGTTGAATAAAAATTCAACAGCCAATTTATTATTGTATTTCAATTACTCCAAGATTAATCAGAGACAAAACTTCTCTTTGTGCTACAGATGGTTATGTTAAAACCAGCATCTTCTACAACGATAGCGCCTTCTTCTGTGGAAAAATTCGTTTAACAGCATCAAGGAGACAATATCTCTTAAATAATTTTGCCGGTAATATCCGGGGTTATAATATTCCTGTGTTTTCATCTGTGGCTGTTCCTGTGTATCCTTGATTTTATCAAATATCTTATCAACAATTTTATCTATTGTTGTACGATCAGGATATTCGTCAAACATAAAACTGCCATCGTATTCCAGCTTATCACATTCACTATCTACTTGAGATTGAATTTGTTTTGCTGTATTTGGATAAAGCTGTCGCATATATTCCACGTCTTTATCAAGATCAGTATTATTACTATAACCATAGAGAGGAAGTAAGGGAACGCCCATCGGAACATTATATCTGGCATCTCCCGGCAGATACATATTTGGCTGCATTCCTGGATACATCATGTAAGGCATTTCGTTAGGGTTGGCCGGATACTCTGAAAATGGCATATTTGGAAAGGTATTGGGCATAGAAGGTGTTCCCATTGGCATCTGGGGGTTCGTCGGTGCGCCGGGCATCATAGGAGCTGTGCCGTTTTGACCTGGCATCATAGGAGTAGAGCCGCTTTGCCGTGGCATCATGGGGGTGGGTTGACCGGACATACCGCCTGGCATGCTGCCGGGCATATTGGGGAACGTCTGAGATGGCATGGACGTTCTGGGATTGACCGGGGGAGTGCTCATCGGAGAACCATTCTGTCGTGGCATCATGGGGGT
>JAEXNR010000018.1 GCA_023439505.1 Bacillota bacterium
GGTTATGACGAACCTGATTTTGACAAGCATCAGATAGAGACCAATCTGTATGCCATTGGAAAACATATGAAAGAAGCCAAGGAAACATCCAATAACGGAATCGTCGGTGTGAATATTATGGTGGCGACGAAACAGTATGACAGATATGTTAAGGCAGCATGTGAGGGGGGTGCCGATGTCATTGTATCAGGTGCCGGATTACCGATTCAACTGCCTGAGTTGGTAAAGGGATTTAAAACAAAGATTGCACCCATTGTATCAAGTATCCGAGCTACCGCTGTCATCTTAAAAATGTGGGATAAGAAATATCAATCCACTGCCGATTTTATTGTAATTGAAGGTCCACAGGCAGGAGGTCATCTGGGATTTAATAAAGACCAGTTAGACCATATGAATGAGATTGATTATGATACAGAAATCAGAGGAATTATCGATCTGAAGAAGTCCTATGAAGAAAAATATGAGAGAGATATTCCGGTTATAGTGGCAGGTGGGATTCATGACCAGGAGGATATTCGTCATTCCATGGAACTGGGTGCGCAGGGGGTTCAGATCGCATCCCGATTTGTGGTAACCAAAGAGTGTGATGCCAGTACTGCTTATAAAGAAGCATATATAAACGCAAAAAAGGAGGATATTAAAATTGTAATCAGTCCGGTAGGAATGCCGGGACGCGCAATTATGAATCCATTCCTGCAAAAAATCAGCCAGAAACGCCTGGCTGTGAATAAATGTTTTCAATGTCTTGAACACTGTAATCCGAAAGATACGCCTTATTGTATTACGAAGGCCCTAATTAATGCAGTTCAGGGCAACCTTGAGGAAGGGCTAATCTTTTGCGGCAATAAAATAGATCAACTTCATAAGATGACGACAGTGACCGACCTTTTCAAAGAACTGGTTTATTAATGGAGTAGATTCCGAGGATCATAACACTATAATTTTAGAACAGATACACAGTTAACTGAATTCCACTTACGCTCACAGAGCTGATATAACAGCAATGTATGACCTGGGGAAACTGGATTAACTGTGTATTCTTGTTTCTGGCTTCATAATACAGTGACAGTGATATTAATCAAAACCGCGATGATAACCGTAGGATTATTTTTGCTTTACCATTTTTTTCGTTGATTTGTAATAAAAAAAAAGAAAATAGTATCTTTTTTTATCAATTTCGTATAAAATAGTTCTGTAGTATGAAAAGAATTGTAACGTTAGAAGAACGAGTTTTGAAAGGGGTTGTAGTAAGTATCTGATTGTATGAATACTAATTAATTGACATCGAATGATTTAATATTTAATTTATCTACGTTTATATATTTTTATGTAACGTAAATCGACATTCGGAATATGATATTATTGAGGAATTTACTTAATACCGTGAGTGCAGACTTGATAATAATATCATAAATTGAAATAATAAGCGTAGAGATCCATAGTTATGATACGCGAAACTTATTATCATGAAGCCTCCTCCTTACATAGGAAGGGAGGTGAAATAATGGGTTGGAAAATGAAGAGCATAGATCTTAGCGGTTGTGATCAAATAAAACCGAATGAAGAGAAAGATATTTGCCTGATTCTTGAGGAAGAGAAAAGAGCAGCTATATTTGGGTTAGTTAAATTCCCGAATGGAATGCCTGTTAAAGGAGCTGTGGTTAAATTATTTAAAAAGATTGATAATAAAGAATGTGATGATGGCTGTGATATCATTCCTATTACTTTTACCTTTACAGATGATTGCGGTCAGTTCTTATTTGGCGTAGATTCGGAAGTGGATTATGTAATTAAAGTATTCTACTATAAACCGGAGAGACCAGGTCCCTGGCCGAAAGATTAATACGAGATATTCTGAATTAAGATAGATTTACAAAAGTGATGTATTTAAAAACGTATTGTATAAATTCTGGCATGATTCCCGGCGTCCCTGTCACATGGTGATGGGTAAGCCGGCTCATGCCAGTTTGTGAGCTTATATCATGTGTTAAATATCGTAAATTTATTGTTACTATAGTTCGATGTTTGTTATTGCAGCAGGGAAAAGTGAGAAAGTAAAGAGAATATATGGAGAACATAAGAACAACATAAGAAGAATGGAGAGAGAAGAAGGACACAAGAGATGAAGGATACAAGAGATGAAGAATATAGCAGTAGTAAATATATGAGAAGAAAATCCAGGAGAAATAAACATAAGAATGGTAATCATTAGATAATTAAGATATAAGAGAAATATGATACGTGAGAAAATTACGAGAGATGAATCATACAAAAGCAGCAGAAAAAGAAATGAAATTTAATCAATACACCATGAGAAAAAACAAGAAGAAGGAATAGAGAAGAGAAAAGAGAAGAGAAGTGAAAAGAGAAGAAAAGAGAGAGAAGAGAAAAGAGAGAAGAGAAGAGAAGAGAAGAGAAAAGAGAGAAGAGAAGAGAAAAGAGAAGGGAACCGATAGAATGAATAAAAGAAACTACGGAATTTTTACCGCAATAACAATGATAACCGGAATTGTTATTGGGTCAGGAATATTTTTTAAATCAGATGATGTTTTGACATATACCAATGGGAATGTGTTGCTGGGTATTATCGTATTTGTTGTTGCAGCAATTGCAATTGTATTTGGATGTCTTGCCATATCCTCGCTGGCTACCAGAACGGACAAGCCCGGCGGTATGATTACCTACATGGAGGAATTTGTTGGGATTGGTCCCTCCTGTGCTTTTGGATGGTTTCAGACCTTTTTGTATCTGCCCACATTGTCTGCGGTGGTAGCATGGGTAAGCGGAATCTATATCAGCCAATTATTTGGAATTGAGGCTAATTTAGAGAACTGGACATTAATCGGTATTATAAGTTTAACAGTAATTTTTATCTGGAACGGCCTATCCGCTAAATTTGGAGGATTTTTTCAGAATGCATCCATGGTTATAAAATTAATTCCATTAATCCTGATCGCAGTATTGGGATTGATCTTAGGCAAGCCCGGTGAAGTGATTACTGGAAGTGCAGCCTCTTTTGCCAGTGCAACCACCTCCTGGGGTTGGCTCGCTGCATTTGCTCCCATTGCCTTTTCTTTTGACGGCTGGATCGTATCTACTTCAATCTGTCACGAAATTAAAAACAGCAAAAGAAATCTTCCACTGGCATTAACCATCTCACCATTGATTATATTAATTGCCTATGTTGCTTATTTTGTTGGAATGAATTCTCTGGTTGGAACGGAATCCATCCTGAAAGATGGCGACGCCTCTGTATTTAATGCGTCCAATATGATATTTGGAAGTATTGGTGCTAAAATCATTCTGATTTTTGTCGTTATATCAATTTTGGGTACAGTAAACGGTGTGGTTCTCGGATTTATCAGAATTCCTTATTCCATGGCACTTAGAAATATGATTCCGGGCAGTAAGACATTTGTTAAAGAACAGGAAAAGTTAAAGGGAATGCCCCTGAATTCTGCAATATTCGCATATGTTTTATCCATGCTCTGGATGCTGATCCATTATTATTCACAGAAGTTTGGAATGCGTGGAGATGTTTCAGAAATTGCAATTGGAATCAGCTATTTAAACTATATATTACTCTATGTTGCCGTAATTCGATTGGCAAGAAAGGGAGAAATCAAGGGGATTATGAAAGGATATCTAATTCCGGTTCTGGCTATCCTGGGTTCCTTTGTTATCCTTTCCGGAAGCATTACCCATCCGCTATTCCTTTATTATATTACCATTTGTTTTGTCATTATGCTTGCCGGCTACTTATATTACAGAAAGAACAAGGATGTAATTATCTAATGGTTCCATTTGACATTTCTTAATAATGAGCTTATATTATGCATATAGATAAGTATTCCAGAATTATTTCTTAGTTCGAACGATAGGAAGGGGAATCACTCATGAAGCATATTAAGGCTATAATTCAACCTGAAAAGTTATCAGGTGTTCGGGCTGCTCTTGAGAAAACAGACTGTTATCGCGGGATTATCATTACAGACGTTATGGGACAGGGAACGCAGAAGGGAATTGTACAAGCCTGGAAGGGCGAGAAATTTCAGATGGAGTTAATTCCAAAGGTCATGATTGATCTGATTGTCAAGGATCAGGATACTGATTACATTAAAAAAATTATTTATGAAAGTGCAAGAACCGGGGAAATAGGGGACGGAAAGATCTTTGTCTATCACGTGGAAGAGGCGATTCGTATCAGAACCGGAGAAGAAGGAGACGACGCTATATAAAAGTATAAATTATGAGAATAAGGGTATTTTAAAGCGTTCTTTTAAAGAAAGCTTTGAAATACTCTTTTTAGAACCGGGGTCTGGCGATATCACGTGCCAAAAGGGTTATGATAAGATCTGTTTTTATGCGAAGTATCAGTAATATCAGTGGTGAAACGATTGACATCAGAATATAATAATTTTATATGAAGTAGTAAGCAATATAAGGTATATACTGTTTGTGTTTTTATGCAGTAGGACTATCCTATGCTATTACAATGGAAGATCTGTTATATAGAAGGAGAAGATTTGAGATGGGAAATGTGAAAATTATCGCAGATAGTACCTGCGATCTCTCACAGGATTTATTGCAAAAGTATGATATCAGTATCATTCCGTTAATGATAACAATGGGTGCTGATTCGTATAAAGACGGCATTGAAATTAAAGTGAATGATATATATGAGTGGTCGGATCGCAGTGGGGAAACTCCCAAAACTGCAGCGCCCTCCATTGGTGATGCGGTAGAAGCGATAAAGCCTTTTGTTCAGGCTGATCGGGATATTATTTTTTTTGGAATCTCAGAAGCCATGTCTGCTACCTGCAATGTCTTAAGGCTTGCTGCGCAGGAGCTGGATTATGATAAGCTTTATGTGATAAATTCAAAAAACTTATCTACCGGCATCGGTCTTCAGGTAGTTAGAGCTGCCAAGCTGTCACAAAGCGGAAGAACCTCGAACGAAATTATTGCGGATAATGAAAGGATTGTGGGGAGCGTCAGAGCAAGCTTTGTGGTGGATACCCTGACTTATCTGCACCGGGGTGGAAGATGTTCTGCGGTTGCCGCACTTCTTGCCAATACGTTGAGATTAAAGCCGGAGATCGTCGTCATAGACGGGAAAATGGATGTGGACAAAAAATATCGGGGCAAGCAGAAATCGGTAATTATGAAATATGTCAAAGACAGACAAGAAGAGTTATTAAAATCTGATCCCGCAAGAATTTTTATCACACATTCCGGCTGTTCTGCGGATATTGTAAAGGAAGTACAGGATTATCTAAAAGATTTGAATTATTTTGATGAAGTATTGGAAACCCATGCGGGAGGTGTTATTTCAAGTCATTGCGGTCCTAACACGCTTGGTATACTCTATATCTTGAAATAATGGGTGGGTTTGCAGGTTAAGTTACATGGTTACATACAGTAAGAAAAAAAGGACAAAGATCTATGATTTTTGTCCTTTTTTGACGGGCGGATTTTGTGATTATTCTATGACAGAGATATATTTGATGAAAAAAATGTAATAGGAAATCGGGAATTTGGAAACAATGTACCATAGCAAATCATTCAAAAAGAAATACATGGAATTGACAATGTAAGGTGTATTAGTGAAGAGCTGCCACCAGTTGTACCCGCAGCCGCTCACTGAAATGCTCGTCAGAATTTACTTTAATGTTAATGAAATGAAAGTGGACATGCAGGAACGTATGGATGCAATGAAGAAAAAAGAAAGGAAGGTGCAGTTTTATGTTTCACAAAAAGAATACCGAAAAGTTACAGGGACAGGACAATCAGCGTGCCGGTGCAAGGAAACCGACGAATAATGAGGGCACAGCAGCATGGCAAAGTGCTGAAGGTCATTATAAAACGGATCAGGTGAATAAACCCTCTTTGGATCGGGTTGTTGATGCAAAAGACTGGGTAGATAACGGGAGTAAGTTATAGAAGGAGAGGAAACTTAGATGTCAAAAATTTCAATGACAGTTGATGGAAATACTGCGGCAGCTTATACCGCTTATGCCTTTACCGAGGTGGCAGCCATTTATCCGATTACTCCTTCCTCCGGTATGGCAGAATCTACGGATGAATGGGCTGCCAATGGCAGAAAGAATATCTTCGGGCAGGAAGTAAACGTTGTAGAGATGCAATCGGAAGCCGGTGCTGCAGGTGCATTTCATGGTTCACTGCAGGGTGGGGCATTAACGACAACTTATACTGCATCTCAGGGACTGCTTTTGATGATTCCTAATATGTATAAGGTGGCAGGAGAACAATTGCCGGGGGTATTCCATGTCAGCGCCAGGGCAATCGCTGCCCATGCGCTCAATATCTTTGGAGATCATCAGGATGTAATGGCGACAAGACAAACCGGATGTGCCATGTTAGCTTCCGGATCAGTGCAGGAAGTAATGGATCTTGCTCCCATTGCTCATTTATCCGCAATCAAGGGAAGCCTTCCTTTTGTTCACTTCTTTGACGGCTTTCGTACCTCCCATGAGGTACAAAAGGTAGAAGCACTGGAATACAGAGATTATGCTGAACTGGTGGATATGGAAGCCGTACAGCGATTTCGTGATAAAGCACTTTCTCCCAATCACCCGGTGATTCGGGGAACTGCTCAAAACTCCGATATTTACTTTCAGGGAAGAGAAGCATCCAATCCATTCTATGAGAATATTATTCCTATTGTAGAAACTTACATGGAGAAAATGAGTAAATATACAGGGAGAAGCTATGATTTATTTGATTATTACGGTGATTCCCAGGCGGAGTATGTTATCATCGCAATGGGATCAGTAACACAGACCATAGAGCAGACCATTGATTACTATAATAATCAGGGAGAAAAATACGGATTAATCAAGGTTCATTTATATCGGCCTTTCTCCATCCGCCATTTTCTGGATAAACTGCCCAAGTCTGTAAAAAAGATTGCAGTTCTTGACCGTACGAAGGAGCCGGGATCCGTCGGAGAACCACTTTATCTGGATGTAATATCCAGCTACAGTAATGAAAAGGATGCTCCACTAATTATCGGAGGGCGTTATGGACTTGGTTCCAAGGATACAAAGCCAAGCCATATCGCTGCTGTTTATGAGAATTTAAAGAGAGATCAACCGAAAAATTCATTTACCATCGGTATTCATGATGACGTAACAGGGACGTCCTTAGAGCTTGCGGAGGAAATCAACACGGAACCCAAAGGAATGATTGCCTGTCAGATCTGGGGCCTTGGATCTGATGGTACAGTTGGCGCCAATAAACAGGCGGTAAAGATTATTGGTGATCATACGGACTTGAAGGTT
This sequence comes from Bacillota bacterium, assembly GCA_023439505.1. GTDB lineage: Bacteria > Bacillota > Clostridia > Lachnospirales > Lachnospiraceae > Mobilitalea. The sequence goes on from JAEXNR010000018.1 coordinate 7,305, forward strand.
CAGGCTTATTTTGACTACGATTCCAAGAAATCGGGCGGCTTAACGGTATCCCATCTTAGATTTGGCAAGGAACCCATCAAATCCACCTACCTGGTGTCCCATGCAGATTATGTGGCATGCCATAACCAATCCTATGTGAACAAATATGATTTATTAAAGAGCATTAAACCTGGTGGGATCTTTGTCCTTAACACCCAATGGACACAGGAAGAACTAGATCTCAATCTTCCGGGGCATTTAAAGAAAGCAATCGCAGACAAAAATGTGCGTTTCTATACCATTAATGCAATTAAAATCGCTGAGGAGATCGGACTCGGAAATCGAATTAACATGGTAATGCAGGGGGCATTCTTCAAACTGACAAAAATTATCACAGAGGATGTCTATGTAACGGAATTAAAGAATGTGATTCAGAAGATGTATGGAAAAAAGGGCGAAAAGATTGTAAAGATGAATCAGGATGCGCTGGATCAGGGAATTCAGGCAATTCATGAAATAATAGTACCTGCCGGGTGGAAAACCTGCGATCACAGGGAGAATGGAAGCAGCAGGGAACCGGAATTTATCAGTAACGTGGTACGTCCCATGTCTGAATTAAAAGGAGGCGATTTACCTGTAAGCGCATTTGCAGGTAAGGAGGATGGAACCTTTCCCTCCGGTACGACGGCTTATGAAAAGCGTGGAATTGCTGTAAATGTCCCGGAATGGATAGAAGAGAGATGTATTCAATGTAACCAATGTTCTTATATCTGCCCTCATTCCGTCATCCGTCCCTTCTTATTGGATGAGGAAGAATTAAAACTTGCCCCGGAAGGTTTTGTTACAAAGAAGGCCAGCGGAAAAGCCTATGAGGGACTTCATTATAAAATTCAAATCAGTCCAATGGACTGTACCGGATGCGGTAACTGTGCCGATATCTGTCCTGCCAAAGGGAAAGCCCTGATTATGCAGCCCATTCATACTCAGTTACCCAAGGAAATAGACAACTGGAACTTTGCAATGGATCAAGTTACTTTTAAGGAAAATCTGGCCTATGGTCCTTCCTTTAAAGAAAGTCAGTTTAAAACTCCTCTGATTGAGTTCTCCGGTGCCTGTGCAGGATGCGGTGAGACACCGTATATTAAATTGCTAACCCAATTATTCGGGGAGCGGATGATGATAGCCAATGCAACCGGCTGTTCTTCTATCTGGGCAGCCTCAGCACCTAGTACCGCCTATACGGTAAATAAGGAAGGAAAGGGACCCTCCTGGGCCAATTCACTGTTCGAGGATAATGCGGAATTTGGTTTTGGTATGTATCTTGCAGTAAAGCAATTGCGCGATAAATTGGAAAATGATATGCGTTTGCTGATGGATAAGAATGTGGAAGAGAAGATCAAAGAGGCATTCCATGACTGGATTCATTATAAAGAACAGGGAGATGCTTCAAAAGAAACCAGTAAAAAGGTAGTGAACGCGTTAGAAAATTTCATTTCTACAGATGTAGAATTAATGAATTTGGTTGATGACATCAAAAAGAATAAGGATTATTTAGTCAAACGATCGGTTTGGCTCGTAGGCGGGGATGGTTGGGCTTATGATATCGGCTACGGCGGACTGGATCATGTGATGTCTACCGGTGAGGATGTGAATATTCTGGTATTTGATACGGAGGTATATTCGAATACCGGAGGACAGGCATCGAAGTCGACGCCCATTGCAGCAATTGCAAAGTTTGCTGCTTCCGGAAAGAAGCAGGGGAAGAAGGATCTTGGCAGAATGATGATGACCTATGGCAATGTCTATGTGGCACAGGTTGGAATCAATGCGGATAACGGACAGTTAATTAAGGCCTTTCGGGAAGCGGAAGCCCATCACGGTCCTTCGATCGTAATCGCTTATGCGCCTTGTATTAATCATGGAATGAAAGAAGGCATGGGACGCAGTATGGCAACGATCAAAAAGGCTGTTATGGCTGGGTATTGGCATCTATATCGTTACAATCCTGCGTTAAAGGAACAGGGTAAGAATCCGTTCGTCCTGGATTCCAAGGAACCGACAGAGAGCTTTCGTGATTTTATTATGGGACAGGTTCGTTACAGTTCCTTAGAGAAAGCATTTCCGGATCAGGCTGAAGAATTATTTCAACAGGCACAGGAGCATGCAATGGAACGTTATGAGATTTATAAGAACATGGCACAAAGTGATTCTATATCAGTATGATAAATTAATATGGCCGGTAACAAGTACAGAATTTTCATGAAAGTAAACTGTGGATCAAAAATCTTGTGAGATCTGATGGTTTCGTAAGGGCTGTTAAAAGGACTGGATATGATTAAAAACTATATTCAGTCCTTTATGGTACCCAGAATAAGAATACAAAACTTATCTGGGTGAAATTAGCGATATTGGCTGAAATTTGAAACACACAATGGAAGAGCAGCCATGATAAGTGAATTTGACCATTTTCCTCCATGGGGAAAGGAAAACCATGGTATGACACCTATTATTTACATGCAGAAAAACATGAATCTGTACTTCGTGTTTAATGAATCTATGATATAATGATGTTGTCATTAATAAGGTTGATATGCGGTCAGATATTTTACTATGAAGAGGGGTGGCGATGCGTGATCGAACAGACTTTAAAATCCAGAACAAGATCTATGAAAATGGAAATTACAGATGTGGTTTATAAACTGAGTTTTAAGAATGCGTTTTATAGCTTTGAATGTTATAAGGATGACTGTGACAAACAGGATAGCGATAATTTTTGCTTCATTGAGGATTTTACGGATGATGAGGGATTAGCCGAAGATTTTCTTTATAAAATGGCGAAAGGCAAAGTATTTCCAATACATATTAAAGATATGGTAGAAGATTATTTCACAGTATAATTAGTGGGGATGGAAAACTTATTCCCACGTGGGAATGGATAGCAATTCACACATTGAGTTCGTGCGTGTGGCAAACAACACGCATGAACGGTAGTTTGCTGTTAACGGTATCTATATGATTCCCCCATATAATCATATAGAATGGAAGATACTTAAGCGGAAAATTGACTGCATAAATATGTGACTAAAAGAGACTGTTTCAGATTACTTTGTAAAAGTACGGAGACAGTCTTTTTGTTGTCCCCTGATGGGATTGCAGAAGGAAATAACTTGTTCGATTGTGCATATTTGTAAGGAAATGAGACAAAATAAGGTTTGTGAATGATTTTATGGAAAGAAGGATGAGTATGGATCATGTGATAAATTCCCAGCAAATCAAGACTTTATTTCAAAAAAGCAGTGATGTCTTGGTTCGGCCGATCAAAATAAGTCAGAACAATATTACAGTGCATATATTTTGCGTAGACGGGCTGGTCAATGATACCCTATTCGATCAGTCGGTCTTTCGATCCTTGTTAACAGATCCTTATCTGGCAGAAGTTAAAACAGAACGAACCTTAATGGAGTATATGTTAAACGGCGGATCTAATCATGTCTTTATGACAGAGGAAAGCGATTATGATAAGCTTCTAAAAGAAGTGATGAGTGGAATGATCGCCCTGATTTTTGATGGAGAACAAAAGGCCATCGTCTATGATATCCGTGCTTTTGAGAAACGATCGATTCAGGAACCTCAGGAAGAAGGCGTTATGAAGGGAGCCAAGGATTCCTTTATTGAGGTCATGAGGATGAATACAGCTCAAATCAGAAGAAGAATCCGCTCAGAGTATCTGGTGATCGAGGGCTTAACAGTGGGCAGGGTATCAAAAACGGATATTTCACTGGTATACGTCAGTAACATAGCAGATATGAATACGGTGAATAAGATACGGGAGAAGATTAATCGGATTGACATTGACAATATTTCCACCCCGGCATTTATTGAGGAATATCTGGTTGAGAATAAAGCAAGTATCTTTCCCCAGATCATGTATACACAAAGACCGGACAGGGTTTCTGCCAATCTGTCCGATGGTCGGATTGCCATTGTTGTTGACGGAATTCCTTTTGTCTACTTGCTGCCCTGTCAGTTTGCGATGCTGATGCAGTCTCCGGAGGATTATGCCAATCATTATTTCGTCGGCTCATCTCTGCGTTTCATCCGATATATAGCCATTGTTATTACATTATTTCTACCGGCGTTTTACATTGCAGCTACAACTTATCAGAATCAGATGCTGCCGGTACAACTGGCATTATCCACCCAGAAGGCAAAGCAGAATGTTCCTTTTTCCTCTTCTGCCGAGGTAATGGGATTGTTGATTGCATTTGAAATCCTCATTGAAGCAGGATTAAGACTTCCTAAAACCGTAGGAACGGCCATGTCCATTCTGGGAGGTCTTGTAGTGGGTCAGTCAGCGGTAGCTGCAAATCTGATTTCCCCTGCGGTGGTTGTTATTGTGGCGCTGGCGGGAATCGCAGGCTTTATCCTGCCAAATCAGGATCTGAGCAGTGGTATCCGTCTGTCCCGGTTTATATTAGCGATACTGGCAGCCGTGGGAGGGTTTTTTGGACTGGTCATCGGGTTGTTCTTATTGATCATTCATCTTTGCAGTCTGGATAATTATGGGACAGCCTATCTGTCTCCTTTTGTAGATGTTGATGAAAGTAACCACAGAGATACTATTTTCCGGTTCCCGGTTAAATATTTTAAAAAAAGGCCTCAGAAAATTGCGCCGGAAAACCGTATCAAGCAAAAATGAATGGAGGGAAGCGTATTTATGAAAAGAATTCTGTTACTACTTATCATACCCTTCCTGCTGTGTGGCTGCACCCATGATATGAACAAACAGGAAATAGATGATATTGATCTGGTTCTGCTGTTAGGGATTGATTATACTGACAATTCCGGATATACGGTAACCGCGTTGTATAATTCCGGGCAGTCGGCCGGTGCGGGAGGGGAAGGAGAATCCGATTCTTCGGGGCAGGGTACAGAAACGAAGATTCAAGGTCGCGGTAACTCACCCTATGAAGCCCTGGAAAATTTAAAACAAAAAAATAAAAAAGTAATTTCCCTGGCTCATACCGGCTACTTTCTGGTGGGAGCAGGCGCAGCCGGAAATGGGATAGATCAATGTCTGGATTTTCTGTCCAGAGATGAAACCATTAAAATGGAATCCCTGGTATTTATTACTAAGGATATGGATGCAGCGGATTTTATTGATGAGGGATTGCAGGAGAAACAGGTAATCCATGAGAATATTGAAGCAATCGATAAGAAGCAGCAGGAGATGATTACCAGAAATGATAATACCCTTGTAAATCTTGTAAACGGCATGAAGCAGACCACGTCCAGTTTGCTGATCCCATATCTTCAAGCAAAGGATAAGAACTTTGTTATAGCGGGCTATGCCGTATTTGATAAATTGAAATTGAAAGATTATCTGGATTATGATACTTCAAGCGGTGTGAACTTTATTAAAAACATAATACGAAGTTACCCGATATATTTGAATAATCAAGCTTCGCTTGCGCTGTCTTATTCTAAGACGAAATTAAAATCCGATATCAAAGATGGGATCATTCATATAAAGATTCAGGTTGATTTTGAAACGATGATTAAAGAGGTGATAACGAAGGATAATTTATTTACCCCGGATGGATTAGAAAAACTCAGAACGCAACAAAGTATCTATGTAAAGAATATTGTTCGTAAAGCAGCGAACTATTCCCTTGTTTCCGGGCTTGATATACTACAGGTAGCACGTTTGGTGGAGAATCAACATGTGAAGGAATGGAAGACGTATGAGAAGAATTGGGTGGAATATATTCCTAACATCCAATATGATTTTACCATTCATTCTAAGGTTACCAAATCATTTATCCAAGGCAATGAGCGATGAGAGGGCATTGCAGTGATAGAAAGGGCATGGTTATTACTATGATTTATATTTTTGGCGCTTCTCTGGTCTATACGTTCATCAAGCAGAAAGATCAGCTTTTAAGTGTAAAACGAAATTTATTTCTTTTTTTATTGCTATCCTTGATTGGTATGGTGTTAGGTATTTTTTATATAATAAATCCCTATTTGCCGAGCATTACCTATCTGCTGGAAAAGTATATGAAATGAGGTGGATCGATTGAACAAAGAAGTTTCCCTGAGACAAATCGCATATACATTTCTGTTCATTTCCCTGGCACAGCTTTTGAGACAGCTTCCAACTGCCCTTGCACAGACAGCCGGAAGAAGCGGATATCTAAGTCCTCTATGGTCAGTTATTGTGATGGTTCCAATTACTGCTATTATTATCGTGCTGATTAAGGCCTTTCCCGGTATGAATTTTTATGAGATTATGGTTCAACTGATCGGAAAGCTCCTCGCCAAGCTTTTTATCCTGTTTTATTTTCTTTGGATTTTGCTGGGAATCACAACGAAAATCAATGCCTATTCTATGACATTACAGTTCACCCTGATGCCGCAGACCCGTTCTGATTTTTTTATGGTGATTCTGATTGTCTTAGTCTATTACGCATTAATGAGGGGAATGAAAGCTGTATTTCGTTTCTCTGAATTTACATTGGGTACGATCCTGGTATTTTTCATTGTTTTATTTATCTGTGCGTTCTCGAAACTGCGACTGGAGTATTTGCTGCCGATTTCCACCACGTACCTGCCGGAAACTTTGTGGGCTTCCAAGCATGTTCTTGCAATCGGCGGAAATATTATTCTGGCATTGTTTTTTGCTGATAAATTCGGAATAATGGTGACAAAATTTCAGATTAGAAAGCTATGGTATGCAATTTTGGTGTTTACCGTTTTGAGCTTCCTTTTAACGGTATTTACTTATGGTGTTACAGGAGCAAGCCTTACCTCCATACTGCCTTTTCCTTTCTATATTACGGTAAAAAGCATCTCCTTCTTTAATCTTATGGAACGGTTTGAGGTATTGGTGACAGTAATTTGTGTCTTATCCGATTTTATATCCATCTGTATCTTTGCCATCATCTTAATCAGAAGTTTTGAGTGGTTATTTGGTTTGAAACCGAATAATTATATCTTTGTTCCGATGACAGTAATTGTATTTTATCTGACATACTACATTAGTAGTACGCAGTTTGAATCGAATTATCTATATAAGAATGTGATAGAGAATCTTAATCTGGTCTTTGAACTTATGGTACCGCTGTTCCTTGGCTTCATTTATCTCTTAAAACGTAATAAAATTAAAAATCAGTATTAAAAATAAGGACATCCATCGGTTGCTTTGTTATTCATAGATATGTATCTTAAATTCATCCTCATCATAATTATAGATACTATGGTTAATATAATGCTCTGCAATCGGGTCTACGAATTGATAGACTCTGTGGTATTCTTTCGTTTCTGGATCTTTCACTGTTTCGGAACGATTCTGGTTTAAAAACTGAATTAAATCGTAACAATCGATCCAGATTTCGCTTAGCGCTTCTTTCTGGGATTCGTCGAAAACCAGCTGTAATCCAAAATGAAGGTGTGGTGTTTCAATGTTATTGGCATTTTCTGAGCTGCTATAGCCTGTTCTTCCAAGATATCCTATGACATCGCCTGCCTGAACAATGCTCCCAATAGCCAGAGACTTATTGAAGGGGAAGTTCTTACGAAGATGAGCATAGTAATAATAACGTTTTTTATCAAAGCTGCGGATGCCAATTCGCCAGCCGCCGTACTGATTCCAGCCCAATGCTTCTATATAACCTGATTCCACAGCAATGACTGGGGTTCCTACCTGACCCATCATGTCATGTCCCAGATGCTTCCTCTTAAAACCATAGCTTCTGGAAACGCCGAAGTCATCAAATTGACTGTAAGGATAATATTTTGCTATGGGAAGAAATGCTTTTAATCCATAGGTTTCAATCCACTTTTTACCTCCCGGGCTGGATTCATCGGCAACCTCGACTTTATAATCTCCAACCATCCCACCAAGGACAGCAAAATAGGCATCATAATAATATTGATAATACTTCATGTCCATGGTAATGGAATCCATGGTTTCCTGCCTGGTCTTCAGCCTGTTTACCAGATTCGTCATATCCTTTTCCTTATATCTGGAAAAATCCCCGCCGTATCTTGCGCCCAGAAAGGCCAAAAGTTCGATCCAATCAAGCTTTATTTCCTCGGATTGGGATTCAATATCATAACGATATGCCCGGTCCAATGCTTTGTAGCATACATCAAAGCTGACCCATTTGATAAAATCCTTTTTGGTTTCTTCCGTTGAAGCAGTAATGGAATCATCCCGGGTGATGAATTGCTTTATTATAACGACAGAGAGGATTAACAGAACAATCAGTTGGAGAAGAATAATATAGTTTGCTTTGAATTTATGCATCATCTGACAGACAACATCCTTGTAATTTAAAACTTGTAATATTTTATGTTTTTTGTAGCACAACTATAACCACGTTTTAATTATTCGAAAATATCGCGAAGCATTTTATCATTATATTTTTTATAAAAGTTTAATTTATCCTGATTGGAATCATAAGTTGCAAGGATAATTTCCTTGATGTCTTTAATTCCTTTGGATTGCATCTGTTTTTCTACCCATGATTCATTCTTTCCTGTTGATTTTAAATTATCATTCATAATCTTTCCATCGATGATTACATTTGCCATGGGAAGAGACTGAGTTGGCTTTATATTAAAATCATAAGGAGTTGACGGACGTTTGTCTGATTTTGGAAGAACACTGATTTTACCGTTGGTTTCAAGATAAACGGTATGAATCTCTTCCAGATCATAATATCCGCTGATTCGACATACTGATAATAGCTCATCAATATCCATTTTCGCCTTTAAGAGATTTTTTTCAAACACCTGTCCATTCTGATATAACAAGATTACCTGTCCTTCAAAAAATCTTCGCAGTATAATAGATTTGCAGGTTGTATAGGAGATGAGCAAAGTAAACAGAGCATAAATCAGCATGGCAATCAGAGGTTCAATGATACTGTCAGTAGACATAACTGCCATTTCTCCGGCAATTGATCCTAATGCAATACTGCTGATATAATCAAACATACTTAATTGAGACATTTCGCGGTTTCCCATAAGCTTCGTTAATATAAATAAGGAAGCAAGGGAGGCGAAGGTTGACGCAACAATTTTTAACAAATCCATTTATAGTTCCTCCTATCAATATTCTACCATTATATTATCTTCGAATTTTCACTGATTACCCACGGGAAAATCTGTAAAATTATAGAAGGAATCCTCTTGCCATATGTGGTTTGCTTTGGGGAAAATATCATATTAAGGAGTGACGATAGGATGGACAGAAGACACTTTTGATAAGAGATACGACAGAAGTAGAAAGCGTAAACAAGAGAAACTGACAAGCTATTTCAATTATCCTGTATAAAAAATTCTACTTTTGTCGTATATAAGAGAAAAACCAGGATATGAAATACTTCTGATCCGGTTTGGGAGATGATACCAACTGCTTCTATAGCAGATCGTAAGTTAAATTATTCAGTATGTAAAATAATGAAGTGTAGTTAAATCTCTCACTGTTTAAGAAGTCCTGAAAGCTCAGGATGCTTTTCAAACCATTTGATTGCATAGCTGCAGGAGAGTTGGGCTTTTAACCCTTTTTCCTGTAATAGAACAACGGTTTCTTTTAAAAGCAGATCTGCAATTCCCTGACCACGCAGGGAATTGTCCACAAAGGTATGATTAATATCCACAACCTGTTCTGATACCCTTGGAAAGGTTACTTCAGCTATGACCATACCATTGGAATCCTCGGCATAGATACGATTGCTTTCCTTTATAAAATTCATAATCCTCCATTCTGCGAAACACCCTATATCAGAGGTTTCACGATTGCGCTTTTTTTTATGGGTTTATGGGTTGTATAAGAATAAGGAGGCCGCTTCCAGCAAGAGAGGCCTCCTTATTTGTTACTTTAAATCAATAACACTCACCGGACAGCCGTCTCTGGCTTCCTCAGCTCTTTCCAAACAATTCTCCGGAATATCACCTTCGATTGCCTGAGAAATATCATTTTCATTATAGCTGAATACTTCAGGACATACATCAACGCATAATCCACAGCTGATGCATCCATCTTGATCTACTGATGCTTTCATATCAATACTCCTTTCCAATAATTTGGGACATAGGTTTATTATAGTTAATGATACCATAATTTATTCAAAAAAACTATTATTTTGATCGTTCTAAATAAAGAACCAGGGTACTTACTATGCCATTACTCCTTACGGATTATGAATGGAAATCATCGCACCTTGTTATTTGATGAGGAGTGATTTATAATATTTTTTGATTGATTTTTATTGGAATAAACGTTAAAATACATATCATTCGGAAAAGTAAGCAGAAGGAGCACCATAAACGGGTTCTTCTATCAATTTATGTGTTTGGCGAAAGGGAGGTTAAAAATGGAGAAAGAATACTGGAAACCGGGAAATATGTTGTATCCAATACCTGCTGTAATGGTAAGTTGTTCCGATGCGGAGCATAAACCGAATATCATTACCTTAGCATGGGCGGGAACGATCTGCAGTGATCCGGCTATGGTTTCGATTTCAATTCGAAAATCTCGTTATTCCTATGATATCATAAAGAACAGCAGGGAATTTGTAATCAACCTTGTAACCAGAGAATTGGTGTGGGAGGCTGATTTTTGCGGTGTCAGATCGGGAAGAGATTTGGATAAATTTAAAGAAATGAAGCTTACACCGGGGAAGGGGAGAGTGGTAGAAGCCCCAATCATTATGGAAAGTCCGGTAAATATTGAATGTAAACTAAAGGATATTATCCCTCTCGGTTCCCATGATATGTTTCTTGGAGAAGTGGTCAGTATTGCTGTAAATAAGAATTTGATGGACTCCAGCGGAAAGTTCCATTTAAATAAGTCCGGGCTGATTGTATATTCACACGGCGAGTATTTTGGCTTAGGAGAGTTACTTGGAAAATTCGGTTATTCCGTTAAGAAGAATAGATAGAGGAGGACAGGAGTACTAATCCTCCCCATTGATCTAAAAGGTATCAGGAGATCATCCGTTATTTAACCCCATATAGGTTCTAAAATAATCAATCAGGCGAACCGGAGGCTCCAGAATTTCTCTTCCGACAAATAATGTTCTGTCCGGTCTTGTGAGAATCGCCCATTTCACCAGAGCGATGGTTCCGTTTGCAATTTCTATGGCAGTGATGCATCTTGGATGAACACAGCTTCCGTCATTAAAATAGAGCGCTTCTCCTATTTTTGGAAATACGGGTCTGTGGGTATGACCGGCGATGAGCATTTGCTGGTTCTTCTCGGACCAGTCGATTAATTTCTTCTCCACGGAATTTTTTCTGTCATAATTTTTTGCCGCACTGGTAGGATCCTTTACACCAATCAATTCCAGTGGTCTCCACAGATATCTTACCAGAAACCTGGCTACTTTCCATAGGGTATCGTTAAGTAAATCTCCCTGATGTCCATGGGTAAGTAAGATTCTGTTATTCGTATTCCCGTATTGCAGGATAATTCCTTCCGGTATTTCAATATCAGGGAACAAAGCAATTCTGGAATTGGTACTTTCGCAAAAGAAGGAATTACAGGAGTTTTTAACAAATCGTTTTTCCTTTTTTACAATATCATGATTACCGTAAAGCATATAAAAACGACCGTCTTTGTAAAATCGTGACATCATCCAAAAGGCATCACTATGCACGTTAATGATATCACCAATTCTTCGGTTTTCCCATAATTCATCTCCATCCCCTAATTCAATGTAAGTATATCCATTCTCGTAATAATGATTTAATGCTGCAAAAAACAAATTCTGATTATTGGAAAAATTATCACCCCAACTACTATTCCCCCGATGACAGTCACTCATAATAACAATACGTGAGGAATCATCAAAGGTTAATATGGGGGAGGCAGCAAGGACATGTGATAAACGCGTAGCGGTAGACATTGCCTCAGCCCTTTCTGTTTTCATCCGGACTTAAAAAGTTCTTTAACTTATTATATGAATCGAATACGCCTTGAGGTTTCCCAAAACCTAATATTTGTCGATACATATTTGGTGATTCACTACGGACAACCTCCAATTTATCTAATGGATCCGGATATTCCGAAGTTAGATAATTATAGGCGTTACAAAAGGATTCATTATTTTTCAGCATAATATAATCAGTTAATGCAGTTCTTGTAAATGGCTGTGGTGAATGAGGCTTGGTATAGCGGATATAAACCCGTCTTCCCCTTACAGAAAACTCATCATCTTTATAACCAACCTTTTTCAGCGTCTCGACAAAGACATCAACCATCTGTGTATTATATAAATCAAGCAGTATTTCCATGGAAAGCTCCGAAGGCCTGGAGAATTCGCCAAGTTTAAAGCCTGTAAGCCACCAGTGGTAACCGTTGCGGGTCAACAGTAGATTGCCGTTCTTGCGAAGAACAAAGGATATATTCATACGATCTTCGTCGTTGACACAGTAGTAGAAAGTTCCGGAGAAAAGACCCGGAATATTCACGTCGGAACTTGTACTATCGGTATAATAAATACCTACTTCTCCCCCCGTGGTCATTCCATATTGTCCTTTCCAGAATTCAATCAGCCATTTTTTACCGCCATATTCAAAGCGAATGGGTTCACAATCTATAATCAAACTCAATGTAGCACTTGCCTCATCGTACAATTTGCAATACCCGACTCTTCGCTGCCACGGTTCCATCAGAGAATAGAAAATATCCTGATATGGTTCATATGCAAAGCCGTAGGGTTCCAAATCTTTGTTTAAATCGGTCACTCGCTCCGGTTCATCTCCGATAATATCTGTTACAGGACGAATTACTTCCCCCTTCTTTTTCTTTTTAAATTTAAATCGATAAAGAATGGATATTAATAAGATTAGAATCAGGCCGCCGATGACGAGGGTGATTTTATATTGAGAAAGTATTAAAAGCAGTGTTGAAACCATCATAAAACCTGGATTACCTGTTGATAAAATTAACATAAAATCAGCTCCTTTCATTATGTTATATATCATCATATTCGCTATCATCCGGGATGTTAAACCTGATTAGTTTTTTATTGACATATGTCAAATATAGAGTATAATAATCAAGGAAAAAAGGCAGATTCCTACTGTGGAAATCTGCTATAGTATTTGAAATAAATAAAGAAGTCGGAAAATGTCAGGAGAGAAGAAAATGAGTGAAAACTGTACCAGCGACTGCAATAGCTGCAGTTCAACCTGCGGTGAGAGAAAAGAAACAAAAAATGATTTTTCGGTGAAACCACATGATATGAGCAAAATTAAAAAGGTAATCGGAATTGTCAGCGGAAAGGGCGGCGTCGGAAAATCCCTTGTTACATCATTGATGGCTGTCTCCATGAACAGAAGAGGGTATCATAGTGCAATTTTGGATGCTGATATCACCGGACCTTCCATACCAAAGGTTTTTGGTATCAAAGAGAAGGCGAAGGGAAGTGAGCTTGGGTTATTTCCTGTGAAGAGTAAACTGGGTGTCGATATCATGTCCATTAATCTGCTGTTGAATCAGGAGACGGATCCTGTTGTCTGGAGAGGCCCGATTATTGCGGGAACAGTAAAGCAATTCTGGTCTGATGTAATTTGGGATAATGTGGACTATATGTTTGTTGATATGCCTCCGGGCACCGGTGATGTTGCTTTAACTGTGTTTCAATCCCTTGCGGTGGACGGTATTATCATCGTAACATCTCCACAGGAGCTGGTGTCTATGATCGTGGCCAAGGCAGTTAAGATGGCACAGATGATGAAGGTTCCAATTCTTGGTATCGTTGAGAATATGTCCTACTACAAATGTCCGGATTGTGACAGCGAACATTCTATTTTTGGGGAAAGTCACGTCGAAGAAATCGCTAAGGAACATAAGATTCCGGCATTTGCGAAACTGCCGATAGATCCCAAGCTGGCAGGTGCATGTGATAAAGGGATGATTGAATTATTTGAAGGTGACTGGCTGAATTCCATTGTGGATATCATAGAATAGATGGAATTTCGAAGAAGCCGGCTACCCGCATTCATAGGGTAAGAATGATTCATATTAGAAGATGTAGGGGCTGTCAGTGCTGTGACAGCTCCTTTTCTCTGTCTGAACTCTCAGATGTGCAGATTAACTTCGGAATACTTTGTCGAAATCATATTCATGGCCTTGAATGGGGAGTGAACTGTAACGGTCAAATGCCTGGTGATGAAACATTCCATGTTATTCGCTTGACAATTTGTAAGGTACATATTATCCTGACTTTTGCAGCAAAATAGAGATAAAAATGCCCTCAATCCCAGCATATACACGGGATTGGGGGCTTGTCATATTGTCAAAAAGTCATAGTGTTCTTTTGCCTTTTTTAGTGTGTGCTAAAAAAAATTTTATTTCACCAAGCGACATA
>JAEXNR010000061.1 GCA_023439505.1 Bacillota bacterium
GCTTTATATACTCCGTATCAGAGGCAAAAAGAAGATTTCCGATTTCACGATGCTGGATAATGAAACCAAGCGGTTCAGCAGCATCGTGAACTACGCCAAACGGCGTAACCGTGAATCCTCCGAAACGGTACCAATATCCCGGACTGAAGTGGCTGCTTCGAGGGATGCTCAATGCCAATGCTGTGCCTTCTGACATTTCTACATCAAAGCCTGCCTTTATAAAGTCCTTTACATATGCTGCATGATCTCCATGCTCGTGAGTGATAAGTATTCCTACAATTTTTAGCACATCGAAGGTCAAAGCCTCTTTTACTTTTTTAAATGGGAGCCCGGCCTCCAGGACCAGGCATTCCGTCTCATTCTCCAAAAGGTAACAGTTTCCGGAGGATCCGCTACCTAAAACCCTAAGTTGCATCCGATCACCCCTGCATCCATTCCGGCGTTTCCGGCGTTTTATTCTGGGCTTCACTGTTCTTCTTTGTCTGCTCCGGCTTTTTCGGTTCTTCAACGACCTCACCCTGTACGCTTTCAACTGGTGCATCAGAAGGGGTAATAAACTCCTCACTGTTTGCATTGGTGGCGATCTGATGTTGCACATTTGCCTGAACAGTATCAATCATATCGTTATCGCTCGTCTCGTTAAACGCCTCGAGAAGCTGATCTCCCATAATGGAACTATCATCAGTCGCATTAATAAGCCGCTTGCTCGCACGGTTCAGAACAGTCTTTTTTGCCATTTCCTCGGAAAACTTGGTATGGGTTGCCGATTCATAACCACCTTTTTTTGCCGACTTCCATGACTGTCCCTGACCCCATGCATTCTCAAGCTGTTGTTTACTCATAATTTCAACGACTTTTTCCTTGTCCGTCTCAATAATTGCATAGGCCGCCAGGATAGGGTTGTCGAGATTTTCAATTTTAGTCTCATGTTTGTAAATCACCATATCCATGTCCGGATTGTACCCATACTCGAATACATCACCTTGTCTTACCACATTGGCAATTGGCTGTCTTTTTAGGTTTTTAACCCTGCTAAGAATTGCTAACGTTCCAAAATACGATGGAACAAGCTTGCACTTATTTCCATAGGCCACAAAATAGCATTGTTTTTTCACTGGGTTTAATCCCTGTGTTGCCATTTGTGTAAGCGAGAGTACTACGCTTTCCTGGGTACACACAGATAACAAAGGGTGTCCGTCCTTAGTCTCTGCTTCCTTAAGCATCAGATACGCTGAATTCATTGCATTCTGGACACTATAGTTTACAGGGAACTTCAGTCCTTTCTTTTCTTCCTGGACTAACTGGTTGGTTACATACTCAACGCCGGGCTGAGTGATTCCGATTTTTACTACCGGTGCCTGTATCTCTACTGCGTCTTTTTCCGCCATTATTTTGATTCCTCCTTATATTTATCCATCAATTCTCCAGAAAAGCATCCGGAGCCATTAAACCGTTTACACCGACCTCCGCAGCTACACTTATCCGGATCAGCTCCATTACCTCCACGATTGCATTCACTGCAGGCAACCCATAAATGTCCTCTTGAGTCTTTTTCACTCTTCACTAATCATTCACCACCTTCAGCTCCGGATCCTCAGTCACTGATAAAGTGATCAGCTGGCAGTTCATATGAGGAATATTGAAGTCATTGATCCGTTCAGCATTATCTAGGAATACCGGTACCGAAACATCGTATATCCTTTGTAAAGCCTGGATAATATCAAGCTCAGCAAGGATCTTATGCCCGGAATTTAATGCGCTGCTGTAAGCCTGTCCATTGATCAGAGGCTCGCATACCTGGTTGTATCCTCCATTGATCTGACGCTCAAACAACTTCCAGCGTACAATTTTAAAACGAGCATTGATCTTGTCCGATAGCAGATTGACCTTCGCCTTGTTAAACTCCTCGAGTAAATAAATCTCGCGTTCCGTGGAAGCTATATCCTGTGATAGCTGCCGCTGCCCCGCTTTGAGTTCTTCTACTCTGGCCTTAGCATTGGCAATTGTCTGCCGTCCGGCAAGGATCCGGTTCATTACATCGATTTCGGACTGGATAGCTCTTTTCTTATCAGCGGTCACTGCTTTTTTCGCATTCACATCATGTACAAGATTGTTATATTCTTCGATCTGGCTTTCTAGTGTTGCTATTTGCATTAGGATGATCTGATATTCCTCTGTATCTCGAGGATCAATATTCCTTGGAAGAGATTCAAGTCTTTCTTGCAATGCATTTCTATCCTCGGTCAGTTTGCAAATCTCCTGATCGTAAATAGCGGCCTTATCGATCCATCCTTTAAGCCTTGCTTCATCTTCTTTAACAGCTTCTGCGGCTCGCCTGCCTTTCGTGCTGATGGATAAAAGGTTTTGCTCTTTCTCGGCTTGAAACCGTGATGAAATGCTTTCCTTGACGTCGTCTGAATACTCTCTGTGACAAGTTGGGCAAATGTTTGAGCCTTCTGGCATCTCAACTGCTCTTTCGGCCTTATATTCTTCACTGAGCCGAGCAAGAGCCTTCTTATCTTTTTCGATATCGGCTTCACAAAATCTTGCTTCTTTTTCCGCTCCGTTTTTATCCCGACCTGCACGCTGAAGCTGCTGATCAATTTCAATTATGCTGCTTTGTAATTCGCTTCTCTTGCGGTTGTTTTCTGCATTAATCTTGCGTTCAAGTTCCTGCAGATCTCCCTCGAATCGTGCCTTTTTAGCCTTAAACTCGTTCAGGCTTTCATGTACAAATGTGTCAGACTTATCCTCTTCAACTGATTCCAGCTGCGCCCGCAACTCCTGCAGCTTTGCCTCGGCGCCTGAGTAGTCCTGTTCAACAATTGATTTGCTAACTTCGTCGATCCTGGTCGGGATTTCTTCGAGTTTGCGTTTATTCTCTAACAGGGCCTTCTTATCCCGGGAAAGGATCTCCTCGGAAGTGAATTGCGAAAGCTGGTCAGTCAGTGGCTGAAACTTAGGATCCGTGGCCAGTACATCGGCATCTGTCATGTCTGAAACAAGATTGAATAATGTCTTCCTGCGATCCGCAGGTTTCTGTGCCATGAAGGCATTTGTGTTGCTGACGAATTTAAAAACTTCCTCCGATACCAATTGTTCTATGTATGCCTTAAATTCCTTCTCTGACTTCGGGATTGTGTTGATCTCATATAGATTCTCATTGCCCTGGAAGGTCTGCTCTTCTGACCCTCGCTTCTTAACCCACTTTTGCTTCTGGGTTTTAACCAGCGTCAGTTCACGACCATCAACATCCCAAACGGATTCGACCCTAATATCAACAAAGTCAACATCATTATTTTGACTGTTCTTCGGCCGTATATCGAAGGTAGACGCTCCGGAACTATCCTTCCCAAAAAGCACCCACATAACTGCATCAGCAATCGTGGTCTTTCCGGATCCATTAATTCCTTTGATGGCGGTCCGATTGCCAAAATCTATAATTCGGTCCTTACACCCTTTGAAGTTCTGTATAATGATCTTTTTCAGCCTCATTCTCATAAAATTCATCCTCCTCATTCTGCTGGCAGTCGCATTGTTCTCCATTGTCATAATTGCCCTTGCATACCGGGCAGTACCAATAATTACTCATAGGCTCATTCCTCTCTTGTTGCAGTGTATGCTTCAATAGCACACTTACGGCAGATATATTTCTCTCCAACCTTACGTAAACTTCTGGTTTCACCACAATGAGCGCACACCAACTTATCAGGTGTATATTTTTTCAGAATGATCTGATCTTCTTCTGTATAAATTTCAAGCGGATCACCTTCCTTAATCTCCATAGCCCGTCTTAATTCCTTGGGAAGTACTATTCTTCCTAAATCGTCAATTCTTCTTACAATCCCTGTTGCTTTCATAAATAATTTGACCTCCTTAAATTTCTGTGCTACTATGCACTTAAGATTATTTTCCTTTGGGCCTTTGCTGATTCGCACTCAGCTGGGCTCTTTTTCTTTTTCTACTATACCTGGGACATTCATACCCCTCCGGTGGAATTCTCTGTAGGATGCTGACGCCACAGAGCAGTCCGCAGTATGTACACTTCGCTTTCATCCGATCCTCCCAATGCGTCTTTGATCAATAATATTCCGTAATTTAATCTCCATACGTTCGATATCTTCATAGGTGACACTGAAATCGTCCAAAAGATCCAAGTTTCTAAGAGTCTCGTAAACCCCTTTGGCTTTATTTAGGTAAGCTTCAGCTTTCCTTATTGCTCTGAAATTACTATCAGTAGTTACTTCTTTTGCGGAACTCATATAGTTATAAAGTTTAACTCTCTGCTCCTGTACTGCGACTTTATTAACTGTTAACACTATTTGATTCAACCTTTACACCTCCCTTCTCAAAACCGGTAATTTGTCCATATTCAATGATCACGCCATAACCGCGCATTTCATAGGCTTCAAGACAGTCCTGGATTGTTACGATATCTGGATTCATCTTCTTTCGCCTCCTCTCTTTCGATTTCTATAAAGGCTTCTACAATATCTTTAATATGACCATCAGCCCTGTTCCAATTGATATTCATGGATCGGCTATCTAATTTTTCCAAGATAACCATTGCTTTTTCTTTATTGGTCATTGGATCCTCCTTTATGGTATATTTTGTAATATTGTGGTATAATCTCCTTAACAGCTTGCCCGAGCTGAATACATAAGAAAGGAGAAACTACATATGACAATGCAGCCTGTAGCATCATCAAACTTAAGTGCAGTCGGTTATGAGAAAGGGACTTTGTATGTGAGTTTTAATTCTGGCGGATTATACTCATATGACGGCGTACCAGAAACGGTCTATAGAGGATTAATGACTGCTGCCTCTCACGGATCTTACTTTGCCGCCCACATCAAGAATTCTTACCGCTACACTAAACACCGTTAATCAGTCACTATGAGCACGATAGCGGGGCCATTTACATTCAACTCTAGGACCTCATAAGGCTCTGCCAGGCGTGCTTCTACTTCTCTTCTTCTCTTGAGCTCATTAACAAGCTCATATGTTTTAAAATATTTAAGTTTACTCATTCTGGCTTATCCTCCTTTCCTTAATACAATGCTTTCCGTGTAACATCCATGATAATTGCTCCGAAACTATCTCCTTCGATACATACCGTTTTGCTGCTTCCTGAATTAAAAATAATATGTACATAACACTCATCATCGCTCAATTCTAGTCCCTGTACTTCCAGGTTCGCACTCCGGAGCGTATCAGCAAGTGTACCTTCTACGTATTCCTTTTTTGTTACTGGCTTGCTTCTTTTTAATGTGATCACAAGCTTCCCTCCTTCTACATAATAAGTGCCTTCTCCTCGTCACTCAGTTTAATCACAACACTTAGCTTTCTGAGTTCTTTCAAAGTAAATGTCTCAGGCCATTTCCTTTTATTCTGGAATGTACGCTTTGTACATCTGAGCTTTACAGCAATATGCTCCTCGCTTAAGCCGTATAATTCCATATTTTTTGCTATAAATGCTCTCGTATACCTGTCTTTCTGTGACTCTTCTGATTCTTTTAGTCGTGGCATATGGCGTCACCTCACTTTCCTGATTTATATTTATATCCTCTTTAATCCTCTTCGTTTTCATAAACGATATTTTCATAGGCATAATCAATCATCTTGCCTGTAATATCCTTCATTGATTCCCCAGTCTCCTCTGATACTTCAAGAATTCTGTTGTAAGTTCTGGCGCTTACCTTAATTGCCATCCTGCCGGCTTCATCGGCTCTCTGACGTTTCTTTGCTCTTAATATTAATGACATATCCATCACCTCCTTATTGCAGATTTCTTTCATCTCTCCTATACTGTAGATACCGGCTGGCACCGGAATACATATAAAGGAGGATAATTTATGACCCTAGAGCAAAAGGCGCATGATATAGGAATTGCTTTTGCTACTGTTAAAATGCAAGCCCGTATAGCATCTAACGATTCAGACGAAGACATAGTACGCGAAACTCAATATCTGGATTTCATTAATGACTATACCTTTGCGTCGTCTGCAGTAATTTCTGGTATGGCACAGATTAAAACTGATTGACCTACTAATTCTTTAGCCTTAGTCAAGGTACTGTAGAACTCGGCTGTGTTCATGCCTAAGCCCTTGGATGTTCTAATATAGTCAAGGGCTGTTTTCAAGATCAAATCCGATCTATATCCCTTATTGGCAGCTCTTAGCTGTGCCGACTTCAATAAATCTTCATTTTCCGTTAAAAGCTCTTCTGGCTTTTTCATCTTCTCTTTACCTCGCTTTCCTGTCTTCTGAGTAACGTATACTTATTGTCGTGTTCTGTAATATTTGGTATACTCCAATTAGGAGGTGATACCATGCTAGACAATCCTAAGATTCCTGATTTGGCAAACGGAAAGGAACCGGATGAAGCAAGATATCTTCGCTTTAAAGAAGCAAAGGAAGAAGAGCTTCGAAAGAAACAGTTCCGACATGATTGGATGATTGCATGTTTCAGCGGCGTGACAGGCGCTATATTCGGTCTTATTACATCTATCCTATATAACTGGATATTTTAATTGACGCAGCTATAACCACTATGAAAAATGCTATCGTCATCATTATGAAGCCTACGGTTGCAAATACAGCCCATGAATGCAGTCGTAGTGTTTCATTAAAATACTGATCTGCTTTGTGCTCAAGAAATTCAATTTCTTTGTCTTTGATTTCTAACTCGCCCAAATCTCTTCACCTCACTTTCTTCATTGACATCCTTTTACAATTGTGATAAGATTCTACCGAACACTTGTTTGTTCATGCGGCTTCATTATCCGTTCTGAATAATTCCTCCAAGTGAAGATGCGGGGCCACAATTCTTCGTATCACTAACACCTCAGGCCATGTGAAATCAGTTACGCCGTTTATCTTATTTCTGAGCGTTTTTTCTGTTACCCCGACCTTTTCTGCTAATTGTGGTACTTTTATATTCGCCATAAGCATTTCACATTTTAAGCGCCTATACATTCCTTCACCTCCTTTGGTAACGCATCATTTACCGTTAACGGTAATTTATATTACAAAGATACTACCTTTGACGGTAAATGTCAATATGTTTTAGAAAATAATTTACCGTTAAATATAATTTTATATTGCATTTCACGACAATACATGGTAAAATATTACCGTTAAAGGAGGAAAACAATGATGGGTCTAGAAAAAATTGCGGAATTAAAGAAACAAATGGGAATTACTACCGAAGAACTTTCAAGAAGGTCCGGGGTCCCTTTAGGAACCCTTAACAAGATATTGAGCGGAGCCACAAAAGATCCAAAACTTGAGACCCTTAAAGCTATAGCGAGAGTATTAGGATGCACATTAGATGATTTTGATGACACTGAATCAAAAATCGAAACAGAGCCTACATATGAAGATTTGCAGTGCTTGATAGCCAGAAATGGGAAAAGTCTTTCAACTGACGAAAAAATGAAACTTATAAAGATGCTGTCCGAATTATAGGGGAATCCCATGAATAGCGACTACATAAAAACTCTAATCCTGCAGGTTTACACGGACTGCTCTATACGATCATTCCCGATTGATTGTATAGAAATACTTGAGCATTATAAAGCAAAGGTTTATCCTTACTCAGTCCTGGATGATCCTCTTCGGAATTATTGCTTTAGTTACAGCGAGGACGCTTTGAATTATAAGGGTAAAGTTTGTTTTAATGATAAAATGCCTAAGAGCAGGATTCGCTTTTCTCTTATGCATGAACTTGGTCATATAATCTTAAGACACGGCGAAGAACCTACCCCTGATCAGGAAAAAGAAGCTGATTTTTTCGCCAGCCACATCCTAGCTCCACGAATGGCCATACATTATTCCAGATGCAAAAATGAAAATGATGTTGCAAAATTATTTCAGCTGTCCCAAGAGGCTGCACGGTATGCCTTTGATGATTACCGGCGCTGGCATCGGTGGACAGAAATACATAAGATGAACCTACTTGATAAGGCAATGTATGCCCACTTTTATAGCAAGGATCGGAATTGCTTTGTCTACAGCATTAAAAGATGCCCTTACTGTGATACTTTAATATATAATTCAAGCGATATTCTATGTGGCAGATGCAAAACTCCGAGAGTAGAACACTTACGTTTTCAGCCTCCCGAGGAAGACTTGCTAATCGCCAGGAGCCAGTGGCTGTATGGCGGGCTATAGATGAATAATTATAGAAATATTTCTCTCTTTAGTATATTATAAAGATAATCATGCATAAGAGAGGAGTGCTTATAAAATGCTCAACCATTTTAGAACGGTTGATAATACCAATAATGAACTGTCTCTTGTATTTATAAAGGGAATACTGCAGTATGTGACATCTGAAATTCAAGAGGATCAAAATTATTATGATGCAAAATATTTAATCAGCGATGGCGTTAAATATAATCTTGAATGTGCCAATAACATAGCTAAAATAGCCGTTCCGACATTTGGAAAGACTAACTTCATGGAAGGCTTCGGGGTTGCAGGATCACTTGATTATGTAATGCGAATGAAGGCCGGGAACCTTAGAGACAAAGGATTAAAGGACTTGTCTATAATATGTCTTAGAAAAGCTAATGAGCTAATGATGAATTCTTATATTCAATGGCAAGATAAGGATTATCTGCGGATAGTAAAATGGCTAATTGAAGACGGAGAATTTGCCGAAGCAGAAAAAGAAGAAAACTTTTTACGAAACAAACTACCAAATGTTTTTAATCGCGAAATTATTGACAGTCATTTATTAGACAACACCCTAAAACTATGCGAAGAATTTAAAACCGACTTGATTGAAGCATCTTATCATTGTTCGTGCAGCAGTGAACAGGCGATGTATAGAGGAAGAATATATAGTATTACCGGATATGATAAGCGATTCCCGAGAGTGACAAATGATATTTTAAGATGTGGCTTGTCGTTTTATCCATTTATATATAATATAAGCTGTCCAAACCACTGTGAGAAGGGAATGGAAATAGAGCATAGCAATAGACCATTTATAGATGACAGAACTCTAGAAGAGATTTGCAATTATGCGCAATATTTAAAGGATATTGACAATGAGAAGCAGAAGGAAATGGATAGAATTGAATATTACAAAATACTTTATCAGATGCCTGAAATATGCCCGAAAACGTTTGGAGTATATAGAAGAATGAAAAACAATAGGACGAACGCATATCTTGAAATTGTTAAAAAGGCTAAAGAAACAGGGATTAACATATTATAGAATAAAAAACCGCCCCTGCGCTAACAGAGACGGCTCATGCAATAGAATAATCAGGTGATTATAATACTGCCATCGACAAGCCTATTATAACACCTTTAACATAAATCAACAATATGTTGGGTGTATTTTTTATACCCTTTTTTCCAAGAAAGGAGTTAGATTATAATGGCAAAAGCCAAGAAATTGCCAAGCGGAAGTTGGAGGGTTCAGGTATATGATTATACAGATCAAAACGGAAAGCGACGATACAAATCCTTTACCTGTGATGACACCAGAGCTACCGGCCGGAGGAAAGCAGAATTCATGGCTGCGGAATATGCCAAAGATAAAGAGAATAGATCTCGATCAGAGAAAACCTTTGGACAAGCTCTTACGGATTACATTTCTATGAGAGAACCCGTTGTTTCTCCTCGCACTGTATTGAACTATAAAAGAATCCAAGCAAAAGATCTACAAACACTAAGCGAAATAAAAATAGCTAACATTACGCAGGAAGTAATTCAAGAGTTTGTAAATCAGGATGCGAAATCACATTCTCCAAAGACAGTCAGAGACAATCACGGGTTAATTGCCGCAGTTATAAAGCAGGAACGTCCGGAATTTGCTTTAAATACAGTTTTACCAAAATTAATACGGCCAAAGTTATATATCCCTTCGGATAATGATGTTAAAGAACTGATCAGGCAATCTGTTAGGACTGAGCTGGAACTTCCAATACTCCTTGCAGCTTTTGGTCCTATGCGGCGCGGTGAGATATGTGCACTAGATATATCTGATATCAATGGTAATGTAGTACACGTTTGTCGAAACATGGTATTGTCGCATGGATATACCTGGGTTGTCAAGTCACCCAAGTCGTATGCCGGTGATCGATACATTGATTACCCTGACTTCGTAGCAGAAAAATGGCAAGGCTTAACCGGCAGAATTACGAATCTTTCGCCTGATAATTTATCAAGTCGATTCGCCAGGCTTCTTAAGGCCTCGAATATCCCTCATTTTCGATTTCATGATTTGCGACACTATTCAGCGAGTATTCAGCATGCTTTAGGAATTCCGGATGCTTATATTATGCAAAGAGGAGGATGGGGGAGTGATGGTATACTTAAGAGTGTTTATAGACATGCTATGACGGGCCAAGCCGAAGAAATGAACAATCTTGCAAATACCTATTTTAGCAATATGCAACACGAAATACAACACAAAAAATAAATCCCCTGTATTTTAGGGGATTTAAGAGAGGCGACAACCAGATTTGAACTGGTGATCAGGGTGTTGCAGACCCATGCCTTACCACTTGGCTATGTCGCCGTATTATATTTCTAAGCTCCCCGAGTAGGGCTCGAACCTACAACCCCACGGTTAACAGCCGTGTGCTCTACCATTGAGCTATCGAGGAATACATGACAAATGAATTGTTCTTTATTCATTTGTATTGCATTATATAGTTTAATAATGAAAAAAACAGAAATCCTGACAAGGCTTTTCTGTTTTAGTATTGACTTTACACTACACAAGAAAATGTCATCCAAACTTAAAGTACATTATTGTACTTAACAAACCATATTAGGTCAAGCCCTCGACCTATTAGTAACAGTCAGCTCCATGCGTTACCGCACTTCCACCTCTGTCCTATCTACCTGGTAGTCCTCCAGGGGTCTTACTAGCTTATGCTATGGGATATCTCATCTTGAGGGGGGCTTCACGCTTAGATGCCTTCAGCGTTTATCCCTTCCAAACTTGGCTACTCGGCCATGCCATTGGTATGACAACCGATCCA
>JAEXNR010000012.1 GCA_023439505.1 Bacillota bacterium
AGGGCAGCGTCAATAAGCTTAAAGTAATAAAGAGAATTATGTACGGACGAAATAATTTTAACTTACTTCGCAACAAACTATTATGCCTTGAAAGCAGACGCTTATTCAACTAACTCTGGAAAGAACCATGATATAATTGAATTATTGGGGATATTTTACTATGAGGAGGCTTATTATGTATTTCTCTATAAACGCAATGAATGGCTTTGATAATATTTATCGATTAAAAAAAGATGGAAGTTGGCAAGAACAAAATAATTATAAGTTATTTGATTTATCGAACGATTTGCTTTTTAGCGATATACATTTAGCACAGCAATGGCTTAATGCAAGAAATGTAGTTAATATAAATGGTAGAGAAGTTAATATAAACCGGGAAACTTTGTTGTTTTCGGACAAAAATAAGTATGATTTTGAAATATTATGTCATAGGATACATAAGCCTAAGCATATTTTTACGTATACTGAATTCGAAAATGCTATAGCTAACGCCAATGATGCATACAATAATTCTTTACAGGTTAATTTTGACGGAGAGATTTTAGTAAGGCAACTTAAAGATAATGAAGCTCCTAATAGCTTATATGATTTTGCTGTCAGGGAAGAAACGTTTATGGCAGGAAACGGGTATGCTGGTCATAATAATATGGATGAATTCTATGAAGATTTATACCATTCCTTATTAGATGGTTGGCTTTGGCACCTACTAACAGGACGTAGTATATATCAAGGAGAAGAATATCCAGAAAAGAGTATAAAAGAAATAACTTCTGAAATTAGTGACATTTATAATAAATTATTATAATATTTGTAAGCAAGTTTATATAAGCAACTGTGATTGAATAGTAAATATTATTCTTGGTTGTGGATGCAAGACTTGGACTTGCGACTTTCGTGTAGTTTCTTCGATATATCAAGTAATTTTATATCATTTTCTCTAGCTTCAATAATTAATTCGCTATTAGCGAAAATATATATTGACAAGACTATCAAATTTTGCTATTCTAAGAATACAGTAAATGATCAAATTTAATTTGATCTGGTC
Organism: Bacillota bacterium; assembly: GCA_023439505.1. Classification (GTDB taxonomy): domain Bacteria; phylum Bacillota; class Clostridia; order Lachnospirales; family Lachnospiraceae; genus Mobilitalea. The sequence continues at coordinate 1,046 of JAEXNR010000012.1, forward strand.
GACTCCCATAAATTGAAGTGCTTTGCACTTGAGGAACATCTTTTAGATGTTCTACAAAACCCGGGGCGGCATGTGGCGTGACCAGCCAGCAATCCGCAGCCGGCCCTGCCCAAGCCGGGAGACTTGGGCAGGGTACAAAATGAATTAGATAGGGTGTCCTGTGTGCACCAACTCCTTTCCGGGAGGGGGCCTTTTAAATATTATTTAGGCCCTGAAAGGAGAATTCTTATGAGAAAGAAAAGGAAAAAACTGTACGCACAGGACGCTCCAAGTACCACACGGCTCCCTAAAAATGCTCGCAAGAAAAGACCCATATTACGACAGAAAGTATTCCAGTTTTTGTTTAAAGGGGTCGAAGCACTATGGATGTTGGTTCAAATTGTACAGTACATATGCGAGTTTTTTAAAAAATAGTGAGTATCAGTGTGCTGAATAGGAAACCTATCTAATTTTTGTTAATGTAGCGCAAGCTTAAATATATATGAGAGGATGTTATAGGTGATTGGTGACATTTTAAAAAGATTACGTACAATATACGGATATAAAGCAAATGAAATGAGCACTACACTTGGGATATCGTCCAGCTACCTTTCTGAGTTAGAGAATAATAAGAAGCAGCCATCATTAGAAATATTGAGAAAGTATTCTGATATATATGGCATCAAATTATCCTCGTTAATTTTATTATCTGAAAATCTGGATGAAGCTGAAAAAGAGAACCAAGGTGATACATTTATCCGTAACCTTATGTTACGTCTTATTGAAGGTATGTCCAAAGGGATAAGTGAGAAGGATCCTAGTAATGCTTAAAAAATATGATTTGAGTCAGTGTGCATTATATAAATGTCGAAGTCAAAGGCGTTTGGAGAGCCTTCTCATATTGAAAAAATACGAACTGGATAAAATTCAAAAACTTATTCGTTATCATTCATTTCAAATCGATAAAAAAGACAGTACTGAAAAAAGAGATATTACTGCTCCATGTTTTGATTTAAAAAAAATACAATCTCGAATTTTACAGTTACTTGAAAAAATAGAACGCCCAGAATGGTTAATTTCAGGTGAGAAAGGCAAATGTTATATAGATAATGGTAAAGCTCATCTGCAATCAAACTACGCAGTAATGATAGATATAAAGAAATTTTATGATAACTGTAAAAGAGAACCAGTATACAGGTTTATTAAAGATTCCCTCCAAACGTCTGGTGATGTAGCAGGAATACTAACGGATATTGTAACTTACAACGGGGGAATACCTACAGGATGCCCCACAAGTCAAATTATTGCATACTATGCATATCAAAACATGTTTCTTGAAATATCTGAAATAGCTAAAGAGTATAATTGCATTTTTACACTATACGTTGATGATATGACGTTTTCAAGTTCTTCGGCGATAAATTGGCAAGTATTAGCTAGAAAAATAGATATTATTCTAAGAAAATATGGCCATAAACCTAAATATCGAAAAGTAAAATACTATTCTAAAGATGAGCCAAAACCAATTACAGGAACAATTATTGGAACTGCACATAATCTTGACGTCCCCAATAATTTGCGTAAAAAGATATATGAAAATTTCATTAATATAAAAAGAAATACTAGTGAAAATAGGTTTAGTGATATGGGTAAGTTTTCTTCATTAAGGGGGCAGATACAAGCAGCAAAGAGTATTGATCCTAATATATTTCCGGAGATAGATAGACTAACAAAGCTTATGCCTTATGAACAACCTATAAAAGAATCAGCTAAATAAAGTATTAGGCACTAATTTCATATCTCGCTATGTAAATTGAAAGGCAAAAGACTGTTGTATCCATTATACCCATATAATGTTATAATTTACAAACTATATGGTAGTAATTATTTTTTGTTGTACTTACTTCAATAGCTCGTCCATTTGATTAATAAATTCACCCCACCCAGGGTTACATGCTTTATCACTTGGTGTTAGGTAATACATGTACCGATATAGAATTCTTATATCATCAGAGTTATATTTTGCAGTCCTTAGTATATAGTATAAAATCTCATATCTCTTTATAGCTCCCACGCCTTGGAGACCTGTATCTAGTTCATCAGCATTTTCAATTAGTCTTAATGCTCCGGCATCATGAGAACAAAAGTAAAGAAGCCCCTTTGTTGAAATGTAAGCGAGTGATTTGACTTCACCTCGATCATCTTTATTATCAAGGGAAGGATTATATCTTGTATTTTCAGCAATTTTACGCTCCATAGTATCACGAAGGATTAATTCCTTTGCACTTAAATCAGTATCCTTTAAAAGAAGAAGCTTTTGTGGAGATGAATTTATATAGGAGTCAACCAGAGGGCGTGCAGAACCTAAGATCTCATCAAATACTGCTTGGTGAATAGCGATATGTGGAAATGTTTCGATTAACGGGATAATCCAAGTATCTCTGTATCGGTCATATCCCAAAGGCTTTATCGAGCTTGATTCTCTTGATCTATCAGGGGGTATAAAGAAATTCGCATCAACAGTAATAAGCTGTTTATTATTACTAATAAGCGACATGAATGCTGGATTTTTATCCTTAACATTTACTGCATTAAGTTTCATTAAACTAACCTCTTAATAATATTGACCAAGGTCAGCAAGGTCATCAGGATCTACTTTTTCTTCAAGGCCAAAGTCAGCAAGTGACTTGTTGAATACTGGAAGAGTATCAGCTAGTTCAGATATTGAAATAAGACCGTCTTCATAGTTGCGAATAATCTTTTCTAGATCATTTCCGTCAACACCTATTTTTCTTGGCTTAGAGTTCAACATTTTGAATATTTCCTGGTTCATGCTGCTTCCAATTTGAAAATAGTCACTTTCTGGATCCCTTACCTCTTCAATATATAGTTTATCATATTGTGCGGTTGAAATGGAGCCAATCTCCTGAAATCTTCGAACGATCGCTTTGTAAGGAAGTCTATATTCACAATGCAACCTTGCTATTTGTCTTAGGAGAGCAGAATGCCTCCACTTTGTAAGGTTGATTTCCCCGCCGTTTGTTTCTTTAATTTCCGTTTCAAGCTTTTCAGTTGGGAGAAGGAATTCAGCTGCAAATCGATTAGCTTTAAGCTCATGGTTATTATTTCCTTCATCAGAAGATCTACAAATATGAAGCTGGCGACTTTCGAAGTGGTGATAAAGCTCATGTGCCAAGGCAAATATTTGCTTGTCAAGATAATCGGCAGTGTTAAGGCCAATATAGCTGATATCTTCACTGTTTTCCTTCAAACAAACATAGATAGCAGAGAAGTTATTATCTCTGCTATCATCAATTTCTATTGGTGTATATATAAGGTATATTTTTTCTTTGCGAATCAGTTTAAAGATATTATCTCCAATTGGTAGCATACCAATATCAAAATGACGTCTTTTGTCTTTTGCAAATTCACCAATTTCAAAAATATCCTTAGTCGTTAGGCAATTAGTTGGATTGCTCATACAGCTTTCTCCTTATAACATCATGCTTCCTTAAAGAAAGCATCATAGAAATCATTTTATCAACGCCAGCAATTTCTTCGGGAGTCTTAGCTTCACCACGCATAGCTACAAAAACATCATCATTTGCTTCTTCTTCAACAATATCATCAAAATTTAATCCCAATACTTTAAGAAGGACTTCTAACTGAGTAAGTGAGGGTATAAACTTTTTTAACTCAATTCGTCCGATTAGTTGCCGGTTAATTTCAGTTTTACTACCGAGCTCTTCTTGTGTCATTCCTAACTCATTACGTTTTCTTTGGACAAGAATGCTTAATTTTTCTAATGATATTTTCTTCATAATCTCAACTCCTTGGACAGCAAGATAATAAATATACCATATATTATTGCTTGTTATATTAGAATGATACTATAAATATCTTTCCGTTGCAAGAAAAATTTATATTTAAAATAGTGATACATTATGCCTGTACTTAGAACATGTCTCCATAATTTGCGATATGTTCAGCATAAAAACATATTCAGGGAAACAAAGGGATACAGATGAATTACTGGGTACTGTTTATATTATAGCAATTAGACGGTGAAGCTGATAAAGCTAAGCTTGCTTATAAACTGTGACAAAAGCAGAAAGGTTAGTTATTTATTAGCTTATACTAATTAGTTATTAATGTATATTCGATAAGTTTTGATTGCATATAAAGTTAATGAATTGACTACTAATTTGACTACAACAATCGGACTAATTAATATAACTATTTATCATTTGTGATTAACTATAATATTCTTGTAAACGCTTTTAGCTCTATTATCTGCAACAATTGACTACTTCTGATATTTGCTGAATATCTAAAATATTTTGTTAATTTTATAGTACCTTTAACTCATAACCCGAAGGTCGCAAGTCCAAATCTTGCCCCCGCAACCAAACGAATCCCTATGACCTGCTCCCCTAGAAATCTACCAATTCAAAAGTGAATCTGAAGGGTCTTTTGAGTGTCCCCCAAACTGTTTACTTTAGATAAAATTGGGGACAAAGGAGGGGACAGAATCATTAAAAGCCATTATTTTGGAACATAACTATTCCTAAAGACTAGCAAAGCAAACCTAATAAAACCGGACATTTCGCAGAAAACCCATAGTTAACAATATAATCTTGCCCCCGCAACCATTGCAATAAAAAACTCTCAGGCAAATTGCCTGAGAGTTTTTTATTGCAAATAATACTTCCTCTATTATTCCGTAAATAATATTTGTGCTATACTTTATTTAAGCAATCCGTATTTCCTGAATGATTAAAATACCCCTGTGATATTACATGCAAAAATTTATACTTATTTTAATCTGGATTATTAATACTTCTATTGTGCATAAAGAAGCGAATACCAACTAACTCTTCAAGTAATATGGGAGTGAACCGATTTTGAAAACTGAAGGAAATACATATAAGAAATTCAGCTTTGAGGAAACTTTAAAAAATAATCACATAATGAAAGAAGATTTTCCCATAGTTATAAGTGAAACTTATGGCATTGATAAATCAAGCGTTATGTTACACTATCATGAATACATTGAAATATGCTTTATAAAACAGGGGACCGGAACATACTTTATTGATGGCAGCG
>JAEXNR010000044.1 GCA_023439505.1 Bacillota bacterium
GGCTATTATGTCAAGGCAGTGATGAGCGGAGAAGAAGTTCTGAAAGAATTAGAAGTCCTGAATCGTTATAATCTGGTAATCCTGGATGTCATGATGCCCAAAATATCCGGCTATGAGGTACTGAAAAAGATTCGGCTGCGCTTTGGCCCCCTGGACATCCCGGTGCTGATGCTTACGGCAAAGGCAAGACCGGAGGATTTTCAGGCAGGCTTTGAGGCCGGAGCCAACGATTATCTGGCAAAGCCTTTTGAGGCTTTGGAGTTGAAGGCAAGAGTACATACCCTCGTGCAGCTGAAAGAATCGGTAAGCAGCGTCGTGGAAACGGAGCTGTCCTTCCTGCAGGCACAAATCAAGCCCCACTTTATATACAACGCACTAAGTGTGATTTCCGCACTTACCCTGGAAACACCCGAAAAAGCCAAGGAGCTTCTCTATGATCTCACCGATTATTTAAGAGGGAGTTTTCGCTTTCGCAATTATAACGGTATGGTGTCGTTGTCGGAGGAGTTAGAGACAGTGAAGGCCTATATCTCCATCGAAAAAGCACGGTTTCAGGATAAGCTTGAGGTGAAGTATGATATTGATGAGAGCATTTCTGTGCTGATTCCAATGTTGGCCATCCAGCCTATTGTGGAAAATGCCGTACGCCATGGCCTTTTTGCAAAGCCTGAAGGAGGCTGTGTGAGCTTGAAGGTATACAAGGAAAGAGCAGATGTCGTCATACGGGTGGAGGATAATGGATGTGGAATTTCGGAGAATATCCTTGATGAAATCATAAGTGATACGGCACCCTCCAGAGGCGTGGGAGTAAAAAATATCAACCGGAGGCTTATTCTCTTTTATGGAAAGGGGCTTGAAATCAAGAGTGAGGCAGGAAAAGGAACGATCGTCCTCCTCAGAATACCGAAAGAAAGTGAGGAGCAGGAATGAGAGCAATTATTGTAGATGACGAGCAGCCATTGTTAAAGGAATTTCAGAAAATGCTGGAACAGAATTCCCGGATGGAGATAGCCGGAGCTTATACAAACCCATTTACGGCGCTGGAGGATATTGAAAATGAGAAACTAAGGCCGGATGTGGCGTTCCTGGATATCGAAATGCGTGGGTTAAGCGGTCTTGAGCTGGCGGAAAGGCTTTTAGAGAAAATACCGGAAATTGACATCTTTTTTGTGACGGCTTACAACCACTATGCCACCGAAGCCTTTGATACCAATGCCATTGATTATATCCTAAAACCTGTCCGCCCCGAAAGGCTTCAAAAGGCATTGGAGCGGCTGAATAAAAAAAGAGGTCTGCTGCCCGAGATTGGAAAGCGGCCCAGAATACAGTTCTTTAGTAAATTTGGAATAAATACCGGCGATGAAATGATAAAATGGAGCAGGGCCAAGCAGCGGGAACTTTTAGCATACCTGCTGCAGCATGAAGGCAGATGGCTGGACAAATATAAAATATGTGACGATTTGTGGCGCGACAGTACACCCGGACAAGCCCTTTCCAATCTTCAAACGGCTGTTTGGGCGGTACGCAAGGTATTAAAGGATTATGGAATTACCTGCATGAGAATTAAATATTTAAGTGACAGCTATATTTTGCAGTTAGAGGAAGGCGATACCGATATCCGTGAATTCAAGGCAGACGTTGATTGCTTTTATAATACAGGAAATGTTGAATATGGCAAAAAGGCGATAGAATTGTACAAAGATGGCTACCTATTCAATGACGACTGGCTTTGGGCAATGCTTGAGAGGGAATCTTATTCACGGATATATGACAAATTAGTAAAGCAATTAAAAGTCTGAAACTGTAAGAATATTAATAAATAAAATGAAATTTTAAAAAGGATGGCAAAAACAGCCGTCTTTTTTTGCGCTTTGTGAGAATTTGTAGAGAGGCGTTTTGTACACTGATTCTATCAAATCAGAAGAAGCTGTTGAACGAAAAGAACGGGGTTTGTCTTATGAAACGAAGCGGGGAATATAAGAAGTACTTTTTATATGCGGCACTTATTATGTGCTTAGTGATTTCACTGATAGTAATTCATGTCCATGAGCTTTCGCTCACCAAAACACAGCCATTAGCACAGGATGGCTTACTTGACTTGCGTGAATGGGACTTTGAGAAGGATGGAATGATATCCCTTGATGGGGAATGGGAATTCTATTGGGGAAGGCTGTTGACTTATGAGGATTTCCACAGTGGAGCAGGAGTGATAGCGCCGGATGGATATTTTGTTGTTCCGGATGTATGGAACAGCTACAAAGTTAATGGAAAAAAGCTTCCCGGAGAGGGCTGCGCTACCTATCGTCTGAGGATCAAAAGCAATGATACAGATACCTGGAAGGGACTTAAGCTGGCAAATATGTCAACGGCATATAAGCTGCTGGTTGATCAGGAAGTAATTGCAGCCAACGGGACTGTAAGCAGCATTCCGGAGGGAGCAAGAGCGGAGTACAGGCCACAGGCTGTACAATATAAGAATATGGATAAAGAGTATGAAATTATTATTCAGATTTCTAATTATACCTATGCAAGAGGCGGATTATGGTATTCCATTTATATGGGGACGAACAGGCAAATTCAGAATATGAAGGAAAACTCATCCAGAAGAGAGATGTTCATTTTCGGCGGCATTATTATGATGATGATCTACCATATGGCCGTTTATATTTTTTTGAGAAAAAATACATCCATTCTTTATTATGTGCTGATGATGCTGATTATTGCTGCGAGAATTCCGGTGACAGGTGAGTATTTAATAGCGGACATTCTTGCGTTATCAGATATCAGACCACTGGTAGTGATTGAATATCTGACAATATGCTGGGCTCCTGTAACCTGGATTCTTTTTCTGAACAGATTCTATCCCAAGGAAATATCAGGCAGGGTAGTTCGTGGTGCTATTTATGCCGCAGCTCTTCTTACAATATTTACTATCCTTGTACCGATCCGTATTTTTACAGCATTCTTATTGGCTTATGAGTTGATGGTGGTAATCCTGTTCCTCTATGCGCTGCTGCGTTTTATCGCCGCTATTTCCCAAAGGCGGGGAGGAGTAGGCTTGATGCTGTTTGCAACTGCCACCTTTTTTGCAACCTTTATCAATGATGTGTTATATCAGTGGAATTTGATCAGCAGTAGATCAGGTGGAATTTTTGGCTTCTCAGCCTTTGTCATCACCTTTATTCAGGCCTATGTACTGGCGGCGCAGTTTTCAAAAACCTATTATGAGGTGGCGGAGCTGTCCGGTCAATTGCTTTCTCTGGACCGGTTAAAGGACGAATTTCTGGCAAATACTTCACATGAGTTAAGAACTCCCCTCAATGGTATCATTAATATCACTAATTCGGTGATTGAGGACAGCGGAGGAAGACTGGACGCGGAGCAGTGTCAAAATCTACGGGTTGTAGTATCTGCTGCCAGAAGATTGCATCGACTGATTAATGATATTCTGGATATATCCAGCCTGAAGAATGGGGAGATCCGGTTGAATATCAGACCGGTTGATTTACGCTCTGTAGCAGGGCTCACGCTGTATGAGCTGGAGCATCAGAGGAACGATAAGAGAATAGAATTTGTCAATGGTATCCCCGAGGATTTTCCGCCGGTAGAGGCTGATGCAGAGCGTTTGCGTCAAATTTTTTATAATTTGATCGGTAATGCCTTGAAGTTTACCCAGGCAGGGAAAATTGAAGTAGGTGCAGCAATTAACGCGGAGAAGGCAGAAATATGGGTTGAGGATACGGGCCGTGGTATTCCGGAGGAAAGGCATGAGGATATTTTTAAACCATTTTATCAGGTGGATTCGGCAGGCACCCGGGAATCAGGAGGTACCGGTATTGGTTTATCGATAACAAAGAACCTGATCGAGCTTCACGGCGGTGCAATACAGGTTATCTCAGAAGAAGGAAGAGGGAGCCGGTTTGCCTTTACACTTTCACTCAGCAGAGCTGAAAAAACAGACATCTATGTGGAACATACGGCACTTGTACCGAAAGAAGAGGAGTTAATCTCCGATGATGAAACAGTTGAGAGAAGAGGGAAAAGCAAATATTCCATTCTGGTGGCAGAGGATGACCCTACAAATCTAAGAGCGCTCATGACTGTGCTGAAATCCGAAGGTTATTATGTGAACGTTGTGACCGATGGGCAGAAGGCTTTGGAGGAGCTTGGCAGGCAATCAAACTATGATCTCCTGATTTTGGATGTGATGATGCCAAAGCTTACCGGGTACCAGGTGCTGGAAGAGGTTCGTAAAAGATTTTCCTCCATAGACCTTCCGGTAATCCTTTTGACAGTTAAGGCAAGGCAGCAGGACATTAAGGCAGGTTTTGATGCAGGCGCCAATGATTATATAGCAAAGCCCTTTGAGGCAGAGGAACTGAAGGCAAGGGTACACACCCTTGTTCAGTTGAAGGAATTGGTAAGTGGTATGGTGGAGACGGAGCTATCTTTTTTGCAGGCCCAGATTAAACCACATTTTATCTATAATTCCCTTAGTGTCATTGCTGTCCTTACCTTAGAAACACCGGAAAAAGCAAAGGAGCTTCTGTATGATCTCACCGATTATCTGAGGGGGAGCTTCCGCTTTCACAATTATAACGGTATGATACCGCTGGCAGAAGAGCTGGAGACGGTGAAAGCCTACCTCTCTATTGAACAAGCACGATTTCAGGATAAGCTTGAGGTGAAGTATGATATTGATGAAAGCATTTCTGTGCTGGTTCCCATGCTGACGATTCAGCCTATCGTAGAAAATGCTGTGCGCCACGGTCTTTTTGCAAAACAGGAGGGCGGCTTTGTAAGTCTGTGGGTGTATCGTGAAGAATCAGAGGTCATAATTCGTGTGGAGGATAACGGTGGAGGAATGTCTGAGGATATCCTTAGAGAATTATTAAGTGATACCGCTTCCACCAAAGGTGTGGGAGTGAAAAATATCAACCGGAGGCTCATCCTTTTTTACGGAAAGGGTCTTGAGATCAGGAGTGAGGCCGGCAAAGGAACCATTGTCCTGCTCAGAATACCAAAAGAAGGCGGGGAGCAGGAATGAATTCTGCTATTGTATGATCTGACGTTGATGATTCGGCAGATAGAATACGAAATATTGCTAAAACACAAGGAAAGTGTTAGTATAATTGAGATATGTAAATCAAAACGGACAAATCAGATGCCCGAAACAGTTTAAAGTTGCCGATGGGAACACCGATGGGAATTTTGTAAGATTGCTTTCGGACTGAGACTTTATACAATCGGATATCAAAAATAAAGAGATATTCAGGAAAGAGGATAGCATGGCAAGACATTTTAATGGACATCCGATAGAGCTGCTGGCCCCTGCCGGAAATTTTGAAATATTTAAAAAGGTAATTGAACTGGGGTGCGATGCTGCTTATTTTGGCGGCAAGAACCTGAATATGCGTCTTCACCGGAAAGACTATAACTTTACGGAGGAAGAATTAAAAGAAGCAGTAGATATGGCGCATTCCCTTGGAAAGAAAGCTTATATTACCGTGAATAATTTATATGCGGATCATGAACTGGAGTTGTTGAAAGAATTTCTTATAAAACTTGATCAGATTCAGCCGGATGCCTTAATTGTTCAAGACTTCAGTACCATATCCCTGATACGGGAAATTGGGCTTACGCTTCCCCTGCATTCTTCTGTCATGATGAATGTGCACAATCTGGAGACGATGAAAGCGCTAAAGGAGCTGGGAGTGACAAGAGTAGTGCTTTCCAGGGAAGCTTCCCTGGCCTATAGCAGATACCTGAGTGCAAATACCGATATGGAGCTGGAGTACTTTATCCATGGGGACATGTGTATCGCTCATGGTGGTCAGTGTCTCTACAGTGGAATGCTGTTCGGACAAAGTTCCAACAGAGGAAGGTGTCTGAAACCCTGCAGGTGGGAATATACCATGGAACAAGGCAAAAATCAATATCCTACCACCTTTCCTTTGGCTGTGAAGGATATGTTCATGTATGAGAATATCCCGGAATTAATTGAGGGACGCATAACCTCCTTTAAGATTGAAGGACGGATGCGGGATCCGGAGTATCTGACGATGATGATTCATGCATATGGGGATAGCATTGACCGATATCTGAATGATCCGCTAAATTATAACAGAAGGAAAGACTCTGTGAACCTTTATGAGAACCGGAAACGTGATACCTCCACTGCCTATGCCTTTGGCAGACCTGGGCTGAGTAATATTAATGATAGATATGAAGGTACGGGAAAGCTCTTTAGCAGCGGTAAGGTATTTAGTACCGCAACGCAGGAGCGGCCATCAACAACGGAGAAGATAGAGAAAATAAATCAATATCTGAAGGAACATCAGATGAAATCACAGGATGCTCCCGAAGGATCGCCCAAACTAAGTGTGAAAGTAAACAATCTGAGTCAGGCAAAGCTATGCCTGGAGTTACAGGTTGACAGTATATATTTAGCCGGTGATGTATGGAAGCCGGATCTACCCTTTTCCAGAACAGAGATTGAGGACTTGGTAAGCAGAAAAGGCAATACCAAATTGTATCTTGGAATGCCTCATATGACCTTTGATACACAGATGGAGGAATATGCCCAGTGGATGTCTTTTGGAATTCCCATTGATGGACTGACAGTTTCAAATCTGGGAGCGGTCCGCAAATTTAAATCCAGTATATTACTTGGGGATTATCCAATGAATCTCTTAAACCAGACAGCCGCAAAATTTTTTATAGATATGGGATTGAAGCAGTTTTGTATCACCCCGGAAGCTACGCTTTCTGAAACTGTGGCACTGATCAATGGGATGGGTAAGGATGCAGAGCTGATTGTTCATGGTTCTCCCACGGTCATGTATATGGAGCATGATCTGTATGAGAATATAACGGGAGGAGAAGAAGGCGTATTATATCTGGTGGATGGAGAAAACTTCAAACATCCGGTATATCAGGACCAGTTTGGCAGAAATCATATGCTCCTTTATAAAGATATCTGTTATTTGCCGCTCATTGACGGACTTTTAGCAGCAGGCTTGCAAAATTTCAGAATTGAATCCCAGTATTTAAGTACGCCGGAGCTGCGAAAAGTAATAGAGGCCTATCAGAAGGCGTTAATTACACCGGAGAAGTGCAGGGATATTTATGCGGCGCTGCAGCCTGTGAGGGAGGGCTGGACGCTGGGAGCATTTGCACTGTAGAAAAGGAAAAGAGAAAGGGCTGTCAACAGGCAGAAGGTACAAATATGAATCAATCAAAAGAAGTAATACAGCAGCGGGAAGAATATCTGATGCCATGTCTTGGTTATTTCTATCAGGACCCGCCAGTATTCGTTAAGGGTGAAATGCAATATTTATATGATAGCAACGGGAAAAAATATCTGGATTTCTTCGCCGGAGTATCCGTCATGAACTGCGGACACAGTAATCCTGAAATTATAGATCGAGTCATCGATCAGCTGAAAACCCTGCAGCATGTGACCAATGTCTATCTGACCGAACCCATTGTAAGGCTTGCAAAGAGACTCTCAGAAGTTCTGCCCGGTGATCTGAATAACTCTTTCTTTTGTATGTCAGGTTCGGAAGCCAATGAAGGCGCTATGCTTCTGGCAAGGATCTATACCGGAAAGAAGAAGTTTATTGCGCTGAAGAACAGCCTGCATGGAAGAACGAATCTTACCATGTCCGCAACGGATATCCCTATGTGGAGAGCTGACCCATTCCTGCCGGAAGATATATATTTTGTATCCAGCCGACCGGAGGAGACAGTATCTGAAATCGAAGCGATTTTAAAAGAGGATTCTGATATTGCAGCATTTATCTGTGAACCAATTCAGGGAAATGGAGGGATCCTTACGCCTCCTGACGGGTTTTTTAAAGAAATCAGATCCCTTCTTGAGAAATACGGAGTTCTCTTTATCTGTGATGAAGTACAGACCGGATTTGCCAGAACAGGAAGAACCTTCGCCATTGAGCATTACGGTGTTGTACCCGATATCCTTACTATGTCGAAAGCCCTTGGCAATGGGATTGCCATCGCGGCATTTTCTACGACGAAGGAAATAGCAGCCCGCTTTACCTCTCCTTCCGCTTCTACCCTGGGAGGAAATCCGGTAGCCTGCAGTGCGGCGCTGGCCGTGCTTGATTACATCGAAAACCATCATCTTTGCCAGCGGGCACAAGAGCTGGGAGCCTTGCTATATGATAAACTGATACAATTAAAAGACAAATATCCGATCATCAAAGAGGTCAGAGGAAAGGGTCTGATGTTAGGGATGGAGCTGGAGGACATGGAGGGAAGACCCCTTCCAAATCAGACGGATCAGATCCTGGAGTTCTTAAAGGATGAGGGAATTATCCTTGGCAAGAACGGACGTTACCGTAATGTATTGGCTTTTCAGCCTCCGCTTGTTATTAACGAAGAGGATATTGAGTTTCTTACAGAAGAGCTGGATAAGGCTCTTGATAAATTATGATAAATAGGGAGATTTAGATAATTAAAGTTTGAGGAATAGTGGTACCGGTGTTGCAAATACTATAATATCAGTCATTCTTACGATTATTGCATTTATATAACGGATAGAAGATTTCTAAAATGTTTCAGAAAATAGAAAAGAAAAACGAGCTGGACAAAGGTGAGATATGCTCTAAAAGGTTTCTTAATCATGTGTTTTCTCATGGTTAGTGAAACCTTTTCGTGCATAAAAGGTTGAAGGTATGGGAAACGAGCTCGCAAGATTACAAGAAGCTATAATGTTATACTGTAATATAAGATGCGGGCATAAAGTTCGTATAAGGTATATTCCTCAAGCTCTGTTAAGTCCTTTTGATCCAGTAAATTTCTAATACCTGTTGCAAAAGCCCTCTTTGAGGAGGAATCAGAGATGTTCATAGCTTCCGATGCAAGAAGATCAGCAATTGGCTTAATTCGATAAATTTTCTGCTGACTTAATAAATGAATAAAATTCATGGAATCAGACTGCAGATAAGTATCATATAAATCGGCAGCATATTTTTCTGTGTTTGCCCCATCTAAGTTATCCGTAAATTCATCAAATAGTGATGTTATTATAAGACCTGTTTCAGGATCGGCTTTTTCTCTGTCCTTATTCGTTTCTTTGACATTCTTACTGCAGCTGCATAAAAGGATAAGAAATAGTAGCAGGAGTAAAGAGATAAGTCTGTGGATTTTTTGCATAATCAACCTCCCAATAGTTTAATTAGTGTAGTTAGTTGCGATAATATTTCGTTAATGTTGTATAGGATCGCAGGCACTAATTTTGCTAATGATAGTTTATCATATGATCTGGATCTGATCGATCGTAATATTTGAATTCCAGGCGATGCCGTCACATCGCAGCGGTGTCGTATGCCGAATGGATAAGCATCAGAGCGAGTAAGGGTTGTTCCATGATATTCCCCAACCTCATCGGTGGAGGTATCTTATTTTTCTATGGATGGAACAGGAGCGGTATGGAGAAGGATTTCTCATCCCCAAGGCATTTTTATCGTTCTGGTTTATCAGCTCAAAGAGTGCTGATATCTTCATCTCCAGTATATGGTTCATGATTTATAACTTAAAATGTCTGTTCTATTACAGATGATTTTGATCACTATCGATAGGCTTATAAAAAGTCGCTAAAATACAAATAATCTAGTTTGTGTTTATTACCTAAATCATAAAAAGAATTTATAATAAATTTACAAAATACATTTTTAACTTAGGGAGGTAGTAAAATGGGAAAAAGGAAAAGAAAACTAATATCTATGTTTCTGATGCTGATACTCATCCTTACAACAGTGGCAGGATGCGGGAAGAAGGATGGTTCCAAGGATAATGCTGCAGGGGACGACAAAGATCAGGCAACGAATCAGCCAACGGCAACCGAGCCGGTAAAGAGCGGGGATGAGGAGATTACCTTAACCTTCTGGCATACCTATGGGGATGGGGAAGAAGCACAGTTTAAAAATGTCGTGCTTCCAATGTGGGAAAAGGAACATCCGAACATTAAAATTGATGCTGTAAGACAAGATGGCAGTCAGTATCACCAAATGATTGTAACTGCTTTCGGAACCGGACAGACACCGGATGTTGCAAGAATTGATATCGTCAATACGGCATCTTATGCGAATCAGGGCGGTCTTGTGGCATTAAGCGATTTTGACGATTTTGCTGCAAATAAGGATAGTTTTCTTGACGGACCGTTGTCCACCAATTTCTATAAGGGAAGTTATTATGGATTTCCTCTGGATACCAACTGTAAAGCGGCGGTAGTAAATATGAATACCTTATCATCCATTGGATTAAATCAGGCGCCGGCAACCCTCGAGGAATTTATCAAAGCAGCAGAGCAATCTAAGACTCCGTTGCTCAGTGTTTCCGGTGTGGGGGATTGGGACTTCTATCCTTATTTCTGGTTGTTTGGCGGCACTTTAACCGATCCTGAATTTAAAAAAGCCAGTGGATATCTGGACAGTCAGGCAAGTATTGATGCCATCAATAAGCTGATTGAATTGAATCAGAAGAACATACTGACCATCAAAGAGGTAGACGGAACTGCGGATGCCTGGGACGGAATTAAGACCGGTGAGTATGCAATGTTCTTTGAAGGTCCCTGGTTCTTTGGCTCCTATGAAGACAATCTTGCCCAGGGGATTCAAGCAGCACAGATTCCTTCCTATAACGGGAAAAGTGCTTCCGTGGTAGGCGGCGAGAATATCGTTATCTTTCATACTTCCAAGCATCCGGATGCAGCATATGAATTTCTGAAATTTATGGCCTCTGAGGAAGTTCAGCTGGCTATGCTGGAAGTAGGACAGCTGCCGGTATTAAAGAGTCTGGTGACGAATGAGAAGGTTACTGGCAATCCCGTATGGTCGGTTTACATGAAGCAATTAGAGACCGCATCTGCCAGAATTCCGTCTCCTAACCATGATGAAATCGGTTCAATATGGAGTAACGCAATGACGAATATCTTCGTAAATAAAGCAGATACAGCAAGTGAGCTTCAAAGTGCAGCAGCACAGATGGATGAATTATTAGCACAATAGTGATATCGGTTGGAACTGTTGCAAAACAGTAGTATCAGACGAACAATTTAGCACACTCTCCGGATACAGTGCATCGGGAGAGGATGAGAAGTTATCGGTATCTGGTAATACCGTCTTGCAACAGTTTTTTCATGAAAGGGTGAGTTTATGTCATACAGCATTAAGAAAAGGAAATGGAGAAAATATAGAAGGGGGATACTGGCAGCACTTCCTTTTATCACCCCGGGATTGGTTCTGGTCTGTGTTTTTGTTCTGTACCCTATGTTATTTACATTTCGCATTGCTTTTTCAGATTATCAGATTGTGAAAAGAGAGATTACGTGGATTGGTGCGGATAATTTTATTCGGGTTCTGACTGCAAGAAACAATGGATTCTGGTTTGCCTTGCGAAACAACTTTTTATATGCATTTGTTACAACCCCCTGTATTATCTTTCTGGGAATGTTTTTTGCGTACCTGATTAATAGTTTGCATAAGGGAAGGACGATCTTTAAGGTGGGGTTCTATCTCCCGGTGATCACCTCCTGGGTGATTGTCGGACTGGTTTTTCAGTATTTATTTAATAGCAGTAATCGGGGATTAATCAATTATATACTTGTGGACGTACTTCATCTGACCAAGAATTATATTCCATGGCTTCTAAGAGAATGGTCAGGAAATGCCGCGATCTGGATTATGGGGATCTGGAAGAATACCGGATGGGCGATGTTGATTTATACGGCGGCGCTCCAGGGGATATCGAAGGATCTGTACGAAGCGGCGGCCCTGGATGGAGCATCCTCCTGGCAAAGATTTAAAGGAATCGTGATACCCATGGTGAAACCTACCACATATTTTGTTCTGGTTAATATGGTAATCGGATCCTTCAATGTATTTATTCAAGTAATGCTCTTAACCGCGGGTAAGCCCAACGGTACTACTTCGGTACTGCAATACCTGCTGTATGATAAAGCATTTAAGCAGTTTAAATTCGGTGAGGCATCTGCCATAGGTCTGATGACGGCCATTACAATCATAATTTTAACCGTCATCATAAACAAAGGCCTGAAACTGGATGTAGTGGATAAGGAGGAAAATCTATGAGTCAATTGAAAGGTAAAAAGGGATCAGAACGGGTCGGACAGATCCTGCTTTGGGCATTCCTGCTGCTTGCATTAGCCGCATTTTCCATCCCTTATCTGTTTATGATTACCAATTCCTTTGAGCAATTCAGCTTTTCCCTGCCATTTCCGCCAAGACTATTTCCGAAGCAGATCGTCTTTGATGCCTACCACTATATTCTTGGGCTGGACATTTTCACTGCAGCTTTTCGAAACAGTATCATCAACACAGTACTTACAGTAATGTTTGAATTGCTGGTAGCAACCTTGTCTGCATATGGCTTTGCGCGAATTTCCTTTCCGGGACGGGAAATTCTGTTTAAACTATATCTTCTGACGCTGATGGTTCCCGGGTTTTTGAATATCATACCACAGTTTATCACACTGGGAGCGATTAAGCTTCCTCTTCCCGGTCTTACCGAAGGGCTTGTGGGTACAAGACCCGGTTTGATCTTAATATATGTGGCAACGGGGATTTGCGGGCATACCTTCTTTCTTCGTAATTTCTTTCGTGGATTACCGGATGCTTTATCGGAATCGGTGATTATGGATGGTGGAACTCATATGACCATATTTACCAGGATTATGCTGCCTCTGTCAAAGCCGGCTATTGGTACCATGACCATCTTTGCCCTGCAGGGTATATGGGAAGAATATTTTACGGCAAAGATTCTGCTTGGCGCGAATGAAGCCATGATCACCCTTCCCATGCTTTTGCAAAGACTGAACGGAGAACATGCCACCAGGTGGGAATGGGTCTTCGCAGCATCGATTATCATACAGATTCCAGTAATTATTCTGTTCATTCTCTTTCAGAGGAAGACAGTAATCGGAGGCCTCTCGGAGGGCGCAGTAAAGCAATAAAGGACAATATCACACAACAGGTATGTGTTTGCGCACACCATACAATAAAGGGCAATATTACACAACAAAGCAGCGCAGAAACGGGGAAAAATATGAAGGAACATTTGGCTGGCATGGATTGTTTTCCTGACAAAGCCCAATATAGAAAGGGAGAACCGGTAGGAATATTGTTATCCGCAAAAAAGCCGGATCAGATCATAGAGGTCGATTTTTGTGTAATGGAATTAGACCGGATTTTATTTCAGAATAAAGTAACAGCGAAAGAACTTACAGACGGGCCGATGGTGTACCGATGGAATCTGGAACTGCCGGTGGGCAACTACGGTGTGGATGTGAAAGTAATCTGCACTGACGGTACCGTTTATTTACATACCGCTTGCGATGTTGTGGAATCCTGTGATTCCATGATTCGGTATGGCTTTTTAACAGATTTTTCACAAGAGGATAAAGAGGATGACTCGGATATTTACTATGCCTTAAAGTTGCATCTGAATGCATTACAGTTTTATGACTGGATGTATCGTCACGATAAGCTGGTAGCCCAGGAAGAAGAATATCTGGAGCCACTGGGAAGAAAATTGTCTTTACAGGCAATTAAAAATAAGATTCTGCTATGTAAGCAGTACGGAATCCGGCCCTTTGCCTATGGTGCCGTTTACGCAGCAAGTAAGGAAGCGTTTGCAGAGCATCCGTCCTGGGCATTATATAAACAGAATCAGGAGGTCTTAAGCTTTGCAGACTGGCTGGTTTTTATGGATACCTCCAGGGATGCATCCTGGTGCAGCCATATTATAAATGAGTATGCGAATGCAGTCAGGCAATTGGGATTTCAGGGAATTCATATGGATACCTACGGATTTCCAAAGTTCGTGTATAATGATAAGCAGGAAAGAATATCCCTGGCACAGACCTTTCCCGGCATGATAAAGCGGGCAAAGCAGGCAGTAAGAGAAATCGATGAAGATGCAGGGGTAATATTTAATGCGGTAAATAACTGGCCTTCGGAGTGGGTGGCGGGATCAGAGCAGGATGCAGCCTACATTGAAGTATGGCCGCCTCATGTTACCTACCGGCATTTGTATACGCTGATACGTGAGGCAAAGTATCTTGGTGCGAAGCAGGTCATCCTGGCCGCCTATATGAAGCCTTTCCAGCAGGCAGTGACCGAAGAGGAAATCCATTCGGCAGAAAATGCTCTGCTTTTGACCAATGCTGTTATTCTCGCTTCCGGAGGGTCACAATTGGTATTTGGAGAAACCGATTCTGTGCTTTGTGACAGCTATTACGTGAATTATGCAAAGCTAAGGGAGGAATTTTTACCAAAGGTAAGATCCTATTGCGATTTTGCTGTACGGTATGGTAAACTTTTGTATGACTGGAATGCAATGGATATCTCAATGACAGCGGCCAACGGGATTAATGAGGATATTGTGTTTGCCTCTCATTCTGAGCGTGCGCTTTCCTTTAGCTCCGAGGGAAGGGAAGGCAGCATCTGGACGCTGATCAGAGAAAGCAGATCCTATCTGACCATTCATATGATAAATCTGATTCAGGTGGGAGAAGAATGGAATCAGCCCAAGCCCGGACTTTCAGATGCTGTGACCGGGATTGAAATCGATATTCTTCTGGATACGAAGATTAAATGCGTTTCCATGGCAACACCGGATGATGGAAGCTGCACCCCAATCCGCCTGGAATACCGGACGGAACAAAGATCAAACGGTCAGCACGTCATTATTACAATACCGAAATTAGCAGTATGGGACATGATATGGATAGAACATTCCTAGGAATGGAGGAACTGGATGCTGTTTTCATATAATACGGACATCTTACCACGGGTAAGAATGATAGGGAAAATCAATTATACCAACCCCTGGATCCATTTTGAACGAGTATCGAATGAATATATTTTGTATTTTATTCGTGAAGGGGACATGTATCTGGAGGAGAATGAGATCCGATACCATCTAAGAAAAGGAGATTATTTTCTGCTTGAGCCGGCTTTGTGTCATAAAGGATATCATGAGGCCCCCTGCAGTTACTATTATGTGCACTTTCAGCATCCTGATCTTCATAAGGTTGGCAGGGATCAGGAACAACAGGCAATTGCCGATATGCTACAGAAGCGCAGGACATCACTTTTGAGCTATAATCTGGCTGAAACAGATCCCACGGATCCCTATACCATCCTTCAAAAGAACGATAAACTGGCTGATTATCAGGAATATAAGAGTGTCTTAAATCTGGCGGTAAGTATCTATAATCGAAGGGAAGAGCATTACAAACGTTTCGCATCGGTGGAATTTCACCGGTTTTTAATGAAAATGGCTCATGAATTCGTTTTAGATCAGATTGCGCCTGCCGGTGGTACATCTCTTAGAAAGTCCATTCAGAAAGTGGACGGTATTATCAATTATCTGAACAGTAATTATATGAATAAGATCAACAGCGATCAGCTGGAGGATTTGTTCGAAGTGAATTTTGACTATATTAACCGTGTGTTCTCGGACCGAACCGGGCACACGATATTTCAATACTTGAATTCCATCCGGATAAATCAGGCGAAAGAATTAATCAGTACTACAAATCTCAATTTTAATGAAATAGCTTATCTTACCGGAATAGAGGATCAATATTATTTTTCAAAAATATTTAAAAAGTATTGCGGCATAACTCCCACCCAGTATTATAAATCGGTAAGAGGTAAAACATTGCATCAATAACAGGATATAAGCCAAAAGTATGAGTTTAGTTATGGCAGACAGCTGCAGGATGAGGGAAAGGTGAAGATTATGTTTGGAAGAATTATCGATTTTGAACAGAAGAATCAAAAGATTCTGATAAAATTTGAACAGGGAAGCGGACAGGTTGAGGTTATAACCGATAACATCATTAATATTTTTTCGGGTCTTGAGACCGGGGAACATTTGTCCAAAGCAATTACAGAAGATAAAAGAAGAGATACCCCTGTCGCCGTTACAAAGAATTCGGATCACATCCTCATACAGACAGAGGAATTATATATCGAAGTATTTGATGACTTCAAAGTGGATTTTTACAATCAAAAGAAAGAACTGATCTGCAGGGATTACCGGGAAGGCAGAACAATCATTGATTATGAGAATGAGAAGTCAAGTGCGCTGGCAGCGTTAGAGGGACATACCGGAGGCATTAAGGCAGGAGGTCATAAGATACAGATAATCAAAGCGATGGAAGGTGATGAGGCTTTTTATGGCCTTGGTGATAAAACCGGGTTTCTCAACAAAAGAGGATATGAATATCAGATGTGGAACAGCGATCTGCCTCAGCCTCAGGTAGATTCCTTTCAGGCACTTTATAAGTCCATTCCCTTCTTTATTACCAGAAGAAGGAACCATGTTTTTGGAATCTTTTTTGATAATCATTACAGAACCTCCTTTAATATGGGAAAGGAGAGTGAAGAATACTACTTCTTTGGTGCGGAGGAAGGCAATCTGGATTATTATTTTATCGCAGGTGAGGCGATGCCTGAGATTATACAGGGATATACCTGGTTAACAGGAACCACACCTTTGCCTCAGCTATGGACGCTGGGCTATCATCAATCCCGTTGGTCCTATGGATCCAGAGAGGAGGTTCTTGATATTGCAGCACATTTTAGAGCGCTTGATATTCCCTGCGATGGCATCCATCTGGATATCGATTATATGGAGGCATATAAAGTATTCACCTGGAACGAAGAGAATTTTCCCAATGCAGAGGGGATGATAGCTGATCTGAACCGGGATGGATTTAAGATAGTAACCATTATAGACCCCGGAGTTAAAGTTGAGAAGGATTATTTTGTATATGAAGAAGGAATGAAACAGGGGTATTTTGCAAGGGATGCCAAAGGAAATGTTTATGAAAATGTGGTTTGGCCCGGCGCCGCTGTATTTCCCGACTTTAGTGATAAACGCGTAAGAAGCTGGTGGGGAGACCTTCAAAAACATCTGTTGGAGAAAGGGGTACGGGGTGTCTGGAATGACATGAACGAACCTGCCAGCTTTCAGGGGGAATTGCCTGACGATGTTATGTTTTCTGATGAAGGTCTGGGAGCTAACCACAGAAAAATGCATAATGTGTACGGACATCTGATGGCTCGGGCTACCTATGAAGGCTTAAAAGAGCAGGATAAACGAAGACCGTTTGTTATTACCCGGGCTTGCTACAGTGGTTCACAAAAATATACCACCGGATGGACCGGGGACAATCACAGCATCTGGGCACATTTACAGATGGCGGTTCCTCAGTTATGCAATCTGGGCATGAGTGGGTTGTCCTTTGTCGGTACGGATGTGGGTGGATTTTCTTCTGATTGTACACCGGAATTATTGAGCCGCTGGGTACAGATCGGATGTTTCTCTCCGCTTTTTCGCAACCACTGCTGCACCGGCTGTCGCAGTCAGGAGCCCTGGGCCTTTGATCAGGAGACATTAGAGATAAACAAAAGCTATATTAAACTGCGTTATCGCCTGCTGCCCTATCTGTATGACTTGTTCTGGGAAGGACAGGGAAACGGTATGCCGGTGATCCGGCCGTTGGTATTGCATTATGAGAAGGATGACAGAGTAAAGGAAATCAATGATCAGTTTATGTTTGGAAATCATATCATGGTAGCCCCGGTGGTAGTGCAGGGACAACGGGCACGTTCTGTGTATCTGCCGGAGGGGATTTGGACTGATTACTGGACAAAGGAGACACTTTCCGGAGGCAGGTATATTCTGAGGGAGGTTCCGCTGAACGTGTGCCCCATTTATGTGAAGGCCGGCAGTATTGTGCCGAATTATCCACCAATTCAGTATGTGGGGGAGAAAGAGATCGTGGAACTGACGCTGGATCTGTACGAAGGATCAGGAGAATATCATCATTTCCAGGACAACGGTGAAGATTTTGCTTATCAGGCAGGATACTATAATGAATATCTTTTTCAAATGAAGGAATATCAGCAACAAGAGGAACAGGAAAACTGTTTCTCCTGTCGTGAGTTAGTGATTAAAATGATCCATTTTGGATATGAAAGCAGGTATACTTCCTTTCTCATTTTATATCAGGGGAAGGAATTCAGAATTGCGTTTCAGGGAGAAGAGATCAGGATCGATCTAAATCAGGAAGGCTTGATCAGATCGTAAACGTCCTGTTATCATGAATGACAGAGGGCATCTCAGGTTGAAAGACCATGAGATGCCCTCTTTTATGGTGCGTAGCATTTGCACAATCAAACGGGTGCACGTCTGGGTATATCTTGCTTCATAGTATATCCATTGAAAATTAATCTGGAATAGATATAAGTTAGTTGGAAACAATACCCTTGGAGGTGATTGACGATGGTTTCACGAAAATCAGTTATAACGTTTGGGATGGTAGCGATTCCCATTGCAATGTTTACGACAACACAGGACAATGATATTCATTTTAACCAGCTTCATAAGGAGGACAATAGCCGTATTCGTTACAAGAAGACCTGCGCCCACTGCGGGAAAGAAATCAGTGGAGGGGATATCGTAAAGGGCTTTGAATATGACGACGATAAATATGTGGTCGTTACAGACGAAGAAATTGAGAAGATCAAGACTGAAAAAGAAAAATCCATTCAGATTCTGCATTTTGCCCAGTTAAATCAGATTTCCCCCGTTTATTATGAGAAGACTTATCAGGCAGCGCCTGAGGCAGGAGGGGAGAAGGCGTTTGAACTTCTTCGCTTTGCACTGATGGCAGAGCAAAAGATCGCCATTGGAAAGACCGTCATGGGTACCAAGGATACATTGATGGCGATTATACCCCGGGAAGATGGTATTCTAATCTCTACGATGTTCTATGCAGATGATATTAAGGAACTTCAGAAACCCTATCATAAGCCGGAGGTATCCGAGCAGGAACTTAACATGGCGAAAACACTGATCAATTCCATGGATACGCCCTTTGACCCATCAAAATATAAGGATGAGTACCAGGTTAGACTCCGGGCGCTGATTGAGACTAAGATCTCCGGGAAGGAGGTTGTCGCCGCAGAGCCTGAGAGCGCCGGTAAGGTGATTGACCTCATGGAAGCGTTGAAAGCCAGTGTAGAGAAGGCGCAAAGAGACAAGGAGCCAGCGTGAGGTTATGTCAGTAAGCTTAAACGAATACCATCAGAAAAGGAATTTTGAGAGAACCCTGGAACCGGAAGGAGAAACAGCAGATTCAAAAGAGGCCTTAAGATTTGTTGTTCAGCATCATCTGGCCCGTAGGGAACACTATGATCTTCGTCTGGAATGGAAGGGAGTACTGATCAGCTTTGCAGTACCAAAGGGTCCCTCTTATCATACCCGGGATAAGCGGCTGGCCGTACATGTTGAGGATCATCCCCTCGAATACAGGAATTTTGAGGGGACGATTCCAAAAGGAGAATATGGCGGAGGAATCGTCATGCTTTGGGACGAAGGGGATTGGGAGCCTTCTGGAAATGTGGAGGAAGGACTCAGAGAAGGGCAGCTGAAATTTATATTAAAGGGAAAGCGCCTTAAGGGTAAATGGGCCCTGGTAAAATTAAAATCTAAAGAGGACGATACGAAGGATAACTGGCTCCTGTTAAAGGAGAAAGATGAGTATGTAAAGGAAGAGGATGGGATATCAGAATTTACTACAAGTATCAGGACAGGGCGAACTATGGAACAGATTGAGGTGGGGGAAGAGGAAAAATTCATGAGAAATCCTTTTGCCAATACACCGGTACAGTTAGCAAAGCTGATGAAATCAGTTCCGGAGGAAGAGGACTGGCTTTATGAGCTTAAATATGACGGATACAGAATCATAGCATATGTGGAGGGCAACAATGCAAGGCTGATGACCAGAAACACGAATGATTATACAGGACGGTTTCCTGAGATCGCAGCCGCACTCATTGAATTGGCAGGCGCAAGAGCAATGGTTTTGGACGGGGAGATTGTAATTACTGATGAAACAGGCAAAACGGATTTTCAGGCCCTTCAAAATTACAGGAAGAATCCGAAGGGGAAACATCTGACATATATCATTTTCGATCTTCTGGCGCTGGATGGTGTAGATTTGCGTCAAAGTCGTCTATTGGACAGAAAGGATCAACTGGAGGAACTGCTAAAGAATGCCCCCTTAAAACTTTACTACAGCCGTTATGTGAGAGGAAATGGTAGTGCGGGATTTCGTGCAGCATGTGAGGCTGGGATGGAAGGAATTGTTGGGAAAAAAGTGGATTCTGTCTATAGCGGAACGAGAAACGGTGACTGGATCAAATTAAAATGTGACAAAAGACAGGAGTTTGTGATCGGTGGATATACCCTTTCCGACCGGAAACTGAGAGGTGTAAGTTCTCTTCTCCTTGGGGTATATGAAGGGGAGGAGTTGGTCTATACGGGAAGAGCCGGTAGCGGATTCGGTGAAGACCAACTAAACATGCTGGAGGAAAAATTCAGGGATCTGGCCCATCCGGATCCGCCTTTTCTCCATCCTCCCAAAGCAAGACCAGGCGAGCAGATTACCTGGCTGATGCCTAAACTGGTAGCAGAAATAAAATTTGCCGAATGGACCAGGGAGAATCACCTGCGGCAGGCAAGTTTTAAAGGATTACGCACAGACAAAGACCCGGGAGACATCAAAAGAGAAAAAGAAGAGGATGAATCAGAAGAGGAAAGACCTATGGAAGAAAATACTAAGAGCCTCATCATCGAAGGCATTAAAATAACCAACCCGAATAAAATTGTGTTTGATGATTCGGGGATTACCAAAGAAGAGGTTATCCGGTATTACGAAAAGATTTCAAAGCGAATGCTGCCTTATGTAAGCAATCGGGTTCTCAGCATAGTACGTTGTCCCAAGGGAGTATCACAAACCTGTTTCTTTAAGAAACATCCGGGAGCCGGTGCGAAAGGTATCGTTACCATTCCTGTAATAACCGAAGGAAAAGAAACGGAAGAATACTTTTATATAGAAGCTTTGACAGGTCTGATATGGGAGGCGCAGATGGGAACACTGGAATTTCATATCTGGGGAAGCAAAGTGGAGGCACTTGAACATCCTGATCTTATGGTTTTTGATTTGGACCCGGATGAAGGTATGGAATTAAGCAGAGTTCGGCAGGGGGTGAGGGATGTGAGAGATATTCTGAACCGGCTTTCCCTGACTTCTTATCTTAAGACCAGTGGAGGAAAAGGATATCATGTCGTCGTTCCGTTAAAACCAAATGTCAGCTGGGATACTTTTCATGATTTTGCCAGACGCGTCGCGCAGGTGATGGAACAGCAGTGGCCTGACCGTTATACAAGTAATGTAAGAAAATCCAAACGTTCCGATAAGATTTTCATTGACTGGATTCGAAACGGAAGAGGTGCCACAAGCATTGCCCCCTATTCTATCAGAGCAAGAAAGGGGGCAAGGGTCTCCATGCCCATCGCATGGGAGGAACTGGATTATATTGCCCCCGATGGTATTGGTATGAAAGATGCCATCTTGCGAATGGAAAAGGACGACCCCTGGAAGGATTTCTTTCAGAACGATCAGATGCTTCGATAGCACCGGTTTAAGATAACTCAGCCTTGCTGCTTCTTATATTGACTGGAACTTGTGCTAAAATGATGGACGAAAACAATAAAATACAACCGATTAACTCCCTGGTGGTCAGGGATTCCCCCAGAATGATCCACCCGCCAAGTGCTGAAAATACGGATTCCAGGCTCATGATCAAAGAAGCGATCACAGGGTTAACTCTCTTTTGACCAAGAATCTGAAAAGTATATGCAATACCACAGGATAAGACACCCGTATAAAGGAGCGGCAGCCAGGCCTGCAGGATGGAAGTCAGGTTAGGATCTTCAGCAATGAGCATTGCGATAAAGGAAAGAAAACCGCAAATAAAAAACTGCAGGCAGGATAATTTGACACCATCCACCAGGGGAGAGAAATGATCGATAATCAGGATATGTACGGAAAATAAGAAAGCACCCAGAATAAGAATAAAGTCTTCTTTGGCCAGGGTAAATCCTTCTGTAACGCAGAGTAGATAAATTCCACATAAGGCAATGAGGATACTAATCCATAAAGTTACTCCCGGGCGTTTTTTAAAGAAGATTCCGATGATGGGAACGATAATAATATACAAGGTAGTAATAAAGCCCGCCTTTGAAGCTGAGGAAATGGATACACCGAGTTGCTGGAGATTGCAGGCGACAAATAAGATGGTGCCGCAAAGGATTCCGCCGATGAATAGTTGCTTGTTTTCCTTAAAATAAGGCCGTTTCACATGAGCTGTCTTTTGATGCCTGTCTTTATCACGCAGCAAATAGATACAGGGGAGCAGTGTTAAACCGCCGATTAACATACGGACTGCATTAAAGGTGAAAGGACCGATGTAGCCTCCCCCGACCCGTTGGGCGACAAATGCAATGCCCCAGATAAAGGCGGAGAGGAGCAGCATAGCATCGCCGAGTAACGATTTTTGTTTCATAATATGGATCCCTCTTTTTGTTCAATTAATTTTTGCTTGGCGCAATTAGTCTAATTCTAATACAATGTCTGGCGAAAAACAAGAGGATGTAGTAAGATATCATTAATTATTATTCATCAGGCAATCATTTTCGGCTTGTCAAAATTATATTCCTATGGGAGGTATCAGTATATGTTATTTGAGCTCTTAAGAAAAAGAAGAAGCATTAGAAAATTTCAAAGCAGAAAGGTAGAAAAAGAAAAAATCGAGTTTATCCTGAAGTGCGCTTTACTCGCTCCGTCCTCACGGTCAATCAGACCCTGGCAGTTTATTGCGGTAACGGATGAGGAACTGCTCCGCCAGCTCTCTTTTTGCAGGGAACCGGGTCCGCGCTTTTTGGCAGAGGCACCTCTTGCTGTCGTTGTGGTCGCTGATCAGCAGGCCAGTGATGTATGGGTCGAGGACGCTTCGATTGCGGCCTCTTTTATTCAATTGTCCGCACAGGATTTGGAACTGGGATCCTGCTGGATTCAGGTAAGGGAACGCAATCACACAAAGGATGAGACAGCAGGAGAATATATCAGAAATATTCTTGAGATACCGGAACACTACCGGGTGGAATGTATCATAGCCATCGGTTATCCGGCGGAAGAAAAGGCGTCCTACGAGGAAGCTTCTCTCAATTATCAGAAACTGCATTACAATAAGTTTTAATATTCTTTGCATGTCCGACGTTTTCATAAAGTTCGCTGCATATAAAAAGGTATCTCGAAGGAATAACGAGATACCTTTTTACCAGAAGTGGATATGTTCATTCCCATATCATTCTTTTATATTATGCCGTTATGATCGTTCCGCTCTGCCCGGCCACACATTGACGGGCTTTGTCAAGATTACCGATGACAGCTTTGCGGCCTTCCTTCTTCGCAACAAAGTCCACGCTTGCTTCAATCTTGGGAAGCATGGAGGTCACAGGGAAATGACCTTCACTCATATACTGTTGGGCCTGAGCAATTGTTAAGCCGTCAACGGACACTTCCTTATCAGTGCCATAATTTAATGCTACTTTATCGGCACCGGTTAAGAATAATAAAATATCGGCGTCCAGCATGTCAGCAAGTTTTTCACTTGCCAGGTCCTTCTCTATGACTGCACTTGCGCCCTGGAGTACGGTGCCCTGTTCCAAGACAGGAATACCGCCACCGCCACAGGCGATGACAAGCTGATCTGCTTCAACAAGTGCTTTGATGGCATCAATTTCGTAAATATCTATGGGCTTTGGTGTAGCAACGACTCTTCGATAGCCACCGTTTTCTTCTTTTACATAATTTCCTTTTTGGATTTCCTCATCCGCCTCATCTTTTGTCATAAGGCGGCCGATTATCTTGGTGGGATTTTGAAACGCCGGGTCAAAGGGATCTACACGAACCTGTGTGATGATTGTAGATACGGTTTTAAAAATGCCCCGGTCCAACAGTACCGTACGGATGGCATTTTGCAAATCATAGCCGATATATCCCTGACTTAAGGCGCCACAGACTGACATTGGGGCGACACTGTAATTATTATCCAATCGATTAAACTCCGTCAATGCTCTATGAAGCATGCCAATCTGAGGACCATTGCTGTGTGTGATAATGACCTTATATTTATCCTCTACCAAATCGGCAATTGCATATGCCGCATTGATGATTGATTTTTTTTGTTCCGGAAAGCTGGTTCCGAATGCATTTCTTCCTAAAGCGACTACAATTGTTTTTTTCTTCATACAAAATCCCCATTTCATCATCTATATTTTTAAAGCCTGTTTATACCTAATACTATATCATACAGTTACGGAAGATGTCAAAAAACTTCTTGTGGAAAGGCCTGTGCAGCAGAAATACATTGTTTGACAATATAAATGGAATAAGCTAAACTTGAATTACAAAAACTCATTAGGTAATGCACGAACAGAAACAGTGTGACAGTTCTGAAAGAGAGGTGTTCTAAATGACAGATAACGGTAGGAATCCCAAGGTGGATGAGTTTATAAATGGAGCCGGGCAGTGGAAAGAAGAATTTAAGGAACTGCGAAATATAATTCTAGGTTGTGGGTTGACCGAAGACTTGAAATGGGGAAAACCCTGTTACACGTATGATCATCGAAATGTAGTTTTAATTCATGGATTTAAAGAATACTGTGCCCTTTTATTTATCAAAGGAGCCTTGTTAAAAGATCCCCATCATATTCTGATACAACAAACAGAGAATGTTCAGGCGGGACGACAGATCCGGTTCATCGGGATTGGAGAAATCGCAGGGCAGGAAGATATCTTGAAGTCGTACATTCTGGAAGCACTCGAAGTGGAAAAAGCCGGTCTGGAAGTGGAGTTTAAAAAGCAGGAAGATTATATCATACCGGAGGAACTGCAAGCAAAATTCATGGAATTGCCGGCGCTCAAAACTGCCTTTGAAGCCTTAACACCCGGACGGCAAAGAGCTTATATTTTTTACTTCTCTGAAGCCAGGCAATCGAAAACCAGAAGTTCAAGAATAGAAAAGTACTTGCAGCATATGTTAAACGGGAAAGGTTTAAACGATTGATGGCTAAGGTTATTGTCATCGATTATAGTTTAGAAGAAAGATACAAAGGAGACAGGGAATGATATGGAATATGATCTAAGGCCATATGAAGCTTCATTTTTAAGTGATGCAACACAACTTTGGAATGAGATTGTCGAAGAAGGAGCTAGTTTTCCAGGGGAGGTGCCATTGACTCCTGAGGAAGCGGAACGGATGTTTAGTAATCAGACGGCAACCGTGTGTGCGATGAACGGGAATAGGGTCATCGGATTATATATTCTTCACCCCAATGGGATCGGAAGACTCAGCCATATTGCCAACGCATCCTATGCAGTAAAAAAGGAATGCAGAGGATTGGGATTGGGCAGGGTTCTGGTACTGGATTCGATTGAAAAAGCCAGGGAGAACTTATTTGCAGCCATGCAGTTTAATGCTGTGGTAGCAGTTAATACAAGGGCGCTTAACTTATATCTGAAGTTGGGATTTACGATTGTCGGCACGATTAAAAACGGATATCGGCTGAAGAACGGTGATTATAGTGACATGTTAATATTTTTAAAGTCATTCCACTAATTGTAAAGTTTTGTGGGGAGGTGAATTATGAAGAAAAGATTGAGGTCTGCAGGAATATGTTTGATCCTGATTTGGTTATTCTCTGGAATCATGAGACCGTTCTTACTGCAGGAGGATTATGGGATTTCTGTTTTATCCGGAATTATGAAACTAACATTTAGCAAATCTGAGATTATAAACTATGACAACACCGAAATGATGGGATGTTATGTTACGGAGAGTAAGAGGGGAAAAGACATAATCGATGCAATGATGTATGACCTTGGATTTGTTTTTTCGGAGCAAATGGGATCAGATTATCTCTATATACATGAAGGAGAACAGGAGAGGAAATTAATCGTAAGCAGCAGACAATTTACGCGGTATTATCGGATATGGAAAGTACCGCTTACAAAAGAGTAAAAAGGGGAGGAAAACCTGTATGAATGTATCTGTATATACGGTACGATCATTTGCCAAAACGGAGGAAGGCGGAAATGAAGCGGGAGTTGTATTGAACGCCGATAATTTATCCGAGGAGGAAATGAGAAAAATTGCCGCTCTGATAGGGTTTAGCGAGACAGCCTTCGTAATGAATTCAAAGGTGGCAGACTTTAAAGTCAGATTTTTTACTCCACAAGACGAAGTGGACCTGTGCGGGCATGCGACGATCGCAGTTTTTTATACCATGGCGGTAACCGGGTTATTGAAGACCGGTGCCTACAAGCAGGAAACAAAAGCCGGAATACTGGGGATCGAAGTGAAAGAGAATCAATTTATTATGATGAATCAAACGATTCCTGTATTCTCGGATTTGCCTGACCGGTATGAAATTGCGGATTCCCTGAATATCCAGGAATCACAGCTGTCACAGGATCTGCCGGTTCAGATCGTATCCACCGGAATTCGCGATATCATCATTCCTGTTACAGGAATACAGCAATTATTTGCAATCCAGCCGGATATGGAGAAGATCAGACAGATCAGCCGTAAATACAATGTAATCGGTTATCATGTCTTTACCTTGGAGACTCAATACGGTGCAACTGCAGCCTGCAGAAACTTTGCACCGTTATATGACATATTGGAAGAAGCAGCGACCGGTACCTCTAATGGTGCGCTTGGCTGTTATCTTTACCATTATGGTAAGGTTGACAGCGGACAGGCAAATAACCTGGTGTTTGAACAAGGCTATTCTATGAAGAAGCCATCAGAGATTCTCGTTTCTCTTCTTGTAGAGGGAGAAGAGATTCTTGGTGTAAGAGTCGGAGGAAGTGCAAGGAATTTAAGGATCAGGAAGGTCGAGCTATAACAACTATGGATAAAGAACAGTTTTTGAGACGACACCCGGATATCATTGGGAACGAAAAATTAAAAAAATACGCCGTATTCATTCCTTTCCTCCGGATAGCAGGAGAGACCTGTCTGTTGTTTGAAAAGAGGTCATCCAAATTAAGACGACAGCCGGGGGAAATCTGCTTTCCGGGTGGAAAGCTGGAAAAAGGGGAATCCTTTTGTGAATGTGCCATTCGTGAAACTATGGAAGAGCTGCTGCTCCTGGAATCGCAGCTGGAAGTATTGGGCCCGGGAGATATCTATTTGTCACCATTTCAATTGATCATTCATCCTTTTATCGGAAGAATTCATGATTATCAGGATACGTTTCAAAGGGATGAGGTAGAGGAAATCATAAAAGTACCACTGGATTTTCTTCTTTCCTATCAGCCGCATCGGTTTGAAAGTAAGCTGACCCATGAACTACCGGAAGACTTTCCATATGATTGGATCCCGGGAGGGATAAAGTATCCTTGGAGTAACGGAACCT
This sequence comes from Bacillota bacterium, assembly GCA_023439505.1. Lineage (GTDB taxonomy): Bacteria > Bacillota > Clostridia > Lachnospirales > Lachnospiraceae > Mobilitalea. The sequence continues at coordinate 27,397 of JAEXNR010000044.1, forward strand.
ATGAGATTTTATTCTATCAATATGAAGACTGGATCATATGGGGCATGACCGCACAGATTCTCAGATCAGCCCTAAGCTTGATCAGAGAATTTCGTATGGAATAAATCATGACTTTCCGGTACCTGTGAACAAAGGCTGTCGATGAGCTTTGTCAAGCTTAAGGACCTGCCATCAAGCCTCGATCAGTCCCCGACGTTTTGCCTCCATTACCGCATCGGCCGAATTATTAACGCCCAGCTTTCCGTAGGCCAGCTGGGTATGGGTCTTGACGGTACTAAGACTCAAACCTGTCATGCTGACAATGTCCGCATTTTTGTAGCCCTGCGATAGTAAATTAATAATGTACTGCTGCTTCTTGGAGAGCTTGACCGGCTTTTCGCTAAAGTAAGCCGTAATCCCTCTATGCTGAGCGGAGACCTCATGCGCACACAGCAGCACCTGTTTTACATACCGGGAATCAAGATGCCCGGAATACTCCGCCCGCTCTGTTTTGGCACTGACCTTTTTCAGTATTGGAAGTACCGCTGTGCCTTCGTTTGCGATCACTCGAACAGCACCGTAAGGCTGCAACGCGATCAGCGCCTCCTCCAGCAGCTCCATAGCTTCCTGCTGGGCACCGGTCACCCAGCATAGGGCGGCCTGTAATATACATGCTTCGGCAACGTCGAGCGGGCGGCGGTAATCCACGCAGAGCTTCTTCAACTTCTCAAGAACTTCCCCAGCCTTTTGCTGCTCTGTTAGAACGATGTAAGCCCGCGCAGTAGTGAAATACTGGTAGAGCCTATAAAATCGGAGCTGCTCGTCGTCGTTAATAAAAATCTGTTCCAACCACGATTGAGCGGCCTGCCTGTCGGCATCCCACAGCTTATGCTTCGTATCAACCGCGAGAAAATTGGGATTGAGGTATAGGGCGTTTTCATCTATAATGCGGGCAGAAAACTGTTCTCTCGTTTTTTTTGATTCACCCGTTTTCCCAATAGCGTCCTGAATACCGGATAACATCATAAAGAAGCAGAAGTGCATCTCAAAGCGCAGTTCTTTTGTAAGCTGGCTCTGTGCCAGAGTGATGGCCTCCAATGCCTTTTCCAGTTTGTTCTGTTCAAAAAACAACCCGGCACGGACGCAGGTGCAGAACACATCAACCTCATTAACATAAAAGGTGCCAAATACCTCGTGAATTTCCTGTAAGTGTCCATCCAGATCCGTCAAAACATCCAGACAATCGCAAATGGAGCGGTGCATATAGGGGAAATTCTGTGTGACCGAGGGTGTATACAAATTCAAATCGGACATGCTTTTCTCAGGCAGAGTACTTGGCCAGGAAGAAAATACCTCCGCGAATTCATGGAGTCCCATGCGGAAATCGGCGAATCCAATGGTCAGCGCATACCCGAGTAAATCCTCATCCTTGAGAGCATCCGAATTGTTGACGATATATTCGTCCGCTGCATCAATATAGTCCAGTGCGGCCCTGGCATTGCCATTTAAAAAGTTTGCCCACGCGGCTTCAATCAGCAGTGTGATATTGCTGCGGATAAATTTTTCGGACAGCTTTTCCAGCACAAAGGTGGAGGTGTAATTAATCCACTCCTCAACACTGAAATCCCGATAGATGGAGTTTAACTGATGAAAACAGTGGTTGATACCATTTTGATCTTCCGCCCGGACGTAATAAGCAAGGGCAGTAAAATATTCGCCCCGGTCATAATATAGCCCGGCAACTTTCAGGAACAGTTTCAGAATATCGATATCCGGTCGTTCTTTCAATTGGCCTCTTAGAAATTCAGAAAACAGATGGTGATACCGATAGGTGTGCTGAGAGGTCTTGACTGCGAATAGATTTTGAATCAGCAGTCTGTCCAGAATTTCGTCCGCGTTTTTTTTGCCGGTCAAAAGCTGGCACAGCTGTGCATCCATCTCGTTTGCCACAGAGGTTAACAGCATAAATTCCCGCAGCTCCGGATCCCACTTATCCCAGATGTTTTTCGTGATATAACGTTCAAGAAACTGCCCTCCGCCTTGGGGCGTGTCAAGGGATTCGCTTTTAGACAAAGCATTAATGCCGATAGCCCAGCCTCCCGTGGTGTCAAGCACCATCTTTGCCTGTGCCTTGGTAAGCTTGCGCCCCAAGGCACCATAATATGTTTGTATTTCCTCCGCCGAAAATGCCAGCTCGTCCGCTGTAATGGGAATACTGTTTCTGCTCTCCGTGAATTCCTGTAATTCATCGGGGAGCTTATTTCTGCTTAAAAGTAAAATATCAAAGGAATGGGGCATCCGTTTCAGGATAAATGGCAGGGCTTTGAGGATTTTCTTATTGGTAATCGTATGTAAATCGTCCATTACCAGCGCATAAGCGCCATCATCCTGTGTAAATTCCAGCAAAAACCGGATGGTATTCTCAACAGGCGAGGAATAAAAGGCTTTGCTATTTAAAATTTCCTCCATTTTTGCGTTATCCGGCTGTACCGACAGGATTCCGGTGCAGAACAGCTTATAAAACACAAAGGGTGCGTTATCATATTCATCCAGGCCGATCCAAACCGATTTACGTTTAGAAGCACTGAGCCACAGCAGAGTAGATACTGTTTTTCCATAACCTGCAGGAGCGGACACCACCGTAAGTCGATTTGCCGACTCCTGCCCAAACCGGTTCAGAACCGAAGTTCTCGGTGCGCAGACCTCCGGCATCGGGGTTGGGATAAATTTGTCGTTAATGTAGTTGTTGGAAGACATGGCAGACTCCTCTCTATAACGGTATTATATTTTGCTGAGGATATAAAATCAAGACAAATAAATTTCAAAAACCTCATACCGGTACGATGTTCAATGCTGGGATTTAATGGTAGTCTATATTATGAGTATGATTGAATTTTTATCCCGATTTTGTATCCTGCTGACATGTATGTACAAAGAGATTATGAAGAGGAACGCTAAGAACGACTATTCTAAAGTACAGTACGAGAAGCAGATAAAAATGAATGGTGTGTAAAAAAATGATCGATTAAAGGAGAGAGAGATGAAACGCGTTTTCAAACAAATATTATGCAAATTGCTGATGCTTGTAGTGGCAATAACTCTGAGCCTGGGTGGCCTGGCTGTCATTGCCGGGCCTGTTCAGGCCGCAGCGGCAGATGGATACAAAAGGCTTCACACGCTGAAGGCCGGCGATAAGGTGACGCTCGGCGGGTATCGTTGGATTGTGCTGAATCCAATCACGGGATACCTGCTGATGGATGAGGTATATGGGCAAGGTCCCTTTTCGCCTGTAACCGGAGGGCTCGATATCATTAACATCAATGAACAGTACAATGTCGGAAGCCTTCTGAATAATGCTGCTGTCACAGTCAATGATAAAGGAGAGTTGGCCGCTTATGGACACGGATTTGGCGATCTGCCCGGTTTCCTTGCAAGTATGGCGAATAATAACAGCGACTATTTAAAATTGATATTGCAGCACGTCTGGGCTACAGGGGCTCAGGGCCATGAAGATAAACCAAGTCCTATTGCAAGCTTAACTAGCATCTTCAAGGTCGCTTTACTCAGCTATGATGAGTTTAATGCGTTCAAGGACATTCCCGGTGTCGTTCTGCCCGGCCAGGCGTGGTGGCTTCGTACGGGAACAATCGACGACGACGAAACGGTATGGTCGGTTAATAACAGCAGCTTGGAAAGAAAGATCTTTAAGGATAAAATGGGTATCCGTCCTGCGATGTACGTGAATACCAATACGTTCTGTGCCACTACCGATACCGCCGGCCAGTACGATGCAGTCCTTCCGCAGCCGGATGCGATTGCAATGCCAACTACGCCTTCTTTTGCTCCGGGAACTCATGTAGGCTTTACAAGCGTTACCGCTAAAGCAACGCTGGCTGGGGGAAAGCTGGCCGTGCAGCTCTCACATCACGCCATTACTCCTCCCCAAAATGCGTTTCAGATTACTGATATTTCTGCGGAATCCGACAGTAAGGGAATCGTCTATCCGTATACGGTAGGGAGCGAATTCGGTTTTGCCAAAGCCGGTGATTACGTCGGTGTGTATGATTTGGATAACAAAGGGCATGTTTATGCGTTCACACAGCATCAACTGACCAACGATGAAATTAAGCAAGCGACCGTCGGTTTAAGAGAGCCGTTAAAGTACTTGGAGCCAGGAAGCATCATTCATTTCGCCGGAAAAGAATGGGTTTTGTTGGATCCGGACACAGGCTATGTGCTGATGAAGGGCGAATATAGCAAAGAGCCTGTTAGCGGGTATCGTCCGGGCATCAAAGGTCTCAAAGGGTATGAAGAAGACGGAGCATTTTATAAGTACTTGAACGCACTGGATTACAATGCAAGCCGATACTCAAGCATAGGGTTCTATCAATATCTTAATGATAACTATCCACAGAATATCTCGCTGATACAGGATCACGAATGGACGCAGACTGTATACGAATATTTTAGTCTTGATAGAGTGTCTGACACAGTAACGATGAAGAGCAAGATCGGCTTGCTCAGCTGTCAGGAATTTTACAAGTACAAAAGCTTGATCCCAAGTATTGGGAACTTTTACTGGATGATTGATTATAATGTTGATTTAACTGTCATTGGGAATTATCATTGGATGGCAAATGATTCTGGCATCGGTTATACAGACGCTGAATCGAAAAAGGTGATTGTAAGACCGGCGCTTTATCTGAATCCAACCGTCGAGGTTTATGCGGGAAACAACAATGTTGTCAGAGCGGTTGCGGATTTAAACACTGCGCCGACTGCCGTTCCGGGCATTTTGGAGACAACAACGGTTACAGCAGTACCCAATGTTTCATCGAATAAGCTGAAATATCAGTGGTCAGCAACAGATATCATTCCGCCGGAGATTTATACAAGCGCACCCGCCGGGCTGCTGGAATACAGTGAAAACATTCCGGCCAAGCCGGGTGATTACATAGGTGTATATGAAATTGACACTGATAATAAGGTCGTCGCCTATGGCGAGCTTCAGTTGACCGCCGACATGTGCTCACCTGTAGCGCCGCAAATAACGCCAAACGGCGGCACCTATACCCCGGCTCAAACGGTTTCTCTCTCCTTTAATCCAGGAGCTGCGGGAGATACGGCTTACTATACGACAGACGGCAGCGATCCGTATACCAGTGCTACTAAGATTAAGTATACCGCTCCGTTTACCGTGGATCGTTCCATGACTGTGCGGGCGCAGGTGTTTAATAGTGGTCTGGGAGGATGGAGCAGGCTTACGTCGGCCGATTTTATTCGGCATTCTACGATTAACCTGACGACGGTCACATTCGATAAGAATTCTCATAAGGATCTGGCAGTGGAACTGGCGCTGAACGGCAACCAATTGACCGGCATCCGCAAAGGTTTGGCTGTACTTACACCAGGTATGCATTATACGCTGTCGGGCAATATGGTCACGATTTCGGCAGACTACCTATCGGGATTTGATATCGGCAGTTTTAATTTTACCTTTGAATTCAGCAAAGGAAACTCTTCCGTGCTTTCTATTACGATCATCAGCTCCGATATACAAGATTCTGCCGTTTCCGAAGTTAACACGATCTTTGATCAGAATCCGGATGGAAATTTGTATGTTGATTTACCGGTAACACTTCAATTAAACGGCAATACGCTGGTAGATGTGAAAAATGGCTCCAACACATTAGTTCGGGGAACGGACTATGTTGTCACGGATGAATCTACGGTGATTCTCAAGAAAACCTACCTGTCAACCATAACGCCGTCAAAAAATACGGCAACACTGACTTTTGTATTCGATAAAGGCGCAAACACGAATACGGCAAACCTTAAGATAAAATTGATCAACAGTTCCTTGGCAGCAGTAACAATCAAGGCAAAGGATTCTCAGGGCAATCTATATGCGGACGGCACCGGACATATGCTGTTTTTTATTCCGGCGGCAGACGGAGAGCACTGGGGAATCTCAATGAAAGGCGGAACGGTTTATTCTCTTGCAGGGAATGCCACAGGCGGATACGCTGGGGACGAGGGACCCGTAACGGGCGCTGCTTTCCTTAACCCGAGGGATATTTCCATCGATCATAATGGGAATATCTATATTCGTGATTTTGGAAACAGGGTAATTCGCGAAATAGCGGCTGCAGACGGAGAGCAATGGGGAATTTCCATGGTGGCCGGTAATATATATACCGTTACTCCGGATAAGAATACTGATATTTATGGGATGTGGGTAGATCAGGATGGGGATATCATTTATTCGCTGACCGCTGGGGAATATCGCATTAAGATGCAGGCGGCAGTAAGCGGAACGAAGTACGGCATCACAATGGAAGCCGGGAACACCTATACGATTGCGGGTACAGGAGTCTATGCTGGAATTATCCCAGATGGAGGAGTTGCGCTTGAAACCCCTATCGACGCTCCCTCTATCTTGACAACCGACAAAGCCGGAAATATTTACTTTGTGAAAGAAGGCTTTATCCATATGCTGCCGGTGTCAGATGGAACGTATTTCAATCGTGCCATGACAGCCGGTCATGTGTATCTTGTTGCCGGAAAAGGAACGCATGGCAACTCCGGAGACGGTCAAAACGCTCGTCAAGCGTTATTTGGCATAGTGGCAGGGATAGCAGTGGATGAGAATGGCAATTTGTTTATCGCGGATAAAGATTACAATGTCATTCGGGAAGTAGCAGGCACAACAATGACGCGAAATGGAGTGTCTGTAACCGCAGGTAATATCTATACGGTAGCTGTAGCTGATTCATTTGACTGCTCCCAGGGGGTATATGCGAACAAAACCGGAGGTATTTGGATTCCAGATTTGACTCTGGGTAAATTTGGGGTGCGCGAAATTTCTGCTCCTACGCCCACCGTACCCGCAGCCTCAGTAAATAAAAAGGAATTGAATCAAGCATTATCACAGGCGGTAAATAAAATAAAAAGCATAATGATTGGAACAGCCGTAGGTAATGTGTCGCAAGAAGCAAAGGATACATTCCAGTCGGCGATTGATGCCGCAACGGCAGTTAAAACCAACGCAAGTGCTACCCAAGCAGCGGTGGATGAACAGACTACAGCGCTATACTCAGCAATGGATGTATTTTATGATGCAATAATAATGGAAAAGTACCTTACGGGAATACCCGCCCCGGTTGGCATCACAGGCCTTGCCAATGGTGTGCCCAAGACCAAAGCCGGGCTCACCCTGCCCGATACTGTTATAGTTGAAACCGATCTAGGCAACGTACAGGCTGATGTCACCTGGGATGTAAATTCCAGTTCCTATGATCCGGACAACACTGCCGAGCAGACCTTTACGGTAACTGGTACAGTAACCTTGCCGGGGAATGTTCTCAATCTGGAAAGCATTCCACTGGAGGTAAGCATCAGTGTGACCGTCAATGATGCTTCCGCAGCGACCCTGGAGAGTATTGCCATCACTACCCCTGCAAGTAAGCTGACCTATACGGTAGGAGACAGTCTTGATATCAGCGGCATGGTGGTGACAGGAACCTACAGAGATAATTCATCAAAGACAGAAGCCATAACAACAGCCGAAATAACCGGATTTGACAGAAGAGCACCGGCAGTGGATCAGGTACTGACGGTAATGGTAGGCGGAAAGCCCACTACCTATACCGTGACGATCAAAGCAGTACCGGCACCGACTCTGGAAAGCATTGCCATCACAACGCCGGCAACCAAGCTGATCTATACGGTAGGAGACAGTCTTGATATCAGTAGCATGGTGGTAACAGGAACCTACAGCGATAATTCATCAAAAACAGAAGCCATAACAACAGCCGATATAACCGGATTTGACAGTAGCGCACCGGCAGTGGATCAGGTACTGACGGTAACGGTAGGAGGAAAGACTGGCACCTACACTGTAACCATCAAAGCAGTACCGGCACCGACCCTGGAGAGCATTGCTATCACAACGCCAGCAACCAAGCTGATCTATACGGTAGGAGACAGTCTTGATATCAGCGGTATGGTGGTGACAGGAACCTACAGCGACAGCAGCACAAAGACAGAATCATTCACAGCCTCCGATATAACTGGCTTTGACAGCAGTGCACCGGCAGTGGATCAGGTACTGACGGTAACGGTAGGAGGTAAGACAACTACTTATACTGTAACCATCAAAGCAGTACCTGCACCGACCCTGGAGAGCATTGCTATCACAACGCCAGCAACCAAGTTGATCTATACGGTAGGAGACAGTCTTGATATCAGTAGCATGGTGGTAACAGGAACCTACAGTGATAATTCATCAAAGTTAGAAGCCATAACAACGGCCAACATAACCGGATTTGACAGCAGTGCACCGGCAGTGGATCAGGTACTGACGGTAATGGTAGGAGGTAAGACTACAACTTATACTGTAACCATAAACGCAGTACCGGCACCGACCCTGGAGAGCATTGCCATCACAACGCCAGCAACCAAGCTGACCTACACCGTAGGAGACAGTCTTGATATCAGCGGTATGGTGGTAGCAGGAACTTACAGCGATAATTCATCAAAGTTAGAAGCCATAACAACGGCCAACATAACCGGATTTGACAGCGGTGCACCGTCAGTGGATCAGGTACTGACGGTAAAGGTAGGCGGTAAGACTGCAACTTATACTGTAACCATCAACGCAGTACCGGCACCGCCCCTGGAGAGCATTGCCATCACTACCCCTGCAAGTAAGCTGACCTATATGGTAGGAGACAGTCTTGATATCAGCGGCATGGTGGTGACAGGAACCTACAGCGACAGCAGCACAAAGACAGAAGCCATAACAACGGCCAACATAACCGGATTTGACAGCAGTGTACCGACAGTGGATCAGGTACTGACGGTAATGGTAGGCGGAAAGACCACTACCTACACCGTGACGATCACCGTAACTACCTATCAGGTCACCATAAATGGCAGCTATGCAGCCGCAAGCGGTGCAGGCAGCTATTCTTCGGGAGATGTTGTCATCATCAATGCAGGAAGCCGCAGCAATTACACCTTCAATGGCTGGACTTCTGCTGATGGCATAACCTTCTCCAGCGCAAACAGTACGATGACAACCTTTACTATGCCAGCAAAGACTGTGACTGTAATTGCTTCCTGGAGCTATAACTCTAGTACGGGCGACAGTAGTTCCGGTAGTAGCAACATTACCGATACGCAAACAGAAATAACTTTGGGCGGCACTCCCACTACAGTGGATGGAAACAGCGAATATACGGCTACGATAACAGCTGATCAGGTCAATAACAAGTCGGTAAGCAGAGCGGTAGTGACCATCGGCGAGACAACCGTCTCCTTACCGGCCTCCGTACTCATCGACGCTCTCAGAAGCGGAACCGGTCTTACACTTACCCAAAGTGCTCCCCCGGCTTCCGCTCTGGCTTCAGCTCAGGATGCGGCAGAAATGACAAGCAGTATTGCCCTTACAGTCATAAATATCAGCCTCAGCCGGACTGTGACTGAGGGTACGGAAGAAATTCATAATCTTTCCGGTAAGGTTACCGTAACAATTGCCCTTACCAAAGAGCAGGCAGCCGCAATCGCAGCAGGCAATCAGGCATATATATATTATTATGATCCAGAAACGGGTTCGTTGACCGATATGGAGGCAGTCTTTGATTTGACCGCAAAAACAGCCACCTTCAGCACAATGCATTTCAGCATCTACGTCCTTACAGCTTCCGGTTTGACAAAGCCGTCGGCGTCAGGTGTCATAGATCAGGGTATTTATGGAGACGACCGTACAATTACCTTTGAAGAAGCAACGGCAGCCTTAGACGGTGAGGCCATAAAGAGCGGTCATACGGTAAGCAGCGAGGGAAGTCATATCCTTGTGCTAACGGATCAGTATGGTATCACTGCATCGATTGAGTTTGTCATCGATAAATCCGCTCCTGTTATAAAAGTGGTTAATTCGAAGAAGGCATCTGTGAAAAACAAAGGCATCTCAAACAGCAATGTAACGGTAACAATCTCAGATTTATCTGAGGTAACCAAAACAGTTACAAGAAACGGTAAGGCCTATGCATGGCCGTCCCAAAATACCTTTACGAAGGAAGGAAAATATGTCATAACTGTAAAGGATGAGCTTGGGAGCAGCATCAACAGCGTATTTACCATAGACAAAACCGTTCCTGTAATTACCATGAAAGCAAGTAAGAAGGGAAAAACCGTAAGCATTCAGGAAACGAATCTCTCTTCCAAAACAGTAACCCTGAACGGCAAAAAGATAGCGTGGCCGAAGAACAACACGTTTACCAAAGCCGGCTCCTATGTAGTCACGGTAACCGATCAGGCAAAGCATAAGACACAATATCAATTTAAAATTTAAAAAGCCTTCCGTCGGAAGTGGAGACATCGAAAAACGCTATTACTTCACCAAGGATGCCGTAATAGTATCCTGCAATCAGCTAAAGGCGGGGACACAAAGCGAAAAGCCTAAGGCACATAGATGCTATGATAGTCTTACAGCCGGAAGCAAGCTGAACCGCCAGGACGCTTCACTTGACATGAATCAAAGAGCCTGCCCTCTTTTTTATAAGGGCAGGTTCTTTCGGCTTTTGAGGGAGTACCAGGAGCGGTTCGAAACAGCAGCTCCCGGGGCGCAGACCGCCGATATCGGGAACGGAAAAAATAAATTTTAAAAACCTCATACTGGTACGATGTTCGATACTGAAAAATAATGGTAGGCTATACTGTAAGTATGAAAAATTTTATCCCAATTTTGTAACCTGTTGACATGTATGTACAAAGAGATTGTGGCTGGGCCTTTCGTGAACCATTCCAACGTATTCTTTTTTGTGCAGTACATCGTCCCTGGAGAGGGACGTTAATCACTACTACTTACGCTCTTTCAATGAATAAAGAGGCAAAAATCATATGCTATGGTTAGGAGGAAATAGAATGAAGGAAGAGACTAGAAAGAGAGCAGTGGAGCTTTCTGATGAAGAAATGGATCAGATTTCAGGAGGTAAGGCGGCAATTATAACAACGGAATCATCTACAAAGCAAGCCAGGGTGCAGCTGTGTAACTTAAATAATCAGGCGGGCACATGGTTTTTGAACTGTCTTAATCTAAATAAGGTCTGCGGTTCGTTTCACTTAATAGAAGGCAGAACCGGTCAATCCTGCAGCGTATGTCAGTACTATCAGGCCACTACGATACAGCTTTCCTCTGTAAGCAGCAGCGAGATATCCGATTATTACAAAGGATTAGGCTACAGTGTTTTATCACGAGGTCTGAACTAATGCTACAGGGAGAAGAAGTGATGACAGTTTTCAGAAAAAATATATTTGGGCTGATTTGCATTTTTATCCTGTTGCTTTTGGGAGGCTGTGGTAAATCAGAGGTTTCTCTGCCTCCTATGGAGACAGCAAGGATTGGCGTTATGATCGGCTCGACGGATGAACCTTTGGCAGAGCAGAATTATCCGAAGGCGGAGCTTTTCAGGTACAATAATTATATGGACGCAGCCGCGGCTCTGAAGGCAAATAAGATAGATTATGCATTAATGGATTATGCAAATGCATGGAATTATGAAAGAAATGACAAAGAATTTACGATGCTGCCCCAAAGGCTTACAGACAATATATCAGCGATGGCTCTGAATAAAAATAACAAGGAGCTGAATAAAAGAATCAATGAAGTATTAAATCGGTATCTAAGTGACGGTACGATGGAGGAAATTATCGGTCACTGGTTCAGGGAGGATGGGACTGAGTATGTCTTAGAGGATACGGCGAAGGTTACGGACGGACCGTTGCTGCGTGTAGCTGTTACAACGCTGAGTGAACCCCGTTGCTTTGTGAGAGATGGAAAAATTACCGGATTGCATGTCGAGCTGTTTAGTCGCATCGCGAAGGAACTGGGAATGCGGGTTGAATATCAGGATATGACTTTTTCGGCGATGCTTGACAGCCTGCAGTCGGGGAAAAGCGATGTCATAGCTTCCATGTATGATACGCCGGAGCGTGAAAAAAAGGTTGATTTTACTGCCGGCTACTTATCCAATCCAGTGGTGGTGCTTGTCAGAACAGACAATATAGAAAATACCATTACTTCCAACGATCAATTGAATAATAAACGGATCGGATTTATCACCGGTATGGCGCATATTGACGGCTTTCGTATCAAATATCAGGCACAGGAGTATGAATTCAATGAATTCTCCTCCATGCTGGCAGCGCTGAAGGCAGATAAAATTGATGCAATGCTGACAGGAGAGGGAACAGCGAAACAAATCACCAAAGAAAATCCGGAACTTACCGCGTTACCCTATTATTATAAAAATTATTCCTCTGTTGGCATTAATAAAGATAATACTGAGCTTGAAAACAAACTAAATCCTGTCATTAAGAGGATGATGGAGGATGGAAGCATTGATAAACTGGAGAAAAAATGGATGGGAAATGATGAGGATGCCAAGATCCTCACACCGGTTGATCTAAACGGGGACCAGGGCATATTGGTGGCGGGTGTATTGGGAGATGACTATCCCTATTCTTACTATAAAAACAATGAATTAGTTGGGAGTGAGGTTGATCTGGCAAGAATTTTTGCTTCGGAGCTTGGCAGAAAGATAAAACTTGTTACGATGGATTTTTCCGCAATCATTCCCAGCATTCAGTCCGGTAAGATTGACTTGGCTTTTTATTTATCTTATACGAAGGAACGGGAGAAATCAATCCGGTTTCTAACACCTATGTCATCAGACTATTATGTTGCCATTGTTAAAAAAACAGCAGGTGGGGATGACTCTTCCCGAAACTTTTTATCCGTATGGAGAGATGAGTTAGGAGACAGCTTTCATAAGACCTTTGTTGTAGAAAGCAGATATAAGCTGATTTTACAGGGACTTTGGATCACAATTGTAATTTCACTGCTGTCAGTTTTGTTCGGGAGCCTTCTCGGAGCGCTCATATGCTTCCTGCGCAGGTCACACCTGTCGCTTTTGTCCGTTATTGCAACCATTTATATCCGGTTGATACAAGGTGTTCCGATCGTATTAATTTTAATGATTCTATATTATATCCTATTTGCGAAGGTGGATATTAACCCGGTAATGATCGCAGTTGTTGGTTTTTCAATTAACTTTGCGGCTTACGCCTCCGAAATCTTTCGAACTGCAATTGATGCGATTGACAGGGGACAACTGGAGGCAGCCTTTGCATTGGGTTTTTCAAAACGTGCCGGATTTATTAAAGTGATTTTGCCGCAGGCATTACGGCATATTTTACCGATTTATAAAGGGGAATTTATCAGCATGGTGAAAATGACTTCGGTCGTCGGTTATATTGCGATTCAGGATTTGACCAAGATGAGTGATATCATCCGCAGCCGTACCTTTGATGCTTTCTTTCCTTTATTTATGACGGCTTTCCTCTACTTTGCCATAACCTGGCTATTCATTTTTGTACTGGGCAAAATAGAACGGCATATTGATCCGAAACGCCGCAAACGTGTGGTGAAAGGGATATCCGCAAAAGAGAATAACAATAGGAAGGATAGGCTTCACTCTGGCGAATTTTTTGTATAGAAAATAATTTTTGAGAGTTGCAGTAATAAGGATAGGAGTGAAACGTATGAGCGACAGCATTTTCAGAAAGAAGAGCCTTGACCGAGTTTCTTCCCTGGAGCAATTAACCGATTACATAAAAGTATCCAGTCCCAGTATATGGATTGTTCTCTCGGCAGTTGTAATTCTACTGATATCGGTATTGATCTGGTCGGTATTCGGCTCAATTCCGGATACGATAAAGCAAAATGCTTTTGTAAAGGATGGAGTAGCCGTTTGCTATGTGGACAGTGCTACCGCAGCCAGACTGAAGGCAGGGATGGCAACCGGGATATCCGGAACCAAGGGAACGGTGTTAGGAATTTCAGATACAGCTTTTTCCGCCGATGAGTTGCGTAAAAACATGGTGGACAATGCGGCAGCAGAAAGCCTTACAAAGGAAGAATGGTACTATCCGGTTAAGGCAGAAGCGTCCGGAGTACCGGATGGGATTTACGAAATGGTGATTACCATTGACAGCATAAAGCCAGTGTCTTTTATTTTAAACTGAGTTATTTCACAGAAAATTTAATAAGACAGAGAGGAAGGAACCTATATGTCTCAAACAACCATCAAGGCAAAAACCGGACGGATTGCCAAGGTTCCGATCGTAATGCAGATGGAAGCATTAGAATGTGGAGCTGCTTCCCTGGCAATGGTGCTGGCCTACTATGGGAAATGGCTGCCACTGGAACAGGTACGCATGGACTGCGGCGTATCCAGGGATGGCTCTAATGCCCGGAATATTCTAAAAGCCGCACGCAGCTATGGTATGACAGCCAAGGGATACCAGTATGAACCGGAGCTTTTGCGGGCAGAAGGAAGGTTTCCCTGTATTATTCACTGGAATTTCGATCATTTTGTAGTACTTTGCGGTTTCAAAGGAAAGTACGCTTATATTAATGATCCAGCCCGGGGCAATGTACCTATTTCTATGGAAGAATTTGATCATGCCTTTACCGGCGTGTGTATGATGTTTGACCCAACAGAAAGTTTTGAAACGGGCGGAAAACCCCGGTCGGTCTGGGCGTTTGCCAGAGAACGGCTGCGTGGTACAGGGGTTGCATTCGCCTTTGTGGCGGTAACCACATTCATCAGCTCCATTCTGGGAATCATAAGTCCTGCATTTTCGAGGATATTTATTGACAGGCTGCTGACAGGGCAAAATATGGATTGGCTTTATCCGTTTCTTATGGCATTAGCAGGCCTGACAGGAGTCTCGCTGATTGTGCAGATTGTAAGTGCCGCGTACAGCCTAAAGATTGAAGGCAAGATGGCGATCGTAGCAAATGCGACATTCACATGGCATTTGCTGTGTCTGCCAATGGAATTTTTCTCCCAGCGTATGGCAGGAGATATTGCGGGACGTGCCGGAAGCAACCAGGGAATCGCGTCCGCTATGATCAGGCAGTTTGCACCGAGTGTGATGGATTTTGCCATGCTGGTATTTTATTTAACCGTTATGGTTCGTTACAGCTGGATTCTTACCCTGGTGGGAATATCCTCCATCTTTATTAATATGCTTGTGGCACGGGTGATTTCGAGGAAACGCATGAATCTGACCCGTGTACAGATGCGTGACGCAGGCAAGCTTTCTGCTGTAACGGTTTCCGGTATTGATATGATCGAAACAATCAAAGCAAGCGGAGCGGAAAACGGTTATTTCGAGAAATGGGCAGGCTACCATGCCAGCGTTAATTCCCAGTCGGTGAAAGTTATTCGTTTGAATCAGTATCTTGGTGCACTACCGGGGCTGGTATCCTCTCTGGTAAATATTGTTATACTCATGCTTGGTGTGTTATTCACAATGCAGGGAAATTTTACGGTTGGGATGATTTTGGCCTTTCAGGGCTTTATGAGTTCTTTTATGTCACCGGTAGATAAATTTATTCAGGCGGGTCAGTCTATGCAGGAAATGCGAACCAGTATGGAGCGGATTGAGGATGTAATGAAATATCCTGCAGACCGTCTGCTGACAGACAAACCGGAAAAGCCCGATGCAGGGGAAGCCTATACAAAGCTTTCGGGAACGCTGGAAATGAATCATATTCGGTTCGGTTATTCCCGATTGTCTGATCCAATGATTAAAAATTTCAATCTGAGGCTTGAGCCCGGCAGGAGTGTGGCCTTTGTGGGGACTTCCGGCTGCGGAAAATCCACGCTGGCCAAGTTGATTTCCGGCTTGTATGCACCGTGGGACGGAGAGATTCTTTTTGACGGCAAACCATTGTATGAGATACGCCGTGAGATTTTCACCGGTTCCATAGCTGTGGTTGATCAGGATATCATTCTCTTTGAGGATACGATCGCCAACAATATCAAGATGTGGGATAGTTCTATTGAGGATTTTGAAATGATTCTTGCGGCACGTGACGCCCAGCTACACGAAGATATTATGCAGCGTGATGGCGGATATCAATATAAAATTATGGAGGGGGGAAGGGATTTTTCCGGTGGACAGCGCCAGCGTATGGAGATTGCCAGAGTTCTTGCGCAGGATCCCACGATCATCATTATGGATGAAGCTACCAGCGCCCTGGATGCGAAAACGGAGTACAATGTCACCCATGCTATAAAAAACCGCGGAATTACATTAATTATTGTGGCACATCGGCTGTCAACTATCCGGGACTGCGACGAAATTATTGTACTGGATAAGGGCGAGGTAATAGAGCGCGGTACGCATGAAGAATTAATGGCGAAAAACGGTTATTATACAAAGCTTGTCACCTATGAATAGAAAGAGGAAACAGATATGAGCTGGTTTCATGAACAAATTGAGCAACGTCTGAAAAACGATAATGAGATGTTTTCCGAAGCATTTGCCAATATGTCCTCAGTAGTTATGGGCAAGAATATCCTGAGTTCGTTCCTGGTCGACGATAAACGGGCAAGTGATGCCATTGCCGAGATTTTGGCGTATTATTCCATAAAAATGACCGGGACAGACGAAGTCTTCCCCAATCTAAATGAAAAGCTGGAATACTATATGCGCCCCCATGGTATTATGCGGCGTACTGTCAGACTTGACAAAGGCTGGTATAAAGACGGTGTAGGCGCACTTCTTGGTAAAACCAGGGAGGGTAATATTGTTGCGCTGATTCCTGGAAAAGTAAGCGGCTACACCTTTTTTGACTATGAAACCGGGAAGCGCGCCAGGGTGACAAAAAAAATTGCCGAAGAACTTTCAGAGGAAGGAATTTGTTTTTATAAGCCCTTTCCGCTGAAAGAGCTGAGAATTTCCGACTTACTGCTCTATACCTTGCGGACACTTGCGGCTTCAGATTTGGTTATGGTAGTGATTGCGATGCTTGCCACTACACTGATGGGAATGCTGCTGCCCTATATTAACCAGCAGATTTTTGATGTGGTGATTCCCGGAAAAGATACCGGACTGATTGTTCCGATAGCGCTTTTCTACGCGGGAGTAACGATCAGCAGGACCTTAATCGGGATTACCGTTTCACTGATCCAGTCAAGGGTTAATACAAAAATCAACATCTCGGTGCAATCGGCGGCAATGATGCGCGTACTTGTTATGCCGGCCTCATTTTTTAAGGATTACAGTGCAGGGGAGCTTGCAAGCCGTGTCGATTACATTAACAGTCTTTGCAACATGCTCCAGAGTACGGTTTTATCGGTTGGTCTCTCTTCCCTGTTCTCCCTTGCCTATATCACGCAGATTTTTGCCTATTCTCCGGGACTGGTGATACCTGCGCTGCTGGTGACGGTGCTTTCCTGCCTCATTACACTGGTAACCACACTGCTTGGCATGAAGCTTTCCAAAAGAAGCATGCTGCTTTCTTCGAAGCAAAGCGGTATGCAATATGCACTGATTACAGGAGTACAGAAAATCCGGTTGGCCGGTGCAGAAAAAAGGGCATTTGGGCGGTGGGCCAATGCCTATTCCGAGATCGCCCGAATCAGTTATGATCCGCCTGCGTTTTTAAAGTACAGCGGGGTATTGTCGGCGGTGGTCAGCTCTCTGGGAACACTGGCAATATATTACTATGCAGTAACAACGGGAGTGGGTGTGGCGGGTTATATGGCGTTTCATGTGTCCTTTGGAATGGTCAGCGGAGCCTTTGCCTCCCTGTTTGGCATAGTTAGCACCCTTGCAGGAATTAAGCCCACGCTGGAAATGGCACTTCCGCTTTTAAAAACCGTACCGGAAGCTGCATCCGGTAAGAGAATTGTAACCAGGATTTCAGGAAATATAGAGCTTTCCAATGTATCCTTCCGTTACAGCGAGACTATGCCTTTAATTCTTGATAATTTTTCCCTGAAGATTAAAGCCGGTCAGTACATTGCCATTGTTGGGCAGACAGGCTGCGGAAAGTCCACACTTCTACGGCTCCTGCTGGGGTTCGAAACACCGGTCAGGGGTTCGGTATATTACGATAACAAGGATCTGAGTACATTGGATTTAAAGTCCCTGCGCCGCAATATCGGTACTGTAATGCAACATGGCAAGCTTTTGCAGGGGGATATTTATTCAAATATTGTCGTGGCTGCTCCGTGGCTGACCTTAAGTGATGCCTGGGAGGCCGCCGAGCTGGCAGGTATCGCACAGGACATCCGCGATATGCCAATGGGAATGCACACCATAATCTCTGAGGGCTCCGGTGGAATTTCCGGCGGACAGAAGCAGCGGCTGATGATAGCCCGCGCCATCGCACCCAAACCTAAAATAATGATGTTTGATGAGGCTACCAGTGCGCTGGATAACATTACGCAAAAGCACGTATCCAAATCTCTGGATCAACTGAAATGCACCCGTATTGTGATTGCCCACCGGCTTTCAACCATTAAGCAGTGTGACCGGATTATTGTACTGGATCAAGGGAAAATCATTGAGGACGGCAGCTATGAGCAGCTGCTTGCGCGGGAGGGATATTTTTCCGAGCTTATTGCCAGACAGCGGCTGGATGAAACCGGCTTTGTGGAAGTAACAACCGCATATTAAATTATTTTAATCAAAGCCTATCACTTTTGAAGCGAAAGCGAATAAACAGAGGAAATCACTTAAAAAGAGGAGCAGGTAACTGAACTTATCAGGCTGCCAAAGCAGCAGAAAGGAGTACTATGATTCGGAAAGAAAATGAAAAAGCCGGAGAGCTTACCGACGATGAAATTGAAAAAGCAGCAGGTGGAGGAGACACAGAACCAGCGTCAAAAAAGTGTCTGGGCTGCGGCCGCAGGTATGAATTTAATCTCAGTAAATGCCCTGCATGCGGCAGCCATAAGTGGATTTTAGTTTTGTTGTCCTAAGTTGACGAAGGGCATAGAACAGGGGAATCTATTCCTGTTCAGGTATCAGGCTGCCAAAGCAGCAGAAAGGAGTACTATGATTCGGAAAGAAAATGAAAAAGCCGAAGAGCTTACAGACGATGATATCGAAAAAGCAGCAGGCGGAGGAGAGAGGGTACCGGTAGCAAAAAGGTGCATACGCTGCGAAAGCTACTTTACACCATCTGATTCTGGTTATTATCTTGATAAATGTCCGACATGCGGCTGGGATAAGTTTTATCTCGTTTACGATGGCGTAACAGGGCACGAGGGTCCGCGCTGACGGTTTCGTAATGATGATCCATGAAGGAGGGAATTCTGCTCACCAGGAATCAAAAAAATCAAATTAAAAAGGAGCTACAACCATGAACGAAGAAATAAAGAAGCAAGCTGAGGAATTGACCGACGAGGAAGTGCAAGGGGCAGCAGGCGGGTACGCTGGAGAGCCAAGACTCATCAACTGCAAAGGCTGCCACAGGATCTACGGGGTGCCGTATAACACGGAGCATAAGGTGGACGCATGCCCTATGTGCGGCTATACCGGTAACAGCTGGTAACCGGTATGACAACGGTATGACAAAAGAAACGGATCAAAATCATACGCTTATTTTAGGGGGCATTATAATGAACGATAACATCAAAAGTGGCAAGGTTGAACTTACGGAGGATGAAACCGAAAAGTATCGGGTGGTTGCAACAGCCTAAGGTTCGTAACATGCTCAAATTGTGGCACTACTATTACATTTGAATCTCCAGCCCCGGCTTCGGTAACATGTCCGAAATGCGGGCATGTCACAACGTTCAAATCGTCCGGCGGAGGGAAGTAACCGCGAATAAACGCGGGTTCGAACAAACCCCAATATTAAAATCATAAAGGAGAATGCAATCATGAATGATGAATTCAAACAAGATAATGCGGAACTTACGGAATCAGAACTGGCAAAGGTTTCAGGAGGGAGTGTGCCAGACAATCTTAATCTTGGATCACTGGCCGATGAAGAGTCAGTGATCGCTGATGAGACAACCACCGAACCAAAGAAGCCAATAGCGTGGTGGTAATATGCTAACCGGTATGTGTGGCTATACTGGTAACAGTTGGTAACCGGTGTGACAACCGACGATGAGCTGTCCTGCGGCAGGTGATCC
>JAEXNR010000006.1 GCA_023439505.1 Bacillota bacterium
TGATATTTTTTTAACCATAACCTTTGATGGAGGGAGAACCTACTCCTGCAGTTATTGATTAGATTGGACTTTGAAACTATTAACTTGTAGTCCTTATCGACTACACCATTATTATACTAGGAGGAAAGTGTATGTTTCAGTGGAAAAAATGTTTAGCAGTTTTATTGGTTGTAATCCTCTCAGTGTCTGGTTTATCAGCATGCAGCAAAAAAGGTACAACTGATAATGGTACAAAGGATTCGAACAACGCAGGTACTACAGACAATGGGGACGCTACCAAGGATGACAATGGCAATAGTGATGACGGGGCCAAAGAGGATACCATCACCGTATTATTACCTCCCGTATCTCCTACTTATCAGGATAACTTTGATAAATGGACACAGGCCTTTCATGACAAGTATCCTAATTTAACGCTTAAGATTGAAGCTGCCAGCTGGGAGGATGTTGGTCAGAAACTTGATGTACAGGTACAGGCCGGATCACCTCCGGATATTGCTTTTGTTGGTGCCGGTTCCGTACCAAAATATCTTGATACAGGCTTACTGATGGATATTTCACAAATTGCCACATCGGAGATGCTGGGTGATTTTGACCAGAATGTTTTAGATTATTACAGAAATGGTGACGGACTCTATGGAATGCCGGCTTATGCAGAGGTTCACGGCATCGGCGGTAACAGAGAGAAGTTAGAAGCAGCAGGGATTGACTGGAAGAAGATTCAGAAGGATGGCTGGACTTACGATGAGTTCAGGGAAGCAATTAAAAAAGGTGTAGTCAAAGACGGAAATAACGTAAAAACTTATGGTTTTGTATTTGCCTGCGCAGGTGTTACAGCAAGTGATTATTTAAATATTTTTGCGAAGAATGCCGGAATGCCGGATACCTTCAATAAGGATTTAAAATATGCTTACACCAGTCAGAATTTCTTGAAGTTATTAACAGAATTGAGAGCTCTGATCGATGATGGGTCTATGCCCAAGGAGTTAAGCTCCGTAGATGCGGGAAAACGCTGGAATATGTTTTTAACCGGACAGACCATGATAACAGGAAAAGGCTTATCTGTATTTGAGCGTTCGGCAAAACTCAATAATGATAAGATCGACGCCAATGACGGAAGTGCAGTAGAAGGAAGCATAAAAGCGGAGTATATCATATTACCGGTTCCGACTTTCTTTGGCAATCCCATGGCGGCAGCAGGTGCAATTGACGGTTATGTATGCTTTAGAGGAAAAAGTGAGCCGACCAAAGAACATATGGAAAATGTTGCAAAGGCAATGTATTTCCTGGCAAGCGGTGATGTGGCAGCAGTGACCTGTAATGATTTATACCTTTCACCGATCTGTGAAAGCGGAAGACAGGCAATGGCAAATGTGGAACAGCCGGAAGGTAAGAATGAATTTAATACAGAAGCAGCCAAAATATTGGTATCCCAGATCTCAGCGGCTCGTTCAGACATTACACCGGAATTAGGTGCGGCTGCACAAAAAATTGCGGATGAGGTTATTGTTCCTAAATTTCAGGCACTCCTCGCCAATGAAATTACTCCTCAACAAATGTATGATGCAGTAAAGGCTGCAGCAATTGATGCATTCGGACAGGATGGCATTGTGGTTGATTAATACAGGATCGTTGTTCTGACCATTTGATTTAATGAATCGCAGATCGTTTCATTCCCTTGATGGAACGGTCTGCATTAATCGGAGGAAAATATGAATGAAGTTAAGGAATCAATGAGAAATAAGAAAAAGAAGAAAAAGCTAACCAATGAAAACCTTTGGGGGTATATTTTTATTTTGGCTCCGTTTGTAATTTTTATTTTATTCACTTTGTATCCAATTGTAGACGCATTTATTATCAGCTTTCAAAAATTTAAACCGTTAAAAACCGAATGGGTCGGGTTTGATAACTACATCAAGACCCTGAAAAGTTCCTTGTTTTATAAATCACTGATCAATACGATTGTATATACAGGTATTACAGTACCGTTATCTATGGCATTATCCTTCATTATTTCGATATTAATTACACCCCTTACCAAAAGAAAACAGAACTTTTTTAAAGCGGCTTATTATTTACCTGCCATTGCTTCAGGTGTAGCGCTTTCGTTTGTATGGAAATGGATTTACGACCCGTTATCATCCGGGCTGTTAAATAGATTGGTTGCTCTATTTGGAATTGACAACCAAAACTGGCTGGGTAGCTCCTCCACCGCAATGTTTTCCCTGATTCTTATGTCTTTGCTGTCGAGTCATGGGTCAACAATCATTATCTATATTGCAGCAATTCTGGGGATTGATAATTCATATTATGAATCGGCAGAGATAGACGGTGCCACTTTCTTTGAAAAGCTACGATTTATCGTCCTGCCCCTTGTAAAGCCAACGACAGTTTTTATCTTAATTACCAGTGTAATCGGATCCTTCCAGGTGTTTCAGAATGCATATTTAATGACCGGAGGCGGTCCGGATAATGCGACAACGATGGTGGGACTCTTAATTTTCAATAATGCGTTTAAGTATTTTGAATACGGCCAGGCTTCTGCCCAGGCACTGATTTTAACTATGATTATCGGTATTTTTACATTCGTCCAGTTTAAATTAACTGGTGATAATGTGGAATACTAGAAAGGCGGAAATGGAATGGCTTTATATAAAAGTTATAGCGCACAAGAGAAGAAAAAGCAAAGCCTGCGTAATGCAGGGATTATGTTAGCCTTAACCGTACTGGTTCTGGTTACCTTGTTTCCGATTTATTATATGATCATATCTTCCTTTGGACAGCCGGTTGAGTCGGGAGCTTCCAGTTATTCTCTGTTACTCAAAAATCCGACCTTTGCATCTTATAAGTTTTTCTTTGATTATAGTAAATATTCTTTCCGCTGGATCATAAACTCATTTATCGTCGCAGGCATTATCATGGTGTCCAATGTTGTTTTTGCAACAGCTGCGGGATATGCCTTTGGAAAATTGCGGTTTAAAGGCCGTAAAGTACTGTTTTCTTTGTTGCTGGTTGCTATGATGATCCCTTACCAGGTCACACAGGTGCCTTTATATATCCTGATTGTGAATGTGTTAAGGCTGGATAACTCGTATGCTGCTTTAATCGCTCCCGGACTGGTATCAGCCTATAATGTGTTTTTGGCAAAGCAATTTATCGGATCCCTTCCGACGGAGATTATGGAAGCTGCAAAAATAGAAGGCTGTGGTCAGCTTGCCTTATTATCAAGAATAATCATGCCCTTATCAAAGACTGTTATGGCGGTAATGGCAATTAATACGTTTATGAATAGCTGGAATACCTTCTTCTGGCCGTTTCTTGTTACAAAAACCGAGAGCATGCAGACCATTCAGGTAGGGCTTAAGAATTTCAGTTTTGCCAATACTACTTATTTTTCTCCCATGATGGCGGGCGCCACGATTTCTGCATTGCCCATGTTTATCTTATTTTTTGCACTGCAACGATACTTCCTGGAAGGTGTCACAGTCGGTGCAGTGAAAGGATAATGGTCAGGTGAATCGATATGAATATCTTGAACTTAGCAAATCAACATTCGCGTTATGTGGTGGGGTTAATGTCCGGAACCTCTGTGGACGGCATCGATGCCGCTCTGGTGGAAATAACCGGAGACCCTTATGAAGGGAACCTGCGTCTGGTTGCTTTCGAGAATAAACCCTTCCCGGAGGATGTTAGAAATGAAATTTTTGAATTATTTCATACGGAGCAGGCCAGTATAGACAAAGTAGGTTATATGAATGTCTTGTTAGGGGAATTATATGCCGCGGCAGTAGGTTCTGTTGTTTCAAAGGCGGGTCTTTTGATGTCGGATATAGCTTATGTGGGTTCCCACGGTCAGACCATCTATCATCATCCGCAGATCATACAAAAGGATGGCTTCCCCATTCGTTTTACCGTTCAGATTGGAGAAGGAGCGGTGATCTCTGCAAGGACCGGGCTTCCCTGCATCAGTGACTTCAGGGTTGCCGATATGGCAATGGGTGGTCAGGGCGCTCCCCTGGTGCCTTTTACGGAATATCTGTTATATCGCAAGAAAAGCAAAACCGTACTTTTGCAAAATCTGGGCGGTATCGGTAATATTACCGTACTTCCGGCAGACTGCAGGGAAGATGCGGTATTTGCCTTTGATAGCGGACCGGGAAATATGATCATTGATGGACTGATGTCATGCTATAGCGAAGGAACCCTGACAATGGATGCGGGTGGTAGAACAGGGCGTAGCGGGATAATCCTTCCGGAACTGTTAAAGGAGTTGAAAAAGCATCCCTATTTTGCCGAAAAGCCGCCAAAGTCAACTGGAAGAGAAATGTTTGGGAGGAACTATGTCGAAGCATTATACGAAAGATTAAAGGCAGATCATATCAAAATGGAAGATGCGATTGCCACGGTAACGGATTTTACGGCCTGGTCCATTGAGTATGCTTATGAGAATTTTATTAAACCCTTATATCAGGCGCAGGAGTTTGTGATCGGCGGAGGTGGAAGCTATAATTCCTTTTTGGTTTCCTTGATCAGAAAGAGGATGGAGAAGCATGGCATGACGGTAGCTACCCAGGAAGATCTGGGATCAAACAGTGATGCGAAAGAAGCAATCGCATTTGCACTATTGGCAGACTGTACCATGTCAGGGAAAGCAAATAACTTACCGTATGTAACAGGGGCGGCAAGACCGGTAGTGATGGGAAAGATCTCCCTGTGATGATCTTGTGCCACCATGTTTTGGTATTCTGGAAGGAGTTATCATGATTGAGAATTTTAATCGTAAGGACAAACAGGCAGTGATTGATTTGTGGAATATCAATGCGACGAAGATCGGTTATAAGGAATTGAATGAAGTCAGCTTTGATGAAATATTCTTAAAGCATCCAAACTTTAATTCCAATCAGGCTTTTGTCGTAAGAAAAGAGGATCGGCTGGTGGGCTTTGCCTGCGGTTGCATGGGAGAAGAGCTGCCACTTGGCAAAACCAGCGGATATCTTACCTGCATCATCCTGGAGGAGCAGGAAGAATCCGGTGAATGCTATGCACAATTGCTTGGGAAAATAGAAGAAACATTCAGGCAGGCGGGGAAAGCTCAATCTGAGGTGCTCTTTTTTAACCCGATGATGCTGCCCTGGTATATCAGAGGAACCGACAAGCATGAACATAACAATGCCCCGGGAGTATTTAAAAACAGCAGGCTCTATCAGGAGCTGCTGGCAAACGGCTATATGGAAAGAGCCACGGAGCAGGCCATGTATCTTAATCTGGAGGAATTTAAGATTCCGGATAAAATAAAAGAGAAGGAAGCCAGGGCATCCCTCAGTGGGTATGAGGTGGCGTTATTTCAGAAGGAAACACATACGGAGGTTGCGGTGATGCTGGATCAGCTGGATAATCCCTTATGGAAAAAGGAGATTCTTACCTGCTGTGAGGAAGAAATTCCTGTGCTTGTTGCCGCGAAGAATGGTAAGGTGGTCGGTTTTGCAGGTCCGATGATCAGGCAGCCAAATGGCCGCGGATACTTTACCGGAATCGGTGTAGTGAAAGAGCATGAAGGACACGGACTTGGCACCATCTTATTTTATAAGCTTTGTCAGGAAGAGAAAGAAGTGGGTGCCGCATATATGTCGCTGTATACAGGCGCAGATAATCCGGCAGGGAAAATATATACCCAGGCAGGTTTTGTAACAGTGGAAGAATTTGCAGTGATGAGAAAGATGCTCTAGAACGTGCGGATCCGGTTCAGATGGGAACAGGTTAAAATATTGCCGGCACAAAAAAGTGACGTTTAGGTAAGATAAATTGATGCTGATGCCGGATTTTTTGAGGACCGGCAGTAGGGAGGATTTTATATGAGTGAAAAATTAACGATGTTAGCAGTAGGCGGACATATCGGTGATATGGAGTTAACCGCCGGGATGGCCCTGGCAAAACATTCTCTGGAAGGAGCACATATTGTAACTCTGGCGTTAACCGCAGGAGAAAAGGGTGCACCGGCAGGCAGAGACATCACCGAATACAGGAAACAAAAAGTTCAGGAAGCAGAGACCTTTGCAGCTATGCTTGGGGGAGAATCCATTGTATTTGATTATCCTGACGGTGAACTTCCGGATAATGACGAGGTAAGGTTTCAGGTATGTGATGTGATTCGAAAAGTGAAACCGAATATATTGATCACACATTATAAAAGCTCCATGCACAAGGATCATAACAATACCCATAAGATAGTGAATGATGCGCGCTTTTATGCCTCGTTACCCGGATTTGTGAGAGAAAATCAGCCCCACTTTGCCGGAAGATTCTATTATGCAGAGAATTGGGAGGATGCAGTTGGATTTTGTCCCTATATTTATGCGGATACAACCCAGGGATATGAATTGTGGAAGCAGGCCGTGGCTACCCATTGGTTTGTTACCAGAAGCACCTCCTTTCCCTATCTGGAATATTATGACCATCTTAGCCGTGTCAGGGGGATTGAGGCCAGAAAAGGAAGAGCCGAATGTTTTATGATACCGGAAGAAACCTATCGTATCATAAAAGAGGGATTATAACAGCCGGAGTTCATTCATGACAAGAGAGGCGTTTCATGTTTCAGCTTGTTTCAGACAGGAGGAAGTAATCAATATGACACTTAGGGAGAAGATAGGGCAGATGATTATGACGGGATTTCCGACCGCCGAAATAACTCCGGAATTAATCCATCTGATTGAGGAATATAAGGTTGCGAATATCATTCTGTTCTCCTATAATCTAAGAACCATAGAGCAGGTTCGCAGCCATTGCCTTGAATTACATCAAAGAATAGAAGACAGCACCGGTTATCCGGGACTGATTGGAATAGATCAGGAGGGCGGCGTCGTAACCCGTCTTCCAATCACACAAGCCTGTAATGTTCCGGGTGCAATGTTAATCGGTGCAAGTGCTAATTCTGACAATGCATACCGGGCGGGTGTTATCACAGGGGAAGAGCTAAAGGCATTGGGGATCAACATGGATCTGGCACCGGTGATGGACATCAATTCGAATCCGGACAATCCGGTGATTGGTGTGCGCTCTTATTCCGGTGATGTTAATACCGTAGAGGAATTTGCCGTTAAAATGATGCAGGGGCTGGAAGCGGCAGGAGTGATGGCGACTGCGAAGCATTTTCCGGGGCATGGGGATACGGCAGTGGATTCTCACCTGGGACTTCCGGTGATTGATAAAAGCCTGGAAGAGTTAATGCAGCATGAATTGGTACCGTTTATTCGGGGAATCAGAGAAGGGGCAACCTGTATTATGACCTCTCATATCCTGTTTCCGAGACTGGAAACAGAGAGAATACCCGCAACCATGTCCAAGGAAATATTAACGGGACTGCTTCGCAGCAAACTGGGCTTTGAAGGATTGATCATTACGGATTGCCTGGAAATGGCAGCCATCCAGACCTTCTATGGAACAGCAGAGGGTGCCGTAGCAGCGGTAAAAGCGGGGGCACAGATGTTATGTATCTCCCATACCCCTCATCTGGTCATGGAAGCAATTGAGAAAATAGAAGCGGCAGTGGATCATGGTGAGATATCCATGGATATCATTGATGCGGCAGTGGCAAATATTTTGCGGCTGAAAGAAAAATACAGAATTGACAGAAGTAAAGACGAACTGAAAATCATAGGAAGTCCCAACCATAAAAAAATAGTGGAAGAGATAACTCTGGCGGGAATCACAAAGGTGTCAAAGGAAGAACTTCCCCGAATCACAGAGGATACCATATTCATTGGAAGCTATGCCTATCGATCCACCCTGGCCAACAGTCCGGTGGATCAGGGACTGCATTTTGCAGAATATATGGGAAAGAAGTTTCATTGTCATTGCCTGGATGTGTCTGTCGATCCGAAGGAGGATGAGATCAGTCAGGTGCTAAAGAAGATCAGAACGCATGCTCCGGTTGTTTATGGAATGTACAACGGACATCTTAACAAGGGACAGATCAATCTGCTCAAAGAAATACAAAATGCAGGTTATCCGGTGGTGGCGGTTGCCTTGCGAAATCCCTATGACTTGTCGTACCTGGATGGATCCGTACACAAGATTGCACTTTATGAATATAATCGGACGGTCTTTGATGCGTTAGAGAAAATATTGAGAAAACAGGCAGTGGCAATGGGAAAACTTCCAGTGAAATTCATATAACCGGGTGTTACGGTTGTCCGGTGAGCAAAAGTGAAAGAAAAACACGTTCACCCGGTAAGTTTGTGTCTGCGCTGCACACACAAACTTAGAATGTACAATAGGCAGCGCAGAAACGGGAACTATTATGAATCATTATGTAATTGGTATGGATGGCGGCGGAACGAAAACAACCGCAGCCATCATGGACGGTAAGGGCGTCCTGATAGACACTCTTCTTGGAGGCTCCATTAATTACAATGGTGCCAGGAAGGAAAAGGTAGATGCCAATATACTTAGTATCTTTCGGATGGTTAAGGACCGGGGATTTGAACCCAAAGCCTGTAAAGCCATCTGTATTGGTGCCGCAGGTATCAGTAATCCCAATGTGCGAGAATTTCTCCTTGAGATTACCAGATCTGCCGGGTACACCTGTGATCTTATGGTCGTCGGAGATGAGGAAACAGCGTTTGCCGGAGCACTGGATCAGTCGGCGGGTATTATACTGATATCAGGAACTGGTTCCATCTGCTATGGCAGGGATAAGTCAGGAACCGTATATCGAAGCGGCGGCTTCGGGCATCTGATTGACGATGTAGGCAGCGGATACGCCATTGGAAGGGATATTTTAGCCAGTGTGGTTCAAGCTTTTGATAAAAGGTCGGAACCAACCCTATTTACCCAACTGGTATTTGAGTATCTAAAGATTGGCAGTATCAACGAACTGATTGCTTATGTCTACCATCCTGACAGGAGTAAAAAGGATATAGCCGCTCTTTCCATCCTGATTGAAAATGCTTATAACAGAGGAGATCCGAAAGCACTGCAGATCATCAGAAAGAGTGCAGAGGATCTGATCGGTCTGGTTACACCGGTGATACGCCAGATGAAGGGGAATGCAGATCTTGCCGCCACAGGAAGTGTATTATTTGGGAATAAGGATATTTATCAGGAATTTAAGAACGGCATGAAAAGAGTTCATCCATTGGTAACGGTGATAAAACCCAGGCAGAATGCTGCATACGGTGCGGCGATGCTGGCATTAAAATCAATTCAAACCAGCCTGTGATACTGGAATAAAAGATGGTTCAACAATAGGGAAGATGCGCAAAGAGGCGCGGATATGAGGGATGATATGAGCAGAGTGATGACTGGAATCGATAATATACCATGCTGGATGAAAGAACTGGAGGGGATGAGCGTCGGACTGATTACCAATCCAACCGGTGTAAATCATGGTTTGGAAAGTACCGTTGACATCCTGAAGCAAAAGGTCAATTTGGTTCGACTCTTTTCTCCGGAGCATGGAGTAAGAGGAAATATAGAGGCCGGAGAAACGGTGGATTATTATCTCGATGAGAGAACGAATCTTCCGGTTTTTTCTTTATATGGCAAAAATAAAAAACCTTTAAAGGAGATGTTTGAGGGGCTGGACATCCTTGCCATTGATTTGCAGGATGTGGGATCCAGATTATATACCTATTTATATACCATGTCTTATTGTATGCAGGGCTGTGCACAATACGGAGTAACTTTTCTGGTTTTCGACAGACCAAATCCTCTTGGAGGAAGAAAGGTGGAAGGGAATCTAATCAAAAGCGGCTTCACTTCCTTCGTCGGGCTGCATCCCATTCCATACCGCTACGGACTGACCATCGGCGAATTGGCTGTGGTTTTTCAACAAGAGTTTGGAATTGACTGCGATCTGAAGGTGATACCAATGGTTGGCTGGAAGCGGGAGATGTATTATGAAGATACCGGGCTTATGTGGATTATGCCGTCACCTAATATGCCGACGGTTGATACTGCAGTGGTTTATAACACGACCTGTATGCTTGAGGGAACGAATATTTCCGAAGGGCGGGGTACAACAAAGCCCTTTGAACTGATTGGGGCACCATGGCTGAAGGCCGAAGAATTGGCAGATCGGATGAATCAGAAATCTCTAACCGGGGTTATGTTCAGACCGGTTTATTTTACGCCGTCCTTTTCTAAGCATGCGCAAACCTTATGCAAGGGTGTGCAGCTTCATATTACGGACAGGGATTCCTTTTGCTCCGTAAGGACAGGACTTCATCTTCTAGAGGAAGTAAGGGTGTTGTCAGGCGATAAGTTTGAATATCTGAAAGCCTACACCCCCAAGGGCAGACCCATGATTGATTATAACACCGGAGGGGATGAGATCAGAACCCATGACTTTAGGGCAGAAGCAGTTTATCAGGAGTGGACAAGGCAAGCACAGGAATTCTCAATGAGAAAGGTCAAATATCATATTTACTAAGTTACTAAGGGTTATGGCTGATTGAGGTAACGATGGGAATGAGAGGCCTGGTAACTGCTCTCCAATTGCTGTTCTATCTTATGATAATCTTTATTGGCAATGGCCGTAAACAGAATATCGGTTAAGACGAGCTGAGCTATTCGTGAACTCATGGCACCGCTTCGCTTGTAGATTTCAGGTGAACTGGTATAGAGAATAAAGTCGGCACCCTGGGTAAGGGGACTTTTCCCGTATCGGGTGATGCCAAGGGTGGTTGCGCCAATTGACTTTGCAATTTCAAGCGTCTCGATAATCTCCTTTGTTTCTCCGGAATTAGAGAAGAAGATGGCCACATCCTCTCTGGTCATGGTAGCAGCAGAAGTCAGCGTAATATGGATATCGTGACCGTAAATTACGTTATAACCGATACGCAGCAATTTATAATATAAATCATCCGCAACCAGGCCGGAAGCACCGATTCCAAAGATACGGATGGTTCTGGCAGTGACAATTTTATCTACAATCCGGGACAGGACTTCCTCATCAAATAGCTTTAGGGTGGCTTCGATTGCCTGAATACTGCTCAGACAAACATTCTCAGCCATGGATATGATGGTGGAATGTTCCTTAATATCTGTAAACTGTAATTGAGGGGAATTGGTTTCACTCTCCGTAACAGAGTCATTGAGTTCCACGAACAGAGATTTCTTCAGATCCTTCAGACCGTCAAATCCGATGGATTTGCAGAAGCGAACCCAGGCCCCCTGGCTGGTACCGGATTGATCTGCCAGTTGGGACAACGGAAACCGAAAGATATTTTCAATATTTTGAAGCACATAATCTGCTACGATTTTCTCTGTATTATTTAATTGAGAATACATGTTTTTAATTCGAATTTCAACGGTTGTCATCCTGGTCACCTCATCAGTAATTTTAATTCTATTATATAATAGTTTTAAATCGGATACAATAAGGAGTTACAGCGAGATCGCAGAGGAAAGGAAATATAGATGAAGAACTATTTAGCAATTGATATTGGCGGAACCTTTATAAAAAGCGGGGTCATGGATGAAGAATTTCAGGAGGAATTGATTCAGGAGGTTCCCACCCGGAAAAACCCGGAGCAGTTTTTGGAGCAGCTAATCCAGCTCATCATGCATAAACCGGTTGAACTATCCGGGATAGCGATTTGCATGGGGGGATTTATCAATCCTGACTCCGGAACGAATAAAGACTTTAGTGTTGGGGAGAACTTCAGAGCTTATAATCTGAAAGATAAGCTGGGCAAAATAACCGGTCTTCGTGTTGCAATTGAAAATGACAGTAATTGTGCCGCACTGGCGGAACTTGCCCTGGGCGCAGGGAAAAATTGCAATGATCTATGTCTTCTGACCATCGGGACGGGCATCGGGGGGGCCATTATCTATCACCGGGAACTAATCAGAGGAAAGAACTTTAAAGCCGGTGAGTTTGGATTTACGAAAATAGGCCACAAAAAGGGTGATGAGGGAGCTTCCTATCAAGCTGCGGCAGCCACCTCTATGCTGGTAAAAAGAGTGTCGGATGCCCTTGGTGAGAAGGTTGACGGCAATTATGTCTTCGATCATCTGGAAGATCACAGGATTCTGGCCCAATATGAGGATTGGCTGGAGGATCTGGCTCTGGTAGTTGGTAATGTTGGTGTCAGTCTGGATCCGGATAAGATCCTCATCGGCGGGGGGATCAGTACGAGGGAGAGATTTATTAACGATCTGAGGAGAAGGGTATATCAGATTTATGAACCCTTTGAAGCTTATACAACCATTGAAGCATGTGCGCTTGGCAACAATGCGGGAAAAATAGGTGCCCTGATCAATTTTTTCAATCAGTATGGAAAATGATGCAATGTTACCGGACTTTGGGCAGAGTGTTGGAAATGGGATCAATGGAAATTAGGTTACGGTGCGAAAATGTTTCGCAGAAACGAGGGTAATTATGAGCGAAGGATTAAAAATTGTTACGATCGGCGGAGGTTCCAGTTATACGCCAGAGCTTGTTGATGGGTTCATCAAACGTTATGATAAGTTACCTGTCAGAGAGTTATGGCTGGTTGATATTGAGGAAGGAAAGCACAAGCTGGAAATTGTATCAAAGCTGGCAAGACGAATGGTGGAGAATGCCAATATTCCGATGAAAATATATACGACACTGGATCGTAAAGAAGCACTGCCCGGTGCCGACTTTGTAACCACCCAGCTTCGTGTGGGTTTACTGGATGCCAGAATTAAGGATGAGAGAATCCCTTTGAGCCATGGAATGCTAGGACAGGAAACCAATGGCGCGGGAGGATTATTTAAAGGGTTAAGAACCATCCCTGTTATCCTGGACATCTGCAGGGATATGGAGGAGCTGTGTAAGGATGCCTGGCTGATTAATTTTACCAATCCGGTGGGAATGATAACCGAGGCGATTCACCGCTATACGAATCAAAAGAGGGCCATCGGGTTATGCAATGTTCCCATTGATATGCATAAGGCAATTGCAAAGATCCTTGACAGACCGGCCGAGGAAGTATTTGTGACCTTTGGCGGGCTGAATCATATGGTATATGTTACCGGTATCTACGTAGACGGAATGAACGTTATGGATCAGGTGATGAGTCAGTGGGGGAAACAGAGTGTTAAAAATATTAAGGGAATTGAATGGAATGCCGGGTTTATGAGAGAATTGGGCGTCATACCCTGCTCCTATCACAGATATTACTATATGGGAAAGGAATATCTGGAGGAAGCCATTGAGAACTATGGGCAAAATGGTACCAGAGCGGAAAAAGTAAAAAAGATTGAAGATGAATTATTTGAGCTATATCAGGACGAAAATCTTCGGGAAAAACCAAAGCAATTGGAGCAAAGAGGCGGCGCATTCTACAGTGATGCGGCCTGTAATCTGATTTGTTCCATTTATAATGACACCAGAGATATCCAGGTAGTAAATACGGTAAATCATGGTGCACTTAATCTTCTGGAATATGATGAAATAGCGGAAATCAGCTGTATGATTACGAAGAATGGACCCGTACCCATTACCGTCGGAAAATTACCCAAGGCCGTAAACGGACTGATTCAGCAGATCAAATCCTTTGAGATAGCAGGTTGTGAGGCAGCAGTGACAGGAAGCTATGACAAAGCCCTGTTGGCAATGATGATCAATCCGATGGTTTCCTCTCAAAAGTATGCAATTCCTGTACTGGAGGAGTTGTTGGAAGCCCACAGGGAATATTTACCTCAATTTTACCGGAGAGAGAACGCATAACCGTTGGAAAACTGTTATATCAGGCAACGAAGCCCCTGACGAAACGTACGATGAAAGCAAATGCCTGCTTTGATACTTCCATGGATGAAGTATCAAAGCAGGCATATACTATGGGTATTAAGACAATCAAGCAGGCAATGAAAACTGCTGTTTTGCAGCTTCATCCGGACAAATTGCTTGCCTGAACGCTTTACTGTCGGAAAGATTCAGGAGGAACTGTTATTGAACAAGATATGTTTTTTTGATGCTAAACCTTATGATAAAATTAATTTTGATGCTTTGAAAGAAGACTTTGAGATCGAAATTGACTATGTTGAACCAAAACTTGGTCCTAAAACTGCATTTATGGCAAGGGACTGTGAAGCGGTGGTGGCCTTTGTTAATGATACCATTGATCAAGAGACCATCAATTTACTGACAGAATATGGGATTCAACTAATTGCAATGCGTTGTGCCGGTTATAATAATGTGGATGTCAAGGCAGCACTTGATAAAATTCATGTGGTAAGGGTGCCTGCTTACTCCCCCTATGCAGTGGCAGAGCATGCCATCTCATTGCTGCTTACCTTGAACAGAAAGATTCACAGAGCCTATATCAGAACAAGGGATTTTAATTTCAGTCTGATCGGATTAACCGGTTTTGATCTTCATGGAAAGACGATGGGGGTAATTGGAACCGGTAAGATTGGAAGGGTTTTTGTGGATATCTGCAATGGGTTTGGTCTTAAAGTAATTGCCTATGACCCCTGCCCGGCAGCAGATAGCGGCATATCCTATGTCACGCTGGAGGAGCTTTACCGGTCCTCGGATATCATCTCCCTGCACTGTCCGTTAACCAGGGATACCCTTCATCTGATCAATCGGAATACCATAGGCTTGATGAAGGACGGGGTCTATCTCATCAATACATCAAGGGGAGCATTGATTAACAGTGAGGATCTGCTGGAGGAATTAAAGAGCGGAAAAATCGGCGGTGCCTGTCTGGATGTGTATGAGGAGGAGACAGAGCTCTTTTACGAGGATATGTCAGATACCATTGTCCGGGACGATGTACTGGCAAGAATTATCTCTATGCCAAATGTGATTGTGACCTCCCATCAGGCCTTTTTGACCCAGGAAGCCTTATATAATATTGCAGAAACAACGCTGGCGAATTGCAGGGATTTTTTTGATCATAAAGAGTTAATCCATGAGGTAAGGTAAAGCTGGTAAACGCCTATATTAGCCGGTGATTCCTTTGTCTGAGTATAATTCAACATGCAAAAAGTTTCATTGCAGCATCATACAATTAAAAACAGATGATTAATTTGTAGTGTGCCCGGTGGGCACACGTTCTACATATAACACATCGGTAATTTAATCAAACCTTTGGTAATGTCTTGTGTTACTGAATTATTACAGGTGAAAGGATAAGTACCGGTCCTGCTTCGGTATATTTGATGATATCGTATTCCTGTCATGGAATGGGGAGTGAATACGAACCTGGCATGTGAATAAGTTGAATTAAAAGGTTGAATTAAAAGGTTGAATTAAAATGGCATGTTTGCTTGACAAAAAAATAACAAAGTTATACAATTGGTAGTAAGGAATTTGTACTGGGGGGATGATATGCTTCAAGTATTCATATGTGTTGGCAGCTCTTGCCACTTAAAAGGATCTTATCAGGTGATCAGGACATTTGAAGAATTAATCAAGTTAAATCATCTGGAGGATCAGGTGGAACTGAAGGCTTCTTTTTGTCTGGGGCATTGCACAAAGGGAGTATCGGTGAAAGTGGAGGATGAATTTATGGAAGATCTGAATGTGACGAATATGAAGGAATGTTTTGAAAAATACATTATGAGAAGGCTTTGATATGGGAATTATTCAATTTAAGGAAGCAAACTGCAAAAACTGTTATAAATGTATCAGAAGTTGCCCGGTAAAGGCAATCACATTTAAAGATGATCAGGCAAAGATCGTGGAAGAGGATTGCATGTTGTGCGGTAACTGTTTGAAGATTTGCCCGCAGAATGCAAAGACTGTGAAAAGCGATATTGAGATTGTAAAGAGTTATATTCAAAAGAAGGAACCTGTTTATGCCAGTCTGGCACCCTCCTTTATTGCCGCCTTTGAGGATAATCAGGGAAGGTCGCTATTTCTCGCGCTAAAGAAGCTAGGGTTTACCCATGTGGAAGAGACGGCCATCGGAGCTATGGCCGTTACAAAGCAATATGAGAAATTGATGAAGGAACAGAAGATGAAAAATATTATCACCACTGCCTGTCCCTCCATCAATTTTCTTATAGAAAAATACTATCCGGAGTTAATAGATCAGATGGCACCGGTGGTATCTCCCATGATTGCACATGCCAAAATGCTGCGTGAAAGATATGGTCAGGAAATCCGTGTTGTATTTATCGGACCCTGTCTCTCCAAAAAGGACGAATGCAACGATATGCAGAACAACGGATCGGTGGATGCAGTGCTGACCTTTGAAGAGCTTTGCAGCTGGATGACAGCAGAAGGACTCTATCATGAAGATGAGTTCTCAGAGGAATTAAAGGCAACAACGGATATGACAGCCAGGATTTATCCCATGCCAGGCGGTATCCTAAAAACCATAGAGGATGAATATAAAGCCTATTATCAATGCGTCAGTATCGATGGGGTAGACCGCTGTATGAAGATTCTTGACACGATTAAAAACAATGAAATTGACCATTATTTTATTGAAATGAACAGCTGTATCGACGGATGTATTGCGGGTCCCTGTATGAATGAGATGAAGGGGGGACTTCTTGCGGCAAGAGAAAAGCTGCTCCATTATGTAAAGCAGAGTCACGAGGATGGGGATCAGCCATTTGATCTGAGCACAGGCATAGAGTTTAGGAAGAAATTCATCGATCGTACCAGGAGGCAGCGCAAACCCTCAGAAGAAGAAATACAGGCGATATTAAACAGCATCGGAAAATATACAAAGGACAAGGAGTTAAACTGCGGCGCCTGCGGCTATTCCACCTGCAGGGAGAAAGCGCTGGCGGTTTATCATAATAAAGCGCAACTTCATATGTGTCTGCCCTTTATGAGGGAAAGAGCGGAATCAATATCAAATCTGATTATTAACAATACACCGAATGCTATTTTTGCTCTTGACCATGAACTGAGAATACAGGAAATAAATACTTCCGCAAGAGAAAAGTTCCGCTGGAATATGGAAGAGGTCATCGGAGAAAATATATACACGCTGCTTCCTTGTGAGGATTTTATTACTGTGTTTGAAACGGGTGAGAGTATTTATGATAAAAAGTATTATTATGACAAATTTCAGATGACAGTCCTGCAGTCAGTTATCATGGTGCCGGATCAAAATATCATGGTGGTAATCATTAAGGATATCAGTGAGGAAGAAAAACAACGGATCAAGATGCATCAGATGCAGAAGGATAATATTGATATTACACAAAAGGTAATTGAGAAACAGATGCGTGTTGCTCAGGAAGTAGCCAGTCTGCTTGGAGAAACCACAGCAGAAACAAAAGTGGCGCTGACAAAACTTAAAAAATCAATCATGGACGAGATGAGTGAAATACAATGAATTTATATATAGATACCAGTGCTGAGAGTTTAAATAAATATAATGAAGAATTGTGCGGGGACAAGGTTGAAATTATACGAAAAGATCATTCCGTTATTATTGTATTATCCGATGGTCTTGGAAGCGGAGTAAAAGCCAATATTCTGGCTACCCTGACTTCTAAAATTATCGGTACCATACTGGCCAGCGGACTGGGAATTGATGAGGCTGTGGATACCATTGCCAAGACCCTGCCCGTCTGTAAGGAGAGAAATATCGCATACTCCACTTTTACTATTTTGCAGATTTCCGATACCGGAGAAGGATATCTGGTTGAATTTGATAATCCTGCCGTATTTCGGCTTCGCAATGGAACTCCCATGCCGATTACCATGAATACCAGAGAAATCGGGAAGAAGCTAATAAGAGAAGCCAGATTTGAAGTTATCATTGACGATTTGTTTGTTCTTGTCAGTGACGGCGCTATTCATGCAGGAATCGGACATTCGCTGAATCTGGGCTGGCAGTGGGAGAATATTAATGATTATATCCATAGAATGTATACCAGCGATTTGTCCTCAAAGAGCGTAACAAAGCTGCTGTTATCTGCCTGTGATAATCTGTATGCCCACGAACCCGGGGATGATACCACCGTAATATCGGTAAAGATACAGAAATCATTGGTATTAAACATTATGGTAGGACCTCCGGTGGATAAAGAAGAGGATCAATATATTGTACAGCAATTTATCCGGTCAGAAGGTAAGAAGGTGGTCTGCGGCGGCACAACTTCCCAGATCGTTGCAAGGGAACTAAACCGGGAAGTAAAGGCAAGTTTTAATTATGGCAATCCGGCACTTCCGCCCATTGCCGAAATAGAGGGAATTGATCTGACCACAGAAGGAGTACTAACCCTGAGAAAGGCTTTAACCTTGATACAAGCTTGTATATCACCGGAAAGTACGATGCAGGATTTTTTAAATCTGAATAAGAAAGACGGGGCTTCAAAGCTTGCTAAGATTATTATGGAGGAATGTACCACCATTAACTTTATTGTGGGCAGAGCAATGAATCCTGCACATCAGAATCCGGGATTTCCACTGAATCTAAGTCTTAAATTAAAGCTGGTGGAGGAAATAGCGGATAGTATCAGAAGTACCGGGAAACATGTGAGGATCGAATATCACTAAGTATTATTATCACACCGGAGACTGCGTCTGCGAGAACCATGGTACAAATGAATGTGCGTTGAAACAGGAAGGAATTATCAGTTAGTAAGATTGAGATCAAAGTAGAAGGGGATTGATTATCCACATTACTCTGATCTCTTATTTGTGCAGATACTTTCCGTGGCTCAGGTATAAATTAAGATTGTTTCTGATATATTGTGATAAACAGTTACTTTCCCATGCAATCAGATTCGGTTGGAATTAATGGGAAGTATAAAGGAGCAATGGAATTATGGATGTCAGAAAGCCCGTTGCTGTGATATCAGTTGTATTGATGGCAATCGCATGGTATTTTGCAGTGCAGTATAAGAATGAGACAAACGTGATTCCCGCCTCCGGCACATCTCTCGGTCAATATCGGGTGGAACTGATCACGATGGATAAGACGGATGAGCACTGGGACTATGTTAATCGAGGCGCTTCTGATATGGCAAGGTTTGCAGGCATTCAATATCAATGGGAGGCGCCTCAGAATAAAAACGTGGAACAGCAGATCGAGCTGATCAACAATGCCGTAGCCAATGGAGTTGATTTGATTATGATTGCTGCAACGGATCGAGGTGCAGTCGGTACGGCGCTGGAAGAAGCAAAAGCCCATGGAGTAAAGATCATATATGTTGACTCACCTGCCAATGTGGAGGCTCTGGTTACTTTGGCAACGGATAACTACAGAGCGGGGCAAATCGCAGGACGATCCAT
This sequence comes from Bacillota bacterium, assembly GCA_023439505.1. Classification (GTDB taxonomy): domain Bacteria; phylum Bacillota; class Clostridia; order Lachnospirales; family Lachnospiraceae; genus Mobilitalea. The sequence continues at coordinate 19,184 of JAEXNR010000006.1, forward strand.
GCTGGAGGAAATACAGGAACATGGAATTAACAAGGGGGTAATTGGAATTATCGGGGTGGATAAAGAGACGAATTCCACCATGGACAGGGAAAAGGGATTTCGTGATATCATAAATAAGGATGGAAGGTTCTCATTGCTGCCAACCGTATATATGGAAGGGGAAATTGAAGCTTCCAAGATTGCAGCCACAGACTTTATCACACAAAATAATGATCTGGCAGGAATCTTTGGAACGAATGAAGGATCAACGACGGGTGTCGGCGCGGCGATTCAATCGTCCGGTAAAAGCATCATAGGGATTGGTTTTGACCGGTCGGATGCGATTATTGAATTCCTTAATTCCGGAGATTTGAAGGCAGTCATGGTGCAGAATCCATATACCATGGGGTATTTGGGAATGGCGGAAGCAATAGCGGCATTAAAAGGAGATAGTCTGGGTCCGAACTTTATCAATACAGGGGTGGCTATTCTTCGTAAGCGATAATAATCTGCAAGGTTTATGAGCAAATACCTTGACAATTATCTTTCCTTTATTATATGATGAATTGGTTTTATATTTTATCAGGCGATTTATAGTTGGAGGTAATATCTTGAACGATTATGCAAAAGAAATAGAAAGAAGACGAACATTTGCAATCATATCTCATCCGGATGCGGGAAAGACAACATTAACAGAAAAACTTTTATTATATGGTGGCGCAATTAATCTGGCAGGTTCCGTCAAAGGTAAGAAGACGGAACGACATGCGGTTTCAGACTGGATGGAGATTGAAAAGCAGCGTGGTATTTCCGTTACCTCATCTGTAATGCAGTTTAATTACAATAACTATTGTATTAATATATTAGATACACCCGGGCACCAGGATTTCTCGGAAGATACGTATCGTACCCTGATGGCGGCGGATTCTGCTGTCATGGTAATTGATGCCTCTAAAGGTGTTGAAAATCAGACCAAGAAATTATTTAAGGTTTGTGTGATGCGTAATATCCCTATTTTCACGTTTATTAATAAATTGGACCGGGAAGCTAAGGATACCTTTGAACTACTGGATGATATCGAAACAGTACTTGGAATCCGCACCTGCCCCATCAATTGGCCCATCGGTTCCGGTAAGAACTTTAAAGGAGTATATGACCGTTCAACGAAGCATATCACTCGGTTTTATGCTGCAAATAATGGTCAGAAGGAAGTAGAGAATGTGGAAGTGGAATTGGGAGATTCTTCTGTTGACGATTTGATCGGGAAAGTGAATCATGATACGCTGTCAGAAGAAATTGAATTATTGGATGGTGCCAGCAGTGAATTTGATTCAGAACTGGTCTTAAGCGGACAGTTAACACCGGTGTTCTTCGGGTCGGCCTTAACCAATTTTGGTGTTGAGACGTTTTTAAAGAACTTCTTATCCATGACAATTTCTCCACTGCCAAGAGAGTCATCCCAGGGCAGAATTGATCCCATGGAACATGGTTTTTCTGCCTTTGTATTTAAAATACAGGCGAACATGAATAAAGCACACAGAGATCGTATTGCATTTATGAGAATTTGCTCCGGTAAGTTCACCGCCGGAATGGAAGTGAACCATGTTCAGGGAAATAAGACCATACGGCTATCTCAACCCCAGCAGCTCATGGCACAGGAAAGAACGATAATCGAGGAGGCTTATGCAGGAGATATTATCGGTGTATTTGATCCCGGCATATTCTCCATCGGCGATACATTATGTGATACAAGCCAGAAATTCACCTATGAGGGAATTCCGACGTTCTCACCGGAGCATTTTGCAAAGGTACGGCAGGTGGATACCATGAAGAGAAAGCAGTTTTTGAAAGGTATATCACAGATTGCCCAAGAGGGTGCCATCCAGATTTTTCAGGAATACAATACGGGTATGGAGGAGATCATCGTAGGCGTGGTAGGTGTACTGCAGTTTGATGTATTAAAGTTTCGCCTGGAATCAGAATATGGCGTGGAAGTCCGCCTGGAACCGCTGGCTTATGAATTTATCCGATGGATTGAGAATAAAAACATGGATGTCAGCAAACTCAATGTTTCCTCTGATACGAAGAAAGTAAAGGATTTGAAGGGGAATCCGCTGCTGTTGTTTGTAAATCGGTGGAGTATACAGATGGCACTGGATCGTAACAAAGAATTGATATTATCCGAATTCGGAAGATAGAGAAAACTTGTGCCGGTGTTCTAATTGAGCAGCACCGGCACGCATAAATACTGATATAGAAAGAGCTTGTTTGAGACAGAATTCAGATAAGTTCTTTTTGTTTACTCCCATTGACCGAAGTCAGTTTTTTGTTTCAGACTGTTGTGTGAAATGATTCGTTTGTATTCCTGATATACCTTGATATTTGGATTTTTTCATACTATAATCTACTATAAATTGGAAGATGAAACAATGTAAAGGTGGGACAAGTTGATTGAAATTCCTTAAATATAACAGAAGTAATGTACTGCTATTTCTTTTTTTAATGTTCACCATTCTGATGGTCGTTTGTTCCTTTCGAAGTTCCGGTCATACACCCACAGCAAAAAAGGGAATCCTGGACCTGTCTGAATGGGAGTTTCGCGAGCATAATGTTATCAGAATGGATGGGGAATGGGAATTCTATTGGATGAAATTCCTAGTGTACCGGGATCTGGAGCAGCAAAAAAGTATTGGGTACCTTAAGGTTCCAAAGACCTGGAACAATACAAAAATAGAAGGAGAAAAAATCTCAGGGAAAGGCTATGCAACCTACAGACTGCATGTGATTGCAGGTAAGAATACAAATCAACAATTGGGATTTAGAATTTATCCCTTCTCAAGTGCCTATCGCTTGTATGTCAACGAGAAGCTGATTGCAGCAAACGGGATGGCGGCAAAGTCAGCGCAGGAGGAAACGGGAGAATATCGGGTGAATACCGTATTCTTCTGGCCACCGGCACAAGAGTTCGATATCATCATTCAGGTATCCAATTTTGAATATGCAAAGGGTGGATTTTGGTATAGTATCAGCATGGGAACACAGACCCAGATCATGCGGCTGCATGATCTGATTATGGGGAAAGAAGTATTTTTAGCCGGCACACTTTCCATTATTTCTTTATTTTATATAGCAATGTTTATCATGATGAAGGAGTTAAAATATTCAATTATTTTTTCAATCCTATGTTTCTTTATGATCCTTTCCATGGATATGGTGGGTCAATATCTTCTGGTAAGAATATTTCCCCAACTAAGGTTATCCCATGTTATTTTTATCTGGTATTCAGCACTTACCTGGAGTAATTTTTTTCTGGTGTTGTTTATGCATGAATTATATCCGTCCGGATTGTCTGCAGTTTGCATCAGAGTTGGTTTTTTCATGGCGGCCATTTGTCAGCTCATTTTTATTTTCGTGAAACCGCTGGCCTATACCAGGTTTGCCGATATCAGCAATTTGATGGGGATTGCCGGTGTGACTGCCACGATCTCAATGATTGGGGTTGGAATCAGGAAAGGCTATAAAGAAGGGTGGCTTAATCTTCTTAGTATTCTCATCGTTCTGATTATGTATATTCATGATGTTTTGTATTGGCAGAATAAAATAGAAAGTGATTTCGGTGAAATCATATACGCCGGGATATTTTTGTTCGTTTTTATACAGATGATAATTCAGGCAAGAAGAATCAAAGAATATCAGGATCAGAAATCGGCAGCAGAGCTATCCTTCCTTCAGGCACAGATTAAGCCTCATTTTTTATATAATGCCATGAATACGTTTATTTCAATATCCAGATATGATATGGAGCAGGCGAGAGATCTGCTGACTGATTTCAGTCAATACCTGAGAAAAAGTTTTGATTTCAAAGGACTTAGCCATACATCGACCCTCAGTGAGGAAATTGAGTTGGCAAAAGCATATGTATCCGTTGAAAAAGCCAGATTTGAGGAACGGCTGGAAGTGATATTTGACATTTGTGAGGATCCCATGGCACAGGTCCCGCTGCTGATGCTGCAACCGGTGATAGAAAACGCCATAAACCATGGAGTCCTACCGAAACCGGAAGGGGGAAGTATTGTCGTATCCGTGCAAAAGGTTGACAAAAGGTTGTTGTTTCGTGTAAAGGATAATGGGATCGGTCTAAAGGCGGGGAGAGATTTATTAAAATATAAATCCGGCAGCGGAATTGGATTATATAATATTAATATGAGATTAAAACGATTATATGGAGAGCGGCTTTTTATTAAAAGCAGCCCGGTAAATGGTACAGAAGTATTCTGGTATATTCCGCTTTCCTACTGAGCGGGATGGACCAAAGAAAAACATAGATAAATTCAAGAGGGTGACTTTGTGATAAAGGTAGTTCTGATTGATGATGAGAAACCGGCATTAAGAGAGCTGGAGTATTTATTAAAGGAATATAAAGAGATTACAGTCTTAGGATCTTATTCAAATCCGGTAACAGCGATGAAAATCATAGAGCAGGAGAAACCCCAGGCGGTTTTTCTGGACATCAATATGCCACAGATCATGGGTACAGAGCTGGCGGTGAAAATTAAGGAGGAGAGTCCTGCCACAGAATTGATCTTTACTACGGCATTTGCCCAATATGCTGTTCTGGCTTTTGAGATCCAGGCGATTGACTATCTGCTGAAACCGATTTCGACAGCAAGATTGGCGTTGACCCTAAGACGCCTTTCAGAGAAATTCTCTGATTCCAATCAGACGAAGAGGCTTCAAATCAGAAGCCTTGGAAGTTTTCAGATTGGATGGATGGATCAGGAGCCGTTGAAATGGAGAGCCCAAAAGAATAAGGAGTTATTTGCATTCCTGCTGCATCATTATAAACGAAGTATTTCCAAGGATGAAGTGATTGATTGCTTATGGCCGGAGGATGATCCGCAACGAGCCATCCGGCAGCTTTATAACGGGATCTATTATATTAGAATGACATTGGAAAACTATGGGATTGACAAATCACTGATTGCCATTGATCATAACTATCAGATTAAATTAGGCATACTGGATTGGGATTTGGGAAATTTTTATACACAATATCGACAATTAGCCAAGCATGATCTGGCCGCACTTTTAGAGATGTATGAGTTATATCATGGAGATTATCTGGCAGAGGAGTACTATCCCTGGGCGGATTTTGAAAGAGAAAGGCTGTGTCAGATGTATGAGCAGTGTATGATAAGGCTTTCGCTCAAATATATGGAACTGCAGCAATATGAGAAGGCGGAGGATATGCTGATCAGGGCATATCATAAGAATCCTTTTACAGAAAAGATTACCGAGCTTTTATTGACGCTCTACAAAATTACCGACAATCGGACAAGGGCAGTAAAACATTATGAAGACTATGCAAAGTTACTTTTCAGGGAGCTGGGAATTCATCCTGATGATAAGATAAGACGACTGGTAATACTTTAAACATGGATTCATACCCGATTATCCCTCACCAATCAGTATGGTGAAAATTTGGTGAGATAAAGCTTCTATAATTCCTGATAGGAAGTAAATTGTGAAAGGAGGAAATCCTGAAAGAAATAAATTCTGTAAGGAGGTAATCCTTAAGGAAGTAAATTCTGAAGGGAGTTGGAAGAATGGAAATTGATGTTTATGTCGGGCAAATTGTATTGTTTCCATATAATTTTATACCCAGCGGGTGGATGGCATGTGAGGGACAGCTTCTTGCAATCGGGTCTTACCAGGTACTATATTCCCTGATCGGACATCAATATGGGGGCGATGGGATCAATACCTTCGCTTTGCCGGATTTGTCAAGTGCCGCCCCATTGCCGGGGATGCGATATTGTATTGCACTCCTTGGTGTCTATCCCGCCAGGGATTGATTATAAACCCAATCGCTTATGATACGCTTTATTTAGAAGACAATAATATAAGAAAATGATGATGAAATAAATCAATCCGGTATAACCTACATTCTGTAACAGGACGGTATCGGACAGTTCAATTTCGATGATGCTTTTAAAATTAAGCGCATAAATCCATAAGAGAACCAGGATACTTCCCAAAACGGCAGGTACGAATAGAAGGAGACGAATCCGCATGGACAAAAGTGCTTTCTTCTCCTGCGCCATCATCCCGATACCATCTAGTTTTCTAAAGCGTTCCCTGTCCTCGGAAGTATTCATAAATACCTTAAAGCAGTAGGTAATGAGAATGCAAAAACAGAACAAGATACTTACAAAGCCCATGATAAAGAGAGAAAATGCCCCCTGCATCCTGGTTGTATCATAATAACCTACTTTAGAACGAACTTGTAAATAGGTATAATCATATCGATGAACTAACTCCTTGTTTATGAGTTGGTTCATCTTTATTTTTTCATCATATTTATCATAAAATAAATTGGTAAATTCGGAACAGAGTTCTTTGCTGTTTTTCCAATCATCGAATTGATACAGGTATAGGACCCCTGTTTCCTCAGAGGAGGCAGCGGAAGATAACTTCTGATAATCCTGATCATCCGCAATCAGAAGAAGCGGCTGCGGGAACAGGTAGCGGTTCAGAATTTTGTGATAAAGGGGCGGCAAACTCTCAAAACGGTAATTGTCCCGGGCGTTGGTAAGAAGGATATCCTGATTGAAATAAATGGTATGATGATCCAGTGTACTTTCATATATAATCTGCTGCAGTGTACCGGGGATGATGTCATAATCTGACCGGAAGCATTGATTGAAAGAAGATTCACTGACTACAGACACCCACTTCTTGTCTCTCCAGGATCCCGGTAAAAGATCAGGAGCCTGCAGATATACGAAAGGCAGGGTATTCTTTTCTGCGATGGTAATATCTGTGGTGGCGGCTAAAAGGTCGAAATCCAGGTCATCCAGCAAAGGAAATGCCTCTATTTTTTGAAAATACAAGTCATGGGGATTCTCGACCTGAGTCATATGATATGCCTCACGGTTCAGCGTATAAGTCACACTGATAAACAGAATGGCGCCATAAGTGAGCAGCGTCAGGATAAACAGGGTCATTCTGTTTTGCCGGTAACTCCTGGCAAACTCTGAAGCCGCTAATAAATGTCCATAATAGCTCCTGGTATTTTTTCTAAGAAAACCATAAAGCAAACGACTAAAATGACTGATCAGAAGATACATGCCAAACAGGCAAACTGTGGCTGTGCCCAGGATCCATTCCGATAGATTCTCCATACTCCTTTGATTGTGCCGGCGAAGAATCAGGATACTTCCAAGAACCAGTAGAATTCCTAAGCATCCCACCCATAAATTCCCCTTGCCATTCAGTTCCACCTCATTTTTCAATTTGGAAATTTCTGTGAAATCTTTCTTCGATAACCGGATCAGGGCAAGGAGAAGAACGACCAGGAAAATGATGGCAAAGGCTGCCGCAGTAAAAAGAAAACCAGCTCCGGTAAGTTCAAAGGTTAAATCACTGTTCTCTAACATAAGAAGCTTCATGGACATGAGAAAGAATAATTTTGAAAATACACTTCCGGTAAAAAAGGCAAGGAACATACTTATAATATAGATAAGCAAGGTTTCGCCTGCAATCAGCTTTTTCAGATCCTTTCGGCTCATTCCGTAAGACAGTAAGACGGAGAAACTTTTAGCCCGGTCCCGTAGCAGATGCCAATGCACATAACTGATAATAAAAACAGAGAAGAGGATGGTTATGGCAGCTGCAATCACCATTAACGTATGCATCTGTTGATTGGTATGCTCTAAAAATCCATCGGTAAACCATAAATTAGCAAAGACAAAGAATACAGTCATGGAAAAAATGGCACTCAGAAAAAATAAAAAGAACTTAGGTAGATTCCCTTTGATTAATTTCATAAGAAAAGTTCTAAAACTCACCGCACTCGCCCTCCAATGCTGCTAAATTATCCATGATGTTTTGGAAGAATTCCTTCTGCGTGTTTTTACGATAAATTTCTGTTTCAATGCGTCCATCCTTAATGAAAATAACCCGATTACTGTAACTGGCCGTATAAGGATCATGGGTCACCATTAATATGGTTGCCTTATTTTCCTGATTCGCCTTTTCAAAGGCTTTCATTACCAGCTTGGCGGATTTGGAATCCAGACTGCCTGTTGGTTCATCAGCAAAGACAATACCGGTGGAATTCATTAAGGCTCTGGCGATTGCACATCGCTGCTGCTGGCCACCGGATATTTGATTCGGATATTTGTCAGCAATGTCGGTAATTGTGAATAGGCGCATAAAATGATTTGCCTTCTCCTGCATGTAAGAGATATCATCCTTTGCAAGAATCTGTGGCAGCATTATGTTTTCTTTGACCGTAAGTCCATCCAAAAGGTTGTAATCCTGAAAGATAAAGCCCAGATTGCTTCGTCTGAATCGGGCTAAGGTATCTTTATCCATCCCTGACAGATTCTGCTCCCTGATATAGACCTCTCCGCAGGTAGGCTCGCTCAAACCACTCAAAATATTTAGTAACGTGGTCTTTCCGCTGCCGGATGGACCCATAATCGAAGTAAAGCTTCCCTCTGACAATGCAATATCAATATAGTCAAGAGCCGTGGTCGCAGGTACCTGATGGTTATTCTGAAATATTTTTTTGAGTGCAATTGCCTTTAATATCATCATAGTTTTCCCTTCTGTAAGGTGAAAATGGTTGAAGCAAAGTTCATCCTTACTGTTATAATCCTTAGATCCAGAATTTCATAATTTCATTATAACGGGATTCTATCAACCAACAATTCAATTCTCTTAATATAAACTTACAATTTTGAAAGATAACGAATTTTAGCACAGGTTCGTTCCCCATAAACTGATTCAATCTTAAGCGAATGTCCCAGTTTGTCTGCAATGGTGCGGCAAAGGTAAAGACCGATTCCGGAGCTCATTCTTACAAGTCTTCCATTTTCCCCTGTAAAAAAAGGTTCGAATATGCGGGGGATATCATAAGAGGGAATGCCGATTCCATTGTCAGTAATTGCTAATTCAACTTCCTGACCGGTTGAAATAACTTCGAATAGAATATAACCCTTTTGTTGCTTAACCGCAGAATATTTGACTGCATTGGAGATCAACTGATCCAATAGCATCCCGTTCCATTTTCGATCGGTATACACCGAAACAGACTCCGTGTTTGAATGAAACTGAGGATAAATATGATTTAAAATAAAATAGTCTTTTTTATAATTAATTGCATTGCGGATTTCTTCAATTAAATTCACTTCTTCAATGGTATAATCCTTCTCAAACCGTCCCAAACGTAAGTAACTTAATAGTTGTGACAGCTTATCTAATAATTTGTCACTTTCCTGCAAAATCTTATGAGAAACCTCCGATGATAGCGGAGCATTTTCTTCTTCCAATATGAGTTTCATGACGGAAACCGGAATTTTAAGATCATGGGCCATATGTGCCACAAACGCATAGGTCTTTTCCCGCTGCATGATTTCCTGTCCTAATTGGCTGTGAAACTCTTTCTGTAATTTTTGCAGTACTTCTATCACTTCCCTTTCCTGAAAGGATGGGTTCAGGGTAAGAAATTCTGTATATGTGCCGGAATATAGCGTCTTATGAAAACGAGAGTATCGGATCGCCTTCAATGTCGTGATCACGCAAAATACAAATAGCATCAATACCAATGGGTAAAGAAGGTCCATCCGATGATCGGATTTTAAATAAAAATAGAATACGATTAAAACAGTGACACAAAGATACCCTATCAGGTCCCAAAGCTGATCCAAAAGGAAATTCCTGTATGTTTTCATATTCATCACCATGTCCTTTCTATTGCCTGTACCTTGGCAGCAGACATTATTCCAGTGTAAAGAGATATCCTTCGCCACGTTTTGTATGAATAACATCCGTCAGACCGATGGACTGCAGTTTGTTTTTTATCCTTGAGATATTGACATTCAGGGTGTTATCTTCGACGAAGGTCATATCATCCCAAAGTTCCTGAAGAAGATATTCGCGTTTTACTATGGTTTTGTAATGCTGCGCCAATGCACTGATTATTTTAAACTCATTTTTGGTCAACTCGATACTCTGATCAAGATAGCGCATCAAAAAAGTCCGCTGGTCAACAGAAAAGTTTCCAAGGGTGATTACGTCGGGTTCCTGCACAAAGACCTGATAAGCACGTCTGATACAGGCATTGATTTTCACTTTCAGCATCTCCATACTAAAGGGCTTTATCAGATAATCATCCGCGCCTGCATCAAATCCCCGGATTTGCTCTGATTCTGTTTCTCTTGCAGAGATCATAATAATAGGAAGCGTACTTGTCCGGCGGATCTCTTGTGCAATGTGGTATCCGTCATAATAGGGCAGATTGATATCCAGCAAAATCAGGTGCAGGTTTCTTTTTCCTATATCTTCACATAGATTGCGGTAATTAAAATCTGTAACCGCCTCATATCCATATTTATCGAGCATTTGTGAGATGGTTTCACAAAGCTGGGTATCATCCTCTATTACAGCGATCCGGTACATGATTTGTCTGCTCCTATCCATTCCTTATTCCTTGTTTCTCCTCATAAATTACATTTAGTGTATCATATCTCAAAAGGAACAACAATATTTACCCGGTGAATTATCCTGAATAAGACAGAACAATGTTACGGTTCTCTCCTCATATAATAAGGAACACATTTGTCTTGAACGATAATCCGGAACATCTTGCATGAAATTTCAATAAAATTAATTTAAGGATTGACAAATTGATAAAGTACTTTATAATATAAAGTAAATTGATTGTGATGATTTGGTAGGATCATTGAACCATACCTGTAATTACACAATTGAAATGATTGGATGAAAAGAGGGTATTTTAATGAAGCAACAGGCTAAGGTAGAACAGATGATGGAGGATATCAATATTATTAAGGAGATATTCCGAAAGACAAAACAATCCTTGCAAAAGTCAGCAACATTTTTTATTTTATTTGGGGTGATACAGGTGATAGCAATCGTTCAATCCATTCTTTTACCTATGTTGGTAATCAGGGGTAAGAATGGGGGAGGTGGTAATTCCCTTCGGGCGATATCCAGGATGAGTATGGCATCTTCCCTGATGAATATCATCCTGTTACTTATCGAGATCGGAATTCTGATTTATTTTGTGAAGAAATCCAGTCAATCGGGAGAAGGTTTGAGCTTTCAGTTAATCAGTATATGGGGATTTATTCTACTCTCCTCCGACTTGATTCTGTATGTTCTAAAGATATCATTATACGATGGAGTGGGAGAGGCACTTCGGTATACCGCTAACTCTGATTTTTATCTTATTCTGATTACCGTAATCGAAATCATTAGAAATGTTTCTGTGGGAATCGGAATTTTTGTTACCGGGGTCCTTACGGATAAGTTAGGCTGCAAAGTTTTAAGCGTGGTCTATCTGATTTTGGTTTTGGTCTTGTTTTACGCCGGGCAGGTGTCAGGAACGGCAATTCTTTCAGGTGATCCTATCAGTATTTATTTAACCACCAGGTTGATGGGACTTCTGACAGGCATTGTGTTATTATATTTGGGAATCAGTTTCCGGTGGAAAGAAAAAAGGATAGTAAACTTATAGGAGAGGAGTAACGGATGGAACTTCATGAAATACCGGAAGCATTTCAGACAAAACTTAGAATAGCAGTTCTATCGGCACTGATATCGGGGAAGAAAGATTTTAATACATTAAAAGAGGTTATAAAAGCAACGGATGGGAACCTTAGTGTGCAGTTGAGTAAATTGGAAGATATGGGTTATTTAACATCTTCTAAAAAAATTGTTGCAAAAAAAACGAAAACGACGTATTGTATATCTGAAAACGGTAGAAAAGAATTTGAAGATTATGTTATGATGCTGGAGGAAATCGTAAAAAGTTCAATGGGTCTTTCTCCTGATCAAACAGCAGACAAAGAATAGAGGAGCAGCAGCTGGTTTTCTTCTGGAAGGAAGTTTAAGCAAGAAATAGAGGGAATTATTTTGAAGAGAAGGATATTGTCCATCATAGGATTGGCTTTTAGTCTGATCATCATCAGTATGATTATTATATGGGTATCAGGTACATTGAATCAGGAAAATGGATTGATGAAATTAGGAATATCATCGGATGAGATCACCAGGATTGACACACTTTTGGGGAGCTCAGGTTACTATTATATCATGGAAGATAAAACTCAGGTTCAACAGCTGTTTTCCATTCTGAATTCACTTCACTATACCAGCCGGACACCCGTTAACAAGAAGGAAGAGATTAAGAACGGAATCAAATATCAGATGTCATTTTATAAAACGGACAATACCATTGAACGGCTATATTATTCTCCGGTTGATCGTACCATTACTACCTTGAACTATCATTATGTAATCAAAGAAAATATAGAAGACAGTTTGGTAAGATGGTTGAGCACGAATGAGATTCGTATTGACAAGGACTGGCTGCTTCATACCAATAAGATAAAGCTGATCAGACAGCCGCAGGATGAGACCTGCCAGATTGATGACAAGCAAAAAATAAGTTCCTTCTATGAAATCATTGATCATTTGGTCTATTCAGAACGGATATCTAAGGCTGAGTCCTTTGAACGCGGATATTTAAAGCCGGGAGCAGAGTATAGTATCACTTTGTATATCGGTGAAGATAATGTAGAAAAGCAACTTTGTTATAGCATCACCGACTCTGCTTTGGGCATAGACAGTATGGTTTATGTTCTGAATAAAAATATATCTGATTTACTGGATCAGTGGATCGAAGGATGAAAGCAGGGGAGCTGATAAGATTAACTACAGGTGAAAATGATATCGTTAGAAACCGTGCGCTGCTGCACTGCCATTCAGGTTGTGCAGCAGTTTTTGTTTATCATCAGAAGTTACCTGAAATAAATAAGTAATTCATGTATGTTACCGCAGATAATTAATATTATAGTGCTTCTTACTTTATAAAACAAAAAAACTTAAAAAAGTAAGTGTTGGTCCACTAACACTATTGAATTATACGGCTTCAGAGTTTAAAATATTAAAAAGATCATGATGGAGGATGAAGATGGATCATATTGATGAACAAATTATATTAATGCTGCAGGAAAACGCCAGAATACCGTTAAAACAACTGGCGGAAAAGGTTTATCTCTCCTCACCTGCGGTGGCGGCTAGAATTGGAAGGCTTGAGAATGATGGAATTATCAAAGGTTATCACACAGAGATTAACTGGCTTCAACTGGGGTATCACATTACGGCTTTTATTAACATGGAAGTCGAGCCGGCGCAAAAACCGGTGTTTTATCCCTTTATTAAAGCCTGCCCCAACGTATTAGAGTGTAACTGTGTGACGGGAAATTATTCCATGTTAATTAAAGTATGTTTCAAAAGCACGATGGATTTGGATGTTTTTATCGGACAGGTTCAGCGATTTGGAAAGACCAGTACACAGATTGTGTTCTCAACTGCCGTCGAGCATAGGGGGATACAGATCATGAAGGATGATAATCAAATCCCATAAAACAGAGAAAACAGCTTCATTCAACGGGGAACAAAGCTGTTTTTTTAATGTAATGAGTTGACCATCTGTTCCGGCAGGCCTTAAGCTACGATGAATCGGCAGGCTGACCAGTTGTTCCTTCTACATATGTGATATTAACGTTACATAAATTCCTGTAAGAATGGCTGTTGTTATTACACCGCAGATATTGGCACTTAATGCATATTCCATGACAAAGCTCATCTTATTTACTTTAGAAACTTCTTTTTGTGCCACTTTTGCAGTAGTAGGAACACAGGATACTCCGGCAATACCTACCACCGGATTAAAGTTTTTCTTTGTTAATAAATAAACAATATAACCGCCCAGAATACCTCCAATGCCGGAAAGCAATAATGCCAGCATACCCAGTAAAAGTAAGAGCAAAATCTTTGGATCCAATATAGTTTTCGCATCACAAAGGACACCCAGCATTAATCCAAGGAAAAAGGTTGCGCTGTACAAAAAGATATTTTCAATTAATTGGGTGTATTTATCTAAGCCGGATTCCCGAACCGCGATTCCGATGAAGAAACTTAAAAACAATGGAGCTGCAACAGGGAATAACAAGCACAACAGCGTATTCGCCACAACGGCAAATATTAGTTTCTCTTTGGAAGTAATCTTTCGAACCTTCTCTGATTTTGTTTCAATTACCTTTCCCCTTAATTCTTTTGGTATCATTAATCGAATCAAAAACGGATAGCCTCCATAAGTTAAACTTAAGTATAGGTATGCAACAATCGTAATGGGAACAAATAAATCTTTAGCCAGAGTCAAAGAAGTAAACAGCACCATTGGTCCATCGGCACCGCCAATAATGGATACCGCAGCTGCTTCACCATTGGATAGACCTAATAATCTTGCAATTGGGAATGTTGCAACAGTACCAAGTTCGGCGAACATTGCAATAAACATTCCGATAAAAGGATGCGCCAGAACCATTCCGATATCAGTAATTACACCGATACCCATAAAAACCAGGCATGCAATTAAACCGTTGCTGAAAGTAAAAGTGTAGATTGGCTGGAGAAAATCAATCTGCATAATATTCATCAGCTGGTCCGTATTGCTAACCATTGGATCAATAAATAAATTGCCCACCTTACCTGCTTCAATAAAGAGAACACCTGCATTAATTGCAGACATTCCAAATCCCATGGGGATCATGATTAACGGTTCCAATACTTTCTTTGCCCCAAGATATACAAGCAGTATACCTAAAAATATAAGCAGAATACGAAAAATAACAATCTTAGGCTCCTGTGAAAACATGGTACCGATTCCTTGAAATAAATCGAATGGATTAATATGAAACACCTGTCTTTCTATTTAAGATTATGTTATAATGCATGTGGCTTTTCCTACTCTTTCGAAATATGCTTTATGGCATCCAATAAAAGTTTTATAAGTAATGATATGCCCATGGATATCGTAAAGCCAAGTCCAAAAACTTTTAATGGTATTAAAAATGCGTCTGACATAGTATCCCCTCCTTTTTACACTTATTTCGTCAGGGTATATTATATCGTAAGGATTGGGAAGTGGCGAATTTATAGTTTTTATGAAGTCTATAAATAAAATATATGCTATGGGAATTTATAGAATAAGGAGTAATAATATGGACTTGCATTATCTGGAAATATTTCATACGGTAGCAAAGAACACCAGCTATAAGAAAGCGTCTGAAAGTCTGCATATCAGTCAGCCGGCTTTGTCTATACAGGTTAAAAAACTGGAGAGTCAGCTTGGGTTAAAGCTCTTTATACGCATTGGAAACAAGGTGATTCTCAGTGAAAGCGGAGAATTGCTTTACGAATATACGACAAAGATATTTACCACGGTAGAAGAGATGGAACGGAATTTGATCAAGCATAAGATTTTTATCGGAGGAACGCTATATCTGGGAGGAAGCAACACGCCTGGGACCTATATTTTACCGATTGTGATTAACGAAATGCAAAAGCAATATCCCAGCATTATTGTAGATCTTCATATTGCAGATACTTCTGAAATTACCACCCTGGTTGACAATGGTACCCTTGATATCGCTGTAAATGGAGGTAATGTTAACTACAGCAGTCATGTTTACTCGGAAAAACTCTTCGATGATGATCTGGTTTTTGTTGCGTCACCCAGAAATCGCTTAAGCAAGAAAGAATGGATAAATATAGAGGATTTAAATGAAGCAAGTTTTGTCGTACACAGAACCAGTTCCCAGTTGTTTACTTCTTTTAAAGAAATTATGAGTAAATATAATGTATCAGAAAACATCAGCATGTATTTCGGAAGCATTGACGCCATAAAACAGGCAGTATACGCGGATATCGGCATATCAATTATGCCATACTATTCTGTAAGACTTGAAATTGAGCGCGGATTATTAAAGGAACTAAAACTGAGAGAGGCAGATGAAGTATTTCAATATCCTTATTATTTAATTTATAACAAAAGTAAGACGTTATCTCCTTCTGCGCAGAAATTTATCGAGGTCATTCATTCCATGTGTGCGAATTTAAAGGTATTAAGATATATTTGAGGCTGCCTCATGATTATTTTAATTAAATTTAACATAGAATTTACTTCTATTTGACATTTAATTTGTCAGTCTATTTTATAATGATAAAAAAAGGCGAATTATGGACGATGGAGGCTTAAATGATCAAAGCAATCATAGACTTGGGATCTAATACGATACGAATGTGTGTTTATGAAATGAATCAGGATTCTTTTCAATTACTTTTTGAGAAGAAGACTATGGCCGGTCTGGCAAACTTCGTGAAGGACGATAAGTTAAGCAGGCAGGGAATTGAAAAGGCCGGAGAGATCTTAAACGATTATAAGGAAATACTGGATAACTTTCAAGTTGATGAAGGGAATACTCATGTATTTGCGACGGCCTCTTTAAGAAATATAGACAATACAGCACAAGTAATCGAGATCATGAAAGATATGACAGGTTATTCTATTGAATTGTTATCCGGAAAGGAAGAGGCAACCCTTGACTTTATCGGAGCAACCCATTCGGTTTCTGTCAAAGAAGGAATTGTGGTTGATATCGGAGGCGGCAGTACGGAATTGGTTGCTTTTCGTGAGAATGAAATTCTGTTTGCAGTCAGTATGCCTATTGGCTCACTGAATTTGTATGTGAAGAATGTGAGTAAAATAATTCCAAAAAAGGAAGAACGCAACATCATAAAGCAAACGGTCCTGGAACAACTACAGGCCCTGGATATCGCATCTATGGTGATTCCCACAATCTGTGGGGTCGGCGGAACCATCAGGGCTGCATCTAAATTAAATAACAGGATGTTTCATATGCCGGGAAATAACATTAACATAGAAATATCTCATATCAAAGAACTCTTAACGCAGTTTACGAATAGTCATAGGAAAACCATAACACCTGTATTGCAAAATATTCCGGATAGAATACACACCATTATTCCGGGAATGATAATTTTAGATACGATTGCAGATTATTTTCACAGTGAAATGATTATGGTAAGTAAATATGGAATTCGTGAGGGTTACCTGTACGAAAGAATAATCAGAGGTGATGCCGGATGAGTCATAAACATGATGAGATAGATAAAAATTTTATGCAAAACAGAGAATTGTCCTGGCTAAAATTTAATGAACGCGTACTGGAAGAAGCACAGGATGAAAGCGTCCCCATCTTGGAACGGCTGAAATTCGTTTCGATCTTTACAAGTAATTTAGATGAGTTTTTCATGATCAGGGTCGGGAGCCTTGATGATCTGTCCCTGATGGAACATGAGACAGTCGACAATAAAACAGGGATGAGTCCAAAACAACAGCTGGATATGATCTTTGAGGCAGTGATTCCACTCTATGCAAAACGGGATCAGACTTATCTGGAGGTGGAAAAGAAACTGCGAGAATTTGGTGTCTGTCAACTGGATTGTAAAGAATTATCTAAATCAGAGAAAAAGTTTGTAGATAAATACTATAGCACCTATATAACACCGATTCTATCCCCTCAGATTATTGACTCCTGCCATCCCTTTCCCCACCTGGTGAATAAGGAATTGTACATTATATGCAGCTTCGTCGGAGAAAATCTCTTTGGACTGATTCCCATATCACCCTCCATTCCTGAATTTATCATGCTTCCTGGTAATCAAGCCAGATATCTCCTCACAGAGGCTATTATTCTGGATCATATCAATGAAATCTTTGAAATGTATAAAATTGAAAGCAGTGCAATCATTACGGTAACGAGAAATGCAGATATCAGCCCGGAAGATGAAGTCTTTGAAGTGGACGATGATTTTAGAGAGAGAATGAAAAAAGTTTTAAAGAAAAGATCCAGACTCTCCCCGGTAAGACTTGAGATTAAGGGGCATCTGGACAAACCATTGATGCATTTTCTTATGGATAAGCTAAAGCTTGGCAAGAATCAGATTTTTCACGGCAATGCACCGCTGGTAATGAACTACGCATTTAAATTAATATCCAAACTTCCCACCCAGATGAGTAAACTGCTTTGCTATCCGGCATTCGAACCTGTCTACCCTGCCTCGGTCAGCAAAACTGACAGCATTACTTCACAGTGTAAGAAGAAGGATATTCTGTTGTTTTATCCATATCATCAGATGGAGCCATTCCTGCATTTATTAAAAGAAAGTGCACAGGATCCCAATGTAATCTCCATTAAGATAACCATTTACCGATTGGCTCGTAGTTCCCGAATTATTGACTATCTGTGCAATGCTGCAGAAAATAACAAGGAAGTTACAGTGTTAATGGAGTTGAAGGCAAGATTTGATGAAAAGAATAATATTGAATGGGCGGAACGTCTGGAAGATGCCGGTTGTAATGTTATTTATGGATTCGAGGATTTTAAGGTTCATTCCAAGATCTGCCTGATTACCCGAAGAGAACGAAACAAGATTAGTTACATTACCCAGATCGGTACCGGAAATTATAATGAGAAGACAGCAAAGCTCTATACCGATTTATCCTTAATTACCGCAAATCAGGAAATCGGGTATGAAGCAATGGAATTTTTCAAAAATATGTCCATCTCCAATTTGGACGGGCATTATAATTATCTTCTGGTTGCACCGAATTCATTTAAAAAATATATGCTGGCAATGATGGATAATGAGATTGAGAAAGCACAAAAAGGAGAAACAGCAGAAATCATCATAAAGTCAAATTCCTTAACGGATAAAGAGATGATTCATAAGCTGTCACAAGCATCCCAGGCGGGCGTGACGGTAAAATTAATCATCAGGGGAATTTGTTGTCTTCTGCCGCAAATTCCCGGTAAGACAGATAATGTTTTGGTATACAGTATTGTCGGCAGGTTCCTGGAACATCCCAGAATCTATTGTTTTGGCAAAGGGAAAGATACAAAAGTATATATTTCCTCTGCGGATATGATGACAAGAAATACCAGCAGAAGAGTTGAAATAGCCTGTCCCATTCTGGATCAGGATGTAAAGAATCAAATTCTTCACATCTTAAAGGTTATGCTTTCGGATACGGTAAAAGCAAGACAATTACAAGCAGACGGAACTTATGAAAAGATGGAATCAGATACTGAACATTCCGTAGATAGTCAGCAATATTTCATAGAGGAAGTAATGAACGAGCATATGAAGCTTTCCAAACCCAAGGTTATGTTCCAGAAATTTTTTGAATCTCTGATGAAAAATTCCGTTTAATTATTTCAATTAAACAGGATAGAACTTATTTTCTGAATTTTTAAACAGACAAAGAAGAAGTAACGAATCAGGCGTTAGTTACTTCTTCTTTGTCTGGATGGATTTGCAGAGTATGCACTATTTTTCTTCCTTAAGAATTCTTCCTGTTTTCTGGCAATATATCTTCCGAGTAGTGGGCATTTTTCCGTAAATCTGCATCCATATAAATAGGATTGAATATTCTCCGTAAATTCCTTTCTTACAATCAAAGCAGACAGATTTAACACACTGTTCATATCCTTGAGCTTAATCCGGACGGTTCTGCCGATTTCAAATTCATCCGAAGAAATAAAACCCATCCCGGTCTCACTGATATCCTTGATTAAGACAGAGACGGCATTCGGCCCGTTAATTGAGTTGACATAAATGGGCATCTCCTCACCAAGATACATACGATAAGCCTCTCTCCGGTTGCATTGTTTCCCTTCCCCGAGAAGATCGACCTTGTGATAGATCGCCGTGTTAAGCTTCACTAATTTAATGGCTGCATTTTCCCAGACAAATAATTTACCATCAATTTTATAATAAAAATTGAGGATGCAGTTTTCCGAAAAACCGACGGTCTGACCATTTACTTTAATGGGTTTAATAAAGATCGCCGTATCCTTAATAGTTTCAATGATACTGCGAAAAGTCATAGTATTGCCATTCTTTCTTGCTTCCAGTTCGATGTTTCCCCCGATAATTAATTCTCCGATCTGCACTTTAATTCTCCCCCAATAAAACGTCCATTGACACGCGATCCAATCCTCCAAAATCAGAACATCCATTCACATGTAATTTAATTCTCCCCTAATAAAAATGCATTAATTTGCAATTTGATTCTCCCCTGATATCAACTGATAATAGTATAAATCAATACTGTTTAAATTACAACATAATATGGTAATAAGGACCTGTTTTTGTATATTTTTACTTATATTATCGGCTGCATATTGACATCAAAAGTATAACTTGTATAATTATTTTAGACTGTTACCCTGCTCCTTTATTATTTGGATTTTTATTCGACAAATATCGATAAAATGGATATTTATAATTGATGCTGCATAAGATGAGAGAATCCATTCAATAATAAAAGCAGCGTCAAATTCTGCTGTGGCAGATGATGCAGAATAATAAGAAAATATAAAACTTATTGACAAAATGCAGATGCTGCTGTTATCATCGTATTAATGCGGGCAGAGTGGTTCAATTTAGGATAACTTATGCCTTTTTTTAACAGTAAAATGAATTGAAAATCATGTAAATGAGTATTTGAGTAGATGCAAAGCAGCATCATGTCCCGAAGTGTAAACAATAAATTGCAAGGAGTGATAAAATGAAACATTATACAAAACAGGATATCATCAGGATGGTAGAAGAAGATGACGTAGAATTTATCCGTTTACAGTTTACGGATATGTTTGGTAATCTCAAAAATGTTGCAATCACAACAGGACAATTGGAAAGAGCCCTGAATAATGAATGTATGTTTGACGGTTCGTCGATTGAGGGATTTGTTAGAATTGAAGAATCGGATATGTATTTATATCCGGATCTGGATACTTACGTAACATTCCCGTGGAGACCGCAGCAGGGTAAAGTTGCCCGCTTAATCTGTGATGTATATACTGTGGAAGGGAAGCCTTTTGAAGGTGACCCCAGATATGTATTAAAATCCGTAATAAAACAGGCAGAAGAAATGGGCTACACGTTTGATGTGGGTCCGGAATTGGAATTTTTCTTATATAATATAGAAGAAAACGGTCAGCCAACAACAAAAACATCGGAGCGTGCAGGGTACTTTGATGTGGGTCCTTTGGATCTTGGAGAGAATGCCAGACGTGATATGGTACTTACCATGGAAGAGATGGGATTTTCCATTGAGGCCTCCCATCATGAGGTTGCACCCGCACAGCATGAAATTGACATCAAATATCAGGATGCTTTGACAACGGCGGATACCATAATGACCTTTAAGCTTGTGGCCAGAACCATTGCCAGAAGACATGGACTTCATGCCAGCTTTATGCCTAAGCCGGCGGCAGGTGTTGATGGTTCCGGTATGCATGTGAATATGTCACTGAAGAAAAACGGAACGAATATCTTCCATGATCCCGACGGAAAACTTGGAATGAGCAAAGAAGCATATCACTTTATTGCAGGGATTATGAAACATATGGAGAATATGGTGGCGATCACAAATCCTCTTGTTAATTCCTATAAGCGCCTTGTACCAAATTACGAAGCGCCGGTTTATATTGCATGGTCCGCGTCAAACCGTAGTCCTTTGATTCGTATTCCTTCCGGCAGAGGCAATTCTGCAAGAATAGAATTAAGATGCCCTGATCCTTCGGCAAATCCCTATTTAACGCTGGCTGTTTGTCTGGCAGCCGGTCTGGATGGAATTAAAAATCAGTTAATGCCTCCGGATAGCATTGATAAAAATATATATAATATGTCCCGGGAGGAGAGAACTGCTCTTAACGTGAAGAGTCTTCCCACCAATCTTGGGGAAGCAGTCAAATCACTGGAAGAATGCAGTTTTATCGCAGAAGTTTTGGGAGAGCATATTTTTAAGAAATATATCGAAGCTAAGAAAACAGAATGGGAAAATTATCAGACGCAGGTAACACAATGGGAGTTGGATCAGTATCTGTATCGCATTTAATCTGTATCATCTCAGGTTGTTGATCAATCAAGCGTAAGTAGCGGAGGTGAACAGATGTGTTTAGCATTATAGTGGGATTCCCAAAGATGGAAGATGCCATCAGCATTAAGAATGTATTGGCCAGAAACGGATACAATGTCTGTGAGCCTTGTACCTTAGGATCACAGATTATCAGCATTGCCAATAACTTAGACGAAGGAATTGTGCTTTGCGGATATCGTTTTTCTGATATGCATTACAGTGAATTAAATAATTATTTGCCCAAGGGATTTGAGATGCTGTTAATTGCTTCCCCTGAGAAACTGGAATACAGTCAGGATAACATTGTCTGTCTGCGAATGCCCATTAAGACAACTGATTTATTGAATACGTTGCAGATGATGACGTATCAATATCAGAAGAGAAAGAAACGTGAGAAAGAAAAGCCAAAGGTAAGATCGGAAGAAGATAAAGAATTAATCAAAAGAGCAAAGCTTGTATTAATGGATCGAAATAATCTGACGGAGGAAGAAGCACACCGTTATTTGCAGAAAAACAGCATGGACAGCGGTACAAATCTGGTGGAAATGGCAGAGATGGTTCTTCGAATGTTTTATCCTTAATTCGTAAAAAACAAAACAGACATTGGGAATTGTAATTACAGAAAGGTTGGATGGTAATGAGATTTACGAAAATGCAGGGTTGCGGGAATGATTATGTCTATATTGATTGCACCAAAGAATTAATTGATCATATACCGGAAACAGCAGTCAAATTAAGTGACAGGCACTTTGGAATCGGATCGGATGGACTGATATTGATCAGACCCTCTGATCAGGCGGACTTTACGATGGATATGTATAATAATGACGGTTCGAGAGCTCAAATGTGTGGCAATGGTATTCGCTGCGTTGCCAAATTTGTCTATGATAAAGGGCTTACTGATAAAACAAACCTAAGGATTGAGACATTGGGTGGTATTAAGGATCTGGTGCTTACGGTAGAGAATCATAAGGTTACTTATGTTACGGTGAATATGGGCACTCCGATCACGACACCTTCGCTGGTTCCTGTGATTTCTGAGAAAGAAATTGTGCTCATGGAACCAATTACAGTGGGGGATAAGGAGTATAGGATTACATGTGTCTCCATGGGAAATCCCCATGCCATCGTTTTTGTTGATGATACTGATACAATCCCCTTAGAGGCAATCGGCCCGTTGTTTGAACATCATGCGGCATTCCCGGAGAGAATTAATACAGAGTTTATTCAGGTGATTGACCGCAAACATATAAAAATGCGTGTATGGGAGCGTGGGTCCGGAGAAACTCTGGCGTGCGGAACAGGTGCCTGTGCAAGTGTTATGGCATGTATTTTAAATGGCGTTACTGATCAAGAGGTTACGGTTTCGTTACTTGGCGGTGATCTGGAGATCAGATATGACGAAGAAGAGCAGGTAATCTATATGAAAGGACCTGCTGTTGAAGTTTTCCAGGGGGAAATAGAACTGTAATAACATAGTACCTGCCTTTGTTAAAAATTTTAGAAAATAACTTGATTAATCAGTATAAATTATGTAAGCTTAGTGGAATAGACGGCTTATAACGTTATATCTTAGGAGAGTGTGACTTGCTGTCCTGACATGTTTCTGGAGAGGAATGGTAAATGTTATGTTTAAAATTAATGAGAATTATCTGAAATTACCGGGGAGCTATCTGTTCTCTACCATAGGAAAGAAGGTAAAAGAATTTACGGTAGCAAATCCGGATAAGAAAATTATCCGGCTGGGCATAGGTGATGTTACACTGCCATTGGCTCCGGCGGTAATTGATGCATTGCATCATGCAGTGGACGAGATGTCTGTAAAGGAGACATTTAAAGGATACGCTCCTGATCTTGGTTATGACTTTCTGCGTCGTGCGATCATTGACAATGATTTTAAGTCCAGAGGTGTTACCCTTGAGATGGATGAAATCTTCATCAGTGATGGTGCGAAAAGTGATTCCGGAAATATTGGCGAGATCTTTTCAAAGGACAATAAGATCGCGGTTTGTGATCCTGTTTATCCGGTATATGTAGATTCCAATGTTATGGAAGGCAGAACCGGAGACTATCTTCCGGATTCCGGTAAATGGACCAACGTAATATATATGCCTTGTACAAAAGAAAATAACTTTGCACCGGAGCTTCCAAAGGAAGAGCCTGACATGATTTATCTTTGCTTCCCCAACAACCCTACCGGCTCTACCATCACAAAGGAAGAGTTACAGAAATGGGTTGATTTTGCCAATAAAGTTGGTGCTGTTATCATATATGACGCAGCTTATGAAGCATATATTTCCGAAGAAAATGTGCCGCATACCATTTATGAGTGTGACGGGGCGAAGACCTGTGCGATTGAAATTCGCAGTTTCTCTAAAAAAGCAGGATTTACCGGAACGAGACTCGGATTTACCGTTATCCCCAAAGAATTAAAATGTGGTGATGTTATGTTGAACAGTCTCTGGGCAAGACGTCACGGAACCAAATTTAACGGTGCTCCTTATATTACCCAGGCAGCAGGTGCAGCAATTTATTCCGAAGAGGGTAAGAAACAGACCAATGAGCAGATCGCATATTATATGAATAATGCGAAGGTAATCAGAGAAGGATTACTGAGCGCGGGTTATACAGTTTCCGGTGGCGTAAATGCCCCCTATATCTGGCTTGAGACGCCCAAGGGCATGACTTCCTGGGAATTCTTTGATCATCTGCTGGAAAATGCCAATGTTGTTGGTACCCCGGGCTCCGGTTTTGGACCAAGCGGTGAAGGATACTTTAGACTGACTTCCTTTGGTACTTATGAAAGTACAGTGGAAGCCATTGAGAGGATTAAAAAGTTATAGGATGTTATCCTGTTGAATATCGTTTTTAGGAGACCTTGGCTTACAGGGAGAAATGATGTTTTGTCATTTACCTGTGGGCTGAGGTCTTTTACTTAGATCGGAAGAAATTGCAGGGAGATGAGAGTAAAAGGGAGTCTGAGAGGATAGCGCAAGAGGAGAGTTTGAGAAAATAGAGGAAGAGAAAAGTCTGAGAGAGACAAATCAAGAGAAAAGTCTGAGAGGATAGATTAAGAGAGGAGGTTGAGAGAGGTGAATTAAGAGGAGACATTGAGACTGGAGAATTAAGTAGGAGGTAAGGAGCCTGGTTCAAGAGCATAAGGCGGGATACAAGGGTAATTATGTGATTGACAAATATCCGGGAAAGGATTATCATAAATTTAACACCCCCCCGGGGTGTGCAACGAGCAGACGTAATCATCCAGTATTTTAAGGAGAGAATGATATGAGGAAAATTATAGAAATTAATGGTATGAGCTGTGCACATTGTCAGGCACATGTTGAGAAGGCACTGAATGCAATTGATGGTGTGGAAGCAAAGGTGGAACTAAAGAAGAACAGGGCAATCGTAAGCTTTGATGGTGAAATTTCTGATGAGACCCTGAGAACTTCTGTTACTGAAGCAGGATATGAAGTTGTATCGATAACGCAAAAGAAGGGGTTATTTTCCTGATGAATATCCCGGAGTAAGCGCTGCTTTTTAACCAAGATTCCCTGAAGTATAGAATAAACATGAAGTCAAACATTGTATGAATTAAGGATGATCAGAGAATCAATACGGAAATTCATAAGGAAATCATAGAGTGGAGTATTCCGGCGAAAGCACTAGCGGGAATGCTCCATGTTTTTAACATGCTTGCAGCCACAGTAAGGAGGATTTACTTGAGAGCAGAGAAAGAAACAGTCATTCGATTATTAAAAACAGCAAGGGGACAGATTGACGGAATCTTAAGTATGATAGATGAAGATCGATATTGTTGTGATATTTCTAATCAATTAATGGCAACAGAAGCGATTCTGCGTAAGGTGAACAGAGAGGTATTACATGCTCATATTGGTAATTGTGTAAAAGAGGCAATTGATTCCGGTGACGCTGATGAGAAGCTGAATGAGATTCGGAATCTTGTAGATAAATTAATGAAATAAGAACATTATTCAGAAAGGTTTGGTATTGTTATGAGATACCCTAAGAGATTAGCGCAGGGAGATAAGATTGGAGTAACCGCAACATCCTCGGGATTTGAAACCGAAATAGATCTGGTACGCTTAGAGAGCGGAATAAGACATTTTAAAGAATTGGGATACCCGGTGATTGAGACCTCGAATGTTCGGAAGTATAGTAAGGGAAGAAGCAGTGATGGACGGACAAGAGCAAAAGAGTTTATGGACCTGGTGAAAGATCCGGAAATATCAGTGATTTATGCCGCCAGTGGCGGTGATTTTCTGGTCGAGATGCTTCCTTTTCTGGAGGAGAAACTAATCAGGGAAAATCCGACATGGGTTCAGGGTTTTTCTGATACGACGGGGTTGACATTTACCATCACCACCAATCTGGATATTGCAACCATCTATGGGAATAACTTCAGCAGCTTTGGTATGGACCACTGGCATCCGTCTCTGACGGATAATGTTAAGCTGCTGGAGGGAGAAGAGATCATGCAGCATAGCTTTGACCGATTTCAGGATGGCTATAAAAAGAGAATAACCGGATTGGAAGAATTCGAGCTTGATGCAGAGGTTTGCTGGAGGAATCTGCGTCCCGCAGATGGAGAAAGGACAGGGGCTCCTATCCCCGGGGACATGGAAGAGCTGCCCTCTTCAGAGGAAGAGATCCTATTGGAGGGAAGAGCGTTGGGAGGATGTCTGGATGTTCTTCTTTGTCTTGTAGGAACACGTTTTGATAAAACAGTGGAATTCATTGAGCGTTACAAAGAGGATGGGATTGTATGGTTTCTGGAAAGCTATGATTTGAGCAGCGAAGCACTGACCAGAGGATTATGGCAGTTAAAAGAGGCCGGGTGGTTTCAATATGCCAGAGGATTTATCTTTGGCAGACCTGCAATGTTTCATTCAGAATATGATACCACCTATGAGGAAGCAGTACGATCCGTTTTGGAGGAACTTCAGCTGCCAATCATTTTGGATGCGGATATTGGTCATAAACCACCCCAGCTGACAATGATCAACGGAGCAATTCTTCATCTTCACAGCAGGAATAAGAAAGGAACGATCTTATTTGAGAGAAGATAGAGCGCAGGGGAGTATATTGTACCTATGTCAGCATCTTCTCTGTTGTGCATACGAGGACAGTAAGTTATAATAGTAAAAAAAGTGCAAATGATAATCACAGGAGGGTTACCAAGTGGAGGAAAAAAGAAAAGAAAAAAGAATTTCGATTAAGCTGACCCTGGAAATTTCAAATCTCTATAAACAGGATAATGTGCAGGTAAAGGATTTGAACGCGCCCATCGAGGTCACGAATATATCGAAATCAGGTATTGGGTTTAAAACAGAAAGTGTCTTACCGGTGGGCTATTATTTTAGTGCAAATCTTGATCTTGGCAATGACAATGTTTTGCATAGCGTAGTCCAGATTGTAAGAAGTCAGGCCGGAGATGACAGTGCAACCATTTATGGTTGTGAATTTATTGGTATGGCTGCCATCTTGTCCTACCTTTTTGATGATCTGGACAGCAGAATCAGTGAGTAAAACAATTGATGGTAACGTAAAAAGCGTATCCGTATTCCAGTTGCCCGGAGGCTGGAATACGGATACGTTTTTGCATCAGGTTCTGATATCAAAGGTATAGCGGCTCACCGCAGGACCATCGTCGGACTGATCAATAAAATCCTTTGCAAAATCAGGTTTTCGGTAGGTGCTTTTCACCTCTGCCTGCATTGAATAGCCTTTCTTTTCTAACGCAGTTTCCAGGGAGGACAAGTGTTTGACAATCAACGTAACAGCTGCTTCGTCTTCAAGATAAAATTTTGCCTGGATTACGGGATGATTTAATTGTATCAATATATTAACGGCACCCAGATGGGTCATGTCAAGATGAAGAAGTACACTGATACCCTCTGCCCTCTCCTTCAGGGATTTCTTCTTTGTAAAGACATATAAATCCGTATGGATATCCTGATTCCTGAATTGAACCGGCAATTGCACGTAGGTATAGAACTGATTCAAATCCTTCATAAATTGAAGATTATCCTGAAGACTTTTCACAGAATCCTGAAAGTCAGAGGTTCTTATGCTCTCCTGATGAGATGTTAGCAGTTCATTCAGTTTTTTTAAATCGTCGCTAAGATTCTGATAAAGCTGCGGGACACTATCCTGATCCTTGGATAGTTTTTCCGGACTTATGGTCCATTTTTGAAGAAGTGCTTCTTCTATTAATTTCTGATATAAGGGAGAGCGAAGGAGCGCTTTTGCTTTGGAGTGATTCATATTGGGAAGTTCCTTTTGAACCAATTCCAATACCCGGAAAAGGGTGATGGTATTGTCTGTAAAGGCTGATTTTGATTCCGGGGCATCCTTGAAATTCTGTAATAGTTCCATCAAAGAGGTATGTTCCTGAGGGGATAACAGAGATTTGAGATCAGTCCTGTCGTTATTCCCGTAGGTAAAAATAGGATCACCGGAAGGAAGTTCTGTGTCCTGTTCCCCCTGCAACAGGGACGGAGGGGAAATCTGCTGCAATTCCCGGTTTTCAAAGACAGTATCCTCCGTGAATATAAGTGGCTGCTTCTGCATGGGAACAGATAAGAGAGGATTCTCCCCGATCTGATTCAAAGTGCTTTCCTCTCCCGCTGAGTACTGCCTGAGAGCAGTTTCGACCTGGGACAGCTCCTCACGCTCCGGAATCTGTTGCAGGGGAGGGGTTTGCTTTGTCTGGGATATAGGAGCTTTTACAGTTTCCTCTTTGCCGGAATTATGTAATACAATTCGGATCAGGTTCTGGTGAAAATCCACATCGCTCTGAGGGTCCGATGTTTCGGGCGACAGCAGAACCCGGGAACCTTGTAAGAGATTGCGGATCTGGTTTAACATCTGATGCGTTCCCTGCTGGTAGGATTCAAACTGTGCAATATTAACTGCAGTCAACGGAATGTTATTCTTATACAGTAGTACCAGAGACTGGGCTGAGGCATCATGATTTAGATAGGAAGCCCGGATCAAGGTCTGTAAGGTCTGCTTATCTATGGGCATACGATAATGAAGTAACTCCCCCACAATTGCCTGATTTCGATCGGTCTTTGGGAAATTGGACGCAAGCAGCGCTTTGTCTATGGTGGACTCTGCGGGGGATTTTTGATCTGCGGGGAGATATTTGAGCGAGATTTTCCGGGAGGAATCCTCTGTTACCTGAAAGCTGGCATCCGTTCCGATGGAGAGTGGGATGTCCCCGGACAATTTCGCGGTGAGTATTTGTTTTCCGGGATCCAGCTGAAGGGTGACATTATCATATCTATGGTCAATAATTCTGCCCTTGATGATCTGTCCTTCTTTTAATTCCAAAGGAGCTACTTCACGCTGCTCTGTGATGGACTTAGTGGAAGCAGAAATATTCTTCTGTGTTTTAATCGGATCGGATTTCGTTGTTTTATATCCGGGTAATCCTGATTGGTTAATATCCATTCGGGAACCTCCTGTTGTTATTCGATGAACCTCTTTTTGACTTTTATAAGATGATAGTTATATCGGCGCTTTTCCGGAAAAAATAAAGCCGGTAAAGAAAAGAACAAACCGAATATGATCTGTTGAAAAAATCCGAAACAAAATAAAATTAAGTTTTAGGGGTATATACGTTATAAAATTAAGTATTACATGGTGAAATAATTAAAAAACATAAAATCGGCAAAGATTTCTACTTGCAATTGGAGGAATTATATATTATAATCATCACAACAAACAAAGGCGTTTGGATTTTACTAAGGTGAAGTCCATTAATGCCTTTTTCTATTGTGCCCATCTTTTTGTCATAGAGCGTCAAAATATGGATCATGAGAAGCATAATAGTGCAGCTGCTGTTTTATATGCCGTATGATTACGGCTTTAGGCGTTTAAAATGCCGATATATTAAGAAAGAGAGGGCTTATGAAGGAAATGATTAGAGAGGAAGCAACACAGGTTCCGCAGGGCCTATATGATCCCCGGTTTGAGCATGATAACTGTGGTATAGGCGCGATAGTTCATATGAAAGGTAAGAAGACCCATGAAACGGTGGAGAATGCCCTGAAAATTGTTGAGAATCTGGAACATCGTGCAGGTAAGGATGCCAATGGGCAGACGGGAGATGGTGTGGGAATTCTCCTTCAGATATCACATAAGTTTTTTTCAAAGGTAACAAAGTCTCTGAAAATTGATCTTGGTGCAGATCGTGAATACGGTGTCGGAATGTTTTTCTTCCCTCAGGATGAATTGAGCCGTAATCAGGCAAAGAAGATGTTTGAGATCGTAGTTGAAAAAGAGGGACTGAAATTCCTTGGATGGAGAACTGTACCGAATAAACCGGAGACCTTAGGTGACAGAGCAGTTGCCTGTATGCCATATATTATGCAGTGCTTTATCAAAAAGCCGGCGAATGTAAATAAAGGGCTTGATTTTGACAGAAAGCTCTACATTATCAGAAGAATCTTTGAACAAAGCAACGACAATACCTATGTGGTTTCTTTATCCAGCCGTACCATCGTATATAAAGGTATGTTCCTGGTAAAACAGCTGCGTTTATTCTTTGAAGATTTACAGGATGTAAATTATGAAAGTGCGATTGCAATTGTGCATTCCCGTTTCTCAACCAACACCAATCCCAGCTGGCAAAGAGCGCATCCGAACCGCCTGATTGTACACAATGGTGAGATTAATACCATTAGAGGGAATGCGGATAAGATGTTAGCCAGAGAAGAGACCATGGAATCAGAGCATTTAAAAGGGGAACTTCATAAGGTGCTTCCTGTGGTCAATACAGAGGGATCTGACTCTGCGATGCTTGATAATACCCTGGAGTTTCTGGTAATGAGCGGCATGGATCTTCCGCTGGCTGTTATGATTACCATTCCGGAACCATGGAGCAATGCTTCCGCAATCTCAAGAGAGAAGAGGGATTTCTATCAGTATTATGCAACCATGATGGAACCCTGGGACGGTCCTGCGTCAATACTCTTTTCCGATGGCGATTTGATGGGGGCGGTACTTGACCGTAATGGTCTTCGTCCATCCCGTTACTATATTACGAAGGATGATCAGTTAATTCTTTCTTCTGAAGTCGGAGTACTTGATATCCCGGCGGACAAGATTCTGAAGAAAGAAAGACTTCGCCCCGGCAAGATGCTTCTTGTTGACACGGTGAAGGGATGTCTTATCGATGATGAAGATTTAAAAAACGATTATGCAGGCAAACAACCTTACGGTGAATGGCTTGATACCAACCTTGTCAGACTGAAAGAGCTGCATATACCGAATAAGAAGGTATTACAATACAGCGATGAGGAACTGGCCAAGTTACAGAAGGCTTTTGGATATTCCTATGAAGATTACCGTACCACCATTCTTCCTATGGCTACCGGCGGACAGGAACCCGTAGGTGCGATGGGTGTGGATTTACCGTTACCGGTATTGTCAAAGAATAATCCGCCGTTATTTAATTATTTTAAACAGTTATTTGCACAGGTAACCAATCCCCCCATTGACTCTATCCGTGAGGAAATTGTAACCTCTACTTCCGTATATATCGGAGAGGATGGCAATCTATTAGAAGAGAAAGCGGAGAATTGTAAAGTACTGAAAGTAAATAATCCGATTTTAACCAGTACAGACTTACTCAAAATTAAATCCATGAAGATCAAAGGATTTAAGGTGGATGAGATCTCCATGCTGTATTATAAAAACACTTCTCTTGAGAAGGCAATCGACCGTATGTGTATGGAAGCAGACAGATCCTATAAAGAGGGTGCCAACATCCTGATTCTGTCCGATCGTGGTGTGGATGAGAATCATGTTGCAATTCCTTCCCTGCTTGCCGTATCCGCACTGCAGCAGCACCTGGTACGTACCAAGAAGAGAACCGCGGTAGCAATGATTGTAGAAAGCGCGGAACCAAGAGATGTTCATCACTTTGCCTGTCTGTTAGGATATGGCGCATGTGCGGTAAATCCCTACCTGGCACAGGATACCATCCGTCAGCTGATTAACTCCAATATGTTAGACAAGGACTACTATGCAGCTGTAGATGATTATAACAAAGCAGTATTAAAGGGGATTGTAAAAATTGCTTCCAAGATGGGTATCTCCACCATCCAATCCTATCAGGGCTCCAAGATTTTTGAAGCCATCGGTATCAGCAGAGAAGTGATTGACAAATACTTTACCGGAACCGTAAGCCGTGTTGGCGGTATCACAATCAAGGAAGTGGAGAAGCAGGTGGATAACCTTCATTCCCACGCATTTGATCCTCTGGGACTGGATCTTGATATGACCCTTGACAGCAATGGTTCCCATAAATTAAGAAGCGGAAAAGAAGAGCACCTTTATAATCCCAAGACCATTCATTTATTGCAGCAGTCAACCAGGACCGGCAATTATGAGATGTTTAAGGAATATTCCAGAGAAGTTAGTGCAGAGCAGGAAAAGGTTAATTTAAGAGGTCTGATGGATGTGAAATATCCGGAAGATGGCGGTATCTCCATAGATGAGGTAGAAAGTGTGGACTCCATTGTAAAACGGTTTAAGACCGGAGCCATGTCCTATGGTTCTATCTCTAAGGAAGCACATGAGACGATGGCGATTGCCATGAACCGTCTGGGTGGTAAGTCCAACAGCGGTGAAGGCGGCGAGAGCCTGGACCGTCTTACTATCGGAGAAGATGGACTCAATCGTTGCTCCGCAATTAAACAGGTGGCATCAGGAAGATTTGGTGTGACTTCCGAATATCTGGTAAGCGCAAAAGAAATCCAGATCAAGATGGCACAGGGAGCAAAGCCCGGCGAAGGTGGTCAGCTGCCCGGTGAGAAGGTATATCCCTGGGTTGCAAAGACCAGACATTCTACTCCCGGTGTAGGTCTTATTTCTCCTCCTCCTCATCATGATATCTATTCCATTGAGGATTTGGCGCAATTGATCTTTGACTTAAAGAATGCGAATAAAGCCGCAAGAATCTCTGTGAAGCTGGTTTCCGAAGCAGGTGTTGGTACCATTGCCGCAGGTGTTGCTAAGGCAGGAGCGCAGGTTATCTTAATCTCAGGCTTTGACGGAGGCACCGGAGCGGCTCCAAGAACCTCTATCTATAATGCCGGACTGCCCTGGGAGCTGGGCCTGGCAGAGACACATCAGACCCTGATTATGAACGGACTCAGATCCAAAGTTGTTGTTGAAACCGACGGTAAGCTGATGACCGGCCGTGATGTATTGGTTGCAGCCCTGCTTGGTGCAGAGGAATACGGATTTGCCACAGCGCCACTGGTTACTATGGGTTGTGTCATGATGAGAGTATGTAATCTGGATACCTGTCCGGTAGGTGTGGCTACACAGAATCCGGAGCTTCGCAAGAAATTCAAAGGTAAGCCGGAGTATGTGGAGAACTTCATGAAATTTATCGCTGAGGAACTTCGTGAGCATATGGCAAAACTTGGTGTAAAGAACCTGGAAGAATTGATCGGCCGTACAGATCTCCTGAAAGTAAGGGATGATGTGAAGGTGGATGAGCGAGCAACGCTTGTTAATCTGGATGCGATCCTGAATAATCCGTTTACCAAGGATGGGGAAAGTACCCACTTTGAACCGGAGCATAGTTATGATTTTGAACTGGAGAAATCCGTTGATGAGAAATTCCTTCTTAAGAAATTTAAATTAACAGATAAGCATGGTCAGAAGGTAAAATTGCAGATCGGTAATACGGATAGAACCTTTGGCACCATTCTTGGTTCTGAGATTACAAGAAAATACGGCACTACCTTGCCGGAGGATACTTATGCGATTGAGTGTCAGGGAAGCGGCGGACAAAGCTTTGGTGCATTTATACCAAAGGGACTGACCATTGAGCTGGAAGGCGACAGCAATGACTACTTTGGAAAAGGATTATCCGGCGGAAAGCTGGTAGCATTCCCTCCAAAGGGAAGTACCTTTAAGGCAGAAGAGAACATTATTATCGGTAATGTTGCACTTTACGGTGCGACAAGCGGTAAAGCCTTTATTAACGGTGTGGCCGGAGAACGTTTCTGTGTTCGTAATTCCGGAGCGTTGGCTGTTGTTGAAGGTGTCGGTGATCACGGTTGTGAATATATGACCGGCGGCCGTGTTGCCGTTCTTGGTAAGACAGGGAAAAACTTTGCGGCAGGCATGAGCGGTGGTATTGCATATGTCCTTGATGAAGAAAGTGATCTTTATAAGAAGCTGAACAAAGGAATGGTAGCATTCGAGCCGGTAGCAGAGAAATATGATGTTATGGAATTAAAAGAGATGATCACAGAGCATGTGAAGTTCACCAATTCCGTAAGAGGAAAAGAAATTCTGGATAACTTCAATGCATACTTACCGAAATTTAAAAAGATCATACCTCATGATTACAGACGTATGCTCCAGACCATTGTTCAGATGGAAGAAAAGGGTCTTAGCAGTGAGCAGGCACAAATAGAAGCATTTTATGCAAATACCAGAGGATAGGAGGGATTATTATGGGAAAGCCAACAGGATTTATGGAATATGAC
>JAEXNR010000011.1 GCA_023439505.1 Bacillota bacterium
TTTATCTCCGGCAGTGGTTTGGCATCTGCGATCAAAGGAATCCCCTTTAATCTGGTACAGAATTTATCAGGTATTATTATTGCCACTATTCTGCTTCCTTTATTGTTATTGGTCCCTCAAGTGAAAAGTATGGTCCAAAATCAGCAACATCATATTTAGCGACATCACATAGCAGCGTATAAGGTCCTAAAATCCAGAACCAAAGTACTGACGGATGTAAATACTCTTTTTCGGTATTCTTTATCAAGATCATTGTGCCTAATTATTGTGCTAGGAGTGAACATTATACCATCTGACCCTTTTTATGCATTTTTAATTTACTATATTGACATGAAAATAGCTCTATTCTATAATAATATTATATCGGGACTGGCGGATATGTGGGGAACCACGAGGAACCGATATCAAACTTCCGGCTTCGGAACGTGGGATTAGACTGTCGACCGCCTGGGCAAAGCTCAGGCGGTTTTTTTTGTTGTTTAAACCGTCCGAGATAATACTGTTGATTTTTAGAGATCAGAGAAAAAGTAATATCCACCAAAGTTAAAGACAAAGGTATTTCTCTGATCTCTAATACACACATCTTAAGGAGGTTATCAAATGAACACATGGTATGACTTTAATCCAGGAAATTGGCAGAACGAAATTAATGTAAGAGATTTTATCTTAACGAATT
Organism: Bacillota bacterium; assembly: GCA_023439505.1. Classification (GTDB taxonomy): domain Bacteria; phylum Bacillota; class Clostridia; order Lachnospirales; family Lachnospiraceae; genus Mobilitalea. Next base: position 677 of record JAEXNR010000011.1, read on the forward strand.
ATACAGAATATACAGGCGATGGGAAGTTCTTAGCACCACCCACCAATCGCACCCTATTATTAAACCAAAAATACCAGGACCTATCCAAAATGGAACAAGAGAATGGTGTTTTATCTATTAATACAGAGAAGGTTTCTTCTTTACTCACCTATGAGCCTTCCTATCTTGACCGTGAAAACGAACTTATCTTTGGTTTTCAGACAGATGCTCCTTTAAAGCGAGGAGTTAATCCCTTTGGCGGAATACGAATGGCCAGACAGTCCTGTGAAGCCTATGGCTACAGTCTGTCAGAAGAAGTGGAGGAGCATTTCCGTTATCGTACCACACATAACGATGGTGTCTTTCGCGTCTACACCCCAGAAATGAAAAAAGTCAGAAAAAGCGGCGTCATAACAGGTCTTCCGGATGCCTATGGCAGAGGGCGAATCATCGGGGATTACCGCCGGGTACCCTTATATGGGGTAAACTACCTGATCGAGCAAAAGGAAAAGGATAAACATACCCTTGGCTTATTACAGATGACGGAAGAAAACATCCGTACTCTGGAAGAGTTGTACCGTCAGATTGATTTCTTAAAGCAATTGAAGGATATGGCTCTTGCTTATGGTATCGACATTTCACTCCCGGCCACCTGTGCTAAAGAAGCAGTACAATGGTTATATTTTGCATATCTTGGCGCCATTAAAGAGCAGAATGGCGCTGCAATGTCTTTGGGCCGCACTGCAACCTTTCTTGACATCTTTTTCGAGCGTGATTTGAGAAATGGAATTATTACTGAAACGGATGCTCAGGAGATCATCGATCAATTTATTTTAAAATTACGTATGGCAAGGCAATTACGTACACCCGAATACAACGAATTATTTGCCGGCGATCCTTTATGGATTACAGAATCCCTGGGGGGAATGACATTAGACGGGCGTAGTCTTGTTTCCAAAAACAGTTTCCGCTTTCTTCATACCCTGACTACCCTCTCACCAGCCCCCGAACCTAATCTTACCATTCTGTGGTCTGATCGATTACCGGATAATTTCAAGAAATATTGTGCAAAGATGTCTATTGAAACAGACTCCATTCAATACGAGAATGATGACCTGATGCGGCCGGAATACGGGGATGATTATGGTATTGCATGCTGTGTATCCGCAATGAAGATTGGCAAACAGATGCAATATTTCGGTGCCCGCTGTAATCTTGCCAAAGTTCTTCTTATGAGTCTAAACGGAGGCAGGGACGAAATAAGCGGCGAACAGATCGGACCATCAGGAAAGTCATTTGATGCCGAACAACCCCTTGATTATAACGATGTCCTTCAGCACTTTCTTTTCATGATGGACTGGCTGTGTAAGTTATACGTTAACACCATGAATGTTATTCACTTCATGCATGATAAGTATGCCTATGAGAAACTCCAAATGGCGCTTCATGACACAACTGTAGAACGTCTTATGGGCTTTGGAATCGCGGGTCTCTCCGTAGTAGCAGACTCCTTGAGCGCTATTCGTTATGCCAAAGTTACGCCAAGAAAAGATAGCCGTGGTATCATCACAGATTTTAATATCGAAGGGGAATACCCTTCCTTTGGTAATAACGATGCAAGAGTGGATCAAATCGCCAAAGACCTGATTCATGAATTCATTCATAAATTGCAAAAGCATCCTGCTTATAGAAACTCTATCCATACGTTATCAATTCTCACCATCACCAGCAATGTGGTATATGGTAAGAAGACCGGCGCAACACCAGATGGAAGAAAATACGGTGAACCCTTTGCTCCCGGTGCCAATCCCATGCACGGGCGTGATAAAAACGGAGCTTTGGCCTCCCTTCAATCCGTATCCAAATTAGATTTTGACAGCTGCAGAGACGGTATCTCTTACACATTTACTATAACACCTGATTCCCTTGGTAAATCTGATTCAGAGCGCATTCATAATCTGACAGCACTGATGGATGGGTACTTTAAAAGCAACGGTCATCATATCAATGTCAATGTATTGAATCGCTCAATGTTATTGGATGCACAAACCCATCCGGAGCAATATCCCAACTTAACCATACGGGTATCCGGTTATGCCGTACACTTCCATTCGCTGAGCAAAAAGCAGCAGGATGAAGTAATTGCCCGAACCTTTCATAGTAGATTATAGAACCTGTGCCCGGTCGGGCACACTGAGAAATGCAGGGTATATGATATCATCTTATCATGTACCCCGCATCACCTTAAATAATAATGCCGATATTCATTTATCTTTTATTAGCCGTATAGTGCCTCAAATTAAGTATCCTAATCGTTTTCCAATCGTGCTACGTGATAAAAGACTTATTTCATACACTTCTAAATCCTTCTGTTCTTACCAATTGCTGTTACTCTTTACTTTTTGCAACTTTCATTTCTTCCTGCTCTTTTATAAGTAACGGTTTCGCCAAATAATTCATAGTTATCCCCAAACCAATCAGGGTCCAGAAAATTGGTGCAGTTGTGACGCTGGAGTCATTGGTAAGTCCTGTCACCATATATGCAATAGTTCCAATAAAAATAGCAACACCAACCTGAGCATAGTAGTTATTAAAACGTCCTCTGATATATAGTTTTATACTCCATATAAAATACATACCATAGAATACAAGAAATGCAATCAAAGATAATAATCCTGTCTGCACTGCAATCTGCAAATATAAATTATGCGGTTTCGTAATAATTGTTCCCTGATAATTATTATTGAAGTATCCCAAATAATCCTGTTGAGGAAACTCTGTAATAAAAGTATCCGGACCTGATCCCAATATGATATTGCTCTTTACCAAAGGAATTGATCTCGACCAGATATATCCACGACCGGTAGCCAATGAATCATAATCCGTAAAAACAGCAGATTCCGGTTGAATAATCTTGTCAAACTTACCAAATGAATTCAGATAATAGTATGTGTTATCCATTCCGGTCTGATTTGAGAACACCCAGTCTTTACCATCTATATTAACTTTAAAGGCAACGATAGTTTCATTGATAAGTACCGGCATATAAGTAACTGCAGGAAATCGCTCATCCTGCAACTCAAATGCATTCGTCTCAGAATTGTAAGTATAATTAATCGTATTGTTATTCTCATCCGTCAAAAAGATCAAATAAGAATTACCGTCATTCACCATAAAGGAATAATTCATGATATTCCCTTTATACGTAATGGATATATTCTCATCATTGGTGCTGATATTGGTAATATTATGCTCCGTCTTCTGGATTTTCGTTATATCACGTACACGATTTAACATATAATTGTCTGTTTTATTGTTTAAGATAAACAACGCAATTACAACAATAATTGCAACCGGAATCGTAATATAAAACCTTTTAATAAGATATCTCCATAGAAAAATCAGAATACCCACAAAAGCAACGATAATTCCCATAAATCCGGCCAAGGATTGTGATCCCACAGCACACAAAGCAAGTCCAACCAAAATAACCAAATAGAAGATAGCATGTACTATTTTTTTACTAAACAATAATAACACAGCAAATAATGGAACCAACAGGGCAACATAAACACCCACATAATTAGGATTAAATAAAGTTGTAAAGACTCTTCCTGCCGGGAAATTAAACTGTACATCCTTAGTTCCAATATACCGCTTTCCCATATCTGTTTCAAAAAAGTTCTTTCCAACGAATTGAGAAAGCCCCAATAAACTCATCACCAGGGATCCCCATCCCAGGAACTTAATTATATTTTTCACATCATTCTCTGATTTAATAATATTAAATATATAAAATACAACAATACAGTACCCCAGCAATGCCCAGACAGATTCAAATTGATCCTTAGAACCAGCAAAACTAAAAATCGGATTCTTTGAAAACAGTGCAGAAAGAAAAGACAAAATCGCATAGATTCCAAGTGGGATAAACAAAGTAATATAATTTATACTTTTTCTTTTGGTATAATACTTATAAAAAATTACTGTCGCCATTATGGCTGCCATCAATACAAAAGCCCATTGTTTATAATAAAGAAAAAAATCAAAATCCATTGATGAATTTGGATACCAACTATACTGCATTAAATGAGGTGTAAAAGCTTTTTCTCTCATAATTAATGGTATTATCATAACAATAATTATGACAGGAAACAACTTCCACTGAAAAGGCTCATGATATATCGCATTTTGCTCCTTCCCCTTTTCTCGGGACTTATTTAAATTTGTATTTATAAATGAATTATTTAGTGGCCTATTACCATATTTTTTGTTTGGATTTGATTCCCGTCTTTTTTTAGTATTATTCATTCGATTACCTTGGCTTATATTTCCTACCTTATTATCACTCATATATTGTTTCCTCTTTTTCATTATAATAAACGTACAATTTATTATACACATTTTTACTTATTACATCAATAGCAAATCCTTATGTAATCATATTTTGCTTCAATAGGTTTAATAAAAGTGTTTAACATATGTATGTAATTCGTTCATTAAATTGTAATTGAATAAATAGTGTAATTTACATCCATTCAGAAATTGGCAGAATCAGTGGATTACGCTTAGTTCAACCTATAATTAAGCATAAAGAAAAGGCCCTATGATGTAACACATAGGGCCTTTTTACTTTAATGCAAATTTACTAATTATCTTACTTTAATTGTCGTATTTACATCATATTTATAAGTCATGCTATTTCCATTATCGTATGTCTTTGTATACTCAACAGATACGATACGTACATCACTTCCACTTAAGCCACTTGAAAGAGCAGCACCAGAAGCTGTTACTAAGGAAGAACCAGTGGTATAAACAATCGAAGTAATTTTAGTATCATCAATATCTGCACCGTTTAACTGGAACTTAAATCCGTCTTGTACGATCTTTAAGATTGAACCAGCATCTACAGTACCATTCTTTAAGCCAACAGTCAAAGATGTAGTATCAGTTACTGTGAAAGGAAGTGCTCCGATAATGAAGCCAGCTACTTTTCCAGTTGTAGTTACGCCTGCACCAGTTACAGATGCAGTTACTAAGTATGCCTTGTTAGCTTCATAAGCCACTAATGCACCAGTTGCAGCGCCACCGGATACAGAAACTACAGGGATCTGAGTATTGCTGCCTAAATAAACAGGTGTATCACCCTTCTTAAGAACAACATCATATTCAGATGGAGCAAGTTTTGCTACTCTTGAACCATATTTGTTAAATCCAAATACATTAATATCGATATTCTTACCTGAATTGTTCTTAAGATCTACTGTCTGATCAGAGAGTACTAACTGCCAAGATGAAACTACTAAATCAACAGCGCCATCTTTAACATTGATTCTGAAATAGATATCTCTGGATGTGTTATCACGAGGATACTTCACAGTAAACTTAACGTTATAGACACCAGTAGGTGTACCAGCTGTATGAGCATCTACAGTAATATTTACTTTACCTACGTCATCTCCTGAAGTTACAGGTACTATATTAATATTAGGAACGATAGCTGATGAAGTTGGTTTATTAATAAATTCAGATGTTACAATAGGAACAAATGCATTACCTAAGCTATCAGCAACTGTAATAACAGCTTTTGCAACTTCACCAATGTTTACGTTAGTATTATTACCAATTTCAACAGCGTTATTATCAATTGCAGCTGTACCCATCGTTCTAGCTGGTTTAATTGTGAGATCGAATGTACTTACTACTTTACGATCTGCAACGTTTGCATCATTTGTCTTAACAATTACTGTTACTGTACCAGCAGATACAGGATAGAAATATTTACCAGTGATTAATAAGATATCTGTATTACTTGACTCATAGATGAAATCTGCTTTAGCAGGATCTCCGGCTTTGGACCAAGCATCATTCGCACCATCAGTAGTATTCTTATATCTTGCAAATACCTGATAGCTTTCATCCTTAGCTGCTAAAGACTTTCCATCTGTCCAAGCCGACTTATCATCAGCTGGTCTTGCTGTAGCAATAGCAAACTGTAATGTGCTGTTATCAACGGATGTCTTAACACCTGTTGCAACTGCTGCATCAGTAAATGTCTTTACATTGTATTGCTTTGTAACTTCATCATAAACATAGCTTTCAAACTTAGCAGTGATAGTTGCTGAATAGCCTTCAGTGTAGATGTATGCCATACTTCCACCTGTAAAGCCTTTGTTATTATCTCCACCATAGGTAAATGTTAAATAAGGTGCTACATATGCATTGGCTCCAGTAAGAATAACAACGCCATCTGCATTAACTGCAGATACATGGTTCTTCATATCTTCTCCAGCACCTGTTGTCATATTTACATTGAAATCATCAAATACAATACCAGCAATCTGGCTTGCAGATGTATCTGCTGATGTAAATGTACCAACAAGATCACCAAATTTATAGTTGTAAGCAGTCTTAGTATTGAAAGCTGTATACATTTCAACTGTTGCTACTGTACCAGTAGTGTCTAAGGATACACTCTTAATCTTCTCTGTACCAGTAGAAACTTCTTTACCATTGATTACCTGATATACTGCAGATGCTGTCTTAATATCAGATGCAGTCATATCGCTGTCAAATGTTACAGCAAACTTAGTTGTGTTGATCTGCTTTGTGCTTACAACGCTAGGAGCAACAGTAATCTCAGCGGATACTTCAGCTAATACTAAAGAAGCAGCTTTGCTTGTTTTCCATGTATTGTAGTTTGCAGTTGTTTCGAAAGCTCTAGCAGTGATCGTATACTTACCACCCTTAGTTGCCTTGAATACACCAGTAGAGTCTACGATAGAAGCGTTTGTTGTATCACTAACTTCCCATCTTGTGATAGACTTGGAACCGCTCTTTAAACCAGATACTGTAGTATAAGATCTGTTGAAATCATATTCTGCATTAACAGCAATTGCTTTTTCAGGCAGATTAGAGATTGCAACGGTCTTAATGTTGTCTCTTACAGTTACGGTTGCGGAAATGCTTCCAACAGCCTTCTTCTTTGAATCTGTAACCTTTAAGGTTATCTTTGTGCTACCAGGAGCAACAGCAGTTGCAATACCATTGCTAGCATTTACAGTAGCAACCTTCTTGTTAGCAGAAGACCAAGCATATTTGTAACCTGTCTTCTTGCCAGCGGTGATGTTGAAGTTATACTTGTCTTTGCCGTCTACGCCAAGATATAAAACCTTGCTTGTTGCATTAAGTTTAAATGCAGTAGCAGCGAATGCTCCGGCAGCTGGGCTGATTGATGTAATCAACATTGCCAATGCCAGAACGAAGGACAACTTCTTAAAGAAATTCTTCTTCATATTCTTACTTCCTCCTTAAAATATATGGTTTGGTATTATATCGTGCATCTCCGCGCTGCTGAGTTAAGTTAATAAAAACTATGTAAAGCAGACTAGGAAATGCCATAATATAATCATTCCAACAACAAGATGATTATAACAATAAAGGGAAAAAAGGTCAAGTATTTTATCCTCGTAATTTGGATTATTTACCAGTTCCAAATCTCTCAATCGCCGTATTTATCTGGGTTGAAACGACTATATCTTAGTCAAACTGCTTGACAGGGGAAGTATCCCCGCTTATACATCTTCTCTGAATAACGCCACTCCCGTACAGATGCAGAATAGGATGTGACCCATCTGTCTGGGACGATATTACCAGAGCTTTCTGTAATATTGCTTTGACTATGGTTATATGATGCACTTTGGATGTGTCAAATTTATGTCACGCTTTTGTCACAATTAGATTATTTTCAAAATATCTTCGACAATAATCTGCATATCTTCCTTTTTGCATACGATATTGTGCAGGATCGGTGCGGTACGCAATTCTTCCACTGCCTTGGGAATCACCACCTTAGATACCTTCTCAAGGAGTTTTGCCTGATTATAATCATCCTCCGGAACTGAACCTGTCTGTACTGCTGCCAGAACACTTTCGGCAAATTTATAGGGACTTGCCGTTGATATAATTACGGTTTTGGCTGTATCCCCTGTCTGGCTGATGTATTTATTATACACACTCTCCGCTACTGCGGTATGGGTATCCATAACATAACCGCTTTCAGAATAAACCTTATGAATTGCTTCTCTGGTCTCTTCAGTGGTAGCCCATCCCCCTATAAAGCTGTCCAGTTTCTCTTTCATACTTTCCGTAATTTCGTAAATACCATGGGAAGATAATGCCTTCATAAACTGTGCCGTCTTTTCAGAATCATTGTCTGCAATATGATAAATCAGACGCTCCAGATTGCTGGAAACTAAAATGTCCATGGAAGGAGATTCTGTCAGAATAAATGCCCTGTTTTTATCATAACGGCCTGTCTGGAAGAAATCAAAGAGTACTTTATTTTCATTGGAGGCACAGATTAATTTGTCAATGGGAACTCCCATACATTTTGCATAGTATGCTGCCAGTATGTTACCGAAATTACCGGTAGGCACAACGACATTAATTTTCTCCCCCTGCTTAATCTGATTCTCTCTATATAAAGATAGATAGGAATGAACATAATAAACAATCTGAGGTACTAATCTGCCGATATTAATCGAATTGGCAGAAGAGAAACGGTATCCTGAGCGAATCAATCGGTCCGTTAACTCTGTGTTATTAAACATCTCTTTTACGCCGGTCTGCGCATCGTCAAAGTTACCGTAAATACCCACAACGGAGGTGTTCTCCCCCTTCTGTGTCAGCATCTGCTTTTCCTGTACCTTGCTGACACCATCCTTAGGATAAAATACGATGATCTTTGTACCTTCCACGTCAGCAAATCCAGCCAGTGCAGCCTTACCTGTATCCCCTGAAGTTGCAGTAAGTATCACGATTTCTTCCCTGACATCATTTTTTTTCGCTGCTTTGGTAAGCAGATGGGGAAGTATGGATAATGCCATATCTTTAAAGGCGATGGTGGCTCCATGGAATAATTCCAGATAGTATGCCTGTCCTACTTTTTTTATCGGTGCAATCTCCGGAGAGTCAAATTTCTCATCATATGCCTTGTTAATACAATCCTTAAGTTCCTCTTCCGTATAATCCGTCAGATAAAGCTTCATTACCTCAAATGCCAGCTCACGATAATTCAATTTCGTGAGTTCCTCCATTGATTTTGAAAGAACCGGAATGCTCTCCGGTACAAATAAGCCTCCATCCACGGATAAGCCCTGCAATACAGCCTGGGAAGCTGTAACTGTGTTTGCCGAGTCTCTAGTGCTCCTATACATTAGGTTCATATTATCCCAATCCCCTTTTCCTGTTTTTTGATGAATGTATTTTCATTCTGATTATCATGATACGAATAATCCCTGAAAGGTCAATTTATCATCACCTTCGCAAGTTTTATGTATTATAACATGCCTATCCCGTGGATACAATAGTTGCATAATTATTTATTTTTATAGAATTCGTGCCCGCCATGTTGAAAGAGCCATTCCAGATTCTTATCAAACCATCTGGCACTTGAACCCCTCGCTCTTTTTCTGGCCATAAAATATAAGGCGCCATCAGAATAGTTCTCACCATCAAGTGCTCTCTGAACAGCTTTTTCTGTGTCATTTGATATTTTCACCGACCAGAACCTTTTATCGGCAAGGGGTGAAAATTGATACTCACCGTCTGTCTTTTGGCATATTACACCCTCAACTGTATCAGGAAATGTATCATCTTTGATTCGATTCAGCACCACATTAACAATCAATATTTTTCCAATCATATCTTCCCCGGACGCCTCTGCCTCAACAATTCGTTCCAGCATATCGACCTCTTCCGCAGTTACATGAATACTCCCTCCCATTTCTTTGACAGGACTCTTTTTCTGATCCTTCTTCCCGGAGGACTTACTTAACTGCCTGATAATGCCTGACTGATCCAGCTGATTCATCAAACTATCATATTCCTGCGCATTCATGGCATAACCAAGGAGCCAGTTTGTATCATCCGTTAACATCGTCTGTCCGCTCTCATTCTTCTCCTCTGTATCATAAGGATTGATCAGGCTTACGGCTATGACTTGTTTTAGTGGTTCCCCTACTTTTGGTTCGTAAATGGTATTACTTGTAAATTTCTTCGCTGCTTCATCAGTATTGTTGTTTTCCTCTGCTGCCTTGGAACTGATATTGTAAAAAGTATCAGATCCGATAAACAGCATGAAAAAGGATAACACATATGCAATCATGACCATATAAATTCCAATATGGTTTTCATGCATTTTTTTCTTTTGAAGAAACGCATATATCTTAGACATTTGGTTTTCCTCTTTTCTGCAATAAATTTTTCCAGTTTATGGTATATTGGTGATGCTATCATGCATTATAGTCAGCACCTAAATTCATGTCAATAAGATTCCTGCATTTTCGTTATTAGCTACGATAGGCCTCTTACATTATTTAACATTTAGAGTAAATTATAACAATATGCAGCTGCGAAATTTATCATTTTATGTGCAAATATTACAAGATATTTTTAACAAATTATTAACGATATATTAATAATTTTACTCTACTTATTTCCATTTTATACATATTCTACAGTCTTAGTACGAGTTTTACAGGCAAAAACGGTGTTTTCTACAGTAATATCATGTAATAATTCGTTCATATTTCACTCGCTTTGCAACTCATTTCTTGCGATTATATTTATTTTTTGATATAGTGAAATAGGGGTGATTTTATGTTACCCGGTGTATATTTTGCATCGAAAAAAAATGGGGCCACCTATTACAGAGCCTCAATTACATATCACGGAAAACACATTAGTCTTGGAAGTTTTCAAACCGAATTGCATGCCAATAAAGCTTATCTGCTGGCCGGAAAAATATTGTCTGAGGATGTAAACCTTGCCTTTGAAGATTATCATCCTGAAGGTATCTTATCTTTTCATAAGTGGGTTGTTTTACATAATTTGAAGATGAATAAGATTTACTTTAAGAACCCTATTTACTTGAGATCTAAATATTTTTTATATTACCTGGACAAAAACACCGCATTAAAATTCGATGTTGATGACCTCTTTTATTATGCTCATCACAAAATTCTGAGGCGGGGAGGGCATCTTTTTGTAACAGATTACGGGATGCAGGTGAATCTGCTTTCCAGATATGGAATAATAAATTACGCTGTTGCAGGAAGGGACTACCTCTTCGTTAATGGAGATGAAACGGATTTTCGCTATGGCAATATTAAATTGATTAACCATTATCACGGAGTGTTCCAGGTACTTCGAAAGGGCAGACCGGAATACCTTGCTAAAATTCACATCAATGGGGATTATCAGATTGGAAGATATCGGACGGAGGCAGAGGCAGCTATTGCTTATAATAAAGCTGTGGCCATATTAAGAGATCATGGATTTCATAAAAGATATACCCTGAATTATATCGATGGTGTTGATGAAATTGCATATGCATCTATGTATCAGCGAATTAGGATCTCCAGAAAGTTATTTACATTTGCAGAAACTCATTCCGTACAGGCCAATCAATATCCTCTCCCTTAGATTGGCATGACATCTACTGATTAAGCTGTAATTTTAGATCTGATGTCAGGCTATTATATTGGGTTTTGCTATTCGTCTTTGATGTTAAGATTTGATATTAGGTTTTGCTATTCGTCTTCGATGTTAAGATTTGATATTAGGTTTTGGTATTCGTCTATTATGCTAAGTTAAATTTATTTTTAATTATTAGAATCAGTCGTTCAGCAAGTTACATTATTTTACATTCGAGTTTCTTCATATATATATAGGGTTTTCAAGGATCATTCATAACGTGAATTACCAGGGACGTCCATTGTAGCCGTCAGTTATTATATTGGCAGATGGATACCCAAAATACATAACAATGGTTCAGTCAGCAAAGGGTGTCGCTAAGACATTTTAGAGTGTTTCACTTCACTGATACAACCTATATAATTAAAAATGTTAACAAAGTTTTAATTTTTCAAAAAGGGTCTATCTTTATTATCAATTTATGGTATAATAGTAGTATATTTTTTCTTCTTCCGTTTTCATAGTTTCTTAGATTGAAGCCATTTGATGAATCTTGTGAGCGTATCAGTACATTCGGAATGTATTGTCGCCATCGGATCTATCGAATGGCTCAATTTATTTATCAGTCAGAATCATGGCAATATCGCTTCTTTTTGCCGGTTCGTTCTTTAACTCTACCTGAAACTCAGTCCCATCTTCATCACTCCTGGCAGTAATCACTCCGCCATGCATTTTAATAATTGATTGAGCAATTGCCAGCCCCAGGCCGCTTCCTCCTGTTTCACTTGATCTAGAAGACTCTACACGATAAAATCTTCTGAAGATCTGTTCCAGATCCTTCTTTGGAATGATTTCACCATAATTTTTTATAATTACGGTTACGCCCGTCTCCACCTTTATAAGATTCAGCTGGATTTGCTCTCCTTCAACGCCATACTTGATTGCATTGCTGATCAAGTTGGCAAAAGCCCTTGCCAGAAGGTCCCCGTCGGCTTTGATTACCGATGATGATTCTTCTGTTATGAATTCATATTTCAAATCAAACTCTGAAAAGCTGGGATAAAATTCGTCCAACAGCTGGTCGATCAATTTTACCATATCGACTTCACTGTAATTGGGCTTTACTTCTCCGAAGTTAAACTTTGTATATGTGAACAAATCCTCAATCAGACTTTCCAATCGCTTAGATTTACTATACGCAATTTCAATATATTTCTTTTGTGTCTCCTCTGATAAATTCTTTGATGAAACCAAATCCAGATAACCGATAATTGAGGTAAGCGGTGTCCTTAAATCATGGGCAACACTTGTAATCAGCTCATTTTTGGCATTTTCACTGCGACGCTCGTTTTCCATGATTTCCTTAATATCATCCGCCATCTGATTTAACTTGTCCGCGATCAAAGCAAATTCATCCTCATTCTTGATTCTGATGCGATTATTCAGATTCCCCATGGATATTTCATTAATACCCCCGGATATTTGTCTGATGTATATAATAAATTTCTTGGTAAGCAGCAAAAAATACGTAATAAACAATATGATACCTATGGACACCGTGAAGACAGTTATAATGACCGTAGACATCCCGGATAACCGTATCATACTTTCTCGTGATATGATATACATTCCAATATAAATCACAGCTATGGATAAAAGTGAATACAAAAGGCTGAGTAGGCTATATAATACAATTTCAAATCGAAAGCTCTTAAATATGCTATTCTTCAATTTTATATCCAACTCCCCACACTGTTTTAATAATTTGCGAATTTCTGGAATCCATCTCTATTTTTTCTCTGATTCTTCGGATATGAACCATTACCGTATTATTTGCTTCATACATCTTTTCATTCCACACTCGTTCAAAAATCTCATCCGTAGAAAAAACTCTTCCAACATTACCGGCAAGAAGATATAAAATATCGAATTCTATAGGAGTAAGTTTCACATCTCTTCCATAAGCATTTACTTTATGATTTTCTTTATTTATTACCAAATGGTCCAATACGATCTCTTTGTCCTGTTTCTCCTCATGGGAACTGGGATTGAACTTTGTATATCTTCTTAACTGAGATTTCACTCTTGCGGTAAGCTCCAGCGGATTAAAGGGTTTTGTCACATAATCATCCGCCCCGGTACCAAGTCCTATGATCTTATCTAAATCAGTTGATTTGGCACTCAGCATAATAATCGGTATGGTACATGTCTCACGTATTTTTTTACAAAGGGTTAAACCATCCATCCCGGGCATCATGATATCAAGAATAATGAGCTTGATATCCTCTGTCTCCATAATCTGCATTCCTTCCCTTGCACTGTTTGCTTTTTTTACCTGATACCCCTCACTCACCAAATGGATCTCAACAAGATCTGCAATTTCTTTATCATCATCAATGACCAATATTCCAACATGATCCATTCTATCACCTCCTGATATGAGACCTCATTTTCCTTACGCCACCCAGCAAACCCTTAGTTTGTATCTGATATTTTGCACGCATCAATTCAACGTGTGAATTAGCTTTTTATAATTCACACTAACGTCCACGCGTGCTACTTGCTTGCACGCATCAATTCAACGTGTGAATTAGCTTTTTATAATTCACACTAATCCTAACATACTGCAGTGAATAAATCTTTAAATTTTTCTTAATATTAATACAATACTGGTAGATCTTCTCCCATTACGGCTGACTGGTAACGGATTATCATTTACATTTTCACTGCTACATGTTAAAATACAAGTTGTGAGTAGCACAAATGGTCGCGCTTAATCAGCGAGGAAAGTCCGGGCTTCACAGGGCAGGGTGCCGGATAACGTCCGGTGGAGGCGACTCCAAGGCCAGTGCAACAGAAATATACCGCCATCAAACAGAGCAGTCCGTTTGATGGTAAGGATGGAAAGGTGGCTTAAGAGACCACCGCCCTTCTGGTAACAGGAGGGGCATATGTAAACCCCACCCGAAGCAAGACCGAACATAAAGCGATACGGTTGCCCGCCGTGCTTTAGGGTAGGTCGCGGAGCATTCGCGAAAGCGTATGCTCGAGCCATATGGTAACATATGGTCAAGATAGATGACCATTCAAGACAGAACCCGGCTTATCGTGCTGCTCATACCTTAAAACAACTACCGCCGATAAATTCTTTTAAAATCGAATTCTTAGGAATTACTTCACTTGATATCCCAATAAAATAATCCAAAAATTTTAATAGTCTCTTCGCTTCCACATATTCAGCACAGCTTCTGTCAATGCCAAATAAAATCGGCTCCGCATACTGCTTTAGTATAGCCAGCTCATAGATTAACGCCGAGTTGAACATAATGTCTGCATCCTCCTGGAACGGAAAGATATTCTCTTCTTCTCCCTTACGAACAGAAGGCCACATGGATATTGTCTTTTGCGCGGATGCTCCTCTGGTTCTTGCATCACGCACCATCCTTCGAATTAACCTTCCGTCCGTAGTCGGGATCCGATTATGTTCATCAATATTCAACTGAGTCAATGCACTGATATAAATTTTATACTTACTTTCACGAGGCAAGGAATAAGAAAGTGCATCATTTAATCCGTGAATCCCTTCGATTACCAGAATATCATCTTTACCAAGGGCCAGGGAATTACCCTGATGCTCCCTTGTCCCTGCTATAAAGTTAAAGATTGGAAGCTCTACCGTCTTACCTGATAACAAACCGTTCATATCTTCATTAAATCGCGCAATATCGATTGCTTTGAGCGTCTCAAAATTTAAATTGCCGTTTTCGTCTCTTGGTGTCAGTTCCCGGTCAACAAAGTAATTGTCTACGGCAATCGGGTGGGGTTTAAGACCATGTGCTTTTAGTTGGATACTCAATCGATGGGAAAAAGTCGTCTTACCGGAGGAGGACGGTCCTGCAATCATGATAAACTTCTTACCTCCGGCCTTCTTTATATTTTCTGCGATATCACTGATCTTTTTCTCCTGCAGAGCCTCCTGAACCAAAACAAGTTCACCAAACTTACCCTGGGCAATCACATCATTAAGTGATCCTACATTTGCAATACCCATCATCTCGCCCCACTGATTGGATTCCTTCAGGGTATAAAAGAGTTTATTCTGCGGTACAAATTGCTCTACAGCTGTAGGTGAATTTTTGACCGGAAGAATCAATAAGAATCCTTCGCCATATTCCTTTAAATCAAAATACCGGAGCATACCGGAGCTTGGCGGCATATATCCATAATAATAGTCCTCAAAACCATCCAGATTGTAGATATTGGCTTTGGATACTCTTCTGTAGCGAAATAGTTTCTCTTTGTCAAACATTCGATACTGTCTGAAAAGTTCTATCGCATCGTCTGTCCCGATGCTTCTCTTGTGAAACGGAATATCTCTTTTCACAATATCCTCCATCCGCTTCTTTACGGACTGAATACGTTCTTTTGTTAACACCAACTTTCCCTTATAATCACAGTATAATCCATTGTCTATGGAATATTGCACCGTTACCTTCTCTACATTATCTTTTCCAAACTCCGAATAGAAGGCCTTTAGCATCACCAGTATCATTCCTCTGGTATAGGTTTTATGCCCCGCATCCTCGGCTGTTGTTACAAATCTGACACTGCAGTCTTTCCCGATAGTCTTAAATAATTCTCTCAATTTATTATCAACAAAGGCTAAAATAATTTCATCCCTATATTCTTTTTGGTATTCTTTACTGATTTCCAGCAGGGAAGTATTCATCGGATACTCCCGAATTTCCCCGTTAATTTTTACTTTAATCATACTCATATAAATCACCATGCCTTTCTATCGCCTGAAAATATTAGGTAACAGACCCTAATTTACATGTGAAGATGTTTTACCTTTTCACTCCATTGATCATTCCCATTTCTAAGCTAGTTAAAATAAGTCATTGCCGTCTGTATCAAATTAATTTTATCCATAATTTCCTTCTGCCTTTGTACTGATTTCTCCGTGTTTTCCTGCATCAGTGTATGACAGATTCTATTACACTGTTCCAATTCCCTATTTAAATATTCCATAAGCATCGGATGTTTATCCTCCAAAAGCAATCTTCCGAAATAGAAATCTTCCTTTTTGACTAATCTATAATCATCCGGAGCATTGATCGCTCTCATTGGTCTTGCTTTCATCACTACATAATATTTGCCTTCATCAACGATCATATTCTCACAAATGATCAGAAATCCCATGTTATCCAAACCCATTCTTACCTTATGAATTTCCGACTGGGGCTGAAGAATTAATTCCGAAATACCGGACAGAATATCCTGCCGTAAGGTAAGGATCTGAAGCATCAGTTCACCGCCCATACCCGCAAGCAATATGGTATCCGCTTCCTCCAGATGTAATTTCTCCAGTCCATTGGATTTTCTGGTCTCAATCCGGTCTTCAAATCCATATCTTCTGATGTTTTCCCTCGCTCTGTCGATGGGACCCTGATTGACATCCATTGCAATGACATGCGGGCAAATATCATTTTCAGTTAGATAAATTGATACATAAGCATGATCACAACCAATATCTGCAACCCTATTTCCCAGCGTAACCATATCAGCAACTGCATACAGACGTTTTGAAAGTTGCATACAAGATCCTCCTGTTTTCTCTGCATTTAAAGATTACTAATAATCATATCATCTTTCCCTGCACATTACCATGATAATTTCACCAATTAATTCTTCCGAGTCAGGTTTATTACTGTTTCGGCAATAATAAAAAAATTGTTCGCTGCGAAGTGACATGATTGGAACTATGTCATTCCCGAAACGAACAATTTGTCTATCATTCAAAATCATTCCAGATAATCCTTTAGCTTACGGCTACGGCTTGGATGTCTTAATTTACGCAGTGCCTTTGCCTCGATCTGTCGAATCCGCTCTCTGGTAACGTTGAATTCCTTACCGACTTCCTCTAAGGTGCGAGCTCTTCCATCATCAAGTCCAAAACGCAGGCGAAGTACTTTTTGCTCTCTTTCCGTCAGCGTTCCGAGTACCTCCACCAGCTGCTCCTTTAACAGCGTAAATGCCGCCGCATCTGCCGGAACAGGAACATTATCATCTTGTATAAAATCACCCAGATGACTATCCTCCTCCTCACCAATGGGAGTCTCAAGGGATACCGGCTCCTGAGAAATCTTTTGTATCTCTCTTACTCTTTCAACCGGCATGTTCATTACCTCGGATATTTCCTCCGGCGATGGTTCTCTTCCCAATTCCTGTAATAATTGTCTCTGAACCCTGGTTAATTTATTGATGGTCTCCACCATATGCACCGGGATGCGTATGGTTCTGGCCTGATCCGCAATGGCTCTTGTTATCGCCTGTCTGATCCACCATGTAGCATAGGTACTGAACTTATATCCTTTACGGTAATCAAATTTTTCAACCGCCTTTATCAAACCAAGATTTCCTTCCTGAATTAAATCCAGAAATAACATTCCACGGCCTACATAGCGTTTTGCAATACTTACAACAAGACGAAGATTTGCCTCGGCAAGACGCTTCTTTGCATAATCATCGCCATCCTCCATTTTTCTGGCCAACTCTATTTCTTCATCTGCATTCAAAAGAGGGACCTTTCCAATCTCCTTGAGATACATACGGACGGGATCTTCAATATTAATTCCTTCAGGAATGGATAAGTCCAATGGTTCCAGTTCTTCATCGTCATCGAGAATAATATCCTCTTCATCCTCTTCTGAGATCCTTAATACATCTACATTATGTTTGTCGAGGTAATCATATATTTTCTCTATTCTCTGTGGGTCCAGTTCCATATCTGCAAAAAAGTCATTTACTTCCTGAAATTCCAGAACATTCTTTTTCTTTTCTGCAAAAACCAACAGCTCCTTTAGTCTCTCCGTAAATTTAGCAATATTCTCGTCCATTGATAATCCTTCCTTCTTAAACTCTTTTTATATTCTAACCATCATTTAATGAAATATGCAGTTCTAATTCTGCAATGCTTATGCGGGCTAGTTATCAAATTTTATGGTGTGTTTCTTAAGACCTGCCTTCTGTGCTATGATCTTTTGCAGTAAAACAGTATCATTCTCCTCAATCGCTTTTAAGCTCTGTTTATCCAGATTATATTCTTTTAAACGTATCACCGTCTCTGACAATGCCTTTTTCCAGTTCACATCTTCAGCCTCACCTTGAATCTGTGCAGAAAACAGTGCCGCCACCTCCGTTTGCTCTTCTCTGCTAAGAAAGCAGTTAATGATTTTTGCCGGGTTTACTGTATGCTCTTTTTGGTATTGTTCAAATACTAATGTGGCAACCTCATGATAAATTCCCTCCGTGAAATCCTCCGGGCCCAGTATGCCGCTAACCTTATCAAAGAGATTATGATCCTCGATCAGCCACGTAAGCATTAATCGTTGGGATTGCGAGATACCCTCCCCCGCACTTTTCCTGGTTCTATTCGTGTCATTCCTGGCTTCTTTGGGTTCATGAATCCCCAGTACAATCTGAGAACCATATTTATTCACCAGTTTTCTCAATTGCTCCACATCCACCTGATAAGTTCTGGCGATCGCATCCAGGTAAATATTACGTTCTAATTCTTCGGGAAAATTCAATAATTTTTTTGCTATTTCGTGAAAGAACCTTGTCTTTTGCTCCGGATCCTTCAGATCAAAATTGCCCTGCAATATCTCAATTTCAAAGAAAAAACTGCTTTTGGCTTCCTCAATTCTATGCTGAAATTCAGCCGCTCCCAAAGCCTTGATAAATTCATCCGGATCCTTTAAAGGTTTCATATTAATAACTTTTACCGATACTCCTGCTTCTTTTAACATCGGGATCGCACGAAGTGCGGCCTGTGTACCTGCGGAATCACTATCAAAGGTAAGCAGTACCTCATTGGTATAACGTTTCAGCAGATTTGCATGAAAACTGGTAAATGCTGTTCCAAGTGCCGCTACGGCGTTGCTAAATCCCGCCTGATGTAAGGCAATGACATCCATATACCCCTCGCACAGTATTAAATAGGAAGACCGTACACTTCTGGCAAAATTAAGACCATATAAATTTCTGCTCTTATCAAACACCGCTGTTTCGGGAGAATTCAGATATTTTGGTTCTCCCTCTCCCATGACACGTCCGCCAAAACCAATGACACGATGGTTCACATCCATAATCGGAAACATCACTCTGTTCCAGAACTTATCGCTGCCGCCCCGTTTTTCATCGATGGAAACCAGTCCCGTTACCTTCAGGAACTCATCCTCATAGCCAAGACCCTTTAAATACTGGTATAAATCATCGCTGAATTTGTTGGAGTATCCTAGTCCGAACTGCTTGATCATATCCTCTGAAAGACCACGATCCGTCAAATATTGATGGGCAGCTTGTCCTCTTTGTGACTTTAATTGATAATAAAAATACTTGGCTGATTGTTTATTTGCTTCTAAAATTCTGCTTTTTAAGTCTGACTGCCTTTTCGCCTCCTCAGAATACTCTTGCTCCGGCAGTGCAATTCCAACACGCTCGGCCAGAAAACGCAATGCTTCAATAAACGTATAATTCTCATATTCCATGATAAAGGTAAACACATTTCCTCCCACACCACATCCAAAGCAATGATACATCTGCTTTGAAGCACTGACAGAAAAGGAAGGTGTTTTCTCATTATGAAAGGGGCATAATCCCATATGATTGCTGCCCTTTTTCTGTAATCTTATGTAAGATCCAATTACACTGATAATATCATTTCTGCTTCTTACTTCCTCGACTACCTCATCCGGATAATACATAACGACTCCTTCCGCAAGTTTCCCCTCTAGTAAACACTCCAGGCTGATGGTATCATCAATTCTTTAAACTTCGCTACCGCATAACGATCCGTCATTCCTGCGATATAATCACATACTGCCTGATAAGGAGGCTCATTCCACTGCTCTATCCGATGATAATATTCCTCGGGTAATCGCGATAAATGCCTTTCATAATATTGAAATAATTGCTCCAATAGCCGTTCTGCCTGCTCTTCCTGTCCCTTTGCCTTCTTATTCATATAAACACTGGAAAACATATATTCGCGTAAATGCCGCATAGCGGCTTCAATCTTCGGTGACATAATAATATCATTTTTGTTTTCACTATTTGTTACAATATTATGGATCAGGGTATTCAAACGTTCCCCAAGACTATGTCCCAGTATATCGGTATACTCATTCGGAATCTCCTCTTCTGTAATAATACGTCCCCGAATGGCATCATCGATATCATGATTAATATAAGCAATCTTATCACACAGCCGAACAACTTTACCCTCCAGCGTGGAAGCTTTTCCACCTGTCTGATGATTTTTAATCCCATCTCTGACTTCTACGGTTAAATTCAGTCCGTTCCCGTGCTTCTCCAATAACTCGACGACACGGATACTTTGCATATGATGTTGAAAACCATCAGGACAAATTCGGTTTAATGCACGCTCTCCCGCATGCCCAAAAGGGGTGTGTCCCAAATCATGTCCCAGCGCAATTGCTTCCGTTAAATCCTCATTCAAGAGTAGCGCTTTTGCAATTGTCCTGGCAATCTGAGCCACTTCCAACGTATGGGTTAGTCTGGTACGATAGTGATCTCCTTCCGGAGCAAGAAAAACCTGTGTTTTATGCTTTAATCGACGAAATGCCTTCGAATGTAGAATACGATCTCTATCCTGCTGATAAATTGGGCGAATATCACAAAGCTCTTCCTCTTTGTCTCTCCCTTTGGAACAATCTGAGAAGGACGCATAAGGACTTAATATCTCATGCTCCCTGATCTCTAACTTTTGCCTTATATTCATAATTGGTTCCATCGTAATCCTCCATGATGCACATATCTGTAACATGTGAATATCAACTGTCAAAGCACGATATCAAAATCCTGTGTTTCGTATCAACAAGGCGAAATCATTCCTATACTACTAATATTCTACAAGGACTTCCCATTTCCTTTTTTTATTTAAAACATTTTTAGATAAAAGGAAAAAATCAAAAGACAGCAGCCATTATCAGTAATTTCATCGCCCTCTCCCACCTACAGATGTGAGCAGTGGCGTTCTAACCAATAACGGATGCTGTCATGAATATCAGCAATATCCCAATGTTTTTTAGATTTTTTGCAATCTCTCAATAGCCGCATTTTCCTTTTGATTTGCAGGAAGAACATCCGCCGCAGCAGGTTTTCCCTGCCTTTAGATCCTTCCCTTTTCTATAAATTACATATCCTGTATAACCCAGAACAATTGCCGCAATAACAACCGCCATAATTCTTCCTCCTTTCGTCAAAAAACATTAATGAAACAATAAACTTCCAAATTGGTATACCAACGTTGCCATCAGCCATGCCACACCCAATTGGAACAGGATGGTAAACAATGTCCACTTCACAGATCGCATTTCTCTCTGGATCACTCCGATGGTGGCAGCACAGGGAACATATAACAAGCAAAATACCATTAAGGCATATGCATTTAATGGCCCAAATCCGTGATACAACAGAATTTGCGATAAATCTGACATTCCCTGAGGTGAGGAAACATTGCCAATCTGAAATAATATTCCGAAACTGGATACTACAACTTCCTTGGCCGCAACTCCGGAGATAAGTGCAAGCACAACCTGCCACATACCCAGACCTGCAGGCGCTAAAATGGGAGAAACAGCTTTCCCAATGGAGGCTCCAAAACTTTGTGACATATCTGTTACCATTCCGTTGGGACCGTAGTTCAGAATAAACCAGATAATGACCGATGCCGCAAATATTGTCGTACCCGCCTTCGATAAATAATCTTTTACCTTCTCCCATACATAGATAAAGATTGTTCTGAGGTTGGGCGCTTTATATTCAGGTAATTCAATAAGCAGTGTATTATTGCCTTGTTCCTCTGTATTCTTATGCATGATATAAGCAATGGTGATTGCCACCGCGATTCCGATCAAATACATGGAATATGCGGCAATCATCGCATTATTCCCAAAGAACATTTGAGAAAACAGAACGTAAATGGGAAGTCTTGCACTACAGGACATAAATGGTGTTACGAGAATTGTTCTTCTTCTGTCCCGCATGTTCTCAAGCGATCTGGAAGCCATAATTGCAGGAACCGTACATCCAAAGCCCAGAAGCATGGGTATAAAAGCTCTTCCGGACAACCCCAGCTTTCCCATAACCCCATCCATGATATAGGCCACTCTTGACATATATCCACTATCCTCTAAATAGGCCAGTGCCAGGAATAAAATAAAGATGTTTGGTAAAAAAGTAAGAATTCCTCCCACTCCGGCTATGACCCCATCAACAATTAGCGAGGTGGCAAATCTACCTGCACCAATATCCTGGAGCAATTGATACACACCATGTGAGAATGCGCTGATACCACCTTCAAATAAAACCTTAATCAAATCTCCGATTTGAAAGGTTAGGAAAAACACCAATCCCATGATGCCGAGAAAAATTGGAAGGCCCAGATAGCGATGGGTCAAAATCCGATCCACTTTATCCGTAGCTGCAGCTTTAGTACTTTTATTCACCAGTACTTCTTCTATTATTTCTTCAATAAAATCGTACTTCTGGCTGATAATATCCTCTTCATAGCTTTCCGGGACAATCCTGGATAAATCCAATGGATATAGCTCCATTACCGCCTGGTCCTTCTCCAGCATTTTGATCGCATACCATCTTAAATTCTCTTTTATTTTATACTTATATTTTAACAAGTCACTGATTTCATCTATCTTATCTTCAATAACATCATTGTAAACCAGGGGATAATCCTTGTGATGTTCGTGTTTATGACCCACTTTTATACTATTCTTTTTCGCATGATGGTGTTCCAGATTATGGTCGATATATTTATCCTTGTGATGAGCTACCGTATGCATCAGAATATCAAGACCGGTCTTTTTTCTGGCTGAAACGGGAATTACCGGTATCCCAAGCATCTCAGGGAGTCTGTGAAGATCCAGCTCCATGCCCCGCTCCTCCACAATATCCATCATATTCAAAGCGAGCACTACCGGCTTTCCCAGTTCAATCAATTGAAGGGTCAGATATAAATTACGTTCTAAGCTGGACGCATCTACAATGTTGATAATAACATCCACATTAGAGTTCAAAATATATTCTCTCGTCAATCTTTCTTCCATGGTATAGGAAGTCAAGCTGTATATTCCAGGTAAATCAACCAATTTAAAACGTAAATCATGATACTTAAAAGCCCCTTCCTTTTTCTCAACAGTTACTCCGGGCCAGTTGGCGACCTTCAGATTCGCACCGGTATAAGCATTAAATAATGTAGTTTTACCGCAATTGGGATTCCCCACAAATCCAACCTGTAATTCTTCACTCATTATTTTGTCTCCTTCATCTGTATGGATTCTGCGATTGCTTTTCCGATGGCAAGCCTGCTGCCTCTGACCATAATAACCAGAGCACCACCCCTGTTACAATTCAAAACCTTAATCTGTGTTCCCCTTGTCAGTCCCAGTGCTTCCAGTCTGCGCATTGCTACTACATCTATATTAATTGAATCGACAATATATGTATTGCCAATTCTCCCATTACGTAACGTCATCACAAACATCCTCTCTTATTGTCAATTCATCCTCTATCCCGGTTTTAAATGATAATAATTATCATTAACGTAATTTTATTATAATCCTCGACTGCACGCTTTGTCAACTATGATCAAAAATTTCATGAAAAAAGCCAAAAGACAACCATTATTACAGCTATCCTTCGGCATAAATTTTATTATGATCATTCCCGTTCGATCTGGTGCAGACTTTATTTGTACAGTCACAACCTCTCTTTTTGTTGTTCTCTTTCTAACTTTGAGTAAATACAGCCGCAATAATCCTGTCTGTAAAGCTCATATTCTCTCGATAATTGAATCGAGCGCTGATATCCGTTATTCTTTTTAAAATCAGATGGAAGAAATACTATTCCAAATTCTTCTGCCAGACGATTCCCGATTTCATTTAATTTGGCAGCATTCTTGTAGGGACTGATGGACAGAGTCGTGGTAAAATAATCAAATTGATATTCACCGGCAAGTCTGGCTGCTTCTCTTAATCTCATCTCATAACAGAGGAAACACCGCTCCCCTCCCTCTTGTTCCGCCTCCAAACCTTTCGCCATATCAAAGAAACTCTTTGGTTGATAATTTCCTTCCATAAATTGAACAGGAGAACTTAAATTCATCATCTGAATCAGCGTTACCTGCTCCCTGCGCCTTCTCTCATATTCATCCTCCGGATAAATATTCGGATTATAGTAAAAAATAGTGATCAGAAAGTGTTTGGATAAATATTCCAGCACATAACTACTGCACGGCGCACAACAACTATGGATGAAAAGCTTCGGTTTTTCATTCTTTTCTTCATGGCGGCTGATTAACTTGTCCAGTTCTTTTTGATAATTCATAGCCATACCTCCTAAATCAGCTCCAGTTTGCGCAGAACATTTTCAAATTTATCCTGATCTATAGGTTTTCCGGCATAAGCATTGCATCCTAATTCAAATGCTTTGGTAACATTCCTTCCCTCATTCAATGCCGTAGTCATGATGATTTTAGCCCCTTCTTCTTCCGAAATACCTTTCTCTCTCTCGATTTCCCGGATTTTCTTTAAAGCCTGATAACCGTCCAGAACGGGCATCATAATATCGAGGCAGACTAAGTCGTAACCTTCCTCAGATTCTAATGCCATTGTAAATGCTTCGATTGCCTCTGTACCATCCACTGTAACATCGCATTCTCCATATCTGGATAAAAATCTTAACATAAATTTTCTGCTGGCAAAATCATCTTCAGCGATTAATATTCTCATTCTCTATCACCCTCCCAATACATTTTCCTTTAAAGATATCATAAAACAAAAGACTCGGACAAGAAACGGGCAATTCGTAGCACATTATCCCTTTCTATATTTTGATATATAGTCTTTCAAAAAAGTGATGAATTGTTTCATCTCTTCTTGTGTCCCGATTGTAATTCTAAGATGATTATTAATTCGGGGCAAATTAAAATACCGAACATATATATTACTTTCTCTTAAGGCTTCAAATAGTTCTTTGGCAGGTATTTGATCATGAGAAGCAAAAATAAAATTAGCTCCGGATTCTGGAAAAGAAAATCCCAACTCTCGTAATGCTTCTTCCGTCCAATCTCTTGTTTTTATAATCTTATCGATTCCCTCCCTAAAGTAAGTCTCATCTTTCACAGCCTCCACTCCGGCAAGAATTGAAGCTGTATTAAGGGTATAAGAATTGTAAGAATATTTCACATCATTCATTGCCTTAATCAAATCAGGATGTCCCATGGCAAAACCGATTCTCATGCCCGCCATGGATCTGGATTTAGAAAATGTTTGCACCACAAGAACATTGTCATATTGGTTGATCAAATCCAGAGCAGAGTGATGTGAGAAATCAATATAGGCCTCATCCACTATAACGACACAATCCTGATTATGCAATATGATATCCTCTAAGACAGATAAGTCTTCACAAATCGAGGTGGGGGCATTGGGATTCGCAATAACGACACCTCCATTTTCTTTATAATAATCCTCTTTGACCAGTCTGAAATTATGATCAAGAGCAGGCGTCTCATAAGGAATCCGGAACAAATCACTCCATACGGGATAAAAAGAATAGGTAATATCAGGAAACAGAATTGGCTTTTGTGAATTAAAGAATGTCATAAATGCTGTAGCAAGTACATCATCTGATCCTACCCCTATGAATACCTGATTATCCTTTATGTGATAAAAATGAGCCAGCTCCTCTGCCAGTGATCTGATGGCAGGATCCGGGTAAAGCCTTAACCTATCCGTATCCAGCTCCTTTAAAATCCTCTTCACGCCGGGAGCAGGCGGATAAGGATTTTCATTGGTATTGAGCTTTACCATATCCTTTTTGTTTGGTTGTTCCCCCGGAACATAAGGAACAACTTTTCTGATGTTATTTTCCCAAGGCTTCATTTATTATCCCATTGCATGATTTTCCTCAATGCATTTTCCTTTCCCATTATTCGTTGCTTTATTTTAAAACACCATATTCGTTTGCAAGCTCCTTAAATCCGGTAAGTGAGCGAACGATCATATCATAGTCTACACAATAGGCAATTCTGCAGTATCCGGGACATCCATAGGAAAACCCTGGTACAATCAGAATATTATGCTTCTTTGCTGCCTCTACAAAGGCTTTATCATCTTCTTCCAGGGACTTTATAAACAGGTAAAAGGTCCCCTGCGGCTTAACACATTCATACCCAAAGGATAACAGACTTTGATAAAAAAGCTCCCGGTTTCTGTTATAGACTTCAATATCTACGTTCACATCGAGACACTGGGCAACGGTCCTCTGTATCAGGGAGGGCGCATTCACATATCCGAGAATACGGTTTGCCACATTCGCGGCTACAAGAACATTATCATAGTCATCAACTTCCCTGGGTATTACCAGATAACCGATTCTTTCTCCCGGTAAAGATAATGATTTGCTAAAGGAATAACCTACAATTGTATTGTTGTAATATTTTGTAAGATACACAACCTCGACTCCATCATAAACAAGTTCACGATAGGGTTCATCTGATATCAGATAAATTGAAGTATTTAACTCTTTCTGCTTTCTATTCAATATTTCCGCCAATTTTTTAATTGTTTCCTCGGAATAAACAACCCCTGTAGGATTGTTGGGTGTGTTTACGATCACAGCCTTTGTCCTCGCAGTAATCTTCTCTTCAAATTCATCTAGCTTAGGCTGAAAATCTACCGTATTAGGGGAAACAACAACCAGCTCACCATCGAAATTACTTACATAGTTACGGTATTCTCCAAAAAAGGGCGCAAATACAATGACTTCATCCAAGGGATTTAGAATCGTCTTTAGAATAACATTCAGACCGCCGGCAGCACCTACTGTCATAATAATATTCTCTCTTGCAAATTCCGTTTCAAACTTCTGATTAATCGATGCTGCAATTTTATCTCTGACGTCTTCATAACCTGAATTATTCATATATCCATGGACCAGATTGGGGCTTTCTTCCTGAATAATATGAAGAAGGGCTTCTTTAATCTTCTCCGGCGGTTCCACACTGGGATTGCCCAAGCTAAAATCGTACACATTCTCTGCCCCATAAATAGCGGCCAACCTTTTGCCCTCTTCAAACATTGCTCTTGTTACGGAGCTTGTTTTCACAAAATTCATCATCTTATCTGATATCATCGCTTTCCCTCTTTTCCTGTTCGCTGTTTCATTGTTTCCCTGATTTTTGGTGTAAAGTATAACATACTATTGATATCATATCAATAGCTTTTATCTTCATGGCAGCATCCTTTATAATAACCTGCGGGTACTTTGTCATGACAGACCTTCAAACACTAGGAGACGTCGAGTCATTTCACCGGGTACCGGGTAGAATTTAATTTACAGTATGAAACTGTATGCCATTTTACCGGATAAGAAATAAAAAGCTGCAGAAAGGTAGCGCTTTGCTAACCTTCTGCAGCCAATGATTCATTGTTTATAACGGGCATTATCGAAATCGAATATCCAAATATGTTTTTACAATTTCAACACATTTATTAAATCCAAGCTCATTACTATTGAGACACAAATCGTAATTTTTTGCATCCTGCCAATCTCTTCCGGTATAGTATTGATAATAATCCGCTCTGTGTTTATCGATGGATAAAATCTGCCGCTCGATTTCCTTCTCTGATTTACCAGTCATTTCTTTGAGGGTACGGATACATGCCGCTATCGGAGCGTGGACAAACACCCTTACCACATTGGGATTGTCCTTAAGTACATAATCTGCACAACGGCCTACAATGACACAGGATTCAGATTCTGCAAGCTCCTTCATAATCTTCGCCTGATAATTAAATAAGTTATCATTAGAAACAAAATCATCACTGTCAGGAGGAATCAATTCACCTTTATATATATTCTTTGCAATCTTAAATAACGCACTTTTTCTTAATTTCTCATCTACCTGGGCAAATAACTGTTCGTTTATTCCACTTTCATCAGAAGCCAATCGTAACAGCTCCCGATCATAAAATGGAATCTTTAATTCTGCGGCCATCATCCTGCCTATTGTTCTTCCACCACTTCCATACCCTCTTGCAATTGTAATTACATACTTCATAGTAACAACCACCTTCCATTCTGATAATGTTTTCGATCCGTGCTTTTGTTATCATAAATCATATCATGAACAGATTATAATTATTTTATTTCTATTAAGGATGTATCTTTGCTATTCGCCTAAGTATGCTTTTTTTACAGATTCATCGTTCATCAGATCACTTGCTTTGCCTTCCAAAACAATTTTACCTGTTTCTAGAACATATGCTCTGTTGGCAATGGATAATGCCTTCTTTGCATTCTGCTCTACCAGAAGAACTGTCGTCCCGCCTTTACTGATCTCCTTTATAATGCTGAAAATTTCCTCTACGAAGATAGGAGACAGCCCCATAGAAGGCTCATCCATCAGAATAATCCTGGGCTGCGACATCAATGCCCTTCCCATTGCAAGCATCTGCTGCTCTCCACCGCTGAGGGTTCCTGCCAATTGTGATTTTCTCTCAGCAAGGCGTGGGAAACGATGATATACCATTTCCAGTGTCTTTTCAATTTCTTTTGTATCTTTTCTTGTATATGCACCCATTTTCAGGTTTTCCAGTACGGTTAATTCCTGAAAGATTCTTCTTCCTTCCGGTACATGTGCCATACCCATGGTAACTATTTTATGAGCCGGAGTCTTTCTAAGTTCTACCCTGGTGCCAGAATTATTCCCATCCGTTTCTTTTACCGGTACCTCAAATTCGATGCTTCCGGTCTTTGCAGGAATCAGTCCTGTAATTGTATGCAGTATTGTTGTCTTGCCTGCTCCGTTTGCTCCGATTAAGGCAATTACTTCTCCTTCATTTACCTCAAAGGAAATTCCTCTCAATGCCTGTATTACACCGTAAAAGACATTTAAATCTTTAACTGATAATAATGCCATAATAATCCTCCATTCTGCCGGAATGTGCAGTTTTCTATTCTCCCAGATATGCCGTAATTACCGCAGGATCATTAAGAACCACATCGGGAGTTCCATGTGCCAGTTCCGTTCCAAAATTAAGTACTAATATCTGCTCACATATTCCGGCAACCAGTTTCATATCATGTTCAATTAAAAGTATGGTAATATTAAATTTATCCCTGATTAACTGTATTGTATTCATAAGTTCTGCCGTTTCATTGGGATTCATACCCGCAGCAGGCTCATCGAGCAGCAATAACTTGGGATTCGTGGCAAGAGCTCTGGCGATCTCCAGTTTTCTCTGCTTACCATAGGGCAAATTAGATGCCAAAAACTGCTCTTCTTTATCCAGATCAAATACCTTCAAAAGTTCTCTGGCCTGTTCATTCATCATTTTCTCGCCTATAAAGAATCCGGGCAATCTGAAAAAACCTGACCATAAAGAATATTTGACTTTATTATGCAATGCAACCTTTACGTTGTCCAAAACTGTCATGTTCTTAAATAAACGTATATTCTGAAATGTTCTACCGATTCCAGCAAGATTAATATCTGTTGTTGACTTACCCACGATATTAACACCATCCAGTAAAATGGTGCCGTCCGTTGGTTGATAAACACCTGTTAAGAGATTAAAAATCGTTGTTTTTCCTGCACCGTTCGGTCCAATCAAACCGTAAAGCTGACCATTTTCTATATTTAAGTTAACCTCATTAACAGCCCTCAAGCCACCGAACGAAATCCCTAAGTTTTTTACTTCTAATAAGGCCATATCCGTTCCTCCTAAGCTTTCTATTCACTATTATTTTCCGATCTTCAATAAACTGGCCAGTTTTGGCATTCTTCCATTTTCTTTTAATCTCGCTCTGAAATTAGAATTATTAAATAACATAATTGCAATCAGTACAACCGCATACATTAACATTCTATAATCCTTGATCGGTCTTAACAATTCGGGAACCAGGGTAAGAATAATCGCCGAGATAACAGAACCCGTAATATTTCCCATGCCGCCCAATACTACAAATACCAGAATATCAATGGATCTGTTGTAATCATAGTCGCCCGGCTTAATAATCGAGATATTGTGTCCGCTGATTACACCTGCTACTCCGGCGAAAAAGGCGGCTATCACAAAGGCCATAATTTTATATTTGCTGACACGAATACCAATGGACTCCGCCGCAATATAATTATCACGAATGGAAGTGATCATTCGACCATGTCTTGATTTTACCAGATTGACAATAATAATGATGGTAATGACTGCCGCAAAATATACCCAGGTATAATTGGCATAGGTTTTAATACCGGATAATCCCATGGTTCCTTTTTTTACAATGAGCTCACCTGCTTTATCTTTTCCTGCCGGGAAAGACAGGGTATTGATAATGGAACGAATGATTTCTCCAAAGGCCAGGGTAACAATGGCAAGATAATCTCCCCGAAGACGCAGAACCGGCATACCGATCAGAAAACCAAAGATCGCGGCCACGATTCCTCCAAAGATGATTGCAATAAAAAATTCCACCGGTCCCGGCAAATCCATATTCAGGGTAAACAAAGCACCGGTATAGGCACCGATTGACATAAAGCCCGCATGACCAAGACTTAGCTCTCCGAGGAAGCCGGTTACCAGATTTAAGGATACTGCCAGTATTACATTTGCTCCGATTGGAACAAGTAAGGATTTAATCTGTCTATTAAAAATATTGTTTTCTACGCAATAGGCTATGATCAGATAGATCACTATAATCAGTACCAGTTTGCCTACAATTGACATAGTTTTCAATAAATTTTTCTTTTTTAAATTATTCGCGTTTGTACTCATCCTGATCACCTACACTTTCTCTATTCGTTGTACACCCAATAATCCGGATGGTTTCAGTAAGAGTACCATGATCAATACACCAAATACAATTGCATCAGATAGTTCTGATGAAATGTATGCTTTTGAAATACTTTCGACAAGACCAAGTAAGATACCGCCAAGCATGGCACCCGGAACACTTCCGATACCGCCAAGTACTGCTGCAACAAAAGCCTTAATTCCCGGCAGGGCTCCCATCGTAGGCTTTAGAGACTGATACTGACAAATAAATAAAATACCTGCAATTGCAGCCAAAGCCGAACCAATTGCAAATGTCATGGAAATCGTACGGTTCACATTAATTCCCATCAATTGTGCTGCTCCCTTATCTTCAGAAACAGCGCGCATTGCACTACCTGCTTTCGTCTTATTAATAAACATTGTCAAAATAACCATGGTGACCAAGGTAACCAGCAACGTCACTACCGTTATCCCATTAATTGTTACCCCGCCAATATGAACTGCTTTCACATTGATGATTGATTTAAAAGGAATCGGATTTGCTTTAAATATCAATAAGGATGCATTTTGTAAGAAAAAGCTGACACCAATTGCAGTAATTAAAACAGCCAGAGGCGGTGCCTTTCGCAGCGGTTTATATGCAATTCGCTCAATAACAATACCCAACACTGCACATAATACAATGGTAAATAAAACAGCCACTAAAACAGGCATTTTTAATAAAATCACAAAAACATATAAAGCATAAGCACCTACCATGATAATATCACCATGTGCAAAGTTAATCATTTTTGCAATACCATAAACCATGGTATATCCCAAAGCGATTAATGCATAGATACTTCCCGTACCCAATCCATTGATTAGTTGTTCAATAACATTTACCACAGTTCCACCTCATTCTCCTTCGTCCTATTTAGAAACAATTCAAAGATCATCTTCGATTGGATCAGCATGTTTTCCTTAGAAGAACGAAAAGGAGGCTAATCGTCTCCCTTTCGTTCCTTGTGTTATATAACGTCCACTTATTTAATTTTGTATCGTTACATTCAACTTATCAAAATCAAGATTATTTTGCTGTATATTCTCCGCCCTTAATTACTACAAAATTAGCGGCTTTATCAGGTTCACCATCAGCACCAAAGGTGATTTTACCGGTTAAACCATCTACTGTGATTTGTGTCATAGCTGCAATCATATCAGCACTTTCTGTACTTCCCGCTTTTTCCATAGCTGATTTGATAACATAAATACTGTCATATCCGTCAGCTGCAAACTGATCAGGCGTAGCGCCATATGCAGTGTTATATTTTGCAACAAAATCCTTAACCATTGCATTATCTGAGTTAGCAAAGAATGGTGTTAAGAATATGGAACCTTCAAGTACTGCAGGATCAACGGTCTGAGCGATTACGCCATCCCATCCGTCTCCACCAAGGAAAGGAAGTTTCATACCAAGCTCAGAAGCCTGTGTTGTAATATATGCTGCATCCTGATAATAAGCAGGAACAAAAATTGCCTGAGCATCTGTTGCTTTGATTGCTGTTAACTGAGTTTTAAAGTCAACATCGCCTTTTACAAAAGACTCACTGGAAACTATTGTTGCACCGTTGGCTTTCACCTGATCTACAAATGCCTGCATCATACCTGTACTGTATTCGTCAGAGTTATTGTAAATAACTGCAATCTTATTATACCCAAGTTCCTTTGCTAAATTCGCCATTGTTACACCCTGAAGAGGATCTGTAAAACAAAGACGGAATGCATTGCTGTTGCCCAATAAATCAGCTGCTGAACCGGATGGTGTTAATTGCAGGATATTCTCCTGTGCAGTTAAATCCTTAATAGCTAAGCCGGCGCCGGATGTAACCGTACCCATTAATGCGTTCATTCCTGCATCCATTAAGGTATTGAAAGCAGTTACAGCATTTTCAGGAGTAGCTTCGTCATCTTCAAACTGAAGTTTTAATGTAAATGTCTTATCACCGACTTTAACTCCGCCGGCTTCATTGATTTCCTTGATCGCAACTTCAGCACCCTGTTTAACAGAAGTACCGTAAGATGCAGCATCACCTGTAAGAGGTCCGATACCGCCAATCAGAAATGTTTCAGCGGATGCACTATTGTCAGTATTGTCGCCTGTAGTGTTGTCGCCTGCAGTGTTGTCGTTAGCCGATGAAGAATTATCCTTCGTACCGGAATCCTTGGATCCGCATCCTGATAAGGAAGCTACCGCAAGAATCAATGCCAGGCTTAAGCCCATAAATTTCTTTAAAGATCTTTTCATAAAATTCCCTCCTGTATTTTTATTCCCATATAAATATGTATGTTAATTATGAGAATATTTAACAATAAATAGGTCGTCCTAAAAAAAACAGAATAATGCCATTACTCAGAACGTCCTTATTCTGCATATATAATAACCCTTGATTGATTAGTTTGTCAATAAAATAATTATTCCCAGCTACAGTTCTCCACCGCATTTATCACAAAAATCCAGCCCCTCCAAAGTGATTCCTCCGCAATCGGGGCAGATAATTTTAGCCGGATGGATTTCCCGTTCCACAATCTCATATTCCGGATTCACTGTGGAATCAGCCTCCATCTGCAGTCCCGCACCCGGCACCGGGTCACTAAGCTCTTCGTCTGTTTCAAAACCATCAATTTCCTTTTTCTTCTTATGAAAGATACCACCCAGAAACACGCTACGCCTTCCCCTCTCTATCTATACATTGGCTAATTATTACTTGCAATCAGCTTCTGCTTTCCGATGCCCCTCATTTCAATGACAGGAACACCCTTTCCTTCAATATAATCTCTTGTGATGATAACGCGACCGATGTTATCATCCTTTGGAATTTCATACATAATGTCCAGCATCACATCTTCCAAAATCGCTCTTAACGCTCTTGCTCCCGTCTTTTTCTCAAGTGCTTTCTCCGCAATGGCTTCCAGCGCCTCAGGGGCAAACTGCAGATCAACTTCATCCAGAGCGAGCAGCCTCTGATATTGCTTTAAGATGGCGTTCTTCGGCTCCTGCAGTACCTTTACCATCATATCCTTAGATAAACCTTCAAGAGAATACATGATCGGTAATCTTCCCAGGAACTCCGGAATCATTCCAAATTCACGCAAATCTTCAACGGTAACCTTCTGCAAAATATTGATATCTTCATCATACTTATCTTTCAGATCAGCTATAAATCCAATGGAAGACTGCTTATTCAGCCTTGCCTTTATTATTTTATCAAGATCAGGAAATGCACCGCCGCAGATAAACAGAATATTCTCCGTGTTCACTGTTGTCAGCGGAACCATTGCATTTTTAGAGGATGCACCCACAGGTACTTCAACATCACTGCCTTCCAACAATTTCAGTAATCCCTGCTGAACAGATTCCCCGCTGACATCCCTGCTGTTTGTGTTGCGTTTTTTGGCAATCTTATCGATCTCATCAATAAAGACAATCCCCCGCTGTGCCTTCTCCACGTCATTATCTGCTGCCTGCAGCAGTTTTGAAATTACACTTTCAACATCGTCACCGATATATCCTGCTTCTGTCAGGGTGGTGGCATCCGTGATCGCCAGCGGCACATCCAATAACTTAGCAAGCGTCTTCACCAGAAAGGTCTTTCCACAGCCGGTAGGACCGATCATCAGCATATTGGATTTCTCGATTTCCACATCCTGATCCAGCCAGGAGCCAATTCTTTTATAGTGATTGTAAACAGCCACAGACACTACTTTTTTCGCATGTTCCTGTCCGATAATAAAATCATCCAGGCTCGCCTTAATCATATGGGGTGCCGGAATATTCTTTCTGTCAAAGGTTTCCTCCGGTTTTTTCATCTCTTCCGGCTTTTTCTTTTTTATTTTCTGATCTTTTGGTATCTCACTTTGTAAATTGGCATAAATGTTAGGTGACATTCCCATCATATTCAGATACGGATTATCTCCTTTGTTAATGGTGTCAAATGTCTTTTGCATACAGTCAGAACAGATGCTGATATTATTTGGGATATGAATCATTTTCCCGACTTTGCTCTCCGGACGTCTGCAAAGATAACAAATCTCCTCATAATCGTCCTCATGATTATGTTCCGGATGATTTGCAGTATCATCTATATAATTAAATTTATCATTGCTCATAAAATTATCCTCCTTACGGTAGCTTCCCTCAGTCACTGTTTCATTTGAATCAATTTCTACTTACGTTTTATCATGGCAAATAAGTGCCTTGCTGATTAGCTACATTATAGCTCATATGGGGGGGAGTTACAATAGGCTAATCATAAAGGATTTATGAATCCTTTATGAATTCAGCGTCCACATTGACATCTTTTTCAGACGTTTTCTCTGTAAGAAAAAGAAAGAAGAGCTGCGTTATTTTACAACAGCTCCTCTCTTAATATCGTCGTCCATATAATCGCTGTTATTTTAAACAGCTCCTATCTTGATATCATCCACATTAATCTGTATTTTCAGATGCAGGTCTATGCCCAAGCACCACCTTCATTACCTTCTCACCATAAGAACTGTCGGAGCTTCTCATATAGGTAATTGTAACTTCCGTACCGGCCCGCTGTGACTTAATATAATCTGCAAGCTGCTGAATTGAAGTAATCTCTACATCATTCACCTTCGTAATGATATCCCCTTTCAGGAGTCCTGCCTCTTTCGCCGCACCAGTATCTAATTCTGAAATAAATACACCAATTGGCATATTATAGCTCTTTGAAATATCCTCTGTTACATCAATACCGCCGATACCAAGATATCCCTGCTCACCTGCTTTCAGAATTTCTCTGCTCATTAATTCATTAATGATTGGCGTTGCCTTTGATATGGGAATGGCGTATCCCATCCCTTCTACTTCATTGGAGGCATATTTAACAGAGTTAATACCGATTACTTCCCCGTTCATGTTCAGGAGCGCACCTCCGCTGTTACCGGGATTTATTGCAGCATCGGTTTGTAGTAAAACCATCTTATTTTCATTATAGCCATCGGAAATGCTCACTTCCCGGTCTTTTGCACTGATATATCCCACGGTAACTGACTGACCATATCCCAATGCATTCCCAATTGCAATTGACATCTCACCTACTTTAACATCATCCGAATTACCTAACTTAGCAATGGAAATTGCATCCAGCGTTTCTTTATCCAGATCCTTGACATCAACGGAAATAACTGCCAGATCTGCTGTAGCATCCGTTCCTTTGATT
This sequence comes from Bacillota bacterium, assembly GCA_023439505.1. Lineage (GTDB taxonomy): Bacteria > Bacillota > Clostridia > Lachnospirales > Lachnospiraceae > Mobilitalea. Next base: position 37,245 of record JAEXNR010000011.1, read on the forward strand.
ACCGCTTCCGCTTCCTTGTCATTGATAAAGGTAACGGTAATCTTATCGGTTCCGGCAACTACATGATTATTGGTAGCAATTAACAATTCGTTCTCATTCTTACTTAAGATGATTCCCGAACCGCTGCCCTCAACCTCCTGAGAGAGATCCCTTCCAAACCAGGTATTTGGCTGTGTCGAAACACTGTTGATCGCAACAATGGACGATATCGTATTATTGACCATGTCACTGATGGCTGATTTGGATGCAGTCTTTAAACTCCCCTGCTGCGTGGAACTTATTTCATACTTTTTACCCGTATCTATTCCAAAGATATTACCGCTGCCTGCCAAATTCTCTTTGATATTCCCGGCGGCATCAGGATTAAAATGATAAAATGCCGACTGAAAACTAACAAAGCTGATTGCACCGATGATACCAAAGCATACCGCTTTTGCAATAAACTTAACTCCCCTTTTTGATCTGTGTTTTTTGATTTTTTTCTCCCTGTTTTCCACATGGGGCGCATCATTCATTCCATAGTCTGGATTCGGCCAGGTATTGTTGGGGATATAGTTCCTTCCGTCGTTTGGATTCGGCCTTGTGTAGCCGGTTGAATCGTTCCTTCCATCACTCGGATTCGATCTTGTGTAGTTGGGGTTATCGTTCCTTCCATCGTTTGAATTTGGCTGGGTATGACTGGGATTATAGTTAGGTGAACCGCTGCCCTGCATCTGTTCTGCCCAAAAGCTGTATTGGGGAACCCGTGGCTTTACTTCCTGTTCCCTGGGATTATCATTCTCATGATTCTCCGGATTTATATGATTAAATTCTTCCATTTGAATTCTCCCTTCTGTTACATTATCCTCTAACCTATCTTTCTATTTCAATCTATAGTTTAACAATACTTTGTGTATAGAATGTGAAAAAAAGATAAAAAAAATATATTCGATGATCAAAAATGTAGTTTCATTATAATGAAATAAAAGCAGGAAATGCGATGTAAGTCGATCTTTTTTCTCCAGTTTTTATACCTCTTTTAAGTTTATTTTAATAAGGGATAGAAATAATTAATAAAAATCCTGTTGTTGATTTCTCTAATATCATGTATTATAGTAAGGAAGTTACGGTAAAATTTCACGAATTTTTAGGAGTAGTTTATGATAAAAGATAATCAAAAAATGTTAAATAAAATTCATATCCTTATGGATGCCGTTATGATTGCCATGTCCTACCTGCTGACTTATTATCTGAGATTTTTAAGTCCGCTGGCACGTCTTCCCTTTTTAAAATCGGAACGGGGTACCTACTACCCACTTGGTGTATATTCCATTAGTTTACTTTATCTGATCCCATTATACCTATTGGTATATTCTTTAGTGAAACTATATACGCCAAAGCGCAATCAGGGAAGATTGGTAGAGAGTTTTAACATCATTCTGGCTAATATTTATGCCATCCCCTTCTTTACCACTATTCTCTATTTCCAGAGAGAGAAGGACATCTCCCGTGGATTTATCGCCTTCTTCTTTATAATTAATATTATTTTAGGTGTGACTTCCCGGGCACTTCTTGCCTATATTTTACGTATGGTCAGAAGGAAGGGATATAATCTGAAACATGTGATTTTAGTGGGTTACAGCAGAGCAGCCGAAGCTTATATTGATCGCATCTTTGCCAATCCCCAATGGGGATATTATATCCATGGTATCCTTGATGATCATATAGAAATCGGAACCATGTATAAGAAAGTTCCGGTAATTGGAACCATCCATCATCTGGAAGCTTTTTTAACGAAAATGGACTTAGATGAAATTGCTATCACCATTAATATAAAAGAATATGAGAAATTAGAGTCCATTGTCGCTGTCTGTGAAAAGTCTGGGGTTCATACTAAATTTGTTCCGGATTATAATAATTTTATTCCGACAAGACCATATACAGAAGATTTATATGGGTTGCCTGTAATCAATATCCGTAATGTTCCGCTAAGCAATACCTATAATCGCATTATAAAGAGAATTGTTGATTTATTCGGTGCATCCGTGGCCCTGATCCTATTCTCCATTCCAATGCTGATTGTCGCATTCATCATTAAATTAACCTCACACGGTCCGATCATTTTCTCTCAGGTTCGTATCGGCAAGCATAACAGGGAGTTTAAAATGTATAAGTTTCGCTCCATGGAAATTCAGTGCGAAGGAGACGAGAAGAAAGCGTGGACAACCAGCTGCGATCCCCGGGTTACCGGTATCGGTAAGTTTATTCGTAAGACAAGCATTGATGAACTTCCTCAGTTACTTAATGTAATCAAGGGCGATATGAGTCTGGTGGGTCCAAGACCGGAACGTCCCTTCTTTGTAGAGAAGTTTAAAGAAGAAATCCCCAGGTATATGATCAAACATCAGGTTTCACCCGGATTAACCGGATGGGCTCAAATCAACGGATATCGTGGTGACACCTCCATTCGCAGACGTATTGACCATGATTTGTATTATATTGAAAACTGGTCTTTGGGACTTGATTTTAAAATATTATTCTTAACCTTTTTTAAGGGCTTTATTAACAAAAATGCTTATTAAGTATGAAAGAGGGATATGTTCCTCCCAACGTATTTCTACCTGGGAGAAAAATATCCCTTTTTAATGATAATATTTTGATCAATATTATTTTTTAAAGTATTTCGTTAACAACTGATCTACGGGCTGATGATCCAATTCAAGGAAAAATGCAGTCCTTTCCCTTTTATCTGCGATGGGTTTTTTATGATTTTTAATGAAGATTGACTCTATATTACTTTCTTTAAATTTCATAACGTGATTTATTTTCTCCCAGATTTCCATTCCCTTAGAATTATTCACCATAACCAGGTTGACACCCTTATTGTCATTTAATTCTGGTGCTGCTTTCCCGATTCCCCAGCAGTCTCCAATGGTAAAATCTCCTGTCCGGTTATCATAAACATAGTTACAATTTGTGCAAACAGGTCTTGTGATATAGTCATTCAGGAATGCCCTGTAATAGAGGTTATCAGCGGTTACCTCAGATTGTTTTGAACCGTTTTCCAGAGTAACGATAAAATCGCTGTCACCGGGCTTCCAGCCTTTGTTTTTGTCTCTGAATACAATATTTACCACCCTGGAATGATACTTTTCATTCAGATGTTTGACAAACTGTCTGAATATCTTGGGAGAGGGTACGGAATGACACAATATTTCACATAGGATCAGATTTTCATATTCTTTTGTAAGATAAGACCTCAGACCGGCACATTCGCAGGGAAGTCCGGAATAAAGGACATATTTCCCTTGCTTTAATAGTTCTTTTATCCTCGGAAAGATATGATCAAAGTCACTCTTTACATATTTCGAGCCGCGAAATGCATTTACCTCTTCCATTGTCTGTGCAATATCAGAGATCACATTCATATTTTCATCATAGCGGACACCCACAACAAATCCCTTTTTTTCTTCAATGATATACTTAGCCAGAGCAGGGAAAACCGCACCTGAACTGCTGTTTTTGCGAATATCGTTTTCCTGATGATATGCACAGTAGGATTTCGGATAGGATTGCGCATACACTGTCTTACTGTCCTTGTTTCTGATACAGGTCTTATGACACAGTCCGCAGTCAATACATTTGCTCTTATCAACCACAGGATAGAAGAAGCCTTCTTTGTCCTCCTCCATTTGAATAGCGGCTACGGGGCAAATCTCCTTACAGGCATAGCAGCCATAACACTGTTCCTTGGTGATTCCCGTTGGGCATTGTACCATATCATATTTATCTGACAACCCCAGAGACTTTACCAAAAATTCAGTTGAAGATTTCATCAGTTTATGAATTCTCTTTCTTAACTTCTCCGGATCTTCAATCTGAAACATATTGAATTCTTTGAACTCCGCAATATTGTACAAAATATGTGACTGCAATTTCAATTCTGTCAACAGGTCCACCGTTCGGCTTCCGGTGTCGGAATGCAGCATAGATACAAAGGGTCTTTCATAGATAATGGAGAAAACTGTTCCATGAAAGGAATTGGTAATCACATAGGAAGCACCTTCGATGAGCCCGATAAATTCCCCCGCATGTTCCGTATAAAAGGGAGGAAGTTCATTTTTGAATCCACGGGTAGGTCTTCTTTGTATCAGGGGAATTCCAAGGGCAATGGAAATCTGATTGGCCAGTGCAATCACCTGCTCATTTCTTTCAATCATATAAACAAGAATATAAGGATCCCTGATCTTGCTTGGTACCTTGATCTCCTCATAATCATCCTTTTGTAACAATAATGTAGGATCAAGCACAATATCAACCGGACGATCCGTCAGATCCTTAACCGCAGCGGCTATACTTCTTTCACGTACCGATATTGATGTAAATGATTCCAGTGCCCTGCGAAAATCTACCTTATACCTTGGCTGAATATAGTCACTTCCGACACTGGCGGCATAGGCAATTCGTTTCTTTCCGGGCTCTGAAAACTCCAAAAAAAAGGTCGGGTCATATCCGCCGGAATGTTCTACATTCCACACCTGGTCACTTCCGACGATATAGGCATCCAAATCAAGATTCGCGTCCTTTAATTCCTGGTAGGTTCTGAAATCGCCAATCAGGTTAAAGTTCTTTTTTAAAAATTCCTGAAAACGGTCATATCGGGCTAAGCTTACCGGATTATTCATTGTAATACGAAGTCGTTTTAGACTTCTCTTTATTCCCCTTGAACCTTCCATGGGATCATATAAATTATCAATAATGTCCGGATGATAATGAATGACACCTGCATCCAGTCCATACTCCCTTAATACCTTTTGTAATGCCCAGGTCTGAAGGGTGGCTCCGTAATTATTGGCACTATGAAATGTGATGACTCCGACCTTCATGCTGTGTCGCCTCCTCTAATATCTTACTCATTGGAAATACAACCTCTTCATTGTAATAAATATTACTGTCTTTTCTCTTTAGTTTCTGGTATTCCTTTGTTGCGACTACCGCCATATATCGGGAGAATCGTCTTATGAAATATTTCACCTGTTTTCGATATGCTCTGTGATCCCGATATCTGTCATAATCAAAATACTTAAAGTTATAAACACTGGTACTGGCTATTTCGCAGCACATATGACCTACCATACGATCGAGTTCGGATTGATGGATGGCGTAGTCAAAGGACACATCTCCAAAATATTTTAAGTTCTCACGTCTCATGATTTTGTCATTTCTTCGGCCAGTGATAATTCTGCCGCCAAAGTTCAGACACAGCTTGCTAAGGATATAGTCCATACGGGTATAGTTAATCTCATACTGGATCGGCAGATAACCAATCTCCTCATTTATCTGAGTTAACATCTCCGTTGCTTTTCTAACATCCTCTGCCTTCATACAGACATAGACATTATATTGATCCGTGTTGATCTCATTAATTATTCTGATCAGCCTTGCTGTATAATCGTCCCGCTTCATTCCTTTGATAAAGATAAATACCTTTTTCTTATCCGGTAATTTATTTTTTTGCACCTTAAAGTTATTTTGCTCACCGGTTTTTCCATACAGAAGTGTTTCTATCACCTGCTTCGGTGTATCGGCAGAATCGTAGGCGCAAAATCTCTTATAAAACTCCGGATACTCCTTATTACCGGCATTTAATTCTGTAATTAATTCATCCACCGTGTCCGCTTTGGGAAGCTCCAGCTGCTCCAGATCAATATAGAGACCACGCCCTGTCAGATATTCTTCTCTGTCATAGGTGAACAAAATCATCTTTCTCTTTGTCACACCAAAATCGAACATAATACTGGAATAATCCGTTACAAGAACATCACATGCATTGAGGAAATCATACGTTTCATATCCTGCCGGAAATTCCCTGATATGACTGTATCCTGTCAAATCCATTTCCTCTTTCACGAAGGGATGCAGCTTGACATAAAAAATCTGATCCTCCCGCAGCTTCTGATCGATTTGATAGAAATATAGATTCAATCGTTCTAACTGCTTGTCAGTTTCCTTTTTATGAAGAAGTCCTCTCCAGGTGGGCATATAAACAATTACCTGTTTCTGTTCCAGTCCACAGTCTCTTCTGATCTGCTGATACCGGCTTTTATTAAAGAACACAGAGTTTCTGGGATACCCTGATAATAATACATTCCCCTGATACATATTCTCCAGCATATAATCCTTCATAAATACATCCCTGGAAAACTCATTCTGATACAGGAGATAGTCTGCAATAAGAAAATTCCTCTGTACATTCCCAAGCGCGTACTCTCGTTGAGGAACAATCTTTCCCATGGCCTTAAGCGGTGTTCCATGCCAGGTATTTAAGTACACCTGCTCCCTCTTCTTAATATAATAAGGGGGAAAGCTGGTATCTGTTATGAGATATTTGGCAGAGGCAAGCGCTCTCATATACTCCTTTGACCGGATCTCTATCATCTTCACATTATGAATCTGATATTGATGTAATAACGCCTGGTATTGATCTCGATACTCCGGTTCCATTGCCAAAGATACCCTGTAGTCCTTATACTCCGCCTTCGATAACTCCTGAATCAATGCAAAGATATTACCTGCAATATCTTCTCCATGTTTGGATTCAAACAGAATATCCCTGGGTGCTACCGGAAGTTTTTCATACATTCTGGTATAATAAACAGCTCCGCTTTGTAAAAGGACCGCCAATAAAGGAAGCTTCTTTTTAATAAGTCCCAGTTTATTCCTGCTTCTCTTCCATTTTTTCATCCTTTTTTTCCACTTGTCCTGCTGATCTCTGAACTTTGCCATATATTTTACTACTATGAGAGGCATATATTCACGAACCTTTGTCATATGAAGCATTTTCTTCTGATTGGTATAGAGCTTCAGTTTCGGTTTCAGATTACCGGAGGAATATCTCAGGTAATGATTTCTTCTCCACCTTGGAAACTCCTTGTCCAGAAACTCCTGGGTTTTTTTAATAATCTCTATTTTAATTGCCAATTTGCCTTTGTTCTCATATTTAAACAACGAGCCGTAACGGAAAAGGAAGTGTCTTGCACAGATATATTCCAGTTCATCATGATACATCTCCATATACCCATATTGATTCATAAATTCAAAAAGAATCTGAAACGCCCTGACAATATCAAGGGTCTGTTCGGAAAAGCTATTCAGAAATCCTCCCTGGGTAGTCCTTCTGTAATTATAAAGGGGTTCTTCCACCACACCTATGCTTTCCGCCCTGCAGATTACCTTATAAACAAAAACCAAGTCCTCAAAACGCATCTTTTCCGGGAATTCTATCCCCTCCAGAATACTGCGCTTAAATAGTTTATCCCATGGAAAAGGAGTGATATGGGCCAATTCAAATTTATTCTCGGAAAGTTTAAAGTTACGGCTGATTAAATGCGTCTCGAATTTCTCACGTTTCATTTCTCCGATATGCTCTCGTTCAAACACATTATATCTTCCGCAGATTACAACACAGTTCTGGTCTCTTACTGCCTTATCATATAATTTCTCACACATGTCTTTTTCAATAAAATCATCACTGTCAACAAATAATACATATTCCCCGCCGGCTCTTGCCAGTCCATAATTTCTGGCATGGCTTACCCCTTGGTTTTCTGTGGTATAAACCTTCATAATATCGGCGTATTTACTCTGGTATTCTTCTAAAACCATTAAACTGTTATCCGTACTTCCATCGTTTACAGCGATAACTTCAATTTCTTTTAAGGTCTGAGACACGACACTATCCAGGCATCCCCTCAGATACCGTTCCACATTATATACGGGCATGATAATGCTCACCTTAATGCTTGAATTTTCCACGCAACTTTCCCTCCAAATAACGATTTACTACCCGTTTATGTCTAGCTTTGAAATATATGTAGATATAAGCGTTCAGTTGAATTTCCATCTTGATATTGATAATTCTTATCTTTAAACATCTGAATCTGTTTAAAATCAAATTGATTCTGTTTTAACAACGCTATCAGCTCCCCGGTGTCCCTTGCGATTGGTCCCGGCACGTATTCCCGGTAAGGACGATAGAATCCCCTTGCGTTATGCTCAAATTCTTCCAGGTCATAAGCATGAAATATCATAGGGCGCTCTCTCAGGCAATATTCAAAGATGGAAGACGAGTAATCCGTAATCAGGTAATCCGCCACCAGCAACAGTGTACTGATATCCGGATAATCGGACATAGATACGATATTGGTATCCTTTTCTTTGTCATCCAAAGGTTGCGCATCATGTTGAAATGCCTCCATAACAAAGGGGTGAAGTCTTAGCATAAAAACATACTGTTCCGGCAGTTCCTGAGACAACAGTTCCAGATCCAAGGCAATGGAAGGATGATCTTTCTCCCGATCACGGAAGGTGGGTGCATATAAAACCAATGTTTTTCCCACCAGATTTGGATACCGCTCATAAAATTTCTGTTTTCTCTCTCTTATCTTCCGGGGATCGAAGAACAAATCTGTTCTGGGTAGTCCATAGCAATAAACCTTATCCCTGGCCACACCGAACGCGCCCCCATATATTTCCCTTGTCTCTTCTGAATTTACAATTAAATGTGTTATTCTGCTGTTGGCCTTTTTCTCCAGTATTTTTAAGGTACCTGTATTCACATCCTGGCCAAACTTTTTAATTGTGCCTGTTCCATGCCAAAGCTGGATTACTTTCACTTTCCCACGAAACTTAAGATACGCCATAGGTAAAAAGACATTATCTAAGAGTACATATTCCGCGGTTGCAAGATGAAATGGCTTCCATATAAAAAAGGACACTTTGCCCTTTAATAAATGAAAACTTTTCGCCAAATTCCGATCTGATTTCTTCAAGTATTCAAATGTATAGCCTTCCTCTTTCTTCTTTAAGTACTCCACCAAATACCCGACATTGCCATCCTTGCTGCTGTCATGGGTCATAATGGCAAATACCTTCTTGGTCTTGATTGGACAAAACAAACGAAAAGCATAATAAAATAATGCAAAAATATAATACCCGATGATTTTCAATTTAGCTTCCTCCATAGGAAATCATTAAATCCACCACCCGCCCTGATGCATCGCCATGATCTGCATGGTTATACTTTTCCTTAAATTTCTGATATTTTTCCTGATACCTGATATCATCATAATCAAGGATGGCTTGCACCAATTCCTGCGTTGTTTTCGTAATCGGTCCCGGTGCTTCCTGAATAAAATCAAAATAAAATCCTCTGAGCTGATCTTTATAATAGTCCAGATCATAAGCATAGAAGATCATCGGCCGGTTCAGGAGACTATAATCAAACATTACCGAGGAGTAATCCGTGATCAGAATATCTGAGATCAGATATAACTCAGCAATATCATACGCCGCACCAAATTGGAATAAAAAGTCCTGATAACTATTAAAATCGATTCGCTCACTCACCAGGTAATGTGCCTTAACTAAAATAATATAATCTTTTGCAAGCTGCTCCTTCAGACAGGAAAAATCCAGGTCCGTACTGAACCGATACTGGTGCGGGGCATATGACTCATTATCCCTCCAGGTCGGAGCATATAATATAATTTTCTTGTCCGACGGTAATCGAAACCTTTTCTTCAAAGCTGCGATCTTATCTGAAGTATTCTCATTGATTAAGATATCATTTCTGGGATAACCTATTTCCAATACTTCCTGACGAAACGCAAAAGCTCTTCTGAAGATCCCGGTGGAATAAGTATTCTGGGAGATCAGATAATCCCATGTCATTGCATTCTTTGCAAATTCCCGTTTGTAATGCTCCAGCCCTGACTCACCCTCCATACTCATCTGAAACAAGTCAAGACCAAGACGTTTTAACGGTGTTCCATGCCAGGTCTGAATATAGATGACACTCTTACGTTTTTTTAAATAGGAAGGCATTCTGGTATCGCTCACCCAGATCCCTGCTTTTGAAAAAAGATAAAAATAAGCCAGGCTGATCCTTCTGATCTTTTTTGCTTTGCCGGGTAATGAAAGGCTCGTATCTTCCAGAATATAATAACAATGATAAAACTGATCCAATCCTCTTCTCACCATTTCCTCATAGATGAATCTTGGATTGCCCGAATAATTTCTCCCAACATTACTTTCAAACAGGATGATCCTTCGATTTGTTCTATGTAACAGGATAAAAATGCGATAGATACAAAGAACCAGAATTTTAATTATCTTTTTTAATTTCTTCTTGATATTATTCATTCTGAACCCTATTTCCTTTTCCTGTCCATAGACACACAATTATGGGTTATTAAACTGAAATTACATAAGCAGTTCTTAATTTTCATGCAGATCGCTCTTTATTTTCGTCGTCGAAATCCCCTTGGTTCTTCCCAGATATACCACTTCGCAGTAATCTTTTAAGAAATCAAACTGACCTTTCCAGTCATCCCCCATGACAAACACATCCACCTGGTTTTTCACCACATCATCAATTTTTTGCTCCCAGGTATATTCCGGGATTACTTCATCCACATATTTAATTGCTTCCAAAATTGTCTTTCTGTCTTCATAGGTGTAATATGCCGTCTTGTGCTTCAGTGCATTAAACTCGTCGGAAGATAGCACAACGATAAGATAATCTCCCAATTCTCTGGCTCTCCTTAGCAGATTAACATGTCCGACGTGCAGCAAATCAAAGGTTCCATACGTTATTACTTTCTTCATTATTCTCCTCGCTTCTGCGCTGTGATTTTCATCCCGAGTTAATGATTTCAGCGCTGTTACCTATAGTTCATGCTTTATTGTTTTACTTTCTCTTCATAAATCGCACAAATATCCTCTGAATTACCTTGTGCGATAATCGTTCCTTTTTCCAGTAAAATCGCTTTATTACAGATTGTTTTCACCTGATCTATGCTATGGGATACAAATAATACGGTAACCCCCTGCTTAAACATGGATTTAATTTTCTTCTCACTCTTCTTACGAAATTTGGCGTCTCCTACTGCAAATACTTCATCCAGGATTAAGATATCCGGATCAACCACCGTCGCAATAGAGAACCCAAGTCGAGACCTCATACCTGAGGAATAATTTTTCACGGGAACATTAATAAACTCACCCAGTTCAGAGAATTCTACAATCTCGTCAAATTTATCTCTAATAAATTCTTTGGAATAACCCAGTACCGCTCCATACAAATAAATATTCTCCGCACCTGTATATTGTAGATCAAACCCGGCTCCGAGTTCCAGCAATGGAGCAATGCTTCCTTTGGTTGTAATGGTGCCTTCTGTTGGCTTTAATACCCCTGCTATAATCTTTAGCAGCGTACTTTTCCCTGCTCCATTTAAGCCGAGAATACCTACACGATCACCCCGGTCCACGGTAAAAGATACATCCTTTAACGCCCAGAAATCTTTATAGCTAATCTTACGATTAATTTTCTTAATAACGAATTCTTTTAAGTTGTCCACCTTTTCCCTGCTCATAATAAATCTCATTCCGACGTGGTCAACTTTGATCGCGATTTTCCCCATACATTCCTCCTAAATATTCAATATGAATTTATCCTGATTCTTGTAGAACATGACAATACCCACAATCAAGACACCAAAGCTGAAGGTCAGAGAATAAGCCATTGTCTTCGGGTCAAATGGCAGTCCATATAAAACTGTATTTCTAAAATTCAAGATAACAGAATAAAGAGGATTATAATTCAATATCCACTCATAACCGTTCTTGATTACTCTTGAAGGCTCATAAAAGATTGCGGAACAATACATGATGATCATCAGGATAACCCCCCAGAGATATTCCATATCCCGAAAGAACACTGCCAGTGTAGCTAAAATGAGCCCTACACCAAGTGCCATGATAAAGAGGATCAGGAGAGGGACAATTGCACCTGCAAGGTATATCGTCGGTCTTACCTTTAGTACCGCTGCCACTCCCACCAATATGATCAGCGAAATCAAAAATGTCACATATTGAGACATAACGGAAGCCAGAGGGTAGATATATTTTGGAACATATACCTTCTTAATCATCTGACCGTTTGTACGAATGGACTTCATTGCAGACTTTGTTGCATTGGAAAAATAACTATAGAGAAGCCTGCCTGTCAAAATATAGACAGGAAAGGTTCGATCTGACTTTCCATACAGCTGGGAAAACACAACCGAGAGTACCAGCATTGTCAGCAACGGTTCAATTAAGGTCCATAATATTCCCAGATAGGATCTCCGATATTTTAATTTAATCTCTTTTTTAACCAGTTCGGATAATAAGTATCTGTATTTCGTGAAGTTTCTTAACACCCTTTTCATTTTATCCTCATTTCTGCGTTGCTTACGTGTCACAATATCCCACTACAGCATTTCAACTTATTTGCAAAGCGCTGCAACTCGGCCCGCTTATTTACTTTCTAACTGAAATACAGCTTCTGATACCCTGCGGGAGGCCTGTCCGTCTTCCCAGGAACAATATTTTTCATAAAACGCCGTATACTTTTGCTGATATTGTTCATTGATATCCTTAAGATTTACAATGGCGTGAATAATTTCCTCCGTTGTAAAGAGCAGGGGGCCGGGAAGCTCCTCTTCGATATCAATATAAAATCCTCGCAGTACATCCCTGTATTTCTCCAAGTCATAGGTATAGAACATCATTGGTCTTTTTAAATTTGCATAATCAAAAAACACAGAGGAATAATCTGTTATAAGAATATCGGAGATTAAATATAATTCGGCAATATCATCATAATTACTCAGATTAAAGGCAAAGTCTTCCAGACCGGTTACATCCAGCTTGTCAGCAATAAAGTAGTGGGTGCGAAGCAAGACAACGTACTCCTCTCCCAGTTTCTCCCTTAAAAGCTGCATGTCCAGTTTAAGACTGAATTTATATCTTCCCTTGGTATAATATTCATCATCCCTCCAGGTCGGTGCATATAAAATTGTCTTCTTCCCCTTGGGGATGCCTATCCCTGCCTTTATTTTCTCTGCAATCTGTTCCCTGTTCTCATCATGTAAAATATCATTTCTGGGATATCCTGTTTCCAGCATTTCCTTATCAAATTTAAAACACCTGCGGAATATATCACTGGAAAATTTATTCGGCGCTATCAGATAATCCCATATCCTGGACTGTACATAGACTTGTCTTTTATAACGGGGAGTTGCAGCGCTGATATTTTCCTGATCATATACAAGACGCTTTAACGGAGTTCCATGCCATGTTTCCAAAAATACATTGCCCTTCTTTTTCTTAATCCAATCCGGTTGTCTTCCATTAAATATATAATATTTGGAACGGGAAAGGTAATACGCGTACCGAATACTGAAACGCTTCACCTTCACATGCGGATATGGAATATCCACCTTGTTTTTATTAATTACCCAGATAAATTTATATTGACCGGGATATTTTTTTGACATATATTCGAAAATATATTTGGGACTGTCGGAATAACTTTTCCCAAAAAAACTTTCCATAAATACCCAATTATCTTTCATAGGCTTATTGAAAAAGGCATGCTGATATAAAAACTTTGCAAGTGATCTGTTATATTTGAATAAATTCTGAAATTTTGTCCATTTTACATGACGATCAATCACTTTCATGACTTTTTCATCATTACCGTTTATAAAAGCAACTATTACTTTTTTATAATATCCCTTTTGCTCATTTATTAATTTTTCATCCATACCGCGAAGAATTTTTTGCATAATTCCAAACTTCTGTTTTCTGACGGCGATATTTTTCTTTTCTTTTAATTTAGGAGCAAAGAATTTCACACAATAGTTAATAATCTTTCGATCCAGTCGTTCAATTAAATTGTCATCGTCCAGTTGATGAATCGTATAAAGATAAGCATCTGTATACTCCCAGAAGCTCTTACTCCCTTTTCTCTCTCCCAAAGACGGATACCCGGGTTCCTCATAGATATGTTTCATATAGATCGCCTGAGGCTGGCTTTCAAAGTTTTCTGCTGCCTGTAATACCTGAAGTAAATACGGATAATCGGAGATATAAATAATATCCTCCTTAAATTTAATTCCGGTCTTATTCAGGAAGGAACGTCGGAACAATATATTTAATACCGTGATATTTCGGACGCCGCTCCTTTTAGAAACCAACTGGGAATAGGCCTGTTTCTTCGCTGTATCATTGGATTCACCGTCATCATCCTCAATGGATTTTTCCTTATTTTTGTTCTTTGTTATGGAGCTGTCGCCTTCATCACTGCTGTCGCTGTCAGACGTTGATTGCCCGGAATCTGAAGAATCTTCATCCTCCTCCCCCTCATCTTGCGTATTCTCATCACTTTCTATCGTTTCCATAAATACACTTCTTTTTAACCAGGTGTATACAAGCTTTCCATATACCAGATCAGAATTGTTCTGATCTGCAGAAGTAACCAGCAGCTCCAGCGTATTATTTCCTATATAATCATCACTGTCGAGGAAATAAATATATTCACCTGCTGCAAATGTGATGCCGTGATTTCTTGCTGCAGCAACGCCGGTCCTTTCCTCCAAATGATGCACCTTAATGTCAAGCACGGATTGATAGGGCACTAAGAAGACCTCCAGGTCCTCTTGCACATTGTCGCAAACAAGGATAATTTCCATCTCCCGAAACGTCTGTTCCACTAGACTATCCAAACAATCCTTAAGAAACATCAAACCTTTTTGAAACGGAATTATGATACTTAATTTCATTTATATACCTCCTTTTTCCTATATGACATGAATCCATAAAGAATGAGAGAAACATAATGTCATAGGGATTATAGCATTCCAGCAGAAACAAGTCAACATAAGAGACGACCTTTTGATCGTAGCTGATAAGGTCTTGTTTACTGTTCACTCTCAACTCAATGATTCATTAATCGTGGTGCCAAGCTAATCGGACATTGGGGTTTCGTTACATGATACAGCAAAATACTACTTTTCGGAATTTTTTCAAAATCATTGCAGGCAAGTTCAAATATTTTCCTGTTCGATAAAAACAGCTGTCAGATAATTAATTATTATCCAACAGCTGGCATTTTTAACCATGAAAATGAAATTAATTTAATCTAAATCGATTTAATGCACTGAAAATAGCCCTAATTGATGCTCTTGTAATGTTTGAGCTTACGCCAACACCAAATGTTGTTTTGCCTGTAACTGAATCCAACATATGAATATAAGCTGCTGCCTGCGCATTGGCTCCGCCGCCTAACGCGTGTTCCGTATAATCCAATACTTTAATCTCTATTCCCAATTCCTTTTGCAATCCTCGCCCAACAGCATCAATGGGACCATTTCCTTCTGCAATGATGGTTTTTTGTGTTCCATGATCTGTGTAGACAACAGTTGCTTTGGTACTATAGCTTTCTTCCTGATCCGGAGTATCTTCAATTCTGCACTTGATAAAATGAAGAGGCTCTTTACGATCCAGATAGCTCTTTTTGAATTCTCCCATGATCTGCTCCGGTGATACTTCTCCCTGCTTTTCGGATAAATTCTGTATTACCGTCGCAAATTCTTTGTGCATTGCCTTGGGAAGTTTGAATCCAAAGTAATATTCCATAATGAAGGCAACCCCGCCTTTACCGGATTGACTGTTAATTCTGACAATCGGTTCATACTGCCTTCCGATATCGGACGGATCAATCGGAAGATAAGGAACTGCCCAATACTGGCTCTGGCGCTCCTGCATTGCCTTAACGCCTTTATTAATCGCATCCTGATGGGATCCGGAGAAGGCAGTGAATACCAGTTTTCCGGCATAAGGATGTCTCTCGTGTACCTTCATCTTGCAGAGGCGTTCATAAATCTCTATGATCTCATTGATATTCTCTATCTGTAATTCGGGATTAATTCCCTGGGAAAACATATTGTAAGCAATTGTTAAGATATCTACATTACCGGTTCTTTCTCCGTTACCAAATAAAGTTCCTTCCACCCTGTCGGCACCTGCCATAAGAGCCAACTCAGATATTGCTACGCCGGTACCCCGGTCATTGTGGGGATGAACACTCAATATAACGCAATCTCTGTCCTTAAAGTTACGGCTCATCCACTCGATCTGATCCGCATATACATTGGGCGTATTCATTTCAACTGTAGCAGGCAGATTCATAATGATCTTATTCTCAGGTGTGGGTTCCCAAATATCCTGTACCGCAGAGCAGATTTCAAGAGCAAAATCCAATTCTGTTCCGGTGAAACTCTCCGGTGAGTATTCCAACATAATCTGTCCGGGAAAGCTACCGGAATATTCTTTCACCAATCTGGTTCCTTCCTGGGCAATCCGGATAATCTCTTCCCGATTCATTTGAAATACAACATCCCGTTGTAAGGTGGAGGTGGAATTATAGATATGCACAATCGCCTTCTTAACACCCTCTAACGCTTCAAATGTTCTCTTTAACAGATGCTCCCTGCATTGTACCAACACCTGAATCGTGACATCCTCCGGAATCAGCTTGCGATCCACCAGTTGCCTCAGAAAATCAAATTCAATTTGTGAAGCTGAGGGAAATCCCACTTCAATTTCTTTAAAACCCAACTTAACTAACAATTGGAAGAATTCCAGTTTTTCTTCAACAATCATCGGCTCTATTAAGGCCTGATTGCCATCTCTTAAATCCACGCTGCACCAAATAGGTGCTTTCTCAATCTCTTTATTCGGCCACTGTCTGTCAGGTAAACTTACTACCGGGTTTTTCTGATATCTTTTATAATTCAACATAATAATTTCCTCCTCATAATATAATTGACATGGTCTATCACATTGCCGATAATTATATTAACGATGGAGTCGATAGATTACACTGTACTTTTTGATAATAAATAAAATTGCATTATCTATACGAGTCCCAATGAAATTTCCTCCCATTCTATTCTTAATTTCATAACCTGCTATGATATGTCCTATCTTTCCTGTTCCATAATATCATCATCGGACGTTGGTAAAAAATAGGTCACTATATAATAGTGACCTAAATTATATCATCATGAGTTTTTTTTAGCAACTACTTTTTTGAAAACTGTTCACGGAGTCCTTCACTTAGTAAGGCTGAAAGGACTCGCAATGCTTCATCTTCATCCGGACCATCACAGACCAATTCAATCTCATCATCGTACTTAATCCCAGCCGACAGCATTCCCAGAACGCTTTTGGCATTTACTCTCTTATCGCCAAATTTAATCGTTATATTCGACTGGAATTCTATCGCTTTGTTACAAAGAGCACTAATTGGTCTTAGATGTAATCCGGAAGGAATATGAATAATAATCTTACTTTTTACCATGTGGCAACCTCCCGTCTTACGAATTTAACATTGTCAGACTGAAATAAACTTTTGGTTTTGTTACCAGTTTCACGTCATTTGGCAACATCATCTCAACTTCTAACGCATATGTACCGATTTGATAATCGGTTAAATCAATATATGGTTTTGCCAGCGCCATCGTAATTTTACTTAATTCTTCCAACGGTCCTTGAAGCTCAACGGAATAAGGACCGGTAGAATTATAGTCCATCTTCAAATCAGGCGGTACATTCCTGACCTCAATATCGTTCGACCACAGATTGAATACTTTTGATTCCAACCTGTCAATCTGAATATTGATTACTGCTGTTTTGTCATCTCCAACCAGCTGAATATTCTTGTCAAGTTTATCTAATTCATCCTGTAAATTAATTTCCTTCGAGATATTTTGTGTGGCACCGATGACACTTTCTTTGATGGAAAGATAACTGATCGAACGAAGTGCATCATCATCCCCTGCTATCACAATTGTCTTTGGTTCAAATTCAACATTTGGATTAACCACATATCCGTCAGCAGGATTTCCGGTGGTACTAATCTGCAGGTTAATGGTTTTTGTTTTATAGAGGTCTAAGTTAACATTAACCGTATTATCGCTGAATTTTAAATTTGTTGCTTCTATCTCTTTTCCATCTTCATCCAATACCTTAGGTTTCACTCTTGTATTCAGTGAGCCTGTTGCATCAGATACATCCACGCTGACAACAACCTCCTTAATTCGTTCCACCCGTCCCTTAGGTCCGGATACTCTGATAATATTCGGTACGGCTTTTTTTTCTCCGACAAAATATCCCTCCGCTACTTTACCAATGGGCACGATGTTTACTTTAAAATTCTTCTCCATCAGTTCTTCCAGGCTGATCTTCATCATCTGATTTTTCCCATCCGTAACGATTACATTATCTCCATATCTGGGGCAGGTAATCTCTATATTGACGGCATTTACATTGGATAAATTCGCAAAGTCTGCTGTCACTCGAAAATCACTTTGAGATAAATTATCCAGTATATTCCTTCTGGCAGAAACCTTGAAGTCAATCTTATTATTTTCAGTAATTTCATACACCTGATCCAAAGATGATATCACATCTTCATGCAAGACCTGAACCAAAACATCACGAAAGGTTTTGCTCTCAATGGGATTATCCACATTTGTAATTACTAACCACAAAAGAGCAGCAAGAATGACGGACAGAACTTTCAGGCCGATATTTCTAGTCAATATCTTTTTCATTCTTTGTTCTTCCCTTCCATAATTTGATCTTCTTGGTTTCTAATGATTTTCTTTGGGCATCCGTTAATTTTGTTCTTAAATAATCTCCATCCACATTACGGATTAACTTTCCACCCATTGCAATCGATACTTTACCAGTTTCTTCCGATACAATAATGGTTATGCTGTCTGACACCTCACTGATTCCTATTCCGGCACGATGTCTGGTTCCAAGATCTTTGCTAAGCTGCATATTATCTGACAAAGGAAGATAACAGGTTGCCGCCAGAATACGATTCCCCCTTAATATTACTGCACCGTCATGAAGCGGTGTATTATGTTCAAAAATATTAATCAGAAGCTCACTGCTGATCACACTGTCAAGTACAATACCGGTACTTTCATATTCGTTCAGAATGGAGTCTTCTTCTATGACAATTAACGCTCCCGTCTTTGTCCTGGCAAGTTCGAAGGTTGCTCTTATAATCTCCCCCAGTGTATGGTCGGAGAACTTCTCGTTCCTATCCTTCGAATCGTCAAAGGTAATGATCGACCTCATAATATTACGCTGCCCCAACTGCTCCAGCGCCTTGCGAAACTCCGGCTGAAATACGATAATAATTGCAATAATACCCACACTGATTGTATTGGTGATAATCCACTGAATTACATTCAGTTCAAAAATTACAGCGAATAACCAAAAGCCCATAATAACTACAAGTCCTTTCACCAGGGACCAGGCTCTTGTATTCTTAACCCATTTCACTACATGATAAATCAGAAATGCAAGAATTAATATTTCTATAACATCTGAAGGGTATATTTTTGGTAAAGATAACCACATTAAATCATTATTTATAATGTTTTTGATTGCCTCCATATTCCCTCTCCCATATCAATGCTTTTATTGATGCTATCTATTGTTTCTGCCGTTTTTGCTGTCTTTCCTTTCAAAATCGTACTTCTCCTCATGATACGGATAAGTAACATCCTCCAGGGTGATGTCGTCATCCTCATCGTATTCATGATCTTTAACATCACCTTCCTGCCTGGTGGATCTTGAAAATCCCTGACTAACGCTCTTTACATTGATATGTTTCACATTTACCTGCGGTGCTGTAACAGTAATTTTAGGTACCGCTTTTACATAATAATAATATGCGTCATCCTCAAACTGAACATGTTCCACACCGGAATAATCCAGGGTCAGCTTAAAGAAATGAATACCATATACAATTGCAGCCGAAACTATCGTCCCTAAGATCATGCTGAAAATTTGTCCCGACTGGCTGAAAATCAAATCACTGATCAAAAAACCAAGAATACTGGTCAGTGCGCCTGCAACAATGGAAATTTCAAACGCGTAGTCAAACTTCATTCTTCTTACAAAATACGTAACCAGCAAAATTAAGGTAAATATAATCAATGACATCATTAATAGCTTATTATTGACCAGACTGTCAATCACGAAGGTATAGATCTTTAATGTATCCTCCACTGTCATGTTTACCTGCATACCGATCGCAGCCTTTATGATCTGAAACAGAAAATAAACGATAACACCGCATCCGGTTGGAATGACTGCAATCGGGGATGATATCAGCCCCAGCAGTACCGGGATCATATATGGGATCCGCAGAACATATAAAATCGGAATTGCCAGGATTACATATCCAAGGCTTGGTGTAAATCTGATGAATAGAAAATACAATATAAGCAGCGCTAACAGGATAATAATTGATAATACAGGCGATACAAAATAAACATTTAAAATCGCTACCACCGCAGCAATTAAAACCATAATCGCAGATGGTAAAAACGCACTCAATAATGATAACGCCAGTACAATCGGCAACGCAGCAATTTTCTTCTGGTAACCGAATTCACTGTTTATGATCTGTATGGATATAAAGGCAAAAATAAATTTAATTACTGGTGTTATATAAATATCATTTCGCTGATAAAAATTCTTTACCCGCTCTCTGAAAACAAGCAATGGCATCATTGTAATTCCCTCCCAAACTAAGACTCCGGTGTCTCTTCCTTATATATATTATTTAATCGCTTTAGTAATTTAAAGTACCGGGCAAGTTTTTTTCTGGATGCATCGTATTTCATGGTATATCCTACAATTGACCCCAAACCGTACATGGTAATGATAATGATATAAATACCTAATATATACATCCCGATACTTTTATAATCGAGGGTAACTGCCTTCTTAATGATATATTCCGACTTATATAAAAATATTGTTACCAGAAGCAAGAGATAACCAACTGTCGCACATAGTATTGATTTTAATACATGGTATCGAACATAATCCGTTTTGTAATATTTGCTGAGATGAATGTCTTCCCTGCCTTCTTTATTCTCATAGACCGCAAGCTTTGTCATCATCCTGATTTTTCTATTATTTAACATATCTTCCTCCATATAAATCCTATTTCAATCATTCACAGGATTCGAGAATATATTCACACAATTTATTCAGAATAAATAGATTATATCGTATTATATCATATTCAAAAATGAATTTCGAGATTTTTTTTCGTATTTGGAAAAATATTAAAACATTCGTCGCTCCCTTTATAGGTTAATGGGGCTGGAATTATAAATGATTTATCCATTCAAACGATAAAGCTGTTCATCACTCTATTTCTTGACAATCCATAATTAACTGCGTATAATATTATTAGCTTACATAACATATATGTTTTATATATTATAACTATTTTATTATAATGATTGTTAACCCACATTATTCATCGTGCCATGAAAACGAAGTTTGCTACCACGAATTATCCTGATGAATCTGATTACCATTACAAAGGCTACTTTTTTGCTAAAAATGAGCAGACTTCACCTATCATGTTAAATAAGTCTTTCAGATTATCAAGATGCTACATTTTTTATTCTAACTTTACAGTGAGATTTTTAATGTTCCTTAAAGTCTCCATATATTCATTCTGATAAGAATAATTGCATTAAATACAGGATCATGTGTTAGTTCATCAGCGTCATCATCCTGAAAATAAGCAGCGACTGTTTGGTAAATCTTCTGCATCAGGTTTTCAGTATCGGTATGAAGACGAAAAGAGGCTGAATCATTTGTTTTAAACTTTGACTGAATTAACTTATCAAAACCGATTTTACGGGCGAATTCATTAACAGGAATCATCCCTGCATCGGAGGATAAATCGCCTCCATTGAAATTTATTTTAATCTTATTATTGCTTTCCAAATGAAGTTCATCTAAACTATGCATAAGGGCGCAGCACCGTTAGTAACAACTAGATGAATAATCTAGGGTTAATTATAACTACTTAAATCGAGGTGCTATTATGAGAAGCTTTGTAGACAGACCGAAGTATACCTGTGCACTTGGCGATGATTGCAGAAGAAGGAACGGTTGATAATATCTTTATCCATCCGGTTCACAGCTATACAAAGGGTTTAATACAATCAATTCCCACCGCTGCAAAGAAGGGAATCCGACTTGACTACATTGATGGGAAGGTTGCATGCTTCATCACTTTGAGGTCAAGGCGGTCCCAGTGAAAGCCATATATGCCGCTCACCTTCCGGCTCCCTTTGACCTGGATTTAATTCATGATTTGCAGACGGCATCCCTCGAAATAATGAATTGTTCCAGGGATCTCCTGGAAAATTCAGATTACATGTTCCTCAGGCACGGTGATCTTTACGCTCATCGTTTCGGAAGAGCAACCATTTATTATAGAAGAGAAAGTATTTTCAATTCCGATTTAAGTAAATAAATTTACAATTATAAGATTGTATTCTCTTTCCCGACTAAGTACTTCCACTTCGACAACCGGATATTGTACATCATTTTATTAATACCTTAAAAAATATATTGGGTTATCTCCAACCAGTTATCGTAACAGCTATAGCAAAGGATTGTTTGATTTATGCTTAACAGAAGAAAAAAGTGAGAACTTTGATTCAGAAGTTCTCACTTTTTTATCATTTAATTTTCATTTGGAATTCATTAAACGTTTTACAAACTTATATATTATCTATTTTTATTATGTATCAAATTACAGTGCTTTTCTTTTTAACTTTAATACTGCTACACCAAATACTAAGGTGCCAAGACCAAATGCTACTGCATAATTTACTTCGCCAGTCTTAGGAACATCAGTCTTTGCAGCAGTTGTATCATTCGCTGCAGTTGTTACGGTTACAGTTCCCACTTGAGCCATGACATAAACATTTGTAGGCTCAACAAAAGTTACGCCATCTGCTGCTGTAAAATATAAGGTACCAAATATAGCTTCCCCGGTGGCTTTGTCTGTATATGTTACAGTGAAGTTAGAACCTTCACGGGTAACTACTGCATCGTAAGAACCACCTTTAAGTAAACTTGCTTTACCCATATCTTTGATAACTTTTCCTATTTCTGTTGCCCCATCAAGATATCCCCAACAATCTCCATCTGAAGTAGTCGTATAGTAATAAGTTCCATCTGATACTTCAACGCAAACTGCAGCATAGGTATCAGCAGGATCTGTGGCTTCTGCTACATCGAGGGTAAATTTAACTGAACCGCCATCAGGTAAAGCTACTGCTGTTGACTTTGGTGCTCCATCTGCTGGCCACCATCCCAAACCCTCAATCGTCTCGGACTCAGCTGCAAATGCAACCGTACTTGTAGATAAAATCAACCCCACTACTAACATAAATGCCATAACTCTTTTCTTCAACATAAAAATACCTCCCTATAATTTTAAACTATTCGGTTAACTATTAAACTTTTCATTTAACAATTATACAATACAATATTTTGAACAAAACGTCAAGTAATATCCATGTAATACAGGTTATTTATTTGCTTTTATGCTTATCTCTTTCGACATTTCTGTAATATATGCACTATATATACAATAAATTGACGGCTCTCTCTACTTCTATTAAGTTAAACACACATTATACTTTTAAACTTATTACTTAATCATCAAATACTATACCATTTGTTTTAAATCCAGGCTTTAAATCTAGGCTTTAAATCTAGGCTTTAGATTCGTATCCCAAAGTATTTCCATAATACGTGCATGCCGATTCGGATCGTATAATGGGTTCCCAACTGTTTCTTCATAAGGCCTTGCATGATAAATCATAACATCTTTACCATCCTCTGTTGTGGTGAAACAATTATGTCCCGGTCCATAAACAGCATGCTCAGCATCTGTACAAAATACAGGGTTGCGCTCTTTTACCCAAGATGCCGGATCTAAAAGATCTGAATTTTCATCTGCTGTAAGCATACCGACACAATAGCAGGCACCTGTAGCACTAGCAGAATAGGTTAGATATATTTTACCGTACTTCTTAAGAACAGCCGGACCTTCATTTACCCAGAATTCTACTCTTTCCCAATCGTAGTCAGGTGTTGACAAAAGTACTTGTTTTGTTTTTAGTTTCGTAGGAGATTCCATCTCTGCAATGTATAGGTTTGATATCATTTTCCCAACACCTACCTTTTCTGCCCAGACAAAATACCGCTTACCTTTATTTTCAAAGACTGTTGCATCCAGGGAAAATGCCTCAAAGGAAAATTCATCATCATCTGCACGTTGCATTTTACCATGTTCAATCCAAGTGCCATTGATCGGATTGTCTCCTGTGCACTCTATCACATATGGTCTAATTGCCCAGATGTCGTCCACATCGCCGGCAGCGAAATAAATATACCATTTGTTATCCAAATAATAAATTTCAGGCGCCCAGATATGACAACTCATTAATCCCTTATCATGTTTAGTCCATATGGTAACCTCTTCGGCCTCCACCAAGCCGTATAAGGTATTTGATTCTCTTAATATTATTCTGTCATAGGACGGTAGAGAAGCTGTAAAGTAATACATACCATCACTATGTCGATATACATATGGGTCAGCTCTCTGCATAATCCAAACTTCACTATCTTGTCTTAATTGTTGATCCATTGTATGTTTCTCCGTTTCTTTTTAATGTCTGTCTGGATGATATATTATTGTTGTTAGGTGAGAGTAAAACAGCAAGGAATCCGCAGGTTTTCGAGCCTGTTTCTGAATGGTCCCATAACCGCAACACCTAATCTACAAATTATGGGACCATTTTAGTATTTAATTCGTTGGCTCCCAGTCAATATTGAAGTATTCTTTCATCGCTTGCTTATGAAACTCATTCGCTTGCTGTGTTGCTTCGTCTGCATAATCAGCAGCTTTTTTCTTACCCGTATCTACTTGTAGATGAATATTAATTTTATTGAAGTAATCATCACAGAAGTTCCAGTAACCCGCAATACTCATCCATCCAAAAGGAACGGGTCTGGTAATCGCAGCGAAATAGTTATCCCAGTATGGTCCGTCAATCTCATTGTTAGGATACAAAGCTCTGTAACCAGCCCAAACATCTGCATCCAAAGTGATCGGTACAGGCATAGCATCCCTAATCAGAGGAGCTCCAGCTGCGTTTGTAATGCTTTCATTCTGATAAACTTCCAATTTAGCCTTCCAGCCATCTGCACCCCAACCCATAAATTTTAATAATTCATAAGCTTCTCTTGGATGCTCTGTAGATGCGGAGATACCACCCATATCCAAAGTAGCAACTGCATTCGCTACACCATCAACCTTCTCCACAGACGGAACAGGATACGGTACATAATTAATATTCAAATCTTTCTTGTATTCATCAGTATCCCAAAGATTCATGTAGGTCCAGTAAGACTCTGCCATCAATGCTACACGACCGCTGGACCCTGCCCAGGCTGCAGAGTCACCTAACCAGTTTTGCATGTCAATGGTATCTACACTTGGTGCAACATAACCATTCAGCTTAAGATCCGCTTGTTCCTGTTCCCCGATTGCCCATACGCCTAAATTAAAGCCTTTTCCATTCCAGCCAAATTCCCCTTTAATCTTCTGGGAAGCCGCAATACCATATAAACTGTCAAGTCTGATATTACCACCTATACCATAGTAAGCAGGTGACGCCGTCTTATCCGTTGTATCCTTAACAATTTGAATCATCTCTGCCCAGGTCCAGTCCGTAGAAGGCATTGGCTGGTTAAGCGTTTCCATTAAAGTACGGTCAATATAGATGGCACTGGGAAAGTATTTGATAGGAGCTGCCCATTGTCTTCCCGAGTCGTAGGTACCAACAGCTAATTCATTAATTGTAGGCATAATGGTCTTGTTCTCTTCATCTGCATTCCATAAATCTGTCATATCATACAGCAGTTTATTGGAAAGTGCGTAGTCAGCATTACCAAACATAAACGCATCTGGCATTGTACCTGCTGCAATCAAGTTAGTTAGTGTAGTTTCATAATCCCCAACTACAACATAAGTAGATTTAACAGTAATATTAGGGTATTTCTCCATGAATTTTTTAGCTAATTCCTGTGTAAGAACATCACTGTCAAAGTTCATGTAAGTTAATGTGATCTCCTCTGTGGTCATAGGCGGTAGTCCTGCTTCATCCTTAGCTGTGGCATCAGTAGGTGTTGCCGTTCCTTCATTTGATGATGCATCAGGTGTTGTACCCTGTGCAACTCCTGGAGCAGTTGTATCTTCTTTGTTTTCATTGCTGCCGAAAACACACCCCGATAAAATAGACACTAACAAAACAAGAGTCATTAGTAAACTTATTAGTTTCTTCATAAATATCCTCCTCCAATAAATCAATATTTTTCATCGTATGGTGTTTGTACCATGCAATATTTATGAAATATCATTTATTCCTCATAAATGATTATTCACCTGTAATACCTGTACGATCAATACTTTCAACAAAAAATCTCTGCATTATAAAATACATAATTAATACCGGACCAATGCTTAACATTGTAGCTGCCATACGGATTGATTCATTGTTGTCCTGAGCAGTTCCCTGCATAGCCATTTTTTGGAAATTACCATAATTCACATCAAACTCTTTAAGCTGTATTAAAAGGGTGGTCCAATAGCTCTTATCCGATGTATACCCAGAAATATACAACTGTGTCAAATATGACTCATTCCAATACCAAACAATGGAGAATAAAAATACTGTGATGATTGCAGGTACCGCCGACGGAATGGATATTCTAAGGAAAGATCTAAAGTAACCTGCGCCGTCAATGTGAGCTGCTTCAATCAATACCTTAGGTACTTGTTTAAAAAATTGATAAAAAATCAATATAAAAATTGGTGCATTCAGACCTTGACCCAAAATAGACGGCAATACAAATGACCAGAGGGTATTCGTTAGTTTCAAGTTGTGAAAAAGCACATAGGTAGGCATCATAGTGATCTGTGACGGAATTATATAAGAAAAGATCAATAATGCCATGAATAATTTCTTAAACCGAAATTCAAATCGTGCAAATCCATATCCTATAATAGAACACATAATAACGTTAATAACCGTTGGTAAGCATGTGATTATAACGCTTTTGAAAAAGGTTGTTAGGTATTGCATGCTCTTTGCTGATTGAATATAATTATCCAGGTACAGTTTACTGGGTATCCAGCTGATGGAGGAATCCAGCAAGTCATCCAGACTCATAAAGCTACGGCTTACCATGAATAGGATTGGATAAAGATAAACAAAGCCGATACAGATGAGTAATGCATATACAACGATTTGCTTTAACAGCCCTTCCTTCTCTCTGGAACCCATTAATAATTTATGTAGTTTATTCCTATAGATCTCTTTGCTATATCTAGGCCGCTTTATTCTTGTGTTTTTCAATCCTGGCTGCATTTAACTTCCCCCTCCTTCTTGCCGCCTTTAGCGCTCTTTCTTGCTTCTTGCTTTCCTTCTTAAAGTTTTTAACCATCTTGTCATAATTATCTTTTCTTGTAAGTAGAATTACTGCAATAACACTCACCAGCGCTGTAACAACTACCGAATATGCCCATGCCATTGCAGATGCGTAGCCATAACCCTTATTGCCCGCAAACATAGCTTGCGAAATAGCGGTAATTATGCTGTTCTGCTCATTATTGGATAAAAAGATAACGGAATAAACTGCATTTAACAGGATCATCGGCTTAATGGTAGGCATTGTAATCTTCCAAAAGCATTCCCATCCTGAGCCGCCATCGATTTTAGCCGCCTCATATAGGGAACTATCAATCTTTTGAAGCGCTGATAAAAATATCAGAATCTGAACACCAGAATACCACAAAACCATAATCATGTTTTGAAACAACTCTGTTATAGACTCCGCCATCCAAGGATATAGAAAAGTTTCAAGTGCATCTTGTATTCCAAGATTATTTAGGGCAGGAATTGCTGCTGCACCCTGATTGGATAACAAATTCATGACTGGTCCGCTTACAATGATAACAGGCAGAAAAAAAATCAGACGAAAAAAACCTTTCATTCTAATCTTTCCATTCAATAACATTGCTATAAGAAGTGCAAATACTACGATTACCGGTGCAGATATGAGCGTTTTGATAAAATATGTTCCCAACATAAAGGGGAAATCAGGGTCCCTCATCATTATATCAGTGTAATTGCCAAAGCCGGTAAAGGTTGCCAGCATGCCTTTCGGTGTGATTTTAATAACCGCCAGACTGTACTGGAAGGATTCAAGCAACGGTTTGATTAAAAAAATGATTACGCCAATTAACCAGGGAGATATAAATAAATAACCCATTCTAGCTTCTCTTTTTTCAATTTTCCCAATCTTAATCTTTTTTATTTTTTGCTTTTTACTCATTTAGCCTCACCTACCTTATAAGCCATGGCTTTTATCAGATAACCGTCAACGGTTTGATCATTCTTACTGTAATTAATACAAATTTTGATTCCATTATCATAGCTAACCACAGTAACACCATTATCAAGTCGTTCATGTTTTATGATAAACGAATCCTTAACTGCATCATTTGTCTGCTTCAACTCCTCAGTATATTTGATAATATCATCTTTATAGGTTAAATATTTGGAGCTATAGACATCCGCTGAATTGGTATAAATAAGCTTTGAGGAATCCTCTTTCGTAATATAGTAGGAAGGATAGACGCCTGCTTCTATGAGCTTCAATAAGTATTCCTGCTTATTCGCTTCAAAATTTATGTATTCAGAATACATTGGCATAACACCCTTTAATACCATTGATAAAAATGGTATCTCTTCATCCTGAAAATTATAAGTTGAGGAGCTTAGCGGCATATCAAGATAAGCATCGGTAAAATTCCATAAGTAGGAATTCGGTTGTATCAGTACCAAATCAAAATCCTGATCCATTCCGGATATGGTATCTATATACTTCGTCATTGTATCCTTCCTAGAATAATACTTACTGTTATAGCTGTAGGAATACAGGTTATTTGTGATGCCTGCTAAGGAAATATCCTTGATACCCTTTTCTGAATAATCCTTCTTTAATATGTTAATATAGTAATCACTTCTGGCTGGCGTCAAATACAAGAACTGGTCATAAACCTCTGCATAGGACCATTGTGTATATAACCTTTTATTCACTCTTTTTACTACATTGAACTTTGAGGCAGTCTTGTTTTCATCAGGATTGATTCGCAGTGCATCCTGATACAAGTATAACTGTTTACCGGACTCATTCACTTCCTTTATAAGCTTAGTCAGTGCTTTCGATCCACCGATCGCTCTATCTGCTTTATAATTTTTAACCGGAAGATCATACAGGCCACCTGCCTGCCAGCCCTTATACAGGGAAATCAAATTAGACACGCCTGCTGCTTCTAAATCCTTGTATATATCGCGAATATCCTCCGTTGTCGTCATGGTGACGGTACTTTTCGAAAGAAGCCCATTTTCCCGCTCACTTCCTAAGAAGTCTACTCTGGTATTGTAACTATTATCCTT
This sequence comes from Bacillota bacterium, assembly GCA_023439505.1. GTDB lineage: Bacteria > Bacillota > Clostridia > Lachnospirales > Lachnospiraceae > Mobilitalea. Next base: position 66,557 of record JAEXNR010000011.1, read on the forward strand.
CACCGTTAGTCCGCCGTCCCGTAATAAGTAATCACGATATCTGTTAGCCAGCCCACTATAATTGGCAGAATCACCATTTACAAAACAATATTTCACTTTAATATCATTATGTGATCTGTCTTGTTCCACCACTTTAACGCTGCCTGAATTACTATTGTTGGTGGGCTGTACATACACCTTTCTAAGAATGAATTTTGGATAGATTCGATTATAATCAATTTTTACACCGTTCGGATATGCCTCCAAGCTGGCTCTTTCCGCTCCGCTTTCAATAATACCCAGATAACCAATCTTATCCTCCGTGTGAACCATTCCAAAGACAGGAGCCATAAGGTTTTCCTCATCATTTACTGTATCCAGGTAACCGTTTAATAAGTTTAGTACTTCCGTTTCCCTAAAGCCGATATCGTCACCGTAATACATTCTGGAAAAGCCACCGGTAATTTTTCGTTCCTTATCATTCATATAAATCAAAGAACCGTTGCCATCAGGAATCAGCATATAACCTGGTGTATCTCCCAGATACGAGCTTCCGAGGAAAGGGAATATATTAATTGCACCAATATAATATTCCTTATTCAAATCGTCTGTGGCATATTTTGTACTATTTTCTATAATAGAAGGATCCGGTACTTCAACATTCAAGGAATCATCCTCTAAGGTTACATATACTTCAAAGTAAAAATCATAATCAAGAAAAGATATATAGGCATGAAAACCATTCTCGATTTCCTCAATTGAAACACTTGTTTCATTATTAATTAAATCAGCTTGTTTTTGATCATTCATACCTTTACCATCGATTACATCAAGAACAATTCCTGACCTCATAAAACCCTGCCACTGCTTATTTATTGCAGCATCATCACTTTGGACAAAGGATTTTAGTTCCTGTCCGGTTTTTTTATCCTTTAATGTTATAGACAGAGTTGGTCCATCCAGATATAGCTCATATAACTCATTTTCCGCAACTAGTGCATGATTATATTGACTGGCATTCTCAACAGGATAGTTAATCTCCTGCTTTCCCGGATAGATGACGGCTTTCCTATTCTCGTTCGTCTTCTGAGTGATAACTGAGGCTAAAATGAGTACGAATATTATTACAACAGGAATAAGTTTTATTAAAATCTTTTTTGCTACAGTGGGTGTTCTTTTAGAATCCAAGTCGATGCACCGCCTCTCCGCCAATTGCTTGAATAAAGTCTATAACCTGTGACCATAGGAGATACAGGACAAATAATACTAATAGGACAATTAAAACAGCAAAGAAGGTTAAAGCGATTACTTTGGCTGTTTCCTTCAAGGTTATGTTATTAATCTCTTTCAGCGTAATGATGATTAAGATAACAATCCATGCAATAATTAATTGATGAGGAGCTTGAATTAAAAACTTCTCATTTATCGTGAAGACATGAGTAAGCAAAAATACAATAGGCTGTAAAATTATGTAGGGAGTAAGACAATAAACAAACGCACAATAAATTTGCTTAAAAGATCCTTCTCCATCATTAATGGTACAGATCAAATAGTTACAGCCAATTAATATCAAAAATGCGATCAACACCGTTCCGATATCAGACAGCATGCTATACTTACCCTCAATAGAATTCTTATATAAAAAGCCACTATAATATTTGGTTATAACGTTAATTAAAATAAACAAGGCCAGTAGAATATTAGCACTAAGATAAGAGGCTTTTCCCTCCCAGCGTACTCCGTAAGAACCGTCAATGGGATGTTTCATAAAGTAAAGACTATACCTTACTCTGGAAATCAGCGGTATTCTTTTAACCTTTGCGATCTGCTCATTTACAACCCTAAATACCCCATACTTCTTTTGAAGACGCTTAAGGATTCGAAGGACAAACAGGAATACCAGGCACGCAGCTCCTACAGGAATCAGGTATTTGCTAATCCAAATGTTACGAATCTCCCAGAAGGAATCGGAATAAGTCGTGTAGTCATAGGACAGTTTGGCGAATTTCATGGCCTCTGTATAATTGTCTTCCTGAAGCAGGGCACGGCCCATTGCTTTGTTCGAATAGGCAAAGGTACTGTTTATCTTTAAAATTTCTACTAAAGGCTCTTTACTTTCTGTGTATCTTCCTTTCGAATACAGATACAAGGCTTTGTGTAACAAACCCGTAAACTCGGTAGGTTGATACACTTGTATTTTATTCATATCCGAGTCCAAAATGTAGATATTGTCGTTTTTGTCTACACTGATCGCTTCAATCTTCTTACTTAAACCGACACGCTGCTTCCCATCATCGCTTCCACCAAATACAAACAGCATTTCACCTTCATTACTGAATTCGTATACATACCCTAATTGAGATACCATAAAAACATTATCATGATTACCTGTTGTAACTGCAACTGGAAGACTATCATATCGATCGGGATTCATTATATTCTTTCCCGCTATATTAAGTCTTTTCAATTCGTTATCATCTGTGCTGTCCGGATCATCACTCTGTTTCCCACGGGTCACTGTATATATGAGGCCTCTTTCATCAATCGCCAGATTATCTGGTGTTGCAGGTTTGTTACTTACCTTTTTTGCTTTCTGAGCATCCGTACTTACTATACTCAGAAACTTATCAGCGATAGATAAGTTGGTGAAGTTGGTTCCAAAGTAGCCTAAAAAGGTTCCACCCTCCGTTGGGCTAATCTGAACAATACCATTCATGTTAGCTTCACATATGACAAACATAATCCCTGCAGCGTTTACAACGACTTTTAAAGGCATGAATCTCATTTCATCCCCATATAAAGGGTGATTTGGCTTCCCATATTCATTAATAACGTTACCCTCTGTATCAAATACAAATATTTTTTCAGCATCACGGTCTGCAACATAAGTTAACTTATCATTAGTTACATAAAGTCCGCACGGATTCATAAGAACATCGGATCCAAAATCTCTTATATAATTACCTTGAAGATCAGATACAAGAATTCTTTTATTTCCGGTATCTGCAATATAAATTTCTCCATCCTCGGTAATCATCATATCCTTAGCACCCATGATTGGGGTGTCACCAATCTTGGAAATCGATGTGCCCGGAACATAGGCTGCCTGTGTTTCTATCAGATTACCATAACCCGTATGTGTGTAGGTTTTATAAGGAACCTCAGCATAAGCCTCCTGAGTATTCATGGTCAAAGCCGACAACACGATACAAATAAGTAATGTACGTAGCAGAAGCTTTGGAAATTTTCTCATTTTTATATAAGCCTCCTGAAATAATAGGCTTGCCTCCTCTCTCCTGATTATTTAATACCGGAATGCGCCATAGTATTCATGATGCTATTTTGCAGTACGATAAAGAGGATCAAGTTAGGTATAAACATAATCAGTGAAGCTGCTGCTGCCAAACCTTGTCCGGCAATATTCACACCACTTGAAATATCTGTTTGAGTTGCCAGTGTATTCATGTAAAATCCTAATGTTTTTAATCCTTCGTCATTAACATAAAAATTCGATGTTTCCAGATTTGTCCATACCTGTTGGAATACTAAGATCGCCGCAGTTGCAATTGCAGGCTTGATCATCGGAATAATGATTTTATAATATACCTTAAAATCATTTGCACCATCGATATAAGCAGCCTCTATTAAGGAATCCGGAACCTGATCAATGAACTGCTTTACAAGAAAAAGTGCCACCGGTAATGGTATCAGGGGTAAAATATGAGAAAAATATGTATTGGTCAGACCTAACATATTCACAGTCAGATATCTAGGTATCATAACCGCTACCGGTACAAACATCAGGGCTGCCTGATTGATATTCATCAATGCAAATTTCCCTTTAAATTTCAGCTTAGATAACGCAAAACCAGCTGCTGTTGATAAAACTATCGAAGAAAATACAACGGTTCCCGTAACTATGATACTATTAAACACATAACGGTTCATTGGTATACCGGAGGTTCTTGATAATTTAAATAGCCTGGTAAAGTTATCAAAGGTAGGATGTGTCACAAAAAACTTTGGTGGAAATGCGAATAATTCTTCCATAGGCTTAAAGGCATGATTAATGATAAAAATAATCGGTAGCCCCATAAATAGTACCAAAGGAAGTAATACAATAATTATCTTGATTTGACCTTTTTCAAACCTGTTAGGATTGATACGGTTACCCTTATATGCCATATTGAATCTCCCTCCTAATCATCATGGAATAGTCGTTTTGAAATACTGGAGAATAAATAAATAATTCCGAGTAATACAACTGAAACTGCTGCCGCATAGCCCATTTCATATCTTATAAATCCATAATCCTCTATATGATTCACGATTAATTGTCCATAATAACCAGGCGTCGGATTACCAGCTAACTGTGTGCTGATGACACCCATCTGAAATGCACTTACGATGGACATAACCGCTGCAAAAAGCATCTGTGGCTTCATGGTAGGAATGGTGATATAAATCATTTCCTGGAATCGGTTTTTTACTCCGTCAATCGCTGCTGCTTCATATAAAGTTTCATCTGAATTTAAGATACCGGCAAGTATTGCCAAAAAGCCTACACCCATACTACTCCATAATCCAATAATAATTATGATTGGAAGCAGATATCTACCATCCACCAACCAGATAATCGGATCATGAATAATTCCAAGCTTTATCAACCAACTGTTAATATAGCCGGTCTGGTCTCCTGAGAACATTACCTTCCACAGAACCATCATCGCAACACCGCCTGTCATACTTGGCGAGTACAAGATCAAGGCTAATATGGTTCTAGCCCCTTTTGTCAGCTGGGACAGAGCCCAGGCAACAATAAAGGAGAGTACATATCCTCCCGGACCTACTATGAGTGCATATTGAACTGTATTAGGAAGGACATGTTGCATAAATACCGAATCTTTTGTAATTAAATTAATATAGTTTAAAAAGCCTGTAAATCCCGGAACTTCTATTGCATTAAAATTAGTAAAGGATAGTCCGATTGCAATAACAACGGGGATCAAAATAAATATTGTAAACAAGAGCGCATAAGGAAACAAGAAGATATATCCATTGCGATTCCTATATTCTCTTCTGCTGATTGAAGCTTTACGTTTCATTGTTATTCCCCCATTAGTCCTTATTACCAAGAATTTCATTAACGGTATCTATCGTAGGAACCTTATATGGCGTAATCACATTGCCATCCTTATTATAACCGAACTCCTCAAGCTTTCGCTCTGTCTCACGGTTTATGTCCTTAACTGCCCTATCGATTCTTGTCCTTAAGTTCATACCGTCTACCACGATATTATTAAATGCATTGCTATATTCACGTTCCAGCATATAGGTACCAAGAATTCTAGGCGGTTCCAGTACCCACTTGGACTGATCAATGATAATCTGTTTATCCCGGGTATTCCAAGGTAATTCTTTGAAGGCATTTAAATTAGCTGTAGGCCACATATAATCATCGCCGTATGCCACTTGAACTGTCTGACCAAATTCAGCCTGTACTTCGGTGGAGGACCACCATTTCATATATTCCCAGGCATCCAGTTCTCTTTCCTTCGTGGATTTAAATAATATCGTACTGTTTGCTCCACCTGCGCTATAACGAAGAACATTACCATTTTCATCCTCTATCCCGGGCATTACGGAGATATCCCAGGAGTCTGCAATTTCCGGTGCAGCATTTACAAGCATGCTATATACGTTGAAATCTGCAATTCCTATGGGTAAATCACCGCTTCTAAAATGTTGATAGAAATTAGGGATAGACACGGGTAAATCATATATGGTAAAAAGCTCGGTTAGCTGAGTAATACCCTTAATAGCTGCTTCGCTATTTAAGGTAGTATCTCCTGCATATTCACCATAAAGAGTCGCTCCGTTCTGGAATAATAACGGAGTTGTACCCTGGAAATTTCTCATTGCTATCATACCTGCAGTTGGATAATAAAAATTCAAGCCTCTCATCTGAAGTTCCGGAAGCATATCAATTACGTCATCCATTGTATCCGGTACTTCAAGTCCTAATTTATCAAGTACGTCTTTTCTATAGAAGAGTACCCAGAAATTCATGGTTTCAGGAAGTGAGTAGATACCAGCATCAATTGTGGATGGTATTAAAAACCCTGGTTCATACTGACTGGCAACTTCAGTAAAATCATCAAACTCAGCCAAGTTTTTAGTGGCTCCACGTATAGCCAGATCATAGGGCTCTATCGCATAGTTGACACCATCTGCAATATCCGGAGCATTACCGGCGGAGTTAGCCAAAACCAGCTTTTTGGCGTCTGGCATCAGGGACAAATCAACATGAATTCCCGTTTCAGGTGTAAACTTCTCATCAATCATTTTTTGCATAATCTCCAGATACTGTCTGGGATAGTTAACCCATACCTGAATATGATCTTTATTCACATTGGAAGTAGAATAGGTTTGATCAAAAAATGAGCTTAGAAAACGTTTCATACTATAGAACAAATTTGCAAAAAACCCAGCCTTTTTCGGAAGCTTTGAACCATTCTGATACAAATAAATCCGATCAATTCCCAACTTATTCTTATTAACCTGACTAAGCAGGTTCGCTAATTGTGTCGTGATGGAGTTCATACTGGTAGATAACTCAGCTACACGCTCCGGCATCTTACTTGGGTCCTTAGCAAAGCTCCTTAGCTGTGTAGAGGCTATGTTGATGGAGCTAAAGGCAGCAATCTCACCTTTCTTAGGCGAATAAATTTTCATGCTCTCGTATAGGGTATCCAGTTCATTAGCCCAGCCATAGATTCTGGCTTGGACATTTGGTATATATTTTTCTATATTAAAATCTCTGTATTTATCTTTATTCGTACCGGCAACCTTTGTAATCTCCAGTGAAAGGTCATTAATCTCACCCATGATCTTACTTACAGCTTCTAATACCTCACGTGTGTTAGCTATATTAATCGTAAAGGAAATGGTGTGACTGCCTTCTTCCAGATATAAGCTTAGGTTACTCTTATCTGCATACATTAAGGTACTTGTCTTATACTCTGTGGTATAATGAAATGGATATGCAGAAAATGCTGTATTCGGTACACTTCCATCCACTGCTATATCAACAAACACAGGGAACCCGCTCTTATCTGTCTGAATATAATTAAGAGCGAGGTTATAATAGCCTGCCTTACCAACATTAAATTCATAAGTAACCTTTTGCCCCGCATCTTTAAATGAATCTCGGTCAATTGTATTGAGCCGTGTATCTGACGTATTACGGGGAGCAACCGCAGTATCATATTCTGCCACTGAACGGATGGAAGAGTCATTGCAATAGGTATAATCCTCGCCCTGTATTATAATCAACTCATTACCGACAGCTTCTTCAAAGGTAGTATGTTCCGGAATTTCAGTGATCTTTTCCAGATACATGTTACCAAGCAATACAGTTCCCTCCGAAACCTTCAATGTTACCTCATTATGTCCTTTCTTCAGCTCAAGGATAAGAGGAGAAGACCGTCTGTAGCTGGCATCCATAAGATATTTGGTTTCCCATTGTATTTTTTTATCAGGAAGAGTTACTATTTCATTATCATAACGGTCATAGGATTTTTCTTTTTTTGAAATCCAGGTAGCCTCAAATACCAAACGTCTGGTTTCGTAAAAAGGATATTCTCCATTCAATTTCATAGATATTTCAATAGGCAACATTGATTCATCATTGGACAAATAGTCAAAACGATAAAAATACTGTCCAGTTTCAGGAACATCTATGGTAAATGTTACTGTGTCCCCTATCCCCATCTGTACAACCGGATTCTTATAGCCTTGATTATCCTCGGTCACAACTGCACTGCCGGACTTAAAGGCCTGATCAATTATAATCTCATATGGATCTCCTTCATAATGCGCAGCTGCGTAGCGCTTACTTACATTCGTATAATTTGAATCTATCGACTCATTGACAAAGGTATCCATATTATATGTGCCGGAACCGGATCCATTATCGTTCACTGTAGCTTTCGATTGCATCGGAATGCCACTAAAACCTATTAAGAAGGACAGCGTGGCAGCAATAATACGTGTTGAACACTTTTTTAACATAATGACCTTGCAGGCTGCACTATTCCAAAAAAACACGAACCTACACTCCTTTCTATCATCACTGTAACAATAAATTCCAACACTTTATTCCAGTTCCAATTCAAGATGAAGAACACTGCAAGCCGGAACTGTAAATATAACCTTATTACCGTTCACAGAGCATGTTGTAAACTCTTTCATCTTTACGTTTTCAGGATGATCAAAGGTATTGTGATCCTGCATCTTGCCCGTCAGAATCGTCCCTTTTACTGATGTAACCTTTGATTCATACAGAACACTTTCTATCTCATAACTTTCAGTAGCTGACAGATTATTTAAGGTGATATGTACTTTGCCTTCCTTGTCCCTGGATACGGATTCATGGAGATTAGGAACCATATATTCATCTTCTATGCCAATTGTCGTTGTCTCAATCCTGCTTTCCAGCAACTCTGAATCCTGATGATGTTGATACATATGAAAAACATGATACGTAGGCGTTAATATCATCTTTTCACGTTCTGTCAGAATAACCGACTGCAGAACATTCACCAACTGAGCTATATTAGCCATCTTTACCCGGTCGCAGTGTTTATTAAAGATATTCAAATTAATTCCTGCTACCAATGCATCTCTTATGGTGTTCTGTTGATATAAAAAACCGGGATTGGTGCCAGGCTCGCAAGTAAACCAGGTACCCCATTCGTCAACGATCATTCCTATGGCTTTCTTAGGATCGAATTCATCCATGATCGCACCGTGACGATTAATTAAGGTCTCCATAGATAAGGCTTTACTTAGGGTTTTATACCATACCTTCTCATCAAAGTCTGTTGCGCTGCCCTTTTCTATCCAGCCTTCCGGATGTGTATAATAATGAAGTGATAAACCCTGCATAAATCCATGTAAGAAATCCGGTGCATGTCTATGGGTTATTTCAAGCACTCCCCTGGTCCATTCATAATCATCTGCATTAGCGCCACATGCTACTTTATAAATTGGCTGCTCATGATTATAATTCCTTAAAAAGGTCTGATATCTGCGGTATTCATTTCCATAGTACTCCGGTGTCATATTGCCGCCGCAACCCCAATTCTCATTGCCTACAGCAAAATAATCTACCTTCCAGGGTTCGGGATGACCATTTTTTGCTCTAAGCTCCGTCAGTGGAGACACTCCGTCATAGGTAAGATACTCTACCCATTCAGACATTTCCTGAACCGTTCCGCTGCCAACATTACCATTAATATAAGCTTTGCAATCCAATTGGCGACACAGTTCCATGAATTCATGCGTGCCAAAGCTATTGTCTTCCAAAACACCACCCCAGTGGGTATTAATCATTTTTTTGCGAGTTTCTTTCGGTCCAATTCCATCTTTCCAATGATACTCATCTGCAAAACAGCCTCCCGGCCAACGAAGAACAGGTATATTAATATCTTTTAGTGCCTTTACTACATCATTTCTCATTCCGTTCGTATTTGGAATCTCTGAATTTTCTCCAACAAAAATACCTTCATAGATACATCTTCCAAGATGCTCTGAGAAGTGTCCATAGATTTCCCTATTAATATGTCCTTTTTGAGTCATAGGATCAATACTCAATCTTACCATGATGTTCTCCTTTATTTAAGTTTACGTTTAATTAATTAATTATATAATTAACATTAAGTATAATTTACTACATAATGACGAAATCGTCAAGTCATCCCCAGCATTTTTTTATATAAATTATATAGTACATTATGTTTGTTTATTATTGTCTAATATATAAGTGCAATAATTGGAACGTTCCGATAATCGAATTAGTATAATTAACGAGTCAAAGCAGATCACTTTACTTCTTATCTACCGGTTAGCACTTATTTTTATGTCTTAATTTATTTATAAACATTAGTTGTAAATAGAAACAAAACAGTATATAATGAAACAAATGAGAATTTATTTCTCGTCATGACATTTGTACTGTGCAATTCTAACGGTATCATGACTTATTAGATTTAATATTAATAAAAATACCTTAGAGAGGATGACATTATGAGAAAACTAAAGTTCATACCACTATGCTTCATCATAGTTACAGCCGCTTCCATCGTTATATCAGGGTGTGCAAAAGGAATAGATTCCATTGGGAATGAAAACGAAAATATAACGATGACTGTAACACCAAGTGCTCCGCCTGCGATAGTAACTCCAGAGGTCTTTGAAGAGTTACCGGATCAATATGCAGATGTTACGTTATCAAAAGTAACAGTGCATGATCCCTCCATTATAAAAGCTAATGGAACATATTATATATTTGGATCACATATGGCCTGGGCAAAAAGTGAAGATTTAATGAAATGGGAACCCTTTTATAACAATATTAACAGTAGTTACGCGGCTATATTCGGAACAATATGGGAGGAATGGTGCAAGACACCCACTAATCCCAATGTTGCAGGAAACCTATGGGCACCAGATGTTATCTTTAATAAAGAGATGAATAAGTACTGTATGTATATGAGTGTAAATGGTGATAACTGGAGTTCTTCCATTGTACTTCTGACCGCTGATGATATTCAAGGTCCGTATACTTATGTGGGTCCGGTGGTATACTCAGGCTTTAATATAACCGACAAACCGGTGGAGAAAACGGATGTATACCGGGTATTAGGTGAAGGAGCAGATATTTCCCGTTATCAATCTACTTCGGATACAAAAATTAATGCCATTGATCCGAATGTTCGTTATGACGAAGAAGGAAATCTCTGGATGTCTTTTGGCTCCTGGTTTGGCGGAATCTATATGCTTATGCTGGATGGCAGCACAGGATTAAGAGATTACTCCTATACCTATACCACTGTTGAAAACGAGTCCGACCAATATTATGGGTACAAATTAGCCGGTGGCCATGCTGTATCAGGTGAAGGCTGCTATATCAATAAGTTTGGTGAGTACTATTACATGTTCTTGACCTATGGTGGTTTAACCGCACAAGGTGGTTATCAGATGAGAGTATTCCGGTCTGATAATATTTTTGGTCCCTATTTAGATGAAAATGGACTATCTTCTATTTATACCGAATCAACCAATAACTTAAGTTCAACCAATGGTGTAAGGATTACGGGTTCCTATAAATTTTCCGGAAACGCTATTACTCGCACAGCACAAGGTCATAATTCGCTCCTGCTTGATGATGATGGTAAAATGTATGCTGTATATCATACCCGGTTTATTAAAAGTGACACCCCTACTAATGCAGAAGCTCATCAGGTCAACGTATATCAGCTCTTTCTAAATGAAGATGGCTGGTTGGTGTCGGCACCCTATGAATATTCAGGTGAGACGCTCACTGCTACTGGTTATGATAAGAAGGAAGTGGTAGGAGAATATGAGTTTGTCACAATTCATCCTACCATGTTTTATCAGATAATTAGTGATAAAGAAATAGGTATTAACCCAACTAAAAATATTATATTGTACAGCGATGGAACCGTATCCGGGGAGGCAACTGGAACCTGGAATTACCAGAATGGATCAGCAAATATGTCGATAACGATTGATGGAGTAGAGTGTAAGGGAGTATTTCTCAAACAGGCAAATGAAACAGATCACAAATTAGTTATGACTTTTACAGCACAGGGCAATGATGTATGCTTTATGGGAAGCAAAAAATAATTAAATTGAAACAGGAGTAAGCGATAGTTTTCGTTTACTCCTGTCTTTTTTATAAGATAATCACTAAAGAGGTAGTGTGCTACATACATGGATTATTCATCCAATGCCTTATATCCACTTCCCCAAATGGATTTTCCCTCCAGAGACTGAACTGAAAAAGTCATTACATTTTTTAAATTAACTTCATCCCATTGCTTCAGGAAGACACCCTTATATTCTACATCGTCAATCGTAAGAATACAGGTATTGTCGCCTCTCAGCTCCCAGGTACCGTGCCAATCTCCTATTACAGAATAATCTTCTCTTAAAACTACATTCACAGATTCCTTCACCTGAGCAGTGATGTCAAGCTGATGATTGATTACTTTATACGCACCGAGGATCTCTGCTTCGGAATAATCACCTATTGTTTCACCTACATACCGATAAGGAGCGACAACAAACCATCCATTCTCATTTAGGAACATTTGATGAACTCTGACCTCATAGTGTTCTCCGTTCTCTTCAAATCTGGTATGGAAGACCATATAATACTTCCCGTTTTTCTCATCATATAGTGTTGAATTGTGTCCGGGAGAAATATATCCAGGAGCATTTCCATGTCTGTTTTCTTCTCCATCAATGGTGTTCCAATGATAGTTACCCATAATCTTTGTACCAAAATCATCTGCAGCATTATCATCAAAGAAGGAACCGGCAGGCCCTTTACAATGAATCATATCATTACCCTGTGCATCATAATAAGGTCCATCTGGATTCTTCGAACGGGCAATTCTGATATTATAGGCACCATTTGCAGTTAGTCCTCCAAAGGATAAGAACATGTAATAATAGTCAGTTTCCTTGCTATATTGAACATAAGATCCTTCAATTCTTAGATGATTCTCACCCAGGAGCTTCTTTCCATAACCCTTCTCCAAAGGTATACCAGCTTTTTTGTTCAATTCAAGGATATAGATACCGCCGCTATAAGAGCCATATATCATCCATAGTTTACCATCATTATCATAGAAAACACAGGGATCTACAACATTCGGCTCAGTGGTTGCATCATAAACATCACCATTTTCATCGGGAGTATCCGGATTCTGACCGGATTTCAAAATTACTCCCCTATCCTCATAAGGTCCTTCTATATTATCTGAGACAGCTACGCCCAGTGCCGCCAACGGCTTACTTCCTTCGCAGTTGCAGTAATAATAGTAGAATCTGCCATCTTCCAGCTGAATAACATCGGGTGCCCAGAAGGTATTGGTCTGTGCCCAGGTAAATGCCTCCGACATCTCACTCATTGCATCCGGTATTACTTTATTACTTTTCTTGACCCCGGAGTCCACCCAGGTCCAGTTCATCAAATCCATGGTCTTGGCTACTGCAAGATGAGATCCGAAGATGTAGTAGGTCCCATCCACTTCTACAATGGAAGGATCGTGTACTGATACATCTGTAAAGTGATATGTTATCGGTACTTTTGCTTTAAGGGGTGTACTAGCTATAATCTGGTTAAACAATTCGACTTCCTCTTCTTTCGTCATTTTCGCACTGATTGTTTGTGCATCTGTTGCAACTGGCATCTTTGATACTGTAGGTTCTTCCTCTGATGAAGTGGGTGCATTGATTATATCTGAAGCTTGAGTTCGCTCCGCTTCTCTGTTCTTGCTGCTGCAGGATGAAAGAAATAACACACCAAGGCAAACTACAATAACAGCCATTCCTTTTCTCATAGTCTTTCCCTCCGCTACTTTTTTGGTGTTATGCTGATATGATAAATCCGTAAATCCTTATATTCATATGTCCCAGTTTCCTTTTAGGATTAATATTGATCCTTTATCATTACGAGTATACCTCCCATTATTATTTAACTATATTATGCAATATTCAATTATATAATTAACTTAATTATAAGTTACTACGTTTTTACTGATTCGTCAATAGTTTAATCCCTTTTCAAGAAGTAATATCTGAACATCTACAGTATTAATTAATTATTGACTTCAATAATGAGAAGCACTATAATATCTCTATATCAAATTTTTCTTGATATTTAAGGTAGAATATCTTACAGTCCCGATTAGGCGTTGGTAAATTATATCCATTTGACTACATGTTTTTCATATTTCTTACTAATATCAGTTAATTATTTAACTTAATAAAGAAAGAAATTCAAACCGTTTATCACAGGAGGTATTATGTTATATTTTAAATCCATACAGGATGCTGAAGAGGTGTTAAAAGCTCTGAGCACTCCCATGCGTCTAAAGATAATGGAGCTTATTTACGAGGATGATCAACTTAGTATGAATGACCTGGCAGAAGCTCTTAACTTAACCAACAGTGCTATCTCAATGCATGTAAGTAAGCTAGAGAAAGCAGGGCTTGTTAAAATTCGCACCACTGCAGGTAAGCGTGGTACCATGAAGATCGTTCGTCCTCGCCACGACAGATTAATGATTGATTTTGCACCACTGAAAGAGACTCGCCATTTCTACCAGGATGACATTCGCATTGGATATTTCAATAATTTCAAAATCAACCCGACTTGTGGTTTGGCTACTGTTAAGAAAATAATCGGTGAATTGGATGACAGAAGATATTTTATGTTCCCAGAACGTTTTGATGCCGGTATTCTTTGGTTTGCGAATGGATTTATTGAATATAGCCTGCCAAATCATCTAATAGCAGGGCAGTCCTTATCAGAGCTTCAGATATCCTTCGAGATATGTTCCGAATGTCCAGAATTTAATGAGGATTATCCCTCCGATATTTATTTTTCCATTAACGAAACATCCCTGGGTATGTGGGTTAGTCCGGGAGATTATGGTGCAAGAAAAGGCTTCCTTAACCCCTTATGGTGGCCGGAACGTTTAAATCAATATGGTTTGCTTAAGACTTTAATTATAAATTCAGATGGAACCTTTATGGATGGCAGCAGCCAGATATCCAAGACTACCATAGAAGATCTTGAGATCGATTATTCCAGTAACATCACTTTCCGTCTGGAAGTACCGAAAGATACTGCAAATTGTGGAGGTTTAACATTATTTGGAGAAGATTTTGGAGATCATAATCAGTCCATTCGAGTAAAATCGTTTTACCGTGATAATGGAAAAGAATGAGGGCTATGATTAGTGTAAAACAGAGCAGAAAAACAGACAAGAGCCGACGGGAATTATCCTTTGGTTCTTGTCTGTTTTAACCCGTATATTTATTACTCCACTTTCAATATAAGCTCCAGAATTCTTCTCGCACAGATCTCCAGCTCCTGACGGGAAATAAGACCCAATTCTTTCGCTTCAAGAAGTCTCTCCGGATAGCCGCATGCCATCTTCATATCATTGCCGGCTTTGACTTCTTTATAATGCTCTCCCATGGTCCACCAGTCGGTGGTTACCATCCCTTGAAATCCCCATTCTCCCCTTAGGATATCTTCTAATAACTCTCTGTTTTCCGAGGCTCGCCAACCGTTAATCATGTTATAGGAGGACATAACACACCATGGTCCGGCTTCTTTTATGATTATTTCAAATGCACGCAGATAGATCTCCCTGGCTGCTCTTTCCGACACTCTGGAATCACTGTTTTTTCTATTGGTTTCCTTATTATTTAACGCAAAATGCTTCACTGCTGCCCCGATATTCTGTGACTGAATTCCCTTTACCATCGCCGCAGCCAATTTACCGGTAAGCAGCGGATCCTCAGAATAATATTCAAAGTTACGACCACATAAAGGGCTTCTATGGATATTAACCGCAGGCGTTAACCATACGGCGATATTATTTTCCTTAACTTCCTTTGCTCCTGCCACTCCTACCGCATAGACAATGTCCTCGTTGAAGGTGCAGGCAAGCAATGTTGCACAGGGCCAGGCAGTAGTATTGACACCGCACTCAGGAGCGATTCGAAGCCCGGCGGGTCCATCCGCGGTCATGATGTTTGGTATTTTATATTCCGGCATATTTCCAAATCCAAACGTATTGGCCACCCCGAGATTTTGCTGACCGCCCAGGATATGCGCTACTTCTTCATCTGTTAGCTGTGCAAGGAATTCTTCCATGGTGACACTTCCTTCGGCCACCTCCTGAAAGGTTCGAATTCCCGTTTCACGGGGATCCTCCCACAGGTGATACCTGTTTCTTGCACGAACCGCAGGTACCATACCTTCTGCCATCTTCTCTGTGAATTTTTCGAATGCGCAGGCATCCGGATCATTTGGCACCTGCTGGGATAACTGCTCGAAACTTCCGCTTGCCAGCATCCTTTCCTTTAACGAAGTTGGTGTCAATTTGGCAGAAAGCTGTTCTACCACGCTATCTTCCGATACAAGATAATCTAACGTAATCTCCTTCACCTCCCGCACAGAGGTTCCGCAGAAGAATTTATACTGTCCTGCTTCCAGAATATAAGCAGACTTCCGTATCTTACCTGTATCATCATAGGAAGCCAAATCACTGATTGAGATAACAAAATCCAGCTGCTGCTGTTCTTTTGGCTGTAACATTGCTGTCTTCTGAAAAGCCACCAAACTTTTTGCAGGCTTCCCAAGGAGTCCTTGCGGCGCACTTGCATAGATCTGAATCACTTCTTTTCCCGGCATACTTCCCGTATTGGTCACATCGATGCTGATGAAAAGGGTATCCTGTTCTTTTCCGGCGGATTTGACACTCCATTCAAAAGCAGTATAGGATAACCCAAATCCAAAGGGGTAATTAACCTTTTCTGCAGCTCCGGGAATTGTCTCAAAATATCGGTATCCCACATAGATATCATCGGTGTAATCCACATAATCCTCAGATTCGTGGAAGTTATAGGTAGACGGATAATCTTCCAGTCGTTTGGCAAAGGTATCCGATAATTTACCCGATGGATTTCCCAGTCCGCAAAGCAGTTGTGCCGCAGCAAGACCACCTTCCATACCACCCTGCCAGGCCATCAGCACTCCCTGGATGGCAGGATCTTCTACAAACCATCCGGTATCCACCATACCTCCCACGTTCATAACAACAATCACCCTGGGAAACTGCTCTTTCACCGTGTTTACCATGGCAGTCTCCGCCAGAGTAAGATAAAAATCCCCATTTTCAAAAAGCTCCCCGGATTTTCTGGTCAATTCCATCTCCGTATTCCAAAGGTTTTTATTTTTGGATTCTACAATACTTTTTCTGTCCCAGGCTTCCCCGGAGAAACGGCAGATGGTTATGATGGCGGTATCGGTAAATTCCCTGGCGCCCTTTACCAGCACCTCGGGAACCTCCGGCTCGATGGTCATTCCGGGCACTGCTCCTGCGGCATACTGATTCTTGATATTATCCCTATAAAAATCACTGAGTTCATCAAAGACATTGACCTGCTCCTTCAGAGACTTCATTCCCTCATACAGATTAATGATATACTCAACGGTTACATCTCCGCTGCCTCCGCCTCCCTTCACATAATCAATACTGCCTTTACCGAATAATGCAACTTTTGTTCCCTTTGCCAGCGGAAGCACTGTCTGATTGTTTTTTAAAAGCACCATACCCTCTCTGGCAGCTTCCTCAGACAGCATGCGGTGGGATTTAGAGGCTGTAACCCTCTCACCATTCTCGCCTAACGGCAGATTTGGCTGATATAATGCCCTTTTCCATTTACTCATACTACACTCTCCTATTCTGTTATTTGGCGCCTTGCCATTAACTGATATCATTATCTCAATTTTTCACTACTTTCTTCAATATAATTATAAATACGCAGACAGCATATTCTCCTGATACCCTGCCACACCATATTCCCTAATACAGTCTGCAATGAAACAAAGTTCTTCTGATGAAAGTGCATCCAGCTGCTTAAGTCTTCTTTCTGACAGGGTTACATTAGATTTAGCCTTTAAATAATGTTCCTTCGTATACTTCCATAGAATAAGTCCATCACCATATCGATTTTTTAGACTCTGTGCAATTCTCAATCCTTCCGGATCAAAGTCTCCTGCATAATACAACGTAGTTTCCCGTTTTCTTAATAAATCGAGTAATACAATCAGCGAGAGTTTTGGCTGACCGGACGAGCAGATACATGATATGCCTTCTGGTTTCTTATGGACCAGATATGCAAAAACAGCCGGATTCTCCATGATATATACCTGACCGGATGTTGTACCTGCACTTTCTAGCATACTGAGATTGCGCAGTGTTAACAGTAACGGTTCTTGATTGTTATGATAATACTCCATGCCTCCATGTAATCTTCCATTCCTTTCATATCCCTGAATACCGTAACTAAGAATATGATTGGACAGGTCATCCCGAATAATACCAGCATCATACAAGATCTCTGTTTTTGCTTCCGCTTTATGATCAAAGGTCAAGTGATATCTGCGGGTCTCAAGAAGTCCCCGAATCAAATAATAGCCCGCTCGGCTATTATCATCAAAAAAGTGAGGATCTCCTGTGATTTGTGAGGCAAAAATGTTAATTAGTTGTTTTTTTCCCTGGGCAACAGGAAGATTGTTCATTCCATCTAAGACCTTTGGGAAATCAACCTCCAGCCAGGATCGATTTTGTCTGTAATCCTGATAAAGAGAACTTAAGGTGATACTATTGGTCTGAACCAGGAAAGACAACCAGTCTCCGGCCTGTGTTCCCAAAAAACGACCGATCAGATTGTCAAAGAACTCTTTTCGTTCCGCTTCGAACTGTTCCTGTTCTTCCCTCCGGGATATCAAACTTTGCCCCATCACCTCCGGGACAAGTTCTTCCAGTACCACCTCTCCAAAGCGTGTAGACTTAAGACACTTTCGAATACGTGCCACACTTATGGTAATATTCATATTTTCCTTACAATGGATCTTTAAAAATCCTTCCAGCGTCGATGCCTCTTCCTCTGTTAATCCCTCGATGGAGATTTTTCCACCCAGATGAGACAGGGAGGTATATCGCTCTTGTAACCCTCGGAATAAGCGTAAAAACCCGGCTTGTTGAAAATAAATCTTGGCTTGCTCCAAATTAGTTTCCATACTCCAACGATCCATCTTGTACCATCCTTTTTACTTTTCCATTCCATATATAGGGTAAAACGGTTACGTATTTTGCATTTTCCTTTCGCAATAACTGATAAATTGCCAGATCAGGTACTGTATCACAATCCCCCCAAAGGATCTGTGAATTAATGATGAATTCAAATTCTAAATCTACCATTAAACGGAACATATCCCGGATATTATACTCATCTACACCAGCAAACGCTTCATCTAAGGATACCAGCCGGGGTGCATCCGGTCTTGCACCATCGTACTTTGCAACAACTGCTGAGAATAACGGGACATACATTGCCATCGCCTTTTCACCCCCACTGAAGGTAAAGAAAGCATTGTTTGTCATTTCTTTTCGATTCTCACCCGTTTTCTGATAATAAAGCTGGAACTCAAACCACTTGCGATAATCCAATACCTCTTTCATCACCGTATGAAAGCTCTTGTTATTTCCCTCTTCATCCATAATTCTTCGTGCTTCCTGCAGCTTTGACTGAAAATGAAGTGATAACTGTTCCAATTCCCTTTCCTGCATTAACCCGGCATCCTTCTTTAGTAACTCAACCAATTCCTTGGTATCAAGCTGTCCTTCTTCTTCCGCCTTTTTCTTTTTCCAGACCAGGCTGAGTTTTAAACCGCTGGAGGTATCCATATCTCCCATCAGCTGGTTCATCTTTTCAACCCATCCCTCGCTTTTATAGATTTTATAACGGATCTTTTTACTGATCGTATTGGCAAGTACATCCTCAAACAATGCACGGTCACTTTCCTTAACCAGATTCTTCTGAATATCAATATCACCGGCCAACCCTTGTACCAATACCGGATAATTAACTTCTTTCCCTTTATATTTTGCCAGAATCAGTAAGCGTTTAAAATCAATTGTTTCGTTGGCTCCCTGGTACTCAGCATAATTGGATTTCTCAAACCGATAATTCATGGTTAAATTAAAATCAACCAGTTCACTCAGATTCTCATAAAACTTCTGTTGCAGCTGACTGCTAAGATCCTGACTGGATTTAGATGTTTCATTCTTAAGCGCCAGTGCAACCGATTTTGCCAGTTCAATATCATTCTCTCGATGAAGATGCTCCATTTCCTTCACCAACCCCAGGGATAGTTCATCTGCAAAACCTCTCCGGGTTAACCGGAGTTCATCGGAAGCGCTTTCCATTTGTCGCTGAAGTACCTCCATTTTCTCTACAATTGACTTATGACTGCCAAGATACTCTACTTTCTTTTCATATGCCATTTGAAGTTCATCCGGAAGTTCCCCAAGACGACGGATACATTCCTCAAGCTGCTGTCTAATTTCTTCAAAGCCCATCTCCTTTAGCTGTTCTTCACAAAGAAGGATGGTATTTTTACCTCTTGTAATCTCTCTGTTTAATTTACCAAGATCATATCGTATCTGATCCAGACGCTCTCTGATCTCTTCCTCCTGTTCACACAGATTATGCATGATCTCTACCAGATGCAGATGCTTGGTATGTGCCAGCTCCAGTTCATTCAGCATTGTTGTGTAAGCCTGCGCCTCTTGCTGTGCTTCTTGAAACACCTTCAAGTCACTCTTGATATAAAGCTTTTTGCTATAAGCAGATATTTGAAGGCTGATCTCTTGAATTTCCCCAAGAAGTTTGTGAAGTTTCTCTTCCAGAACTTTTATCTCACCCTTTAGCTTATAAAGATGATCCAGGGTAGCTGCTCTCTCTTTTACTGCAATCAGAACATCTTTTTCGGATGGGAATGATTGATATTCTGCAAGTGCTGCCTCCTGCTGCTCTTGATTCCTTCGAATTGCTTCTTCTGTAACGGCCAACGCTTCCTCACACTGTGCAACAGCATTCTCCAGTTCCTTCAACATTGTCTGACGGTATTGTTCCCTGGCACGTACCCCAATAAACCGGGCCTCATACTGCTCTGTAATTGTTCCTGCTAAAATTCCCATACCATAGACACCGGATTCCTGAATCCACGCATGTCCATTATGGCTGCTGCCTATTCCGGCAAGCACTCCGGCAAGCTCCTGATAGAAGATAATATCATCAATTTCAACAGATATTTCCAATAGTTTACCCAGGTTTTCTGCCACATAGTTGATATCCCCAAAGATATAGGTATCCTTCATCCCCTCTCTGGATTCTAAAACCTTGCTCTGGTAATTACTTGGAACAATAATTGCATCCAGTACTCCCATACAGTAAAGTGCTTCCTCAAGACGATTTCTCATCACTGCATCCGTCTCTTGTATAAAATCTACAACCTTATAGAACGGATAGAACGGAATACCCTGTTGTTTTAGCCATATGCGGTTCCTACGTACCGTTTCTTCCCGTTCCGGTTCCGGATCTTTCTTGTTTTTCCATTCCTCCAACTCAATTAACTTTTGCTTCCACTCCTTCTCTTCCAACTGCTGTCTGTGTGCCAGCTCTGCCTTTTTTCTAAGAAACCCTTCCAGAATGGAATCCTTGTGTAATCGCAGTTTTTCCTTTACTTCCATTGAATCGGAACCTTCATCAAAACGGTTCATCCACTGGATAAAATAATGTTCCTGCTCCTCTGAAAGGCATATATATTGATTGGTTCGATTCCACTGATAGAAATGTTCCTGCCACTCACTTTTCACCTGACGACACTGTTCCTCCAGTTGCTCCAGTTTCACTTCTTCGTGGTGTTTGTGCTGTACAAGCTGCTCAAGCGCAATATTCATCTCTTCTTCCTCTGTCTCAAGCCGCTTCTTGTTTTGCAGCAGTTGAATACCGGACTCCAGATCTTTTCCGATTGTGCTCATCTGATTTTTAATGATCTGAAAGGAATAGGCTTCCTCCATCCGGGTGGTCAATTCATCCTTTAGAAAGGAATGTTCATCGAGGGAGAGCACCTCTAATAATTCACCCATTTCCTCAAGCAACCCTTTTATTTGATCCTGGGAAACATCTTTTTGATCTGCTTTCTGCTTTAGCTCTTGTGATAATTGCTTTTCTTTTCCTTCTTGCTTTTCTAATAACTCCCTTTTTGTTGTAATCTCTGACTCATCCCGATTTAGCTTATCTTGTGCGTCTTGCTTTTCCTTCATCACCCGGGATATATCCTGTCGTTCCAGCCCGTCCTTCTTTTTCTGTAATAGCTCTTGTTCTAGCTTTAACTCCTCTGCTCTTTTCGCCTCTGTTTCAGCCATGCCAATAAGTTCATCCTTCTGACGTTTCGCATGTTCTGCATCTGATTTCAGCTTCTGATAATTGCCTGCATTCTCCACACACAGCGCAGCTTTTTCGTAAAGAACTACCCGATTATAGTTCTGATAGACATCGTTAATTCGATCCGCAGCTTTTTTTCCTGCCTCCAGCTCTACCAATCTGGTTTTTAAATTATCCATATTCTCAATGGCTTCTGACATTGGTCTCAAGTCCTCATCAGATAAAGGAGGGAGGGAGTTACTTAGAATTTCATTCAATATTGTAGGTTTATAATCCTTCGACAGTTTGGGTGTCCTTAACTGGATTAATAAATCCACTAATTCCTTATACTCCTCCACATTCTCGTAACCAAAGAGGGTTTCATTCACCATCTTCATATAAGCATTCTGACCTTCAATTACCTCTCCGCCCTCTGAAAGTCGATTAACCAGCTCCGTCTTACTGAGTGTAATCTTATTCTTCAAATCCTTGTATAAGAAAAAATCCAGGCCAACCCTTCTGCCATCACGGATCACGAAGTGCCAGGACTCCAGCTTCTTATTTCGTTTTGCACACAAACCGATGCCAATCGTCACATAAGTATCACTTTCCCTGCGTTTAAACTCCATATATAGATATCCGGTTCGTTCCTCCCGCCCATCATTCTCTTCCAGAAGATAATTTTCCAGTCTTCTTGCTTTCGTTCCAAAGGGGTCCAGTCGTTCTGCGGCCTTATTGCCATCCAACAATAAGGGAATAAAGCTCTGCATGGTTACTGATTTGCCCGATCCATTTGCTCCTCGAAGAAGCATTCTTCCTTCACGAAAATAGAACTCTTCTTCATCGTAATACCAAAAGTCAATTAACCCGATCCGGTTAATCATCCATTTACTTGCCAGCATCTTACTCCTCCTCTTTTCTTTGTTCTGTAAAGCGTTCCGGATAAAATCCGGTAATTCGTCCTGCAATCGGCATAATATGAACTTCATCTATCACTGGATCTATCCGAATGATGTCCAAATTCTCCATCTCCACCATTACTACTGAAATAATTTCTTTATCGGACATCTCACGGTAAAGCTTCACCATACCGGAACCATACTTTTCCTTCGTATCACGAATTATCTGCTCAAACGAGATTCTTGGAACCAGAATCCGCTCATTTAACTCCAACTCCCATTCTCCCCGTTCCATTTTGCTTCGTATTTCTGAATGAAGTAAAAGAATAAAATCATGTAAGCTATTCTTCCCCGGAAATACCTTCCCAAGGTCAGCGTTTTCTCCCAGAATCATATAAGCACTGGATTTATACACCTGCAAGGTTGCATCCAGAAATTGCTCGATATCATTTTCAATAATACTACGATAATTTTTTATATAATTAAAATCCTCATCCAGTTCCTTTTCCCGATACACCCCGAGAGATAACAGAAGCTTTCGATACACTCGTTGCCTGCGGATGACTCCACGTTCTTCATTCATATCCAACCATTCGCTTTGAAAAAAATCCTCTGTCGATAGATAACCGCTGATATCTTTGGTAAAACTTCTCATAAAATATTTCGACAGGCCGGAATTCTCATAGAGTGCCTCACTGCTCATATCAACCGTGAAGCTCTCCGCATTTCCATCGTCGATGAAGAACAGATCGTTCTTAATGCAAAATTTAATGACTCTGACTAGTTTTTGCCGATTTGAAAATACTGTCCAGGACATATCTCCCTCCGGAAAATATCCGCTAATATATTCGGTTAATTGGGAGAGTACAAACTGCTCCTCCGCTTCACGATCCTCCAGAAACATGAGAATTACACATAATAATGCATATTCCGATGGATCACGAAATTCCTGAATTCCCATCCACGCCTGTGCCTCTCCCGGCAGCTTCTCCAGCTTCACCAGATTACTGTTTGAGATAATCCGATAACCTAATTTCTCAGTAGCAAAATCTCGAATGGTACTGACCTCATCCTTTACCTGATAATACAAATCGCGATTGCGAACCTTAGAAATCCATCTCTGATTCATCAGTTCTTCAAAAACATTCATCCTGTTACTCATATTTACCTCCCATATGGTGCGACTCACTCTCACATAATCAGAGGAAAGAACTCCTCTTACGTGTTCTTTCCAGGGATCGTGTTTATCTTTCACTCACGTCCTCTTCAAATCGCAGAACATATGCCGGTAATTCAATCGATCCATCAATGGAATGTATGATACACCGCTTATCTGTCTTGGGATTTAAAATATGATATTCCCTGCCATCCTCTGTCTTACCCTTCCCTCCGCTTTCCAGTGCTTTCCCAAGCCATCTTAGAAGTATTCGGCGGGCATTGGTCTTAAGAATCGGTAATTGGTCAAAATATATCTCATGATTCGTCATAAGTCCTTCCATCATAACCTTTTCAAGACGAATTTCTTCTGCTGCCTCAGCTCTTGCTCGTTCTTTTTCCTCCCGATATTCCCGGATATGACTACGTTCTGTACGCTCTCTATATTCCCTTACCCGGGGAACCACCTCGATACCTGAGGCATCCTCATCATAAACACCAGAATTAATACTTTCTGTGGTACGATCAAATTCACCCTTTAGGTGTATCGGATGCTCAACGCCAAATACCATGGCTGCCAGACAATGTGCCTCTCTCATATCCTTACATCGGCGAAATATGTCACAAAGCTTCTTATATTCTTCCTTACGATTTGCACCGCTGGTAAACTGTTCACTGATCTGGGTTGCATATCGAGTGATCTTTCTGATGCTCTCATTTGTCATGTCAAATAGACGTGACGCTTCACTGGGTATTCCATCATGCTCCATAAACCAGTCTCGCATGCTTATATATCGTCCCAATGACTTTTCATAAAGCTCTTTCTCCTCAACTTCCGTATCTAATCTAGGGATACTCATCTCATACTCAACTGTTCTATGAAAAATGAGCTCCATGTCCTCCAGGGGCATCTTGCGAAAAATTTCCTCTATCATCCCCACATTCAACTGCAAACCCTTTACAAAGGATCTTAAGTACTCGATCAGCTTATCCTTATACACGAGAAATTCCGTCGTTTTCATCAATTCCTCTGCACGGGCGCTGTTTAAATCTCTCATATAATCCTGATAGTTCTGGTTCAGACGAATAAAATCATTGTTTAGATCATTCCACCAACTATAGATCTCCTGAGCGCTCTTGCTCATAATTTCTTTTAGCTTACTAAGCTCCAGGCGAATCTTTTCCAGTAACGTAGGTTCCAGGGATGCTCCCTCAATAAACAGTTTTTCCAAACGAATGGTCATACGTTCAATTTCGACTGAGTATTCTGCAAGTTGATATCGATACTGCCGGTTTTTAAATGCCTCTATTGAGGTAACCTTTTTCGTATCCTGTATCGTGAACAAATTCCCCCAATTCACCAATTGATCTAGATCCTGTCGGCAAGCATCTAAGGTATACTCAGCAAATTCAGGATGAGCACTTAATTCTCGATATACTTCTTCCTGATCCATCCAGTACTTGATCTTTTCATACTGAATATAAAAAAAACGGAGAATAACCCGATATCGCTTCGAATTATCAGCCGTCAGATATGTTGTTTCCCGAATGGGTTTCATTAGTTTCTCTGTTATCAGCATTACAATCTCCTAATCATAAATACATCCATGCTATGTTGCTATATTCATTATAACTCATTCTATCGTTTTCTTAACTTAATATAAGTTCCAGGACAGTAACAGCATATCCTTATTAATTCTTTAACGCTTTATAAGTATATTATATCAACAGTCACTCGAAATTCCAAGAAAAAAAAGAAAGCTACCCTATTCCATACTGTCTGACAAAAAGTCAGCTTAGTATCGAACATGGCAGCTTTGTTATTGGTATTCAAAAGCTTACAAATTGTTATAAAATTTCGTAACTTACAGCACAATTTTATTAATTAATTATTTCAACGGATGATTCAATACTTCGTATCATAAGGCCAGGGTTGACCACCGGCAATGCACCCGCCGTCCACCCTATATTCACAGCCCGTGATATAAGCAGAGGCATCCGAGGCAAGCAGAATGCATACACCTGCCAGGTCCTCCGGTTGTCCGGGACGATTCATTGCAATACGGTCTAATAGATACCGGGAACGTTCCGGGTGCTGCCAGGTAACGGTTGTAAGAGGTGTCTGAATATGTCCCGGGCTGATTGTATTTGCCCTGACATTGAACTTCGCCCATTCCACAGCCTGGGCTTTTGTTAATGCTACAATTCCGCTCTTGGTCGCTGCGTAGACCGAACAACCGCCAAGCACCCATCCCGTGTTATGAGATCCTATATTAATGATACTTCCGTAATTCTGTTTACGCATATAATGTCCGACTGCCTGTGATACAAGGAATACTCCCTTTAAATTAATATCCATTATTCGGTCATAGGTCTCTTCTTCAATGTCCAGAATTCCTTCCCTTTTATTGATTCCCGCACAGTTCACCAGAACATCAATATGTCCATATTTTGCACCAACTTCATCTACACAGGCAATGATATTATTTTTATCTAAGACATTTAGGACATGAGAGGAGGCTATTCCTCCCTCCTGCTCGATCTTATCCTTCAGCTCATCCAGACGCTCTTTATTAATATCGCACAGAGCAACTGTCGCCCCCGCCTTGGCAAGTCCTTCGCACAGCTCGCTTCCGATCCCGCCTGCCGCTCCCGTGAATAAGACAACCTTTCCATCCAGTGAAAACAATTTCTCTATATATGATTTCGTCATATTTGAATTCTCTGACATTTAAAGTCTCCTTTATCATCGATTATTATAAAATTGCAGTATCAAAAGTACATCCTTATATTTTCTTTAACAATTTGCACTACTTACTTCCGAATTTCTGTTCCTGCCAATTTCTCATAATACATTGCTATCCCGCTGTGGTCATTCTGACCGTAGCCATCGGCATGAAGCGTCTGCAGCATTTCCATAACCGCAGCGGTAAGTGGAAGCGGCGCACCCACACTATGTCCGGTTTCCAGTGCGTTATTTAAATCTTTAATATGTAGGTCTATCTTAAAGCCCGGCTTGAAATTGCCCTCTGTTATCATTGGTATCTTAGCATTCATGACCGTTGATCCCGCAAGACCACCCTTGATTGCATCGAATACCTTGATTGGATCTACACCTGCTTTGGTGCTCAGCATGAAAGCTTCCGCTACGGCAGCAATATTTAGAGCAACGATTACCTGGTTTGCCAACTTGGTCGTATTACCGGCTCCAATCTCTCCGCAATATACCGCACTCGCACCCATTTTCATCAATACCTCGTATACTTCGTCAAATACAGCTTTATCTCCTCCTGCCATAATGGACAAGGTACCTTCCACTGCCTTTGGCTCTCCTCCGGATACCGGGGCATCGATCATCTTAATCCCCTTCCCTGTACAAACCTTTTCTATCTCCTGCGAAGCGTTTGGTGCGATTGAGCTCATATCAACAATAATCGATCCTTCCATAGCACCTTCCAGAACACCATTTTCTCCCATAATTACTGTTCTTACATGGGGGCTGTTCGGCAGCATGGTTATGATTAATTTACACTCTTGTGCCACCTCCTTGGATGAAGCTGCTGCTTTCGCACCTGTATCAACCAAATCATCCATGTTTTCCTTTATCACATCAAATACTACTAATTCATATCCTGCTTTTATAAGATTCTTAGCCATGGGCTTTCCCATGATTCCAAGACCAATAAATCCAACCTTCATAATAATCCTCCATGCTGCCAATGCCCGCGAATTTGGGCATCAGCACAAATTTGCCGTGTGAAAATTTTAATTTTCACACTAATCCTCCATACGCCAATGCCGTGAAAATTTTTTGATCCTACTCAGGGTAAAGATATATTTTCAAAACAATTTGTTCATCTTCTCAATCGAATTTCTTATAGTTTCTGTTGTAAGACCATAATAATTAAGTACATCCTGATAATTATGTCCGCTGCTTCCAAAGGTATCCTCAACCCCGACATATTCAATGGGTTTGCATTCCTTACATAATACCTCCGAGATTGCACTTCCCAGACCACCGACAATACTATGCTCCTCGGCTGTCACCACCGCTTTGCAGCCTTTGACAAGATTAATTACTGCTTCCTTATTCATCGGCTTGATCGTGCTTACGTTTACGACCCTTACCGAAATCCTATCCTTTAACTCTTCCGCTGCTTCCAAAGCCATTCCTACCATAATACCGGTTGCAAATACGACAATATCACTGCCTTCCTTCAGTACACTCGGCGTACCGATCACAAAGGACTTATCTTCTGCAGTCACATTCTCATAATCATTCCGGTTTAAACGGATATAACAGGGACCGGACATATTGATGACCGCCCTCACAGCCTGCACTGTCTCATTGGCATCCGCCGGACAGATTACGGTCATATTGGGGATCGCTCTCATGATTGCCATGTCTTCTACCGCCTGATGAGTAGCTCCATCACCAAAATCAGACATTCCGGAGGAAGAACCGCATATCTTTACGTTCAGTTTTCCGGTAGCTATCGTCTGTCTGATCTGATCATAAGCACGGCCGCCTGCAAATACAGCAAAGGAATTCGTAAACGGAATCTTGCCTGTCTGTGCCAAGCCTGCAGCAACACTTGTCATATTAGCTTCCGCGATGCCCATCTCAAAATGTCTCTCCGGGTATGCTGCTTCAAATAGCTTTCCCATGGTGGAACCACCGAGGTCAGCATCGAGAACAACAATTCTTTTATCCTCTTTTCCTAATTCGACCAACGTATTACCATATGCCATTCTTTGATTTGTATATGCCATTTTATTATCCTCCGCTTACGATAGTTCTTTTATTGCTTGATCATAGGTTTCCTGAGTCAGCATTCCGTTATGGTAACCAACAACATTTTCGGCGAAGCTTACACCTTTCCCCTTTACCGTATGCGCAATGATTACCGTTGGCATCCCCTTTACCGTATCCGCTTCATCGAGTGCCGAGAGAATTTCCTCCATGTTATGGCCGTCAATCTCGATCACTTTCCATCCAAAGCTCTCCCATTTCGAAACCATTGGCAGACTGTTGAATCTGTCTTCTATTCTTCCATTCGCCTGAAGCTTATTATGGTCAACTATCGCTACCAAATTATCTGTCTTGAAGGCACTCGCGGCCATAGCTGCTTCCCATATCTGTCCTTCTGCAGCTTCACCGTCACCAACCAGAACATAGACCTTGCGATCAATTTGATCCAGTTTCAGACCCAGTGCCATACCGAGTCCGATGGATAAGCCCTGCCCCAGGGATCCTGTTCCTGCCTCAATACCGGGTGTTTTTAGTACATCCGGATGTCCCTGCAGATAGAACCCTATTTCCTTCGTCTTTTTGAGATCTTCCACCGGGAAATACCCGGCTTCTGCCAGTGCTGCATATTGAAGGATTGCTACATGTCCCTTGCTTAATAGAAAACGATCTCTGTCAGGAAGCTTCGGATTCTTAGGATCATGCTTCATTTTATGAAAATATAATACCGTTACAAGGTCGGCTGCGGAATTTGATCCGCCGATATGTCCTGCAACACCTACGCCTATGCTGATTACAACATCTTTTCTAAGCTGTCTTGCCTTCCGATTTAACTCCTCAATTAATTCCTTACTGTAGTTCATAATCAACCTCCTTTATCACTGTTCCTTATATTCAAAATAATCAAAGTCAGCATAAGCTCCCCGTCCCGATAAATCCTGACAGCAGATGCCGATAAACGCACCGGTAAACATAATGTGACCGGTAGAAGCATAATAGTCATCGGATAGAACGGTTGCATCAAGCTCTTTTCCAATCCGTATATAAGTCCTATTGTCTAAGGAATAAGAAAAAAATGCTTTTTCCTTTGTTGTGGTGAGCCTCAGATATACTTCTCCTTCTGCCGGTAATGAAACACCTACACCAATCGGTTGGGTTCCTTTCCCCAATACGCAGGATATCATACTCAGTACTCTCCCTGCCACATCATCCTCCGTGATATATAAATAGTAATAGCTAAGTGAGTCATAGTAATAGACCAGGCCAGCCATGGTCTGAAAACTTTTTGGCTTAAAATCCAATTTAGTGGTAGCCTCTACATAAAAGCTCTGCTGTCTGTGTGCCAAGAGGGATTGATGATGGCAGGAGGTAAAGGATTCCTTGCCATATAAGCGTAGATATCCGGGACGCTCCGTTAAGGATGCCCGCTCTGCCAAGGGTACTCTCAGAGTCTGTAGATGGATACTCCAGGAATCACCATCAAAATCCTCCAGTAAATATTTTTTCTCTATCGTTGAATCTGCCTCTATTCCTTCAATTTCTACGCGTTCGCTGGGTGAATTTCCCCCACCGGAAAGACGGAGCCAACCATCCTTCCATACGACCTCTTCGATAGATGTCTCACGTCCCAGGATACACAGTCGATCTTCTCCGACCGGTCTGCCGCATAAATGCGCCAGATACCATCTCCCATTATTCCCCTCGGTCAGGCTTGCGTGTCCTGCCTTCTGTAAGGAGTTATCCGGGGTATGATAGGAAGTCAGGAGGGGGTTCAGCGGATCAACTTCATAGGGACCTTCAATCTTCTTACTTCTTGACATGGTTACCGCATGCTCATAGCCGGTACCACCCTCTGCAGTCATCAGGTAATAATATCCGTCGTGCTTATAGATATGCGGCCCTTCTGTCAGCCTGAGTTGAGTCCCCTTGAAGATATTCATCGGTTCACCGACCAAAGCCTTCTTTTCCTCTGAATACTCCTGTAACAGAATACCTCCGAATTTCGTATGCCAGCTCCTATAATCCATCAACATATTCAGCAGATATTTTTTCCCATTATCATCATGAAATAGGGATGGATCAAAGCCGCTGGAATTCAGGTACACCGGCTCCGACCAAGGACCCATAATATTTGTTGCCGTAACGAGATAATTGTGAGTGTCCTTAAACATACCAAGAAAGGACTTAACATCGGTATAGATCAGATAAAACAAACCATTGCTGTGGGAGAGGCATGGAGCCCAGATACCGCAGGAACTCTGCTCTCCGATCATATTTAATTGTGAAAGCCTTTGTAAAGGATGACAGATCAATTCCCAGTGAATCAGGTCCGTTGAATGATGGATCTGTACTCCCGGAAACCATTCAAAGGTTGAGGTTGCTATATAATAATCAACACCTACCCTGAGTATGGATGGATCCGGATTAAAGCCTGTTAAAATCGGATTGGTCGCATAAGCCATAATGTTATCTCCTCCCGGTTAACTATAATATCCTGTTCTTTCTAGCCCTTCAATCCGGTTGTAGAGATACCTTCCACGAAGTACTTTTGAGCAACGAAGAATAATATAACGACCGGTATGACGGCTACGCATGCCATTGCCATTACCTGATTCCATTGTACCACTGACTCAGCATCAATAGAGAGGCGAAGTGCCAATGAAACGGTGAACTTTTTCACAGTATTAATATAAATTAAAGAGTTAAAATAATCATTATAGGTCCACAGAAATTGAAACAATGCAGCTGAGAACAATGCCGGTTTAAGAAGTGGCAGCAAAATTCGATAAAGCACCTTGAAGGTACCACATCCATCCATATAAGCTGATTCGTCCAGCTCAACCGGAAGTCCGCGCATAAACTGTATCAGCATATAGATAAAGAAAGGATAGCAAGCAAATATTGCGGATAAATAAAATGGCCAGTAGGAATCAAGTACTCCCAGTGTTCGGAATATGGTATATCTGGGGATGATGATTACTGCATTCGGCAGCATTAACGTGGAAATCAAGATGGCGAACAGCATTTTCTTCCCCTTAAATACAAATCGGGTAAAGCCGTAAGCCACAAAGGTACTGGATATGATCGTGAAAAGTGTGGTTGGCAACACCAGGGTAAAGGTATTTAAAAAGAATTTGCCATAGGTCATACCCCCAACACTTTTCCACCCATCAATAAAAGGCTGAATGCTGAAGCTCTTCGGTAGCAGTGCAAGGGAACCAAAAATCTCATCATTGGATTTAAAGCTTGCAAAAAACATCCAGATCAATGGGTAAACCATAATTAATCCTAAAATGATAAAACGGGCATAGACAAACGCCTCGTGTATATTCTTTTTCGTTTTTTTACTCATAAATTTTAGCCTTCTTTCATCAGCATATTTAATCCATTATTACGAAATTATCTTGTCTCATCCTCGTAAAACACCCAATACTTCTGTGTTCCAAACAGGATCAGCGTGATCGTTAGGATTAACAGGAAAATAATCCAGGACGAAGCACTGGCATAGCCCATCTTATGATAAGCGAAACCGTCATTATAAAGCTTTAATCCCAACATATAGGTTGATTTTACCGGCCCGCCCTTCGTAATGACAAATGCTGATGTAAAGTTCTGCAGCGCATTGATTGTCTGCATAATGATTGTAAAGAATAAAATCGGAGTAATCTGAGGAAATGTAATTTTAAAGAATGCCTGCACTTTGTTCGCTCCGTCAATTCCGGCGGCTTCATATAAGGACTGAGGAACTTGTTTTAAAGCAGCCAAAAACATTACCATAGAGGAACCGAATTGCCATACTTCCAAGGAACTAAGTGTAACAAGTGCAACCTTAGGATCGCCAAGCCAGGAAATGGGGCTAATCCGAAAGATATGTAGAATTGCATTAATGAACCCGCTATCCATGAACAGCAGCCTCCAAAGTAATGCAACTGCGATACTGCCACCAAATAATGACGGCAGATAAAATATTGTTCTCAATGCACCGATCCCTTTTCGGGTCTTATTTAACATAACAGCAATGATCAGGGATAATATAATTTTTCCCGGAACTGTTAAAATAGTGTATTTAATCGTCACCCCAAGGGACTTATAGAATTCCTTGTCCTTAGTAAATAATTTAATGTAATTATCAAGGCCAACA
Source organism: Bacillota bacterium (assembly GCA_023439505.1). Taxonomy (GTDB): domain Bacteria; phylum Bacillota; class Clostridia; order Lachnospirales; family Lachnospiraceae; genus Mobilitalea. The sequence goes on from JAEXNR010000011.1 coordinate 99,372, forward strand.
AAATCCATCTTTCCAAAGGCATTATAATTCGTAAACGAATAAAATAATGATGCTATAAAGGGATATAATTGTAATACCGCTAAACCAATCAACCAAGGTAATATATAAATATAAGCCTTATGACCTCTTTTCACAATTTTTGAACGTTTCATTCCTTATCACCTCGCTTGTTTAAAAAATGGGATATCCCCATAAGAGATACCCCATTCTCCTAGAAGAATTTTTTTATAAAGTTAAGTAATCATTTATTGTGCTGCTAAATAGTCATTAATTAATTCTACAATCTCTTTTGCTTCCTCAGCCGGTTCCTTCTCACCAAAAGCAACATTCTCATATGCGTCGCTTAGGATTGCTGAAACTTCTGCACTGGTCGTTTTACCGGAATCTGATTTACCATTGTATTGCATGCTGACGTCAACGGTCATATTGGTCAAATCATTTAGTGTTCCTGCTTCGAGAGCAAGCTTCTGTGCTTTCTCTGTCGGAGGAACAGAACGTACCGTGCCCAGAGTTTTCATGGAATTCTCATTGTTAAAGAAGTAATCTAAGAACATGGCTGCTTCTTCCGGATGTTTGGACTTTGCATAAATACCTACATATTGAGGGCAGTCATTTACCCAACCATCGCTCTTTCTATCTGCAAGCAGTGGCAATTGTCCTGCTATGTAATTAGGACTCGGATTCGCTGCCTGCATTACTGCTGCAGAGGAAGTATAACCAACGTATGCAACATATTTACCTGCAATCCAGTTCGGATCATCCTGATTATTCACACCGTAGGTAGCCATATAGGATAACGGAACTGCAGCGTTATTCTCATATAATTGTTTCACAAATTCGAGAACCTGCGTAAACTGCTCTTCTGTCATATTGAGCTTGTTTTCTGCATCATTGATGATAGGAAGTCCGTTAATCTGTCTGGACATTGCTCTGATAATGAATGGCATCATATAAGCTTCATTACCGGAGATGAGATAGAGGGAGGGATCATATTCCTGTACCTTTTTACCCCATTCAATTAACTGATTCCAATCATAAGGCTGGGTGAAGTCAATCCCGATCTTATCAGCCAGATCCTTATTCACTACAATTGCCGTACCAGCCTTGCCCATAGGGATTGCATACTGGCTACCCGAACCAAATTGTCCGTTATCTACGAGGAAGGCAGGATTGAAGTTAGAGAAATCAATGCTTGTCTCGGAAAGGTTATATAGCTGTCCCTGAGAAAAATATTCCGGTGCAGCACCTGTCTCCAGCTGGATAATGTCCGGTGCAGTACCTCCGGAGAATTGAGTCATTAGTTTATCATTGTAACCATCCTGTGCGCCATATTCCGCTTCAATGGTAATCCAGGGATACTCTTTTTCAAAAGCATCAATTACAGCTAAGGTTGCTTCGTGTCTTGCATCTCCACCCCACCAGGAGAAACGAAGGGAAACCGGCTCTTTTTCATCAGCTGTCTCTGCTTTCGGTACTTCGGTTGCTTTATCACCTGCGACCGGAGCTGTATCAGTTTTGTCCGTATCGTTCTTACCGCATGCTGCCAATGATAGGACCATCATAGAAGCAAGAAATAAAGCCAAAATCTTTTTCATTTTCATAAATTGTAACCTCCCAATATATTTTTTATTGCAGGCTCTAATCCCTTATCGGAATAAGCTCTTCAATGATGTAATTCTACCATTATAATGCGCTTGCAAAAAGGTGTTTACCCTAACATAAGAATTCATATCTTACTGTATTTTTCATGAACCGTATCATTTTTCATCTTTTGTATGCATAAATAAATCTGCTCTCTTTATATCAGTTCGATACCATAATTATTTTACTGATTTTCTTCGATCGGAATCTTGAAGCTGACGGTTGTTCCCATATCTCTTTTACTCAGGATATGAAGTCTACTATCTTCTCCATAGTACAGGATTAAACGCCGATTTAGGTTGGTCAACCCAATGTTCTTCGAATTAGCATCATTTATTTTTATCTTCAGCTCCTTCAGAATCTGTCTTGTCATTCCGCAACCGTTGTCTATGACATCTATGCAGAGATTATTTCTTCTTCGATGCACTTTGATTTTTATACAACATCTGTCATTCTTTGATCTGATACCATGGGTAACACAATTTTCTATGACCGGCTGAAGCATGAGGCGAAATACGCTGATTTCCAGAAGAGAATTATCTATCTCATAATAAGTAACAATGATATTATTAAATCGTATTTCCTGTATTTCGATATAAGCCTTTAGATAATCGAGTTCCTCCTTCAGAGACACAACTTCGGTAGGATTCGTCAATGCATATTTCATTATACTGGATAACTCTTGAATCAAGGTATGCAAAGTGGATTGCCCTCCAAGCTCCTTAAGCACCTCCAGATCCATTGTCTGCAACGTATTAAAAATAAAATGTGGATTGATTTGGAGTTGCAGAGCCATAAGTTCAGATATCTCATTTTGATGCTGCTTTTCTATTAGATTGGCTTGCATCTGATGATTCTTTATAAAGAGGAACAGAATATTATTCAATATCAGATTATATTCATCCTTTACGATTTGCTGTGGCTCCCCGATTACCTCTCCTCTTTCTGCTGCGCTAAATACATCCACCAGATAAGTTATATGTTTAAATGCACTTTTTGTGGTAATCCAGGCTAGCAGCATAATAATCAGAAAATTGATTAATAAAATAGCAATGGCAAGCTTGATAAAATCCATTAATTTTTCCATAAATGCATGAAGCGATATCATCGATACCAGATAGGTCTGCTTATGATCATCGGGTATCACATTGACCAGATAATATTGATCGTTGAACTTCATCCACCTTTGGTTCTTACTGTATTTCCCTTCCTTGTTATACTCCTTTGTCATTTTCTCAAAAAAGTTATTCTCAAAATCAACATTTAATGCGGTTTCTTTATTGCTTTCATATAATACTTCCCCTTGTTTATTCAAGAAAAAGATGCTTTGACCGTTAGTTATCATATCCTTTAGTCTCTCTCCAAAGGTAGCTGACTTTACATTTAAAACGATTACACCATTCGCATAGGACATACGTTTATAGATGGTAATTACCTTTTTGGCCTTATCATAGCTATTTCTTTTCAGTTCTCTTGTTTCAACAAATTGTTTATTGTCCTTAGGGATTTTATTGTAATGATCGAACCACTCGGTATCATAGAAGGTTTTAAAGGAGGCAAGTTCGTCGGAGGAGGAGGAGAGGAAATTATCCAAGCCATCCATAAACAGATATATAGAATCAATATATCGATAGGATGTCTGAGCACTAGTTAAGTAATTAATGATGGAGTCCATAAAAATGATATCCTTGAACACCAGGATATCATGACTCATCAGTTTCTTCATCGAAATCATATACTGGGCGTTTCTCATTGCAACATCCTGCTGATTAATAGAACTGTAAATGATATTGACAATATTATCATTAATACTGGTTAAGGTATTCTCGCCAATCTTCTTAAATTCATTCTGCTGCGCATTAATCGCAATATAACCCATAACTCCAAAAATGGTCAAAAGTGGAATAATCATAATCAGCGCAAAAGTGCGGAAGCGTTTAAAAAAGAATTTTTTCAACATGCACTAATGATTCTCCTTTCTTTGACCATTTCTATACTCCATCGGACTGACATTAAAGTACGCCTTAAATGCTCTGGAAAAATTTTTGGGATTATCATATCCAACATAAAAGGCGATTTCATAATGCTTATAACCTGGATCCATTAAAAGCTCACTAGCCTTTTCCATCTTAATCCTGTTCAATCTCTCAAGAAAGCCACAACCGGATTTTTCTTTATAAATTTTCGAGAGGTAATTCGGACTAAGACCAACGATCTCCGCAGCTCCTTCCAGAGAAGCTTTCTGGTAATTATTATTCAAGTATTCATCGACCCGTGTAATGATTTCATTATAATATGTTTTCGGTTTAGCAGGCTCAAGGATATTCTTTTGATCCAGTACAATTCTGATTTTTTCAAAGCACGCAACTAATTCGTCATACCGGATCGGCTTTAACAGATAATCACTGATTCCGTAATGAATCGCTGCTCGCATATAGGAATAATCCTTATAACTGCTGAATAATACGATTTTAAGCTCAGGGAATTGCTTAAGCTCCTTTGTCAGCTCAATCCCATTCATTTCGGGCATAGAAATATCTGTCATCACCACATCAACCAGATTGCTTTTGATATAAGCGAGAGCACTCTTCGCATCAATAAATCGAGCCACTACCTGAAAACCAATATTATTCCAAGGAAACAATTCAGAAATACCTTCCAAAATCTTCTCTTCATCATCAATTATTACTAATCGATACATCATACTTCTCCTCCTATAACATGGACGCTGCTCTATCTTTATTTCATTATTGTTATATAGATTTATAGCTTAATTATATCATATACTTGGTTAACATAACACAATATAACCAAACAAGCATAGAAAATGAAGAATTATCATAAGTTTATGTCACCTGTAAATTCCGACCATAAATCGTATTACTTCTTTGTGTTGCCCTTGAATAAGAATTTCTAACAAGTCTTCTATCTTTTAAAGAACTGATGCTTTTATCATGATCAACATAACCTATCTTTCATATCTTTTTCTCAAATTTTCACTGATTGACTTATTATCATGGCATGTATATAATAATTTAGTAAATACTAAAATATTCTACCCCTTCGCAAAAGATTATCGGAAAATATCAGGAGGTAAAACATGCTTCACATAAAATCGTTGGATGAGGGCTTAGAGGTTTTTAAAGCATTAGGTTCCGATGTCCGTATAGAGATCATAAAATTACTTTTATCTAATAAAAGCATGAATATGAATGAACTTGCCACTAGCCTGAATATCACGAACGGAGCCTTAACCAGTCACATTAAGAAATTAGAAGATTGCGGAATTGTCTCTATCTCCGCTGAGTCAACCGGTCACGGTAATCAGAAGAAATGTGGGGTTCGCCTCGACAAAATTCTAATCGATATAGATTCTCAGGATGAGAAAGAGAATATTTATCAGACCGATATAAAAATAGGTCATTATTCCAATTATAACATTTTCCCCACTTGTGGCTTAGCCTCCTCAACTACTCTGATAGGTCAGGTGGATGATGCCAGATACTTCACACATCCTGATCGCTATCAGGCAGACATTCTTTGGTTTACAAAAGGTTATATTGAATATATCATCCCTAACTTTATCCCCACCTACCAGAAAATTGATCAGATCACCATATCGGCTGAGTTATGTTCAGAAGCACCCGGTGTAAATGCCGTCTGGCCTTCTGACATCTATTTCCATCTGAATGATGTGTGTATCGGAACCTGGACCAGCCCCGGAGATTTCGGAGATATCAAAGGAATTTTCACTCCCGATTGGTGGATCCCCAACTGGAATCAATACGGACTCCTTAAGCTTCTGGTAATTAATAAGAAGGGCACCTTCATTGATGGTCTTAAGATATCTGATGTCTCTATCGGTGACTTTAACTTCGATTATCGCAGTACCATCCGCTTCAAGATGGAGGTACCTGAGAATGCACAGCATGTCGGAGGATTAACCATCTTCGGTAAATCCTTCGGTAATTACAACCAAGATATCAACGTACGTATTAACTATAGCCCGATCAACCTACCAAATAAGCCGGAATAGATATATTCGAAAATCGAAACATGGACTGTTGAAAATTCAACATACAAATAAGAAGAAGGGAAGTGTAATGCTTTCCTTCTTCTTATTGAAACACTCACTCAGTAACAGCTCGTATTATGTTACCACTTCTTACCGGGGCAGTAGTTTTTATTAACCGCCGCCCTCATCTCAACGAAGCATCCGCACTTTCTGCACATCCCGGTTAGCAGCATATCGCATTCCTTACAGATCCCCATTCTGTACTCATATAATTCTTCCGGTGCCTTAATTTCTTCTGACAGATTACGAATGTACTCAAACATATTTTTATACTCTTCATATTCCTCCATATCACGAATTAGACATTTCTTACATATCCGGGTTTCCATTAGCTTATTCTGATATTCAGTACACTACAGGCAGGGATCATAAGCGTAATTCCTTTTTCGTGTACTACAAAATCCGTAAAGGATTTTTCCGTAACCTGTTCCGTATTCTCAAAGGTATTATAATCACCCATTCCACCGGATAGAATACTTGCTTTAACTTCCTTAACCACCTTGTCCATCAAAGCAACTTCCACTTCTTCTGCCTCATTCAGGGATAAGTTATTTAAGGTTATATTAATAACACCATCCTCATCCATCGAAACGGATTCATGCAGGTTGACAACCATATCCTCGCCGATACCAACGGTACCGGTATCAATATGGCTTTCCAGCAAATAAGCATTCTGATGCTCCTTATACATATGGAACACATGATAGGTAGGAGTCTTCACCATCTTATCACCCTCTGTCAGAATAACAGAATGAAGTACATTAATTATCTGAGCCAGATTAGCCATTTTCACTCTATCACAATGTTTATTAAAGATATTCAGCGTAACGCCTGCTACCAAAGCATCCCTCATGGTATTCTGCTGATATAAGAAACCTGGGTTTGTGCCCGGCTCCACATCGAACCAGTTACCCCACTCATCCACGATCATACCGATCTTCTTCTCCGGATCATATTGATCCATAATCGCACTATGCCCTTTGATTAATGTCTCCATGTACAGAGCCTTCTTCAGAGTCTTATACCATGCCGATGCATCAAAATCCGTTGCACTACCCTTTGTCTCCCAGCTCCCGGGAATCGTGTAGTAATGTAAGGATAGACCATCCATAAATCCGTGGCGATTTTTCGGAGTATGGTCATGCGTCGTCTTTAGCACATCCTCCGTCCAATGATAATCATCTACATTAGCACCGCAGCATATCTTTGCTACCGGCATATCTGCCTTATAGTTTCTGATAAAGGTCTGGTACCTTCTGAATTCGTTTGCATAATGAACCGGAGTCATGTTGCCGCCGCAGCCCCAATTCTCATTGCCTACCCCAAAATAATCGACTCTCCAGGCCCTTTCTTGACCATTTTCCTTACGAAGCTCCGCCATCGGGGACACTCCTTCGAAGGTCATATATTCCACCCATTCAGACATTTCCTGAACGGTACCGCTACCGAGATTACCATTGATATAGGTTTTGCATCCCAACTGTCGACAGAGCTCCATGAATTCATGTGTTCCGAAGCTATTATCTTCCACCACTCCCCCCCAGTGGGTATTGATCATTTTCTTACGCTTTTCTTTTGGGCCGATCCCATCCTTCCAATGATATTCATCTGCAAAGCATCCACCAGGCCAGCGAAGCACAGGCACTTTTATTTCTTTGAGTGCCTCTACTACATCATTTCTCATTCCATTCGTGTTTTCGATTTCGGAATTCTCACCTACATACAACCCTTCGTAGATACATCTGCCAAGATGTTCCGCAAAATGACCGTAGATCTCCGCATAGATTTTGTCTTTTCTGTTACGCTCGTTGATTATCAGTTTCGCCATTTCATTTATCCTCTCTTATGATTAGTAATAAACTCCCCCTACACATTGATTGTTTATTGTTAAAATTGATAAATCTAAAAATATAATCTGCAGGGTCATTCAATATAATTTTAATAGCCTAAGATTATTTCTTTATTATTTCCTTTACTATTTTCTTTACTATTTTCTTTACTATTTTCTTTACTATTTCCTTTACTATTTTAGATTTTACTAAATTATAATTGATTTGCTAATGATATTCAATCTATATTTCTACTTTCATTATGATTTATTCTGATTTTTGTTAAGTACAGATGGCTTTACTCAGAATTATATATTTCCATAAAATATTTAGGTCAAATGGACATGTTATTCTTTTATCAAATAATTGATTGATAACCATGCTACGAAGATATCCGTATGGAGCCTGCAGACAAAACAAGCCAGGTATAATCAAATGTACCTGGCTTTCAAATTACGCTCATTATTTCTCAAAAAATATACTGAAGAAGATCTGCTCTATACAATTCTTTGATTTAATCTTTTTTTCTTGGCCGTCAAATTCTGTATAACGCCGTTACCAATGGACGGTCCGAAGGCCTGAACTACAATTGATGCTGATGCATGATATCGATTCCAAAATAGACAGATGCTTCTTCAAGCAATCCATGAATTAATCAATATAAACCAACCGAGAATCTTCTTTAAAATATTCGGCAGCATACGAGTCACGATAAACTTTGATTGCTTTTAATCCATCACATTCTAAAAATATCGAAGAGCCAATAGATGTCAAGCTTTGGGACAAAGTTATTTCCTTTAAGTTTATGCACTTATAAAATGCCTGATCGCCAATACTACTTGTTCCCTCTGGAATAGTTATTTCCTTTAAACTGCTACATTCCATAAAAGCATCAGAACCAATACTGCTTAAGCTTTTTGGTAAAATTAGTTCCTTTATACTGTGGCAGCCTCGGAATGCTTGTGAACCAATCCTTCTTATTCCCTCGGGAATAGTCATTTCCTTTAAACTTTTACATCCACTAAAGGTTCCATCCTCTATATTATTTAATCCTTCCGGTAAGCTAATTTCTGTTAAATTATAACAATAAATAAAGGCCTCTTTTTCAATGTTTTTTATTCCGTCTTGTAATATTATTTTATTTAGTCCTTTTTTACGGCTAAATGCACTACTCCCAATCGTTGTTATCTTTTTACCGTATACACTCTCCGGTATCTTCTGTGTTCCATAAGCAAACCAATGATATTTGACTAGCGTACCATTATCGCTTATACCTGAATACAGGCAGATAGATTTTATATTGGTTATAACAATAATAACAATAAATATAGGGACAAATAAAATAGCAAATCCAATAAAATTATTTTTTCTCTTACGTTTTTTCTCGTTCTTTTTCTCAAGATTTTTTTGTCGCTGTATTATTTTCTCACAATTTAACTTTTGATTTCTAGAGTCCTTGTAATCTTCTAGATCACTAAAAAACTTTACTGCACTTTCGTAGGTACCTTGATTCATCAATTCAATAGCAGCTATATATTTTTGTTCTGTTAATACACTTTCACATTGTTTTAGCAGCTGGGGCACATCCTTATAATTTTCCAAACCGTCTCTTGTAGAAAATATATTAATAGCAATAACAGTCCTAACATACTCGTTCTTCTTCATCTCATATACAGCTTCTTGATAATATTTTTCCAATTCGTTTTGTCTTCTTTGAATTTCAACTTGCTTCAGATCATTTATTTTTTTTCTGCATTCAGATGCTTTTTGGGCTGAATCCTGGAAATTACTCAGCTTGTCAAATTCTTTTGCTGTTTGGGCATACTCATCTTCGTTTCTTGCATTCAGCATGTTTTTTAAAGCAGACTTATATTCGATGGACTGCTCTATGTAATCATTATAACCTTTTAGAATTCTGGCATAATCTGAGGTTGCATACTTAAGTGCCAGCAGATAATTCTGATTGCCCGTCAAAAGAGAGCTATGTTCCATTAGTTTCTTCTCATCAAAAATATGCAGATCAGCCATTAGTTTTCCAACATAAGCTTTACTACAGGTGGGATCTTCATTTAACACATCTTCAATCAGGGAATCCGCTTTATTCCAATCTCCATGTTCAAGGCAGATGAATGCTCTTTGTAACTTTGGCGATATGATGCTGTTATTCGATTTGCCACTTTGAATGCTGCCAGAATTATTTCCCCGGATATTACTCCATTGTTTAATGCTCTGATCATCATTCTTAATTTCTGATTTGAGACTTTCAACATTAATCTTTTTTTCTTTGCTCTCCTGGTTTACTTTACTGCTAATTCCCTCAGTGGGAACCAGACCTTTATTTAGCTTTTCTTGCATCCAAGTAATCTGAGACAGCGCATTCTCTATCTTTAGCAAATTTTCCTTTAACTGCTTCCTTCTGTTTTCATCCTCTACATTATTAAGCCTGTCCAAGTGCTCTACCTGCATTTGTTCCAGTTTTTCCTTAATAACCGAAAGATCTTCTTTATCCGGTATGCCAAGTTCCTTGAGTAATTCATCCATATAGTAATCCTTTCATAATTTCGACTTATAACACTACTTTCTATCCTATTCTACTTCATCATCAGATAATCGACGTACTTCCAGTACTTCTCCACCCTGCCCGATCAATACCAGCCTTCTTTTATATACTTCAACACATGCAGCCCTTTTATTTATAAGCAGTTGATATCCTAGATCAGCTTGCTTCGGAAGTCCGTCAATACTTCTATAATGTTCAATAATATTACCATACTTATCAATTGCGTGGATCATACACCCTTGTATTGCGCATAAACTTAAGGTCATCAGCAAAATATGCTCTTCTGCCTCCCTAAGACGATGTTCTTCCTCTTCCTTTTCCTTCTGAATCTCATTTTTTACTTCCTCAAGACAACGCTTAGCAAATTCTTTGATATCTTCCTGCTTTATTTCATTTACCTCAAGTTCTACTCCTTGGTTTTCATAACGCTTTTTCATTCTCTCGATAATTTCTATATCAGTAAGACTCGGAATATCAATATCCTTCATAGCTTTCATATATTTTTTTGATCTAGGTTGACGGAGGATTTTATCTATCACGTCCTCTTGATCAACATTACGGACTCCTGTCTTATCATGATCATCATGATCAATTCCAGTTAACTGCTTTTCGGTTTGGGAATCTTTTTTATCTTGTGTTAGATAATGAGATTGTATATTATAGTCTTTCATATGAGCTCCAATTCTGCTGCCTTATTGCAGCTTACTGTTAAGTATATCTGCACTATTTCCTTAGAAAATCGACATGCTTTTCTCAATTAGGAATTTTGATATACATGTTATAGCATATCATCCTCAGTTAATATCATCATCTCTTTGGTTGTCAGTTCAATTCCTTTTGCCGCACTTTCAGCGATACGGAACATCCGTCTACCATTTGCTTTTTCAACCAGATTCCTGACCCCTCTTGCATTACCGAAATTGGTAGTAGTTTCCATGGTGTATACAATTTTTCCAAGTATTCCCGGCTCCAGTTCGGTAGGAATGATGATATTAAGCAGTTCAGCCTGATATTTAAAGATAGATAACATTTCATCGGCACTATAGTCTTCAAAAATGATTTCATTGGAAAATCTGCTTTCAAGTCCCTGATTAGAGGCTAAAAACTTGTCCATTTCACTAGAATATCCGGCTATAATTACCATTAACTCATCTCTTCTATTTTCAACCTCTGCTACTAGAGTATCTATGGCTTCCTGACCATAACTATCTCCTTCACCCTGTTTTAGTGAATAGGCTTCATCTATAAAGAGAATACCTCCTAGTGCCTGATTTACTTTCTCTTTTACTTTTAATGATGTCTGACCCATGTATCCGGCAACAAGATCTTGGCGGCTGCATTCAACAAATACCTCACCATTTTTTAATACCCCTAGTTTATTATAGATTTTTCCAATTAACCTTGCTACCGTTGTTTTACCCGTTCCTGCATTCCCCTTAAATACCAAATGTAACGTTCCAAAACTATCGGTGGTTCGAATTCCCCTTTCTTCCATGATTTTTTTGGCTTTTATTATATTTACCATCTGTATAACCTTTTCTTTTACCGAAGTAAGACCCGTTAAGGCATTCAACTGGTTTAGCAAAGACTCCATACTTTCATTATCATTCGTAGACTGTTTCATACAAGCTGTAATATCCTCTGGCGAAATTGTAACAAAATCTTCTTTGTTTATTTGTAAGCTATCATTCAGATTTTGTTCCAGTCTATTATCAAGTGCAGCTGTAACCTCGTAGAATACATTCCTCACTCCTCTTGCATTTCCAAAGTCATTCGTTTGAGACTTTTGCTTCATAAGATCTTGTAAAAGGGAATCCTCTACTCCATTAAGGAACATGCCATTACTTTCAACCATACCTTTCCAAATAGATATTAGTTCGGAGGTGGTATAGTCTTCAAAGGTTATATGGTTTGAGATACGGCTTGATAATCCAGGATTTTTTGCAAGAAATTGATCCATCTCCTTCGAATAACCAGCAAGTATTACCATAAAATTATCACGATAATTTTCCATATCAGCAACCAATGCATCAATCGCTTCCTGTCCGTATTGATCATTATCATCCCTGCTCAAGGTATACGCTTCATCAATGAACAGAACTCCACCCATTGCTTCTTCAATCTTGCTTTTGACGCATTTTGATGTTCTTCCTACTATGTCACTGACCAACTCATTTCTCGAACATTCTATGATCTTATTACCCTCCGGCAGAATGCCTAACTGTTTGTATATACTACCGACAAGTCTGGCTATTGTTGTCTTTCCTGTTCCCGGATTGCCTTTAAAAATCATATGCAGTGTTCCAAAACCTTCCTGTCTTCGAACACCCAGGCTTTCTGCTTTTTGAGTAACAAGAATTTTATTAACTTTTTGTCTGATCTCCTTCTTCACAGACGCTAATCCTGTTAGTGCGTCGAGTTTTTCCAAAAGTTCTTCCAGACTCTTTTCCTCCTGAGTTTTTTTATTCAATACACAACGGATATCTTCAGCTTTAATAATATCGTATTCGTTCTTCCCTATTAGCGTATTACTATTAAGTATAACAATAATTCTCTCATTTAAAGCTTCTATCGTCTTTTCCAGAAGATTTCTGACACCTCTTGCATTTCCAAAATCTTTTTGTTTTGATTTCTTTTTAATTAAGTCTGTAAGAACATCTTGCGTGTCTACATCCAGATACATGTTCTTACTCTTCACCATCCCTTTATATATAGATATCATCTCTGGAATAGTATAATCTTCGAATGTAATATACCTTGAGATTCGACTCCTTAACCCTTCGTTTGCGTTAAGAAATTTATTCATAGCTGAGGTATATCCGGCAAATATAACCATTAAGCTATCCCGGTAATTTTCCATCTCTGCAATCAGAGTATCCACAGCTTCTTTACCAAATGTATCATTGTCTCCCGTACACAGTGAATATGCTTCGTCAATGAAAAGCACTCCTCCCATTGCTTCCTTCACCTTTGCCTGAACTTGCTTAGCTGTATGACCAAGGTATTGTCCAACCAGATCCTTTCTTGTGCACTCAACAAATATATCACCGCTTGGCAGAACACCAATTTGTTGATATATCTTCCCAATAGTCCTTGCAACGGTTGTCTTACCGGTACCCGGTCCTCCTTGGAATACCATGTGGAGCGTACCAAAGCCTCCTTTTCTGGCAGCTCCTGCTTTTTCAGCTTGTTTCTGAGCTATGATAGCATTAATCCTATGATGTACTTCATTTTTTACCGCATTCAATCCAGTCATACAATCGAGCTGATTCAGAAGCTCCTCCAGACTCTCTTCCTTATCATTAGTAAAATCAAAGTCATCTTCTATCAGTTTTGCCAAATCCTCATCTGTTGTATCTTCCAATACAGCATAACGATCTGCCATCCTTCGAATGGCCGCATCTATAGATTGCTCTATGGTATCACCATATTTAAAATAAGGCTGTCTGCTCTCCTTATCCATATTCCTACGTAATGCAGTTGCTGCCATATCAGATAAAACAAAACGATTTCTTTTCACAATATATTTAGCTATTTCCATTATTTCGTCCAGCGAATAATCCGGGATCTTCAATACAGTATATAAAAGTTCTCTTATTCCATCCTCTTGCATCAGGAGATTTTGAATACCCTCTGTTGATCCGGTAATAATCACTGAAATATTATCTTTACGCTGGTTCATCAAGCAATAGATCAACCAGGCGATAGAAGCATAACTCCCTTGACTATCCATACATTTCTCTATGTTTTCAATAATTAACACAGAACCGGAAAGCTTATACAGGTTCTCTATATTCTTTTCTATATCCTTTGCTTCAATTAATATTGCATCCTCAAGTTCACGAATTCCAAAATCAAAAAGCAGCTTACCAATGATTGAAGCTAATATTGTTTTTCCTGTTCCTGATTTACCGCAGATAGCAAAATGAGTTGTTTTAATTAGATTATTATTAAAATTACTTCGCCTTCTCTCATTTTGCAAGCAAAGCAAACGGTATAGGTTGCTAAGCTCATTTCTGGCATCCGCCATTCCGACAATTCCTTCAAAACGCTCCTCTATTGGTATTGGTTCTTCGTTAATTGCTCTTTTCTTAACCTTTTTCATCATATCAAATGCTTTACTTAAACTCATAAATCCAGCTTTTTTTTCAATTGGTTGCTTATTTATTTCAATACCATCGTTTACGTTAATTGTCGATTTTTCCCGAGTATATTTTTGATTACCATTTAAATTAGTATCTGCTATATATGAATGCCCATTAGTTGAATTTTGTATGATTGATATCTGCTCATACAATTCAGAACAAATTGAATTATTCTTTATGTATTCTTTAGAGGTACCCGACTCTATAGCCTCCAGAAGTGCTTTTGACTGTTGCATATAGGCACCTGTCGGAAAATTTCTCAGCATTTCTTTTACAATACATCTGGCGTTCTCTTCTTCACCTTTTTGTATGTAATGCTCCGCCAGTAGTAAGAGGTATCGTTCATTGTATTCCAGTTTTAAGTAAGTATGCAGAACATCAATCAATACCTCATAGGATGCATCGTTAATTCGAAGGTATTCATATTTAGCCAGCGCAATTAATTCTTCGTATACCCCCTCTTCCTCAAGTAAACTTGTTAACTCCTTTAATCCTCCACTATTATTTGTTTTCTTATAGATATCGATCAAATTAACTGCGGCAGTATCCTCCCATGATATTATTAGCGCTTTTTTGTACCAATTCACACTATCAGTTAACCTTCCAACTTTTCGATAAGCTTCAGCAACAAAAATAATCTTATCCGAGTCATCAATACTATCAAGTTCATTACTATCGCCGTATTCAGCAATTTTATCAAAATATCCGGTTCTCTTTAATTCTGCCAGTTCTTTGTAATCCATACAGCCTCCCAAGTAATGTTATTTGACGATTGAGTCTCTGTATATCCCAGTTAAATATCTTATTTCTTCCTCACTTAGATTTGTCTTTCTTTCCATTTTATATTCTTTGCTAAGTTTCGCAGAAGGAATATCAAGGTGAATATGTACAATCTGATCTCTATCCAGACTTATGGTAATCTCAACCAGACTCTCCTCTTCCAATCCTTTTGGAAGTTCAACTTCATAAGTGCCTATCGTTGTGATATCAGTAAGCTCTTTGAATTCTCCTTCTGTTATTGTAAGTTCAATTATACTCTGGTTTTGGCAAAACGTACGAAATCTTTGTTTATTGGATATTGGCACCTTTGAATTTCTTGGTATCAGAATAAAATTCTCCTGTCTTTTAGAATCTCTATTAATAATGACGATTCCTATACTGTGAGAGCATACATCACTGAATTTTTTTATCTTATTTCTATTCTCATTTTCGAGCATTTGTCCATATATTGCAGCTCCTAAAGCAACTGCTTCATCCGGATTCACTTCCTTCGAAGGTTTTTTACCTAAAAAGCTCTCAATTTTGTATGTGATGTAAGGTATTTTGCTTGAACCACCGACCAAAAGTACGCAATCAATATCTTCTACTTTCATTCCCGCATTTCTGATTGCTTCTTTCATCTTACTTTCTGTTCTGATATAAAGACTCTTAATTTTACTCTCCAGAAAATCTCTTGTGATAACGATATTCTCTTTGATGCTTCCAAACCAGACTGCAATTGTAGCACTATCCTTGTTGCTCAGCTGTATCTTGCACTTTTCTGCCTTAATGCAAAGATCCTGATAAACATCACGATACTCATCTTCTTTGAGCCATACATTGTACTTATCTTTCATCTGGTTACATACATAATCAACAATATGCATATCAAAAAAGAAGCCTCCGGCATTAGATAGCCCCCCTGTGCTTTTAACATTTACAGTATTTCCGTCTATTGTTAAAATAGTGACATCAAAGGTTCCCCCTCCTAGGTCATACACCATAATATTAGCCTTATCCAACTTATTTTTGTGGACATAATATAATGCCGCTGCGGTTGGCTCATTTATCATTCCTGCAAGATTCACTCCTGCCAATGCAACCGCATCTTCCGTCGCTTTTCTCTGAGCATCTGTGAAATAAGCCGGAACCGTCACTACCACCTGGTCAATCCTCTTTCCCGTACTTTCACCGGAATCCTTTACTACTTTTTTTATTATGAAGCTTGATATTTCCTCTGGGGAGTA
The DNA here is from genome assembly GCA_023439505.1 of Bacillota bacterium. Classification (GTDB taxonomy): domain Bacteria; phylum Bacillota; class Clostridia; order Lachnospirales; family Lachnospiraceae; genus Mobilitalea. The sequence goes on from JAEXNR010000011.1 coordinate 115,628, forward strand.
TTCCACTTCACAGGGCACCTTAAACTTAACCTTTTTTCCCATATGATTTTTAACTGTTGATATCACATCCTCCGGTTGTATCATACAGTTTTCTTTTGCTACCGATCCAACTATATAACGTTTTTTATCTTCCACCATTACTACTGATGGAGTGAGTCTTTCTCCCTCACTATTTACCGCTACCTTTGGCTCACCATCTGCATCTACATAAGCTCCAACTGAGTAAGTTGTCCCCAAGTCTATTCCTAATATCATGTTTCCACCTCATATCCTTGCACTATTTTATATTTTTATCGTCATTTTGCATATTCTTAATTATATTTCAAACGCCCAATCTATCAATCATACCCAGCCATGTCCCTTTTTCTCCAATTTTATCTTTCGTACAAAAGCCATCATTTTATATTAATTAATCCATAATCATTTCTTAAACCCTCATTATCCACATATTTATCATATTAATATATTTACCAAAATTATTCAATAAAAACTCCCATATACAACATTGCTTAAGATCAAAAGCATCAATAACATGTGTGTAATAGCTGTATTAATCCAATAAAATCCCTCAAGCAATATTAGATCTGATTAGAAAAGTGAATCCTTGTGCAGCACTACATTCCACTGAGTGCCTCCCTCCATTCTTATTTGAGTGTTAAAAAAGACCGAATGTCATTCGACAAACGGCCTTTCATTGGTTTTACTCTCCATTCTCCAGATAACGAAGTACCAAATTATATCCAAGAGCATAACTTCTTCCCGCTCCTGTGATCATTACATTTTGTGCCATATTCCTTCCTCTATACAGTGATTTCTATTACATCATCATTTGTATTTCCATTAAGATAAAAATATATCGTCTTTCCCTGAAGTGTAATCTCATATTCTCCTTTAAAACCTTCAAGCGTAATATTTCCATTTTCGTCTGTTCGCAATTCATTTTCCGTATGCCATTCTTCGTGAATCAGACGTTTCAATTCATGATATGCTGGTTTTGTCGTATTATCCTTACGGATAAGCCCGCTAGGTGCGCCTAGCCATGCCCCATCTGCAAAATCCCATCCCGTGATTGCTTCTACCAAAGGATGCTCAAACAAAATACGATACATTTCAGCCCATTCCTTTTTCTGTCTTTCCTCGCCTTCAGGAGTAGATGGCCATTCATCCACCTGATAATCATTTAAATCCACTATATCCGCCGGCATGATATTTCCTGACAGCAAAGTATTCTCTGTAAAATGCAAAGGTAGCCCAAATGTTGAAAATCTCTTTAAGATATCTTCTAATTTCTTTTGCCCCATATAGCCTTGATGCTGGTGTGTCTGAATTCCAATGGCTGTAATAGGAACACCAGCATTTAAACATCCATCGATCAATATTTTATAACTTTCAGATAAATTAAAATCATTGATCAGTAATGTCGCATCTGGATTTGCTGCCTTTGCCGCTTCAAATACTTCTTTTACAAGTCGAACTCTACCAAGGTCCTTGCAAATACGTGTAATCGCATTATCATATCGGTCATAGACAGGCATGATCACTACTTCATTAATGACATCCCACATATCCACTACACCACGAAATGCTGTAACATCCCGGTGGATACGATCAAGTTGCTTCTGTAAAATAGTTGCATTATCATAGTCCATCAACCAGTCTGCGCAGACCGTATGCCAACATAATGGATGACCTTTAACTTTAACATGATTCTTTTGCAACATTTTGGCAGCTAGCATTCTGCTATCTGTAAGAATCTCGCCTTCTCTAGGTTCAAATTCTCCCCAGTAAAACGGAATCGTACCATAGTTAAATACTTCTAACCACTTATCTATTCTATCTTCGAAAAAGCTTTTCTCTGGCAATTTCTTGTCCTGATAAAAATCTATTTTCCCCATATCAACTTCTGATGTTGCCGGAAGAGAATCAAATGCACCACAACCAAACAGAAACTGATGGTTCATTAATTTTATTTTTACAGAAGTATTAGATAGTATATTTCCTTCACTATCTATAAAGCGCATTGTTTGTACTGCCTTTCTATGTACTAATTTACTACTCATATAACCCCTCCTCACTTTATTTTTGTGATAACTTTTATCCTGTTAAAAGATCATATCTCCAGTCAAAATATTACTTGACCGGATCCCTTCTTCTTTATTACCTTTGTAAAGAGTCGCCTTGGCTGGCTACTTATTGACGTTCCATTTCTCAATTCTTCTATATCAAATAATTAATTCTTGTCTTGTCCTCCATGTTTAAAGCGTACTATTCACATATTCTAATTTTATCCTTTTTATAACGTAATATCAATGGTTATTCTAAAATTTGTTGTTATTTGCAAAAAAAGACCAATAGTAATCTACTGATCTTTTCAAAGTCAACTTTCTATCCTAAAGACAGTCCACCAACGAACACGCTTTATTTCTTTCCAAATCATAAACCGGCTGTAACCATAAATATGCTGCATCTCCATCGCTGATCATTGCGCCCATATCATAAGACATCTCCACTAATTTATTGATTCTTTTGCTTTTTGCACTATTATGGGTTCTACAGTAATCTTCTATGATTATTCTTGCGTATTCTCGCATGCTTATCTAGCAGGTCTATCTATTTTTTATAGTTATGTTCATTCTTCATTTTCATGAAAGCCTTGCATCATATAATTATTCCATGATGTATTAATCTTCTCTAAATCCTTCTTCTGCATGATTCTATTCCTATCGTTTAGGATTGCAAGCATTTCATCGGCAATCTCTTCAAGTGGCGGATGCTGATAATGTGATAAATATCCAATCATCCTCTTAGCAGTATAATCTGTATTTAGATTCTTGGTGACGATATCACAGAATTCTTCCGGGTACCCTCGTTTTAGCATTAACTGATAAAGTTCCATGCTAGTCTCTGATCTTGATTTCATATTCTATCTCCATCTTTTTGCATTTTTTGTACCGGGCACATAAAAACCCGCCTTACAGTCGTTCCCTTAGCAATGTATTTCGCTTCGTGACAGTAACATTATTTACGGCATAGGCAAGAGCTTTCCTGGTTCCCACCATGATCAGTATCTTTTTTGCCCTGGTGATTCCTGTATAGATCAGATTCCTCTGAAGCATCACATAATGATTCATAAGTATAGGCATTACTACAATAGGATATTCTGAGCCCTGCGCCTTATGGATGGTGGTGGCATAGGCATGAACGATTTCATCTAATTCCGTTATATCGTATGCCAGCTGTCTGCCATCAAAGTCAATTGTTAATGAGCGATCCTCCAGGTCAATCGCGGTAACACTTCCGATATCTCCATTAAAAACCTCTTTATCATAATTATTCCTAATCTGCATCACCTTATCTCCAGCTCGGAAGATGGAACCGCTGCGGCGAAGTCCTTCTCCCGTAGGGTTAAGAGCCTCCTGTAATGCCAGGTTCAGATTGGTCGCACCCACTACCCCCCTTTGCATTGGAGTTAAGACCTGAATCATGGAGGAAGGCGTTTTATAGTATTTTGGTAGCTTATTCTTCACAAGCTTCACGATCTCAACCACTGCCTCCTCTGCTTCTTCCTGCGGAACAAAGAAGAAATCTGTCTCCTTTCCATTCGTGATGTCCGGCATTTTTCCTTGATTAATTTTATGTGCATTCATTATGATACGGCTAGTTTGTGCCTGCCTGAAGATTCTGGTAAGGCGAATTACCGGGAATCGGCCCGATTCGATAATGTCTCTTAATACATTGCCTGCTCCAACAGATGGAAGCTGATCAATATCTCCCACCAGAATCAGCCTCATACCTGGCGGTATCGCTTTTAAGAGAGAGTTCATCAGGACGATATCAATCATGGAGCATTCATCCACAATCAACACATCTCCTTCCAAAGGATTTTCTTCATCCCTCTGATAACCCTCCGGTGGTTTACATTCCAGCAAGCGGTGAATGGTCTTCGCTTCCAATCCGGTTGCTTCCGTCATTCGCTTCGCAGCTCGTCCCGTAGGTGCTGATAATAAAATATTCAGACCATACGCACGGTAAGCCGCTATAATTCCCTGAGTAGTAGTCGTTTTCCCCGTTCCGGGACCACCCGTCAACACCATTACCTTCGCCATGGCTGCCTGTCGAATCGCATCCGCTTGTACCTCATCATATTTCATATTTACAGTGGCTTCGATTTTCTCTACATCTACGGATAATGCATCATTTCCGGTTTCTATGCGTGCCTTTGAGAGGCGCGACCACAGCTTATCCTCTGCCGGCTGAGCTGCCAGCCTTAACAGCTTATTTGCCACTCCTGTTTCTGCATAATAGAAGGGTGGCAGGTAAATCGCATCTCCCTCCTGGATGAGATCCTCCTCCTTCAGCATCTGATCAATCGAGGTAACAACACATTCCTGCTCAGCCTCCAGCAGCGTGGTCGCCTTTTCCAGCAGTTGTTCCCTAAGTGCATAAGTATGCCCTTCGTCTGCCAATTCACTCAACGTATACATAATACCGCTGCGCAAACGCACATAAGTTTCTTTTCCAAAGCCTAGCTTCTGGGCTATGCTATCTGCAGTCTTAAAGCCGATTCCCCAGATGTCATCTGCAAGACGGAAGGGATTTTCCTTTACCTTCTCTATGCTTTCATTCCCATATGCCTTATAGATCTTGGCTGCAAAGGAGGTGCTTACTCCATGGTCCTGCAGAAAGAGCATGATATTCTTTACTTCCTTTTGCCGCTCCCAGCTCTCCTTAATCATCCCGACTCGTTTACTTCCAATGCCTTCTACTTGAATCAGTGCATCCGGATTGTCTTCGATGACTGTGAGAGTATCCGTACCAAATTTTTGGACAATTCTTTTTGCGAACTTTGGTCCTACTCCTTTGATTAAACCGCTCCCAAGATATTTCTCTATTCCATAGATGCTTGCCGGCATGGTTTCTTCCCATTTTTGCGCCATGAACTGCCTGCCATATTTGGCATCAATCTTCCACTCTCCGTCAATTAGAAGCACAGAACCAACATTCGCATCTAAAAGGCTTCCGACCACTGTGACCAGATCATCATACCCTTTTACATTTACCTTAAGAATCGTATAACCATTTTCCGGATTCTGATATGTAATTCGTTCCACTATGCATCGAATTTTGATCACCTGGGTCACCACCTTTTTACTATGTTGCATGGGCATGGGGACGGGGTTGTTGTCACATTATCCTTTGTTTTACGCCTCGACTAATTCCCATCAAACTCTCAATTTGTCTAATTGATAAAGCTGACTTATTAAAGCATTGTATAAATGGAATTACAAATATAAAAAATCCCAAGAACCCAAGTAGGAACCCTTTACTCAATATACTATATGCATTAGAGTTTGCCTCCAAAATACATCTCTCCTTAGTTTCATATGCAATTATCATCTTCGCGATATGCCATCGCAAGTAAACTATCCTCACCTTGATCTCCAGCCTTCCAACCCGGACCAACGGCATGAATGATATATTTCATCGGCAAATGATAACCTTTTGTTATTACTGAATGACCGACTGGACAGGAGCCGATCTCACCACACTCCTTTTTAAGAAGCTCAGCTCCAGCCATCTGAAAAATAGCGCCAAAAACTCCACCCCTTTGTTGCAAATAGGAATTTGCTTCATTCACAATGTCGTATGCATTCATTTTGGTTATGTTATTATGGACTATTTGAAATGGCATAATTGTTCCTTCCACTGCATCCTATGTAATCAAACGAGAAATTTTAATGTTTCCTTACTCCCATACACAATTCTCATCGGAATCCCTCTTGCATCTTTCTCCGGTGCTTCTGGAATCGTGCGTATACCATTCAGCATACTTATACGAGCAGATACCGCCAAACATAATGCATCAATGCAATCTACTTGATATTTTAATAAAGCAGAATCCTTGGAAATTGTTTCAATAAATTCACTGGTTTTATCATAGTACTCTTCCATTACATCAATTCTATCCAAGTAGCCCTCTTCTGTATGCTTACTGTTATATAGCGGCAATACCCACTTACTATCCCTAGATGCAAGCACAGCAAAGCAGATCTCCGGATGACTTTCCATCAATCGCTCCTTAAATTCCTGTTCATTCGCTAAGAATTCATCCAGCTCACGAATCTGGTTGCAGATAGCAAACGATTGCTTACTGAGTCCCTTGCCTAAATAGATTCGATTCGTCTCCGACGCTGCTTGATAATCCTCTTCATACACTGCTTGTCTACAGGGTACATTAAAAATACAGGAGCCTCTCCCGGAAAGATAGGTTCTTGCCTCAGCATCCGGACGGATATCCTGAACACTTTCCGCTAACCCCATCGGCATATCAATAAAAAAGCAGTCAGCCTCCATGTATTTGGAAGTAATCTCTCGGATATTATGGTACATGTCCACCTCAAAGCCCGTCTCCGTAATACTTACTGCGATCCAGCCTCCTCTACATCCGTCGATCCCTACGCAAAGCCAGTCTGGTTTGTCCCGTTCGATACTTTGCAAGGAATAGAGAAACTCCTTCTCAACCTGCCTGAAATCACGTTGCGTGAAATCATGTTTCATAGAAACCTCAGGCTCATCTTCCCAAAGCTTCTCCTCCATAATTGTTAAAAATTCATGATATAGCATGGCATCATCAATTTCTTTGATTAATGTAGCTTCACTCTCTGACAGATCCCCAAGACCGAACCTTTCATAAATCGCAGATTGTAATCGCCTTTCAAATTCATGATACTGCGTCAGCTTTGCTTTCACCGGCCTTGTGATATCAGAAAGATAACTTTCACTCGCATCATGTAATAAGCAGCCCCGTTGAATGCGTTTGGACAGATTCCGTGCTTTTGCTTCCTTATAACAGTTGATCGAATGCTGTGCGACGGAATAAAAGTGAGAAAAATGACCGTTAGCTCTTGTCATTAGAGATAATGCATGTGCAATATCCCGGATATCAATATCTTCGATCCGAGGATCTAAGGGTGTAAACTTCTTTTTAGTATATGTAAGTATGTGTTCCTGCATGTTACTCCTTGTCTATGAACTGTGAGTCCATTTCTTGATAAAGTCTCAATCTGTTACATAATTAAAATATTTCAGCACATCCATCTTCCAACAACGTAATAATTTCTTTCACAAGTTCAATTGCGATACCATTATCATTATAACATAGGAGGCTTTTATATTGTTTTCGACGCTACTGCTTATTCATAGCTGGGGGATTCGTGTTTTCATTTATAATATCCTTTTTTATCGCGGATTAATGCAACTACTACTCACCGTTTTTCATCATCTAAAGCTCCTTTATTAAGCCATAGTCATACTGCAAGTACTCCGGCAATTCATTTTCCATCTGAATATCAAAAATATATGTTCCATTATCACCATCAGTCTTTCTCGGATTATCCAGTGTACCGGTGCCAACATATGTGAAAGGAAGCACAATGCCATTCACTGTTTCAACCTTTCTAATAAACAAATATGCAAATTTGCTATGGGTAAGCTTCTCATAATCAGACGCTGGCAGGTCATGCATAGACTCCCACTGGAACACATTTGTCTCAAGGAACTTGTCCTTATAATTCAACTTATCCTCTTCATCAAGATCCTTCTTAAGTGATGCAAATATAACTACAAAATCGTCATAGTAATAGGTACCCTTCTGGTTGCTTCCAGGATTCTTTAGTAGCTTAAGCTGAACCTGGTCGATTCGATAATTCTGCCATACTTTGAATCCGGTCTCTTCCCCGATATCAACAACAAATCTTGTCACACCATACGCTATCAAATCCTCAATATACTCTCTAAACTGATCATCAAGCCCTACCTGAAGTCTCAGAGCATTATCTTCTTTAGTAACAAACTGGAGAAATGATATGGCATGCTGGAATTCGTCTTCACTAAATGTTGCTGTTTTATCCTGAATTTCATCCCTAATTAAATCAATAGAATTTACTTCCTTCAAAAGACAAGAAACAATCTGATACTCATATGTCCAAACAAGTGGTAAAAGTCCAGAAAGATAATTTGCAAAATTTACCTGCTCCTCTGTAAATACAGGAAGATTTTCTTCTTCAATTCCCTTCAAGAAATTATAATAAGAACAGTTCTTTCTACCCTGTGTCTTCACACTCATAAATCTGATAAGATCCGGCGCACAGTCATTATTAATATAATCCATATGATGAAGATAGAACTCTGCACCTATATATTTTTTAAAATTGAAATAATCCTGTTTCAGATACTTGATGGCATTGAAATTCTCTTTATCAATATACTCAAGGATTTCTTCTTTACTAAGGTCATCAATATGTATTTCCACACCATAATCAGCTAGTCCAAGTGCTGCAAAATCATCCTTTACGAGAGAAGCCAGAAGGCGCTTCTCCATAACAAAATTCTCGGCCAACGAGCCAAGGGCAAAGGCAATCTGTACACTTCTCTTATAGCTATTACCAATAAAGTCAAGAACCGTCACGTAGGCCTTATTGGTAAACTTTCGTAGTCCACGACCAAGCTGCTGAATGAATATAGTAGTAGACTCTGTAGGGCGCAAGAACAGAACCATGTTAACGCCCGGAATATCTACACCTTCATTCATAATATCTACTGTAAATAGAATCTCAAGATCATGTGTATCATCCTGCAGATCATTGTAAGCTCTTACTCGTTCACCTATATCATTACGGCCTGTTAAATAGGCCGTCTTATATATCTCCCCAAGCGCTTCACACATCATTCTTGCGTGAGTCACATTACGGCAAAAAGCCAATGCCTTAAGCTTACCCTGAGGTCTATGTTTCTCAATCTGTGTAGATATGAAATCACAGTGGTCCTCATTGGCCATCTGAGCAATCATCTTGCGCTCCTGATTGTTAGGAAGGCCATAGTCAACCAATTGATCTCTGATGCCGTAATACTTAAATGGAACTACCAAATCATTTGCTATAGCATCACGAAGTCTCAACTCATAAGGAACATTATGATCAAACAATTCAAATACATCCTGATTATCCAATCGTTCGGGAGTAGCTGTTAATCCTAACAAGAATTCCGGTTCGAAATATGCAATAATTTTCTTGTAGGTCTCTGCTGTAGCATGATGACACTCATCAATAATCACATAATCATACTCATCTCTGGCAAACATCTGTACATCAGAATCGATTGCATTACACATACTGATATTGGTAGCAAAAAGGAAATCTGCCTCCAGATCCTTTGATCCTCCACCATACAATCCGTATGTCACACTACTTCCAAACACTTCCTGGAAAGTTTCTAAGGATTTTCTTAAAATAGATCCCTCATGGACGATATATAACAGCTTCTTTGGATTGAAATTCAATGCATCAAATGCTGCCAAATAAGTCTTACCACTACCTGCAGATGCAATTGTAAGTGCCCTATTCACACCAACTGCACGATATCTGTTCAGTTCCTTAAGTGCCTTCTTCTGCATATAGTTAGGCTTTATTTTTGATACAGAAAGGTCATAATCCATATCCCATCTTTCAATGGCATAATTAAGTCTTAATAAATACTTATTGATAAGTTCTGCATCAAGAAGAAATGTGTTGTCCCACTTATCTTGGAACTCCTCCATCGCCTGGTCATAAACGCCAGTCTCATAAGAATCAGCTACCGCCACATCCCACTCAACATTCTTAAGCAATGCATATCTAGTAATGTTGGATGAACCAACCACCAATTCTCTACCATCATCAAACTCAAATAAGTATCCCTTTGAATGATAGCCCAATGTAGAGTAACCATTATCATGGAGGCTTTCAAAATCAAGATGACATTCAAAGTTAGGGCATTTTCCCATCAAGGTATAGAAAGATTTCAATGATTCGATGTCCGTAAAGTTCTGATATGTAGAAGTAATTAATCGACCTTTAGCTCCTCTTTCTACTGCCGCCTCAATATCTTTGTACAGCAAAACAAGGCCTGCTTTTTTAATAAAACTGACCGAGAAATTAAATGAATTGCAGTGTCGCAGATCCGCTTTAATTTTCTCTAAGAATGTTGTTTCTGTGTAGTTTGTGAGAAATTGATTTGGCATAATTTTAACCTTTCACATCATTTATCATTCATAAAGTATTCTGTTCATCTACCGCTACATATCCTGTCTCTAATTAACATATTCTAAAAATACCTTATCCTTAAACCCTCCTCGTTCCTCGGCCTTCTTTGCTCTCATATCTTCAAGTTCCTCTAAGGAATAGCCTCTTGCAAGGCAAATTGTCTGTAGTACTTCAAGAACATCTGCCATTTCTTCTAGGTTTTTATCAGCTTGATATTCAGTCACTTCTTCATTTAATTTCGTTTCAAGTGCGGCTATGTATTCCTCATCTGAAAGAATGTGTGTTACAAATTTCTTTCCATCGGATTCTAATATTGCTGGGATTTTATCTCGAACCAATTTATTATGTACCTTCATATGTTCCCCCTATGCTATGTTCCAGGTTTCATAACCCTGTCTCTTTGCAGAGTCATATACCGGGCGCATATTTTTCTCCAATATCAAATGAAATTCGTCACTTGAGTTACCTTTACGATAGAGCTCCTGATTAGCCCATATGGAATGAAGATTATCTCTGTAACAGCCTTCATAGAGCTTGTGTATTTCAGGTTTTGAATGCAGTAATTCGTAGAGGACACATTGGTTATCTGCAAAACGTCCAAAGAACATATCCCACTGTGGCAGTTTATTGCTTTTCTTTGAATTCCAGGACGAATCCATAGGCATCAAATTCCACAGCTCATCATTCATCACAAATGACCACGGAATAAAATGATCCACGTCATAATTATTTCTATCTATTACTTCATCCTTAAAGACATCGATTACAGGCCTCATTTCTAAAACCGCTTTCCAGAGCTTACGAACATTGTTCAGCTTCCGCATTTTTTCATCTATAGGAGCCATTTTATATACAAGTCCCGGCACTTCAGGATTATTATTCTGAAGCCACTTAACCTTCTCCAATTGAATCCAACCGAGAATTGTCACCGTATTATCCTGAATCATCTGTATCCAACTATCATTGAAGGTAATAAATCTTTTCAGACCATTGTCTTCATTGAATGTATATGGCAATAGGATTTCAGACTTACTTAACTTGTTATAATAGGCCATCATTCTTCCGGCGCTACTATTCAGATCTATTTTCTCTAATCCTCGATTGGCAAATCCTGACAGTGCTTTATATGGAACATTCTTTGTAAGTTCCATCTTATATCCACGCAGCTCCTTATCGTCTGAAAACTCCGCCAGCTTATTCTTAATCTCCACCTTGCTTGCATTATTAGGCAATTCGCATAAATCTTTAAGCCGATTAACAGCTCTCTCAAGATTGTCCTTTATCTGCCCGTCTCCAAATAGCCCGCTTAAGTGAAGATGAAACTCCAACACAGAATACCAGGCATTTGAAATCATCTCATCGATAATCTCCTTATATGTAGCCTTCTTCTTATTCTCAGATATAAGCTGAACAATAGCCTCAAGCCAATAAAACTTATAGCAAAATGACGGATCTTTCATCATTCGCAAAAAACCATCAATATCAAGATTGTTATAATATTTTTTATCAATGGTTAATTCAGCCAATATCTCACCTTCTTCCTAACACATATATATTATTTAGTTTGCTTTTTTCCTGGTTTTTCTAGGATCTTCAGGCTTCTTTGCATCTTCTGGAATCAACCATGTATTTCCTTTTATCATAGCTCCTTCCAACCTTCCTTCTTTGCAATAAATGCCTACTCTTCTCTGTGAAATTCCCCATTTTTCTGCAAATTCTGCTGTTGTTAAATACTCCATGCTATTTCCTCCACAAATCAACAACACTTATAAAATATATTCTTCTATCCGAATATTTACATTTAATTCACAACGAAACTTATTTTATAAATCAATCAATTTCAGTTTCATTAGTCTGGCTCTTATAGCTCCAGAAGTCCTTCCGTGAATCTCTGACAAATCACGTGTGCTGAATTGACCGCTTAAAAATTCATTGGTAAGTTTTCGATCTTCTTCTGTCCATGGCATATATGATCCGGCATGTATTTCCCTCCTTTGGGTAAGCCATAAACTTCAGCTCTATAGTACATACAATATCTTCTCTAACTGTTTCTGTTGCAGCAATAAGCTCATCTTTTCTTGCAATTCCATGATTTTTATGCATTCCAAACTTGGACCTGTAATCGATTTTTTAACCCAAGTTTCTCACCAAAGCTCATTATTCGTGAAATAAAATCCATATCACTCAGAAAGTTAATATACCTTCTCCTCCATTACAATTTATGTTCATAATCATCAAATACAGCCAATATATCCTTTAAATTATATTCGCTTATCCGAATATTTTCAAGCAGATTTGTATGCACAATTACTCAATAAGTTTTTATATCTAATCGTACTATATTAATTGCCTACAGTGAATCAAGTAATTAACCATATGTTAACTGTATGATCACACAGCCTTTCTAATTTAAGTATTCTGGTTGGTAATAGACCCGGTAGGCTGCGTGGGCTGTCCCCAGATTTTGGATAAAATTTAAGGACATATTAGATTCCATTTTCAGGAATTTAATATGTCCTAATATCTTTTACCACAGTTGACGACAGTTTTGACAGCATCAAATTTCACGCTTTTTGCGATTTATTCTTGAAACAGCCCCTTAATAATTATCTACTTTTTCCAAGAGAAATCACAGTACCTGAAGCCAGTAACGCTCATATAGAATGGGCCGGGGTTTAAGTCACTGTCAAATGCAAAAAATGTTGTGTTATAGAATAATGGTATATATGCCAAAGACTCTGTCGAAAGCTTCATAGCATTTTGAGTTGTTGCTTCATCCTTAATACCGCTAAACGCGTCGAGAATGCCTTTGTCCTCTATACCGGAGAGGTTTAAACCTGTTGCTGTATCAAATAGTGCCGAGTAGGAATTAAATTGGGTTGTAAGAGAAAGACTAATCATTCCAAGGTCAAATCCATAAGTAAAGTATGGGGTTGTATCGTCTACCTGATTTATTGTTACTGTAAAGTATGACTGCTCAAGTTCTTCTTTCATTGCCTCACAAGCTGCAACATGATCCGGGTAAGATGACATGACAATAAGCTTGATCGGGAGCTTATTACTCTTAGAATAACCGGCTTCCGTCATAAGGCTATTTGCCTTTTCGATATCAGTTTCAAAGTGATTTGCGTTATCTGCATAATATGTAATTAGCGGATTTGCAAGGTTATAAGCCGTCGTACCTGAATCATTGCTACCGATTGATGTAATGTCGTCTCTGTTTAAGCAACGTGCCACCGCTTCACGAACACGAATGTCAGCCAGCTTACTGTCTTTTGTGGAGTTGCAAATAAGGAATGTAAGGCTGTTAAGAACCTGTGAATTTGCATTTACATTTGAATATGTCTTAATGCGCTCGTAGTTAGTAGCGCCATACACTGCCATATCGATACTGCCGGACTCAAATGCCATCTCTTCACTACCTGTCAGATACTTGTAGTAAAGTGAATCGATTGAAGCTACACCGTAATAATCAGCAAATCGTGTAAGAGTAATATCGCCGTTCGGTGCCTGCTCTTTCAATACGTACGCACCGGTTCCGTCAGACTTCACATTGAGATTATCAGTTGGTTTAGAGAGAAGACCCTCACAAAATGACTTATTAACAATACCCATTGATTGAACGTAGTCTTTCAGTTCATCGAAGCCGGCACCTTGATCTGCTGCAGGGAAAGTCCATTTAAAGTGTGTGTCATCTGTAATTGTCATATCAATCGTTCCGAAGAGAGCTGAGCAGAGCGTTGAATTTTCACAACGTTTAAGCGAGTACTCAACATCTTCCGATTTAAGTGTATCTCCTGAGTGGAACTTTACATTACTTTTGAGAACGAAGTCAACTGATCCATCCTCGTTTTTGGTATATGACTCGAGAAGCATGTTCTTGATGTTACCGTCGTTATCAACTAAGAAAAGTGGATCGTAAATTTGCATGCAAACTGCGTCCTCACTTGCGCGTGTGTGTTGCTCTGGGTCAATGCTAGTAATCTGATCTTTTATTGCTAATGTCAATGAATTATCATTTTTACCAGTTGATACAGATCTTTGAGTTCCGCCCTTATCTGTGTCAGCAGTCTTGTTTGCTGGTTTGTTTCCACATGCTGTCATTATTGAAGTGATAAGAACAATTGATAGCATGAGTGCAAGAAGTATTCTTGTTTTTTTCATTTTTTCACCTTTCCTTAAATGTTTTTAAATAGCTTTACGCTATTCTTTATAGAGATGGCAATAAACAAGTTGATTTTCATCAACCTGAGTCCATTCGGGGTTATCGCCACAGCGTTCCATGGCATGTTGGCAACGGTCTCTGAAACGGCAGCCCGGTGCAGGATCTATTGGTGACGGAATATCGCCCGGAAGAATGATACGTTGCTTTTTAAGCTTTTCAGCTGCGGTGAATGCCGGTGTGGCCGAAAAAAGCGCTTTCGTATATGGATGTGCAGGGTTTTTATATATTTTCTCAGTCGTTCCTCGTTCGACGACCTCACCGAGATACATAACAATAATTTCATCACTGATAAAACGCACGATATTTAAGTCGTGAGAAATGAAGAGATAGGTAAGCTTAAGATTATCTTGCAAATCCTTGAGAAGATTGATAATCTGTGCTTGGATTGAAACATCGAGAGCTGACACAGCCTCGTCGCACACAATAAACTCCGGCTGCGTTGATAGTGCACGGGCAATGCAGATTCTCTGACGCTGTCCTCCGGAAAACTGGTGCGGATAGTTTGAGATGAGATCGGGATAAAGTCCGCACATTTCCATTAGCCGTTCTATCATTTCACGTCTCTCATTGTTGTTTCTTGCAAGGCCAAAATTGTCGATGCCCTCGGCTATAATATCACCTGCCTGCATTCTTGGGTCCAACGAAGAATATGGGTCCTGCCAGACGAGCTGCATACGCTTCAAGTATTGTTTACGACCCTTAGGACTAAGATTGGTTATATCATTACCCTCATAGATTATTTTGCCGCTGGTGGGTTTTAGAATTCCCATAAGCATTTTACCAACAGTTGACTTGCCGCAACCGGACTCACCCACAACTCCCAGTGTTTTACCCTTTGGTACCTTAAACGATACATTGTCGGCAGCGTGAATGTAGGAATTTGCTCGCCCTAAGGAATCGGTCTTTGCAGGATAATGCATCGTTAACCCTTCCGCCTCAAGAAAATAATTAATATTTCTAGTATATTCACTTACATATGCGTTATCTAAGCTCATAATTTTCCTCATTCCTGCACACCTTATTGTCTTTCAGATCAAGACATGCGCATTTCATGTTTGTGTGTTAATCACAAACACAAGCTTGACACTTACTTCCTTTTAATAAATTTATGACAAGCAACGAAGTGACCGCCACCAAGGTCTTCCTGTGGTGGGAAAACATCGTTACATTCAGGGCAAACATATTCGCACCTGTTATTAAATGGACAACCGGAGGGCATATTCCTGAGTGTCGGGACACTTCCCGGAATAACCTTCAGACGGGAACCGGTATAGTCCGAACCGGGATGTGAGTCGATAAGACCTCTTGTATATGGATGCTGTGGATTAGAAAACATTTGATCGACCGGGGCCTCCTCGCAAATCCTGCCTCCATACATTGTAATAACTCTATCTGCCATTTCACTGATTACACCAAGGTTGTGCGTGATAAATATAATAGATGTACCAATCTCACTCCGCAACTCATTCATCAAATCAAGTACTTGCGCTTGAATTGTCACATCGAGGGCAGTTGTTGGCTCATCGCAGATTATTAGCTTCGGCCTGGTAATAAGTGCCATTGCAATCATAATTCTCTGTCGCATACCTCCGCTTAATGAGAATGGGTATGCTTCCATAATTCGTAAAGGATTCGGGATTTTTACACGGTTAATTGAGTCAAGGCAAATTTCTTTCGCAAGGCGCCTATCCATATGTTTGTCGTGTACACTCAGAGTCTCAAGCATCTGGTCACCGATGGTAAAGAGTGGATTCATGGCCGTCATAGGTTCCTGAAACACTAGGGAAATATCGTTACCTCGAATTGGACGTAGCTGCTTTGGTGTAAGCTTCAAAAGATCCTGTCCCTGGAATAAGATCTGCCCTGTTGGGTATGTAGTTTGCTTTGCAGGATTAAGCTTGAGTATTGACATGCAAGTAACGCTTTTTCCACAGCCGCTTTCTCCAGCGATTCCAAGTGTCTCACCCTGGTACAAGCGAAACGAAACATTCTTAACCGCATGCAGCGGTGCTTCACGTCCGATACAAAAATCGACTGAAAGGTCAATAACTTCAAGAAGGGGCGTTTTTTCTTCCATTCTAATCCTCCATTCTGTCAAAGTCTGCGTGCTTAAGTTATCTCCCTGTTTTCGGGTCAAGTGCATCACGCAGGCCGTCTCCTACCAGGTTAATGGACAGTGCTGTAATTGTAATCGCAGCGCCTGGAATAATAGCCATATATGGCTTCGTTTGAAAATATTGTTGAGCATAGTTGAGCATTGCCCCCCATTCCGGAGCAGGTGGTGCAATACCAACGCCGATAAAGGATAGACCTGCCGCCGAAAGCATCATGCTGGAAGTAGTCATTGTTGCATCGACGATGATTGGGTCAATTGCATTTGGTAAAATATGCTTTAGAATAAGCTTTAACGTCGAAGTCCCACTGAGTCTGGCAGCCTGAACGTAATCTTGTTCTACCACGCTAAGAAGCACAGATCGGATTCTTATTGCAAAACCAGGTACAGATACGATAGCAAGCGTGAGTATCATATTAAAGATATTGCCCCCGAGAACGGCAAGAAGAACTAATGCCAATAGAATGGCAGGAACACATGTAATGATATCGATAATACGCATAATAATAAAATCTGTTTTTTTAAACACTGCACATATAGATGCTATCGCTGCGCCGATCATGAGCGAAGCAAGGGTTGCACCAACACCGATACCTACGGATATTCTTGCCCCATGAAGAACACGAGCAAAAATATCACGACCAAGGTTGTCCGTACCAAATAGATGCAAGGTACTTGGCGGTAAAAGCTTTTCTGAGACATTATACTTTGTGACCAACTCCCTTGGAACAATGAAATCGGCAAAAACACAGCATACTAAGATAACAATTAAAATAACAGCGCCAAAAACCGCCGACTTGTTGTTTAGATATCTTTTTATGATATCAGAACGAAGACTATCACGAGATTTAACAGCTAATCGCTTGATTTCCTGATTTCTCATTTTTTATACCTCTCTCTAATCTTCGGGTCAATCATTGCATAGAACATGTCAAGCAAAACCATCGCTACCATGTAGATGAATGACATAAGAAGCGCAGACGTCATTACAACAGTCACATTTTTTTCTGAGATTCCGTGCAAAAGGTACATACCAATTCCCGGCAAGGTAAAAATCTGCTCAACAATTACTGCTCCACCAATCACGCTGGCAAGTCCGGTAAGCAATAAAGTGATAATTGGCATACAAGCATTCTTCAGCGCATGCTTCCATATAACTCGTGTTTCGCTGCAGCCCTTAGCTCGTGCCGTACGGATATAATCCTGATTCATAGCATCCAGCATACAGGAACGAGTCATACGACTGAGTATCGGAATATTTGCAAGTACAAGCGTTAGAATCGGAAGGATAAAATGCTTATAGGAACCACCGCCAAAGCTGGGGAGCACACCCAAATTAACAGAAAATAATAAAATCAAACATATTGCGACAAAGAAGGACGGAATAGATGCAAAAAGTACAGCGAAAATCGTTACTGTTGTGTCTAAAAATGAATACTGTCGGATTGCACTTAAAATTCCGAGTGCAACTCCGATTACTGCAGAGATACAAAAACCAAGTAATCCAAATGAGAGCGTTGTCGGTATGCGAGTCTGAAGCTCTGAAAAAACATTATTGCCCGATGAATAAGATATAATGTTTCCTGTAAAAAGCCCTTTGATATAGTTTCCAAAACGCGTAGGGAGTCCACCTGTGAAGCCAACACTTTCATTAAAAGCATCCTTAACAGACTGTTTTGCGGTTAACGGAAGAATATTCGATGCAGGGTCACCGGGGGTTAGCGCCATAATTAAAAAAATCATCAAGATGACGCAAAAAAGCATTGGAATAATATAGACAAAACGCCTTGCAATATATCGTAGTATGGCTGCTCACTTCTTTCATTTGAGATTTTTGATTAATTTATGTAATTACTTTGTGAAGACAATAGGTTTTAGGTTTGATTCACCGCCAAGTAGTACAGAGAGCGAATTAATCTTGCCATCAGGTGATGTTCCAAACGAAAGGATCACACCAGCAGGCAGCTCACCAAGTACATCAATTGTTGCAAAGGAGTCATAATGATGGTGGCGCAATGAAACGATAAATGTGTTAAAATCCGCGGTTAGTGAACCGTTTTCATATGAGATAATAAAACGTCTGTATCCGGGAGCGTTATACTCTCCGGCATAGTCCGTCAGCGGGTGTGATGGAGTTGTACCCGGGATAGGCGAACCGCCAAAATTGGCAAATAATTCTTTAGACTCCTCAAATATTTCTTTATTGTACTTCATAAGTCGTGAATTCCAATCGCCGTCAGATTGTCCAAGCACTGCATCAATCGTTTCGTGTACAATTGCTTCTGCAAGTAAGCTAACGTTCATGTTAACGCTGACAAAGACACCAAGACCAAGTTCGGGCACAAAAGCTGTGGAGGAAGTGAAACCATTCAGGTTGCCACCATGCTCAACCATCTTGTGACCGCGGTATGTATAAATCATCCAACCAAGTCCATATGCCTGCACGCTTCGTTCCGGTGCGTAAATTCCAGTGGAGCCCATGTCGATATGTGGAGTAATAATAAGGTCCATCAAATCTTCACGCACAAGTTCTTTTTCACCTACTTTACCTCGGTTAAGGTTGAATTCCAACCACTTTACCATATCTGAAGCGCATGAATTGATACATCCGGCAGCTCCGCAGGGGTCGCCTTCATCAGCGGCAATTCCCGGTGAGAAATAGAACGGAATCTGTTTTATACCAGTGGTTGTAAAAGGCTCATCATGATCAAATGGAAGTGCGTGGTTCTGATTACTCAGCATCCTTGCAGTAAACACTTCGGTTTTTTCCATTCCGATCGGTCTCAGCAGATGCTCCATGAGGTAATGCTCAAACTGCATTCCTGTTATTTTTTCAATTAGGCTACCAATAATGAGATAGTTGAAATTACTATATTGAAATTTATATCGAATAGGTGCATTGAAAGGCAAATATTTAAGGTTCTTCATCAGCAGCTCACGAGAAAAACCCGTGCCATACCAGGCCAACTCATGACGCGGCAAACCGGTACGATGAGAAAGTAAATCACGTACTGTGAGATGGTGCGTTGCATAATCATCGCTTAGACGAAACTCAGGCATATACTGGGAGATTGGTGTGTCGAAGTCAAGCTTGCCCTCAGTTGCCAGAACCGCTGCAGCTGTACCAGTGAACGCCTTCGTGCAGCTTGCGATTTGATAGAGTGTATCAGCATCAGCAGGGAGCGAAGCGTTGTCCCTAAGCCCGATTCCACCCGAAAAGAGCACCTTCTTGTTTTCCACAATGCTCACGGATGCGGAGGGCACATCCCATTTATTAAGTTGTTCACCTATCTTTGCAATAAGCTTACACAAACTTTTTTCGTTCATTCTAATAACCATGCCTTTCTTCTATACCTGCAAACTTTTAACGTGAAAATCAGCATTTTCACGTTAAAAGTTGCGTGTGAAAAATCTTGATTTTTCACACTTCGACCACCTTTGAAAAGAGTTCGTCCTTTGCAGCGGGATTGAGCACGATTGCAAATTGAATTTCGCCTATCTTGCCATCATTGCCGGTGTTGAACTTGAGTGTCATACCATCGAAAAGACCTACCTGGTTTCTGAGTAAATATGTATCATAGTGATAATGCAAAAGCTCGTAATCGCATTTATTGTAGGCTAGGCTCAAATCATCGCCATTCTTTGTTACAACAAAATCACCGTAGCATGTATTTTTGTATGTACCGATATAATCGTCGATCGGGTGTGTCGGTGATGTGCCCTCAAGTTTTGGTGCATTCATTGCCTTCATGCCGGCTACAGCTTCAGCAAAAGCCTCAGTTAGGAAAACCCTCTGGCGGTTATGCCAGTCGCCATTTTCGACACCAAGATAGCGGTCGATTATTTCGTATGATGTTGCATACGTGTTGAAAGAATCATTGAAGTTAACAAGGCAGATGACCCCGAGATTCATATCAGGAATCATTGAAACAAGAGCGGTAAAACCGTCAATATTTCCACCATGTTCAACCATTTTATGGCCACGATAGGTCTCTGTGAACCAACCCAATGCGTAGGAGTGGAATTCCATCTCAGGGCAGTCCATAAGAAGCGGCGCGCTCAAAAGCATTGAAGGCTTCATAAGTATCTTGGTGTTTTCTTCGGAGATTACCTGAATATCACCGACTTTTCCGTTGTTTAAGAGCATCTTAACCCATTTGCACATGTCGTTAATCGTGGAAATGATCGAGCCAGCAGGGCCAAACGGCGCACCAACGCCATTCTCCCAGCTCTCATCATCAAATTTTAAGAATTTTGCCGGGACGATACCTGTTGTATCAAGCGGTAGCGGACGTTGATATGGCTTTGCGTAGTTTTCATCAGCACACATCTGGTCGATATAGAAATAGGTGCGGTCCATACTGAGCGGATCAAGAATTTCTTTCTGAAGGAACTTCTCCCATGTCATGCCGGAAATCTCCTCAATGAGCATACCAGCGGCAACATAACAGGTATTCTGATAGCACCATTCCGTGCGAAAAGGCCATGCAGCCTGCATATTACGTAGGTTTTCAGCCATCTCACGGCGTGTGCATTTGCCATTTATCCAATATGCATCATGACGAGGTAAGCCGGTTCTGTGGCAGAGCAAATCACGAACTGTCACATTTTCTGATGTGTAGGAATCTTGGAACTTAAGCCATGGCATATAGCTTCGAACAGGTTTGTCCCACTCGAGCTTACCCTGGTCGACGAGAATCGCGCAAGCTGCGGCTGTAAATGCCTTAGAACAGCTACCAATCTGATAAAGCGTGTCAGCATTCGGTTTACGACCTGTGGCGATTTCAACTTCGCCAAAAGCGTCCGCAAGAACAACTTCTCCGTCTTTTATAATCCCGATTGCAATCGAAGGTTGCTCCCACTTCAAAAGCTCTTCTGCGGTCTGTGATTTAATATTCTCAATAATATTCATCATCTTACTCCAATCTACAAATTATATATCAAAATCAAGACCAAGACCTGGTCTGTCTAGCAGTGTGAAGATGCCTCCGTCACGAGTGAATCCACCCTCGATACCGTCATCATCCCCCACGTAGAACATAAAACTGTCACAGTCGGCTTCTACAATCGCACTTTTCGCAGCCACAAGACTTATTCCAGCCATAAGGCTGATTTTATTTTCTTGCATACAACCTACCATACATTTTACACCAGCCTTTTCGGCAATGTCGGCAATTTGTGATCCATAGTATAGACCGCCACACTTCATTAGTTTGATGTTATAGAAATCAGCACAATCCATCAATACTGCACGCCTTGCATCATAGATATTGTGAATAGATTCATCAAGCATGAGTTTAACACTTGTTTTATTCTTAGACTTAAGTTCAGCTGCTCCTTCAAAGTCCCACCAAGGCAGACACTGTTCAGCAGCTTCGATACCAAGCTTTTCAAACTCAGAAAGCGCATTTAGTGCCGTCTCGATGTTGTATCCTTGATTTGCGTCTATTCGAAGGCGAACGTCGTTTCCAACTGATTGTCTGATCAGAGTTAAAGCACGAATATCATCGTTGAGGCTAACACCTGTTTTAATCTTAAGGATTTTAAATCCCTTCTGGAAAACGAATTTCTCAGCATCTGCTTGCATCTTTTCCGCAGGGTTTATACCAATTGTAATATCATTTGCAACAACAGGATTAGAACCGCCAAGAAGTTTATAAAGAGGTAAGCCTGCCTTTTTACCTGCAATATCATATAAAGCAATGTCAATAGCGCACTTTGCAGAACCATTTCCGTGGATAATGCTATCCATCAAAGCATGTGCTCCTGAGATGTCTTCTGCATCAAAGCCAATAAGTGCATCAGCAAAAAGCTTAAGTACAATATAGCATGTTTCCATCGTTTCGCCTGTTACAAAACCGAGCGGAGCGGCAGAACCGAAACCGTAAATACCCACATCAGTGAAGATTTTTACTGTCCAGCTGTCGGAATCCTCGATTAGACCGAATGCAACACGAAAAGATTCAGAAAGTGTTGCGGAGAATTTTTCGATCTTAATATTAGTTATTTTCATTATGTAGTCTCCTTAATCGCTTTTATATTTGATTTAGGTCATACAGTTTAATATTACCTTGAAAGTTTTTTTAATTATACTATAATAATATTAAGTATATGTCAAGATTACAATAAAATAAATATTTCAAGAAATCCTTTCATTCTTGACAAATTTATGATATAAAGGTAATTGATATAAGACCATAATCATGAATGAAAGGAGTTGTTGATATGCTGGGAGCAAGAATCAGAGAAATTAGAAAGAACAAAAGAATGACGTTGAGCGATATTGCAGAGATGACACAATTTACGCCAGGCTATATTTCGCAGCTAGAAAGGGATATCATCGATCCTTCTCTTTCGGCGCTCAGAAAAATAGCAAAGGCTCTAGGAGTTCCTGTGTATATATTTCTTGAGGAACCCGACATAAAATCCATCAAGATATCGGCAGACAAAAGGTTAAAGATGGAACTACCCGATACTAACATAACTTATGAGTTCTTAACACCGATGATTTCAAACTATGAATTGGATCCCAAAATGGTTATGATATATTTTCAGCTGAATCCAGAGAGCTGGAGCAGTGAAGAAAGCATCGTTCATAATGCAGACGAGTGTATATTTGCTTTAAAAGGTTCCGTTGAGGTATATTTGGGAGAAGAGAAACACTGCCTCTCTGAAGGAGACAGTATCTATATTAAGGAAAACGTACCTCATAAGCTCTATAATCCTTGCAAGGAAAAGATCATCGGTATCTCAACAATCACTCCCGCGATTTACTAGAAGACGCATGGGGACGGGGTTGTCGTCACATTATCCTTTGTTTTACGCCTCGACTAATTCCCCTCAATCTCTCAATTTGTCTAATTGATAAAGCTGACTTATCAAAGCAATATATAATGTACACATAAGGTTGGACACAAAATTCAAAATTTAAGTTATAATGAGTGTATGAGTAGAATAAGAAGGACATGGTCCCCCCAAGAAAAAGCAAATATAGTGCTGGAGATCCTCCGAGAGGAATCAACCCTAGTGTTGCATAACTCTAAATCACGAATGACCTATATTAATTTTCTCAAACAATCTACTTTAATAAAGTCTCTATCATCAAACCGCCAAATAAAACTCTGTATGCAACCACTCCCATAATTACGGATAGAATTCATTAACCCTTACACAAATTTCGTATCTGTGGGATTGGTGTTTTCATTTATTCATGTATCATCTTCCACATTGCCATCGGATGCTCTTTCACCCGTTCAATTATCTTATCATCATCAAATAAAAGTTCTGGCTTGTACTCTTTATTTTCAAATGCATTCATATATTCCATTTCATCAGGAGTTACAATCATAAGTTCCTTGATGTATCTTTTAGCTCGCTGCTTTCTTTCGTCCAAATCAAAGTTATCTTTTTTTCTAAGTACCGGAACAAATCTCTCTTAATTTTTGAAAAATTTATGGTATCGATTGCTGATGTGTTTACAAAAGGTTTTATTCATATTTTCCTGCGATATTGTATTGTAGTATATTATACATTTTCGAAATAGATCCCGCTCCGACTCACCAAATAGACCATAATACTCCATGTTATTAAAATCATACAAATCCCTTGCAGCTGCTCTGCTCATTAATGCATTTGCCTTTGCCGAAAATATTTCCATAGGTGCAAGAGTAAAAACTTCCATCTCGTCTTCAAAAATATCAGTTAGTATTTTGCATTTTACTGGTGCAAAGATATGTGTTCTCATTGAATAATTTATTTCTATCTTAATACTATCTCGATTTCCACCTGTATTCTGATATTGAAAATGAAATACATCTAAGCTAAAGCTAAATCTGGACGCCGGAGAAACCTGATATCCTTCTTGTGACATATATTCGTTTAATATTTGCGTTATTATTTCTCGTGCAAGTCCCATTTCTTCACGATTATAGTTTGGTACGAAATCCATATCTATATCAACCGAAAGTCTCGGGAGATTAAATACCGTCATGTTAATTGCTGTACCACCTTTAAGCAAAATATGTTCTCTTAGATATTCATGTTCATTGATGAATTTCAATATTTCTTTTAAACGAAGTACTTTTCAAACGTATCTCGGACAAATCCATTCTTAGTTGCAATCCGTCCGATTTGTGCTTTATTATATTCAATCATTAATAATTTCCTCTCCGTTCTTTATATGTGTGATGTTCTTTGGCACAACGATTTTCCAAACGTTGTCATATACCACGTCACTGGCATCTTTGGTTAAATACCGTTTGCTTTTACCAATCTTGTTCATGCACACTTCAAAAAAAGCATCTGACAAACCAAGTTGTGTCCTTATGTTCCATAACAGAAACCCCATCTTTTGATACAGAAATTGATTATTATAGTCATCTAAATACTGTAATATTTTTTTCTCCTGTAAATTATGCAGTCCCTGGACATTTGCCAGCGTTTCTTCTAGTCCTGATATTTTATCCATATCCTTAAGACAGTCCACCAATGTGCGCTCTTTATCCGTTACTTTAACACCGCCGCTATATTTCACAGATTCAATTCCTTGCTTACATTTCGCCATAATACATTGATATGTGTAGCCATAAAAATCAAATGTTTGGAACTCTGTATCTGAAGAAACATATACATCATAGTAGACCTGATCAGCCACACCATAATACTCCATTGCCGTATGATATGAAACATATGATGTTGGTGTGATACAACTGGCAATTTGAAATCGATTGGCAATAGGCGCTCCGGTCTCCCCACTGATACAGGTATACATATTATTTCGTATTTTAACTACTGTTCCTTGCTTTATGAGACGCTTAACTGCCGAACGTGCACTTTCAATTTTATCATAATACTTACAAACATCTTCCATTGTAAATACTGGTATTTTCATTAATTCAAAATATAGATTCATATCATTCACCGTTTACTTTCCATCAATCATAGTTCATATATAAACTATTTCTCTCTATTTATAAACCATATTATCACATTTGAAATTATTGCAAGTTTATTTTTAATATATTATAGGTTGTAAAAAGACTGTTATATCTCATTTTTAAACTTATATGCAATATACCCTATATTGACGCTATAATTACTGCTAACTACTACCATGCCATATAAATAATGAATATTTATTACAGTGTAGACCTACTTTTTTCTGATTTTCTATTACATCTCCTTGATCCTCTGCTGACCCTGCAAGTTTTCTTTCGATATTATCTATCGTGCTTCGGATAAATTGTTCAAGACCTTCAAACATTTCCCGCGGAAGGCATTTTTTCATGTTCCGAATCATAAATCCATCTGGTTTAAATATCTCATTAATGAATTCTACAAAAATTTCTTTTGCACGATCTCGCAACCTAATCACAACTTCTTTCTCCACTGCTTGTTAAAATTTATCTTCGACTGCATCAGCTGTGCAATTCGGGTGATGAGATTGTAGTCGCTATTGGCTGCCCGTTATCGGTATATGAAAAATCCTGAGAGTAAAAATGCTTATAAGGAGTTTATGTTTCCGAATAAGCAAATCTCAATTAAAGTTAGTGATACAACAAAGCATCTGGTGATTCGTTCAGTCATCGTGTTGCCAGAAAGCTCTGGTGTCATCTTTTTGGAACCTGAGAAATATGGAAAATCATTAATCGCTGTAATTGACATAGGTGGTCTCAATATTAATTGTTCGACATACAATCTTGTCGTTCCAGTCCTGTCAACACTTTATACAGATACTCTTGGGAGCAATGTTCTCACACAAAATCTTAAGAATGCTCTGTCAACAAAACTTACCCCATCTATGTGGACTTGAAGTCCACAAAAATATTATCGTTGCAACCATCGTTACTACTGAAAAAAATGGAATATCAGAGTACAATAAGAAATTCTACTCTACCATCAACTCTGATTTTCAGAAATTTCACAACTGGTTAATTGAATATGATTGTTATAATGTCTACATGGAATTCACCGGTAAGTATTGGATTCCATTTTTTATTTATCTTGAAAGTGACATTAATGTGTACTCACTCACCCAAATATGTAAAAGCCATCAAAGAATGGTCGGTCATAAAAAGGCAATTGTCGCGATAGCCCATGATGATAGTTTGTATTTATCACATGGTTTCCTAAAAACTTCCTGTCCCACCTGATTATGAGGAATTTATGGACCCTCATTACCAAAATCCTAAAGTTGTACTGAATGATGCAAATGTTTTTGCTTATCGTCAAACTCAAGGCTTTGATACTTCATTATTAGTTAAAAGCAACGATAACTAATACTGCTTCTCAATACTATATAAACAGGGATTTTATGAACCCTTTGTTAAAGTTGCCTCAAAACCTACTTTCTTTTTCACTCTTCTCTCCTCAATAGTTTTTTAAAGGTATTTGCAAAATATCTGAACCTATTAATACTAATGAATTTTTGTCATTTTATATTAATAACTCATAGTATAAATATAAGTAATCCATATAATAGGAGTGAAACATTTAGATATAACCTAATAGTTATTACATTTTTACTCAGCAGATTCAAAGAGCTAATTTAAATTCTTTTTTATACCATAATCATCTATAATTCGTTCTGCTAATTCTAAATGTGTCAGTTTTTGTTTTGATAGAACAAGTTCATCATTATAAATATAACATTCTGTTGGCAATGGTCTTAGATTATATTCTGATGCCATAGAACGGCAATATGCGCCAGCATTCATAATAGCAATGTAATCCCCTATACGAATCTCTTGAATTTCACGTTGGATTGCAAAACAATCACCGGATTCACATATATTTCCGTAAATGTCGTATTTCTTTACTTCACCTGTAGGATTACTTATATTAATAATGTGATGATAAGCTCCATATAAAACTGGTCTAATCAAGTGAGGAAAACCAGAATTAGTACCTACAATTAGCCTTCCCTTATTATTCTTTACAGTATTTACTTTCAATATCATACAACCCGAATCTGCAACTATAAATTTTCCAGGCTCAAAACACAAATCCAACCTTTTACCAGACTTTTCACAATAGTTTTTAAAAATTGAAACGCACTTACTTCCAAATTTAACATAATCAATATTCTTTTGGCCTGGTTCGTAGGAAACTTTAAAACCCCCACCAAAATCAATAAATTCCAAATCCGGGAACATTTCCGACTCTGCCACACCTAATAAGTTTTTCATGCTTTCATATACTTTTCTTGTATTTGATATACCACTTCCAGTATGCGCATGCAAACCTATAATCTTTACATTATATTCTTTAGCAATCGCAACTGCTTTTACAACATCTTCAAGTAGTATACCAAACTTGCTTAAATCACCTCCTGTTTGAACCTTTGCATTTTCACCAGCTACTACATTAGGATTTATTCGTAGGCAAATAGACTCTTTAGGATACATCTTTGCAAATGTCTCCAATCGAGATAATGAATCTATATTAAACAAAACACCCTGTTCTTTCACAATCTGCATATCTTTATCTGTCATGTTATTTGCTGTAAACATGATTTTATCTCTATCATATCCTAACTTTATAGCTAAGATAACTTCAGATGGGCTAACAGTATCCAAATAAAACCCATAATCTTTCATAATACTTAAAATATGTGGATTATAATTAGCTTTTAATGCATAGAAAATTTTTAATTGTTCATATGGAAAAATTTCTTTAAGCAAATCATATTTTTTTAATATATAATTTACATCGTATAAATAAAAAGGAGTCTCAACCTTTTCGCATATTGATTTTAGTGTTTTTGATTGCATGAAATAGTCATTTCCATTAAATACAATCGAATTAGTAAATCGTTCCATTATAATCATTCCTTTCATTTATCCATTAATTATATATTAGTAAAATCTTCCTTCATGTGCAGATGCATTATACACTGAAAGTATCTTATTCGCTTTATCGAACTGCGCACTTCGAATTGCTTGTGCAAGTTCAATTTGAGATTGAAGATAAATATTCATAAAGCTACTATTAATATTCTTTAACTTCCTGAACCTATTCATTGCAATTTGAGCTGATAATGCACTTTTTATCATTTGCTCATAATGTTTATAAAGAAAGAAAATTTCTTTATATGATTTATTCCCATAATGAATATTCTGTTCATATAAAGCATCATGAAATACCATTGGTAGCAATTTATTTCCCGTGTGCCATTCCATTCCAAAGCGAATCATACTTTGAATTATAGTATCCTTATCTTTAACTAAGACTTGTCCATCTGATATAAACCACTTAGTTTGTGGTTGCACCACTGGTGCAAAAGACAAGACTGCATCAGGCTTCAATTCTTGTAAATGTTGAATAGTATTCATTATAGTTCTATCATTTTCATAAGGAGACGGTACAATAATACTGGCAGTCGTCAATATATCATAATGATTGAGTAATTCGTAACACTCTTTAACTTTTTTTGTTTCCCGTTTTTTTGACAAGTTTTCTAAGACATTATCTGAACCAGACTCTACCCCTATCCAGAACCAATTAAAATTCCCATTTTTTATCCATTTCAAATCTTCTTCATTAAAACTCCGAAGCGATTGAAAACACATAAACCCAAAATGAAGTTCTCTTTCACAAAGTATCTTGCTTATATTAGCAAGATGCTTTAATGGTGGGTTAGAATCTGCTAAGTGAAAATAGCTAAACCCATATTTACTGTTAAGGCGAGAAATATCCTCAACAAATACATCAGGCGACTTTAAGAGAATCTTTCCACTCTTATGCGGATGAACACAAAAGTCACAATCAAAATTACAACCTCTTGAACTCTCAACATGTACATTATGCAATTTGTATTTTGAAAACAGATAAACATCTTCGTCATAATTGTATGGCGATATTTTAACCAAATCCGGAAATACCTTGTTACTTTTTACAACCACTTATCTATCTCTGTAGATAATATTATTAATATCATCCACACTTCGCTTACCCAGCTTGAATTCAGCGATTTGCTGAATCGTTTCTTCCCCTGGGCCGTGTATTAATATATCGAATACAGAAGTTTCATAAAATATATGTTCCTGGTAAATCTCTACAGCAGGACCACCTCCTATCATCAACGCATTTTTATACTTATCCTTTAATAAGCCTGCCATATAAAACTGGTCTAGCAGTGAATTCTGTCCCCACAATTTAAATCCTATAATATCAGGTTCAAAGTTTTTACAGACATGATAAATCTGCTCCACCAGCTTATTTACTACTTTTTTATTATGGATATCTACCTTACTATCAAATGCTAAGCACTTATCAATAATCTTTTTACTTTCATATTGGCTTTTGGCGTCTGTCTGCTCAATTGCATAAGCTGTATTAAAATACTCTTCCAGTTCTTTTTTTAAGTTAAAATACTCTGCTTCATAATCATGTGGAAATAGTTCATCCCAAACGTCAAGCCGTTGAAAATCCAATATCTTTACATTGTGATTTTTCTCTATTAAAGCACCTCCTAGTAAGGCCAGTCCATTATCATAATGTAACCATGTTGAATTTATCTTGACGCATGGGGACGGGGTTGTCGTCACATTATCCTTTGTTTTACGCCTCGACTAATTCCCCTCAATCTCTCAATTTGTCTAATTGATAAAGCTGACTTATCAAAGCAATATATGAATGGAATTACAAATATTAAAAATCCCAAGAACCCAAGTAGGAACCCTTTACTTTATATACTATTTGCATTAGTGTTTGCCTCCAAAATACATCTCTCCTTAGTTTTCATATGAAATTATCATCTTGGCATTACGATTTTAGTAATAGTAATTACTGTCCAATTTTTATGATCATATTTCCTTTACTAAACAATTACAGAATTTATCAATATCACTTAATTTTATACCCAAGAAGTACGATTATCGAAATATTTTTCCTAATTTGTCATCAAGTAACATAATTTCATTATCACTCAAATCTATTAGCTTATAGTTATTCGTCTTATAGAAATTAGTCTTCAGGTATTTTTTATCTTGATATTGACTATGCAGAGGGCTGTCTAATCCCCAAAACTCAATATACAAATCTAAATTTGGAACATAGAAATCACATATATACTGCTCTGATCCTATGTTAGAATATACCGCTTTTTCATACGCATGACATATTCCATGACTGTATAACCAGTTATCGATCAACATTTCACTTTTAGAACGTACATAATGACCGTCTTCGCATCGGTAGTCTGCTGGCCACTTCTTACGATAATCTAACTCTGTAATTGTTTGTGATTTATCATCTTTCTTCTTCTGCCCATCTTCATTAGAACTTTTTACTTTTTGCATTTCAATAATCCTGAGTGAAAAATATACTGTTATATAAGCCGAAGTCCCAGCACTTCCTTTACTTTTTACGGTATTCACGATTTCTCTTAATTGTTTATATTTATCCGGTAGACGGTTATTCCATATCTCTTCTTTTATAATACTCTTCGTTAACTGAATATTTACAAATTCATTTATACCGATTTTTTCTTTAATCTTGTTGTACTCTTTCATAAAGTCCTGATTACTATAAAGTGCCGTCAACTCCTTACGAAATTGATCCATAAATCCTGTTCCCCAAAGCAATTCTTTTTTTGCTTGTACTATTAATTCATCATTTGTCATAGTGTCAATCTCCTATTCTAGAAATTTTATATCTCTTTCTATTACATAGACATTCAGTTTTCTGTACCCAAAGAATACCTCTATCTTATTAATACCAAAAGCAATCCTCTTCGCCGACCCTTTTCTTCAGTTTGCGTCAATTCGCTGTCCTCCTTATTTTTTTGCTCATTACGTAAGCTTACAACAATTCAATAGCTTCCGGAAATAAAGTCACTATTCTATTTCACATTGGTAAAAATGCTGGCGAAAAAACGATATTGCATACACTGCGGATGTTATGGAAATTGTTTCATACATAAATTCCTGCAGTTTTCCCTACAGACGTTTACCCTGAAAAATGAGTAGGCGAAGCTACTAGAATTTGGATAAAAATCCGGAATATTAATCCTGAAAACCAGCTTTCAGTCTCAATATTTGAAGTACATCACCTGTATTTGAGCTAATAAATCATGAATCGCAGCCACTCACTTATCCTCCGTTTCTATGTCATAATCATTTATGTAAAATAATCCGAATCTACTCTACTACTTTTTGTGTCTAGAATAACGGACTCGTCTCCCATCAATAGGTTTTTCTGCATTTTGCGGTATCAGCCAAATGTTACCTTTCTGAACTGCACCAATAATTCTTCCTTCATCACAAAGCACAGTTACTCTTCTTCTAGTAATTCCCCATTTTTCTGCAACTTCTGCTGTTGTTAAATATTCCATTTTGTTCCTCCATTAATAGAGCACAGCAAGCACCATATTTATTTTATTCTTTTCATGGAATAATAGCAATCTTTTTCTATTCATTTCCAACAGTTTTCTTTAAAAAAGCTCAATATACTCATAAAGTTATTCACATGTCAAAACCATTTCCGCAAGTAGTGCACAGGACTAGTCCTTGTGCGATAGCTTGTTGTGGAGTATCTGCAATCCCCTTAGAACATTCATCGCAGATGTCTGGAATATGTGCACAATCGGTATGAGTTAACTATGAATGCATAGTTCCTTTTCGTCAATCGTATTGCTGTCTCATATCCAATCTCATTTACTTCCTCCGGTATGTTTTTTTCCAGTCTTGAAGAACTGGCGGATCTGAGAAGCGATGATCTCCCTTAGGCTTTCTGCTGATCAATCTTATGCTTCCTAACTTAGTTTCGTTTGTTTTTTATATATCACTTGCTTATAAAAAAAGAATCCCCTGTTTCCAAGAGATTCTTTCAAATATACTTTATTATTTGGTCGTAAGTTGGTCGTAAATCCTGACCTTTATTCTCTCAAACCCTCATAATACAGGGTTTCTCTACTCTTTATTCTTCATCGTCGGGAACAGAAGTACATCCCTGATCGCAGAGGAATCTGTTAACAACATTACAAAACGATCAATTCCGATTCCAATACCGCCTGTTGGAGGCATACCATATTCCAGGGCACATAAGAAATCTTCATCCAACTGGTTCGCTTCTTCATCTCCTGCTGCACGCAGTGCCTCCTGAGCTTCAAAACGTCCTCTCTGATCAATCGGATCATTTAACTCTGAGAACGCATTTGCCATCTCACGTTTTGTAATAAAGAGTTCAAAACGCTCAGTGTAGCTGGGATCGCTGGGCTTTCTGCTGGCAAGGGGTGAGATCTCTACCGGATGGTCCATGATAAAGGTTGGCTGCACCAAATGTTCCTCAACATATTCCTCAAAGAATAGATTGATGATATCGCCTCTTTTATGTCTGTCTTCAAATGCAATATGATGTTCCTTGGCAAGTGCCTTTGCTGCTGCCTCATCTGCAACCTGCTCGAAATCAACATTCGCATACTTCTTTACTGCTTCCACCATGGTCAATCGTTCAAACGGTTTTGATAAATCAATTTCAACACCGTCATAGTTAATGACCGTAGTACCCAGAACCTTCTGGGCTACGGATCGGAGCAAGTCCTCTACCAGATCCATCATACCAAAATAATCGGTATAAGCCTGATATAGTTCAAGTAGTGTAAATTCCGGGTTGTGTCTTACAGATAACCCCTCATTACGAAATACTCTTCCGATTTCATATACACGCTCCAAACCACCAACGATCAGACGCTTTAAGTATAACTCGAGGGAAATTCTTAAGTGAATGTCCTGATCCAGTGCGTTATGATAGGTATTGAACGGTCTTGCTGAAGCACCGCCGGCGTTGGGAACCAGTACCGGAGTCTCCACCTCAATGAATTCTTTATGATCAAGATAATTACGTATTTCTCTGATAATATGGGAACGTTTGATAAATGTATCCCGTACTTCCGGATTTACAATTAAATCAATATATCTTTGTCTGTATCTGGTGTCCGTATCTTTCAGGCCATGAAACTTCTCAGGCAGAATCTGAAGGCTTTTGGTTAATAAAACAACACTGACAGCTTTTACGGATACTTCTCCGGTATGAGTTTTAAACACTTCACCCTCAATACCAACGATATCACCGATATCGTACTTTTTAAATTCTGCGTAAGGCGCCTCCCCTACTTCATCCCGCTTGACATAGGCCTGAATATCTCCTCCAATGTCTCTGATATTGCAAAAAGAAGCTTTTCCCATAACACGTTTTGACATAATTCGACCTGCGATGGAAACTTTCTTCCCTTCAAATTCTTCAAAACCATTGATAATATCTGCGGAATGATTGGACACGTCAAACTTCATAACCTGAAAGGGATCCTTACCGCTCTCCTGAAGCTCAGCTAATTTGTTTCTTCTTACCTTAAGTAATTCATTAATATCCTGCTCTGTTTGAATTCTTTCCTCAGCCATGATTCTTTCACCTCTTATCGTAGTAAACTACTTCTGGATGTTCACATCCGATTTACGCTTATAGTAAATGAATGGTAAGTCTGCTTACTAACTTTTTAATTTGATCTTTGAATTTCTAAAATTTGATATTGTATTGTTCCAGCATGTGCTTCAACATTAACAACATCTCCGACTCTGGCCCCAAGCAAGGCCCTTCCTAACGGAGATTCATTGGAAATTTTGCCTTTTAAACTGTTGGCTTCTGTGGAGCCTACCAGTTTATATTCCAGTTCTTCTTTATATTCCATGTCATAAATCCTAATTTTACATCCAATATTAATTACATTAACATCTACTTCATCCTCAACTACGACTTCCGCATTCTTGAGAATTTTATCAATTTCCTCTATTCTGGCTTCGATGTCACGCTGCTCATCCTTTGCAGCATCATATTCTGCATTTTCGGAAAGATCCCCCTGCTCTCTTGCCTCTTTAATCTTTTGTGCAACTTCTTTTCTTTGGTTTACTTTCAGATCGTGAAGCTCATCCTCCAGTTGTCTTAATCCCTCATAGGTCAATATGTTTTTCTTTTCTACCATAAAAACACCCTTCCTCCATATTGCTTCGATACAATACAATACATTCAAAGTATTATATCGTATCGATAGTTTCTTGTCAACATCATATATTACGCTGATTTTCTACATTTATACCGATAAACAGCGCTTTTTTGTAACCCGGTAATTTATGAAAATCCCATCCATCATTTTAACTGCATCGGCATGCTTTATCAATGTAAAAAACACTTAAAATGATCTTACGTAAAAGTTACATTATATCTTATCTTCAAACTATATAAAATATTCTTTGGGTTTATGAATAAAATCATAGATTTCATTGCCTTTTTTATTTCTTTTATTCTTCCGTATTTTTCAGAATGTCGGAAAAATCAAAGGTGGCAAAATAATCTTTTGGCGTCTCTGCTCTTCGAATTAACTGAACAGAATTATCTTCTTTTAATAACAGCTCCGCTGATCTGAGTTTACCG
Organism: Bacillota bacterium; assembly: GCA_023439505.1. Lineage (GTDB taxonomy): Bacteria > Bacillota > Clostridia > Lachnospirales > Lachnospiraceae > Mobilitalea. Next base: position 150,471 of record JAEXNR010000011.1, read on the forward strand.
TTGTAATTATAACCCATGGCAAAGCCATGCGCGCCTGTATCATGAATCACAATCAGATCGTCGATCTCTATCTTAGGCAGCATCCGGTCAATGGCAAATTTATCATTGTTTTCACAAAGTGATCCGGTGACATCATATTTATGATCACACTCGCAGGTCTCCTTCCCCATTACTGTAATATGATGATATGCTCCATACATCGCCGGTCTTATCAAATTAACCGCACAGGCATCCAAACCGATATATTCTTTATAGATATGTTTTTGATGAATTGCCGTAGCAACCAGGTGTCCGTAAGGCGCCAGCATAAATCTTCCAAGCTCCGTAAAGATAGAGACATCACCCATACCGGCAGGAATCAGGATCTCTTCAAATTCTTTTCTGACCCCTTCACCGATGGCAAGGATATCATTGGGCTGCTCCTCAGGCCGATATGGTATTCCCACACCGCCGGAAAGATTAATAAACTTAATATCGGCTCCGGTAAGTTCATGCACTTCAACTGCCAGCTTAAATAAGATGCCGGCAAGGACCGGATAATATTCATTGGTTACCGTATTACTTGCCAGGAAGGAGTGAATACCAAAATATTTAACACCCTTTTTCTTAAGAATCTGAAAGGCTTCTATCAATTGCTCTTTCGTCATACCATATTTGGCATCTCCCGGATTATCCATGATCCCATTTGAAGTTTTAAATATCCCGCCGGGATTAAATCTGCAGCAGATGGTCTCCGGAATGCCTGCCGTCTTCTCCAGAAACTCAATATGGGTAAAATCATCCAGATTGATAATCGCATTGATATCTCTTGCCTTTACAAATTCCTCCGCAGGGGTGGCATTTGAGGAGAACATAATATCATCACCGCTAAGTCCGATTGCTTCCGACATCATCAGCTCTGTCATGGAGGAACAGTCTGCCCCGCATCCCTCTTCTTTCAGAATCTGAAGAATATAAGGATTGGGCGTTGCTTTTACTGCAAAATATTCCTTAAATCCTTTATTCCAGGCAAATGCCTGCTTTAATTTTCTGGCGTTCTCCCTGATGCCCTTTTCATCATAAATATGAAACGGGGTAGGATATGTCTTTGTGATATCCTGTAATTGTTCCAGTGTTACAAATGGTTTCTTCATGCTTATTACCGACCTTTCCTTTCGCTTTTTCCGATATAACAACAACAAATCCCCCTTTTACTCAGCTTCGAGGGGGGTATCAGATGATCCAATATAAGTATTATTTTCCCTGCCTGCTTGTCATTACGGGAAATAAATCCGGATTTTCATAAGATATGATAGATAATTGTCCCCATTATACATCATTTTACGATATTTTCAAATATTTTTTTAAAAACTTTACCGCTTTTCTCCCAGTCACACTCACAGACTATCTGCGTTTTGGTGTGTTCGAACGTATGATTGTGATATTTACTGGAAATATTATTTTCCATATGATATAATGTTTCAGAATAATTTTTATTACAATCCAATGAATATGACATCTTATCATTATTTTGCGATTACTATAATTATATGAAGGGGTTAAAACCATGGAACAATATAGTGGAAGTCAGATTGTTGTATTAGAAGGACTGGAAGCGGTTAGAAAGCGTCCGGGTATGTACATAGGAAGCACCGGGCCCAGAGGACTTCATCATTTGATCTGGGAGATCATTGATAATGGAATCGACGAACATTTGGCGGGATTTTGTACGAAGATAGACGTAACTTTATTAAAGGACGGCGCAATAGAAATTTGTGATAACGGCCGGGGAGTTCCCGTGGACATTCATCCCACAAAGCATATTCCCACTGTTCGGGTTGTTTATACCATTTTACATGCGGGAGGTAAATTCGGCAGTTCCGTATATAAGGTTTCCGGAGGACTCCACGGTGTCGGAGCCTCAGTTGTAAATGCACTCTCCAAGCGTATGATTGTTGAAGTGAAGCGGGATGGGAAGATTTATCGGGATGAGTACGTAAATGGCGGACATCCTGTTACAGAACTGGTGGACGGGTTACTTCCGGTGGTAGGAAAATGCAATAAATCCGATACCGGAACGAAGATTACCTTCTATCCGGATGACACCATTTTCGAAACAGTAGAATTTAAGTCAGAGACGATTCAAAAGAAGCTAAAAGAAATTGCATTTTTAAATAAAAATATTTTAATTAACTTTTCAGATCAGATCACCGGAGTAACAAAGACTTATCAGGAAGAGTTCGGAATTAAAAGCTTTGTCTCCTATCTGACCAGAGAGATGAGTGTTCTGCATTCGGAGCCCATCTATCTGGAGGGAAAAAGCGGAGAAATTGAGGTTGAACTTGCCCTCCAGTATACAGATAGTTATTCCGAACAGATCAATGCCTATTGTAACCGGATCAACGTGGTAGACGGCGGAACCCTGGTGACCGGTTTTAAAACCGGACTAACCCGTGTATTAAATCAATATGCCAGAGAATTAAATATCTTAAAAGATAAGGATGAGAATTTTGATGGCAAGGATATCAGAAACGGCATTGTAGCCATTATCTCCATCAAGCATCCCGATCCCCAGTTTGAAGGTCAGACAAAGACAAAGCTTGGCAATACCGATGCAAAAAGTGCGGTGGATGAGGTCTTCTCGACGGAAGCGCAACGCTGGTTTGATAAAAATGTTGAGGTGCTGAGAAGTATTCTGGATAATTCTTTAAAATCCTATAATGCAAGAAAAGCCAGTGATAAAGCAAGAACCGCTGTCTTAAAGCAGTTAAATGATGTAGATACAAAAAGCAAACTGGCCTCCTGTTCCTCCAGGAAGCCGGAGGAATGTGAATTGTATATTGTGGAGGGTGATTCTGCCGGCGGTACCGTTAAGACGGCAAGAAATCGCAGAACCCAGGCTGTACTGCCCCTTCGCGGTAAGATTCTGAATGTTGAGAAGGCAACACTGGAGAAGATTCTATTAAATAATGAAATAAAAGCCATGATTGCAACCTTTGGCTGCGGTATCGGCGATGAATTTGATATTACCAAGCTTCGCTACGACAAAATCATCATCCTTACGGATGCCGACGTGGACGGTGCTCACATCAGTACCCTGCTTCTCACCTTTTTTTACCGGTTTATGCCGGAACTGATCCTGGAGGGTAAGATCTACAAGGGTATGCCCCCCCTCTATAAGGTGGAGTACGAAACTACGGGAAAAAGTAAAAAATCAAAACAGTCCCAATACCTGTTCAATGATTTTGAGCTGGATAAATTCAGAAGGACCTCCGGCCATAAGATCTTAAATATTCAACGTTATAAAGGACTTGGTGAAATGGATGCCAATCAGTTATGGGAGACAACGCTGGATCCCGAGTCCAGAATTCTTGCCCAGATTACCATCAGTGATACCATTGAAGCCGATGAGATTACGAACATTCTCATGAGCAGCAGTGTTCCCCCGAGGCGAACTTTCATTATGGAAGAGGGAAAATATGCAAAGTTGGATATATAATGAGGTGGAGGAATTAATACGATGAAGAAAACAACAGATCAAATCGTTCAATTGGATTTTTCTGAAGAAATGAAGAACAGCTACAGAGATTATGCCATGAGCGTTATTATAGCAAGAGCACTGCCGGACATCAGAGACGGATTAAAGCCGGTGCAAAGACGAATTCTGTATTCTATGGTGGAGCTTGGTCTCGATCCGGCAAAACCACACAGAAAAAGCGCCCGTATCGTGGGTGATACCATGGGTAAATATCATCCTCACGGAGACAGTTCCATCTATGAAGCCCTGGTACGCATGACAGAAGATTACTCTCTCATGCTGCCACTGGTGGACGGTCACGGTAACTTTGGCTCCATTGATGGTGATGGGGCTGCTGCCATGCGTTATACCGAGGCAAGATTATCCCCGGGTGCCATGGCACTTTTGGATCACCTGGAAAAGGGTCTGATTGAATTCGCTCCTAACTTTGATGACAGTGAAAAGGAACCTACGGTCCTGCCGGCCATGATCCCGAATCTCTTAATCAACGGAACTACCGGTATCGCCGTCGGTATGGCCACCAATATTCCTCCTCATAATCCGGATGAAGTTATTGACGGTGTCATTGCTTATCTGGATAATCCCAATATCACCACACAGCAGTTAATGCGTTATATCCCCGGCCCCGATTTCCCCACAGGCGGGACAATCATTAATCAGAATGATCTGGCTCTCATTTATGAGACAGGGGAAGGCAAGATTCGTGTGCGTGCCAATGTTGAGATTGAGAATGGGGAGAACGGCCGAAAGAATATCGTGATTACCCAAATTCCCTATACCATAGCCGGGAATAAAACAAAACTTGTGGAAAGCCTGGCAACCCTTATGAAGGACAAGGTTTTTGACGAGATTTTTGATATCAGAGATGAATCTTCCAAAGAAGGAATTCGTGTTGTAATCGAGGTAAAGAAGGACCGGGATATCAGCAACCTGATGAACGGACTTTATAAGAAAACCTCTATGGAAGATACCTACAGCGTGAATCTTCTGGCGGTTAAGGATCAACAGCCAGTTGTATTTCAATTAAAAGATATGATCCGGGAGTTTGTCGATTTTCAGGTGGAATTATACACCAAGGAATATGCTTATCTTTTGGATAAGGCATTGAAGCGTTTGGAGATCGTAGACGGCTTGATTAGAGCTACGGATGTTATCGACTTAATCATAGAAATCCTGAGAGGCAGCTCCTCCGTAAAGCAGGCCAAGGCATGTCTTATGGAAGGTAATACAGAAGGAATTAATTTCAAAACAAAGCAGTCCCAGAAACAGGCTTCTGCGCTGGATTTCTCGGAGCGGCAGGCAGATGCCATCCTTTCCATGCAGCTTAGCAGGTTAATCGGACTTGAAATCTTAAAGCTGCACGAGGAGGATAAGGAATTAAAAGCATCGATTGAAGAATACAAGCGAGTCCTTGGTGAGTCCAGAGAATTATATAAGGTAATTAAATCCCGTCTGAAGGAATTCAAAAAAGTTTTCCATACGCCCAGAAGAACCGTCTTGACAAATATTGTCTCCAGCGATTATGTGGAAGAGGTTAAGATTGAGGATATCTATGTACTGATTGACAGATTCGGTTATACCAAATCCGTGGATACCTCCAGTTATATCAGAGCCTCGGAGGATAATCTGAAGGAATATGTTCACACGATACAGATGAAAAATAATGATCGTCTTTGTATCTTTACCGGACAGGGTAATATGTATCAGGTCAAAGTGGAAAACATCCCAAAATGCAAGATGAAAGATAAAGGAAGTCTCATTCAGAACCTGTGCAAGTTAGATAAAGAAACGATTATTTTGTTCTGTTCCTTTGAACAGCTCTATGAATCCCAGCTCATGTTTACTACCAAAAACGGTTATATTAAGCAGGTATCCGGTGTTGAATTTGAGACTAACCGGACACAAATGAATGCTACAAAACTGGAGGAACAGGATGAGGTCATCGGAATTACCCTGTTATCCGCTTCCGATGTTCTATCAGGCGGTCTTAAGGTAATCCTGCTCACGCAAAAGGGACTATCCCTTGGTTTCCCGTTGTCAGAGGTAAGTGAGCTTAAGAAAACCAGCCGCGGAGTCAAAGCAATTACCCTGGATCAGAATGATTCAGTCAGTTTTGCAATCGCATTACAGTCGAATATCGAAACATTTTTATATCAGGATAAGCAATTGAATGCGAAGAAAGTCCGCACCAGAAAACGCGGTGACAAAGGTCAAAAAGCCCAGTTATAAGCAAAAATAAGCAAAAAGCAGCCCTATCTTTTGTCAGCGGAAAGATAGGGCTCATTATGGGAGTATATATAATTAATTATATAACCTTTCGTCCTAACAGATCTGAGGAACGCTTAATACTCTCTCTTGTCTTCGTCAGATCATAATTACCAAAGGATACTTTATTCTCATCACCAATCATTATATCAAAATTCTTCAACAGCAATTCCAGATGCTTAAGGAAACTCGCAAGTTGTTCCATGTAATCTTGTAATGCCTCCCGTTGACTTATAATGTCTTCCTTCAATATAATTACTTCTAATTGATCAGATAAGGCAGATACTTCAGTCGCACCAATGTTGTAAAACATTCTCCGCAGGGTTTGTGTAATGGTCCGTAACCCCTCGTATTCTTCTGATCTTAACATCGTTCCTAATATGGGCAGCTTAGCTTTGATACTCTTTAATACAGAAAATAGTGCTCTTTTGTAATTATCCATATTACCAAGGAAGTATCGGTATCCTGCATTCGGATCAATCTCCGGTATACACCGAAACATCTCTTGTAACTCCATATCCTTCATGAACGGATACCTCCATCGTCTGCTGCTGTTCTCCAAGAGGTCTTATACCATATGTTGTAATAGCTTAGGTAAATAATATCATGATCTAGTATTTTTGTAAAGAGCTATTTTTCATTTTTTTACAATTTTTATATAATTTTCCAGTTTTCGATGTCGAATCTGTTGGTTCCAGGAGGATCCAATAGAAAAACTAATATTTAGACTAGCATATTGAGAAAAAATGTTGTATTATGAAGCTACCTTTTTAATAAAAGATGAATTTCACCTATCCATTGATATCCAGGAGGTTATAAAGTGAACAAAGAAATGGTTATTGTACTTGATTTTGGCGGTCAGTATAATCAATTGATTGCCAGAAGAGTCAGAGAATGTAATGTTTATTGTGAGGTTCTTCCTTACCACACAAGCCTTGACCGTATAAAGGAAATTGCTCCAAAGGGAATTATTTTCACCGGAGGTCCGGACAGTGTCTATCAGCAGGATGCCGTTACCTGCGATCCCGGAATCTTTGAACTGGGTATCCCGATTCTGGGTATCTGCTATGGCTGCCAGTTAATGACATATATCTTAAAAGGTACCGTATCCAAAGCTCCGTTAAGAGAATATGGACGGACGGAAGTGAATGTAACTACAACTTCAAAGTTATTTAAAGATATCTCCGAGAATACCATCTGCTGGATGAGTCACACAGATTATATTGAAACGCCTGCAGAAGGATTTCAGATCATCGCTAAATCAGATTCCTGTCCGATCGCTGCCATTGAAGATGAAGCCAGAGGCTTTTATGGTGTACAGTTCCATCCGGAGGTTGTGCATACCCAGGAAGGAACCGGCATGCTTCATAACTTCTTGTATCAGGTATGTCAATGCAGTGGTGATTGGAGAATGGATTCCTTTACCGAGCAGATGATCGCCACATTAAAGGACAAAATCGGTGATAAAAAGGTATTGTGTGCCCTCTCCGGCGGCGTGGATTCTTCCGTAGCTGCAGTTATGATCAGCAAGGCAGTTGGCAAACAGCTTACCTGCATCTTCGTTGATCATGGTCTTCTTCGTAAAAATGAAGGGGATGAGGTAGAAGAGATTTTCACAACTCAGTTTGATGTTAACTTTGTCCGTGTCAATGCACAGGAACGCTTCTATCAGAAGCTGGCCGGCATATCTGAACCGGAACATAAGAGAAAAATAATCGGTGAAGAATTTATTCGTGTGTTTGAAGAAGAAGCTAAGAAAATCGGAACTGTTGATTTTCTGGTACAGGGAACCATTTATCCTGATGTAATTGAAAGTGGTCTTGGAAAGTCTGCTGTGATCAAAAGCCATCATAACGTAGGCGGTCTGCCGGATTATGTTGATTTTAAAGAGATTATTGAACCACTGCGCGACCTTTTCAAGGATGAAGTTAGAAAAGCCGGTCTGGAACTTGGAATACCCGAGAAATTAGTCTTTCGTCAACCCTTCCCCGGCCCCGGTCTTGCCATTCGAATTATCGGCGACATTACCCCGGAGAAGATTGCCATCCTTCAGGAAGCAGATTATATCTACCGCGAGGAGATTGCGAAGGCAGGTTTGGACAGACAGATCGGACAATACTTTGCAGTTCTTACCAATCTTCGCTCCGTCGGCGTCATGGGCGATGAGCGGACCTATGATTATACCGTAGCTTTAAGAGCGGTAACTACCACAGACTTTATGACTGCGGAATTTGCTGAGCTTCCATGGGAGGTTCTGGGACACATCTCGAATCGAATTGTGAATGAAGTAAAACATGTAAACCGCATCTGCTATGATATCACGGGCAAACCACCGGCTACCATAGAGTGGGAATAATGATAAGAAACGCTATAACCTAGTATTTATAAGGGTTGTAGCGTTATTTTTTTGTGAGTGATTCTATTTTGATTCTGATTTACCTCGTGACCAAATTATTATAGGAATGGTTTGATTTTGTTCCATTTATCAACGATAGTACACGGGGACTCGATACAAGGATATCGCTAAAGGGTTCTATTGCTGATCTAGGCTTCAAGGGCGGAACCAGAGGAACTACAGACGTTGTAGCTGGTAACAGTTTTAGAGGAGTATTTTCTTCATTGGGCGAATTGATGAATTCTTTTAAGGAAATGCTTCAGGATGGAGTTTGCTGGTTTCCAAGGATAATGAGGTGGAAAACTTCAACGGGTGCAGTATCTCCTGTATTTAATGATTTTAAGAGATAAAGCAAAAGTTAAACATTGACAAAAAAGAATTCAAAATATATAATTAATAAAATCTATAAAATAAAGGCATTGATGAGAAGAGTAAACTATTTGAACTTTTACAGAGACCTCAGAATGGTGTAAATGAGGAAAGTTATAAAATAGTTGAATATGGCCTCTGAGCTGTGTACCGAAACATATTGTTTAGGCTACGACGGGTGCACCCGTTACAGTGATAGACTATCGATGAATCATTTCTCGTCCGTAGTTGACAAGACCTATATCGCGAGGTATAGGTGAATTTAGGGTGGTAACACGAAGCTTCGCTCTCGTCCCTGAAAAAGAAATTTTTCAGAGAGGAGGGCTTTTTTATTTAGTAATTTCATTTTGGATTTGTTATCACAAAAATGAGGAACGTAGTGTGAAAAATATTTTTGTTGGCGGTGCGTGGCCTTATGCAAATGGCCCCTTATACCTGGGGCACATAGCTGGGTTATTAACAGGAGATGTAATTGCTCGCTATCATAGAGCAATAGGTGATAAAGTATATTTTGTATCAGGCAGTGATTGCCATGGAACACCTGTTGCAATACGATCAAAGCAAGAAAAAAGTCTCCAAAAGAAGTGAAAAGATTTGTAAGTGGATAAAATTAAAGAATGTATGGAAAAAGCAATATGTATTGCCCGGCTATCAATTGCCAGAAGTAACGATATTGTTTGAAAGAATTGATAAAAAAATTATCGAAGAGGAAAAAGCAAAGTTAATAAAGCAGGAGGAAGTGTGAAATGAATCATTTAGGTACAAAAACACTTGAAACAGAGCGTTTAGTATTAAGACCATTTAAAGAAACTGATGTTGAAGATATGTATCATAATTGGGCAAGTAATAACAATGTTACAAGATATTTGACGTGGCCAACGCACTCTTCTAAGGACATAACAAAATCTGTAATTGATCTATGGGTAAGTAAAAATGAAGATAAAAAAAATTACCAATGGTGTATTGAGTGGAAAGCAAATCAGCAAGCTATTGGTAGTTTCGGAATCGTTCATATGGAAGAGGGAATCAATTCGGTAGAGATTGGATATTGTATTGGAGAAGAATACTGGAATAGAGGAATTACAAGCGAGGCTTTTAGAGAAATTATCAAATATTTATTTGATGAAGTTGAGTGTAATAGAATTTATGCACGGCATGATGTATGCAATCCAAACTCGGGGAAGGTCATGAAAAAATCAGGGCTTTTATACGAAGGAACGTTATTAGAAGCGGGTAAAAATAATACAGGCATATGCGATGTGGCTATATATGGAATTACCAAGAAGATATATAACAAGTAAATTATATTTCTTTAAAAAACCAGAATTATTATCATGAAAGAATTGTGTTTATTTGGTATATTAGTGATTAGAGGTGATATATATGCACGATATGATAAAGGTAATGAAGGCAATTGAATATATTAACCATCATTTGGAAAATGAGAATATTCTCGAAGATAGTACAGAGTTTACAGGTATGTCGATGTCTCATTATATTTTCTTATTCAAAAATGTACTTGGCTATACCCCGGCAGAATATATTAGGAAAAGACGTTTAGACGTCAGTACAAAAAGTATTTTTCAAAAAGAAAAGATTATCAATATTGCGATTGATTCTGGTTATGGAAGTAGTGAAGCATACACAAGAGCATTCAAGAAGGAATTTGGAGTATCACCAATTGACTATCAGAAAAATGAAGTAAGTTGTACAATTGACGAACTGGATGACTTTGAAAAAATTATAGCTTTCTTTCCTGCTCCTGCGCATAAAGAATATTTTGGACATTTGTATTATGAAGAGTATAAGGATCTGTATGATAAGTTGGCCGATAAAGGTTATTTTAAAAAGGAAACACTTGAATACTCATCTGCAAAACAATTGACCGAAAAATATTCTTATGATTTTGAGTATCTTATATCGAAATTAGTATATTCAACAGAAACGTTGGATGAGCTATATGATAAGGTTGTACAAATCAAATACCTGCCACGTGTATTGTTTCATATGTTTGTCGGTGAGATGAAGGAAAATGGTGTTTTGAATGGAACAAAGTTTGAGCAATGTATTCTTGAAAACAAATTTGATTTTCAGAAGGGTAAGATTGAGGTGTGAAATGCATTCTTGTCATTGAGTTGAATTACCTTAGTATATGGCTTTTCATGCACTCAGACCTTGGAAAAGGTAACTGTGCTAAAATACAGATATTAATTGGACCAATTGGTAAAAATAAGACGCCTGAAAATGGATTTTTGATATTAAATTGATATTAAAAGCTCCATCATCATCATAAAATATGTATAATCAGCACAGAATATTAACGAAAATTATTTAAAGTATCATTATAAGCACTCCATATATCTTTTTCATTAGGGAGTGGGAACAGGATATGAAAGGCCTCACAAATCCCATATCACTACCGGGTTTGTGAGGCCTTTGCCAGTTTCATCACTACTTTTCTTAATCAACACAGTTATGTTTACATCATCTCCAGAAGATACTGCCATGCCTGATACTCTGCTTGCGGCATAGGAAGCAATAATCCTGCATTCATCAGCATCTCACCTGTATAATACTGATCCTTCACTTTATAGATTGCATGAGGGAGCAGACCCTTTAATTTAACAGCTACCGGTATCCCATTCGCCTGAACCTTCGTGGAAACAATGTTTACCACTGCTTTGGTTTTATCTGTGCTTACCTGTTCCCATACGGTATATAACTCGTTGTCATAGGGTCCGGCTAGCCGGAAGTAATCGCCGTACTGCAGGATACGGCTAAGCTGTCTGAACGTATTTACCTGCCGGGTGATCTCTTCTTTCTCCTCGGGTGGCAATTTATTTACATCCAGTTCGTATCCAAAGGTACCTGACATAGCCACAACACCTCTGGTGGATAGCGGTACAAAACGTCCCGTCTGATGATTCGGACTTGCGGATACATGGGCTCCCATGGTATTAACCGGGTAGAAGAAAGAGGTTCCGTATTGTATTTTCAGACGCTCTATCGGGTCTGTGTCATCACTGCACCAGATCTGAGGCGTGTAGTAAAGCATTCCTGCATCAAAGCGTCCGCCTCCGCCGCTGCAGCCTTCAAACAGGATATAGGGATATCTCCCATGAAGTTTCTCCAGCATATCATATAATCCAAGAATATAACGATGTGCCGTCTCTTTCTGGCGCTCTGCCGGTACAGCTTCGCTGTAGATATCGCAGATACTTCTATTAAAGTCCCATTTTACATAAGTAACAGGTGCGTGATCCAGAACATGGCATATGTGACGATAGATATATTCTCTGACATCTTCTCTGGAAAAATCAAGAACCAGCTGAAATCTGGAACGGTTCGGATTTCTTCCCGGAATTTGCAGCGCCCACTCCGGATGAGCTCTGTACAAGTTGCTGTCCTGAGAGATGCACTCCGGCTCAAACCAAATTCCGAATTTCATCCCCTCTTTTTCTACTGCTTCCCCCAGTTCCTGCAAGGTACAGCCTAACTTCTTCTCATTAACCTCCCAGTCTCCCAGACCGGAGCAGTCATTATCTCTGGAACCAAACCAACCGTCATCCATAACAAAAAGCTCTATTCCAAGCCCTGCCGCTTCCCGGGCAATAGTAAGCAGCTTTTCACCGGTAAAATCAAAGTAAGTTCCTTCCCAGTTATTGATCAGTACCGGGCGCTGTCCCAGGTGGTACTCCCCTCTGCATAGATGTTGCCGGAACAGTTTATGATATTGGCTGGTCATCCCTGAGAGCCCTTGATCAGAATAAATCATAACGGCTTCCGGCGCATCAAAACATTCACCCGGAGAAAGAGAGTAATTAAAATTCTGCGTTCCAATTCCCATCTGTATCCGGGTCTGATTGATACAATCATACTCGGCTTCTCCAAGAAAATCCCCGCTATAAACCAGTGCCACACCATAGCAATTCCCCACATCTTCGGTGGCTTTCTGATCACACAGGATCATTGTGGGATTATACTGATGGCTGGAGACCCCGCGTGCGCTGCCTATACTTTGTATTCCATGATGAAGCGCAGCTCTTGATACCATGCGCTCCATATTATGCCTTCCATAAAAGGTCATCAGATCAAAGCTGCCCCGAATAAAGTCCAGCTGTGTACTCATTACCTTCTCCAGAACAATCTCTCTTGGTCCGTGATTCGTTACAGTCACCGTACGGGTAATTGCATCCCGTGCTTCTATGACACCATATCTCAGACACACTGCTACCTTAGCTTCCTCATCCTCCAGACGTAGTTCCAGGGTTTCGGCTTCTTCTTGATCAGCATAAATTGCAGGAAGGCCGGAAATCTGATATTTTCCGGCATGAATGATATGTTCCTTATAATGAAGTTTTGTAGCCAGACTCCCATCCGCATATCTGATTTTAAGTGCATTGATCCGATAATCCCCGGTACCAAAGCAGCTATATTCCTGAGGAAGTACATCCAGGGAGTATCCCCGGTTATTCCCGGCCTCATAGGGATTCCCGGAGAAGCCGCGATCCATATAGGACACCAGATAGGACAGATCCCCGGGCGCATCGATATGTTTTCCGTAATAGGTGTGCAATACATAGCCATATTCATCTATTTTCATCTGATATGTGGATGATTTCGTTTGAATTGAAATCGTTCTGTCAGTTTCATTCCAATTTATTCCCATGGTTTCTCTTCCTGTCCATTTCTTCGGATTTTATCGTAAAGACCGGCAGGTGATCCCGGTCTTTTCAAACGGTCTCTTCCTCTGCCTGTCCTTTCCTCTTGAATACTACTAATCTTTCTTTACTGCTTCTCGTTCCTCACAGCGTCTCCTTCTTCACTTTCTCGTTCCTCACTGCTTCTCTCCTCACTGCTTCTCGTTCCTCACAGCGTCTCCTTCTTCACAATTTTCGATTATCCTCTGTGTATTCCTAATAGATCTGCTACGTCCATAAGATTTTTACAGTCATTTACAGATAATCTGCCTTCCTTATTTGGCGGCAGGTTTACAACCATCAGATTATCCTGGGCGGTTATCTGCCGGTAGCAATCTGCTATATAATTCTTATCAATTAATGGTTTCTCTTCATAGGTATCCGAGTAAAACCAGCTGAAGCCTTCCCGGGAGCAGATGGTCTGTTCAAAGGGCATATAATAATTCTGACCATCACGGGTATAGATCTTTGGATCATCTTTCCTGCAAATATGTGGATCCCATAATCTGAAATCCGAAGGAAAATTTCTGATGGGATCATATTGCTGATAATTCTTTGGCAGATACCGATCATCAGGATCACCCAGACCCGGTTCACCAATGGTATGGTTAATACCCACCTGGCATTGTGGCTGCAATCTCTTGACCAAATCATAGATCAGATCATAGCGCCACTCTTCACAGAGCTTTTTCCATGCTCCGTCGAGCCATAATTCGACAATCTCACCATATCTTCCATCCATCAGTTCCTCCAGATGCCTTAACATATAATTGATGTAGCCTTCGTCGAAATCATTCTGAAAGGATGGTTCATGCTCATCCCACAGAGAATAATAAAGTCCAAAGCTCATGTTGTATTTTTTACAGGCCTCCGATACTGCCTTAACCACATCGGTGGGGTTCGGGCTGTATCTGACACTGTACTGTGTTGTGTCCGTGTCCCAAAGGCAGAAGCCGTCATGATGCTTCGTCACAAGAATTACAAAATTCATTCCCGCCTCATATCCTGTCCTTACCCACTGCTCGGCATCAATTGCGGTAGGCTGATAGCTTTCTATCGGAAGTTTTCCATCCGACCATTCCAAATTTCCAAATGTATTAATGCCAAAATGAAGAAACATACCATACTTTCTTTCCATCTGCCGTTTCTGCGCTTCATTTGGCTGTGTGGATGGCTCCATAATAATTCTATGATTACTGTCTTTTAACATAATATTCTCTCCATTCTACTATCCTTTTACCGCGCCTGCCATAACGCCTCCGATAATATATCTTTGCATAAACAAATATAATATGATAATCGGGATCATCGCCAGGACAAAAGCCGCAAAGGCCATATTTAATTTAATACTGTATTGACCGAAGAAGAAATACTGAGTCAGCGGAATTGTTCTGACCGTCGCCTTCTGTGCAATAATCAATGAAATCTGAAAGTCATTCCATACTGCCAGCGCATTCAGAATTAAGGTTGAGGAGACGATGGGTTTCATCAGGGGAAAGATAATGCTCCAGAAAGTTCTGAATTTTCCTGCTCCGTCTATAAAAGCCGCTTCTTCCATTTCTATTGGAATACTTCTGATGAAGCCCACGTAGACGAATACATTATATGCCAGCTGGAAACCGCTGATGGTAAGGATCAAACCTCTTAAGGTGTTAAGCATCCCCGTATTTTTTAACTGTACATAAAGGGGCAGCATAACAACCTGGAAGGACAGTAATATTGCTGCCAGAAAGATATAGTAAATGCACTGATAGAATTTGGAATGCATGTTTCTGGCAATTACATAACCCGCCATACTGCAGGCAACCACCAATAAGGCCACACTAAACGTGGTAACAATCAGGCTGTTTTTTGTGGCGCCCCAGAAATTAGATACCCGGATTGCCTCCGTGAAGTTTTCAAAGTGTATTCCCGTCGGAAATGCCAATCCTGTTCTTGCCTTTTCCTCCGGTGATTTCACTGCATATACAATGGCAATGTAAAATGGAAGCATAAAAGCAAGTGCCATCATGATTTTTCCCATAGCAGCCAGTGCTATTCTAATTTTCTTATCCATTACATATCCACCTCCCGTTTTCTAAGTATTGTCGTTATAATTCCCGTCACAATAAAGATAGCAAGCATCATCAGAATAGCCGCAGCCTGTCCATAACCGGCTCGATTGTATGGGAAGGTGTAATTATATACGTAAAGTGCCATTGTCTCAGATGCCCGTCCCGGCCCTCCGTTGGTGGCAGCCATAACATAGTCAAATACTTTCAGCCCCCATCCTAAGAATAACGTTACATTAATTGTAATCGCGGGCGCCAGCAATGGCAGGGTAATTTTCGTAAACCGCTTGAGTACTCCGGCGCCGTCAATCTTGGCTGCCTCATAGTATCCTTCGTCAATCCCCTGAAGACCTGCCAGATAAATCAGCATGGAATACCCGGTATCTCTCCACATACCCATGATACATACACCCAGCATAACAGTTTTGGCGTTGCCCAGGAGACTCTTTATTCCAAATATTTTATATAAAACATCACTGTATAAATAACTCCACATAAAGCCCGTCAGAACCAGGCTTATAACAAATGGCATAAATATAAAGGTTCTCAGGGTCTTATTCAATCTCGTATTCTTCTTTAGCGCCATCGCTACCAATAGACCCAGTACATTATTGGCTATAACTGTAATCACCGTATAATATATGGAGTTTTTGATCGGTCTTACAATACTTGGATCCTTCAGAATATTAACATAGTTCTTTAATCCGATATTATGATAAATCGGAGAGAATCCATCCCAATCCGTAAAGGAATACCTTATTCCCTTAACGAAAGGGATCGCAACAGCAAATAGGAATAAAGCCATCGCGGGGAGTAAAAACAATAAATTTACCGCATTTTTTTTAAGATTTAATTTTTGATACATACAATTCCTCCAATATAGCAAAGTAAAAAGAATTTAAAAACAATTCACTTGTGCTGCACATCATCATGTTTCCGATCTTAGATAGCAGGACTGCCCAGTCAGTTAATCTACCGGGCAGCCTCAATGCTTCTATCTATGACCTACTGCTGAATTGCTTTTATTTCAGCGTCCAGTCTTCCAATATATTTATCTACATCTCTGTCCGGATCTGCTGCAAATTCCTCCTGCCATTTTCTGAAGGTGGAGTCAAATTGACCGGTAAAAATCCCTTCTGCCTCGAAATTATATACTTTACCGTTCTTTTCAATGTTAACGATATCCACTACGATGGGTGATAACAGCGCATTGTCAACATCCAGGGAACAAGGTACATCCTTGCCGCCGTTATTCCAGATTGCTGCTCCTTCAGGGCTTGCAAGGAATTCAATGAATTTTAGTGCAGCTTCCTTGTTCTCTGATTGTGAGCAAAGCATATAGCTTCCGTCTGAGGCAAGTCCGAGTACCGGATTACCATCCTCCGTATTTGGTGTTGCAAAGAATCCAATTTTATCATCTGCATTCACGTTCATGAACTCACCGATTTCCCAGTTACCGCTGACCAGCATCGCAGCCTCACCATTTACCAGCATTTCTCTGGCCTGGGCACTGTCTGTACCGAAGTCATCTCCGCTCTCAAAGCTTAATCTGTCTGCTGTTCTTTGTACCACTTCCCTGAATTCCGGATAATCAGCAAAAGATTTCTCGCCGGCTTGGATATCCTCGAACATTTTGGGATTCTGCTGCAGGCAATATCCATATAAATCACTTTGAATTTCACATTGTGCCGGCCAGGAATCCTTATAACCGTGTGCAAATGGATAGATCCCTGCTTCCTGGAACTTCTGGCAGGCTGCCATTAATTCCGTATGGGTCTTTGGTACTTCGATCCCATTCTTTTGGAAAACTTCTTTATTGTAGAAGATACCCATTCCGCCCATGTTCATCGGTACGCCATATACATTTCCGTCGATCTTCATGGATGCCAATGCTTCTTCCGGCAATTGATCCAGAAAAGCTTGTCCTGATAAGGATTCAACGTAACCCGCTTTAATCAGATCGGCATACACCTTGGGACGACCATAAATGATATCCGGCGCATCTCCTCCTGCCAGTTTCGTTTTAAGCATACTGTCGTACTGACTGTAGTCAATTCCCTGTGCTTCGAATTTAACACCTGGATTTCTCTCTTCCAAAATCGAGAGCACTCTGTCCAGATTATCACGTCCAGTCTGTTCCCCGATGTGATGGAAAATAGTAACCGTAATTTCTTTATCTGTCTCTTTCTGTGAATCGTCGTTCTGTGTATCCTCATTCTGAGTCTGCGCATCCTTGTTGCCGGTGTCAGTGCTGTCTGCTGTTTTTGATTTGCAACCGCCAAGCATCGTTACTACCATACTTAAAGACAATATCAATATAACCAGTTTCTTTTTCATAACCTTTCCTCCCTATATTTGATATCTTAATTGTAACGGTTTCTGGCGGTATTACCATTTGACTCATTTTACAATATATATGTTTTTTTTACCTCTTCGCCTGTTTGCGGTATTCGCTTGGAGAAATCCCCTCGCATTTTCGAAACACCTGAAAAAAATATTCATAATTATTATAGCCCACCATTTCTGTTATATCAGTGATTCTGATCCCGGGCTCATGCAGCAATTGTTTGGCTTTGCGCATTCTGATGCCGGTCAGTATGTCAGTGAAATTATCTCCTGTCTCCTGCTTTAGCAGGCGGCTTAAATATGAGGGATTTACAGACAGATAGTTCGCTACCATGGTAAGGGAAAGATCCTTCACATAATTATCCCGGATATATTGTATGGCATCACTCACCAGTGGATTTTGATACTGCCTGTCGCCCTCCAGTTCCGTTTTAATCTCGTTCATAAATTCTTCCACATATTCACCTGCTTCTTCCAGGTTAACCAGACTGTCAATTTTGTCAATTAATCTGGGGATTCTTTCATCCTTATCTCGATTGTTATACCGTCGTAAAACCGTAATACACAACTCACTTAACAGGCATTTCATCTGAAATAAATTCCCTCCGGTACCATCCGCAATATCCTGCACGAGCCCGCGAACCTCCCACTTGATTTCTTCCTCCCTGTGTGCTTCCAGCGCCAGGAAAAGTTTATCGAAATCAGGCATCTTATAACTTCCGCCCTTTCGTTTATAGAGCTGGAAATTCTCCAGCTCCAGAACTTCCTCCTTCGTCATAAAGAAGTTATATTCCAGCACCTCTGATACCTGTCTGCTGCATTCCATCGCTTTATCCAATTGGTTTGTAACAGCGCCAATGCATGCACAGATTTCCGGCAGAAGCTCATTACGAAGCCGATGGTTCATCTGAAGGATCTGTTTTTTCATATACACCTTATGGGATCTGGAACTTTTCTTCTCCGGATCGAGTACGAAAAATACGATATCTTTTCCTTTCATTACTTCAATCACTCTGACTCCATGCATCTTTTCATACTCATACATGGAAAAGATCACTTTATTTTGTACGTCAGCAATCATTGGTTCCCTGGAAGAACGGACCCGTACAGCAACCACCTGGATATGAATTCCGGAGAGACCCAGTTCCTCCAAATAAGCTTTTTCGTAATCGTTGATACGCTTACGGCCTGAAAATAGTTCAGACAATACATTTCCCTGTATTGCCTTTATTGATTTTTTTACCTTTGTCTGATACGCTGCATTTTCCAAAAGGATCGCTCTTTCATATTCTGCACGCTTCTCCTGTTGCTTTAATTCTCCTATGGTTTCTTTGATCACCCTCATGACATAATCGTTATTCAACGGTTTGAGCAAGAGATCCTTTACATTGAGTTGTAACGCTCTTCTGGCATACTCAAATTCCTGATACCCTGTGATAATTACAACCTTTGATTCCGGCAGACGCTGATTGATATACTGGGCCAGCTCCAGCCCGTCCAGACCCGGCATACGGATATCCGTAATGAGGATATCCGGACGAAGCTCCTCAATGAGCTCCTTTGCCTTTAAGCCATCTTCAGCCACTCCGGCAATAAAACAGTCATATTGTTCCCAGGGTATTGACTTAGTGAGGGCTTCCAATATGAGCGGTGTATCATCGGCAAGCAGCACTTTATATTGTTTCATCCTCTATTTCCTCCTCGAACCGGATTGGCATTCTGACAGTAATATTGGTTCCTTTTCCTTCCTCGCTTTTAATGCTTAATCCGTACTCCGTGCCATAAAGTATTTGTATTCTTTTATGAACGGACATAATTCCTACTTTGGTATGCATTCGGCTTTTTTCTCTGTTATCCGTCATAAGATCATTCATCTTATCCGATACAATTCCTACTCCGTCATCCTTCACCGTAATTACCATATCTTTTCTTTCACATCGGGCGTTCACCCATATGGTCCCCTTTCCTACCTTAGGCGCCAGTCCGTGGATGAACGCATTTTCGACCAGTGGCTGTAAGATCAGCTTGGGGATCATCGTTTCCAGCAAGGATTCTTCTGCGTGTATGGAGATATCAAGTTTATCCTGACAGGAAACTTTCTGGATCTTAATATAGTTTTGAATATTTTCAATCTCCTCCCACAGATACACATACTTTCTTTTATTGCTGATGGAATCTCTCAGATAATTTCCAAGCAGGTAAATACTGTCAGCGATCCGGTCATCGCCACTAAGCTTTGCCATACTATTGATGCTTTCCAGCGTATTGTAGAGAAAATGCGGATTCATCTTTGCCTGCAGCGCATCGTACTCAAACTGAAGTGTTTTAATCTGGGCTGTTTTCATCTTTGTCTTTTCTTCACTGACAACTTCAATCAGATCCTGTATTTGCTTTGACATTTCATTGAATTTCACAGCAAGTAATCCGATTTCATCCTTAGACCCGGGGACAATCTCCGTAGTAAAATCTCCTTTCGAGATCAACTGGATTTTAAATAGCAGCTGACTGATGGTTCCCGCAATTCCCCGGGAGATCAGCCATGCAACCCCTCCGGACAAAGCACTGGCCAGAACCGCAATATAAATGAACGGCATTAATATTTTACCGGCTTCGTCGGATATAATTTTCAAATCAATTAATTGCATTAACCACAGATTATTCTCTTTGGAAAACCACGTAACATAAATATATGGTGTTTCACGATAATAAAACTTTTGCTGTCTTTGTACGGATGGTTGGGCATAGGATACCGTCAACTTTGCTACCTCCGTCTTCCCTTCGTCAGATCCCAATAAGACCTCATTGCTGTTGTTAAACATTATCAGACTGTTATATGCTTCCGTGACCGAATTTTCATAGATCTTTCGAAGGTAATCTGCATCAATTCCTATGGTTATGACACCCACCTGATTCATATTTTTATGATCAATAATTGCCCTTGAGACAAGTACTACTTTCTCATTATAGGGATACAGATACGTCTTTCCCAACATTCCCAGAACTTTTTCATAAGGAATCCCGGAAGCAATCTCTCCTTGCGCTTCCTCCAGACCTGTTTGTGATGCATAATATAATGACTCCTTTTTATTTGAGATCACAACCAGTTGGATCTTATTGTTGTAATTCATCAGATTATAACTAAAATTACTTAGGAACTTATTTCTCTCATATTTTCCTTTGCCTGTCATCTCTCCCCCGCTCAGATAGCCTGCCAGATCGGAATCGAAATATTGACGAAAAACAAAATCTGTGATTGCTGTAATCGCTGAATCATAGTTTTCCCCCAGATGTTCCACAATACTGATACTTGCAGACTGAGATTTTTTCGTCAGCAAATTTTTAACAAACGCATATCCGGTCAAACCAAGTAAAATTGTCATGATCAGAATAATACTAATATTCATGAAGTATAGTTTTCTTCGGATGCTGTAATCCATAAACCGATGATATATCCGTAATAATATTTTTTTCATCTGCTCCTCCTGTATCGTAATCCATCTACTTATTTATTAACATATCATGTGAAGTATGGAACTCATAATTCACATTATAACAAATTCTTCGAAAAACAAAAGCCGTTACATAACACGAATGTCATGTAACGACTATTTTCGATAAAATATATATTTCATACAGGAAAAATCAATACTTTCTTAATTCGTCCTCTCCATCATCTTCCAGTTTCTCAATATTTTTAATTATGACATCATAGCAAATTTCCCGCCCGTTGGTGTTCACATTAACACTAACTCTGTCATTCACTTTATGTTTCATTAAGGCTTTTCCAAGCGGTGAATCCATCCCGATTTTTCCTTTCAAGGAATTGGATCTGACGGTGGTAACGATCTTAACAGTTTCTTCTTCCTCATCGTCAGGATAGTATATCGTCACCTTATCGTTCAATCCCACTTCATCCTCATTGGAATCTTCCGTTATAATCTGTGCCGTCTTTATCATTCTCTTTAAATGTTTTATTCGTCCTTCATTCTCTCTCTGAGCCTTTTTGGCTGCTTTATATTCAAAATTCTCACTTAAATCACCATGCGCTCTTGCTTCCTTTACATCTGTAAGGGTTTCAGGTCGAACAACCAAAATACGATATTCAATTTCCTCTTCCATCCTCTTAATATCTTTTTGCGTAATTTTATCGTACATGAAATAGCCTCCTTCTCTCAGCCTGCGCTCAAATACTCAACTATTATACCCTGATCTCCATATAAAGTCCATACCAATAGGTACTTTATGGAAATTCATTATTTAAAAAACTATCTCGTATAGCTATCATAAATAACTGCTTGATCAACTGTCTTAAATAACTGCTTATAGAAATTTCTTCTTTGGGAATATTACTAATGTTCCTATAAAATGTTCCAATGATAAAAATAAAAATTTATTTGGGGGGAAGGTATGAAAACCAATAAACGTCTGACCAAAGCTTACAATAATGCAATGATAGCTTACATCGATGAAAATTCTAAGTATGTGTTCTTCAGTGACTGCCACAGAGGGGATGATAGTGTCTCCGACGAGTTCACAAGAAATCAGATTCTTCTGTTGCATGCACTCAATTACTATGATGAGAATGATTATACCTATGTGGAAGTCGGTGACGGAGATGAGCTTTGGGAATATCCGCGGTTTAAGCATATTCGTCTGGCACACAGTGATGTATTTCTTGCAATGAAACGGTTGTTCGAACATAACCGCCTGATCATGCTTTACGGAAATCATAATATCTATCTCAAATCACAGGAATATGTAAAAAATAATTACTATTATTTTTATGATGAATATAATCAGACTATGGTGAAACTTTTCAAAGGAATATGTCCACAGGAAGCACTGGTTTTAAAAAACAATACGACCGGTCAGGAGATTCTCATTGTTCATGGTCATCAGGGGGATTTTATCAATGACCAGGTCTGGGTTGTCTCCATGTTCTTATTACGTTATTTCTGGCGTTTTATGCATGTTGTAGGACTTGAAAATCCCTCCAGCCCCGCAAGAAATCTATATAAAAGACATAAGGTAGAAAAAGCTTATAAGAAATGGATCTATCAAAATAAGATGATGCTGATTTGCGGACATACTCATCGCCCCAAGTACCCTAAGAAGGACGAGCTTCCCTATTTTAATACTGGCTGCTGCATCAATACCAGGGGAATTACCGGTATGGAAATTATCGGGAACTCTATTATTATGGTAAGCTGGAGATTTCAGGCTGACTTTAAAGGCGTAATGAAAATCGAGAGAACCATTGTCCGCGGTCCCGAGCCTCTGGAAAAATTTGATTTCAGTAAAAACCAATTCAAATGTGAATCCTTCATTATGGATGATTGTGAGGACTAGCCAGTCTTCTTCATAATTCCGGCTGTGATCCTCTGATTTATCCGATTATTTTCAGCAGTTCTCTCTCATTGGATTCGGGAAGTCTTTGCAGAAGATGATTCAACATCCTATCTCTTGCATCGGCTTTGCTAAGATGATATGCACAGCGGACATAATCGTCTCCATATAGTCTCTCACTCAGAGAATATCTGGCAATCGACCAACCATATTCTTCATTTCTTTTGTTCCGCTTTTTTTGAAACCCCCTGACAGTGATATAGGTGGTCATCTGAAGTTGATTGAGTACCCCATCAAATCCACGTTCACCGCCTTTACCAAAGCCGGTCATAGATTTTAGCTCAAAAGAGGGCAATTCCTCATACTCCGACAGCACATCAATCACATTCTTCGCCTTTTTAGAAGCCAACCCATCCTCATATCTGCTGTCAAAATCATAACCGTCCCTGCGATAGGAGGCAAAGATCGGGTACCACTCCTTTGAGATAAAACCGGCCTTGGCAAGAAAGTATTTTCCATATGCTACTTTCCCCTCCGAGGCGATAACTTCTCGCCATTCCCAGGGATCCTCCTGTGGGTTAGGCCCCCACCAGGCTCTACCTGCAGTCATCTCTTCCACCGAAAAGCCTTTCACCGAATTCTTGAACAGGGGGAGAAATCCAATGTCCTGAATCACATCTGTTAATTGTGCATAACTTTTGACTCTTCTCTCATCCTGATCGGAAAGACCCTCCATGGTCCAAACACCGTCAATTGTAACCAATCCCGACACCTCCCTCTTATCAGCTCAGTTCATCTAGCGTCTTATAGTAGGATGGAAGGAATTCTTCCATAAAGATATCCAATTCCTCCAATTCCATATCCTTCAGTGCCTGAAGGATTGTTTTCTCTGCACTGATGAATTCTGTATTCCCTGCTTTCTTCTCTTCAATACATTTGATTAAGGCAGACAGCTTATCCGCTGCCTTTACCAATCGGTACAGATAGAGATCCTCCTCTTTTGCAAAGAATACTTCTTCATAACTCCTTCGCAGATCCGAAGGCAGCATCTGTAACAATCTTATAGCGGCCTCTTTCTCCACCTCTTTAAAAGCACCCTGAATATTCTCATTAAAGTATTTTATGGGTGTGGGCATATCACCGGTTATGATCTCTGTTACATCATGATAGATTCCAATCAGAGCAGCTTTCTCCGGATGAATGGTTTTACCGAGACGTTCTCTGCCGATCACAGCCAATGCATGAGCAAGAATACTCACATCCAGAGAATGCTCACTGATATTCTCTGACTGGGAATTACGCATCAGGGACCATCGCTCTATTAATTTCATACGGGATACCATAGCAAAAAAATCCTGTTCCATGATCAGTCATCCACCTTTTTGTCCAATGTAATAATTCCTGTTCCTACATCCGCATCCATCCCACCGGATCCCGGTATCATGCCACGTTGTGCCTGTCATTCTCGTTACACTTCCATATTCAGATATTTCTTCACATATGCGCCGGTGTAGGAGTTCTCATTCATAGCAACTTCCTCCGGGGTCCCCTGAGCAATCACCGTTCCGCCTTTGTCTCCGCCTTCCGGTCCGATATCAATGATATAATCAGCGGTTTTAATCACGTCAAGATTATGTTCAATTACCACTACCGTATTACCGCTGTCGGAAAATCTATGCAGTATCTCAATCAGCTTGTGTACATCTGCAAAATGTAATCCGGTGGTGGGCTCGTCCAGAATATAGATGGTCTTTCCCGTACTTCTCTTGCTTAACTCAGTCGCAAGTTTAATTCTCTGTGCCTCTCCGCCTGAGAGTGAAGTAGAGGGATGTCCGAGCCTTAAATAAGATAGACCTACGTCATTGAGAGTTTCAATCTTTCTTTTGATGGAAGGTACATTTTCAAAGAAGTGAAGTGCTTCTTCCACGGTCATATTTAATACATCAAAGATACTCTTTCCTTTATAGTGAACCTCCAGGGTTTCTCTGTTATAGCGTTTCCCCCCGCATACTTCACAGGGTACATAGATATCCGGAAGGAAATTCATCTCGATCTTTAAGATCCCGTCTCCGCTGCAGGCTTCACAACGTCCACCCTTCACATTAAAGCTGAAACGTCCCTTGGAGTATCCTCTCATCTTGGCGTCCTGCGTTGCTGCAAACAGGTCTCGAATCTGATCGAAGATTCCGGTATACGTAGCGGGATTGGATCTTGGTGTCCTTCCAATGGGGGACTGATCAATATTAATTACTTTGTCCAGTTGATCAATTCCTAACATTGTCTCATGTTTTCCCGGAATACAACGGGCTTTGTTCAGATCTCTGGCCAGTCTCTTATATAAAATCTCTGTAACCAGAGAACTCTTTCCCGAACCGGATACTCCGGTGATACAGGTCATAATACCAAGAGGAATATCAACGTTCACATTCTTAAGATTATTCTCAGAAGCCCCAATAACGGACAAATATCCTGTCGACTTTCTTCTCTCCTTCGGGAGCGGAATTCTTGTCTTGCCGCTTAGATAGGCACCGGTGATGGATTCCTTAATCTTCATAATCTGCTTTGCCGTTCCCTGGGCCACTACTTTGCCCCCGTGTTCTCCGGCGCCGGGACCGATATCAATAATATAGTCCGCCGCAAACATGGTATCTTCATCGTGCTCCACGACAATCAGGGTATTTCCCAATTCCTTCAGATTGTTCAGTGTCTTTAATAATTTATCATTGTCCCTCTGGTGCAGTCCAATGCTTGGCTCATCCAGAATATAAGCTACTCCAACCAGACCGGAACCAATCTGGGTTGCAAGACGAATTCTCTGGGATTCACCACCGGATAACGTTCCTGTGGCTCTGGCTAAGGTCAGATAATCCAATCCAACATCCATAAGGAAGCTGATTCTTGCTCTGATCTCCTTTAATACCAGTTCCCCAATCTTAAGCTGCATGCTGGTTAATTGCAGATTTCCCATGAAATTGGACAAATCACGGATAGAATATTCTGTAACCTCGGAAATATTGCGGTCACCTATGGTTACGGCCAGGGATTCCCTCTTCAGACGTTTTCCGTTACACTCCTTACAGGGAGTGGTTCTCATAAAGCTCTCATATTCCTGTTTCACCGATTCTGATCCGGTTTCCCGATAACGCCGCTCTATGTTTCGAATGAGACCTTCAAAGGCAACATCATAGATCCCTTCTCCGCGCTGACCCCGGTAATGAACCTTTACGGACTTGCCGTCCGTGCCATAAATAAAGATATGGCGTGCCTTCTCAGATAGTTTTTCATATGGAGTATTCAGATCAAAATGGTATTCCTTTGCCAATGCCTCCATAATACATCTGGAATAGCTTCCTTTATCCACCACAGACTGCCAGCCGGGAGCTGCTATGGCTCCGTCTATTATACTCTTGGTCTTGTCTGCAATCAATAACTCCTCATCGAACTCCATTTTAATGCCCAGTCCGTGGCAATCCGGGCAGGCACCGAACGGATTATTAAAGGAAAAATTACGTGGTTCAATCTCATCAATACTGATCCCACAATCCGGGCAGGCAAAGTTCTGACTAAAGGTCAGGGAGTCGTGGTCGATAACATCAACAATCAGCAAACCTTCTGCCAGCTTTAATACGTTTTCAATAGAATCTGATAATCTCTTTTCAATTCCTTCTTTGATCACCAGACGGTCTACAATAATTTCAATATTATGCTTAATATTCTTCTCTAATTTAATCTCTTCCGTCAACTCATACAGGTTACCATCCACCCGTGCTCTGACATAACCGCTGCGCTTCGCCTGTTCAAAAAGTTTTACATGCTCCCCTTTTCGACCACGAACTACAGGTGCCAGTAACTGAATTTTAGATCCCTGTGGTAATCCCATAATCTCATCCACCATCTGATCCACCGTCTGCTTCTTAATCTCTTTCCCGCAGTTTGGACAATGTGGGATCCCGATTCTGGCATAGAGCAGACGGAAATAATCATAAATCTCCGTCACAGTTCCAACGGTAGAACGGGGATTGCGATTCGTAGATTTCTGATCTATGGATATTGCGGGCGGAAGTCCTTCAATACTATCCACATTGGGCTTCTCCATCTGACCGAGGAATTGTCTTGCATAAGAAGATAAGGATTC
Source organism: Bacillota bacterium (assembly GCA_023439505.1). Taxonomy (GTDB): domain Bacteria; phylum Bacillota; class Clostridia; order Lachnospirales; family Lachnospiraceae; genus Mobilitalea. The sequence goes on from JAEXNR010000011.1 coordinate 177,595, forward strand.
CATATATCTTCTCTGTCCTTCCGCATAGATGGTATCAAAAGCCAGGGAGGATTTCCCCGATCCGCTGAGTCCGGTCAAAACCACAAACTGGTCTCTTGGAATGTCTACACTGAGATCCTTTAAATTATTCTCTCTTGCACCTCTGATTTTAATATAATTCTTTTTATCCGACATTATTTCACCTGTTCCTGTTATCTTAGTAACAATAAACCATAACTTCATGTATCAATAAAGTTTCAATCAATCAGCCATTCTGACAGCCATTCTTATCGTAACGCTTTCAGTTTTTGTCCGGGTATCATTCATCCGTATTAAGCAGCTGCTTTTTCAACTCCACCATCTTATCCCTTAATTGGGCTGCCAATTCAAAGTTAAGATCGGCGGCAGCCGTATGCATCTGCTTGGTAATCTTCTTCACCAATTCTTCCAATTCCTGTTTGGACATGGATTCCATATCTTTCTCCATATCTTGGAGGCTCTGCTGCGCCTTCTTGGATATACTGATCAGATCTCTGACCTTCTTCTGAATGGTAGTTGGTGTAATTCCATGAATTTCGTTATATTCACTTTGTATTTTTCTTCTTCTATTTGTCTCGGATATAGCTCTCTTCATAGAATCTGTCTCGTTGTCTGCATACATAATTACCCGGCCGCCCGAATTACGTGCTGCACGGCCGATGGTCTGTATGAGGGAGGTCTCAGAACGAAGAAAGCCTTCCTTATCAGCATCCAGTATGGCTACCAGTCCCACCTCGGGTATATCGAGACCCTCACGCAGGAGGTTAATTCCCACCAGTACATCGAATACATCCATTCTCATATCCCGGATAATCTCAGACCGCTCCAGGGTATCAATATCCGAATGAAGATATTTTACACGGATACCGACTTCCTTTAGGTAAGTCGTCAGATCTTCCGACATGCGCTTTGTTAATGTGGTGATCAGAACTTTATTCTTCTGATCCAGCTCTTTATGAATCTCACCCAGCAAGTCATCGATCTGACCGGCTACAGGCTTTACCGTTACTTCCGGATCCAATAATCCGGTGGGACGAATCACCTGCTCTACACGAAACAGTTCATGCTCCTTCTCATAAACCGATGGTGTGGCTGATACAAATAAGATCTGACTGATTTTATTCTCAAACTCATCAAAATTCAGCGGTCTGTTATCCAGTGCCGAGGGAAGGCGAAAGCCATAATCGACCAGCGTTGTCTTCCTTGATCTGTCACCGGCGTACATTCCTCTGATTTGAGGTATTGTAATATGGGATTCATCGACAATGATCAGGAAATCCTCCGGGAAATAATCCATTAGCGTATGAGGCGGACATCCGGGCTCCAATCCCGTCAGATGTCTGGAATAATTCTCAATCCCGGAGCAAAACCCGGTTTCTCTCATCATCTCAATATCAAAATTCGTCCGTTCCGATATTCTTTGTGCTTCCAGAAGCTTATCATTGCTTTTAAAGTACTTTATCTGCTCTCCCAGCTCTGACTCAATATCTCCGATTGCCTTCTCCAGCTTGTCCGGAGCAACAACATAGTGAGAGGCAGGAAAGATCACCATATGCTCCAGGCTGCTTTTTATCTCACCGGTCAGCACATCAATTTCCAATATCCTCTCTACCTCATCCCCGAAGAATTCTATTCTGAATGCAATATCCGTAGAAGTTACAGGGAAAACTTCCACCACATCACCGCGGACGCGAAATGTTCCACGCTTAAAATCCATATCATTTCTTGTATATTGAATATCAATTAATTTTCTCAGGATATCATCTCTGTCCTTCACCATACCGGGACGTAAGGAGAGCACCATATTCTGATAATCAATGGGGCTTCCCAGTCCATATATGCAGGACACACTCGCTATGATAATAACATCGCTTCTCTCTGACAATGAAGCAGTAGCGGAGTGCCTTAACTTATCAATTTCATCGTTTATTGCAGAATCCTTCTCGATATAAGTATCCGTAGAAGGAACATAAGCTTCCGGCTGATAATAGTCATAGTAGCTTACAAAATATTCCACGGCGTTCTCCGGGAAAAATTCTTTGAATTCCCCGTACAACTGGGCAGCTAAGGTTTTATTATGTGCGATCACTAGGGTTGGCTTCTTAATCTGTTGAATCACATTCGCCATAGTAAAGGTTTTACCGGAACCTGTTACACCGAGCAGGGTCTGGCATTGATTACCGTTTTGAAACCCTTCCACCAGTGATTTAATTGCCTCCGGCTGATCACCGGTGGGTGCATATTCGGACACCAGATTAAAGCTCATAGACCTATCTCCTCCTTGCTGTTTCCTCATTTAAAGTTTTATCCAACTTTATCTTTTCAAACATTTTATCCGGGATGTCTGTAATTATAACATAATGCATTTTTAAAATCAACAGATTTTTCGAATGTTTGTTCTGTTTTAGTAGTTCTCACAATTGATCTGGAAAAATCCTTTCGGATATCCGCAAACAGGACAACACTCCGGCGCACACTCGTCATAAATCAGATTTCCGCAGTTTAGACAAATCCATACCACCTTATTGCGCTTACAAAATACCTGATCTGTAAGAATATTGTTTGCGAGTTTGCGATATCTTGCGTCATGATGATGTTCAATATTGGCAACGCCTTCAAATAATTCTGCAATTTGGGTATACCCTTCTCTTCTTGCCTCCTGTGCATAGGACAGATACATGCTTTTCCATTCAAAGCTCTCACCGCCATAAGCGTCCTGCAGATTCGTCAGGGTATCAGGAATTTCTCCACCCTTTAAAATCTTCATCCAGATCGTGCAATGCTCCCTTTCATTATAAGATGTTTCATCGAAGATATTCGCGATTTGTTCATATCCCTGTTCTCTTGCTTTTTCTCCGTAAATTGCATATTTGGTGCTGGCAACAGCTTCACCTTCGAATGCTTTTTGTAAATTCTGATAGGTTATACTTTCCTCGAAAGAATGGTTAGAATTACAGTCCATAGGAAGCTCCCTGAATATCGTCTATATCACCTATCATATGACGAAATTACTTATTTGATATCGTTTTAACAAGCATTCTTATTCCTGAGCACATCGAATTTAATGTGAGGCAGGTACTGATATTAAATTTGGTAGAATTACCATATACTGTTTTTAAATTAGAATCTTTACGATTCATATGTATTATGGGATTTTATTAGAAACTTAGCGTAACTGCATGTGAGAAATGAAGAAGAACTTCGAATGACAGCAAAAACAGGGGCAGGCGGTCCTGTCCCTTCTAACGTTTATGTTACTTTTTTCAATGATAATTTCATTCTTCCAGTATGACGGTTAACATGGTGTAATCGCCAACCTGCTTAAGGGCATTATGGATAATAACATATCTGCCGCTGCTGTCTTTTTTAACAAGTCCGCGTCTGATAAGAAACTGAAAGTCCGGATACCCTTCTTCCGGATACAGTACGGTAATATTACGCTGCCCATGATTATATTGCTCCATAAACTCAGCTTCATACTGATCAATAGAATCCACCATATTATCCTGATAAGGAAAATACTGATATTTATTACTGATGCAGGCCGGATATCTTTCTTGTTCCCATTGATGCTCCTCCTCCATGATCAGGTCAGTCACAAGAAAATACTGGTACTGAATCATTCCCTTGCCACTGGCTGTCACCGGGTCATCCCATGTGACATCCACATGATACCACTCGTCCCCCAGATGTACCATATTCCAGGCATGCGCAACACCATCCACCTTGTCATATCCGACCACCAGCTTAGATTCAATATCCAGAAGCTCCATAAACATCTGAAAGGTGTACGCATAGCCCTGACATACGGCTTTGCCGTAATCAAGAACACCTTCTACTGTAAAACTTTCCTTTGGTATGGTCTTATTATTATAATTATCATAATCATACTCCGTGTTTAAAACAATATAGTCATGAACGGCTTTTACTTTGTCCGCATCAGACATATGATATGAAATAATCTGATCCAGTATCTGAGTGCCTGTTTTCTTCACCTGTACACTATAGATTACCTTCGGCGCCATTAATTCCTGTCTCACAACAGGAATTGGCAGCACACGAAAAACAGCAGATATCGCCTCGCCAACAAATGGATATCCGGGTTGTAGAATTGCTATGATAAGAAAAAGAAGAGGGAGCAATAGAAATTTATTCCTCGGCTCATTATTTTTCTTTCGCATTCTTTCACCTCACTTAATATCATCCTTACATTAACACTGTCTCATACCACATCTACGATATCTTTGAAAACTGGCTGTAATAAAGATCATGATAAAACCCTCTCTGCTCCAATAATTCTTCATGATTTCCCTGTTCAATTACGGAACCCTTATTCATAACCAGAATAAGGTCTGCCTCTTTGATGGTAGATAACCGGTGCGCAACGATAAAACTGGTCCTGCCTTCCATCAGATTAGCAAATGCTTTCTGAATCTGAACTTCCGTTCTTGTATCAATATTACTGGTTGCCTCATCCAGAATCAGCATCGGGGGTCTGGTCAGCATCACCCTTGCAATGCTCAGCAGCTGTCTCTGTCCCTGAGATATATTACTTCCCTCTTCCCCCAGAACGGTATCATATCCCTGTGGAAGGCGCTTGATAAAACCATGGGCATGTGCAGCCTTGGCAGCTGCTATAATCTCTTCCCGGGAAGCATTATCTCTTCCATAGGCAATATTATCACTGACTGTTCCGCGAAACAGCCAGGTATCTTGTAATACCATTCCGAATAATCCCCGTAATGTATTACGCTGCATTTTTTCAATATCAACGCCGCTCATCAGGATCCTTCCCCGATCACAGTCGTAAAACCGCATTAAAAGATTAATCATCGTAGTCTTTCCACAACCCGTAGGACCAACAATTGCAATTCTTTGTCCCGGTTTTACCTCAAGATTAAAATCTTTAATCAGTGTGGTTTCTTTGTTATAAGAGAAATCCACTCCTGAAATTGTTACGCTGCCATTGCAGTCAATGACATCCAAAAGCATCGCATCCGAGGGTTCCACTTCCTCATCAATCAAAGCAAATACCCGTTTTGCAGAAGCAAGTGCAGACTGTAATTCTGTTACAACACCGGATATTTCATTAAAGGGTTTGGTATATTGATTCGCATAGGACAGGAAGCTGGACAACTGACCAATGGATATTCTTCCGTTAACCGCTGAAAATGCACCCATAACGCCTACTGTAACATAAACGATTCCATTCACAAAGCGGGTACACGGGTTGGTCAGGGACGAGTAAAATTGAGCCATTACACCGCATTCATGCAGTCTCCTGTTAATCTCATGAAATCTTTCCTCCGATCTCTTCTCATAGGAAAAAGTCTTAACCAATTTTTGATTTCCAATCATCTCTTCAATCAGTCCGCTGATTTCCCCTCTGATTTTAGACTGTTCACTGAATTTTGAATACGTTCTTTTAGAAATAAAGGCGGCAACAAAAAGAGAAAGTGGTGTCAATACAATTACAGCAATACCGATCATAACATTAATGGAAAGCATAAAGAAGATGGTGCCAAAAACCGTTACAATTCCGGTGAACAGCTGGGCAAATCCCTGTAACAATCCGTCGGAAATGATATCAATATCATTGACGATACTATTAATAATATTTCCATGTGAATTACGATCAATATACTGAAGCGGAACACGGTTCAATTTGTGATAAGCCTGGGTTCTCAGATCCCTTATGGTATCAAAGGTGATCTTGTTGGTACAATAAATCATAATCCACTGAAACAGGGCGCTTAAACCAATTGCAATCCCCAGCTGTATTAATATCTTCGTTATATTGATAAAATCAACCTGCTGTTTCCCCAGCATGTAATCTATCGCATTACCGATAAGAATTGGTGTGACCAGGGATAAAAGTACACTAATCAATGCACATAAGAAGGCAAATATCATGTAGATACGATATGGTTTCGTATAAGCGAACACTCTTTTCAATAAGGAGGAATTGTTTTCTGAATGCTTCATTGTGTTACCTCCTCACTGCTTATCTGGGATAAACATATTTCTTTATAAACATCACAGGAAGAAATCAGTTCCTGATGGGTACCGGCACCTACTATTTTACCATCTTCCAGCACATAGATTTTATCGGCATGCTGAATGGAAGTGGCTCTTTGTGAAACCACAATCTGCGTCATATCCTTACAGTTCTCCCGAAGAGAATTTCTCAGCTTGGCATCCGTCGCATAATCAAGTGCACTGGAGCTGTCATCCAGGATTAATACCGCAGGTTTTCTTACCAGCGCTCTGGCTATGGTAATTCTCTGTCTCTGGCCTCCCGATAAGTTTTTGCCTCCCTGCACAATTAACGTATCATACCGGTCAGGAAGTGACTCCACAAATTCTTTGGCCTGAGCAATTTCAATTGCCCACTTAATCTCTTCCGGAGTTGCATCCTCCTTCGCCCACCGAATATTATCCGTAATGGTGCCATAGAATAATACCGCCTTTTGCGGCACAATGCCAAATTCCTGGCGCAGCGAATCAAAGGAATAATCCTGTACAGGTACATCATTAAAGCAGATCTCACCGGAAGTCACGTCATAGAAACGTGGCAGCAGATGAATCAGTGTAGATTTACCGGAGCCGGTTCCCCCGATGATGCCAATGGTTTCCCCCTTCTTTATTTCAATATTTATGTTTTCGAGCGCATATTCTTCCGATCCCTGATACGCAAAACAAACCTGTTTGAGAGAAAGCTGTGATTTTGCCTTCCGCTTGATATCCTCCGATTCCTCTGCTGTTCCTTCCAGTAATGATGGCCGGGTATCAAAAATCTGATTAATTCTTGCCGCAGAAGCACTTGCTTTCGTGAAGATAACAACCAGATTTCCGACCACTACCAGTGCCAATGAAATCTGGATCATATAATTAACAAATGCTATGACCTCTCCCTGGGAAAGGCTGCCTGAATCAACGCGCATCCCACCGAACCAGAGGATTGCTATAATGGCTGCATTCATAATTACAAAGGTCGCCGGATTAAGAATCGCTGATATTTTCCCGACTCTGATGGCAATCTGTGCAATATCTTCGTTGGCCAAACGAAAACGCTCTTCTTCTGTTTCCTGTTTTGCAAAGGCACGGATTACTCTGACACCGGACAGACTTTCTCTGGTAAGCAGTGAAATTTTATCCAGGGCTTTTTGCCGCATCTTGTAAAATGGCACTGATCTGGCCATGACCATATAGAGGGTAATGGATACCAGGGGTGCCACAACCAGGAAAATAAGAGAAAGCTTTAAATCCAGCATCATCGCCATTATAGTTGCCCCTATAATTAAAAATGGTGCTCTCACCACCAGCCGGATTAACATTGCCACCGCCAGCTGCATCTGATTAATATCATTGGTGAGAATGGTCATCAGTGAATTGGTTCCAAACTGATCCAGCTGGGCATGGGACAGGGTATTAATATGAGAGAATAATTCATCTCTTACTCTTGTACCAAATCCCTGGGATGCCTTAGCCGCACTGTATTGACAAATCAAAGCAAAAATGAGTCCTGCAATCCCAAGTAAAAGTATAATTCCGCCTCTTTGAAGAATAAATTCCTTATCTCCCTGCTTAATACCATCGTCTATGATAGATGCCATCACCAGGGGCACGATCAGTTCAAAAATTGCTTCTAACAGCTTAAAAGCCGGGCCGATGGTTACCTCAGTTCTATAGTATTTTAAATATCTTGCCAAACGTATCATTTGTCCTTACCCTTCCATTGTTGTAATTCTACGTCCGTAGTATTGTATTTTCCTTTATTTTACATTTTAATTCTTAAGGAAATCATGCTCTCCGTTACTAATATTTAGTTAAACCTGATCCTTATCCTGGTTCACTTGATTTACGGCCTCCTGGCAAAGACGGGTAAAGGAATTGCCAAACTGTATGTCATCCTGCGTAGTTCTCTTTCCTTTATGTCCCCTGATCCGTTCCCCGTTTCTGCGGCATCTTTTCGCAATATCTCTTTCCATCAGAAGTTGTTCAATATTATGATCTGTAAATCGTTTGCCATTGTAATGGATTGCGTAAGCCCCTCTTCCCAGTGCCATGGCGGCGACTCCATAATCCTGCGTCACAACAATATCTCCCTTTTTGGTTTTATTAATCAATGCAAAATCTACAGCATCGGGAGATTGGCTCACCAGAATGATTTCACTGTAATCTGATGATAAAATATGGCTTGTATCAATAAACATCATTACCGGAAGTTCAAATTCCATGGCAGTCTTTTCTATGATCTCTTTTACAGGACAGGCATCTGCATCTACTAATACTTTCATTATGATTGGCTCCAATCTGATTTATCCTTATATCGTCATCAGGACGTACTCCATCCGCTGTTTGGGATTTCATCATATTCTATTATCATATCATAATATAAAACAGGCAACAATATGCTTATTTTCATAATATTTCTGTGCGATAGCCAAAAACCCAGACCCTATGATGCCCTTACTGCACATCGGATATCATTGTTTTCCAGCTACCTCAATCGCAATTTTCTCCATCAGTTCTTCCACGCCAAGTTCCTCCCCGTCTACGACAATATGTGCATAAGCTTCGTATAACGGGCACCGTTCATCATATAAGGACCTCAGCGTTTGCCCCTCCTTTAACGCCACTCCCCGTTGTTTTATATTGCCAAGTCTGTTCTCGATTGTTTTACAGGTTAATTTTATATAGACAACCGTTCCGATGCTCCTTAGATGTTCCATTGCCTCCGGACAGTAAATAATACTTCCCCCTGTGGAGATCACGGATCTGTCAGTAACAATCTCACGGTTTACTTGATTTTCAATTGCAAGAAACCCCTCTAATCCATCTCTCTCCATAATATCCACAAGAAGACATCCTTCCTGCTTCTGTATCAGAAGATCCGAATCGATAAATTGATAGCCGATTACCTTGGCAAGAATTACTCCGATGGTGCTCTTCCCCGCACCGGGCATTCCTATCAATACAATATTCCCCATATAAATTACGTCCTTTCCTCCGGCATTTTTATCAATTATACCATTCCTGTCCATTTACTCCAAGTTAATCTTAAAAATCAGGATATAAATCCGCAAAACAGCACAGCAAATCTTCTTATTTTGTTCAGATCCGACATACATTTTGTTCAGATCCGGTATAATGATATTTACAAGCGTAATCCCTGTGGTATAATATAGCTCAATATGATACAGGGAGTCTTACGAATGAAACTAAAGCAACAGATTGTTTTTACCAGGCCGGTTAGTGTATTTCTTTTATCTCTGATCTGCACCATCTTATGGGGAAGCGCCTTCCCCAGTATTAAATTAAGCTATAACTACTTTCAAATTCTTAGTACAGATACTTATTCCAAATTACTGCTGGCGGGTCTGCGGTTCTTTTTTGCCGGTATGATTACATTAATCATCTGCTTTATTCAAAGCAAAAAGATCCTTCTGCCAAATCGAAGAAATATTAAATCCATTTTCATGATTAGTTTGATACAAACTTTTCTGGAATATTACTTTTTTTATATTGCCATGAGTCATACCACCGGCGTAAAAGGTTCTATCATCAATGCCTCAGCCTCTTTTTTTGTGGTAATTCTGAGCCACTTCTTTTACCGGGACGATAAAATCACACCCATGAAATCTCTTGGATGTATTCTTGGCTTTTGTGGAATTGTGCTGGTTAGTTTGAATGGGTCCGCTACATTAGACTTTAGCTTTACTGTATCGGGAGATGGTATGATGCTGCTGGCCGCCTTCAGCTTTGCCGTTGGCTCCCTGATCGGCAAGAATGTCAGTCAGACTTCCGACCCGATGATGGTTACCGGTTATCAGTTGTCGATTGGCGGCATTTTCTTAATCCTGTCAGGATTTATTCCCGGTGGAAGATTAGATCATATCACACCGGCGGGCGTATTTATGCTTGTCTATATGACTTTGGTCTCAGCCATAGCCTTTACTCTGTGGACTATTTTATTAAAATATAATCCAATGAGCAGAATTGCTGTTTATAATTTCCTTACTCCGGTATTTGGAGCTCTGCTGTCTGCAATATTTCTGGGTGATTCCTTACTTAACATTACCAATTTATCTGCTCTGATTCTTGTTTGTCTCGGCATTTATTTTGTCAACGGAATTAAAAAGGGGTTCTTCGCACCGCGTATCAGATCTCATATAATTCGATGGGAAGACCATCCGGATCCCCGAAAAAGGTAAACCGTTTTCCCGTAAGCTCATCCACTCTCACAGGCTCAGCTTCTATTCCATGCTTGTGAAGATCCTCTATTTCTTTCTCTATATCCAACACTTCAAATGCAAGGTGCCTAAGACCTGCTGCCTCCGGGTAAGATACTCTCTCCGGCGGATTATGAAAGGAGAATAATTCAATCTGACTGTTCTCCCCCGCTTTTAAGTCTAATTTATAAGAATCTCTCTCCTTACGGTAGGTTTCAGTAATTAATTCCAACCCAAGAATTCTCATATAAAAATCCTTTGACCTCTTGTAATCGGAACAGATTATTGCGATGTGGTGTATTCTTTCTATTTTCATTTTTTACTCCATTTCTACGTTACTTTTCGTCCACCCCAGGCAGCTCGAAGTTCTTCTGTGGAAGGAATATGCTTTCTTCCCTCATCCTCCATATCGTCTGATATTAATAATTTCCTTCTTCGGATTATAGCATCCGGAGAAGACGATTTCAATAAATGATGGAATTGAATCTATTTATTTATCAGAAGGCCCGTCTGCCAAGAAAGGGTTATTGCATAAATGAGTGGAGTGCTTAAAATAAAACAGGGCAGAAACCAGAGATTTCATGGTTCTGCCTTTCTTCTATCCTTACAGGAATTCCTGTACTTTTGTTAATGCAGATTTGTATGCACGATTCCGGTTATCCCTTTACTGCGCCTGCTGTCATTCCTTTTATGATCTGCTTTTGCAAAAAGATATATAAGATCAGAATGGGAATTACAACCAATACAACTGCCGCTGCCATCAAGCCGTAATTTACTCCTGACTTACTGCTGATTTCATTTAATAATCTGGTGATGGTGTATGTTTCCTTATACCGTAAGAAAAACATCTGTGTAAACAAATCATTATAGCTCCATAAAAAAGTAAAAATTGCAACGGTTACAAAGCTTGGCTTTGCTACGGGAAGTATAATTTTGAAGAATATCTGAAAGATATTACATCCTTCCAAATAGGCGGCTTCTTCTAAAAGGATGGGAACTGAACTGATATATCCCATCAATACGATAATCGCAAAGGCCAAATTGCCGGCTACCTGTGGAAGAATTACGCTGAGCCAGGTCAGTACCAAGCTGCTTGTATTTACGATTCCCCAGGAAAACTGCATACGAAACACGGGAATAATGGTAACAAAGATGGGAAACATCATACTTGCGATGATGACCGAGTGAAGCGTCTTTCTTCCTCTGAAAACATAACGGGACATTCCGTACGCCGCAATCCCTGCTATCATCACCACCAGAATTGTAACAGAAACCGAGATAACGATACTGTTGATATAGGCTCCTGTAATATTGACCCGTTCAAACGCTGTTTTATAATTACTTAATGTAAATAATTTGCCGATGGGAAGAGCAAAGGAATGGCTTCTGATCATTCCCTTTGGCTTAAAAGAATTTGCAATTACCCAGAGAAAGGGATAAATCGTGGTAACTGCCCACAGACTCAGCAACCCATATTTTAACACTGTGATAATTGATGGTGTGAAGCTCTTTGAGTGACCCTCCGGTTTCTTCTGTTCCAGTTTCATGTCGACTCCTCCCATCAATAATCTTTCTCTTTTAATACATGGTTCACAATTTGCGATATTCCAATCCCAAGTACCACGATAACGATTGCAATGGAAGAACCATAATCCACATTACTTGCATTAAATGTAATATGATACATATAAGTTCCCGTCAGCCAGGATTTATCAAGCGGCATGCCTGTCGGCATCATCGTCCAGGGAAGATCAAAAACTTTGAGGGAACCTGTGACGGCAAGAACCAGACAGGTGCATAAAACATTGTGCAGCAGTGGCAGCTTGATAAACCGGATACATTTAAAACCACTTGCACCGTCAATTGCTGCTGCTTCGTATAATTCGTCTGATATATTATTCAGCCCGGTGATAATAACAACAAAATAAAAGCCCACATACTGCCACATGATCGGCGCAAACATGGTAACCATCCAGTGTCCTTTATCTTTCCAGTCAATAGAGACTTCCCTTCCCGTGATCAGTCCCAGAAATTCATTGAGCATACCACCGTCATAAAGAAAGATCAGATTAAACAACAAACCAAGTGCTGTCGCAGAAATAATGATAGGAAAGAAATATACAATCCTGAAAAAGTTCTTTCCTTTTTTGATGTTATCAATCAAAAGCGCGAGGACCAGGGCAATTCCAACCTGAAAAACGATGGTACATACCATCAAAACCAATGTGTTAAAGATGGAGGTTCTCATCTTCGGATCCCGCAGCATTTCTGCATAATTGGCGTACCATGGACTGTTCATTCCGGTCGCTGCACGTCCCAATCCATTGATTTCACAAAAGCTATTATAAATATTCATCATAAATGGATAATATAAATAGATTATCATAATCGCAAATGCAGGTGTTAAAAAGACCAACAGAGGCTTTTTATTCTTGTAAATCATTGAATTCATATCATTACCTCCAATTATTCATCAATTTATGACGGAAATACGCATCCGTCCTTTCAAATATAGCATACTTTTTGCGTATTTCCATCTATTAATGATATTCGTCAAGCCGCTAAGTCAGAAATTCAACTATTTGCTCAGCATGGAAGTTAATGCATCCTCCGGACTCATAGATCCATCACAGATCAGCTTAACATTTCCAAACAGATCTGTTTTCTGCTCTCCGCTGATGGTATCCTGTACTGCTCCGACTACAGCTGTTACTTTACTGTTCATATCTGCGACGGATTTGATTAAGTCATTGGCATCGGCATCCGGTGTCACCCCATTTTTCAATGCTGTTACATTGCCTGCGCTGGAGAATTTGGAAACCGTCTCGTCTGATGTCATAGATTCAACAAATTTCACACATGCATCTCTCTTGGTTTCATCCTCCCATGCCTGACGGGTGATAAAGTAACCCATGGAAATTCCACCGATAATCTCTGTTGATTTACGCGCTTCCTTGGTAGGAGGTAAGGTTACAAAGAAGTTTGCAGGATCCGCATTATCTGCAAACCAACCGCATTTCCAGGAACCATCGATGGCAAATGCCGCTTTATCGTCAGCCATTAGCTGAAAGGTCTCTGCATCTCCTGCACTTAACGCATTATCAGGAAGATAGCCATTGTCATACAATTCCTTCATATTATTGAATCCACTGATCCAGCTCTTTGCCGCTGTATCCTCCAAAGAAGCGGGAACCTTCAGATGATTTGCAAGACCACCGTTATTAAAAACAGTATATTCAAACCAATAATGGGGTACTTCATGGAAGGATACGGCAATCGGTGTATAACCGGCAGCTTTGATCTTCCCGCAATCCGAAAGAAATTGATCCCAGGTGTAACCTTCTGCAGGTACTGTCACTCCGGAAGCATCCAGAACCGTTTTATTACAGAACATAGCTTCCCAGAAACCATTGACGGGAACAGAATAGTTCTTACCGTCAACAGGGGATGCTCCCAGCATATCATCTTTCATATTAGAGGCATACTCCGGATACACTGCGCGTATTTCGTCAATCGATACTACTTCATTTGCCTCTACCAATGGATTGGAATCCACACCATTAAAGAAGAAAAGTACATCCGGCTCAGCTCCTACCTCAAAGTCTGCATGAACGCTTGCCTTCCATTCTTCATTGGCATTGCTCGAGGACTCAATGACCTTATTTCCTGTACTGTCTTCATAACCCTTAATTCCGTCTTCATAGTTCACACGATTACCATCATCCGCACCATAAGAACTTACAACTTTAATAGTAACAGAATCTTTTACATCAGCACCTGTATCCGCTGTCTGACTCTGATCCGCATTGTCCTTTACCTCATCCTTGTTCTTGCCACCGCAACCAACCATCATAAATGCACTGAGGACCAGGGTAAGCATAAGTAACACTACTTTCTTTTTGTTCATAAAAACTTCCTCCTTTTTTTATTTAACAGGTTCTTCACCTGAAAATTATAATAACTCGGTTATTTTTGAGGCAGCAGCATCCAGAAGTACCTCACAATTCGGGTGCAGCTGTACAATAGATGCCGGTAAATCCGAATTCACAGGTCCAAACAATGCTTTCTTAACAATCTCTGCTTTCGCTTCACCCTTTGCGACCAAGATCAGATGCTTTGTATGCATGATATTTTTGATTCCAAGCGTCAGCCCCCCCAATTGGTGATCTGCTCCAACTCCTGTCTCCTTGCGTACTCTTGCTTCAAATACAGGATCCATGGGTGATACCCAGGTTGTGCTTTCAAAGGGTGTCCCAGGCTGATTAATTCCAATATGTCCATTATAACCAATTCCCAGCATCTGCAGATCCACACCGCCTCTTTGTGCCAGCCTTTGTTCAAAAGCCCGGCATTCCCTTTCGAAATCATCGGACATGGTTGGCGGCATAATAAAATTTTCTTCCCTTATTCCCAGATTCTTTACCAATTGCTCATAGATCATTGTGTAGCAGCTCCCAGGGTAACTGCGATCCAGATTTGTAAGCTCATCTACATTAAAAATTGTTATATTCGATACCTCAAATGGATATGCCTGATAGATTTCTGATACGATCTTGTGCATGCCGCCGGTGGTCTGTCCGGTGGATAATCCGATTACAGCGTCCTTTTTGATCAGCATTTGTGCAATAATTCGCCAGGCCGCTGCCGTATCAAAAGAACGTTCTTCCTTCTCAATTGTTATTTTCATCTATGTCCTCCATCCTTGCTGCAGTTCGTATTCATCCGGTTATAAAGTGAGAGACTTATATCATCGCTATCGCTGCCGCCCCGATTAGCCCTGTTGTATTGGGATTTAATTCTGATACCACTACGCCGTCCTGTACACTGCTCATATGAGGGATACACAGACGCTTGGGTAACTCTGCCTGCATCCATTCACTTCCTCCAACGCCTCCCCCGATTACAATTCGTTCCGGATTAAAGAACCGTGCCAGATTTAAAATTAATTCTGAGGCTGCATCTGCTGCGTCGGCCGCAACATGCTGTGCCAATACATCCCCCTTCTCAGCTGCATGAAATATCTGCCCTGCGCCGATCACTCCTTGTTGTGCGGGCATAGCCAGAGTCGAATCTTTATACCGGCTTAACAGCTGGTGTACTCTGCTGTCCATGCCGCTTCCGGAAGCGATTGCCTCCACACAGCCAAACCTACCGCAGACACAGGGAATATTATTATTGTAATCCACTGTCGTATGACCGATTTCACCGGCATCATTTTGCCATCCCCTGATTAGCTGCCCTTTGGATACGAAGCCTGCTGCTATTCCGGTTCCTATATTAAGATAAATAAAATCACTGATTCCTCTCCCGGCACCAAATTTTTGTTCTGCCAGGGTGGCGGATTTCACATCATTTTCGATAAAACATTCCATATGAAAAAGTTCATCAAGTATCTTCGCAATTGGCACCGGGTCTTTTCGTCCGGGGTCAATCATCTCCCAGATTCCTTGTTCTGGCAGGACTTGTCCGATGAGACCCACACCCATCGTTACCGGTCTTTCCTTAACAAATCCAACCTCCCTTTCATATTCCCGGATACAGTCACAAATCAACTGAAGGGCCTGCTTTTGATTTAGAAACCCGGATGGATATTTTCTGGAATTGAGGATTTTTCCGTCCTTATTCACCTCTCCTATAAGCAACTTTGTACCGCCAAGATCGACAGCAAGAACACTCTCATTCATGTCATCTTTCCCCTTCCTCCATGCCTGAAAAGAGGTCTATCTTCTCCGACCTGTTACCCTCCGGTACCATCGTTATCAGCCATGGTTTTTTAGGATTTATTATTCGGGCATGTATTGTCATCTGCTCCCCAAGTACAAGAGGCGCACTTTTTTCCATTTCCGTATTATCCGTCAGAAAGGATAAGATGGTTTTACCGCGGCCACTTGATTTGATCGAAAGCGTTATTACGTCCTCTTTTATTTCGCAGCTGCATGATAACTGTATGAAAGAATTTGTCAGCTCATATTCCTGACCGCTGATTAATGTGAACGCCTTTTCCACCCCTTTCAGAATGCATTTATATTCTCCGGCCGGTAATTCCAACGAAAATTCTCCTGTTTTGGCATGGGTAATGCACTCATAGGTTTTATTTCCCCTGGCACTGATAACTACCAGCTTCTCTCCCCGTGCATCCTCCAGCCAGCCGAAAAAACGGGCTTTTCGATTAAGATAACTGGAGAGTAATAGATATCTGATACTTGGATGCACCCATACTTCCCGGTACACTGCATTGTTACACTGGGGCCAATAGGGATAATCTTCATCCTGATAGCTCTGAATCCCAACACAGATCCCCCCGCTCATCTCACCCGGAAGGCATACGTACTGTGTTGCATAATTATAACCTTCCCCCATTATCAACGATTGCCCGAAAGGATTTCTTCCGATCATCCATTCCAGCTGTTTGCTGGCAAGATCTAATAGTCTCATATCCTTTCGCAGCCCTGCACCATAGGCTGAGGCAACACCACCGGAGGTCACGAGAGCACTGTTTCCCCGATAACTAAACCAAACCGGAAAGCGTCTCAGATAGTATCCACTGCCAAGCTCTACACCGTTTCGAACCTGAGACATATATTCCTCCAGCATCCCGGGATGTGCAAATGCCTGTTGGTTTAAAAACAACTCCGGATCCTCATTGGCCTCCTCTATATGATAGATGGAAGCGGGTGACATATGAAAAGGCGCCGTCGCGTCCACTGATTTCTTATAATATTCCGTGTACAGGACAATGGAATGATACCACGTGATCCACTCCTCATGCTCAGGAAACAATGTGCAAAGTTTCTCAAGGGCCATAATAGGAGAATGATCGTAGCAGCGGTGGTTATAATGCTGTATCTGCGTTTTCTCCATATCACGATAGAAGAAACCGGTCATCGCAACCTTCCAGTCCGGATACTCCAGCTGTTGGCACGCTATGATACGCTTTGCTATCTCAGCCGCCTTCTCACGATAATATTCCTCTCTCGTCACAGCATATAATTCACAGGCTGCCAGGACTCCCATACTGTAGAGCAGGACCGGTGACGAGACCCTTGCCGGATCCATCGTAGCAACATATTGCTCATGATCCAGATCCCGATATGCATAGTCCCAATCTTCTCTGGCAACTAAGATAAGATAATCGCTTTGCTCCGGATCTATCTCTTTTAAAACACTTGCCGCAAGAGCTTGCGCCGCGGCAGCCATAAAATTTTCAATTGCAAGGTTCTGTGCCTCACTGTCAATCTGGTCACTGGTTCCTAAGATATTGCTGGTCCATACGGAAGTACCGCTTCCTGTATTACGATAACCTTCTTCAAAGCGGGTACGAAGCATCCAATCCAGTCCCCACTTGCCTTCTTCGATCAATCTGCGAAATAAAGCATCATTTCCCTTCTGCTCCTGTGCGGCATGAAACAATGCATATACTGCATCCGCTGTGTTGGTCAGATTCTGCGACATATCTGCGGCATCATGCCAGCCTCCATTGGCCACCACACTCTGATCCCCATGGTGGCATACCACATTGCCATGGCAGTATTTATGTATTCCCGGAACCTCATACCCGCAGCGCTCGCAAAAGAATAAATTGATTGTCTTCCAGATGGAATCCTCCCATACGGCTTCAGTGATGGGAAATGTCCTTGAGATAATATCTGCGCAGATGATAAGATAGACACCTGGCACTTCTACTTCGCTGAAGTCAAGTACGGAGAACGTTCCCTGTGTACTATGAATTTGCTTCACTGCCTTTTCTAAAATCACTTTACCGGTACTAGCATCTACCAGCTTGAATGTATCATTGCAGTCTTTATGGGCAAGTGCAATTTTTTCTGCACCGGGTTGATATCCGCTGCCACTATATAAAATATTTCCCGGTTCCGGCTCCCAACCTTTGTATTTTGACGGCTCATCCACTGTTTCCAGCTTCAGATTGCAAAAATAGAAGCAAGCAGTATCTGTGGCCTCTCTTTCGTTTCCGACCATATCATACCCAAACTTTAGTGCCGTCACCTTATCTCTGCTTACATTCGGTATCTCGACATTGACATGGTTCCATTGGTGATTTTTCAGGTTTATGTTATGACAGCCTTCCCTCCAGTAACGATCCGGAACAGGATTTACCCCTTCATTCACAAGCTGGATATGAATACTCACCTGCTTAAACCCGCGCATTTCCGGTCTTACGCTGAATGAAATCCGATTAAACTCTGTCCAGTTTTCCCCTTCAAACAGTTTTGACAGATAGGGCGTATGGTAAATTCTTGCATAATTTTCTGTCCACCCATTCAATTTTGTAGGAGAAGTGAATTTAATCGTTTTGCTTTTGTCCAATGTAACTTCATCTGTCAGTTCCATTAAAGCAGGGGAGTCCACCTTCCAACCGCTTTCACAGCTGAAATCATCGAGAATCAACGATCTGACAACCGGCTTATTTGATATAGTAACCTCAGCATATTCTTGTGCATTCACTTTTAATGGCTGATGTATGAATTTGCTCTCTTGTAACTCCTTTGTAAATGTATCCGTCATTTGGCTATCTCCATAAAGTGTTATAATGTGTATCGTTACACACATGATAGCAAAGTTATCCCTGGTTGTCAAACATTTTTAGATGTTTTTCCATCAGAATATTATCATTTTGGGTGTATATTGTAATTATCCGCCTTTATATTCCTTTATTTAGTAAACTATACTGTTCAATACCTTATCTTATGACTTCAAATACCATTAATTGCCGTTTTAAATGTGTAACGTTTTATATAAGTTTCTCTTCTTCAGCAACTATCTCTTACAATCAATTTTGTATTTAAAACCATCTTCTTCTTCTCAAGTCCCGGATTCTCCAGATTATAAATCAGTGTTTTAACACCGATATAACCGGCCTCCTGTAAAGGCTGATGCATGGTACTGATAGGTCGGCAATTACATCCATAATCTGATGGATATTCGTCATCAAATCCCATGATGGCGATATCTTTTGGAACCCTGAGTCCCGCCTCCTCCATTGCCTGCATTGCACCAAAGGCACTAATATCTGTAGCAAAAAAGACTGCGTCCGGTAAGGGCACACCACTTAACAGGAATTTTTTCATTTCATAATATCCGGCATCATAATACGTTCTGTCACCACGTAGATAATAATTACTGATGCTCGTATTCGTATTTGTGAAATCCGGATGCATGATCAGATTTTCCTCTACTGGTATCTGGTAATTTTGCAATGCAAGAACATAACCGTTCATACGATCAAGGGTAATTTTGAGATTCATATTTCCCGTCATATGGGCAATCCGACGGTAACCCTGCAGAATCAGATGCTCAGTCGCCCGATAGGCACCATTTACGTTATCGATGAGTACTTTATTCGCTTCTATTCCTTTTATATCATTTTCTATTAATAAAAACGGAAAATGAGAGGCTTCCAGCTGTTGTATAATCGTATCATCCGTTGCCAAACTGCCGTATATAATAATGCCGTCCACGCGTCCCTGGGTCAAAAAACGAACCTGCTGCTGCTTCTTTTCCATATTACCATTGGAGGAGCAATACATAACGTTATAGTCTTCTTTATTAAATTCCTCTATTCCCTGCTCAAATCCTGCCACCAGACGTGATATAAAAGGTGCGCACAGATAATTTAACACAATTCCTATACTATGTGTCTTTTGTAAAACCAGTGAACGGGCTATGCCGTTTGGACGGTAGTTTAAAGCTGCAATTGCTGCAGTTATTTTGTCCTTGGAGGCCTGACTCACACCTTTTTGATTATTCAGATATCGCGATACGAGCGTTACCGAGAGACCGGCATATTCTGCTACGTCCTTTATTGTTGCCACTAAAATACCTCCTGTAATAATCACAGTTTATCTGCGTTAATTTTACAATTCCATAATTTACTTTATTGTACATGATCACCTGTATTTATTCAACCGTACTTTATTGGGTAAACCATGATAAAAGATCGCCTTCACAAAAAAACAAAGCAGAAGTCACATTCTTCTCGAATGGCTCTGCCTTATTTTATTTTTTACTGATAAGTTCTTCAAAATGTGAGCTAAACTTCATATCTCCATTCTTGAACACCCACAATGCCTCTACATCAGGCTGATCTTCAACGAATTTATATCCATCCTCAAAAGGCATATTAAAAACTGCTGTCGAATATGCATCAGCCAATGCGGAACTCTTGCAGACAATACTGACGGATCTGAAATAGTCAGCCGGAAGTAACGTAACAGGATCAATAATGTGATGATAGATTTTACCATTCACCGTATAATACCTTTGATAATCACCGCTGGTAACCAGGGAATATTCCTTTAACCCCAATACAAAGAGATTGCTCTGATCGCTCTCCATGTCAGGATTTTGGATGCCTACATTCCATAACGTCCCTTTATCATCTTTACTCCCGATTGTTCTGACATTACCGCCTACACTGATCATCCCTCTTTTAAAGCCGTGTTCCTCTGCATATCGGCTAACCATCTCTGTCGCATAGCCCTTTGCTACCGCTCCCACATCCAGACGCATCTGCGGATCTTTCAGAAATACGGTTGAGGCCGTTTCATCTATGATCATTTGATTGATATCAATATGCTGATTCTTTTCCTGCAATACATCCATTGGCGGAAGCTTGGCCTCCTCCGGGTTTTCAATTCCCTCTTCCCTATATTCATGCCATACCGCAAGTACAGATCCAAAGGCCACGTTCATTTTACCATTTGTTTTGACATCTTCCTCTTTGGCAAATTTAAGCATTTCGATGATTTTCTGATCTACCTTAACAGGTTTTTTCCCTGCATTGTCATTAATGGTTTTGATATTATTGACTCCATCATAATCATTATAGATATCAAATAATTCATGATATTCTTTTAATTGATCGTAGATCATCTGTGCATCATCTGTAAATTTCTCTTTCGTTTGAGCATATCCGACAATTGTTGTCACTGTATCAAACAGTTCCAGAAATTGGGCTTCATAACGTTTCTCTTCCGGCTCTTTCTTGGTACATGCCGTTAGGTTAACTAATATTACAGAAATCATAAAAATTGTTATTAATCTCTTCAAAGTTCTCACCTCAGAAAAAGAGACCGCTGCTCACACCGGCATAATAATGTTTCGCTTTAACAAATACATTATTCTACCGTGTTTGCAGCAGTCCCCCTATTTAGTACTTAGTTAATTATTTTGCAGCATTTGCAAATGCTTTATCAACACCTTGAATGAAAGGACCAACGTGTACAGTTACAGAACTTGCAAGATCAGCATCGCCTGCATGACCATCCTCTGTAACAGCAATACCCTTCACCTGATCAATTGTCTTGCCTGTTACATAGGTAGCAAATGCGTTTGCCTGCTCATACCACTCTTTGCCAATACCGGAAGCTTTCTTCATGCCATAAGCATCTTTCAGCTCCTGTTTGGTTTGGGGACCTACAGCTAAGTCTGTAGTAATTTCGCCCTTTGCATTGAAGTTTACATTACCGATGGATGCATCCACAAAGCTGCTTGTGATGACACCTTCTGCATTGGATGTAGTTACTACATAATAAGAATATGCCTGTGCTAAACCATCTGCATCAGCAGCAACATCCTTAGATCCGGTAATCTGTGTAATAATACCAAGACCAATTTTATCTGTAGCCAAAGCGCCCAAATCCTGTGCATTATTCACAGCTTTTTCAGTAGCAGCAATGAAATCACCGATATGTATGGTAACAGAAGAAGCCAGGTCAGCATCACCAGCTGTACCTTTATCATTTACTGCAATACCCTTTACTTCATCTACTGTTTTCCCGATAACGTAAGCAGCAAATGCATCAGCCTGCTCATTCCACTCTTTGCCAATACCGGAGATACCCTTCATTCCGTAATCAGTTCCAAGTTCCTGTTTGGATTTTACTACAGATGCTAAATCTGTTGTGATTTTTCCTTCTGTAGAGAAATTAACTTTTGTCTGTCCCATATCAATCTGGCAGTCAAGAATTTTTCCATCCTGACCAACTAATACAGCTACAGCAAGGGAGTCAGTTTCACCAAGACCCTCCGCATCAGCTGCTGCATTGGTAGATTTAGCAATAGATGATACCACACCTAAACCTGTTTTAGCAGTTGCCGCTGTTGTATCAGCAGGTGCTTGTGTAGGTTCTTCTGTAGGTGCCTGTGTTGCCTCCTGTGTAGGTTCTGCTGTAGGATTAGCAGATGTGTCTTCTGTCTTATCACTTTTACCACAAGCGGTAAACATTGCCATAATAAGTGCTAAGCTAAGTACTAAAGATAATAATTTTTTCATTTTAGTTCCTCCTCAATTCATTTTTTTATTTCAATTCAGGGGTAAGCCTGAAAGAATAAACCTTAAAGATGTTATCTCCCGCATGGGATGATAACTACACGCTGTCACAACCCAACCTGAGGCTGATGAATAGCATCATGGATGTTATATCTCATTGAAGATATTGTCATTAAATTAACATTCAAAAACGTATAAGCCCGATCGGTGCTTTTTCAGCACTTCTCCAGCACTTCGTTTGCTCTTATCCATCAGATGGAAGTCTGACATAAAAAAGCAAACGTACTGGTTATTTTCGTTTATATTTTAATATAATCTAATTTACTCATCAATCCTTCAAGCTAATCGAGAAGCTTTATTTAATAAATCCATTAGTCCTTCTCTTTTGCCCTCCGTTGTATCCAACGACTGAATGATTTTCACAGATTTATTGTAATATTTTTTTACCACCATGCGGGTAAAGCTGAGGCCGCCGGTTTTATTAACCACCTCATTAATCTCACTTCGTGTAATCTCATGCTTCATTGCCTTATCCCTAAAATCTGTCGTTTGCTCAAATGCATGAATTAGCGGCAATGTAATCACACCCTGCTCATAATCGGATTGTACCGGTTTGTTTGCCACTTCAATCGTATTTTCAAAATCAATACAATCATCTGTCAACTGAAAAATCATTCCGATCTGAAAGCCAAGCTTCTTATATTTTAATACTTCTTTTTCATTTGCGTCAGAAAATACAGCGCCTGCATAAAAAGATGCTTCAAATAATGCCGCAGTTTTTCCCGATATGATTTTAAAGTACTGATAGATCGATAAATTAATATTATCATTGTTGATATGCTGGTTTAATTCACCAAGACATACCCTGCCAATATAATCGGGCATTTTCAGGTCCAGATAATCCTTTTTATTCTCAATCGAGGATGCGATTTTTAATGCGGTGCACAACAGATAATCCCCGCAGATCACCGCTGTTCTTTTTCCGAATTTCTTCTGTAATGTCGCATTCCCTCTTCGAATATCCGCATTGTCTATGATATCGTCATGAACAAGTGTGGCAAGATGTAATATCTCTATTGCTGCTGCTATTTTCACAGCATTGGGATGAACGAAGCCTTCTTTATCTTGTGCGCAAAGAACTACAGAAGCAGCCCGTATAAACTTACCATGGGATGTTGTTAAATGCTTCATGTAATTCCGAATGATAAGCGGTGATTTGACTAAGATCTGATCCACTTCTTTCTTTGCCAATTCAAATGCTTCATCATACACAAGTCCCTGGATATTTTCATTCATGATATTATTATTATTAGTCATTATAAATATACAACTTTCTTACGAAGGGTAGTTTTTTCCATACTTTATGAAGTCCCGGGATGGCATAATAATCAAGTCCTAAGGTCTTTCCAGCACCAAGTAATACTGCGATTCCTGCAAAGATCATCCAGAAAGTTCCCAAATATAAACCTGTAGTGCAAACAAACATAAACTGTAATACTAAGGAAAGTGCCGCAGCCGGGAAGGTAAACAGACCGCCCATTAATGCAAGACCCAATAAAATTTCTGCTACTACTATAAAAATCTGCATTACCATCTGAACGCCATCATATGGCAATATTAATTTCTCAACAAACCAGTTCATAATCGGAACGTCAAGGCGGAATGCATAATCGCCGATTGAGGAATGCGCAAGATCCTTGCCGCTTACAAATATCACTTTAAATAATCCAAGGAAATCCCAGTTCATTATGACTTTACCTACAGCTGCCACAACATTGCCCGCTGCATCGGCTGCCGCTCCGGCTGCTTCACCTGTTGCAGAAGATACTGCATCGGCTGACACGGTGATTATATTGGCTACATGAGTAGCCACTGTAGATACTGCTCTTACCGCGGGTTCTACCGCTGCTGTTGTTGCAGAAGATACTGCATCCGGCGTCGTAGTTCCACCTGAGGCTACCGGATTTAAAATACTGTCATACCAGGAATCTGCTCCGCCAAAGAAACCGGATAATTTCGGGGATTTAAACCAGCCTTCAACAATCTTCATGACTCCTTCAAATACCCATACTGCACCAAGCCATACTCTCAATGGCACCAACAGAAAACTTGGTGTTCGGTTGGAAAAGTGTCCGCCAACAAAGCTTCTGCAATTTCTAACGGTAAAGAACTCATGCTTTGCATAGCTGAATACCTTATTCCATCCAAGTACTTGTATAAAATATATCACGTTGATAAAATGCTTTGCAAACATTGCAAAAAATGACGGCAAACTAAAGAAGTGGTTAGGCAGACCGACATGAGCAACGCCATATCGTCCGCCGATACAGACCATTACACCATGGAATGCCGGTTTGTACTCTTCCATAGAGCCATTCCCGGTAATTGCAACTGTAATGTTATGCGCACAGGTATCGGCACTTTGTTCACAGTTTTCAACCATCTGAGGAACAGGGCGTTCTTCTCCCTGTGCAACAAAGTTCATATTATCACCAATGACATATACATTTTCATTCTTGGAAGAACGAAGATAAGAATCCACCTGAATACGACCGCCTCTGGTCAATTCCAATGCACTTCCTGCTTCCTTGGTAATATCCGCACTTTGAATACCTGCTGCCCAGATCACAGTTCCAACACGATAACTTGTTACTTTATCATTCTGCTTTAATTCTATAAAATCCTCGCCCACATTCGTTACAAAGGCGCTCATTTTAAGCTCTACACCCATCTTATTCAGACGCTTTACAACTTTATTAGAGAGTTTTTCAGGCATATTCGGAATTGGTCTGCTCAAGCCGTCAACATTAACTAAAGTAACTTCTTCTCTCTTAATTTCAAACTTTTCGCATAAAATCGGCACATATTCTGCTAACTCGCCGATCATCTCAACACCGGTAAAACCTGCGCCTACCACATAGAAGGTCAGCATCTTCTTTCTTTCTTCTGTTTTAGATTCACAGGACGCTTTTCTGAACGTGTTAAGTATATGTTCCTTTAATGTTACAGCATCCTCATAAGACCACAGTTTAAATGTATGTTCTTCTGCTCCCGGAATACCAAAAAATGTTGGTTTAGAGCCTGCAGCTACTACAAGATAATCATATGGATAAGCTTCATTAACACCGATTACCTTCTTCTGATCATAGTCCACAGAAGTTACCGTATCCAGCTTAACGTTTACTTTTCTTCCTGCAAACACCTTCTTTAAGCTAATTTTAATACTGTCTTCGTCCACACGGTTTGCTGCAACTTCATGTAATTCTGTCAGCATTGTATGGAATGGATTCTTATCAATGATGGTAATATTGACGTCATTATGCTTTTTAAATTTCTTTGCTAATTTTTTGGCTGTCAGGATGCCTGCGTATCCTGCGCCGACAATTACAATATTCTTTCCCATAACTTCTCCTCGCTTAATTAAAATGCTTTCATAACGTGACATGGACTGTCATTTTCGTTATTTTTCTATCAATCCTACTAATTCAATAGACTAAGTATATCATAATTTTTCATCCCTGAGTACTATTTTTTTATTGTAATATATGGCAGATTATAGGACAAATTTAATTTCATTGCTCCTATTATTTCTAATTTTAAAGATTATATCCCGGTATCCGGTCACGATATTTCCTTTAAAGCCCGCTATTTGCGGTCATATATTATAAACAAGGAAAGAAAACTTCAAATAACATAAACTTCATATTAGCACATTTAAAAATAATGTCAAGTTATGACATAAATGTTCGAAAATCACTTTACCTGGCACTAAGAACACTTTCAATATAACATTTTTGGGTGTAAAAGGAATAATATTGAGACTTCATTGTCAGATCATTAACAAGAGTGATCACGTGAAAGCGTCCCTCTGTTTTTGTCGAGAACCCTGGAATTTCTGGTATTTCCAAGACTTACGGGTCATGCCAGAATCGGTTGAACTTCAAAGAAAGCGAGAAACCGGTATGAAAATAATCATCCTTCTTACCAGCATGCTCAGAAAAATTTTCAATTTTTGAGCTTGGAATAAAAAGCTCTACTGTTGCCGCTTTTGTTATGGACGGAGCCTGGAGATGCCGGGGAAGCGCTGATTGAAATGAAAATCAATGCAGCAGCACACCGGCACCTCACAACCAGAGAGAGTTATTATGATTCAACTGCTATCTTTACAACAATCTTTGTTACTTTGCCAGTTTCTTCATAACGGCATTTGGGTTTATGTAAATCCTGGGGGAAAAAAATTGCAAAATCATCCTTATGCATGGGAAGGAATACCGGCTGCGCCTTCGTTTCCTCTGCCAAAATACAATCATTCACTTCATCAAAGGAATCTTTTTGTGCCAGATCACCTGTTTTGGTCCAGCCAATATATTCTTTTCCGCTTATCATATAATGTATATCAATATATTTTTTATGTGCTTCCCACTTAATCTCACTTTCACCGGCTGTTGCATATCTTTGAATCACCGCATATACTTGAGATCCGTCTATTTCATAATAATCCCTGTCAGGGGCTTTTGCCTGACATTTTTCTAAAAATGCAAAGGCTTTATCAAACCCCCTATACATTTTCCTATACATCTCTTTGTTCTCCATATTGTCAAAAATCATTGCAAGTCTCCTTCATAACCGTCAGTCAAAAGGTAATTCATCGGGGTTTAATACGCCGTCTTTCCATAATGTTTTCTTCAATTCTTCCACATCAATTTCATTCAGATTCCGGCTTTTTAAAAACCCTTGTGCAACCGCAGTCCCTGCAGCCTGACCGGTCATCATGCAAGGTCCCATAATACGGATCGGCCCAAGCACTTCCCGCTCAGAGGAAATACACCTCCCTGCCACAATCAGATTGTCTATTCCTTCCGGCAATAAACTGCGGTAAGGAATCCGGATGACAACATGCTTTCTTGCCGCATTGGGATTCTTTGCATCGCCCATCATCGGGTCATAGCTTGGACGCAGCGGGTCCGGCAGATCAAAATTATAAGTAGTTGCTGCCACACAATCTTCATATTTGGTCCCACTCATTGCATCTTCCACCGTAATGGTATATCTTCCCAGAATGTGCCTGGTTTCACGAACTCCGATATGATCGGCTATTTTTCTAATTCTGGCGTTTTCAAATCCGGGAAAATTATTTTTGATTATCTCAAACAGCAAAAGACTTTCCCTGCGTCCCTCCATCATGGCTTTGCTGACGGAAGCTTCACTGGTCCCGTCTATTCCAATCTGTCGGATTGTATTGACCATGAATACATCTTTTTCAACCAACTGAATGGCAATGAAGATCTCATAGGGAAATTTCCAGGTGCCCTCCGCTTTTAATCTCTCTATGATTTCAATGAGCTTTGGAGAATTATGATCATTTTGATATGCCACATATTGATCACCGTCCACATGATCCAGATGCATAATCAAAGAACAGGGCGTCATCAGTCCATCCGATTCCCGTCCTTTCCTGCATGCTACTCCGCTCATAAAGGCCAAATCCGCATCGCCGGTACAATCGGCAAAGTATTTTGCTGTTAATGCCACCAGTCCGTCTTTATTGTGCACCAAAACTTCCGTTATCTTTCCGGAATCCGTATTTGTACCGATCAGATCCGTGAAATAATAAATTCGGATACCGGCTTTCGTACACATTTCTTCCATCTTTATTTTCAGCGCGGTTTCGTGAAAAGCAACACCCGACGCCATGCGAGGATACCATCCAAAGGGATTAAAATCCAGGTCAATGCTGTTTGGTTCAATGGCATCCCCCTGTGCAATTAAGGCATCTGTAATTTCATCAAAGATTCCGCCTGTCACTCTGACGTGTTCTTTCGTATCCTCTTTTAATTTTCTTCCGCCAAGCAGATGGTTTACTCCTGCCAGCGCCGCTGTTCCGCCAAGGCAACCATATTTTTCAATGATGGCGGTTTTCAGTCCTTTTCTGGCGGCACTTAATGCACAGGCAAAGCCTGATGGCCCTCCGCCGCACACTACAAAATCAAAAGGATCTGTTCTTACAACATTCCAGTCCATTCCCTACCTCCACTAAACTTTCAGCACATTATTTCCCTGCAATTTGATAAAACACTGATCAACCGGTCTTCCTATCAGATGGCACACAGTTTTAAGTTATTATGCAGTTATAATATATTTTTCATAAACATCGCGCAGTTCTTTCCTGCCCTCTTGCGTCATAGCGGCAAAAGGTCTGCGACATCCGTTAAATTCAAAGCCTTCAAACTCCAATATTGTTTTTATTGATGCAAAAACCCCATGATTGCATATTGCTTTGATTACATAATTTGCCTGTTTCTGATACTCCTGCGCCTCTTCCATATTTTTGCCAAGAAAACTGTCATAGATCTTATGGATTAACGGGCACATGCAGTTATAGGTGCTTCCTACTCCTCCGTCCGCTCCCATCATCAATCCGGCTGCCAGCATTTCATCAAATCCGTTCCATACGATCAATTCGGGATGATTGGTCTTGATCCGCTCCAGCATAAAGAAATCACTGCTGGTAAATTTAACGCCGATCAGATTCTCATGCCGCATTAATTCATCCAGTATATCCTGGGTCAGAGCAAAGCCCGAAAAATTCGGAAAATTATAGATGAACATTGGAAGATCAGTGGCATTCATAATGTCATGATAATAATCTGTAATCTCTTTATTGCTGAATTTATAGTAAAACGGACTGATGGCAGAGATGGCGTTTGCGCCGGCTGCCCTGGCATGATTAGCAAAATCTATCGCCTGATCGGTAGAAATTGCACCCGTATGACAAATTACTTTCTTTCTTCCATGATTGGCGTCCACAACTGTTTCAAGTATTTTCTTACGTTCCTCATTACTCAGCAAAAATGTTTCTGCCGTACTTCCGCCAACATAGAAACCATCAATCCCTTTCTCAATCAAATAATTGATCAGCTTCTTTAATTCACTGTAATTCACCTCTCCGTTTCTGGTATATGGTGTTACCAATGCGGCATATATGCCACGATATTCCTTATCCATCTTGATATCCTTCCTATTCCCATGCGTACGAATATGTCTATTCGTTCCTCTTGTATTTTAATTTTGTAATATACATAAATCCTTTTTGCGGTTTCTTACCCCTTCACCGCTCCTGCCGAAACACCTTCCGTGAAAAACCTCTGGAATGCAAAGAAAATCAGCAGCAAGGGAATTGCCGTTAAGGATGCTGCGGCAAAGCGAAGGCCATAATCCACATCGACCATACTATCAAATAATTTTGCCGCACCTACCGGCAGCGTATAGCTGATTGCTTCATTTGTAGCATTTAACAACTGCCATAAATAATTGTTCCAGATCCGTACTCCTGACATGATTGCCAAAGCGGCAACTCCGGATTTTGACAGGGGAATTCCAAACCGAAAGAAGAATACCACCTTATTACAGCCATCTATTTCAGAAGCTTCAATGATTTCATTCGGTATCGTATCATAAAAGTTCTTCATCAGATAAACTCCGAAGGGTAATGCAATATTCGGTAAAATATAGCCAAGATAAGAGCCCTTCCATCCAAAATCCACGACTATTTTATATAATGGCAGAATATAAATTTCCATCGGTATCAATAATGCCGCGATAATAAACGCGTTAATTAGTTTTTTTCCCACAAAATTCATCTTGGAAAGTGCAAATCCCGCACCTGAGGAAATTAATATGATTCCTATTGTAGTTCCAACCGTAATTACCGCGCTGTTCATAATCCATAATACCACAGGCTGATTCCTAAACATGTTGATATAATTGTGAATTGTCCAGCGGGCGGGCCACCAATCGGGCGGAATCTTTATTACATCCACAGAAAATTTAAATGATCCTGTAAACAGCCAATAGATGGGAAATATGGAAAACAGACAAAAAATTATAATGATAATATTGGATATAAAATCAAATTTTGAATGATACTTTATTTTTTTATTTGTACTATTTTTCATCGCTGTATCACCCTCTTTTTTTCTTATCTGAAATAAATCTGAAAACAATCAGTACCAGGGAAATCAGGAACATCAGGACACCAATCGCACAAGCAATACCTGTATTTGACTTTTCAAAAGCCTCTTGATAAAGCAGATACATCATGGTAGTTGTTCCGTAATTTGGTCCGCCTCTCGTCACTAACTGGATCACAATAAATACTTTTAAAACGGAAGATGTTTGCGTAATAAAAATAAAATCTGTTGTTGGCTTTGTGAGTGGAATCAGGATATTTTTAAACATATCCCATCTGCCGCCTCCGTCGATGGTACAAGCTTCAAATAACTCTTTGGGAATCCCAAGCATATGGGCAATATAAAGAAGAACGCTCTGTCCGATATTCATTGTAAACAGAATAAAGATAAGAAGGACAATCGTCCACTTTTTATCCGATAAGAGATCAAAGGTACCTGTCTTTAGCAATACACTGAAATATTTGACCAGCCCTGTCTGTGAGTCAAGGATATATCTCCAGATAATAGACATCACCACCATGGAACAAACCACCGGAACATACAGGCAGATACGTACCGCCGATACATACTTCGGCATTTTGTCAAATACGCTACCCGCAATCCAAAGACCCAGAACAATCAGCAGGGGAACAACGATCGCCACAAACAACAAACTGTTTCCAATTGCAAGAACATACACATCTTTTGAAAAAATGGTGGCATAATTTTTCAATCCAACAAATATACTAGTGCTCCATTTCGTGTTATATAAGCTATTCATAAAGCCTTTGCAAATAGGCCATACCATAAATAAGACCGACAAAACAACAAATGGTCCGATAAAAATGTAGGCTTGAAGGTTTTCTCTTAATTTTTTCATTCCTGTCTCTACCTCCAATGGATTTTACGGAATGACTGTTACAGTCATAACAGCCATTCCAATTCATCTGATCATTTCATAATTATTAATTTAACACTACGGAATTCTGCATATAATCATCAATTACTTCGTTTGCATTTTTCTGATAATCGGCCAGCGCCTGTGCTGCCGTCTTTTCACCGGAAAATGCTGCCTGCAATTCGGGGAACAGCAAGGAACGGGTAGATACATATCCGGCTGCATTTCCTGTGAAGTCCCAAATATAGGGTTCCATCTTGGCAAGTTCCGTATAAACCGGATGATCACCGGCAGTTGCCTCTGTGATAGAAGTATAGCAGGGGAAGGCATTCGTATTGATCGCAGTTAATGATTCCTGGTCAGATAACAGCCACCGGATGAATTCTCTTCCCACCGTCATCTGGTCCTCATTCCCGTTGTTCATGATAGAAGCACCATAGATATAGTCTGCCATTGTATAGGTATCTGTTCCATTGTTTTTTATTGGAATTGCGCCTATTCTCATATCAAATTTCTCAATTTCACCGTTTTCCATGGAAAGCAGATTGGCCTTATAATTTGTAAACTGACCGGAAGTAATGGCCGACATTTGATTTTTGAATTCTCCTCCGACTTCAGCACCGCTCTTTGTCACAACGTTGGCATTGGTAAGACCGTTTTTCATCCATGAAATCATCTTATCCAGTGCTGCAACCGTATTGGTATCATCTCCTGCCACACTGTATCCGTTCTCCCACAGCTTGCCTCCTGTACAGGTTAACCAGTTCATCATAAAGGTATCTGCCTGATTATCTGCTGCAAATAAACCGATGGGATATTTTTCAGTTCCTGCAAAGTTTGCGGCTAATGCAGGTAATATTGTGTTTTCAAAATCATCCAGAGACCAGGTGGCTACTTCGTACTCATTTTCGGGTACAAACTTCTCCAGTCCGGCAGCGCTTAGCATATCCGCATTATATAAGAATCCGTAATAGGATTGGTACAGTCCAACCATATAATTCTTTCCGTCAATCAAGGTAGCGTTATACACAGAATCGTACATATCATCTTTTACAGAACCAGCAATGTCCGTAATATCTGCGATTAACCCCTGATGTACATAGTCGGATGTGGTGAACCAGGCAGAGAGCAGCAAGGCCGGAAGTGTCCTGGTCTCTATTGCCGCATTGATTAAGGCACTGCGTTCAGATCCGGCAAACTTATTTAATTTTACAGTATAGTTATATCCTTTGGCGGTATATGATTCTTCATATTTTCCAATCATATTGGTCAATATGGATTCATCGATTGTCATATCCGTCCATAGTTCAATTTCAACCGGACCCACCGGCAGATTATCTGCCTCTGGGTCGTCTTCTACTACCGGAGCATCCGAAGGGGTTGTATTTTCCTTGTCCGCTGCCGTATTATTGCTGTCACTTGTCTTGTTGCTTGTGCTGGAACAGCCCACCAAAGAGATTAACATGATGATTACCAGCAAGATTGATAAATTCTTTTTCATTTTGCTTCCTCCCATATCATTAATTTTTATTAAATCAAATCAGATTACCCTCCCGGATTAAAAAAGGGTGCAAAAACCAAGAGTACCTGATTTTGGTACTAAAAATTTTCATCTGATTTACTTTCTTTTATTTACATCCTTGATTTATGTAAACTACTTTCCCTGATTTCCAATTGGGGCTGTAATACAATTACTTTATTTGATGGAATATTTTCTCCGCTCATCATGCGGATCATCAGTCTGGCTGCTTCCTTACCGATTTCATAGGTTTTAAATTGCACCGATGTCAACTTCACAGGCATTTGATCGCAGATATGTGTATTATCATAACCAACCAGACCAAAGTTAATTCCAACCTCATATCCGGCCTTCAAAACCTCGGGATATACACTTTTTGCAATCGTATCATTAAAGCAAAAAATTGCATCCACATCATGACATTGTGATAATAAATTTCTTGCAGCCAATGCCACATCAATCTTGCCTTCCTCATCTGTTTCAAAGGTATACAATGCTTCATTGGTATCCTTATGCGCCTCATTCAATGCACTGATATAGCCCTGGAATCGTTCCATTGCAGTGGGATACCATTGTTTTGTAATAAAAGCAATATTTTTATAACCATTGGAAAGCAAATGCTTTGTTGCAAGGTATGCACCAAAAAAATTATTAGAAAATACCTTCGGTCCTTTCACACCGTCAACCGCACGATTGCAGAATACAACGGGAATTTCATCCACCAGCCTGGCAAAAGTTTCATGACAGTCTTCATTGGTAATCGCCGGAACCATAATTACTCCCGAAACCTTGGTCCGAAGCAATTTATCAATATATTCCGACTGCTTTTTTACATTGTTGTCCGAATTACAAATAATGATATTAATTTCATTTTCATTAGCTACATCTTCAATTCCGCGCAAAATACCCGGATAAGTATCATGTCGAATATCAGGCAAAACAACGCCCCAGCTTTTATAAAGTTCCTCTTTACGCTCATCGGACTGAATTTTATATTGTTCTGCAACATAGGTGCCGCTACCATCAATCGCATATAAATAATGTTCTCCTATCAATTCCGAAATTGCTTTGTCTATTGTCGTTCTGGACACATCATATTTTTTTGCCAGCTCCGGTCTGGAAAGAAGCCTTGCTCCTATGGGCATTGTTCTGACTTCATCCAGAAGCTCATTCTTCACTTTCTGATAACTAAATTTGTCCATATTAATATTAAACGTTCTCCTTTCCGGTACTTTTGTATGTCAGCTTGTATCTGCCATACAGATTATTTTGATTATATCATTGATAAAAATCTCTGTCAACGAATATAGCGTTGTGCAACATGACAGTATATATGATTATTCTTTGGTTATACTCAACAAATTCAGGCAGTTTTTTTGCTAATATCTATTTTACACATTAAATCTGACTGTCAGATTTAATGTGTAAAATCAGGCAGCTTCTTTTACTGCCTAATTACTTTTCCAGCTTCCGAAGTTATGACAACAAACACAATTCTGTATGTCTGGTTTTGTTTCTCTGTTATCCCGCCGCAAAGGTTTTTGCCGTTTCACCAAAATCATACCAAAGAATCCAAAGATATCTCTTGTCTATCCCCTTATGAATCGATTATTCTATCCTCAAATATTATCATTTATTGAAAGGAGTCACATGATCAATCAGGTGAATAAAAGAAAAATACGATTATTGTCACTCGTTCTCCTGCTTCTTCTTACTGTTGTTATTACCGGTCTGATGACTGGCAGCGGTCTTTTTGGTAAAGACACCAGTATTATATCCATCATCAGGCAGCCCCCGGAAGCACCTGTTAACAGTATTATCCCTAAACCCGTTGTGTACAAGGAATCCAATGGAGTCTTCACCCTTACTTCAACTGCCAGAATCTATGTTCATGGCAGCAGTACAAAAGAAACAAAGGAAATCCTAAACATCGGTCAGTATCTGGCTGATGCTCTGAATCCATCTACCGGCTATGATATCAGGGTCAGCTTTTCAGACGAGCCTCAGGCTGGGGGAATTTATCTGACTACGATAAATTCTCCCGGTCTGGGTGATGAGGGATATCAACTAAGTGTAAGTCCCTTTGGGGTAAAGCTAAGTGCCTTTTCTCCGGAAGGTCTGTTTCGCGGTGTTCAAACAATAAAACAGATGCTGCCCGCAAAGATCGCAAAGGGGACTGTTTCATCAAATACCGACTGGATCATTCCTTGTGCTGAAATTATTGATTACCCTTCCTATGCCTACAGAGGTATGATGCTTGACGTGGCGAGGCACTTTTTTACGGTAGGGGAAGTGAAGCTTATGATAGACCGCATGGCTGAATATAAGATGAATCAGTTTCATCTTCATCTGACAGATGATCAGGGCTGGAGGCTTGAAATTAAATCCCGGCCAAAACTGACTAGTATCGGAGGAAGCTCTGAAGTTGGTGGAGGGGGCGGCGGATATTATACTCAGGAGGATTACCTCGATATTATTCGTTATGCAAATTCACGCTATATTACAGTAATCCCCGAAATTGACCTCCCCGGTCACTGTAATGCAGCATTGGCCTCTTATGGTGAGCTAAACCCTGACGGAGTAAGGAAAGAGTTATATACCGGAATTGATGTGGGATTCAGCTCTCTGATGTGCCGGTCAGAAGTCACTTATGACTTTGTTGATGACGTAATCGGCGAACTAGCTTCTCTTACACCCGGGGACTATATCCATATTGGAGGTGACGAAACTTCTTCCACCCCAATTGATGACTACAACTATTTTATGGGAAGAGTAAATGAAATTGTAAAACATTATGGGAAGAAGGTAATCGGTTGGAACCCGATGGATGAATCCGAAGGAATTGCCTCTGATGCTGTGTTGCAGAACTGGAATTTAAAGATTTCCTCCGCCTTATCAAAAGATATGAAGATCATCCAGTCCCCATCCATGAAGGCCTATCTTGACATGAAATATGATGACACTTCACCCTTGGGTCTTATATGGGCAGGACTTATCCCCACGGATACCGCATACCAATGGGACCCTTCGGACTATTCCCCTGCCAAATCCATCCTCGGAATAGAATGTCCTTTGTGGTCCGAAACAATAGAAACCATGGATGACATGGAATACTTGGCGTTTCCTAGGCTCTTAGGTTATGCAGAAATTGGATGGACTCCGAAAGAATTGAAAGAATGGAAGGAGTATAAGCTACGATTGAAGGACCATGCCTTACGAATGACATATCAAGGTATCAATTACTATAAGGATCCGGTTGTCGGATGGGAATCATGATAATGATAAAATTTTCATGCGACCAAAAATACCTTCCGAAGGATGTCAGTAAAGAACCTACTGTTATTCATCCCAAGGAAGGTATTTTATTAATTTAAAGCAATATTATTTTGCCATTTCCTGTTTGCCGGTTATTTTGCTGGTTTCGTCCATGGAGAAGGTGGATTTAGCTTCATTTGTTGTAAAGTACACGTTACCATCCACTATAGCGTCTACCAGTTTAAAATCTGATACCGAAACATACAGATCTCCTATGAATGTTCCGTGCTGAATACTTGCCATCGGACTGGTTATGGTTAATTTAGGAGCGGTTAACGTAAATTTCTTGGTGATATTACGATTTTCATCCTGTTCGTAAAGAGCGATTTTACGCTGAATCACATCCTTACCTGCATCATCCTTTTTCCCATTCTTAAACTCGCCTTCCAAAAGCAAGTCCTTATCAATGGTCAGATCCTTTGTGGTAGCTATGATCCACGTACCTGTCTTGCTGATTGCCTTTACAAAGGCATCCGAAGTATCTACGATGGAAGCCGAGCTTACTGCATCGGGTGTAGCCTGAGCCGTCGGCGTTGCCGTCTGAGTTGGCGTTGTTTCTCCCGCCTGAGTCGGCGTTGCTTGTCCCGCCGAGGTAGGAGTAGGATTATTATCTGTTCCCGCATCCTTCTTGCCGCAACCTGCAAAGAGAAAAATAATCAAAATAAAAGTCAATGTCAATTTTAATTTCATTAGGAAACCTCCTTATATAAGTTAGGAACTTTTATTTCAATCATTATTACCAAACTTATCATACTTCATACATCCTCTTCCCAAATTTTACACTAATGAAATCAATACCATCGGGTGATTTTATTGTCATCGTTTTAACAATAATGTAATATTATTCGACATCATTCTATGATACTTTCATTTATTCGTATATTATTTGTTTGTTTCCATCCTATTTCGCTATTTTATTTCATAATATTAACAATTCAATTACGACGTTCGTTAATTTATTGACATTACTATATTCATATTATATAATTCAAATAGGATAAATAGTATTTATCTAATTTAAAGGAAAAAGGGAGAACTTTATGAAAAAAAGAATTATTGGTTTTGTGTGCACAATGGTTATTGCGGCTTCACTGACAGCATGCTCAGGAAAATCCAGCGATCTTAAGATCGGTCAGGTTGACTATGCGGCTCATGGCACAAAGAGTTTTACAGTTGCAACTGTTGTTATGGATGGAGACAAGATTGCGAAGGCCTATATTGATGACTTCCAGTTTATGAATGCCGACAGCAGCACTCTGGTCCCCAACAGTGACAAATTAGCTGAAGGTGATTTTGCTACCAACTATAAAGACCCAGCTGTGGGACTTGCTTCTAAGAGAGCAAATGCTGAAGCATACAGCGCTCATATGGCTGAAGCAGGTGGATCTACGCAGGATCTTATTACAAATTATACTGCCATTCAGAAATATGCTGAAGGCAAGACAATTGCAGAATTAGAGAAAACAATTAACGGAAAAACTCCGGAAGAAGTAGTTGATGCAGTTTCCAGTGCTACTCTGGTAGATACACAAGGTTACTTAAAAGCAATTATTGAGGCAGCAAAAGCAGCAAAGTAACAAACAAAATACCAGGCAATAGATATTGAAAAAGCTACAACATAAATCACGTATTGGTAGGATTACCATTTATCAGATTTATGTTGTAGCTTCTTTATTGAAGAGCTTCATTGGAAGCTCTGAATCAGGGCAAGCCCTGTTCTATACAAAAAAAGAGCTTCATTGGAAGCTCCGAATCAGGGCAAGCCCTGTTCTATACAAAAAAAGAGCTTCATTGGAAGCTCTTTTTTTAGAACAGGGCTACAAGGATTCGAACCTTGAGATGCTGGAGTCAGAGTCCAGTGCCTTACCGTTTGGCGATAGCCCTAAATATTCTTTTGTGGTTTTTTGTGACCACGAATGATATTATAACGCATCATTCTATATTTTTCAAGAATTATTTTTATTTTTTTTATAATATATATTTTTTAATCAAATGTGTAAAATTATACTTCCATTTTTAACAATTTCCCGGCATTTTTATAGAATATCATAGCAAGTTCTTCCTCCGTCAGATCCATTGCCTTTAAATGTTCTACCGCTTCTTTCTGACCTGCCCATGGAGAATCTGTAGCAAAGAGAATTCTGTCAGCTCCATGTTCCTTCACAATCCGCAGGAACTGACTATCTTTCATAATTCCCAGAGAGTAACTGGTATCGAGAAATACATTTCTGCCAACAATGAGTTCTTCCACTTCATTCCATAAATCATAGCCGCCCATATGAGCAAGAATGATCTTCTGCTCCGTCGCATCAAGTTGATAAAGCATTCGTGCCACCCGTTTAGGTGTGCAATGAATCGGCTCCGGAAGTCCGATATCAAGTCCTGCATGAATTATTACAATTAGTCCCAATTCCGTTGCATGATGAATGATACGAATGTATTTTGGATCATCTATATAGGTATCCTGATAATCGGGATGCAGTTTTATTCCCAGAAGTCCCAAATCTCGAATTGTCTTTAATTGTACTTTAAAGTCCTCTGAATCCGGATGAATCCCGCCAAAAGATATGATTCCATCCTGTCCTGTAATCTGTGCGGCAAAAGAATTCACTGAATTAAATTGAACCGGTTTCGTAACAACCGGTAAAATAACCGATAGATCAATACCGCTATCGCGCATAGACCTTTTTAATCCATCCAGTCTTCCATTGGTAAATGCAGTGATATTACCTACCTTCTCCAATTTCCCAATGGTCCGCTCCGCAATTTCATCAGGGAATATATGGGTATGAAAATCAATAATCATCCTTTTCTCCTCTCGCTGCCATCCGGCAAGTCAAATTTATTCTTCCGCGACAAAGCTCTTATCCAGCGTGATGATGCACTGATACCGTGCGTCTCTTTTTCTGACCTCTTCAATAATACGCAATAAAATATTCTGTTCCATTTCTTTCGTATAAGAATAGGGCATAACCAGATCAAAGATCAGATTGATCTGATGCTCTCCATTCACAATACGAAAATCATGAATGCTTGCCCGTGGTTCTAATATTTGAATAATTCCAATTACCATTTCTTTATTCTCAAGTACTTTTTTGTCATTTACTTCGATTGGATCCATATGAATTACAAGAAAAATATCCAGCTTTTTCAGCACATCCCGTTCAATTAGATCTATTGTCTCATGGGCCTGCTCGAAATTGATATCATTTGGCACCTCAGCGTGAATGGTAGCCATCCTGTGTGTCGGTCCATAGCTGTGGATGATCAGATCATGCGTACCTACAATCCCATCATAACTTTCTACCATATCCGTAATTTTCAAATAAACTTCATGATCAACTGCCTGACCAAGCAAGGGTTCCAATGTTTCTTTTGCAATCCGAATTCCCGCCAGCATAACAAAAACAGAAACCACCAATCCCATATATGCATCTATTTTAAGTCCCGTAAGTCCTGCAATTAAGGTTGATATGATTGTTGCAGATGTTACCAGCACATCCCCGAGAGAATCTGCTGCCGTAGCCTTCATAACGGCCGAATTAATCCTTGTCCCCAGTTTCCTGTTAAACAGCATCAGCCAGACTTTTACAAACACAGATAAGCATAGTATACCGACCAGAACGATATTAAATTTAATCTCATCCGGATTCATTACTTTTGTAATAGAATCTTTAAATAACGAAAATCCAACCTGTAGTATCAGAAAAGAGACCGCAAGTGCTGAGATGTATTCAAATCTTCCATGTCCAAAAGGGTGTTCCTTATCTGCCGGTCTGCCAGCCAGTTTCACTCCAATAAAACTAATAACGGAAGAGGCTGCATCGGATAAGTTATTAAAGGCATCCGCAGTAACCGATATACTGTTGATCAATAGCCCCACTGCAAACTTGGTTCCAAACAAGATGATATTGCAGATCATTCCCACAATACTTACCACCACTCCATAAGAGGTCCGCACTTTCTGATCTTCTATTTTATCACTGTCTTTAATAAATAATTTTACTAATAATTCCGTCACCAGTAATATACTCCTTCTCTTAATAATACATTTCATTAATGAATCTCTTGTTGACCACGTCACGCCTTTCCAGCAAGTGGAAATTGCATTAATCTATTTTAACATATGGGTAAAAAAAATCAAGATATGCAATCAGTAAAAGCATCGGTTTTAAAGTAATGGAGGGAAATTAATGAAACAAGTAAACTATATCCTGTCTGATCTAATAAATTCTTCCCTTAAGACGATGCTGCTCCTTGTAACATTCTATCAGGTTATATTTTTTCTGATTTTATTACCCTTACTGAATCAATGCATAGTCCTTGCTATGTTTTTTAGTGACATCAGTTATATCACCTCCAAAAATCTGATCCCCTTTATATCTTCTCCCCCAACCATCCTTTTATTGAGTCTTTTCCTTCTGTTCTACCTGTTTTTTCTCATGGTTAAAATGACTACCCTGGTTTCTTATTGTATACAAACAAAGGAATATGAAGGGGAGAATCTATTAACTATTATCATTCATGGATTTTCAAAAACAATACACGGTTTAAACTCCGCGGGTCTGCCTTTGCTTCTCTACAACTTCCTCCTTACATTATTTACTCAACTTCCTTGCTTAACCATGATTACACTTTATAGCAGAATACATACGGGCACCGGAACCTCTGACGCAAGCTTTACGAAAGGCCTGCTTATTTTAAGCTATCTCTTCCTCGGGTTTATTGTTTTAAGAACTATTTTTTTACTTCCCGTCTGCCTCAGTCATAACTGTAAATTCGTAGCAGCGCTGGAGCATTCGAAAGACCTGCTTCATCAACAGACAGGTAAGGTCACTGCTAAATTCCTTCTTTTTCATGTTTTATTGATAATAGGCTTTTATTTTATTTATTTGATTGTCATCATTGTAGCTGCTCTCCTGGTTTATCTGCTATCTGATAAGCCGCTTCGTGTTCCCGTTTTTCTATCCATCCAGCCCGGAATAAATCTCTATTCTATGATCGGTTTTAACATGGCCGCAACATTGATGAATGTAAAAATGCTTTCCTCTTTTTATTTGAACAACCAAAGCAAATGCCCTGATTCCAATCATCATACTGCCTCTGCCCACGACCTCAAACCTCCCGGTTTCATGAGGAAGCATAGATCTGCTGTAATTTATGCAAGCCTCTTTCTTGCCTTAACCGGTATGTTTCATTGTTACCTCACCATCAGAAATGATTCACTATATTTAAAGGAAGCACTAACCGGAATTCAAATTTGTTCTCATCGGGGCAATTCCCATGTTGCGCCTGAGAATACACTTTCCTCCCTGGAAAATGCTATGATTGCACGCTCAGACTATGCGGAGATTGATATCAGGCAAACCAAAGATGGCGAGCTCATATTACTTCATGATGAAAACCTATGGCGAACTACCGGAGTAAATAAAAATGTGGCAGATCTTACCCTGCAGGAAATAAAAAAACTGGATGCCGGTTCCTGGTTTGGTAGTGAATTTGCAGGAATAACAATACCAACGTTGGAAGAGGCGATGAAATTCTGTAAGGGAAAGATTAAATTAAATATCGATATTAAAAACAGCAGCAATCCAACTATGTTAACCAAGTTAAGCAGCCTGATTAAAAAATATCATTACGAACATCAATGCGTGATCACTTCCGGAGATCTTGCCTCATTATCAACGATCAAGAAATTGAATCCTGCAATTAAAACCGGTTATATTCTATCCGCAGTCTTCGGTGATTTTTACACAAATCAGGATGTTGATTTTTTCAGTATACAATCTGCTTTTATCTCCTCCCATGTTGTGGATACCGCCCATAAGGCGGGTAAAGAAGTTTACGCCTGGACGGTAAACAAAACCCAGGAGATAGAGCGGATGAATAGCCTTGGTGTGGATTGTATCATCACGGACAAACCAACCCTGGCCATAGAAACCTTGTATATAAATCATACAAATCAATCCTTGCTTGAGTTAATCAATCACATCCTGTCACATCGTTCCTTCTATACTTATGCAAGAGCAGGAGGCAGCGCATACCCCTTAGCTGGACCAAAAAAGATACTGCAAATCAGGTCGATTGCAGTATCCAGATCTTTTATTTATAGTGCCAGCTGATAAATCTTCTGTGCGTCTTTGCTCTCAAGCGGAACAAAATTACCAAGGGTACCATCTGCACCCAGCCGAAGCTTTTCCACCATCAGCCCAATATCATCCTCCCTTGCTCCTAATTGAGAGAAATTAACCGGCATTCCGATGGACATCAAGAACCTCTTAAAGCACTCGATCCCTTCCATTGCCGTCTCCTCCGGATGAAAGAAGTTCATCTGGCATCCCCATAGTCTGACTGCAATCTGTGCAAATCGATGGACGTCATGCTTCATCACATAGGTCATCCAGGCAGGAAATACAACGGCCAATCCGGCACCGTGAGCCACATCATAGATCGCAGACAGTTCATGCTCCAGACCATGGCTGGCCCAATCCTGTACCCGTCCTACTCCGACCAGATTATTATGGGCCACCATTCCCGCCCACATAATGTTGGCACGAGCCTCATAATTGTCAGGATCAGCAATTACTCTTGGGACTTCCTTTACCATTGTCAAAAGGAGCGCCTCGCATAAGCGATCCGTTACCTCCACCTCTTTTGTATTTGTAAAATACCGTTCAAAAATATGTGCCATGATGTCAGCAGCTCCACAGGCTGTCTGGTAAGCCGGCAACGTCTGGGTCAACTCCGGATTCAAAACAGAAAACACCGGACGGAGTGCTTCTCCTGCCGCACCCCGTTTAAGCATCCCATCTTCGTTGGTGATAACTGAGTTTGGTGAACCCTCACTTCCCGCCGCCGCAATCGTTAATACTGTTGCAACCTTCAAGGCCTTTGTTACGGGTCTGCCCTCATAGAAATCCCAAAAATCACCTTCATATACGGCTCCGGCAGCAATAGCCTTTGAAGAATCTATTGCGCTTCCTCCTCCCACCGCTAACACAAAATCTACACCTTCCTTACGGCATAGTTCTATTCCCTGATATACCAATCCGCTTCTTGGGTTTGGTTTTACTCCTCCCAACTCTATATATGAGATATTTTCCTTCTCCAGGGAGGACTTCACCCGATCAAGAAGTCCGGATCGGATCACGGAACCTCCTCCATAATGAATAAGTACCTTCGTACCGCCAAAACGTTTCACATACTGACCTGTCTCATTCTCCGTATTTTTACCAAATACAAAATACGTAGGGCTGTAAAATGTAAAGTTATCCATCTTATAATAGCTCCTTTCTTATTACCACATTCGTACATACTTATCATAGTCAAATTATGTTCCATTTTCCATGGATTATTTTATGAAAGAACTACATTTTCTTATTATCTCCTGTTCACGCCCCATTCAAAGCTACACATATAATTTCGGCAAATTGATTCCGAATCCAAGCTGTTCTTGCTACGTTGCATCATGTAACAGTACATAAGGTTCTAAACTACACAACCCAGGTACTGCCGGAAGGAACTCTATATTGAAAAGTTTATGTTGGATGTGTTTTTATGCCGGATTAGAACAATATTAAAATCAGCTTATAATCGTATCGTTTACTTGACATCTTACTATTTCCCAACGTATATTATGGTAAGAAACACCAATCGTTAGATAGGGAGGATACTTATATGCAAAAATCTTTGGGCCGAGCAAGGCTCTCTCTAATTGCCGTCATACTTACCGTACTTCTCACCGGATGCGGATCCCGTTATATTATCAACAATACTCATGTTTTAAAAAAAGCTGACAGCCAACAATTTATCATCCAAAAAACAGCCACAGAACCAATGAAAAGTATCGATATCAGTACCGCT
The DNA here is from genome assembly GCA_023439505.1 of Bacillota bacterium. Lineage (GTDB taxonomy): Bacteria > Bacillota > Clostridia > Lachnospirales > Lachnospiraceae > Mobilitalea. The sequence goes on from JAEXNR010000011.1 coordinate 221,681, forward strand.
TCTGCAGATGTAATGATCATTCCTTCGGACGGTTATTACGTGGAAATAGACTACACTTACTGGGAAGAGGAGCCTGAATATACCATTGAGAATGGAGCGCTCACTTTTAATGACCGCTACTGCTTTCCCGATTCCTATTCGATTAATTTCAATTTAAAAAACTATATTAAGATTTATGTACCTTCCGATACCGACCTGAATCGCATTAAATTGGATAATGCTTCCGGTAATGTGAATATCGCCGGTTTTCGCACAGATCAATTGAAAGCAAATATTTCTTATGGTAATTTTACAGTCGAAAAAGCCGCCGCTGTAACATCAGAATTTAACTTATCCTCCGGGGAATGCTCCATCCGTGATTTTCAGTCAGATTCACTCGACTTAAGTAATTCCTACGGAAATTGTCATTTTAACAATGTAAACCAGGAAAAAACTGCTGACAACCTATCCCGAATCGATATCTCTATGTCCAGTGGTTCTTTGGATATGAAAGGAATAGAGAGTAACTCCGTCGTGGTCACCAATTCTTACGGCAATGTGGAGATCTCTGACATGACCGCTAATGATTTTTCCGCCAGCTTAAGCAGCGGAAATATTACCATGAAGGGTGTGGACATCTCCGATATTTTGATCAGCGACAGCTATGGATCTGCATCACTCAACCTGTCAGGTGCTGAAGATGATTATAAATTTGATTTAAATACCTCCTATGGAGCAATTAAAGTGGGCTCCAACAGTTATGAAAGCAATGCTGTCATTGGCCAAAACGGTGCCCGTAAGGTCAAAGCTGATTTAAGCAGCGGTGATATCACCGTTAAATTTAAGGATTAATATCAAGATCGACGTGTAGCTTTATTCAAGTAATGATAACTAAGCAAAGAAGGTAATATAGATTATGTGTGCAACACAAATCAATATAAATAATATGGTACCGGTATTTAAAAGATAGTCTCGTTTTCTTAATACATTATCATCCGATTTATTAAATTTAATCTTCTTAATATTTAAAGCAAAGAATACGGCACCTACAGAAATTGAGGTAATTACCCATATTGCCATAATCATTAATAATCCAATGTTATCCTGTTTCAATGCAATCGGTGTGGCTGCCACACCGATTGCATTGATCATAATATGTAGCAAAATGGTGTACCTGACTGTATTCGTCTGAATAACAACATAGGCAAAGATCATTCCCAATGCTGCCGCATAGAAAAACTGGGATAAGTTCATATGAAACAGACCAAAGGCAACCCCTGAGAAGATGATAGCCGGGAGATCTCCAAACCTTCTCAACCTTCCAAGCAGGAATTTCCGAAACATTAACTCCTCCATAACCGGTGCGATCAACGCTCCGTATCCGAACATAAAATAAAGATTACTATTGACCGCAGCCTCATACATGGGGTTAAGTACACTTTCTCCCTTTATTAAGGAAATGATAAAAGTCAAAAACACGCTCAGATAATTGGTGAGATACATAGCGGCTACGCAAATAAAAAAGATTACAAAGAACTGAGACACGGTCAACTTCTTTATCTCCCTATGTTCCCTGTCCGGAATCCTGCTGATGAAAGCAATAAAAACCGGTGCTCCAATTCCCGATACTGTAATTGCAGTTTCTACCCATATCAACCAATCCGTTTTAAAAAGTACCGGATTGGTAAGCGAAATGATCAATTCCAACAGTAGTTGTACCAAAAAAACAACTGCTGCCATAATAAATAGAGAAAATCCCGACCAGCTGATTACTCTCTTCTGTTCTTTTCTTAAAAGATCCATCCTATTATTTCCTTCCTTTGTTTATCCTGATATAATGATCACTGATTTAACCCATACTTGAGCAGGGTTATGGCATCTTCCCATCTCCCTGCAGATGAGGCATCCATGATGACACATACGACTTCCTTCTCATCCTTTTTAGCCGCAGCAACGATACACCTTCCTGCCAGGGAACTGGTCCCCGTCTTTAGTCCAACCGCATAGGAATAAAACCATTGACTCCCTTTTTTAATCAAGGAATTGGTGGTGTTCCAGGTTACGTCCTCACCGCTTATAAAGATATTTCTGGCACTGCTCTTACGGCTTATTTCACAGATCGTAGGATTATTTGCAGCCGCCAAAGCGATCATCCCCATATCATATGCCGTTGTGTATTGTCCAATGGCGTCATAACCATCCGGGGATTTAAAGCAGGAATTTTTCGCTCCCAGCTCCTGAGCCTTTATATTCATCAATTTAGAAAACTCGGTAACAGCATCCTCCCTGGAAGCATTCACATCCTGCAGCGACTTTCGTCCGACGTAGACAGCAGTTGCGTAGGCTGCATCATTGCCTGAGGGTAACAGCATTCCTGCCAGAAGATTACGTATGGAAAGTATTTCCCCCTGATTAAGATACGCCCGCGAAGAATCCGGTGCGATCATTTTAATCTCATCACCGACTGTCACCTGTTCCTCTTCTTTGCACCAGTCGAGGGCCACCAGACAGGTTAGAAGTTTCGCCGTACTTGCCGGAAATTCAACCTTTATGGGATTCTTATAATATAGTACACTTTTTGTATCTGTATCCAATAGTATGGCAGCTTCTGCCGTTATATCCATCTCAGGATTCATTATATCCAATGCTTTATCCATATCCGGCGTACTGGCTGTTTCAGGTAAATATTCTTCATAATTAACCTTATCACACCGAAAAATTAATTGCAGATCCGGTGAGTGGCTAATGATATCACCCTCCGTAATTGCTTCATCTATTATTTTATCTGTAGGTTCGATATTCATTGAAAGAATTTTTCCGCCGGCAACCCCATTTCCTGCATGACTTTGGCTAACGGCTGTCTTTGCCTCATCCATGAAATCGTCCTCCGGTGAAGAAACCGGATCCTTGTCCGTCTCATCCTCTTGATTCATACCGGTGTCTGTAGGATTAGAAGCTAACCAGGGCTCGTCAGACTTCCTGCTATTCGCTGTGGCATTGTCTGTGGCATTGTCTGTTGTATCGGCGTGTGCCTCGCTTTTGTTTTGTGAGAAATCCTTCCCTGATTTTGATTTTACCGGGCTATCTTCAAAGGACCCATTCTTCTTCTGATCATCCGTAATATTGATATCATCATGAATGATGAAATTGACCCAAATAAATAAACCAATTGTTATAATTAGGCCAAATGCTATCAATCCCAGTATACTTTTTCTGTTCATTCCTTTACCCTTTCCGTCCGTTATTAAAGTCATTGAAATGGGGGACGTTATTTATTCTATATCAACGTCCCCTTTTATTCTATCTTATTTTAATATTTGTATACCTGGATTGCAAGTCCAAACAGATAAATTTTTATATTTTTTACCAATTTGAGGGAGTGGAAAAGTCTATCATGACATTTCCAACACCTCCGTTTACTTTAATAGAATTGTCAGCTTTCGAACTGTGGTGACGAGCATTAGATATTTTTCTGCCATCCAGAAATACGGATCCGACACCTGCCTCGATGTCAAAACTATAATCTTCTCCATTTCCCTCAAGGGCCAATGTAACCTGACCGATCCCACAATCAATTCTGTTGTCTCCCAGCAGTACCCCGTCAAGATTTAGCTTACCGACTCCACAGTCAATATCCGTATCCCTAAAGTGTACGCCGGATAACTCTATAGAACCGACGCCACCATCAATCACTACCTCATCCGCTTTTATCCCGCTGCCATTAATATTACCGGCGCCGGCAGAAATTTTTAATTTTCCGGCACTTAATCCGTCAATGGTAACCTTACCGGCTCCGGAATTTATGTCTGCATTCTCCGCAATAAAGTTCGCGGGCAGATATACGGTAATCTTAGATTTTGAATTCTGAAATCCACTAAAATGAAACCACGGAACGTTAATTACATTCTTTTTATCCTTTATTACCAGTTTACCGTTTCCTTTTACCGACGCATTAAAATCCTTGGTAACATTTTCTGCTTCTACACGAAAGGTCTCGCCGGTTTTTATAATAAGCTCTCCTGTGCTATTATTAACATCAATGCTCTTAACGTCACTGAAGGTATTATAAGAGTCGATATACTTTTGATCATCCGAGGCATTCCTATTCCCGTCAATCAATGATACGATACCAAAAACTGTGCTTACAATTCCTGTGATGATACCCACCGCCAGCATAATGGCAACTGCCATGGCACAATATTTAATGATTCTCTGCATGCTGTTCATTTGATATCAATCCCTCCAAACATACAGGTAGAATTCAGATAAATCGTGGGTGCCCCCGGGTCATTGCTTGTAGCCGCTTTATTGCTTACCCCTCCGAAAACAGGGACATTATTTACTTTAACTTTTACGCCCACAGGAATAAAAATATCGATTCCCCCAAAAACTGCCGTTGCGCTGATCTCAATATCATGATCTATTATTGTATCTCTTAAATCAAGTCCGATGGACCCAAATACAGCTGTCAAATTGGTTCCGAAAAAGGCTTCATTCTCCAAATGAACACGGTTGCTGCTAAAGATAGCACTATACTCCCCTTTTACACGATTGGTATAGGTTTGATTTCCATCAATATAGGAATTCGGTTGAATGTTTCGCCCACGGTGAGTGCTTCCCTGAAACATAATTCTGATACCGATCAGAACCAGAATGACCGGAACAATGAGACTCCAAATATTAAAATCAAAAACAATAAAATCCTGTGATGATAAGAACAGCAAGATACCGATGATAAAACCGGTGAAGGAACCAACTGCAAATCCATTCTGAATCATGCTGACAAAACAGGGGATAATAATAAACAAGGTCCACCAACCGTCAAAAAATAAATGAAAATCCCAGTCAAATAATACATTTCCCGCAAACCCAACACCAATTACAATGAAAATTACTCCCCAAATAATACTTGATAATCTGTTTCTCATAAAAACCCTCCCTCTGCCTATCAGGCATACAATCAAAAACGTAAAAATGCGCTATGTTCATTTTACTGAATGCCATATCTTTGTTTGTAAATCAAGCATCCACTTATTAATTTTATATTTATCATACTTGAAGCAAGGTTTTTTTGCAATATCGATTTAATTTGAACAGCCTTTTTCATCTTTTTCTAATCAGCTTTTAAGGTCTTCTTGTATCAGAACGTAACAAGTTAAACGTATTATAGATATCAACAATCCCATATCCCCAGTCCCGGTTTGGGTATTGAAGAATCTCATTACGCCTTGCTCCCCGGATTAAAAATTTTTTTGCTTCAACGGTATCCAAACCAGGATAATTTCTTCTTACGACTCCCCATTCCAACAGCATGGCAGTAATTCCGGTCATATGTGCGGTTGCCGCTCCGGTTCCGGAGAAATTGCTGAACCCATGCTGGAGGTTGGGTGCTGTAATATTAACTCCCGGGGCTGCCAACTCCGGTTTTATGGTATTAATTCTTGAATATCCCCTGCTGGCCTGCTGATATAAGGTATCCGTCTCGGGGTTATAAGCGGTTGTCGTGATGGGTACCAGAGAATTTCCGGGTGATGTTATTGTAGTATATGGATTAGACTGAAGAAAGTAAGTATCCGGCGAGATAAAATTTGCAGGGGGCAGCCAGATATGGAAGCTCCCCTGCAAGTCTCCTCTCCCATATACCTGAAACCTCCATGTTCCCTCCGAAGGATTACGAAATTTCAACAAAATCAATTCATCCCCTGTCGAGGATTCCACCATTTCATAGTTAATATTAATTATTGTATTTTCAAAAATAAAAGAAATTTCTCTGGATAGCCTGATGCTCTCTCCAATTCTCGGAATATATTCTCCGGAGGGAGATAAAATATCGATGGAATAGGTATTGGGACTGCTTCCCCATAATTCCATAGTAAATCCGGGCTCGTTTGCCCCCACATTCAGCTCTACCGTATTATAGCCGATGGCAGGATCTATAGCCGCATAATAATGACCTCTTGCGCTGCCTTCGTTGCCTGCTGCAATTGATACTACAACCCCTGAGAAATCGCCCCCAACCGAAATCATAGCACTTAATGCGCCAAATCCGTCATGAGCGCCCATGGTTCCGCCAAGCCCGATGCAGATGGAGATTGGTCTTCCAAGTTGTCTTGCCACAGAGATCAGATACTGTGAGGCCCACATAATATCATTCTCCTGGTAACACGGGACATCGGAGGGTATCACATAGAAATTTTTCAGATTTTGTTTTGCTTGTTTCAATTTTACAACCACCAAATCTGCATCCGGTACAACCCCACTGAAATTATTTGCCATATTCTCAGATCCGACAGCGATCCCGGCGATCATCGTTCCATGCCCGATTTCATCCGTACTGGGCACTACCTCTAAAGGGTTCTCACTTCCTAACGCCTCATTGATCTGCTCCGCGTTATATACGGTGCCGTACTCGGCATCCACAGGAAATTGATCCGCACTTTCTATATTCTGATCCCACAAGGAAATTATTTTTGTTGTCCCGTCCTCCCGGATAAAGACCGGATTGGTATAATCAATCCCTGTATCAATCACCCCTACCAATACCCCCTGTCCTCTCAGGTTCAGAGTGGGGACATTGCGCAGCCTCACTACACCGGATGCCTCCAGACTTCGTCTGCTCATCAAGGCAAAGACTGCAGGTAAAATCGAATACCCATATCGTGACACCGTCTGATTGTTTAATTGAGATGCAGGTGCATATCCAATGGCAAACCTCTGATTCATGATCTGTATTGTAACATTGGGAAACTGATCCAATATGGATTGACTGCTATTCCAGTCTATGATAAAATCCGCATAATCATTACTGACAATCTTTGCACGCTCTTCCGGTGTCATAATTAACCTCTCCATTTCTATTCATGATTATGCTAAACTGGAACCGCAAGTCTCAGACTGTCAAATGCATTATATACATCCAATATCCCATATCCCCAGTCCCGGTTGGGATATCTCATATCAGGGGTTCTCCTTGCACCCCTTATCATAAATGTTTTTATATCCAGGGTACTCATTCTCGGGTAATTCCCATTGATGATGCCCCACTCTAAAAGCAAAGCTGATACTCCTGCGGTATGAGCAGCTGAGGCACTGGTTCCTGTTACCTGCGCGAAACCTTGATCTAATGTGGGGTAAACGATATTAACACCGGGAGCCGCGATCTCCGGCTTTATGACCCCAATTCTTGTGTATCCCCTGCTGGCCTCCAAATACAAGCTATTATCCGCGTCATTATAAGCCGTTACGGTAATCGGGACTCTGGAATTCCCCAGAGATAAAATCGTAGTATACGGATTTGAACGAATAAAGTAAGTATTTGGAGTGATAAAACCGGTCATCGGAAGCCAGATATTAAATCCAAGGGGCAAATCTCCGCTTCCATAGACATTAAACCTCCATATACCCGGTGCCGGGTCACGAAACCGCATCATAATCAGCTGGTCTCCACTTTGAGATTCCACCATTTGATAATCTATGTTAATCACCGTTGCTTCAAAGATAAAGGTAATTTCTCTATGGATATCAAGCCCTGATACGATCCTGGGAACATATTCCCCTGAAGGAGTGAGAATATCTATAGAGAATGTACTCGGTGAATCCCCCCACAGCTCCATTGTAAAGCCTTTTTCAGCTTCCCCCACATTCAATTCAACCGTATCATAGCCAATGGTCGGATCAACCGTACCAAAATAGTGCCGCCTTGCATTTCCTTCATTGCCTGCGGCAATCACGATTGATGTAGCATAGCCTTCCGCCTGCAAGGATAACCATCCGCTCAGCGTACCCCTGCCATCATGAGCGCCAAGTGATGAACCTAATGCAATGCATAGGGCCAGCGGTCGATTCATTTCCGTTGCAACTCTCAGCAAATAGTCTACTCCAAACAAAATATCATTCGCCTGATAGCAGATGGAGTCCGGCGGCACACGAAAAAAATCCTTTAAATATGCCTTTGCCTGTTTTAATTTTACCACCAGCAATTCCGCTCCCGGTGCCACCCCGTAAAACCCGCTTTCCGGAACATCATTTCCCGCTGCAATCCCTGCCAGCATGGTGCCATGACCAATTTCATCCGTCGACGGAACAATCGAGAGTGGATTATCGCTTTGCAATGCCTCATTAATCTGCTCCCTTGTATATAGCGTACCATATCGGGTATCCCCGGGATAATTCTCGCTGCTGATTGTCTGATCCCAGATGGAGACAATTTTAGTAGTTCTATTGGCATATTGAAATACAGGGTTGGTATAATCAATACCCGTATCTATGATTCCAACTAAAACTCCCTGCCCTCTCAGATCAAAATTCGGTATATTTCTGATTCGGATAATCCCTGATGCTTCCAGACTGCTTTGACTGATTAGCCCATAGAGGGTCGGCATGACCGAATATCCCAATTCTAATATTGTTTTATTCGTGATCTGTGAAACAGGCACATGCACTACTGCATTGAAGAAATCTATAATATGTACGGTGGCATCTTCAAATCTATCAAATACAGAATAATCTCCGCTATAGGCAATTAATAAATCAGCATAATCATTACTATAAACTCTCTCTCTCTGCTCCGGTGTCATACAATTACCTGCTTTTCATTCCTTAATTTATTATATTAAGATCACAATAGATAATTACATGAATTCTATACGGTTCCATGATTTCTATTAACTTGCTTGCATTATTATGAATATGTACTGCGATTTTATTAAAAGAGTCCGGCTCGCCAGACTCTAGCGCTGACGTGCTGTCACGGCAGTGACAATCTTTCTTAAGCGTGTCAAGTGCCTTTCCCGGAGGGTTTTTATCGAATAGGACGAACTTTCTTCTATACGATAAAAATAAAAGCGCCTGAATCCCAAGGATAACCATATCCTGTCCCGGGAATTCAAACGCTTATTTTTAATGAAATTATCTGATTACGCCAACTTTGATTTAGCAACATTTGCCAATGCAGTAAAGCCATCAGCATCATTAATTGCCATCTCAGAAAGCATCTTTCTGTTAATCTCGATATTCGCTAACTTTAAACCGTACATCAGCTTGCTGTAAGACAATCCGTTCATTCTTGCTGCTGCATTAATTCTTGCAATCCATAATTGTCTGAATTGTCTTTTTCTTTCTTTTCTTCCTGCAAAGGATGAAGTTAATGCTCTCATTACTGATTGCTTTGCTACTCTATATTGTTTTGATCTGGCACCTCTATAGCCCTTAGCCAGCTTCAATACTCTGTTATGTCTTTTCTTAGCGTTTAATCCGCCTTTCACTCTTGCCATGTTCTATTCCTCCTTATCACCTATCTCTTAAAGATATGGTAAGATTTTCTTCATGTTTTTTACATTGGTTGCATCTGTGATAGCTGCTTTTCTAAGATTTCTCTTTCTCTTAGCGGACTTTTTCGTTAAGATGTGACTCTTGTAAGCCTTCATTCTCTTAAGTTTTCCGGTACCTGTTTTTTTGAAACGCTTCGCTGCTGCTCTGCTTGTTTTTAATTTTGGCATGATGTTTCCTCCTTAATAATTTAATCAGCTGGACATCGAATTTACCTCATTGGCCAATTCGCAAATTGCTGCTTTATAGTATTTTAACGTTTTTCTGATAAGAACATAATCATACTTCTTCCTTCGAGCTTAGCCGGTTTATCAATAACAGCCACATCTTCGAGAAGTGCAAAGAAACTATCCAAAATAACTTTTGAGGATGATGTATGAGCCATTTCACGTCCACGGAAACGTAATGTCACCTTCACTTTATCACCCTTGGTGATAAATTTTCTGGCCATATTGGCCTTTGTATTCAAATCATTATCATCAATATTGGGAGATAATCTGATTTCCTTGACCTCAGTGATTTTCTGCTTTTTCTTAGCTTCCTTATCTTTTCTTGCCAATTCATATCGATACTTACCGTAATCAATTACTTTACATACCGGTGGCTTCGCTGTAGGAGCTATCTTAACCAAATCCAAGTTAGCTTCTTTGGCAAGTTTTAATGCATCCCTTGCGGACATAATACCAAGCTGCTCTCCATCTTCACCAATCAGGCGAACTTCTTTGTCCCTGATCTGTTCATTAATCATTAAATCGCTAATAGTACTACACCTCCATAGGTTATAAGTCAACTGTTACATGGTTTCTATTGCTTTCATTGTTTCATATGCGTGAGCCTATTTATTACAAATCCGAAAGTTCTCGGAGAAATAAAAAGGGGTGGATAAAGAATATCCACCCAAATGCACAATCACATAATGATCTTCTTAACAAGATCCATTAAAATCTTATTTGCATTAACCCGTTCACAGTAAATCTCTTTACGCTATGGGTGAGAGATGGATTCTCTTCTTTGTACCTTGTTGATACTGTCACGCAGTATTCACAGCTTATATAATATAACACACCTACCAAGCTGTTGTCAACTGGTTTTCTTGTATTATTAAAAATATATGTTGCAAATCAGCCCACCTGCAGTCCGGATTTCTTGACGAAAATCTCAATCGCTTTTGATACCGAGGTTCCTACCACAAAGCAGATCAAGGCTTCCAGCAGCCCGTTCAGACCCACAAACAGGATTACAAAATGGAACGCATTCGTGGCACCCGTAGCTGTAACAAAATCCTGGATATACTCGGTATTAAAAAATATAGCGATCAAAGCAGTCATGAAGAATAGTGTATTCAGCAGCGGCCCTGCCAAATTCGCTGCCGCATGGGAGAATACATTGGGTTTATCCACTTTCTTCATACCCTTGTAAACCAGCCCTGCCAGCCATCCCATCAATATCCGCGGCACCAGGCACAGCACCAAGGTTCCGACAAAGCTGATACTGAGTAATGCCGTTCCAAAAGGGCTCATGCCAAAGCATTGGATAAAACTGGTTAACCCAAATACTCCGCCAAGGATCGCTCCTGCCCCGGGTCCAAGAATAACCGCCCCAACAGTAACCGGGATCACCAGCAGGGTTATCTCCAGCCCCGGAGTACGGATATAGCCCAGAGGGGTGAAGGTCATCAGCAGGATAATTGCCGCAAAGAGTGCAAGCTGCACCATTTTTAAAGTCTTTTTGTTTGTAATTGTTTTCATATTTTCCTCCAATCTGATTGTTCCAATCTAACTATAGTATTGGTCAATTTGCGATTGAATAATTTCATTGACCGATATATGCC
>JAEXNR010000027.1 GCA_023439505.1 Bacillota bacterium
GGCGTTGGCGTTCCGGGCTCCGGCGTCGGGGTTGGCGTTGGCGTTCCGGGCTCCGGCGTCGGGGTCGGCGTTGGTGTTCCGGGCTCCGGCGTCGGAGTCGGGGTGGGAGCAACAGGAACTACTGTAAGAATGCAGGTTGCTTTTATCTCCGGGTCCGCATAGGAGGCAGCGGTAATGACTGCTGTCCCGGGACCTGCTGCCAGGATCCGTCCATTTTGGTCTACTCTTACAATACTATCGTCTGAGGTTGACCAAAGTATGTGTTTGTCACTGGTTGCATCTTCATTTACGCTTGCATTTAACTGAGCTTCCTCTCCTTCTGTGAGAATAGATTCTGCTTTACTGATCTTCACCTTATTTACATTTACCGCCTCGACTACACTGAAAGAAATACGATCTAATTCCGTATATCCATCGTTGTAAAATAATGCAAGATCATATTCACCCGGAGCAGCATTCCCGGAGGTGTCACTCGTGCCAATGGTGGTTGTACCGGTTCCTTCTATATATTTGTAAGTAATGTAATCTTTTCCGTCACCGCCAGGGTTTAATACTCCGATCCAGTCTTTGCTGGTGGCTCCCTTATAGAATAAAGTAATCGTATCCCCTGCTGCATATTTGTCTTTTAGTAATTTAATTTCTTTGGTATTGGTATCCGCTGTTACTGTTACAAAACAGAGAGCGGATACATTTCCCTCACTTACGGTGATCATTGCCGTTCCCGGACGATAAGCGGTAATCGTCCCCCATTGGTCAACTGCTGCCACGCCAGTATCAGAACTTCTGAAACTCAACTTCCTTGAGGAAACAGGACTTAACCAGGCAATAAGATCAAAGGTAGTTCCCCAATCCATGGAGAGAGCAGTCTGGTTTAGGTTAATATAACGCCCCGTGTATTCATATGCACCGATATCAATCCGGCTGTCTCTTGCATTTCCCAGGGCATCGACACTTGGAGCCTTCTCCGTAATACCTTTATCAATGCAGGCACTGTCAGAATTCAGTTGAAGAATATTGTTAAAGATCTTCCCGGCTTTCTCTGTATCTGTATCCGTACTGTTTAAAGAACCGGTAAAGCTGACATTCCCTGTGTACATATCACTGAATTTATTGTTCGCAGGATCGGAATTTTCCCTATCCATAAAGTCACTCATGGATATCTTGTCAGACGATACTTCTTGATCGCGGCACGCTGGGATAAAACCCTTATACTCGTAAAGATTATTTCTAAAGGTATTATTTGTGATCATCTTTGAGGTAGTACCATCCTCATTATTCCTGATCCAGTTCCACTGATATCCTATAATTACCGGTTCTACCACATCCCAGCCAAGATCAACCGGCTCTGTTAAGTCATTATAGAAAATATTGTTCTGGAACAGATTGTTGTCTACGGTCCAATCTAAATAAAGATCCGCATTCCAGTTATTGTAGAATGTATTATTTGTAAAGGTGAAGTCTTGCACGCCCACGATTATCATCCCATCGCAGCACTCTGAAAATACACTATTCTTTACGGTACAACCGGTAGAATGTATGCCGTAGTAATCACCTGCATAGAACTGAATACCGGCACCGGGTGATTTTTCAACCTTAATAGAATCAAAGGTCACATTGGTACTCTCCCCTACATAGATGCCATGATCCGCCTGGCTCTTTCTAACCTGTCCGATATCCCAGATATTGATATCTTTAAACAAGGAGTTGGTTGTATAATTAACCAGGATACCTTCCGTACCGGAATTGCTCGGGTCCGGATTATCAATATCCCAGATATTCATATCCTGCACAGTAATATTGTCACTGTCCATCGTCCAGATTGCCGCACCCAGAAAACCTGTATAATTCAGACCCTCTAAAGAGATATAAGAACAGTTCGTAAGTTTTAACCCCACATCTTCCTGTGCCTTTTCTTCTTTATTCGTATAATCGGTTTTACTGGTGAAGACAGGCCCCGTGAGAGATGCCATTGATGCACAATGGCTGCACTCCGGATCATCACAGCCGATAATCCGGATGGGTGCATCTGCGACTCCATGCAGATTATTCATATCGATACGTCCGGTATAAACTCCCTTATGAATGACGATGGTATCCCCGGAATCCACCACTGCAAGTGCAGTCTTTAAATTTGTATAAGGAGTTGCCTCGGATCCGTCACTGGAACCGCCTGTATATCCGCTTGCCACATGAATTGTCCTGCAGCTGTAGGGTGAATAAAAGGCTCCTATATCCTGCTGATCCGTATGAAATGCTGCTTCCTTAAAGTCAAACTCCGGCGCGGTAATGGTGTCCGATATTGTTTTAAGTCCGGTTCGGATACCTGAACTGCCTTTTGTTAAGGTAAAATCGCCTGCCATTGCATTCCTAAACAGAGGATCACCCACTTTACCGCAGGTTTCATCCATATTTGCCTGCGTCTGAGCAAAACTCTGATCTGCTGCGTAGAAATGTGTTATTGCATCATTTTCACCGGCGTCATAGAGGTTGTATTCTGACATAAAGCCCTTATTCTTATTGATTCGGCTGAATGCGCCCTTCCCCCTGACTTCTCTCGCAAAGACATTATTGTAAATATTCAGCTGAGTATTGTCGACTGAAATTACATCCGGTTGCGTGATGTTGATGCTGTAACCCTCATTATTGTAGAAGGTATTATTTACAATAAGGAAACTTGCTTCTCCATTACCCAGAATCCCTTCCTTTGAATTGATAATAACACTGCTGGATAAGGTTAAATACACCTTGTTCACTGCCTCGATTGCCCGAATACTCGCATGATTTACTTTAGTCTGGGATATCGTAACGGCTGTCGCATCATCAACCCCGTCTAAAAGAATTCCCTTTTCCACCTCTTCAATATCGGTCTTATGAATGGATAAGTCTTTACTTTTAACGGCATTGATACCAATCCTGGCATCCTTTATCATAAGATTACTTAATCTCGCACCTGAGGCAGCGTTTAGATCCACTGCCGTATTTGAACTTTCCGCATGTACTGTAATGCCATCTATCGTAACACCGTAGGAACTGTCAATTGATACCACACCATACAAATCAACGCTTCCTTCTGCCTTTATTACAAAGCTGTCGAGTTCCATGGCAGTTTTACCGGATAGGCTTATATTCTCATGATAAGCTCCCTGTGCAATATGAATCGTTTCCCCGGCACGGATTAGAGCGAGCGCTGCTCCAATCGTTTCAAACGGAGCTTCCTTTGTACCTGCATTTGCATCATTTCCCGCTGCTGTATCAACATAATATTGATATGCGATGGCTTTTACTGCATATGCACCCATATCCGGCGTATTATTTCTGGTAATTCCTGTGATATCTTTTACCGGTGTATTTTCATCCATAATACCCGCACCGGCACCGGCACTTAATTTGTAAATTCTAAAATCCCCGGCTCTCACATTGATAAAGTCAGGAGTGGCCTTCACAGCATGCTCATCTGCAACAGCATCCAGATGATCCTGTGGGATTGTATCGGAATTATATAAGTTATAATCAAAGGTATTGCCGGCGCAACTTGAGACTGCAGTTGATATAATATTATTCTTAACGATATTACCGGTTGCTCTGCTGTCTAAATCAATGTCCTCCCGATTGCCGTACAACGTATTGTTATAAATTTTATTCGCTGTAGAAGTTCCGCTTACGTTCAGAGCCGTATTTCTCCATGTGATCACATTATTATAGATTCTGCTATTCGTCGTATTATGTAGTTTAATTGCATCACCGGATGCCTTATGGAAGGTGTTGCTGGATATCACTGCTCCATCAGCATCGGTTAAATACAAGCTGCCATTTACAATTGTATGATCGATTGTAACATTCTGTCCGGTTACCGAAACCGTTCCATCAAAAGACACATCACGAATTGAGATTGTCTCTGTATCAGAGCCGGTGATAGATACGGTACCATCAAAAACAACAGTTCCTGAATAAGCGGATATGGATACTCCTTCGGAGATTACCTGCTTATCATGATAAATGCCCTCCATCACTTGAATCTGCTTTGCTCCATGTAAAATCGCATCCTGTATGGCAGGATACGGCTTAGCCATAGAACCATTGGCATCGCTTCCGGTATAATTACCGACAAAGGCTAAGGAAGAATCATAAACAAAGGCGCCTGCTTCCTTATTTAATCTGAGCGATCCGTTGATATCCGTTGCCGGAGCGTTAATACCATCGATAATTTCTTCCGCTGCCGCACCAATGGCAGCATTATCAGCCTCGATAATTCTTGCATCATTGATAGCATTTACAAAGGATACATGACCATAGGCACCATGCTCCTCCAATCCTCTGTCCTGATATGCCTGCAATTGTGCAAACCCTAGCTTGGGACCTGAGCCGCCGTAGTTATAAGTAACATAGCTTGTCATAGAATTGGCTGCATAAACATTATGATCAAAGGTACAGCCCTGAGTAGCATCAAGAAGCGTCTTTTCTGCCTCCAACTGCGTACGAATCGGTTTGGTAAAAATGTTGTTTTTAAATACAAGATTTTCTGAGATATCCTTATCTGTTACATAAGCACCTGCAACCGGATAGATATCATACCAGCCTGTCCCTCCGGAGCTGTCATATTGATCAGCAAAGGTATTATTGTAGAAGAGTAAATTCGTACTTCTTCCCCATAACTCAACGGACCATTTTGCATGATAAATAACGTTATTATAGATTTTTCCATAGCTGCCATCTTTCATTCTTGCTTCCTGAAAATAAATTCCGGCTGTTGCTCCATCTGAAATTATTTTGTTATTACAGATTTCAATCGCATCGTACTTCTGATTCAGTTCATCAATCACAGCTATGGAAGGACTGCAGCGGTAAAAGGTACAATTGCCTACATATATTTTGGATCCTCCATAATTATAAAATCTTAACGCATTTCCTTTATAATCCTGGCTGCCTGTGGGCTCAAAGGTCAACCCTTCGAATCTGACATTTTGATTTTTACCCAGCGCATAAATTGTAGCGTATACACTACTGCCGGAGCTGGCTGTAAGTACCACCTTTTCCCCGTCAAATGCCTTAAAAGTAATGGCCGCCCCACCTTCCGGCATTTCCTTGGAAAGAACAATATATTCATCATAGGTTCCTTCTCTCCAGATTACGTTATCTCCCGGTTTTAGTGCACTGACAAAGCTGTTTAACGTTCTTTTCGGACTGTCAATGGTTCCCGGATTAGAATCATCCCCGTCCATTGCAATATAATAGGTATCTAAAATTTGAATTTCCGTTGTAAAATTCCAGGTAACATCACTGGTATAATAGAGCATTTTATCCCCGGTATTCGTAATGGACTGCTTTACACTTACCGTATAAGAGGTGGAATATGCAAAATTCTGGTCCGCAGTAAATGTTACCAGTGTCTTGCCATCTGCCAGATCTTCTGAGGTTAGGCTGCCCGCTACCGGAACACCTGTCTTTGTCTTCGCTACAGTAATATAGTCAGCCAGATTCAAGCCACTGTTCAAAGGTTCCGAGAAGGTGATCATTACCCTTGTGGTATCTTTTTTGACGGAAATATTGGAACCGGTTGGGGTCCTATCGGTGATAACAAAGGTCTCACTTCTGGTTAGGTATTCATAGGCCCCAAGATCCGTGATCCCATCCCTTGTTTTCCCATCTCTGTCCAGGGATGGTGCTCCAAGATCCGTTCCCTTATCGCGGCAGGCACTTAATTTACCGATATGATAGCTGCTATCGATAAAATCAGGTGCCCCTGTCAGACTGTTTGCGCCTTCCCCCGCAGGTAAATCGGTAAATATACTGTCATCATACAGGTTATAATTAAAATAATTGGAGGACGTAATAGCCACAGGTGCCGCAAAGATATTATTCTGAATCGTATTTCCTTTGGAAGCCTCCTCCAGACTGTCAATTGCATTACTTGTATTTACAAATACATTATTGGTTATTACGGCGCCGGTAAAGGTACCTTCCATATTACGGATGCCGTATTGCCCTTTCAAAATATTATTATAAAATCGGTTCTTCGAAGACGCTCCCATACTGATGTCGGTCCCGTTGGTATTGATAAATTTGCTGTTATAAATCTCACATCCGGTTGTATTACCGGTAATCAGTAAACCTGTCCCACTGTCTACAACCGTTATATCATGGAGATTACAGTCAAACGCTCCGTCTAAAACCAGTGCATTTCCTAATCCGTCTCCATCTCTTATCAGTAAGCCGGATACCTTAAGATGATAACTATTTCTAATAGTTAATGCCCCGTGACCGGTAAGTACAGCATCCCCTCCATAGGATGCAATCGTGCAGGCAATGCTGCCGGCATTCCCGATTCCCTCGATGTTTAACGGCTCGTTGTATATACCGCCCTTTATCATCAGGCTGCTGCCCGGATCATTCTTCATTACTGAGATTGCTCTTGCAAAGCTGGAAAATGCCTCTGCGTCAGTCAAACCGCTGTTTCCATCATTTCCTGCTGATGATACGTAATAGATATTGCCATAATTATAAGCGCCCAGATCGGAAGGAGTTCTTCTGGAATGACCGTTCATGTCCGTTGCAGGTACATAGGCGGCACTGCTGCCATTCCCTATGCAGGGACTGGTATTAGACAGATGATAATCACCGCTTGCATAGTTCGCAAAGATTTGATCTGCTGCCGCATAAACGTTGGTGTCAGCGTCAGAAATCGCATTGGAACTATGGGTATAGGCATTATATTCGCAGATATTTGTGGAATCAAAAGTACATCCATATCCTACAACTGATCCGGTAAAAATATTATTTGCCACGATACAGTTCCTATAAGAGCCATAAATAAAGGATGATCCATTGTTATCAAAAACATTGTTCACAATTTTGCAGTTTGTTACATCCCCCGCAAAGTATAATCCATAATAAGTAGTCATGATATTGTTAGTAAAGTTGATATTATTAATACCGCCCCATAAATAAAATCCACTGGTCCCGGAGCCGGTCACCTGATTCGAGTCAAAGGTAACATTATCACAGCCTTGCACCCGGACCTGAGCATAGGGTGCGTAATCACCGTTTTGATTCGCAGTAAATGTACAACCTGATATGATTGAGTTCTTACTGTTATAAACGATTAACGTCTGGGCTTCCGTACCTGCATCATCTGAGTCATACCGGAAATGGAGATTGGAAACATCTACATATTCACAATTTTGCACAGCAGCCGTACAATTCTTCCACACACTGGTATTATAAGCGGTTTGAGAAAAGATAACCTCTCCTTCTCCCCTGATCGTATAATGCGCATCAGGAGAGCCTTTTAAACCATCCAATTTAAAATACTGATTGTCGTAATTTCCGGCTTCAATGATTAATGTATCTCCGGCCTGTAACTTGCTGACAGCCTGGGAGACGGTTGCAAATGGACTTGCCTGACTGCCATCCCCGTTAACATCATCCCCGGTTGTTGCAACATAATACGTGGCCGGAGAGATGGCACCTCCGGTTACACTGGTAATGGCTCCGCCGGTTGCTGATGTTATGGCGCCTCCGCTTGAAGAAGATATTGCTCCGCCGGTTGCCGAAGTTATGCCTTCCTCAGCAGCTGCCGCTGTTTCTTCAGGTATAAGCGTTTGAGCACTTACAGGAAGCGCCATACTGTTGGTTAATATCAGTACTGTTACCAGTAATTTAGATATTAACTTTTTAGAAGAACTTAATACTTTCATCTTTCCACTCCTTTAAGTTATAATTTGTTATATGAAAAACTTTATTATTTCCAATTATTATGTCGAAAGTGCAGAGAAAAGCTCACAATTAACAATGCCGGACAGTCATAATCATATGTTAAATCCTTGCTGCTTCCTATGTATGTTTCATTGTTTTCCATGTATATTTCTATGGAATTATCATAGCTCGGCGCATGGACATTGATTTCAAAGCAACAGCGCCCGGTGTGGCAGCCCGGTATGCTCAATCTGGGTGAGATGAGCATGCCGGACCGTCCATTCCGGACGCTGTCTAGGGCAAGTTTTTTCTTCATTTCATTATATCAAGGGTAATCGCCTGAGCGGTTGCAGTTCTGGCAAGTCCCCCTTCTCCGGTTTCACGAAAAGCCTTGGGCATCGCCTCTCCGATCTCCCTCATTGCATCAATTACTTCATCCGGCGGTATCGCACTCTTGATACCTGCAATTGCCATATCTGCACAGGAAACCGCATTCACTGCCCCTGCTACATTTCGTTTGACACAGGGAACCTCCACCAATCCTGCCACAGGGTCGCAGACAAGGCCAAGTAAATTCTTCAGAGCAATCGCAGCTGCATGAAGGATATCCTCCGTATTTCCACGATTCAAATAGCATAATGCTCCTGCCGCCATAGCGCTTGCCGTACCGATCTCGGCCTGACAGCCTCCCGCCGCCCCGGAGATA
Organism: Bacillota bacterium; assembly: GCA_023439505.1. GTDB lineage: Bacteria > Bacillota > Clostridia > Lachnospirales > Lachnospiraceae > Mobilitalea. The sequence continues at coordinate 8,399 of JAEXNR010000027.1, forward strand.
AAAGCCCTGTTGGCAATTACATTTCCTATACCCGCAGCAACATACATTGCTTCCAGCATTCTATCAAGATTCATAGGATACTGTTCTTCATAAGTGAGCAGAACTGCCGGAATCACTCCACAGGAGCCTGCGGTAGGAGCTGCAACTATTTTCTTCATACATGCATTGGCTTCACCCATTTTCAAGGCCTTTATCATTACTTCGGCAAGAAAAGGTCCGCTGAGTAATCTCTCTTTATTAAGGGCATCTTCCAGTTTTGCTCCGTCACCCCCCACCAGCCCGCTGGCTGATCTTAAGTTTGGGATATACGAGTGGTCTGCCTGCTTCATGCTAAGATATAATTTCTTCATCCTGTTGAATGATTCTTCCGGGGTTACCGATCTTTCGTTACAATCTTCGCCAAGAATTACTTCCCAGAAAGCTTTATTCTGCGTTTCGCAGATCTGTCTTATTTCATTCAGAGATTGAAAACTCATTTGCCTCCTCCAGACTAAGGTAAGTGGTCTTGATAACACCTTCCAGCTCATTGAGCCGTTTGAATACATCCTCTGGTATCTCCTCGTCACACTCTATTACCATCACCGCAGTCTCCCCTCTTTTATCCCGGTACAGCTGCATTGTTGCGATATTGACGGATGAATTGCCGAGTAAGGAGGTGACAGCCGATACATGTCCCGGCTGATCAACATTATGAATAATCAGCGTAGGATAATCTGCATTGATATTAACACGGGTTCCATCAATCAGACAGATTTTAATTGCTCCCCCTCCGATAGAGGAGGCTACCGCATCCAATTGTTTCCCATGAATACCCTTAAGACTGAGTAGCACTGTATTAGGATGAACATTTTTCAGTTCAGTTCCTGATATGGTATACTGCATTCCCCGCGCTCTCGCAATCTGAAGACTGTCCGGAATTCGTTCATCATCCGGCCTCATCCCAAGTAAACCTGCGATCAGGGCTTTGTCTGTCCCATGTCCTTTCCCTGTTGCAAGAAAGGAACCATGGAGTTTTAGGTTTGCAGCTCTAATATCTTCCCTTAAGAGCTGTCTGCATACAAAACCGATTTTAACCGCTCCTGCAGTGTGGGAACTGGAGGGACCAACCATTACCGGTCCTATAATATCAATAATATTCATCCTTCTTTGCACCTCCCACCATTGTGAAGTCCATCCTTCTCAAAGGTTTCAAGTTTCTTTGATTATATGCCAGGAACTATTTTGCGTTTTTCTCTACTGCTTTGATAGATCGCACAAACCAGTTTCTGCGTCTCAATAACCTCATCAGCTGTATTGTGAGGCGTTTCACCTGTTTGAAGGCAATGATATAAATCCTCAATTTCCTTTCTGTGACTGACACCCCAATACTGTTTTACAAATCCATAGTCCATGAATTCATCCGGATTACGGTCCGCAATCAGCTGACGGCCGTCTTGAAATGTAATTGTTGCTTTTTCTCCAACCAGCTTTATTGTTCCTTTTTCGCAATGCAGCTCAATTTCTACAGGAGCATCATACGAATAGTAATTCATTGTATAAAATGACGCCTTTACTCCGTTTGTATATGAGATAACGCCCTCCGCACAGTCCTCAACCTGTATTGACGCATGAAAACGGTTACTGAGGGAAGCCTCTACCGCTTCAATTTCACTGTCTACAAACCAGTTCAATAAGTCCAGGGTATGAATCGCCTGATCGATTATCACACCACCGCCTTCCTTCTCCCAGGTTCCCTTCCAGTCACTTTGGCTATAATAATGCTCCGTCCTGTTCCAGTGCAGTGTCATCCGCGCTGCTAAAATTTTGCCAAGCTCTTTGCTGCACAAGACATCTTTTGCTAATCTGGAACCCGGATTATACCTATTTTGAAAACTTACCTGAAGAATAACCCCGTGCTTTTTTGCTGCATCTCTCATTGCATGGGCATCCTCTAAATTGATTGCCATCGGCTTCTCCGTCAGAATGTGGATACCATGCTCAGCAGCATAGACAGCCATCTGCGGATGAAGGTAATGGGGCGTACAGATATGTATGACATCCAGTGCTTCCTTGTCTATCATTTCCTTATAGTCAAGATAGTGGCTGCAATGATATTTTTCTGCAGCTTCTTTTGCCGCAGCTTCTTTATGATCACATACTGCAATCAGCTGGGCATTCGCAAGGCTTGCAATGGAAACTGCATGCATCGGAAAGATACTGCCGCAGCCAATAATTCCGGCTCTGATTTTATTCATATACTTATCCCTCTCTGATTAATCTTTCCAGAAATGCTTTTGCTTCCATAATATCTTCCAGCTGCTGATCTCCCCCTATTTCCCGCTCAATGGTAATTGGTCCGCAATAATTATACTCCTTCAAGCCAGCAAGAAACCTCTTAAAATCAACTTTTCCTGTGCCTAGTTTTACCTCCGCACCAAGGGTACGTCCTCCGGTTGGATATACGCCATCCTTTGCATGTATATTTCTTACATACTTTCCAATCATGTCAAGTGAGTCCACAGGATTTGCCTTTCCATACATGATAAGATTGGCCGTATCCAGATTTACGCCTAAATTATCCGTGCCGATGTCCTCAAAGGCTCTCATAATTGCCACCGGGGTCTCCTGACCTGTTTCAAACAGTAAGTATTGTCCGTTGTGCTTCAAATGATTTGCTACGTATCGAAGCGAGGATATAAATCCTGCATAGTTTGCATCATAGGGGTTTTCGGGAATAAATCCCATATGGCTTATAACATCAGTAACTCCCATTTTATGCCCAAAATCAGCTCCATCCATCAGATTTTTCATTCTCTCAAAACGATAGGTAAGGGGTATCAGACCCAGGGTCTCCTGCCCTTCATAAAAATCCCATACGGCAGGGCCAACCCAGCCACACCAGATCGCAGTGATTACAATATCATATTTTTTCGACGCTTCACATATCAATTGGGCATTTTCATCGCTGTAAAGCTCCGGCTTCCAGCACATTAACTGGCAGGAATGAAATCCCTGCTTTGCGGTTGTTCTGAATTTATCATCAATCGTATCCTTGTCGTTAAATTCAATGCATACTCCTATTTCCATGTATTCCTCCATCCTTTTCTCCATAATAGGCGGTTATCCTTCCCTTTATTCAAGAATAAACTGCTTTACTTCAGCATCAAGCGCCCTCGCATTCTCTTCCAGTTCCTCGGATAGGGTATTTAGAGAAAGAATTTCTTCCATTTGCTTACCTATTGTTTCATTAATGGACATTGTTGCAGCTGCGGTCTGCTGTGATACTGCTGAAATATTTTCTACTGCTGCCAGCGTTCCGACCCTTGCTGATTCTATATTCGCAATATTATCTGTGATCTGATTTACATTTGTAATCAACGCCTCAACATTCTCACTTAACTTATGAAGGGATTTTCCCGTATCGCTCAGTGCTGTTTCCTGATCGGATACAACACCCTGTGCCTCATTGGTGATATGCACCGTATGCTTTGTCTGCTGTTGAATTTCCTTAATCAGCGTCTCAATGTCTTTTACTGCATGTAATGATTGATCTGCAAGCTTCCTGATCTCCAGCGCGACAACATGAAAACCTCTGCCTGCTTCTCCTGCTCTGGCTGCCTCGATGGAAGCATTCAGAGACAGCAGGTTTGTCTGACCGGATATTGCATTAATCGCTTCTACAATCCTGCCTATGGATTTTGATTTATCCTCCAGTGCTACGATATTATTTACGACCCGTTCCATGATATTTGTTGTCTGGGCAGCTTTCACATTCAGGACTGACATGGAATTCATACCATCCGAAACGCTCTCTTTTGTAATTATGGCAATCTTACTGATTTCCTGTGTTTGACCGCTGACAGCCTGTATCTTCTCCGACAGCCTATCCATCTGAGATAGGCAGTTCTCCGCATCCTGAGACTGTTGGATGACACCTGACTGTATCTCATTCATTGCATCTGAAATTCCTTGTGCCGCTCCCGCAAAGACTTCTGAGGTCTTAATTACTTTATCCGATGAGACCATAACGCCGCCGCTTTGAATCCTGATTTTCTCAATCAGCTTTCTCATATTGTCAATCATCCGGTTAATGCCATCTGCCAGGACATGAAATTCATCTTTATTTTTTACCTTCAATCTGACGGACAAATTTCCCCGTGACACTTTCTCCAGCTCGTGAATGGTATACTTTATCACCTGCTGAATACCGGAAGCAACCTTTACCCCGATGACAACCGCTACGAAGCATCCCAGAATCACCAGAAACAGTGTTACCTGTTTTATATTATCTACCTGTCGGATAATATCTGCTTCCGGAATAAGTGCATACAATATCGCCTTGGTATCACCTATTTTAGAGCATAAGAACAAATAATTTTCTTTATTATAATTAATATTTCTACTGATCTCAGTTTCCTCTGATATTACTGCCTGTTGATAAAAATCCTTACCATAGATGTCATCTTGAGCGCGATCCACATCTGACGCTGCCAATAATTCTCTGCCGTCTCCAGTGATAAAACCAATCCTGCTCTCAGACCGAAAATTTAAATTACTTAAAATATCCAGTACTGACCTTGTACTTACATCTATAATGATGCAGGCCTTTGTATTAGGAAAGCCGCAAACGTAGCGAAAGGCATATCGATCCGTCTTTAATTTAAAGGTCTGATCCAGATAATCGTCAGATCCGATCCAATACTTGGAATCTGTTCGCTTGATCAGATTCTTACCGCCCTCTGTCTGTAAAAAAGAAGTATACATCTCATTTTCCGAATGTCCGGAGGTAGAAATTGTCTCCCGTTCGGATAAAATATGAATGTTTTCCAGCAAAGAGTCAGAGGTTTGCTCTGCAAGCAGCTTTTCATTAATATTATTTAAGGAACTCATTTTATCCGAACTGTCTTTGATACCTACCAGATAATGATTCAGATCTTTATTGGTGATATATTGAATTCCCATCGCCTCCACTGTTTTAAAAGCAAAGTTCATGTATTCACTGGTCATTTTCAAAGACTGAAGACTTGCCTCCTTATAATTCTTAATAATCGAGGTGGAAGCCTTTTGATAGGATACCACCCCCAGGACAATTACAAACGCAATGGGAATAAGAAACGATGTGATCAGCTTTACAACAATGCCTCTTCCCCGTCGAAACTTATTTTCTTTGTTTATCCTTTGGTCCTTAGGGCGCATCTCTCGTATTTTTTGCTGCCTTTTTTCATTCGCTGCTCTTTTCATATGAATCCTCCATACTGCAAGCACAAGTTTGCCATTAAGTAAAAACTCCTATTCTGATGGTGAACAGTTTTTACTCTGCTGAGATCTCAAAAAGATATTCTATTTCTTCTTCTCCGGAAACACAAAATTCCGGATGTACCGGGGCTCCCCAGGTGTCATCTCCTCCAACTCCTCTTTGCCTTGCCAATATGTTAAGGACCGTCTGTGATACTCCCGGAAGGCATTCCATTTTCACGGCATTCTCCAGTTCTTCCGCCGTATACGGTAATGCACTGAAATCAAACGGCTGGTCAATGGCCTGAAATTTCAGAGATTGTCCGTTTTCATTCTTTAGTTTCACCCATCTGACCTGGCTGCGGTTGCCGCATTCCTGTGGTCTGATGTAATTTGTCAGATTTTCTTTTACAGAGCTGGTGTATATCCCCATTTGCGCTCCCGTCAACCGATCAGGATAATTTTCCTCCGGTCCCAGTCCATAATAAGTAACCTTGCAAAATTCAGGCTTTGTTATAAATCGCATTCCCAATAATGGAAGCTGCGGGATTCCTGTTTTTCCGAAATAGTGTAATTTAACCATCACCGAACCATTTCCCTGTACCTCATATGTTACTTCCGTGACAGTCTCCGGTTTTGTGGGAAGCAGGAAACGATATAACAGGGAAATGCTATTTTCCCCTTCCTTCACCTGAAGCTCTTTCAGATGAGGGCAGACTGTCGCACCTAAAAAGCAGCTGCTTTCAGCGGGAAAACCACATCCTCTGTCATTATCCGTTGACGCTCTCCAATAAACAGGAAGAGGCGGGATACATTTTAAATACTCCTGATCCTTATATCGATAAGAAACCATTCCGGGCTCTGTTTTAGAGAATAGTATATGAAAATCATTTCCATGAATTCCTATGTTAAAGTCACCATAAACAATCTCAGGCTTTCGCTTGCACTGTGAAAGATTTTTGAGCACCGGATAGATTTTCTGTCCATGTGCAACCTCATAACCCGCTTCTGCCCATGCCACTGCTTTTCTGAGAACCGCCCTGCACTCATAGACATATTCCTCTTCCTGCTTCTCATTGGGAAACTGCAGCTTTATATATTTTCTTTCTCCGGGTTTTACCTCAGCATCAAAAGAACACTCATATACAATTCTGCCGTTTTGAAGCTGCCTTGCGATAAACCGGTATGCCACTGTGTCGGTAAATAAGTTTTCATTTATAATTGTGACACCGGAATTATCCGGCTGCAATCGGAGATTTTGATATAGATATTTGATTTCCTGAACCTTTGGTGTTGGCTGGCGATAGGCCGTTACAATCCCGTTGGCGCAAAAATGATAGTCACTGGGACGTTGGGTAAAGTCCCCTCCCGTATATAATTCCTCTTTGCCCTTTTCATTCACTATACTGATCGCCTGATCTATGTAATCCCAGATAAATCCTCCTTGATAACAAGGATACTTTTCAAGTTGAATATACTTAAACATACCTCCACAGGAATTCCCCATAGCATGCATATACTCACAGTTAATAAAAGGTCTTTGAGGATCGTTATTTAAATATTCTTTGATTTCGTCCGGTTTGCTGTACATTCTTGATTCAATGTCGCTGGTGTCTGCATAAACTCTGTTCCAGAACCCACCTTCATATTGAACCAGCCGGGTAGTATCCCTTTCATGAAAAAAATTCGTCATTGCCATAATATCTTCTTCGGCATAGGACTCATTCCCACAGGACCATAAGAGAATAGACGGATGATTTTTATCCCGCTCGAGCATGGATCTTGCCCGGTCCAGGCTGCATTCCCTCCATTCTTTTAGATTGCCGGGAATATTCCAGGAGGGCTCCACCACCCCCAGTTTCAACCATGAAGCATGGCTCTCAAGATTGGTCTCATCGATCAAGTAAATACCATACTCATCACATAGTCTGTACCACATACTTTGATTCGGATAGTGACTGGTTCTGACTGCATTAATATTCAACTTCTTTAACATTTTAATATCCCAGATCATGTCCTCATGCGTAATGGCCCTGCCTCTGTAACAGTTAAACTCATGACGATTAATTCCCTTAAAAATAATCTTTTTGCCATTCAGCAGCATCTGTTTGTTTTTCAGTTCAAATTTGCGAAAGCCAACCCGTTCAGGAATCCACTCAACCAATTGCCCCATAGAATCAATAACAGATAGCTTCAGCGTATATAAATACGGAGCCTCACTGCTCCAAAGCCGGATGTCAGTAATTTGTCCCTCGATTATAAATTGTTGAGATTGAAGCTCCATCTGATGTTCCCAACAGATTACCCCCTTCTCGTCTTCCAATACCGCCTCCAGGGTGCCATCTATCTCTCCTTCCATAAAGCATTCTACGGAAAGTCTGCCCTTTTTCAAATCCTCCCCGGGTTCTGCCTTAATAAACAAATCTGCCAGATGGGTCCGTGGTGCTGCATACAAATACACCTCCCGGAAAATACCGGAGAATCTCCAAAAATCCTGGTCCTCCAGCCAGCTGGCACTACTGTGGGTATATACTTCAACGGCGAGCTTATTGCCCCTTGACTTTACAAAGTCAGTCACATCGAATTCCGCGGGGGTAAAGGAATCTTCGCTATATCCTATAAAATGACCATTCAGCCAGACATAAAAAGCCTTTTCCACTCCCTGAAAAGAGATTATCATTCTATTGCCATAAAGCTCCGGCTTGATATCAAAGTAAGTAATGTAACTGCCCACCGGATTGTTGGTCTTCGATACATAGGGCGGACGCAAGTATTCCTGTCCATCCCAGGGATACATGACATTGACATAATGGCATTCTCCGAAACCCTGCAGCTGCATATGACCTGGTACTTCAATTTCTCCGAATTCCGCATCATCATACTCCGTTTGATAAAAATCTTTTATTCTCATCTCCGGATTTTGTGCATAGGATAGTTTCCAGATACCATTCAAGGATTGTTTCAGAGGCATTTCTGCATTTATATTCCCTTGCTGTTCGGTGTAAAATCTATGATCAGAATGAGCGGCAAGACGATTAACCGCAAAAATTTCTGGATTTTCCAGCCATGCCGTATCGGCATGATTGATTCGTTCCATAACTTACCTCCTTATTTAAATTGATCAACTACCGCATCCCATTAACAAATCTTCTTGTGATCTCTCTTGGTCTTGTGATTGCAGTACCCACAACCGCTGCAAAAACACCCACTTCCATCACCTGCCTTAACTCATCGACTGTCCAAATACCACCCTCTGCTATGACGGGTAACTTTAATTCCTTCACAAAATCCCTCATCAAAAGCAAATCAGGCAGTTGTCTGCCCTTCGTCTGAGTCGTATATCCACTCATCGTTGTACCGATCAAGTCAAAACCCAGTCCGGCTGCTCTGATTCCATCCTCAAAGCAGGAGCAATCTGCCATAAGCAGCTGATCCGGATACTTTTTCTTGATCATCCTCACAAGATCCGACAAATAAAGTCCGCCCGGTCTGATTCGATCAGTTGCATCCAATGCAATAATATCCGGTTTGGCATTCATTAACGCGTCAATTTCTTTCATTGTAGGTGTAATAAAGACCTCACTGTCGGTGTAGTCTTGTTTGAATAAGCCGATAATGGGTATCTCCACTGTGTTTCTGATTTCTATAATATCCTCAGGCGAATTAGAACGGATACCGGAGGCACCGCCTTCCTTCGCTGCGAAAGCCATTCTTCCCATGATATAAGAGCTGTGTAAGGGCTCGCTGGCCAGTGCCTGACAGGATACGATCAGGCCTCCCCTCAGTCTTTCCATAATTTCATTGTTATTCATTGTATTCTCCCATCTTTATTGAGCATTGACCTGACGGATCAATGTGCTGATAAAAGCATATTGTTCATAACAATGGCACCGCCATTGCCGGTGCCAAAGGTAAGATAAATAAAGTCAGTCTCATGGATACCGTGGCCATAATGTAATTCACCGGGTTCGGCAGCGTTCACATCCTTTTCGCTTCTATCTCACGAAGAAAATCCGAATACCAGAATATGACCTCCTGTATCTGAAAAAGTTCACTTTCCTTACTTTGTGTTCTCCAAATCTCTTTATAGCTCTTCCACCAATACTCCAGTTCACGGGCAATTTTTCCTGCCTCCGGTCGACATTTCTCCCATAGATTAAGGGAACCCTGCTGCAAAATATATCCCACCCAGTTAAACAGACTGATTCCTTCCGCCATGACCAGATAAGACTTTACCGCGCTTTGTCCTGCACAATCCAGGCTGCCTATCAATTCATACATTTCCGTCGTTGCGTTTTCCAAATTCCTGTTCAGCTGCCAAAAATCAATCCCGCTAAGCCGCTCCTGCAGCTGTATTCTCTCATCCTTCATGATTCTTTGCTGGCTCATCTCTTTAAATTCTACGGCGTCACCCCATAAAAAACCTTCCTGACAAGACGTTTCATTGATTAGACTTGCAAAAACAGCACTTCGGTCACCATATTCAATGACAGAAATATACTGATTGATTTCCTCATAATCCAGCTGTTTTGCGTTCCAGGAGAAGGATGCGCCGTAAATCAGTCCCGGTATGGAGAACTCAGGCGGATTGATGTGACCATAGTCACCCCAGTCCGTATTCAATACCCCCTGTGCATTGTACCGATGTGCGTAGCTGCACATTCTGCTGATATTCTGATATGCGGTATCCAGACGGTTCATCATTCTTTTCCATCCCTGAACCCCCGGACAAAGATATTGTTTCACACTAAGCTGATATAGCTTTCCCGCATTCTCATCTGTTACTTCCTCACTGTAATCCCAGTTAAGGCAGATTACCTTTTCGCCAAGTTCCTTAATAACTTCAGGGTTAGATAAAATAATGTCTCCCCAGAACATAGGAACTTTGCCCTGTTCTTCAACTACCCCGCATAATCGTTTCAGAAACTTGATGTAAATTTGATCCGTTCCCTCAGCCTTTGCCGCGGACTCGCTTTTTCCCTTACCAAGATCAAAGGTCTCATCTGCACATAGATTGAAGTGCTCCGATGTGAATAGCGGCATATACTCTAATATCAGCTTTTTCACCAACTCAAAACTCTTCTCATTGGTAACATCCAGGGTATGATGGAGCATACGATCAACAAAAGAAAATTCCTTCTCCTCCGATAAATCCAGTTCGCACAAATCCCGGTAAGTTTTTGTCCTTAAAACCTTATATAAATGTCCAAAGCTTGCGATAGACGGTATTAGCTCAATATTTCTGTCCCTGCAATAAGTATCAAGCTCTAATATTTCCTGAGCGGTCAGAGGGGTATCATCACGCCACACCTCGCTAAATTCCCGGAACAAAAAGCTATGCTCCACATACAACTGCAACTGATTCATTTTATAGTAGCTTAGTTTATCTGCCAATCCTTTCAGATGTTCCAAGGTGGGGATTCTTCCTCTGGTAACATCGTGGAAATACCCTCTGTTAGGAAGTTTCGGATAATCTCTTATGTTAAGACAGGGCAAAACAGCACCCTTTTGTGAGATGATCTGGCAAAGGGTCTGCACCCCATATAGAATTGCATTCGTATTCCCGCCTGTTATTTCAATTCCATACGGGTCAATGACAAGAATATATTCTTCCTGATTTAATTTCTCTGACAGAGACAAATACACTGCGCCATCCATTCTTTTCTCCGCTTTATTCACCGGAAAGGTGTAAGTAAGAATTTTTTGTGCCTGCTGATTTAATATCTTTGCATACAACAATTCTTTCGCGCCAAGTGCACCCGACAGCAAAATTTCTGTCCGATAAGTCAATATGAATTTGCCCTGCTTTCTTGTTATGGATTGCGGTTCTGGTAAAATATACATGGTATCCATCCTTTTTATTTAATTAATACCTCATGGCCGGTTCTCGCGGACTCATAGATCGCACTTATAATCTCCATGATCCTCAATCCATCCTCTCCAGGGTTCATACTATCCTTCTTTTCTCTTACACAATCGACAAAATGTTGTATTTCCTCATTAAAATTATTTACAAAGCTATTATCATCCTGTGTGAGAACGGGAAGTGTATTGACCATGTAATTTTCTTTGGTTTCATATAGTTCAAAGACCGGTTCCATCTGCACTCCTGCTTTATCTCCGAATAGCTGAAGCTGCACCACATCCTCTTTCACATTCAGTACCCAGCTGGTTTCAAAAAATACGGTCATTCCATTCTCAAACTTAATCATTGCTGCCGCACAATCTTCCACATCATTGTATTCGGAATAATCAGAGGAATTATATTTTGCTATCCCCTTTAATTCCGGACGAAGACCCAACTTGTGAAAAGTTGAAGCATATACAGAGCTTGCTCTTGGCTTTCCGGAAAGATACCATACGAGATCAATGATATGAACTCCCAGATCTATGACAGGGCCTCCTCCACTGCGGGATTGATCCGAAAACCAGCCTCCCGGATTCCCCCATCTTCTCATATAGGAAATCTTAGCGTAATAGATATCCCCCAGAATTCCTTTGTCTATAAAATCCTTTACAATCTTTGTATTCTGTCCGAATCTTCGCACAAATCCTACCATTAAGAGATGCCCTGTCTTTTGTGCAGCCTCAATCATTTGCTTTGCTTCTTCTGCATTCATCGCTATGGGCTTCTCGCAAAGGACATCTTTTCCTGCGCTTAGAGAATCGATGCTGATTTGCGCATGATAATTGTTCCAGGTGGTAATACTCACAGCCTGTATCTCATCCAGCTTCAACAGCTCTTTATAATCATCAAACACATGGGGAACACCGTATTTTTGTGCAAACTTTTCTGCCCTCTGGAGATTACAGTCACATACAGCAACAACCTTAACCCCTTCCAGTCTCAGATATCCTTCCATATGATAGGCACTGATACTGCCGGTACCGATAATTCCAACATGAACCGTCTTCATCTCTCAATCTCCTTCATTCATAATAGCCTTATTATATCAAAAGATCTAATTGACAAATATGTCCTTGTAATCGTTCCCTATGTTCATTTCATCGTAAATTCCACTCCGGTTTTCAGACAGCGCTCTATGCCCCATCTTCCTGTACTTTACTCCCTCATCGGTATGTACAGGATAATCTCTGTCCCGTCTTTGGGCTTACTGTTAAGAATTATTTTGCAATCTTCCTTATAAATCAGCTGAAGCCGGTATATTACATTCTCAAACCCTATGCTATCTGTCTTCCTAACGACTGTTTTATCAATAATACTTTGTAAATAAGAACGCTTCTCTTCCTCCATGCCTGATCCGTCATCCTTCACCCACAGCTTTAGTTGACCTGCCTCAGTAAAACAGCCACCCAAATAAAGATTTCCCATTCTATCCATATTGTCAAATCCATGATTAATTGCATTTTCTATTAATGGCTGCAGAAGCATTTTGGGTATCACCTGCTCCCCTATATCATTCTTAAACTCATAATGCACCTCGAAGGAATAAGAAAATCTAACCTGTTGTATATGAATATAGGACTTGACAATCTTAAGCTCTTCTGATAAAGGCACCATATCGCTTCCCTTCACACTGTATTTGAATATTTTTGACAAGCTTTTAATCATGACTGCTGTTTTAGAGGCACTTTCTTCATATGACATGCCAAGAATAACCTCCAGCGTATTAAATAAAAAATGCGGATTAATCTGAGCCTTCAAATATAAAAGCTCTGCCTGCTTCTTCTGCAGCTTTGTTTCCATCAGAAGTCCATTGGTATGAATCAAATGACTGGTCAGCAATTTAATCTCATGTAACATATTATTAAATTGTGAGGAAATGTCCACGATCTCCTTATAGCCATATAATTCAACCCTTTTGGTCAAAGAATCTTTGTCCTCTTTATTTACCTGATTCATAAATATCCCGAGTTTTTTTAGTGGGGTAACGATGATATGATTGACGGCCATAAGAACAACCATCACCAAGGCCAACGCAATAATTAATAGTGTATAGGTTACTTTCCCAATCCAGTTAATACTGTTCATAATATTGACTTTTGGTGTAATACTCAGCGCATACGCATCAATGGAATTAATATAATTAAAATTAATAATATAGGATATGTTATCTATTACCATTTCCTGTTGTTCGATTTTCTTAAGCAATTGAATTTTTTTCAAAATTTTTTGCATGTCCTTGCCGACTTCTGCCTGATTGGAAGTACAAATCCTATAGTTTTTATCCAAAAGAAATAATCCCGTATCATAATTATCTTTGAAATCATTAATACCAAGCACCTTCATATCAACAATTAGAGTTGCCCGCCCCGCAATTTTACGCTCCGTAATATTCCAAATATCATACAAGGTAGTGGATAGTAAAAACACAGGCTGTCCAACTCCCGGATAGGATAAATCGACAATTAAGTCATAATCGTTCATTGGTTTATCAGATACCTCCCGCAATGCCCGGTATACATTTTCCGTTTTTCCGTTGGAATAATAACATACCCCGGTATATCCTTCAAAAATAAATTCTCGAATATTTTTTTCTACTTTTGTGATATTCAGACTCTGATTATCCAGTTCCTTCAGTTCATCATATTTTCTGCTGTTATTATCCTCAACAATAAATTGAAATACCGATCGGTTATAGCCTGCCATATTCAATAGATTTTCAAGCTGTTCGGCTTTATTATCAATATTTTGCTGTATCTGATTAAACACCGTACAAGTATAATCGATATTGGATTTAATAATGGATTTAGTAATAAAGTAATAGGATAACATAAAAATCGTGGATACGATGATAATCAGAAAGAATGCAAAAAGATACAGGTGATAAACAATCGGAATTTTACTTATTTTTTTCATAACATCCTCCATATATTGTATTAACAATCGTTCTAATCAATTATACCACTTTTGCTTTCCTTTCGACAAAAAAACAGAAGGGACCTTACATCAACGGGTGCCCCTCCTGTTTATCTGACTACTTTACTTCTTATTTATTCTGTTTTAATTACGGCCTGCTGCTTTATACAGATCGTTTTCCTCTTTAATTACCTTATCATAACCGGCCTTTAATAACGTATTAACCATATTCTGCCATGCAGTATCAATATCCTCTGCCGTCATTAGATCATTAATATATTTCATAAAATCCTGACCGGCAACATCATAGGCCGCAGTGTCCTTAAGTACAATACCATTTCCATTTGGCAGTCTGGTTGCAACAGCTCCTCTTGCGATCTGATTATTATAGTAATCCGTGTTCATTTTCTTTATTTCATCTGAGAAAGAAGGATTGCTGGAGTTGCGGAAACTGGACCAGTTTGCCAGAGTCGCAAGACCGGAAACAGGATATTTCTCTGCGATACTCTTAATGCTTCCGTCTTCCTTCTTGGTATCGATTAATGTGACGTTACCATCGCCATCCATTGTATAATCGGTTCCTTCCATGCCCAGGGTAAGCAGTCTGTTGCCTTCCTCACTTAACAGAAAGTCCATCAATGCAAGGCATCTTTCCGCCTTAGCATCACTAACTTTGGAGCTTAAATAAGTCTCGGACCAGCAGCTGTTTGCCTGAGGATACGTAATTTCTCCCTTATCATTTGCAAACAATGGAAGGAATTCGATAATATCACTGAGCTTTTTATCAGGCATTGACTTTTCAAAGTTCTGTTCGAATATCTTAAGTGCTGCCAATTCAGGGCCGGAATGTGCATAAGCACCGGCTTTGCCATTCTGAAACTTATCACGGCCTTCTTCACCCTTGATGATAATATAATCAGGATCCATAACACCTGCATCATAGATCTTCTTTAATGCTTTCACGCCATTTAAAAACTCCTCACTCATCCATACCGGCTGAAGGCTTCCGTCCTCGGCATATACCCATCTGAAACCATTAATACCGGCAGGACAGGTACCTGTAAATAAAGTAGACATCCATGCAAAATTATATCCGGTCAAGCCAATGGTATCATTTTTTCCATTTCCATCAGGATCCTCAGTCTGGAATTTCTTTAATAAGGAGATTAAATCATCCAGGTTATCCGGAACCGTTGTAACACCCACATTATTCATCCAATCTTTTCGGATTGCTACACCATAATCGAGCATCGTATAGGTAGCATCCTGATAGGTAGGTCTGGGAATCCCGTAATACGCAGGATTTTCTGTATCAGCCGTAACTTTATTAATAGACTGTCCGTATTCGCTGTCAAGCAGTTTCTTGACATTGGGATATTGATCTACGTCACTTGGAAGTGCCCTTACAATTCCCTGCTCTGTCCAGTCATCAAATACCGTGGTATAGCCAGCCTCAAATGCTGTCATATCCGGAAGGCTGTTACTGGCAGCCCACAGCTTAATCTTTTCTGTATAATCACCCCAGGTTACCGGGTATGCCTCGATTTCAATATTGAACTTATCTTCAAGGATTTTTAGCACTGCATCCTTTGACGGATCAGTGATTGCATCCCCTATGTTCCATAACGCTATACTAATCTTCATATGCTCCTTATACGGATTATCATCTGTCGCCTGATTGGAATCATTGGCGGAAACATTGCCCTTTCCTTCAGAGGAATCCACTGTGTCATCTTTGCCGGAATTCTTACTGCAGCCAACTACCGAGAAGCATAATACGCAGCTTAATATCACTGCAACTACTTTTTTAAATTGTCCTTTCATAATTCTCTCCTTTTCATTAATTTATATTACAAAACCGGTATTGTTGATTGAATGGAATTATATCATACCATGTTCTGCATTATTTTGATTTAAAAACGATTACCCTTTTACTCCGCCAAGCATGATTCCTTTGGTGAAATATTTCTGAACAAACGGATATACGACCAGAATCGGAACGGTTGCTATGGTTACAATTGCCATCTGCAGGGAAAGGGAATAAATTTGCTTATTGGTACTGGCGACCGTTGCTGCCGTTCCTGTCAGGGTATTCGTGGTATCCAGTAAAATACCTCGAAGTAAAAGCTGCAGAGGATACTTATTCGTATCAATAATGTTAAGCATTGCACTGTAATATTCATTCCACTTACTCACTGCGAAAAATAAGGCGATTGTTGCAACAATGGGCTTGGACATTGGAAGAATGATCCGAAACAAAATTACCATATCGTTGGCACCGTCTATTTTGGCCGATTCCTCAATACTGGCCGGCAGCTCTTCGATAAAATTCTTAATCAAAATGATATAAAACGGAGCCAAAAGAGAGGGCCATATCATACACCATATGCTGTTGCCAAGTCCCAACTGCTGAACCACCAGATACCCCGGTATCATGCCTCCGCCAAAGAACATGGTAAAAATCATAATATTAAATAACGCCTTGCTTCCGGGAACCTCCTTCTTCGTTAACGGATAGGCGGCTGCAACAGAAAATACTACTCCCAGAAAAGTTCCCACCACCGTAATAAATACTGTGATAAGTACGGATCCCCAAAATTGAGAATTTTCCAGTACAAGTTTATATGCCGAGGTATCAAATATCTTCGGCCAGATGTAAAGTGTCTGGGAATGTAATGTCTCGTAATCCGAAAATGATACGATTACCATGTAATAAAACGGAAACGCCATAATTAAAGCCAGTAATCCCATCAGAATATATAAAAATACATCAAAAATTGTTACTTTTTGTATTACACCGTTCTTTTTCCTTTTCCTCATGCTGATCCTCTTCCCCTCTAATAGATTCCTTTACCAGTTGATTTTTTAACAAATGTGTTAGCAATAATCAGAAGTGCGAAATTAATAACAGATTTAAACAAGCCTATGGCAGTGGTGAATCCGAAGTTGGATCCCTGTTTAAAGCTTAACCGGTAAATTAACGTATCTATAATATCACTCTGATCCTGAACAGCCGGATTATACATATTAAAAATCTGATCGAAACCTGCATTCATTGTTCCCGCAACCTGCAGCACCAATAAAATGGCAATGGTTCCAAGGATGCATGGTAAGGTAATATGCCAGACAAG
Source organism: Bacillota bacterium (assembly GCA_023439505.1). Classification (GTDB taxonomy): domain Bacteria; phylum Bacillota; class Clostridia; order Lachnospirales; family Lachnospiraceae; genus Mobilitalea. The sequence continues at coordinate 25,565 of JAEXNR010000027.1, forward strand.
CCTTCTCCTGTTTGCTCCGTCAATTTTCGCAGCTTCATACAGTTCGGGACTAATGCCGGATATGGAGGCCATATAGATGATTGCACTCCATCCCATCTCTTTCCAGTTATCACTAAGATACAGCAAAGGTCGAAACATGTGAGGCGAGGTTAAAATTGTCTGCTTCCCGATTCCTACCATTGCCAGCATCTGATTTACAACACCGGAATCACTAAACAGGTTAAAAAACAACCCGTAGACAATAATCCATGATATAAAGTGGGGAAACGTAAATATTGTCTGAACGGTTCTCTTATATTTTGAGGAACGAATTTCATTCAGTAATAAGGCCAAAGCGATTGGAATGGGAAATTCAAATACCAAACGCCCCAGACTTATGATTAATGTGTTTTTAAATGCTGTAAAAAATTGTGGGTTTCTAAAAATATCGATAAAGTTGCCGAGACCATGATGGTCGGCCCAAGGACTATGAAGTATTCCAAGACCATAACTAAATTTTTTGAATGCAAGAATCACACCATACATCGGGTAATAACAGAAAATTAACATATATATTAACATCGGAAGGAAAAGAAGATACATATACTTGTTTTTCCATATTTTAACACCTAAGCTGGTTTTATTTTTCATTATGATACTATGATCCACTTCCTGCCTTTCGTTCTTTTTCACATCTTTCATCTAAGTGTCCCCCTGTCTTTGCTCTTTCAACTATTACAAAAATGATACCATTTTACATATCCGTCCGGTATGGATATACCTTATGTCATTGTGTACATATCTTATATGGTTTCAGAATAAATCAACATAAAGATAGAATAATTGTTGAATTTACCCTATGTTTTATATATTTTATAAAGGAAGACAAAGCCGAAGCCCTGAAATCCGGGGTTTTTGGCAGAATGGAGTTCAATATGAAAAGCATTGTATTAGCCAGTCCATGCAGGAATTTCTGTATCTTAGGAGCAGATGTTATTCCAATAGACCCCAGAGATGGTACTGAAAAATATGCCATCACAACTTATGTAGCCGGAGGTATCGGTAAGCTCATCCTCATTGATACCCATTCCTTCACAAGCGAATGCTATGATTTTCCCAGTGACGAGGGAGCATGGGCTGTCATGTATTTGAAGGATTTCGACAAAATAATTCTTGGTACCTGTGCCACGAGAGGAACGTTACATCGCTTTGATTTAAAAACCAGAACATTTGATGTGTCATTACGGGTTGAAACCGAAACCTACCTTTGGAACTTTGCCAGAGCAAAGGATGGTAATCTTTATGCCAGCACATTTCCGGGATGCAATCTACTAAAGTATGACCCGGTAAAACATACCTTACAGACGGCCTGCCGTGTGGGCTTAGTTGAAGGTAATCTCTATTCCCGCTCTACCTATACGAATGCAGATGGTAATATCCTGGTGAATGCCGGTTACAGTATCATACAGGCCTTCCATTATAATGTTGATACAGGAAAGCTGACACAGTTCGGAGAAGCAGGTGATAGTATCTGTAACGTGGGCCCTGATTATATTTTTGTAAAAAACGGGGAATTATACAAGTTTTATCATCCGGACACCCTGGAATTAATTCTTGATCCATTGACCTTCCAGGACTTATCGGACGCAGCGGATCATCCCATCGCTGAAGATTTGCTGGCAAAAATCGCGGAACCTTCTTATTTACAATACTTACCTGATCACTTCGGCAGCCATATCAAAGAATTGGCTGACGGAAGAATCATTGGAATCAAAGGGCAGGAACTATTTATTCTGGAACATGCAAAGCTATCATTTATCAGAATCCCTGCTCCGGCTCCGGCAACGGGCATAATGACCATATCCTCCGCTCAGAATGGGATTCTCTGGGGCTCCTGCGAATTTGGTCAGACCCTGTTTTCTTATGATCCCGTGACAAAACGATATGAAAACACCTCGGCTGTTGCCAATGCCGGCGGAGAAGTATATGGTATCACTCATATGAATGGTAAACTGTTTCTATCCTCTTATGTGGGCGGTGATCATATCGTATACGATCCTTGCGCAGCGTGGAATCAATATGATAATGTGAATCCCAGAACCTTGAAAAGTATTGCCCCGGAAATGGTCCGTCCTCATGGCAAAAGTGTAATCGGACCGGATGGTCATGTCTGGACAGGATGGTGTGCCAGCTATGGGGTTTATGGGGGTGGTATTTCCAGAATTAATACCGGCACGTATGAGGTGTCCTCCTGGTTTAACGTAATTTCTGAACAGGCAATTGAACATATTACAGCCGGGAGGTCCTGGCTTTATGCAATTACCAGCGGGGAAGCCAGCGGACTAAGTGCCAAAAAGACCGGATTTTATCTCCTACGTCTTGATACGGATTGTAATATCGTCTGGAGGCGGCAGTTCCCGGAAGGAATTCATTTATCCAGAGTAATTGTTTCCGGAGCCTATCTCCTGGTAAGCCTCACCGATACCATAAATCGTATCAATAAAATACTTGTTTTCGAGGAAGAAACTCTGTCTGAACTGTCATCGATTACTCTTGGCTCTTACAAGGGGGAGTATGAGCAAGAGAAGGTGAGCGAATTCATTCCTTATGATTTGACTTCTGTAATTGCCTTTTGCAATAACCGTGCATTCCATATCCAAATCCCCGACGGCAACATTCTTTCCCAATGCCTAATAGAGGGGATTACACAAACTGCAACTGTGACTCCGGATAAGAAGATTTATTTTGCAATCCGGGATAAGCTCTACCAGCTGGAGCTGTCATCCAACCTGGCAACCTATTGATACCACTTGACAAATGGATAGGCTTGACTTCAAATTTTTCTATGTATATACTGGAAACCATAACTAAGGTTCATTAATGAGAAGGATGGTAATTTATGAAGATAAGTGATTTGGACCGTGATCAATATATGGACATACCGATTTACAATATCGGTACAGGTGATTATTATGATGCTCCTATTTTTATCTGCAAGTACTCGAGCAAAAATTATGCACTTTCTCCGAAACACAGGCATAATGTAATTCAGATTAATTATATCTATCATGGTAAGCTCCTCCATCAGGTGAATAACATCAATTTTGAGCTGGTGAAGGGAGATATCTTTGTTATCCCCCCTTATGTGCCCCATCAACTGATCGGAATAGATCATTGTGATTATGAGGTAATCGAACTGGAATTCCTTCCTGAATTTGTATTTGGTACAGAACCCAACTCCTACCATGCCATGGAAGACGGTACCTCGGTATTTGACTTCTCCTATATACAACCCTTTCTGGTCAGTGAATGTAATGTCCGTCCCAGATTGAATCTCTCCGGTAAAAACTTATTAAAGGTTGAAGCCCTTCTGGAAGAAATCTTTGATGAATTTACCCAGAAAAGAGACAGCTACTTACTGGCTCTGAAGGCGGATCTATTAAAATTACTCGTAATTGTAGGCCGAACCTTTCATCAGGAAATATCCCAATCTCAGGAGATTACGCTGTTTAACCGTCATCGCGAGGCAATGATGCAGACCATCCGGTATATAGATGAACATTATGACGAACAATTCACCATTGAAGAGATCTCCCATCATGCCCTGCTCTCTCAATCCTATTTCAGTTATTTATTTAAGACTTTGACCAATATGACCTTTGTTGAATACTTGAATGCCCGTCGGATCAAAAAAGCCATGGAGCTGCTTACGCAATCTGATGAACGGGTTCTGGATATCTGCTTTAGTATCGGTTTTAATAATGTAAATCACTTTAACCGTACCTTCAAAGCACTTGTTGGGGTCTCTCCCACCCAGTACCGGGCAAGCAACAGGAAAAATCACAAAAAAGAGTGATCCTTTCCTTGTTAAAAATAATGAAATCTGTAGGAAGCGTTTACAAAAAGACGGCGTTTGAATCTTACGCCGTCTTTTTGTAAACGCTTCCCATTCTTATGTCTGATTTATTATGTCTTATCTGCTTTTCTGAACAAAATAAGCTGATATTTTTTTTATTGCCGTAATAATTGCATCCACATCCTCATCCGTATAAAACTCATCGATACTAAAACGGATTGCTGTGTCCAGGATTTCTTCCGCCGTCGGACACATTCCTTTAAAATACTTAATATTGTGTCCGTTATATTTACAGTCAAAGGGGCAATTTGTACCATCATAAGCATTTTTGTTAATAAACAGATCATAGTTATAAATGCAGCTTGGTATGTAGCCTCTCTGGTTCTCTATTCCTTCAGCAGCAAGTGCCTCCGAGAAGGTGTTTCTGTCTACCCCTGCCTCCTTCTCATCCACACGGAACATATAGAACCAGTAAGTACTTCTGCTGTCCTTTTCCACCTTTGGCGGATAAATGCCGGGCAAACCGGCGATTTCCTTACTGATCCTGTCACCAATCTCAGTTCTGCGTCTGCAGATACTTTCTACACGCCCCATCTGTCCAAGACCTACCGCTCCGGTCAACTCATTCATACGGTAATTCGGAGCAATAAATGGTACATCCCTGACATACTTCTTAGAAGGAAGTCTTTGATAATTTTTGTCAGCAAAACGTAATGCAGTTTCATACATTTCCGTATTGTTCATGATCAGAAGTCCGCCATCACCGGCACTGATCTGTTTGAAATCATTGAGGCTAAAGCATCCGATGTCACCCATTGTTCCGAGAAGTCTTCCCTGATATTCTGCCAGATAGCTCTGGGCGCAGTCCTCTATTACTTTGATATTATGCTTCTTTGCCACCTTCATAATTCCATCCATATCCGCCGGACCGCCGGTAAGATGAACTACAACAATTGCCTTTGTTTTATCCGTTATCTTCTGTTCAACAGATACGGGATCCAGATTATAGCTGTGCGGATCCAGATCAGCAAACACAGGGATGGCATTCTGATACAGAATACCAATTACGGTACCCATATCTGTGATTGGAGACGTGATAACTTCATCCCCTGCCGTAACACCACAGGTACCCAGAGCAACGTGAATTGCCGCAGTTCCTGAAGAAGTTGCCACACAATGTTTCATACCATACATCCGGGCGAATTGATCAGTTAGCTTTTTAACCTGTTCTCCGTACCAATAAAACAGCGTATTCTGATCCAACGCCTCTTTTAAATACTGTAGTTCTTCTTCCCCGAATCTTTTTCCGGTTCCAAAGGGAGTCGTTTTTGCTTTTGTACCCCCATATAATGCTAGTTCTTCCATGACATAACCTCCATTTCAAACATATCCTCACATCTGTTCTACGATTTCATTTCAGATTTCAAAGGATATCCTACCCTTGAGCCTCTTTGCTCAATGGAATGTCTTCTTGTATTTTATAAGTACACGATGTCTTTCTTCTTCCGGAGAAAGGCTCCTTCCTTATATTATTATCATATCGCACAACTCTGCCTCTTTCTCTCATAATCTTCCGGCAGGTTTGACGTTTCTTACTATTTTTTTATCAGCTCATTCCAAAGCACAATATCCATTTCTTTCTTTTCGGAGTATGATTGGATTATAGTATTCATGAGAGAAACGGATGCATATAACTGGGAGGCATCCAGAGGCGCCACATTCGTGCGCAGCATCTGGGCGAATTTTAAAAAACCTTTATAATAGGGCAGTACAGGTGAATCCAGCTCCTGTATCAAAGTAGAATTCGATCCGTTAATTACCACATAATGTTCCGGAACGTCTTTCAGAAAATTCAGTACCACATTATACTTTGCATACTTTACAATGGCTGATACATTCCCATTGTTCTCTATTGCTGCCACACTAACCGGATCGTATCCGAATATCTGCAGACACATATCACACAGATGAGGGGCATAAAACCGAAACCCTCCATACTCACTCCCTGTATCGGCAGGATAATTTATCGTTCCTCCCAACGGTTGACCAAGCCTGGACGGATTTTGAATAAACTGCCTGGCAAGCTTCACTCCCTCCATATAAATACAGGTGGAGCCGCCTGTGATTAACGTATGATAATTGCTCGCAGTTTGCAGGAGCTGCTTGCAGTCTTCCTGATTTGCGGTAAAGGGCTTATCGATCCAAACAGGAATTTGGGCCTTTAAAAAGGGTATCGCAAAGGGAAGATGAAGGTTTCCGTCTCTGAGTAAAATCATTACCGCATCTGTTAAGCCCGTCATTTCATTCACGTCTTCCAGAATAACGGGAATATGATATCTTTCAGCAATTTCTTGTGTACGCTCTTTGCTTTCTCCATAAATAGCGGTAACCTTAAAATCCGGATAAAGATACTGACCTGTGTTGCAATCCGGATGATTCAAAAGGGAGCAAAATGCTTCCGCATGGGAACTATCCGTACCGATCACGCCAATTCGCATCATAGAAATGTCCTTTCCTCTTTCTCAGGCAAATACTAATGTTCCAAAGAATTCCGGCATACCAAAATCAGGAATATCACTATTCACATCATTCCAGGCAATGTAATGAGGCGTATTTGTTAAATCTCCGCACTTGTAGAAATTTGCTCTTATTTCCATTCCCTTCACGATCTTAAACGCGGGATAGAAGATTTGCACGAATTTAACGGGAATCTGAAATTCAGCTGCCCAACCTCCCGGTATACGGCATGTCTTAATATCAAAAAGCTTCTTTCCCTCCGGAACAAGGATCCGCACACTCTCCTGACTATTTGGCCCAAATCCCAGATAATAGGAACCATTTGGATTAATCTCCATATCAAAGTATCTGGAATCCTCGGTCCCCGGGCAGAAGAAAAACTCCAGACAACTGTCTTCGCAAACCATATCGTAATCTCCATGGTACTCCGCTCGAATATCAGCTTCTCTTGCTTCAAGACGAACATAAATCGCTTTTTCATCATATAAAAGTCTTGCCTCCGGATAAATATCTGTTTTTGGAAGCCATAGGTACTCATTCATGGGAGCAGTTTTTGCAAGCATAAAATCAATCTCTCCCTCATGAAAACTAACCGGTTTCATATTATATTTTTTCATATCTTAACCTCCTTTCCGCACGGTCTGCGTGCAGTTTCATTTTTTATTTATTCCCGGATGTTACAATCAGTGCCTGCATCTCCTGATAGGTGTGATACCTGCTTTCTTTCTTACCGGCATATACCGGATTAGCGATTCCGATAAACTCGCCCTTTGCATTGCGAATCTCTATGTGTATCCATTGATAAGGTGATGCATCACCGCGATAGGTAAAATGGATCTTTGCGGTCCCCGGATCTATCTCTTGAACCTGCACCTGCCTGCCATTTACCATAAGTTTGCAATTCATAATTTCTTCTGCCACTGTAACATGAATCGTATATTCAAGAAAATAAGGCCTGCAGGTACAAGCCTCCGGCAGACATTCTCCGGGTAGATAAGAATACTCCTTTGTCTCACCATCAAACCGTAAAGTTATAACCGGCACCAACTCAATAAATCTACTGACACAACTATGTCCCGATTTGACATGCGCAAGAATCGCTTTTGGGGATAATTCTTCAGAATAAACAACAGTTCTTGGATCCCCTATAATAGAAGGAAGTATCGCGTTATCATAACGCTCCTCCACCAGATTATGGGCATCACTTCCTCCGATAGCATAGACCTTGTGCCCATCTTCCCATAACAGATAAAAAAGTTTTAGTGCGAGCTCATTGGATACCGCTGCATTGTCGTAGGTCGGATCATTTTCAATTTCTATGGTATCAAATAAGTGAATAGGGATATTGAATAATTCCCAACTCCAGGGGTATAAAAAAGGATGATTTAAACTGTTGATATATCCTTTTTCTCTGTTTCTCTCCATGATCGCAAGAACAGCTTTCTCCGTTTTCACTTGATCAGACGGGTTAAGGAAAATGTCTTGTATCTCTTTTGGAAGTTCTCTGATTCCAAAGCAGTTAAGATGACCGAATTCTGTAGTCACCTCAATCCCGGGGATCACCAGGGTTTTGGCTGCTTCAAAACCGGTATGAATTAAGTTATGCTCCGTAGTCACATAAAAATCCAACTTCTGCTCAGCTGCAATCTGCATAGCCTCCTTCACACTGCATTTACCGTCGGAAAGCCGGGTATGGGTGTGAAAATCACCTGCATACCATCTCTCCTGATCCGAATAACACCGTGCTTCATCATATTCGCTCAAGGTTAATTGATCTTTCTCCTTATCATAATCCGTCCACGATTCCTCACCAATATGATCCGGTGGCGTGTTTGCTGTATTACATCGAAACCGAAGGGTTACCATCGCTGGCTCTTGAAACAGTTCATTAAAATTTTCATACATACAATATAAACTGCACTTCCAGCTTCCCCTCATAATAGGCCCCGGTATGCCTCCGATACTGGTATTATCTTTCCTGCCTCCGATAATATAACGTAACTCTCCATGGCTTACTTCTCTTTGCAGTCTAATGATATTTCCTGGATCAGCTATTCTAAGAAAACACTTAAATCTTAACTTATCCTCCAGCTCCAGCGAAATTTCTATATTTTGATAATCTTTTGCAAGATGAAATTCGATGGTTTTGTTCACATTCAATTTTGATAATACCATCTGATACGTCCGCTCCATCCCACATTCCCCCCTTTAGCAAAGCATAATGTATACATTTAAAACAGGCCTGTATCTTATCGTCAGGCAAAGGAACGTTCAATAGAATACAGGCCTTCTTATTTCTATATTACCTATCATATATAATGATTTTGATGGTAATCAAAGTTATTTTAAATATTGCTTGCGGTTCTCTGCCAGAATTCGATCCCTTTCCATATTCTTAATCCTCCTCATGGCTTCACAAGTTCTGGCCCATGCCAACTCGGGATTTCTGGCTGCATAATCGTTAGACTCACTGCCATAATACCCCCAGGCAATGATTGTTCTGGCTCCGGCATCATATGCTGCTTCCGTTGCGATGACAATGTCCTCCTCCGCTCCTCTGGGATTGTCATAAGCCTGAATCCATATGTTATGATCCTTGTGAAATCTCTCGCTGACATCCAGATTCAGCTTTGTATTTGCATAAACAAAGGGATATGCTTCCAACTCCTTCTGTCCAAGCCAGTAAGGGTCGGAGCCGATATTGCTGACGGCGGGAAGACTGCAAAGACGATCAATGGTTTCAAGATTAATCCCATACTGGGTTCCCAGCATAACACAGATGATATTTTCCATGCCAAGATCAGCACTATACTGTGTGATTTCACGAAAATAATCTACAATTGTCTCGATTCTGAATTCCTCCGCATCTGCATCGGCAATTTCCGGCATGGGACGGTTATACTTCTCCTCAAAGAGCTTTTTACAACGTGGACAACTACAGCTGTAAAAGGTTTTATTGTCTTTCTCCATTAAGGGAAGATGGGGTTCATCCCAAAAGATTGTCTTGCCGCCGATTTCTTTGACCGTATTGATCCAGTCCTTTGTGAACTTACGAAAATCAGGGCTGTTCAAACAAGCACGCACCGGATCCATCTCTCCATTGGAATAAATCACGTGACTGTCCGGACAATAAGCCAGAAAATGCGATTTATCTCCCGGAGGACCTCCCAGTCCCCAGTTATCTACCCATACCTCCAAGCCCACATCCTCGGACATGGCTATCATGTCTTTCATTCTCACCTTATGTCTGTCCCAATCCGTATGGGAAAACATATGTACCACAAGATCCATATCATTTCTGATCATATCTCTCATATCCTGCTGCGCGTGATGGAGCATGCGGTTTCCATGATATGCAGCGCCTAATTTTAAAGGTTTCATTATATCCTCCATTCTAAGAATCTATCATTTACCATTTCGTTTCCTTTGATTCTCCCTTATTCATCTAAAAATTTGGAACATAACTGCTGTTGATTGCCTCCCAATTGGGTTGAATCACTTTAAGACTCCTAAACTGAACCTGGCTGCAGTAAGCCCCCAGACCCACTTTATTACAATCTCTAAGCTCCTCCGCTGTCGGATCGAATAATTCCACCACCAGCTCCCCATCTACAAAAAGAAATGCATGATTGTCAATTACACCTGTCTGGATGTGATAGGTTCTTCCTGGCACCAGTTGAAACAAAGACGTTCCCGCCCAGGGGACACATTGAGGATAATGCTCGATCCCGGCTTTATTGTCCCACCAGCCTGCAAGACCACCGATATATCCTCTTCCGGCATCATTCTTCTCAAAATCCCAGCCTTCTGTTCGAAAGGTAAAATTCAAATCATTCTGACAGGGTGCAATCGTTCTCCCTTCAAAGTCCAACAAGATATCGTATGGGAAATTCTCCTTCAGATACACAATAGCTCCTGCATTCTCCCGGCAGCTTCCCGTAAGCCATTCCCCCTGCACCGACCATTCCCCACCGGTAACATCAAAATCCTCCTTCAGTGAGGATTCGGAGAAAACCTTCTCATAGAGTATTGCCGACTTACTTAAATCAATGTTTTTACTGTTTATCTTCAGCAAATTAATCCTCCCCGGCAGCTGTCTCGCTGCCTCCCTTTCCTTAATCCCATGTTAAAATGATTAACTCTCTAACCATTTATGAAGGTTTTCACGAACAAACAGATCATCATTCAAATGGGGATACATATCATATACCCTGTCGATCTCTTCCTTTTGACCAGGTGAGAGTGTCTCCTCAGGATCCAAACACCAGATTCCCTTGAGCAGTCCCTGTCTGCGGAGTACCTCATGAACTCCGGGGATGACTCCCCGAAAACCATTGGCTGCATCGAAGAAGGCCGCATTACAATCGGTAATCTGATTTGCAAGGGTTAATAGTTCCCTTGGAATCTCCTCCTGTCCGGATGCCTTCTTAAGCCGCTCAAAGATGGCAACAACCGTATGGGTCCACATGGACCAATGTCCCAGAAGACCACCTACAAACCGCTTCCGATAGACTTTATTGTCCTTACGAAACTCAAAAGAGCTTAAAAGATCCACTACGATATTATCGTCATTGCCTGTATACAATGAGATCTGATCACTGCGGCTGGAAAAGGCTGCTGCCCTGACCACATCAAGGGTCTGATACCGGTTAAAGGGAGCTGCCTTAATCGCTATCACCCCGTTAATTTCGCACAGTCTGCACCAGTAATCATAGCTTAATAATCGCCCTCCCACAGATGGCTGAAGGTAAAATCCAATCACGGGAAGAACATCAGCAATCATCCCGGCGCGCTCAATCAGCATATCTTCACTATAAGAGGATAAGCTCCCTGTACTTAACAGCACCGCATCATACCCCAGATTCTTCGCCAGTGACGCCTCCTTTACCGCCTGTTGTGTGGGACCGCACACCCCGGCGATCTTAATGATTGTTTTACCGGTTCTGTTCTCATAAGCTTCTACTTCCTCATGCCCGATCCGAAGCAATGGCTCATATAAGCCTACATTGGGATCACGAATTTCAAACTGGGTTGTATGGACACCAACTGCCAGTCCCCCCGCTCCCGCATCCAGATAGTATCGGATCAGAGCTCTCTGATAAGTTTCATTAAAGGAGCGGTTTTCATTCAGCGCAAGGGGGAATGCGGGAATCACAGTTCCTTCTCTTAACTTTTGCATTGCTTCCGGTCTCATTAATATATTCCCTTCCTTTCTTCAAAATGGGTTGGCTTATTCATTGACTTGCCGCCTTCCATTATCCATTCGGCCTGCCATTGTATCATCTGTCCCAGTGATATTTTGGGATAACCAAAAAGGGAAGACATTTTTGTTGTATTGGACAGAAAGGAATCATTAGACTCAGTGCCTTCCAGGAAGCATTTCTTGTGAAATATTCTTGCAAATTCCTCTGCGACATAACGAACGCTGATTGTTTCAGGCCCGGTTACATTCAGGATATTGGCGGGACTTTGTGTATGCAGCAGGGAACGGATTGCTATTTCATTGGCATCTCCCTGCCAGATACAATTAAAGCTTGCATTGGATAGATGAATCACTTCTTCCTTCCATACCTTTGATGCGATATCATACAAAACACCGTAGGTCAGAGCAATTGCATAATTTAAGCGATAAATAAGAACCTCCGTACCATAGCGGAGAGCGCCATATTGAAAACAGCGTTCTCTTGCCAGACAGGATTGCGGGTATTCTCCTGTCGGATTCAACTTCGTTTCTTCCACACACCCCCCTGAATAGCTTGGTACAATAGGATAGATGTTGCCACTGGAAAATACGACAATTTTAGATCTTTTAAACCTTTCTGCTACCAGAGACGGGAGCCATGCATTCATTGCCCAGGTGAAGGGTTCCTGACCGTCGGTTCCGAATTTGCGCCCCGCCATGAAGATCACATTTTCAACATCCGGTATCGCATCAAGTGCTCCCTCTTCCAATAAATCGGAGGAAATAATTCTTACTCCCTGATTTCTCAGCGCCTGTGCGGTCTCCTTATCGGAAAATCTCGAGACGGCAAAGATTTCTTTCTGTATACCTGCCTTTTTGACCGCATTTTTAGCAAGCAGCGCAAGAGATGGCCCCATCTTTCCTCCTGCTCCAAGAATCAGAATATCTCCCTGGATTTTTTTCATATCAGTTATCAGTGCCTCCGATGGCTCAGTTAACATTTGATTTAATATTTCTTCCGACCACATATCATGTTCCTCCCATTATCTGACCACAGCCTTTAATTCCTATCTACAAGTCCTGGCCAAAAAAATTTTTCCCGGAAAGTATCCTCTCTTGCAGTAAGCCGTCAATTTCATCCGCTTGAATTAAAAGCAGTGTACTTTTCATACTAAAGACAGGTGCCAGCGATCCGTAAACCATCTGATGGATGATTCCATACTCTATTAATCTTTCAAGCGGAAACAACAAATCCTTTAAGCCGCTGCTGTCGTAGGATACCTGGGGGTTTTTTAGTAAAGTTTCCTTAATTTCAAATAATTCATCCATTCTGATATTACAGAGCAATATCTTCAGTCCCTTTTCTTCTGTCAGAAAACGGGATACTTCATCCATGGGTACGCTTTTGGGATGAAAAAGATAACTTACCCTTTCATCCTCCATCCGTAGCGTCAAAAAGAGTGGAAGCCCATAACTTTTTAGTACCTCACATAACTTCTTTACCGGCTCCTGATCCAGTCCGTAATCATGAAATCCAGGCAGGATTCGCACGCCACTGATGTTAAATTCCTTAACTGCACGTTTTATATCATCAAACGTTCCCGGCAATGTGGGATTTACTGTCATAATGTGTTGATAATCCGAGTCTTTGATTTCCTCATGCAACTCCTTCTCTGCCTCATAGGGATCATTATAAAAGATTGCATTGGTGCTTGATATGTATCCGCAAGATATTCCATTCTGCTGGTGCAGCCTCAAAATCTGTTGAAAACTATTATTCCTGACCTTATGAAACGGCCATCCACCTGCAAAACAATTAAAGTCTATCGCATTCATTCTTCCTCATTTCTGTGCTGCTTTATATCGCACTTGACAAGATATTGGCTCTCAGGCTTGTAAAAACCCCCCACGCTGCTTCTCATAGTACAAATTTTTTGTCAAACAGATGAAGCGCATTTTTATAAAGAATTTTTTCCTGTTCCTGCTGACTAAGTTTTGCTTCCAAAACCTGACCCAGATTCACCAAATACGAACAATTCATATCCGAGCCAAATAAAATACGGTCTGCACCCAGGTATTCCACTGCATAATCCAGTGCATCTCCTACGAAAATAGATCCGCTGAAATCTACCCAGACATTTTTGCAGTCCCTGATGGCCGGGATGCCGTGATAACAATTTCCTCCGAAATGTGCCATAAGAATTTTAGCTTGTGGGTAGCGTCTTGCAATGGTTGCTACATGGTTTCCGACGGACTCTTTTGGAAGCTGTCCGTTGGCCTTGTGGAATGCATGAATCAACAGCGGAACCCCATAATGAATCGCCTGCTCCATAACCGGATTTACACATTCCTCATCACAGAAGGTGGATACCCAGAGCTTAATTCCCTCCATCCCCTGATCCTCAATACCATGTCTAAGTACCGTAATTGCATTATCATGTTCGGGACTTACATATACATAGCCTCCCACATTGTTCTTATGTTCTTTTATAAACATTTCCACCTCATGATTGGCTTCCTTTACTTTCTCCTTTGTGGGGGTATAAGTAGTTAATCCTGAAACATATATCTTATCAATCTCATATCTTTCGATCGCCCGCAGTAATTCTGCCTTTGTCTGCTGATAGTCATATCCCCATAGATGGGTATGTACATCGATGATCATAAGACAGACCTCCTTTCCATTCCTCCATGTGCCACATCTTCAGATTCCAATAAATCCTTAACCATAGGCCGAAGGATCTTCGGTAATCGGAGTAAAACAGACCGCTAACTTGTTACTATAGACATTAATTAAATTATAAAACATCAAAAAAAGAATGATATGGCTACACCATATCATTCCTATGTATAATTCTTGGTTTATGCAAATCCTTTATGTATCCTAATTAGATTACCTGATACTGCCTGCTTTCCTGACATCGATAATCTGTCGGCGTATACCCGGTTTTCTTTTTGAAAACCTTTGCAAAGTGAAAATAATCATAATAGCCTGACTGATTGGCAACTTCACTAATAGGTGCATCCGAATTTTTGAGTAATCTGCAAGCGTATTCCATTCGTTTGTTCGTGGTATAGTCAGTAAATGAAATATTCATCTCTTTCTTGAACAACTGACTGATATAATTTTCACTCAAATGAAAATTATCCGATATCTCTTTCACAGAAATATAGCCATTCAGGTAATTATCATCGATATAATTAAGAATACTGCGAAATGTGACATTTTTTACCGTTCCATAGGAGGGATTTGGGCGACTTTCATTATGTTCGTAATCCTCTGCGTTTTTGTTCCTTTTTAGCTCTTTATCCGCACGGATTAAAAGCTCAATCAGTTCATCATCATCAAATGGTTTGTTACAATATCCGATTGCACCATAATTCATGGCTTCCTTAGCATATTGAAACTCCGTATATCCACTAACAACAATAAATTTAATATTCGGCATTTCCTGTGATATTTTTCCGATTAACTCAAGGCCATTCATGATTGGCATATTAATATCTGCCAGAACCAAATCAGGCTGATACCTCTTGATCTTTTCATAAGCCTCCTGGCCATTTTTAGCATCATCCATAATTTCAAAACCGTATTCCGTCCAATTAATTCTATGCTTTAGACTATTAATAATATAAAATTCATCATCCACCAATAATACTTTATTCAATGCAACAACCTCTTTTCTCCAATTCTTGTTAAAAAAAGTAACAGATGAAAAAAGCAAAAAAACGCCCGCCTGAGTCAGTACTCCTATTGCGAACGCCTTTGTTCCATAGTTTTATTATCTTTAGTTTTATCAACCTTAATTTTAATTACCCTTAATCTTAATTATCCTTGGCCTAACACCATAGGAACGCATTCCTCTTTTTATCCCCTAGTACTTCATAATTCGTCTTAATTCTACTCCTCTTTTAATATAAAAACAATAGCGATGCTTTGTATCGCTCTTCCATCTTTGGCCTCTTACCCTCTTCCTATAAAACTCTTTCTTGTAATTCCAAGAAATAATCCTTTATCCGCTGTCTTCAAACCTGACATTTTATTATAATCTGATTATAAATTCGAATTGCAGTAATTTCTCAACTAATTTTACAAAATACTTGATTATTTTTATCATACTTTTTACTTAGTCTGAATCATTGCAGAAATCATCAATGTTACTGTAAAATATGCAAACCCGGTCCTATTACACTTCAAATCACAATTGAAATTTCTTCCAGGAATTTCTTGAATAATAACACACGGTAAATCCAAGTACTGCCAATATACTCCAGACTGCAAATGTTATTCTCCATCCAAAACTCTGTGTCAGAGCACCCGTTCCATATCCGGATAAAGCACTCCCGATATATGCTGCGGAATTGATGATCCCGCATACAGAGGAAACCCTGCCGTATTTCTTAAAATAAATTGGCACCAAACTGATCAGCATGGTATTCACTCCTAACATCGCGGAGGACGTAATACATAATAAAATCAGAACTGCAAACATAGGAATATGCCAAATAAGCATTGGTAAAATTCCGATTACCGCAATGGCAAAAAAAAGTGCTGATGTCAGCAATTCATTTTTACAAATATTTTTGTTCAAATAATTTGCCGCGTATACACCGGCCAGATTTGTGATCGGAAGCAACATACTGAGCTGGATTGCTAAGGAGGTACTGGTATGATAAGCGTCCATAAGATAGGTAGGCGTCCAGGTGGTAATTCCATCTTTGATTACTCCATGAAAAACTGCACCGAAGATCAGAGCGATTATTATCATAAACATTAATTGACTTTTTTTATTCTTATCCTTCGTTGGAGAAATGCTTTCCTGACTTTCTTTCCCCTCCATTGATCCGACACCCTGTATCTCAACATGCTCTTCCAACTTAGCCATAGCAATCAGCCATAGAAAGGCGATGATAACAATCACACAGGCAGACACATAAAATACACCTCTCCAATTCCAATATCGTATGAATAGGGAACACATAAGATACGTCATGAAAGTGCCTGCCGGAACAGTCAGGGATAGACTTACACTCGCTTTCATGGATTGCTCCGTCTCCAGGCGGCCAGATAATAAATTAAGCATCGGCGACCAGATCATCGATTGTGCGATCCCATTCAGTAACCAAAATACAGCCATACTAACAGGACTATTACATCCTCCCATCAAAAAATTACTGATTCCCGACAGGAGCAAACCGCTAAACACCATATTACGTGACCTGACAATATCGCCAAGGAATCCATTGAAAAACTGTCCCGCGCCATATGCAATAAAAAATGCTGTTACAACCAATCCCATTTGCGTTTTCGTATAACCCTCTTGATACATGATATCATTCATACTGGCGGCAAAATTTAATCTCCCCAGATAAGTCGAGCAATATGCTATCCAGCAAATCATTATCAGCTGTGTAATTCTCTTCTTATCAGTTATCTTGTTTGGTATCTTGTTTGTCTTCTTATTGATTTTCTTATTGATTATCCTATTTATTTTCTTCCTCATATCATTCACCTGCTTTATTATAATTCAGACTCTATTATAGTCATTTTCACCCGTGCTACCTATGGATGTATTACAGATTAAAATGTATGAATTAGCGTTTTATCTTCCCTGCATATCGCCGCACACTATTTGCCTGCTTTCCTTATCCAGACGTATCGAAACCGGACCATTGGTTATGTATGTATCTTCGCACTCTATGGCGATTTCTTTGTACTTTGATGCTTCATATTGAAATTCCATGTCATTCCCCTTACAATTCTGCATAAGTAAATAGAATGGATGAGCAAATTGCCAGCCATTGTTTCCGTTAACGATAATTATAGGCTGCTTCACGGCAGATGGAGGTTACTTATGAATCTGAAAGAGATCGTATGTCGTATCATTGATGAACACCAGGATGAACTGATCGGAATAGCCAAAGAAATCTACGCGAACCCTGAGCTAGGGTACAAAGAATTCAATACTGCCAACCTGATTAAGGATCAATGGAAGAAGCTGAAGCAAGATTATCAGAGTGATCTTGCCGTTACGGGGGTAAAAGCAAGGGTGAAAGGCCGAAAATCAAGGTTAAATGTTTGTATTATAGGAGAAATGGATGCCGTTGTTTGCCCTTTGCACCCTTTTGCCGATCCAATGACAGGAGCCGCTCATGCCTGCGGGCACCACACACAGATTGCCTCGATGATTGGCTGTTCCATCGGACTGATAAAAGGTAATCTTATGAATGCATTGGATGGCGATGTAACTTTTCTTGCCGTTCCTGCTGAAGAATTTATTGAACTGGAATACAGGGAGAGACTAAAAAAAGAAGGCCGCATTACCTTCTTTGGCGGGAAACAGGAACTAATAAAGCTTGGCGCCTTTGATGACGTAGATATAGCAATGATGACACATTCCCAGACAAATGCAAAGGGCAGTAAAATCTTTGCCGGCGGCAGCAGTCTTGGTTTTGTCGGAAAAACCATCACCTTTACCGGCAAAGAAGCACACGCCGGAGGCGCTCCCCATGAAGGGATCAATGCCCTGAATGCCGCCATGGCATCTATTCTGTGTATCCATGCACAACGGGAAACTTTCCAGGATAAAGATAGTGTCCGGGTTCATCCGATTATAACTAAGGGAGGTGATCTGGTTAACATTGTCCCTGCTGATGTCCATATGGAAACCTATGTCCGGGCAAAGAACCTCAATGCGGTAATGGATGCTTGTGTTAAAGTGGACCGTGCAATTACAGGTGCTGCCTATGCGATCGGGGCTCAGTCGGAAATCCGGAATATTCCCGGTTATATGCCGTTACAACAAGATGATCATCTGGACCAGATTTTTCGCGCAAATGTCATAACCCTGATGGGTAAAGATAACCTTGTAGAAGGAGTCGATCTGACCGGTTCCACAGATATGGGTGACCTTGGTCAGATCCTCCCTGTCATTCACCCTCTGGTCAGTGGTTTTCAAGGCAGTGTACACAGTAAGGATTTTATGGTAAATGATTGGTATACTGCCGTTATTCTTCCGGCAAAATTAATGGCGATGACTGTAATCGATCTGCTGGAACAGGATTGCGAGAAGGGGTTAGCTGTAAAAAACAGCTTCACCCCCACTTTTAACAAATTAACATATGAAGCATACTGGAATCAATTAATCCATTAAATTCTCCATGGTATGCTGATGATATTCAACGTCTATCCCGACCTCAAACATTCTCTTCCAAGGCAGTGTAACATTGTGTAATTTAATATTCTTTGCTAAACTGCCTATATTTTCATGAATGAATTTCAGCAGATAATCTTTTACCAGTGAACTTGCCAATCCATCCGTTTCTTTTACATCAAAATAACTCATTCCCAGATCAGGAAGCAGCTGTTTTGCAATATAGGTTCTTACCACACCACCATATCCTGCGTCTTCCACATACCGTAACGCCAAAAAGTCCATATGCTGTCTGTTCTTTCCATAATAAAGGAAATGTACCCCTTGAGAAATTGAAGTTCCCAATGTATTCGACGATGTATTCCAACCGGCATAACCAATCATCTGATCCAAAAGCTCCCGTTTGTTCAATAATGCGATGAGATCCAGGTCTCCGCCATTCGCATATGCATTGTCTCCGATGGTAACCGGTATATGATCCTGGATACAGTCTTCTAAGAAGCTGGTAAATTCGGTGATATTTCGTTCTACCTGATAATCCCTGTTTCGAACCGGCTGATCCTCTGATTCCATCATATGATTGGCAGGACAGTTCACAGCAAGACAAAAGTCCGCTGCCTCATAGGAATCCGTTATTCTGCAATTAGCCGCCAGAAGTTGATATTTGATGGTCTCTCCCAGCGCCCGATCCTCATAAGCCGGTATGATATAAGGTGCATGAATTGAAGAATACTTCAGATATACTTTCGGCTTTTTATTATGAAAGGTGTTAACAATTCTGGAAAGCAGAGTCAGACCGATCTCATCCGCTCCGGGATAGATCAGGACTTTATCCTGAAGTAATTTTATTTCAAGCTGTTTACGCACTGTCTCCTGATCCATTGCCGTATATCCATAAGCAGACGAATCATCCTGAGGTATGATAAGGAAATCAATCACCTCTTCTTTTACATATTCAAGGGTTTTCAAGTTAAATTCCAGATTAAACTTTCTGCGTTCCGTATAATCATACAAAGCTGTTTGATCCAGACTCCCCATTAACACATTTAGTTCTGATGAATTATTCTCTCCCAGTCGTGATTTATGTAATAATTCTCCCAGCTCATGTATTTTCTCACCATAAATCTCATAATAATCCGGCTCTTCTTCGCTGCTGGAATAACCCGGACATCGCATGATACACTGAAACGCATAGATGATCAGATTGGGATTATTTCTCTTTAAGTCACGAAGAAGGCTATGCCTTTTCATAACAGTGGCATAATCAAGGTGATGCAGTCTGGAGGGAATCAACCCCCCATAGAGCAAGGTATCCATTGATAGGATCAGTGCATCTGCCTCCTTTGTATTTGTTAAAAGGAATTCCTTCATTTCCTCTGCTTGAGCAGGCAATTTCTTATTCCCCAGGCGTTTTGGCAAAATCAACTGCAACTCCTCGGAATGATATAGCTTGTAGGGAAATTCCATATTACACGGCCTTTCATCCAAAGGCAGCAGGACTATTTTTTTCATTATATTCTTTTCCTTTCCTCATGCTATTCCTCTGTATTGACAGAGATGCTTTCTTAAAAGCCCCACTTCTTCTGACAGCCGTTCCCGGCGCGGCCTTCATCTATCTGTTCGGCTGCTACGGGCTTTTGTGTCAGTTTCATGTGACCAAATTCTTATAAATGAAACAAAATTATCATAACATGTCATTTGTCAAAAGCCTTTATAAATTGTATGAATAACTTGATGTATCTTATTAAATTTATGCAACCGTAATTGCTCCTCTTTATCCGTTATATTCTCATATCAGCATCTACGCGTGCTACTGGCTTGCACGCGTAAATTCAATGAGTGAATTAGTTTTATATAATTCTCACTAACTTAAGGAGCATCAACTACCTGTACAGAGCGTCGAAATGATATCATAACAGCAAAAAACAGGCTTTTGATCCTATGCCAAAAGCCTGTTTTTTGCTTTCCTTTATATGAAATAATAGTTATAAATTTCTCAGAACTTCCAGGGCTTTCTCTCTGATAATGACATCAGCCCGCTCCTCAAGATATGCCAGGTATTGATTATCTTCTTTGATCTCTTGCGAGAATTCAGAAGCTATGAATAGAAATCTGCGAATCTCACCTTGTTTCATGCCGGTTGAAGCAATTGACATGCTATATCCTCTTTTATCCTTGTATAACTTGGAGGGAACTTGCATTCCCACTAACTTGCTGAACTGTTCTGCATCATTCAGATTACGAAATAACAGCTGATAATTCCCGGCTTTTAGTTCTTCCTGTATCATCTCTTCGATGGTACCGGCTTCATCCTCCCGGAGATCTTCCTCTTGGAGATCTTCCTTTTGGAGTTCAGTTGTTTCCCGGGTCTCTTCTGATTCATCCATGTGATTTTGAACTTGCGCCATACACTCTTGAAATGCCCGAATCTTATCCAGTCCCTTTTTGTTCATCATATCCAACAGGCGTTCCCTTCCGATCAGGTTGACAGCTTCATAAACATTCAAATAATTTTGAATCATGTCATCTATTGACTTTTCCACGCTCATATCTGTGATATTTAGAACAATCTCATGGTTTGGCATAAATATGGATTGGATGGTCTGGTACTCCGGCATGGAAAATCCGGCTTCTCTGGCCTTATTAATAATATCTCTTAAAAAGTTTTCTGCCAGATCCTGCTGTTGAAAGAGTTCAGACAATTCGTATCCCATCTGGCCAATTTCATTTTCATGAAGAATACATCTTACCGTATGATCATTTATTCTGTTAAATGTCATAAGATCACCTCCATCATTAAATCATCTATCCTATGTGAATGGTTCCTTCCATTTGCACTACCTGTATTGTATTATTTTCCCAGTTCCAATATTGAGATGTTTTTATAATATATATATACCATTTTTTATTAGCACTGTCAATACGAGAGTGCTAATTTTATTCATTTCATCCATTTCACAAATAAAATCTGACATTACCAACAATTCATCGTTAATTTTCACTAAAAGCACAGCAAAAAACAGGCAAATTAACTGTGCGCCAGTATGCCTGTTTTTGTTCACTGATAAATGAGTATTAATTTATAACCATAGAACTACTCTTGTGTAAGACTGTCTTCAAGATTTTCACATATTTTTGTAAGGATCCGTTGGAAGAGCTCTATCTCCTCCTCCGGGATATCCTTTCTTAAAATATGTTCAAATTCGAGAAACATGTCACAAATATTCAATGCTATTTTTCTGCCCTTGCCCGTCATACATATGATAACGCTTCGTCTGTTTCCGGGATTTACTTCCCTTGCCAATAATCCTTGTTTTACCAGATTATCGATATTTCTTGACATTGTTGTGGTATCCATATGACAGCGGTCAGAAAGTTCCTTCTGGCTTAAACGGTCTTCCTTTAAAAGAGTATTCAAAATTCTGGCCTGGCCCTGACCGGGCTTTAACCCATTCGCCGAAAGCACCGGTGATATCAATTGCTTCCTTGCTCTCTCCTCACGGATAAAGAGTTCCCTTACACTACCTTTCATCCTGTTACTCCTATCTGGTAATCACCATTTAATCCAGTTCAAATTGTCCTGTATAAAGTTTATAGTAAAGACCCTTTTGTGTCAACAATTCTTCATGGTCTCCCCGTTCTATCACCTTCCCCCGTTCCAAAACCAGAATTGCTTTGGAATTACGGACAGTAGAGAGCCTGTGTGCGATGACAAATACTGTTCTGTTCTCCATTAAGGTATCCATGCCCTGTTCGATTAATTTCTCTGTCCGGGTGTCAATTGAACTTGTAGCCTCATCCATTACAAGCACAGGCGGTCTGGAAATAGCTGCTCTTGCAATAGCCAGAAGCTGTCTCTGTCCCTGGGATAGATTCATCCCATCACTCTCTAACATGGTATCATAACCACCAGGCAATCTTTGAATGAAGGAATGGGCATTTGCCAGCTTGGCAGCCTTCACAATATCTTCCTCTCCGGCCGTTAATCTCCCGTATCGGATATTATCTGCGATCGTTCCGGTAAATAAATGAGTGTCCTGTATAATAAAAGAAATTGAATGCCTTAAGTCTGCTTTTTTCATATCTTTAATATCAATCCCATCATAGGTAATCTGACCCTCTGTTATTTCATAGAACCGATTAATCAGATTAATTATCGTTGTTTTTCCCGCACCGGTAGAACCAACGAAGGCAATTTTCTGACCGGGTTTTGCATATAGGCTTATTCCGTTTAAGATAATCTGATCACTTGTATATCCGAATACAACGTCATGAAACCGCACATCTCCTTTTAACGGAATATATGTAACGCTATTCCTATCTCCGGGAATTTTCCAGGCAAAATCACCGGTATAATCATCACATTCCAAAAGGGTTCCATCCTCATTTTTCTTTACTTTACTTAATGTAATTGTTCCATCGTCGATTTCTTGTTTTTCATCCATCATGGCAAATATTTTCTCAGCACCCGCCAAAGCCACCATCAGAAAATTAACCTGGGTGGTAAACTGATTCATTGGCATTGCACTTTGTCTGACGTAAACCAGATACGCTGTCAGCGTACCGATATCCGTCAGACCAGCCAGGGTAAATAACCCGCCAACGCATGCCGAAAGGGCGTAATTTATATAGGATAGGGATACGATCGTTGGTACGGTCATGGCCGTATAGGTAAAGGCTTTGGTAGAAGCCATACGCAGTTTTTCATTCAGCTCACAAAACGTTTGATAGTCCCGCGCCTCATGATTAAATAGTTTTTCAACCTTCTGTCCGGTAACCATCTCCTCCACATAACCATTCATTGCTCCCAGATTCCTTTGCTGATCCGCAAAATACTTTTTACTGATCCTGCCGTTATGACGGATGTATAAGAGCATAATCACAAGAAACGCAATTACGATGATGGATAATTGCCAGCTTAATACAAGCAGCATAACGATTGTGCCTACCGTGGTTATAAAGCTTTGAATCAACAGGGTGAAGCTATTGTTTAATGCTTCCGATATGGTATCCACATCATTGGTAAAATGACTCATAAGATCTCCATGGGTATGGGTATCAAAATAGTTTAACGCAAGCTTTTGGGTGTGTCCAAACAAATCACTCCGAATTTCTGAAACGACCTTTTGTGAGGTATGTACCATTACCTTATTATAAAGATAGCATGCGAAAACGCCCACCGCATAGATCAATCCCATGATGATAATTACACGTACCAGTCCAGGCAGATCTCCGGGGATTATGTAATCATTTACCACCGCTTTTAAAAGATAGGTGCCTATAATTCCAGCGGCCGAACTGATGCATACACATACCGTAATCAACAACAAGGCCATTTTATGATGACCAAGATAGCCCAATAGTTGCAGCAAGGTCTTTTTTGCATTCTTCGGCTTTGCTTGAGATGTTGGTCTAGGCATTATAAATCACCTCCCTGCTGGCTGCTATAGATTTCCCGGTAGATCTCATTTTCTGTAATCAGGGTTGAATGGGTTCCAATCGCATTTACTTTCCCATCCTCCAGAATCACGATCTGATCCGCATCCATAATTGAAGTGATTCTCTGTGCTACAATGATTTTGGTCATGCCCGGCAATTCCCTTGCCAGTCCATCCTTGATCTTAGCCTCAGTTTCGGTATCCACAGCACTGGTGGAATCGTCAAGGATCAATACTTTCGGCGATTTTAAAAGAGCTCTTGCAATGCACAGACGTTGCTTTTGCCCACCGGATACATTCACCCCTTCCTGTCCAAGCTTTGTATCATAGCCATGGTCCAAACGGTCAATAAATTCATCGACACAGGCAATACGGCAGGCCCGATCTATTTCTTCCGGAGTAGCATCCTCTTTGCCCCATAAGAGATTCTCTCTTACCGTACCGGAAAATAGAATATTCTTCTGGAGTACCATCCCAATGGAATCACGCAGATGTTTTTGAGTATATTCCTTGATCGGATGCCTGTCAATTACGATGTTTCCGGATGTAACCTCATAAAGCCTGGGAATTAACTGGACGAGTGTACTTTTCGCCGAACCGGTGGCACCGATAATGCCAATTGTCTGTCCTGGCTTAATCTCCAGGGATATATCAGATAATACATATTCTTTTGCACTTTCTTTATATTTAAAGAAAACATGTTCAAAGAGAATGCTGCCGTCATTGATCCTAAGCGCACCTGCATCATCACTTTTACTGGCGGCATTTTCACAGGGTGGGTCAGTAATGTCCGGCTCCTCCTCTAATACCTGCAGAATCCTCTTCCAGGAAATTAAAGAACGGGTAAATAACAAAAATACGCCGGAAAACATCATAAGGGAGTTTAAAACCTGCAAAACGTAACTTAAAAAACTGGTGAGCGCTCCCACCTTCATATTCCCAATGATCACAAGGTTTCCGCCAAACCAGAGAATACTTAAGATCGTACCATACATTACCAGTTGAAAGGCCGGCATATTAAGCACTGCGAGGGAGAAGGCTTTTTGGGAAGTTTCCTTTAAATCCCTGTTAACTACCTCAAATTTGGTAATCTCATAGTCTTCCCTCACATAGGCTTTTACTACCCGGATTGCCGCAAGATTTTCCCGAATGATACGGTTCACATGGTCAACGGACTCCTGCATTCCTGCATACAACGGCCGTACATTTTTCACAATAAAATATAGGATAACTCCCAGAGCCGGCGAAGCAATCAAGAAAACCACAGCAAGCGCTGCATTTATTCGAAAGGACAGAAAAATAGCAATCAGCAGCATTACCGGTGCACGAAATCCCGGTCTCATACCATTTGTAATAGAATTTTGTATCGTCGTAACATCGTTTGTAAGCCTTGTAACAAGGGATGGTGTACTGAATTTGTCCGTATTTGAGAAAGAATAGGTTTGCATTTTTTGAAACTCTGCAGCCCGGATCGCAGCTCCTATTCCATTCCCGCAGGCTGAACTGAATCTGGCATAGAAATGACCAAGAATTAAAGAAATAATCGCACAGACGATCATTTGAAAACCTTTTAGCAGGATATAGGATTTGTCCTGATTGGCTATCCCTACATCAATCATGTCTGCCATGATCAACGGAATGATCAGTTCAAATACCGTCTCTGCTTCAATACAAAAAATAGCTAACATCATTTCTTTTTTATAGTCTTTGGCATAAACTAAGAATTTTTTCATTTTGAATTCTCCTAATAGTTGCTGTTACAATTATTGCATATGCATTAATTGTAACAGCAACTATTATAGTCTTATCCATATGAGAAGTCAAGAATAAGAATGGAAAAACTTACAAATCATCCCTTTTGAAGTTAATGTTAGCTCCAAATAATGATGAAATCCCATGATTTTAATTCATAATTCCGTTATTTGAATATGCCATAGGTATTTGCAACATCCTGAACAAAGATAATCCCATTGCCCGGTTCATTTATTTTTAATTTCGTACTGATTTCTTCTACAATTGCATCAGATATCCCCATATCAGAAAGTATCATAACAATCTCTTTCTCCGGCTCAATATCCATCATAAAGAATTTAGCCGTTTCATGAACGCCCGAACCTCTGCCATTGATAATGGTTCCACCGATAGCACCGGCGCATTTCGCAGCACAGATAACCTCATCCGCCTTACCTTTGTCTACTATTGTTGTTATCATATGATATTTCACCTTATCACAACCTCCTTTTTCAATATCTGCATTACTGTTTATTCTCCTGGTGCCGATTACCTTCGTAATGTCTATGGAAAAAGCAATTCCATGATTTGGCTTCTCCAGCTTAAAATGCTGATTTAAGGTGATTAATGCCCGATCCGCTGTCTCGCAGTCAGCAATCATAAGGACAATTTCTTTACGAATATCGGATAATCCGATATAATCCAGGAATGGATTATTAATGGTACCCTTTCCCAAAAATACGGTACTTCCCTGAATACCACAAGCTTTCGCTTTATGAATTACTTTACCGCTCATACCAAAGTTCACAATAAAGTAAATCAATCGCAACTGTATGCCTTCCGAGTTAAGAAACATGATTCTCCACTCCTTTCTTTCTGGATTTTATTTTAAAGAACAATCCAAGGATCTGCAATGTAATGATTGGTGTCATTGCAACCATCGCAATCATTCCAAAACCATCAATGAGAACATTGGCATACTCTATGGAATCTGCCGCACCCTGAATATAGGCCAGTACAAAGGTCGCCGTCATCGGTCCGGATGCAACTCCGCCCGAGTCAAATGCGATACCGACGAATAGTTTGGGCACAATATACGTTAATGCAATACATATGATATAGCCGGGTAATATATAATGCCACAATTGAATCTGGGGGATCAACACCCGGATCACCGATAGGGTTACCGCGATGCCAACTCCAATGGATAGTGTTGCGACAACCACTCTTCGCTTTACATAACCGCTGGTAACCTCTTCGATCTGACGGGTTAAAACATATACTGCCGGCTCCGCTAATATGGTTACAAATCCAAGGACAAATCCCACTGCAATTAAAAAGAACTTATTATCAAGAGATGCCAGCTGATAACCAATCTGTCCGCCCACATCCATAAACCCGGAGTTAACACCCACCAGAAACAGCACCATTCCGACAAAGGTAAACAGCATACCATGCAAAATGATACGGAATGCTTTTACGGGCAAATGAAATGAAATCTTCTGCAGAACAAGAAATATAACTAATATTGGAATTAGTGCCAGGAATATCTCCTTGCTCACTTTGGGAATTTCATGCAGAAAAGGTCCCATGATAGATGTTGTCTTTAATTCATCCTGAACCAGAGAAGCTGTAATCTGATCCGTCTTAGATATAATTGATAATGCCATTACCGAAATAATTGCTCCGATAGAAGCAATGGCAACAAGACCGAAACTGTCCTTTTCCGAGGCTTTACTGTCTTTCTTTAATCTGGATACACCGGTCGCAAGCGCTAAAATAAAGGGTACAGCCAGGGCTCCCGTTGTTGCTCCGGATGCATCAAAGGAGATGGCAAGGAATTCCCTGGATGTAAATAATGCCAAAACAAATATAATACCGTAGAAAATAGTAAGCAGCTTATATAACGGAAAGTTATATACAATTCTTGTAAGACCTACGGATAGCATAATAGCGATACCAACGGAAACAATGATTACAATGGTCCACTTTGAAATCATCTCCGAGGTTACAAAGGCCACCTGAGCAGCCAGAATATGGAGGTCCGGTTCCGCAATTGATACAAAAAATCCAAGAATCAATCCGGATATAAACACAATCCATATCTTATTAGTTCTGGTCATTGCGCCACCGATTGCATTACCGATTGGTGTAATCCCCATGTCCACACCAATTAAAAATATAGTCAGTCCAACAACGATAAATACGATACCGATAAAAAATCTTGCAAGCATCTCCGGTTCCATTGGAGTAAGCGTGAAATTTAATATGAGCACGATAATCATGATTGGCAGTATGGAAAAAACTACTTCCTTAAATTTTAATACTAATTCATTCAATTATAACATCCTCTCTTTTTATGTTTTTTTTTCTGCGTTAATCATCACCTCTAATCTCTGCATTTGTTTGATTAAAACGATCTCCAATATCACATCTTTTTATTATTTACAGATACCAGCAGTAGTTATACTTCTGGTCATCAGCGCTATGCAATGGAAATCATTTCATTTTATGTTATCAATCATTATGAAAAACCACTCCTATTAATAATATCGTATGATCAAAGGCTGCGTCAAGCCTTTGTTTACTTAAATATATTAGTAAACATATATCTATTCTACTCATAAGAAAATCCGGACCCTCCATTATCAATCAATGGAGGATCCGGATTTACGTTTCTCATCTACATTATCCCAAGAACTTTATGAACAAAAAGCTTTGCAAGGACGGCATCAAACTGCGTTCCTGCATTTCTTAATATCTCTTTTGCCGCATTCTCTACGGATACCGGATCACGATAGCTTCGCAGGCTTGTCATGGCATCAAAGGTATCGGCAATTGCAATCATCCTGGCCTGCAGGGGTATTTCCTCTCCTTTTAATCCTCTGGGATACCCTTTTCCATCCCATCTCTCATGATGATATAGAATATATCCTGCGATGTCCAGCATCTCATTGGTGGAACAAAGTATCCGGTATCCAATCTCAGGATGGCGCTTGATCTCAGAATATTCTTCTTCCGTTAATTTTCCGGGTTTATTCAACAGCTCCTCCGGTATTCCGATTTTACCGATATCATGTAATAATCCTGCGCTTTTGATCTCCTTGCAGCTGTGTTCCGGTAAATTCATAACCAATGCCAATTTTTCACATAATTCAGCTACACGAATCGAATGCTGCTCTTCTCTGTGATTCTTCTCATTCAGTGTATTAATGATAATGTCTATGGTACGTGCCCGTGTGCTGGGTCCTTCAAATAATTTTTTCTTATACATACTGTCTTCCGCACTTTTTAGCACCATATTCACGTCTTCCCCTGCATGGCATTTGAAGTCCCATCCCAGTGAAACCGATAAATTGATCCCATTTACCGATTCCTTTTCACAATTCTCTCTGATCCGTCTGTTGATCTCGTCAACATCGTCCCTCTCCATGTTGGGAAGCAGAAGAACAAATTCGTCTCCTCCGATACGGGATATGGAGCATTCTTTGGGAAGGCATTCTCTTAACACCCGCGCAAATGTTGTCAGCAATTGGTCTCCTGCCTTATGTCCAAAGGAATCGTTCACCAGCTTAAGTCCATTCACATCGGCAATCATAATGCATAAAGGCAGATTTATCTCCTGATCCTGTCTTTTCAAATCCTTCTCAAAATATCTTCGGTTTGATAAGCCGGTAAGCTGGTCATGATAGCTCAAATACTCGATCTGCTTCTGATATAAACGCTGACTGGTAATATCTCTGGCAATTGCCAGCACCTTATCTTCGAAACATGGTACGATTCGCATTTCAAAAGTCATACTCACATCTCCTGAACCAACCTCATATTCATGGGTTTGCAGCATGCCGGTATTGATTGCGACAATAATTTTCTGAATCAGGATCTTAGCATTCTCCTGGTTTACCAGATCATAAATACTTCTTTGCACTGATTTTTCCCTGGAAACAGGAGCCATTGTCACCGGTCCTTCCTGATATCCGGTAATTAACCCCTCTTTATCAAGAATATAAATGACGTCCGGCAGGACATTTATGATAGCCTGATTGTACTCATTGCTGATCTGCAGATTTGTTTCGCTGGCAATCAGCAATTCATTTTGCTTGCGAAGCTCCTCTTCCCCGGCGATTACCTCTTCTAATGAAGCCTCCGCTTCCTCATTGGCGAGTTCAAGCTTTACAATCATTTGATTTGTTTGATGTTTCATATCCTCAAGTGCTTCCCCAAGAACACCAAACTCATCTTTTCTATTCATTAAATAAATCGGTATATCCTTATCATAATTTCCTTTGCTCATATCATGAAGCTCATGAACAAGAATTCGTATCGGCCTGGATATGTTCTTTGCAATATAGTAAGCAATTAATCCGGCACATACCAGCGTGCCAAGGATAATAAGCAAGGATAAAACAACAGAGAGCCTGATGGGATTCTGATATACACTGACCGGAACAGATTGAATAATTGTTACCCCAAGATCGGACTTTGTTATGGCTGCCATATATTTGATATGATCCTTATGATAATAGGTGATTCCGCTGCTGTGATGATCGATGTATTGAAAAAGCTTTGATTGCTCTTTTGCAATGTTATAAGAATAAATTAAATCAGTGTTATTTGATGCGATGATAGCTCCCTCTTCATCAATAATGATCGTACTCTCTCCGGATTTTTCGGAGTTCTCAATGATCGCATTGGAAAATCCGTTCAGATTGATAGATAAGCAAAAAATGGACAGTGGATTACGATTCTCATCCAGCAAAGGATAGGCAGAAATCATAACCGGTAAGCCTGTAATCGGAGACTTCTTCACTTTTTCAAGATAATTTTCTCTTGTCTTCCATGCCTTTACATACCACACAGACTGAGAGGAGTCGTGACCTACTGAACTACCTCCCATTCCATCGATATAACAAAGTCCCTGATATGTAAAAAACACATTCTCAAGAAGGCCGGCATATACCTTCATATCTAATTCCAGATCATGCCTGATTTTTTGATACGAGTCTTTATCCTCATTACCTTCTCTGAGCTGTATAAAGAAATCATGAACTTGCTTCTCGCTGCTGATCCGCTCGGAAAGAGCATGCAGGTTCTTGATATTTACGTCAAAGATTTTAACCTTCTGCTGCGAACTTTGGATTAGATTCCGTTTGGTTATCTCCTGCATGTTATGCACGTTTCTGGTAATAAGAATGCCTGAAATAATAACGCTGGAAGAACATACAATACAAAGAATAATTAGAAATAATTTTTTAAAATAATTCATCTTCCTACCGATTCTCCTTATTTAGACATTTTTCGTTATTTTCCATATTATATCATAAACAGGGAATCAAATGCAATTAGTTACTGTTGGCTCCCACATAATAATCATATTCGCTGTCTTAATGGGGCAGGAACCGTAACTGCTGCCAAAAATGAGTGTAAAACGCTCAAAAATTCATCTTTACAACTGACGATAAAACACATACAATAAAAAACAAATATTATTTCTTATTACATGACGTCTCAACATTAGGTGCCGAATATATGGAGTACATAGTTCCTGAATACTACAAGCATTTTGTATGTAAATGCGGTGATTGCCGCAAATCCTGCTGTGATGGATGGCCGATAACGATCTCACAGAAGGAATATTATTATCTGATCGGAGTTGCATGCTCTGATGAACTACGCGGGAAACTTGATTGTGCACTGAAATTAAGTCCGGTCAGAAGTACACAGTCATACGCCGTCCTGTCCGGTGACTGGCACGGTAATTGTAAGCTGCATCTGGAAAGTGGTCTTTGCGCATTACAGACAGAACTGGGGGCTGAGGCGATCCCCGCTGTCTGCAGGCTTTATCCCAGAAGTACAAAGAAGCTGCTCCGTTATTGTGAATGTTCCTGTTCCAATAGCTGTGAACAGGTCGTGGAATTACTTATGGACATCCATACACCCCTGCGGTTTGAAGAAGTAACACTTTCGCAGGACCCGGTATTTGAATTTCCTCTCACACATCAGAATTATGAGTCCTTTAAACATGCGATTTCCATCATGCAAAACCGCAGCTTGTCCCTGGGAGAACGCTTTTTATCCCTTCATCATGAGCTTTACGGTTCTATTATTTCTTCCCCTTCGAGTGATCTTTCTCTTGCTTTTCAGGTTGTATCTGATTTAACGGTATCCTATGAAAATAATGAAACAATATGTGAATATTGCAGGGAAACGCTGCGATATTTTGGTTTGGATGAAGATCATAGACCGGAAAAAGATTATCTTCATCTGAAAGAAAAGTATGATGCTGCATCCTGCCTCATAGAAAAACTGCTGCCTGACTGGCCTGTTTTGATAGAACAGCTCCTGATAAACCATATGATTTATAAT
The DNA here is from genome assembly GCA_023439505.1 of Bacillota bacterium. Taxonomy (GTDB): domain Bacteria; phylum Bacillota; class Clostridia; order Lachnospirales; family Lachnospiraceae; genus Mobilitalea. The sequence continues at coordinate 57,788 of JAEXNR010000027.1, forward strand.
GATTTTATTTATACCACTCCCTTTGATCAGGGGACGGATGCATATATCTCTCTTGTGCTGACCTATTCCTTTCTGCGCTTTCATATTCTTGGTATATTATCAAACGGGATTCTTTCATCCTCCCTTGTTGATTTTCTGGTTTCCATGTTTCGCCTTATTGATCATTCTAATTTTAAGTCTGTTGCAGTGGCACTTTTTAAAAATAGGCAATTGCCCGCTGCAGATGCGATAGCGCAACTTGTATTTCTATAAAGAGCTTTCCATTCCTATAAAAATCTGCCCCAGGATATACTTCTTACTGTTGTATATCACGGAGCAGTTCTTCCTTTTCCTATTTTCATTATGAATTATGATTTATCTTTGGCTCTAAACAATGTCCAGGGCTGACTCGGGCGATCATGAAGATACCCTCTCTGCCAGTCCCACTGGGTATGTTCCCTTAAGAACTTATCCGCACAAAAAGGTTCTCCGCAGGATCTTCCAAATCTGGCATAAAAAGATAACTCCTTCGCCATCGTATCGGTTATAATCTTTGCATCCACTGCACCATAGGGCCGATACGGCTCCAGCCACGTTATGCCGGTGTATTGGCACATATCTTCATCCACATGGCCGCATAGTGTTCTCTCGCCCGGATGATTGCCTTTCTCCATATAGACATCATAATGGTCCCTCATCATTGATCCCGCTTTTCTGATATCAATTTTGCCGTAATTTCTTTCCATCAGCTGATTCCATCTGACTTTTCTGGCACCGTTCGTCCGTACATCATTATATCCTGTCTCACTGCATTCCAGATTTCTGATTCGTGCATCCTCCGGTGCATTAAATCCAACAAAGTAACCATTCTTCTTCCTATCGAAGCTGCTATATTCCAGTCCTAATTCGAATCTGGCAATCTCCTTGGTATGAATGTCACCTAACAGCCAGCTGCAGGCATAGGCGCCGTTATTATCCTGCTGCATAATCTTCGTCCACTGTTCAATGGTATTCGCATATTGCATTGCTTTCCTTGCACGGACAAACTCCGGCGTTTTCTCTGAGTCGAACAAATCATAACCGGATATTGTGGTCTCTGTTCCGATGATCCCTGCTCCCGTAACAAAAAAATCAGTAAAACTCTGAATATATCCCGGAATGCTCTGCATGAATATCCGATGTCCTTCCGAAGGAACAAGGTCAAGAATTACATTAAAATACTGCGCAACCACAAAGTCAAACCAGGTATTATGACCCATTACAATACCATTGTGTCTGGTCGCATCCCCAGTTGCAATAAAAGCACTGCAGTTTCCCTTATTCTTCTCATATTCCTGCATTTCATCACCCAGATAATTGGGCAGCCAATACTCCGTCAGTTCTACATATCCGTTCCATGCCACCAGCTCATTCAGAGAAATCGCATATCCCGCTTCATAAGCCCCTTCACAGATTCCCTGCAATTCTTCCAGATATTCATCACATATCTTCGGTAAAAATATTCTCTCAGCTGCTTCTGCGAAAAAAGCAAACCTCTTTCCGGTATTTTGATAGGTAATGTAGTATAACATTTTAAAGATGTGCTTCAGCTCCCTGGCCATATGATAACCATGCTGAAAACCTCTTTCATAGGGAGCACCTTCTATATGAAGATAGATCCAGCCATTTTTATCATAGCGATAGGATTTCTTTAGTTTCATCTTAATTTCGTTTCTCATATTATCACCTTTATGACATCATATATTATGATACTGACTATGAGAAAAGAAAGTTCTTAATATAATGGAAAAATAGAAATCTTCGATCTTTTGCAACATCAAAATCTGCACGATAAGGATTCTGTTACAATACAATGCCATTTGTGCTACTGTTGTCACAAATCCAAAATGATAAATATTATAAAGTTAATATTTATTAAATTATACCCTCACATTGAACGCGGATGTCAGCTGATACTGCTCCTCCAGTTTTTCCCCTTCAGATCCAATTACGTAATATGAACTATTTAATTGCAATTTGTTGCCATATGCCATAATTACAAGTCCAAAGCCTCTAACTTGTACCCCATTTACCTTAAAGATCACATCCACATTAAGCTGATAGTGATCCTCTGATCTGTCTATAAATTTCAGTTTAAAGTGATCTATCTTAATTTTACTCCCGGAGAGCTTTTCCATATGACTGATAAAGCTATTTTTACAGGAATTATAATATTGATCATATCCCATATCAACATACTGTTTTCGAACTTTCTCCTGATCCTGCAAGTCCTTTTTTTCCTGCTCTAATACAGCCTCAAATACACTTTTCGGAATAATATCCGCTTCCAAAAGATAAGCTGCTGCGGTTAAAATCTCATTTCCATCTTCTGAAGCACTGCTGCTTTTAAAATGATACGGTACGTAATAATTTCCATAATCACTGGTTATCAGTTCCGGCCCATTACCTGCATCCATATAGCCTTCTTCCACATTATCTGAACTTATCTTCGGATTGTCTTCCAAAAGGAGGGTATACTGATCCGCAGGAATGATATAATCATTTGACAAATAAATGTCTCTCCAGAAGGAAAGCTCCTCTTTATTGTCCTCATACTGTTGATAATAATTCAACATCTCTTTCCTGACATAATAATCTGTGCTATTTATCGTAATTACCTGATAGGTATCCGCCAATGATATCATGTAAACCGGAGCAATCAATTTCTGATATTTTCCTCGGGTATCAAGATATTGAAATGCTTTTTCATAATCCCCTTTTTTCATTTGAGAGAGCATTCTGTGTGTTTTAAACAATACCCCCATATTGGTATAACTGATCCCTTCTCCGTCATATTGATTGATGCCAAGTATTATAGTCGGAATAAGGAATATTATGATAAGTAATACGGCGATCATTCGCATTCGCAATTTTTTAAAAGCTTTTTTTGCAGTAAATGCTGTAACTATTTCTTCTTTCTTTTTGTTAAAGTCACTTTCCAGCTCCTCTTTACCGGATATCACCTCATCTGCCACCAATTGATTCGTCATATTTTTATATTTCCTGCTGCATTCAGGACATTCCCTTAAGTGTGCCGCAACCATCTCTTTCGTATCCTCGGAGCAGATACCATCTGCATAGAGTGGTAATAAATCTTCAATTATGGTACATTTTACCTTCATTCTAATCCCTCCATTTCATGAATCAGCCGCTCTTTCGCACGGTAATAGGTGACCTTCGCCCAAACTTCGTTTTTACCAAATATTTCGGCAATCTCTTTATACTTAAGTTCACCGAATAATCTGAGGGTAAAAACTTCTTTATATGGTTCCGGCAGCAGATGAAGTGCCTTGTAAATCAATGCCGCCTGCTCTTTATGAATGAGTCTGTCGACAAAATCCCCAGGATCTTCAATCATGGTAATATCCACCTGATGATTAATATGCTTTTTCTTTTTGCATTCATTGTAATAAGCATTTCTGCCAATCTGACATAACCAGGTATACATACTGCATTTTTCTTCAAATTGATTAATATGTAAAAAGGCCTTGTAGAATGTCTCCTGCGTTAATTCCTTTGCAAGCTCCTCCTCACCGGTTAGGGATAAAAGATAACGAAATACCTGCTTCGCATAATGGTCATATATCTCCGGGAATTTTGACATAGATTCATCTCCTTTCCTTTTACAGAAGCTGTCCATCGTCTCCTGCTTACTTATTTCCATCTATTAGACAACCGTATCATGAAATGGTTACAAATTAATTATAAGAAATTCCTATCCGGCAAAAAATCACCTTGGAGCGTACGAAACAACCAGGTGATTTTTTATTTGCCATATTTAATTGAAAGGCTCCATGGTCCCTGACCATACAGGCTCCTGTTACTCAACATCCCAGATTACCGTTTTCTTATACTCATTACTGCTTAATAAGAGATGATATCTGATATTTGAATTACCGTCAGAGAAATAATCTCGAAATTCTCCCTCTTCCCACAGATCATGATCTTCCCACAATTGCTCAGAGCATAAGTAATCCGTTGTCTTACAGAAGGAATTCAGGTAAGTATCAACATAATACCATTTACCATTACTCTCAACGGCATTCCACAAATTTATGAATAAACCATTATCTCCCTGATAAAATGCGCCGCCCCTGCAGAATTTATATGGAATGTCCAGACATTCACAGAAGAAACCTAAGGTTGCAGCATAATCACGTTCTTCTGTGCTGGCTTTTCCATGTCCATAAAACAAAATATTTGCAATCTCACCTTCTTTTTCACCATCAGGATTGCAATTTCTCGATACCGTAAAATAATGTTGTATTAATCTGATTTTCTCTTCCACAGACATCGTACTCGAATTCAGGTCATTCTGATCGATGATTTCTGCTGCTTTTTTTAATGTTGCTGCTTCAGCTTCACTGTACCCGATATAATTTCTTTGCTTTACGGCATCTGCCGGGTCAAGCTTTCCTGTGCCTGTCCCGATGGTAACTTTCATAGTCTTTTTCAGTTTTCCAATGGTAAAGGATAGATCTGTTTTCCCATCGTTAACGCCTGTGATGCGTACCTTGTAAAGGAAGGTTGTACCGTCCTCTACTTTGGTCAGATACTCCAGCCCAATTATATTTTCTTTTTCAACTGATACTTTTACATCCTCCTGAGGAACATTCGGATACTCTGTCCCGGCATGAAATGCAAAATCCACATAACAGGAGTTGCCCTTCTCCATATTGATCAGATTGGATCTATAATCGTCAAAGGACATATTATCAACCCAGTAATCTCCGATATAAATGACACTGTTGTATTTCTTCTTATTCATGGTCGCCGTGATTGTCACTACACCATCCTTAACTGCTGTCACTTTTCCATTCTTTGATACCTTCGCTCTTTTTGTGTCCGAGGAACTCCACACAGCTTTCTTACTCGTCCCATTCAGACTCAGCTGAACCGTTCCGCCTATGGTCGTTACCACGTAGGTCCTGTTGAGTCCTATTTTTGAAGCTGCCTGAACCTGCTCTGTGCCAAAGAAACATCCGGTAATCATCATACACAGAATTAGTACGGCTGTAACAATTCTGGTCTGTACACCACTTATCCCGCTCATACAACACACCCTTTCCTGCCCTCCTAAAATAAGGCTCCAATATACGCGATATCACCGTAATTATAGTAATCATTTTCATATGTTTTTACATGATCAAGCCATATATCATCACTCAAATAATACTTATTCTTACTTTTCAGATTTGCACACCAGAAGGCATCAATATGATACCATTTACCATCAACCTCAACTTTATTCCATCCATGGGCCTCTCCTCCTGCCAGACCAACTTCTTCCACATTCTTAATCCCAAGGCAATCACACAAAAAGCATACAGTTTGCGAATAATCACCACATACCCCGTGACCATCTATCATCGTTCTGTATACAGGTCCATGCTTATATGGAATATATCGCTCATCTTTATAGGTTGCAATAAAATAATCGACGATATGGCTGATTTTATCCGCCTGTGACATGCTTTCTGAATACATATTATATTGATCAAAAAAAGCTCTGACGGTCTGAAGTGTTTTCAGTTCATCCCCCTGATATCCGGTGAAATCATTTTTCTTCACTGCTTCCACCGGGTCCAGCCTGCTGACACCTGTTCCAATTGTAATCTTCATACTGCAGGTATTTTTATTATCAGAAACCGTGATTGTTACGACTCCGTCCCGGTAAGCTGCAATACCAAATCCGCTCAGATAAGTCGCTCCATCTGAACCGACCTTCGTTACCTCCTGTACTTTTGCAATGTTGTCAGCAGTCGGTTTAATCTCCACCTTTACCTTGTCATAAGGTATTGCGCAGGGCGTAATCCCATAGTCAGCACCTTTAATATCCAGCCAGGCAGTAACATCCCCAATTTCCATGGTTCCCTCCCCACGGTGCAGTGTCATTGTCGTCTCACCGTATAGAAAACCATTCAGCTTATACACCGTGATATACGCAGAAAAATTATAATATTTTCCGCCTGCATATACGGTTAAATCAAGCATCGTTGAACCATAATTAACGGCGGTAACCTTGCCACTTTTAGATACCTTGGCTACTTTTGTGTCAAAGCTTGTCCATGTCATAATCTGAATCTTTTTTGGAGGATTCTTTAGTTTTAACTGGAATGTCTCACCCTTATTCAGATAGACAGCGTAGGCATTTAGATCCATCTTTGATTTCGATGGCTTTGGAGTTGGTGTAGGTGTCGGTGCCTCTGTTATCTTCGGACCGAAATACTGATAGGAAACCTCATAGGTAATTTTATTTGCGTAGACATTTCCAATTTCATAGATTACTTCAATTCGGTCCAGATGTGCTTTTAGTGCCTCCTCTATCTGCTGCTTTAATTCATCCCCCTTTTTATATCCGGGAATGGTAATATTATCTGCCAGGCTGTAGGTCTGTGGCATAAATGTCATTTTTGCTTTATAGGAAACAGATAGCTCCCTCTCTACGATCTGACTGCTGATAATCCTGATATAATCCGTATCATCACATCCAATTTCTTTCGCAATATGATTTGCCTGATAGTATTCCTCCGGAAATTGATCATCGCCAATCTCCGTAGAATCCAGGGTTACCTTCATTTTCTGAGTTTCTGCTGCCGCTGCCTTTTGTCCAGGATAAAACAAACATAATATCATAAACAAACCGCATATGTACCATATCTTTCTTTTCCCCTTCATTATTCCCAATCCTTTCTGATCATAAGCATCCTTCTGATCATGTCTTCAAGATATGTATTCCACATTCCTTCGACATAATAACAAAATATATTGTCATTATATCATCCAAAATTTATATAATCAAACGCTATTCTTTCATAGTTAGAAATAAAATACAATTATGAGGAAAAGGAGGAACAGACAAACCGTTTCACTTGTCATATATTTAAAAATCGTGTTGCTCTAAATTTTGAACTCCTTACGGAAACAGCCCCTTAACATCTTCCGTATAGATCAATCTTCGAAGCGCTATGATATATGTTGCCATTCTCCAGGTACATCCTGTCCTCCTCTGCTCTTCTTTCATATCGAGGAATGCCTTTGTTAAGATATCCTTCAGCTTACGCTCAATTTTTTCTATACTCCAGGAAGTCTTCTGGATGTTCTGAACCCATTCAAAATAAGAAACAATGACACCGCCGCTATTGGCATAGATATCAGGTATCACTGTGATCCTTCTTTCCTGCAAAATATCGTCCCCTTCCACCGTGGTTGGTCCGTTTGCACCTTCTACGATAAAGGAACATTTCACTTTCTCCGCAATTTCTTCATTGATTTGATTTTCCATTGCTGCGGGAATCAATACATCACAATCGCAGGTAAGTAGCTCCTCATTGGTGATATGAGTAATATTCCATCCGTGATAATCTCTGATGCGTCCACCCATGGATATAAATTCGGAAACCAGATTGGGGTTAATACCCGTGTCACAATAAATTGCACCGGACACATCACTTAGTCCTACAATCACTGCGCCCTCCTCATATGCAATTCTGGCCGTGTTGCTTCCTACATTCCCCATGCCTTGAATTGCAATTCTTGTTCCGGCCAACTCTTTTCCATGTTCTTCCAGAATCAGTCTGGTGCTGATTACCACACCACGGCCGGTAGCCGATAATCTTCCCATAGACCCCCCCAGTTCCAGAGGCTTTCCTGTCACCACACCGGGACAGGGCTTTCCGTTTAACATACTATAGGTATCCAGAATCCATGCCATCGTCTTCTCATTGGTATTCATATCAGGCGCAGGAATATCCTTATCCTCACCAATGATGGGTGCAATCGCATAGGTATATCGTCTGGTCAGTCTGCACAGTTCCTTTTCCGAGAGTTCGGATGGGTCTACCTTAATTCCTCCCTTTGCTCCCCCATAAGGAATATCAGCTACCGCACATTTTAATGACATCCAGGTAGCCAGCGCCTTCACCTCATTCAGATTGCATTCCTGATGAAAGCGAATCCCTCCTTTAAAGGGTCCTCTGATATTAGAGTGCTGCACCCGGTAACCTTCAAATACCCTGACGGTTCCGTCATCCATTTCTACAGGCATATAAACTTTTGTCTCTCTTTGGGGATTACGGATGATCTCATATAATCTTTGGTTGATATGTCCGCACTCCATCGCCTCATCCATTACTTTTAAAACATTTTGATATGGATCATACTTTACTACTGTGCTCATAAAAGCTCCTCCCGGAAAATGATATTAACATTTGATCATTATAAATAATAATTTTTAAACGTCAATATCTCCGTCATCGTTCCTCCAAAGATTTAAATTTTCTGGTAATCTGCTTGATATTATAATTATATTGTGGATCATAACTTGATTTTTGCAAGTGTACCTTTTATCTTCCCCAGGATTGTTAAAACAACAGCGTCCGGTTATCGGACGCTGTTATATAACAATCTTGTCGGTTGAAGCTATGCATTACCAATTATTATCATTTCCAAGCTTGATGACTGTAAAATTCGGACAGCCGGTAATTCCGTAGGTTGCAGAGATTCCGGGGTTTTCAATTGTTACATTCGTAAAGCTGGCACTGCCGGTACACGGTCCCTGTCCGGCTTCGGATTTGATACAGAACTTTATACCGTAACGTGGTGGATGATTTACCTTCACATTGATGAAACGGATATTTTGCATCGGCAGCGCGTTGGGATACATGGTCTGAATCAGAATACCAAAATATACAGGATCGTTGATATCCACATTCTGTATCAGTATATTCTGCATGGTCCGGTCTCCGGTATAAACCCAGATGGCTCCGAAGTTCTGATAATCATTGATCTTATCATCAGCGTCAAAGCTGGTCCAGAAATCCCCGCCGCAGCGATCAAGAGTTACTCCGTCAAATATCGTATCACCGGAACCAAATCCAAGAGTATTATAACCAAAGCTGTAACTGTTAATGGTTAAACCAGGATAGGTCAACGTATCCGCACCATAAAGATTCTGGAATATATTATTCGTCCCGCCATAAACAGCAAAGCTTGCTGCACGTCTCGGGCATACTGCCGTCAGATAAGAATACACATTTCCGGTATTAAAGCTGCTGCTGCCCGAATCTATTGCACTGAATAAGGCAAAGGAGTCATCCCCTGTACCCCTTGCATAACAGTTTGTGATTAAATTATAAGAGGAACCATTGGTCATATTAATACCGTCGGCGTACATATTCTTGATCCGGCAATCACGGAAGGTATTGTAAGATGAATTTACGCCCCAATAAAGACATACAAAATGTTCGGCCCATACATTTTCTACGGTAACATTCTGCATACCATCTCCGTTGATGAATTTACCGGGCCCATCGACACGATTAATATAATTGCCCCAGGCAGAGAGATCTTTTATCGTGGATCCATTTGCGGACGAGCTGATATTAAATCCGACATCGGAATTGGAGCTGCTTTGCGGTGCAACCAGTTTCGTATACCATGGACCTGCTCCGATAATCTCCACGGCGCGGCCATATAAAAATATCTTATTTGTTATCTCCCAGGTTCCTGCCGGTATGAAGATTCCGACTTTGGAATTATCCTGCCTGAACTCACTGAGCGCCGTATCAATTGATTTTGTCGCAGAAACTTCCACATATTTGTCCGGATCAGGATTTGAAGCAGGTGCAGAAACATGTTCGATTTCAAGCATATCCAGATAGATCCAATTAACATCAGAAGCATCCTTTTGAATACGGATAACGGTCCCTGCCGGATATACCTGATCAAGCATCAACTGTGCATCTTCATACAGCCAGTATGCTTTCGAGCCGGAATTATCATAACCCAGTCTTGACAGGGTTGTTGGACTTGCATACAAATAGGAGAATTTAGAAGTCACATTAAAATTACCTTTATCCACTCCATTAATGTATAAACTGATGGTGCCATTCATATTTTCCGCAACAGCATTGCGCAGGACAAGTGCGTTGGCGGGCTGTATCAGGGTAAATTCAAGGTATTCACCCGTGGAATCAAGATAAACCGCACTCCTTCCTGATGCCTCACCGGCATAATCCCCCAGGGTATTGTTCTTTGCCAGGATTGTGCCGTTGGTTGTATTGGATGGTGCTTCCGCTTCTAGCGTAATAAACGGCATATTGGCACCTCGTCCGGAATAGAGGCTGACAGTAGAGATATTGTTGGCTCTTTTCATGGCTATTTCTGTATTGTCACTGTCTACAACACATACAAGACTGTAGCTGCCATCTGCAGCGGTCCAGCTTCCTAAGGCAATATTAACTGAGGCTCCGGGATTTAACGTTCCGGTAAAGGCTCCATTCATTGTCTGTACTGCCGATCCGGCAGAATTATATATGGTTGCACTCACCGCGTGAGCACCCGAGGATGTTGCAATATTGCCCTGATTCTTTAGATTAACCGAAAAGAACATCGCATTTCCTGCACTTGGGTTATTGGGACTCCAGGAAACACTTCCAGTCAAATCAGAACTGGGTACCTCATTTATCGTCAAACTACTCCTGCTTGTATAGGAATTATTCAGATAATTTAACTCAACCAGCGTATTACTCTCATTTGCATTCGCAGACATGACATAGGAACCTGCATTCAGGTTACCTATATTCACAGATACCTGAGCGCTTTCTCCTGGCCCAATCTCCGGTATGTCTCCCACTCCCACCCGCTTTGAATTAAGATAAAAACCAAGGCTGGAAGCTGCCGCCTGTGCTGTTCCGATGTTCTCAACCATGGCTGTCATGATAATACTGTCTGTCTCAACAGGTGATATCAGTGAAGCTGACAACCCTGTAATGATGAGATCAGGATTCGGTGCAGGTGTTCCGATAATCTGAAATTCAGCGACCTGACCGGCCGGAGCACCAGTGTTAGATGTGAATTTTAACATAATCTCACTGACCCTGGCAGAAACCGGTATGGTTACCATATTATCGGCGGATGGATTAAATGTATAATTTGCTGCACCAACCAAACTGGTAAATGCCGTGGTTTCCTGACCATGCCCCAAAACCTCAATATTCTGGGTCCGGGTCGACCATGCTGAATCCGGATTTAATTTGACCACCACGGAGTTTATGTCCGCATTCGCTCCCAGGTTGACTGTTAAGGTATTGGGATAAGAATTCCCTGCCCCTTCCCAATACGTTGTAGTATTATTATCAACTGCATTTGCCGCAACAAATGTGAATACGCTTGAGGATGCAGTAACCGGTTTGCCAACTGCCAGATTAGATCCTCCGGGTATTAGAGTGGGGGTTGGCGTGGCAGTGGGG
>JAEXNR010000030.1 GCA_023439505.1 Bacillota bacterium
TTATGATACTCTCTTTCGTTAATGCAAGCCCTAAGCCTAATGCAAGCACATCAGGGCTGCTCTTACAATATTTGAAAACCAAGCTATCATCAAATGCTCAAATTGAGGAATTCCATATTAGCAGTCAGGAACTTTCTACTGAGAAAATCGAACAAATTTTAGACGTTGATGCGGTTATTTTTGCATTGCCAATATACATGGATTCTTTACCGTCCCACTTCTTATATTCATTATTTCAGATTCAAAACTATGCAAGAGGCAAGTCCATCAAAAACCCTGTTATCTATACAATTGTCAACGGCGGTTTTTACGAGGGTGAACATTCAAAGATTGCAATTGATATGATGAAGCATTGGTGTAAAAAAACGGGACTTACATGGGGCCAGGCTCTTGGAAGCGGTGCCGGTGATATGTATGGCTCCCTTCCAAAACTGCCAATAGGAAAAGGGCCAAGCATAAATTTAGGGAAAGCGCTTGATGAAATTGCAAAAACAATCAATGGCTTAAATAGCGGTAAAAATATAATAGTATCTCCAAATATACCACGTTTTGCTTGGAAAATGGGGGCCTTAATTTTTGTGTGGAATAAACGAGCCAAAGCAAATGGTTTATCTAAAAAGGATTTATACTATAAGGAAACGTGAATTAGTATGAAAAAAGATAATATCGCATACAATAACTTAAAGAAAAATATATCCAAGCGTATCCTACAAGTGATACTTGGGTTAACAAGTATTTTATCAATACATACAGCTTATTTGGGAATCGCTTATGGAGCAGTTAACTGGTACTATGGATTTGCTAATAGTCAAGAATATTCAAAGGGTCTTCTTGTCCTTTTCACTTTCTCAGGGTGTACCATTACATTGGATAGGATTACCTGAGTAATGAAGATCGGGGGTGAGGCTAAAATAAGGTAATTCTTATCATTGCCTGCAAATCACATTTGAAATACTTGCCTTCCTTATCAAATACACCTCTCATACTTGCAAATCTGGTAATTCCATCTTTGCCATTTCCTTTAAAGACCACATTATGATAATGTCTACTCTCATAAATCAAATCCTTGTCAATAAAATAGTCTATGACCAGATTGCTTAAGCCACGCTCTTCCCTTAGATACGAATACAAATAAGAATTGTCCCTAGATGGTAATGGAAGAACAAAATCCTTTGTCTTTTCTGGTTCCACGCCTACCTGATACTTTAATTCAAGCTTCTTATTCTCTTCCTGCACTCTTCGATATCCCACAGAATCTAAAAGCCAAAATACAGCTTCTTTCACTTCCATACCAGCAAACACCCTGAGAAAGTCAATCTGTGAACCACCATTGCTACCTTTTTCATACTGTCGTGACCACCGAAACCAATGACTTCTATTGTAAATTCTCACCGAATCCATTTCCTTTAGCGTGTGATATCTTCCCACTCGTTTTACTGTAAATCCAAGACTCGAGGCAACCGCTGTCAAATCCACACTCTTTGCAATTGCCAGCTCTTCTTCCGTAAATCTGCTTCCTTGCAATCACAATCACCTTGCCTTCCCTCTCTCTGCTATCCTTGGGGATGGAAAATCCAATGTCATATAGTCTTTCGCTAAGGTGATTTTGGGATTGGTTATCAATCCTTTTTCCTTAAAGCTAAAGAACTCTCGAGCCGGGGATTTCTCCTCGGCCTTTACATCTATAGTTAAACTTCATCCTCTTGACCTCTTTTATTAAGCATGACTATTTTTATCAAATTCTCTTATACTTGTATTTTATCTCCTAAATACCTTTTAGAATAAGTTTAGTCGCTTCCTCCTCATTCTTCACAAAAAATATATCTTTTCCTTTATTGCATTCATAAATATAATCTTGCAACGATTTACTGCTGTAACCAGAAAAATCTCCAATAATGGCTAGTTTCATACCATAATTCACATATTTTTGTACAATTTCTCCTGCGAGGCGTGTACTTAAATCAAAAAACTCCTCTATGATAGCTACTTTATTTATAATCATTGCATTACAACCATACTCATGCCAAATGGTGGCCATTAAGTCCAACGCTGATTGTACATCACAGATAATTATTTCCTCTTCTCGAACAAATGCTATTCCTTTTTCTTGATTTGCTAAAATCTTCATTCTAAACCTCCTATTTTTTACTATTTTGAAGCAGGAAATCACACACTTCTTTTGTAACATTTACAAGTGCATGTCCTTCGCCCTCTAAATAATTAGTTTGTGCTATCGGTAATAGCTTTTGAATTCTCTGAATCGTATCTTTTGAAGAAAGCATAATATCCGTCTCTCCAACGATAACATAACAAGGAACTGTCAAATTCCGAATATTTTCATCAGAAACTATCGGTATTTTTCCTGTTCTATATCGGAATCCATTTCGAATACACTTTTGATAATGTAACATATTTGGATTAAGCTGTTTTCCTCCATTTATCTTGCTTATTAACTTTTCAATTCCTTTTTCACCCTTTAAACCATACCATATAGCATAAAATAGAAACGATACTTTTTGTTTTCCAATTCCTGAAGGCGATATTAGAACAAGTCTACTAACATCGTCTGGAAATGCGATTGCAAAATTTAGAGCTATCCATCCACCTAGAGATATTCCCACAACATTTGCTTTCTTAATATTTAACTTCACAATCACGTCATGTAACCAGTCAGAATAGGAAGTATCGATAAGTGGCATTTGTGTTGGAAAGCTCTTTCCTGGTTCCCCTGGTAAATCTACCGCATACACTCGATAGTATTTTGCATATTCCTGGAGTTCTCCTAACCACATGGAAGAATTCATCCCTGAACCATGGAGTAAGATTAATGGTGGATTTTTTTCCTCTCCGCATATTAGAACATGCGTTATCCCTTGAATGGTTTCAATCTCAATGCTATTCACAAATTCATACCTTTTGATGAATTTGTCATAAATACAAATGATTTCATTTTTTGCAGCATCTGATTTATATATTTCATGATTTGACTTCATCTGAATCCTCCTTATCTAACATTGCTATAATTGATAACATCTCATTGATATATTCTAAACTTCCCCACAAGAAAACTTTACACACCATAGCAGCTTCATCATATTTTATATGCATAGTTGAACTTACCATTTTTACATCTCTACCATTCATTACAGCTAGTAAGGTATTTGAAATTCTTTCAAATTTATACTTATATACTGCTTGAATATCTACTACTGCAGAAATGCTAATTCTGTTTTTAATATAGCTTTCAGTAATCTGACTATTCGCATACTGAATTTCTCTATTTGAAAAATCAATATGAACTGTCTCATCGTCATTTTTCTTATCTAAAGAAATATCCCTTCCCATAAAGACATCCAAATCTTTATTTGTAATGCGCCATTGTTTTCCTACCTTCATAGCTTTTAATTTGCCACTAGCAATAAATCCACGAACAGTTTTATGGTGCAATCCTAAAACATCCGCAACTTCATATATTGTTAAGAAATTATCATCCATGTTTCTCACCCCATTCCAACTCACTTATGCACATTAATATACAACATATTCTCATTTTAGTCAACATTATATTGCTATTTATTTAACTATATTGAACTTTATTGTATTTTCTTTCTATTTATTAATGATTTATTAACATACTCTAACCTAATAATCCATTATTTCATGCTATACAAGAACTTATATTCATTTCTTGTATTCGTTTTGCCTTCCGTTACAACCTCTTCTTGCGAAGAAGAATACTCCTTCACTGTAAGCGATGAATAGGTTCTTTCCATACATAGTTGAAATTACCGTATTGAAGTTGTATAATTATCATATAGACTAGACCAATGAGGTGATGCAATATGGAACAAGAACTGATTAAAGTGTTGGATAAAAATCTAGAATGTTCAAAGTGCAGAATAAAAACTGACAAAATCATTATGGAAGTTCATTCTGTCAAAGGAGTAGTTACTTGTCCATTTTGTGGGCATATCTCATCAAGAATACATTCAACTTATCAGCGTGAGATTCAAGATATTTCGTTACATGATAAAGAAACAGTTTTGCTGCTTGAAGTAAGAAAAATGTTCTGTGATAATTCTGAGTGTAGTCATAAAACTTTTTCAGAGCGTTTTGATTTTCTGGCTCCTAATGCGAAAAAGACGAATCGATTAATCGATAAAATTTTGATGACCTCAACTAAATTAAGTTCCGTTAATGCAGCAACACTATTTAAGTCAAGTGGAATTAGAACAAGCAAGAGTAGCATCTGTGATCTGCTTAAAAAAAATGCCAGTCATTGTGGATAAAACCATTGTAAATAAAGTTTGTGTGGATGATTTTGCATTTCGCAAACGATACACTTATGGAACAGTGATGGTTGATTTAGAAAGCCACCGGATTATTGATATCATTGATTCAAGAGAAACAAAAGATGTTGAAAACTGGTTAAAAATCTATCCTAATTTACAGGTTATTTCGCGTGATGGAGCACAAACCTATTCTTCTGCGGCAACAAATTCACATCCCAATGCTTTACAGATTAGCGATCGTTTCCACTTACTAAAGAATCTATCTGAATCAGTAGAAAAATATATGCGTCGCTTATATCCGTCAAGACTGGCTGTCCCCTCAACAAAAGATTAAAATCCAGAAATAAAGGTACTCTATAATACTAGAAATCGTTCGGAGAGAATTCGCTTTGCACAGAAAAAGCGCGCTGAAGGATATACGATTAATGATATTGCGTTACTATTACACTCGGGGACGACTACAATCAGTCGTTACCTGGCTATGCCTGAAAATGAAATTCCAGAACCAATAGAAAATGTCAGAGAACGGCAGCATATTGAAGAAATGGAGAGGAAGAAGGCAGCCATAGAAGAAGTGAGGAAGCTACATTCAATGGGACATACCGCTAATGAGATCAGTTGTCTGACTGGTCATACAATCCAAGTATCTCCCAATCTTTTCTCCACTTATTCCAGCCTAAAAGATATTCATTTCCAACCATCACTATTGCTAAACAGTTCGTAATGGGTGTATACAATTTATTTGCCTCATTTTCTGTAATGTTAATAACACTAACAAGTTCATTTCCTTTACTATCCTTTATCACCATAAAAACCTCCCATAATAAAAAAACGCTCGTTAAGAAAATAATTTTCCCTAACGAGCGTGGATCAGACTTTTGTCTCATATCACTCAAATAATATTAATTATTAGTTTATGTGTCAAATAAATTTTATTCATTTGCTCATTAACCTTTTGTTCATTAATTGTTTATTTATAAAAAATTAATGTTTTTGTATATTATCCCCAGATACAGAGCTTGAAAAATGGCAACCTGTGGAATTAAAGTATATCTTCCTCACGATTTCTGTCATTTCACAAGGGCATTACCTCATATCTTCGACCTGACGGAAACCGATGCATTTTTTAAGGAACTTGATGTCTGGCAGCCAAGAATATGCAGATCCTCAGAAGCAAGGCTTCATGTAGAATACAGGCTGATTTTTCGCCTTTATTGCTGTCTTGGTCTTCGGAACTCTGAAGCTGCAGGGATAGCTTCAGAAAATGTAAATCTTAAGGATGGTATATTGACAATCCTAGATTCTAAAGGGTAGAAAGACCGTCTAGTATACCTATCTGATGATCTTACTGCCAGTTGCCGAGATTACTATGATTTTCTCTGCAATAATCTCAAATTTTATCCTAAATGGTTTTTTCCAGGAATGAATCCCGAAAAGCCGTTGCCGAATACAACCATAGACACTGTATTTAAACGTTTTTGGAACAAAACACCATATGCCAGCTGTCATAATGAACCTACGGTACATGATTTTCGATTTACCTTTGTGGTCAGACGGATGAATCTCTGGGCAGAACAGGGATTGGATCTACATGTTATGATGCCATATCTGAGCAGATATCTTGGACATAAAAGTACGAATGAAACGTTCTATTACTATTATCTTGTAAACGATGCTTATAAAACAATTGCCCGGCGAGACACGATGGCAAGTGATGTGATTCCGGAGGTGAAGCATAATGAGTAAAAAACCCGCCTTCAAAGAATTGTTTTTTTCCAAAAGCAAAGATTATCTGGATATCTATCTTTCAAGACAGGAGAAGAAAAGTCAGGAAACTATTAAGGCATACCGGATATCTCTGACTAGTTTTTATATATTCGTTACAGAAGTAAGAAATATCAAAGTAATGAGTTTCTGTTTTACTGACTGCACATATGAATTCGTACTTTCCTATTCCCAGTATCTTCAGGAAGAAAAGAAGCATGGAAACAGTACTGTAAATCAGAAGCTTGCGGCTATAAAGTCATATGTTAAGTATGTATCTGATGGAGACATCTCTCTCATGCAGGTATATCTGTCTGTCAAAAATGTGCCGTTACTCAAACTTGCTAAGCGTCAGAGACAGGTACTTGAAAAAGATGACTTGAAAGTTTTATTGAACAATATGGCTGATACTAAAATAGGAAACCGGGATAGGATGATATTGATTCTTTTATTTGATACTGCTGTTAGAGCATCTGAACTCTTGGGAATAACACTGGGTGATATATCCCTTGATATATCAACTCCATCCGTAATTATCCATGGAAAAGGAAAAAAGGAACGTTCTGTAACTCTTAATGAGAAAACAGCAGAACATCTAAGGGTGTATATCAGTCATTACCATAAGCTTGGAGCACCATCTGATACACCATTATTTTTCACAATAATTCATAGACAAATGAATCACATGTCAGAAAGGAATCTTGAGCGGATCGTTAAGAAATATGGAGAGGCTGTTCTACAGAAAAATGCATCACTTTCCTACAGCATCTACCCACATATGCTGAGGCGCAGTCGTGCTTCCGATTTATACAGAGATGGAGTTCCAATCGAAATGGTAGCTGCGATACTTGGCCACTCAAGTACCGAAACAACAAAGATCTATGCAATCCCATCCGCACAGCAGATGCGTGAGGCAATGGAAAAAGGACAGCCAGAATCACAGTGTACCAAAAGGATATGGGAAGGAGGCAGAACTGCGCAAAATGTTTGGATTGAATTAATATTTTATCCGCATCTTTTAACTAAAAGAATCCTGAATTTCCATGCTTTTCTCTAAAAGATGCGGATAAAAAAATCCGTCGTATAATACCTTTTATCCGCATATTCGGATAAAAGGTGGAACGTTCGTTCCGAACAATTAAAGATACGTGGCTAAATGGCTTTGATTCCTCTGGGGTAGGCTCGTTAGAAGAGCTGAACCGTTTACTCGCTGATTATGTCCATCGGAGAAACAACTCCTTCAACAGGGATATCTGTGGTACCCCTATGGAACGCTATGCTATTCACATTGACCGCATCCGTTTCCCAAAGAGCAAAGAATGGCTAGAGGAGTGCTTCATGAACCGGATCATCCGCAGAGTAAACAATGACTCCACGATCACGATTAATTCCGTTTCCTATGATTGTCCACAGCAATTCATCCGAGCGAAGGTGGAAGTACGTTTTCTCCCGGATGATATGAAGAATGCCTACATTCTCTACGAAGGGAAGCACTATCCCATTCGCGAAACCAACCGGGTAGAGAATTCTAAAACCAAACGAAACAATACACCAACCATCGATTACTCTAGAACTGGAGGTAGCAACCATGTATAAACACTTTTACGGACTTACCTTTAATCCATTTGATAAGTCGGCACCAGTAAAGGATGCCTTCCAGTCCAGGGATCACCTAGAGGTTCAAAATCGACTGGCTTTCTTAAAGAACACTCGTGTAATCGGATTAATTACTGCACCTCCCGGCATGGGTAAGACCTTTGCTCTGCGTTGCTTCTCTGAAAGCTTGAACCCGAACCTCTCTCAGATGTTCTATACCTGCCTCTCTACCATCAGTGTATCAGAGTTCTACCGCCAGTTGTGCACTCAGTTAGGACTGGACACCGCAGGAAGAAAGTCCCTTATGTTTAAATCCATACAGGAACGGCTCCGTTATCTTCTCAAAGAAAAGCATAAAACAATCTTTGTGGTTGTGGATGAATGTCAGTACCTAGGGACGGATATCCTTAGAGACTTCAAACTTCTGATAAATCAGGATTATGATTCGCTCGACTGTTTTGTACTCGTTATGGTTGGTCTTCCTCATATGAATGATGTTCTTGAGAAGCCTGTCCACGAAGCACTGAAGCAGCGTGTTGTGGTTCACTATAACTATACTGGACTGTCAGCGGACGAAACTTCTGAATACATTTATTCCAGAATTGACGCAGCCGGTGGGGCAAGGTCCATCATTGACGATGCTGCTCTTCGTGCAGTAGCCGGGTATTGTCAGGGAACTCCGCGTATTATCAACTCCGTGATGTCAAATGCATTGATTCTTGGAGCCCAGTTGAAAAAGCAGTGCATCGATTCAGAAACCATTCTGGCTGCCAGTAACAGTATCACTCTTGGATAGGAGGAGCTTATGAACGAATTGACTACAACCTTGTCTATACCCATGGTTTTTCACTGCCATGAAAAAGTAGGGCGAAAACAGGAAGAATGGTCAGGTACCGTGAAACGGATCACCAATCACGGGAGTCACTATGAAATCCAGATCGAAAGCCGGAGTGGTTTCCTCATTTTGATAGGAAAATACAACTATGGCTCATTTATCAGTATCCCAGCATTTGGTGTCGGTTGTGACTTAGCTAGCTATGACGATTACTTTTGGAACAATGAGCAGCTTTCTAGCCGAATGAACTGTGTTGACGCTGCTACTGTAGCAGAAGCCCTTAGGGCTATGAAACAGAAAAACTATATATAAACCGATTCGCCCTGCCTACGGCAGGGTGTTTCAGTATGTCGGGCTGAAAATAATTCGATTTTTACCGGATTGAAGTGTGCTCACCGGAAATAATTATGCCGTTATGACGCCTCTTTGAGCAGAAAGCTGTGAGCTGTTTGAACGGAGCAGAGAGTGCCGCTCAACAACATCACAGCTTTCTCCATAACAATATGCCTGACTTATGTATGATTTGGGTTTTATGATAAACTTCATATACCACACCTCTTTTATGATTATTTTTAACGCAATCTTACTCCTGAATCTTTAATTGATTTCTTTGTTCCACAGTAAACTGTATAGTTTAAAGATAATATATAGTCACTGTCATATGTTTTTGCATAATACCTTTCAATAATATTCTGCGTATTAATATTTTGATCATTACTCCAAAATACATCGATGAAATGTTTACCCTTTGTAGCCTTCAGCCTTTCTCCTTTGTAAGTCTTTCCTTCAAAAACAATCTCATCGTCAGTAATGATTTTATAGCCTTTTTCTGTGAGATTTTCCACCATGCTATCTTTACTTGGCCAATCTTCCGGTATATGATTTGCATTACGCATCTTTTCATTCTCAAATAAAAAAAATATAACACCTCCCATAATCAAAATTATTAAAATAACAGTAGATATTTGAATTAATTTTTTATCCATAATCTTTACCTTTTCATAAAATTTGGTTATCCCCATCTTTATTTATATGTAACAGTAACTTTACCTTTTTTAAATAATATATTCATTCGTTCAGAGAAGGAATCGTACTCATTATGTGTTATCATAATAACTAGCTTATCATCTGCCAAATCCCGTATAACATCTTTTATAATTTCTACATTTTCAGGATCAAGGGATTTCAATGGCTCATCAGCTATCATAATCGGAGAGTTTTTTAATATAGCTCTTGCCAGCATAATGCGTTGTTTCTCTCCACCGATAATTACACTGTTATATCCCTCAGGTAAACTCATGATTTTATCATGCAGCCTCAATCTTTTACATATTGAAACAATTTCTTCAAAATTAACTTCACTCTGCCCATAATTTATATTGTTTATGACTGTATCATTAATTAACTCTGGATCTTGCGGTATATAGGCAATATTTCTACGGAGTGTTGCAAGAGAAATATCATTAATGTCCTTTTCGATAGTCTTTGTAATCGTTTGCCAAAGATTAAATTAAATAGATACAGTATAAAAAAGGCAGCTAATATGGATAAAGTGATTTTATAAGAAATCATAAGCATTTCAATAAAAATCATTATAATCATAAGTATATTTTTTAATATGTTAGCAAAAATTTTTGATATGAAATCACTAGCTATCCTGCAGTCATTCATGACAATTGATATTAAATCGCCACCTTTTACTTTACTAAAAAACTCAAAATCCGAGTACAATATATTTTTGAATATTACTTTTCTTATATCATATGTAACTGTTTCTGATATTATTAAGAATAATTTGTCTTTAAAATATCCGATAATAGGCTGAAGTAAACAAATCATTATAAATATTGCAACCCCAATATATAAAGTATCATATGAATTGGATGGTATGACATCATCAATTAAATACTGTGATGCTTTTGGAATGAGAAAAACGGTAACCGAATATAGAAACATTAGTACTATACCAATACATTCTTTTTTCCCGTAAGGTTTAAGTAATATGAAAACTTTACCCATAAGTGATTTCATATTATACAATCCCCTTTCTTAATTATTTACTAAGTTATTCAAGTTCTCATTAACAAATATATCATCATCTATAAATGAAATGCAGTTTTTTGCGCGATGTACAATATATTCTTCACCATATATTTGCATAAGTTTATTTACTATATATGCACTTTTTAAATAAAGCATTCCATTACTATATGATAGCAATTAAAAATCATTGATTTGGTTACTTTGATGAATATTGATTTTTAAAATTTGTCCAGAAAAATATTCTGCTAAACCCTCGTTAAGCCAGATGGGACATTGACCAATAAAACTTTTATCAATCGCAAGATGTACATACAAAGTTTGGATCTCGTTTTTCGCAGTAATATGTTACTTTAAAAGGACGAATTTTAGCATTATCGAGAATTTGACGTAGTGCATATTCAGAAACGTTCTCCAATCGAGGATGTCCCTCGGCTACAGC
>JAEXNR010000051.1 GCA_023439505.1 Bacillota bacterium
ACATTAATTGTAATATTTACCTTGCAAAAAAAAGTAAATCATTGTACAATATAAACTATTAAGGAAACAAATGGAATTTAACCTCATATTTATTAAGTATAACGTTAAACTCTATTGATTTGATCTCTCAAGGTACTATACAAGCATATATAATGATACAAATTAAAGGAGTGGATGAGAATGAGAAAATTAGGTAAGAAAAGAGAGCTCAGTATGAGAACCATCGAAGCTTATGCAACATGTTATCCTTCTACTTGTGATTCCGCCGGGAATGTCTGTGACTGCAATTGTCCTGGAACATCAATGAGGATGGCACCGCCCCAATCGACAAATTGTGCTACTGAAAATGCAGCACATTATTTGGCACAGGCTACACAGAACGGACATAGTCCGTATTATGCTCCCTGTTCATAAAAACTCCCAGATCATACATAACACCTATGGGAAACCATCCCAATATGCAATCATAATTTGATAAACTATGATAAGTTGAACGTAAAACTAATACAGTATTACATATGATTTTATTGACGATGCAGGATGTAGTATCTTGAGAGACAGCAAGAAAGAGGAGAAAATCAGAATGAATGAAAAGCCGAATATACATTTATTTTCTACACCCGGTGGTACCTATTTTTACGATGTTAATACTTTAAGAATAGTAAAAATATCCAGGGCAGTCTATGAATTATTAAAAGAGAATCGACCTGAGATGGCGCAGAAGTCGGAGAGATGTGCCATTGAACGAATGCGGGAGGAAGGGTTCTTATTGCCGGATCTGCCTGAGAAGATCCTTCATCCATCCGATGAGATTGTTGAGGATGCACTGGTTGATCATGTACAGATGTTAATTCTTCAGGTAACACAGCAATGCAATTTCAGATGCAGCTATTGCCCATATACGCGGGGTATCGAAGATAGAATCCATTCTAACAAGAAAATGAGCATAGAAACAGCGAAAAAAGGAGTGGACTTTTTCCTGACCCATTCTGCCAGTGTGGAAAACCCGGTGCTAGGATTTTATGGCGGTGAGCCGCTGCTTGAATTTGAGTTGATCAAAGAAGTGATAGAATATGCCACCTGGAAAGCTGAAGGCAAAGTGATTGGATTTAACATGACAACAAACGGAAGCCTTCTCACCGAAGAAAAGGTGGAATATCTTCGAAGATATCCCATTAAGATTATGATCAGCCTTGACGGGCCCCAAAGCATTCATGACAAAAACAGAAAGCTGGCAGGAACTGGTCTGGGATCCTTTGATCAGATTATTGAAAACGTTCAAAAGTTATATCAAAAATATCCTGATTTTGTAAAAAATCAGGTTCAGTATAATTCAGTAATTGATCCGGTTAATGATTTTGGATGCTTTAACGAATTCTTTATTGATTCAAATTATATTACAGATTCGAATATGCTGCGGACAGAGGTATTACAAAAGGAATTCACGGACTACGGGAGTGAGGAAGCGAGGCAATTCTTTCTAAATAGGGAGGAGGAGACATTTAAATTATTTCTATCCCAGTTAAAGCGCTTTGATCAGGAAAAAGTTTCACCTATTGTAAGAACCCGGTTCTCTGAATTGGTGAATAAAATTCATCTGACAAGAAAAAGTGTCAGTCACTTACCGGAGTGTGCTCATCCAAGTGGCCCCTGCATCCCGGGAACTGCCCGCGTATTTATGAGTACGGAGGGAGATTTTCTGCCGTGCGAGAAGGTGAATGAGGATTCTGCGGTTTTTCGAATTGGAAATGTTGACACCGGATTTGATTTTGAGGCCATCAGAAACATATTGAACATCGGACAAATTACGTCTGAAAATTGCAGGAGATGCTGGGCATTTACTTTATGCATCTGCTGTGCCAAAGGCTGTGAGGAAGGAGATACATTCTCAAGGGATAAGAAGCTGAGGATGTGCGGTGACATAAAGGTATTCCTGGAGGATACCTTAAAGGACTATTGTATTATGAAGGAACTGGGATATGATTATCAGTTATATCAATTCACAGATTACATGCAAATTGATGCATAGAAAGATAGGAGGTTTCCAATGGATCAGAGAGTAACAGCAGCAATCTATCCTTATGATCTTCAATTTACACCCCTGCTGCGTCATAAAGAAATGATCAAAGATTTTGATATCATCCGGGTAATCTCCCCCTTTTGCTGGGGACTATGCGGTAAAGATGCCGGCTTTGCAGACCGGGGACCGGATCTTGGAATTCTGGTGGAAAGTGACTTTGATCAGGCAATTTCAGATTGTGATACCGTTGTTTTTGTTGAATCAGAATATCCCTTCGATTATGAGACTGCTCTGCTTCCAAAGATAAGAAAAGCCATTTTGGCGGGTAATGATATTGCGATGGCCAGAGCGCTTAAGAAAGAGCAGTATGACGAATTAAAGGAGCTCTGCGGGAGAGCAGGTGTTTCCTTTACCTACTATCATGCAATGGAATGGATAAAGGTGGAATTTACTCCGAGGGAACTAAAATATCATAGAATACATAAGAATAGCGTACCGGTTATTTTTGTATCCGGAGACGGTGAAAGAACGCGTAAATTTGAAGTACAGCTGTCTTTGCGGGAAAAGTTCCTTCAGGAAGGATATCTTGTAAGCCAGATCGGATCAAGAGAATATTGTGAACTTCTTGGGTTTCACTCCCTGCCCTTGTTCCTTTGGGAAGAGAGGTCCGAAACAGAGAAAATTTATCTGTTCAATCAGTATGTGAAGAATATAGAGATTCATGAGCATCCGGATGTGATCATCATTGGAATTCCAGGGGGGATTATGGCACAGAGCGATCAAAATTCCACCTTTTTCGGAATTACCGCATATGAAATATCAAACGCAGTCGCGCCGGATGCTGCCGTATTCTGTACCTATTATGCAGGGTGGAAACCAGCGTATTTTGAGAAAATGTGTGAAGTAATCAAATATAGACTGGGTTGTGTGGCGGATTGTTTTGTTCTTTCCAATGCAAGGATTGATTGGAATGGATCTGCAGATACTGCCAATGACTCCAGATTTTATCATATCGGACAGAGGAAAGTGGAACAGAGGAAGGCAGAACTATCGGAGGTTTCGCCTCCTGTCTTTGATATTCTTCAACAGGAAGACAGGGAGAAGGTCGCCGGACTCCTGTTGGATAAACTTATGGAATACGCAGCCATAGATCATTTTTAAGGGGGAGCAGAAGATGAAGGACAGAGCGTTATATGAACAAATATCAGAGCGGTTGAAAGGACTGATCGATCAACGATACGGACTTGATTTCAACCAGGTTGAAACACAACATTATAATGTTAGTCTGCTGGATCCGATATTTTCCTTTTCAGCCAGTGATTTATTGTACTTGTTTTTTGATGTTGAACTGGAGTTTAAGATTCACATCACGCAAGAAGAGATAGGGAAAAATCAGTTCTCTTCTTTTGACAGTATTGCAGGAATCATAGAGAAACACCTGATGGAGGACTCCGGGGGAATTATGATTCCTGAAAATGAATTTATTGTATGAGATATTTACAAATTCTAATTAAAAAGATCATAGCGGGTATCCGGTCCGTTGTCCTTAGTATCGGCTTCAGTACACAGATCTCCTGGCAGGCCTCTGGCGTCTATTTTATGCTCAGAATCTTTCTGCAGATAATTACTGCCACCTTGCCGGTAATTCTGGTATTTTTGAGCAAAGAGATTATTGATCTGCTGACGCAGTCTTATGCTGGTTATGTTGAGAATGCTTTTTCAAAGCTATTGGTATTGTTGGCACTTTCCGTCGGGATTAAATTATTGGAAACCATGATCAATAAATTAATGGAACTGTTGACCGGCATCCATCAGGATATGATCGGTAATTATATCAACTTAAAGACAATGGATCAGACCAATCGCCTGGATCTGTCTTATTTTGATTCACCGAAGTTTCATGATGAGTATCTGAATGCAAAGAATGATTCCTACGCATTATCAGTGCTGGCCTGGTCAACAATCAATCTAATCAGCTTTTTCGTACAAATGGTGACAGCCGTTATTATCCTGACCCGGCTGCACTGGCTGTTCGTCGTTTTACTTTTTTTATTGAGCATTCCTTCTGTTATCATTGAGAGAAGCTATACCGGAAGGATTTACAATTGGAACAGAGGCCGGGCAGTGGAAGAGAGAAAGATGAGATATGTGATGAACGTTGTCACGGATCGTTATTTTGCAAAGGATGTAAGAATGTACGGATTGTATGATAGAATGCTGGAAAGATATCAGAAACTGTGGAGGGAATGGTTTATGCAGAAGAAAGAATGGTCCTGCAAAAAAGCCTTTCGGGTGATGCTGTTTTCTGTGCTTCCGGAGATTGGAATCCTGTCGGTAACCATTTATGTCGGTATCCTAATTCTTGAACGGCAGCTGACAATCGGAGATTTTGGTCTATATTCTGCAATGGCCGCACAGCTGTCGGCAGGTATCTGGGGTACCATTACCGTGATGACAGGAATCTATGAGAATAATCTTAAGATCAGTAACTACCGCAGATTTCTTTCCTGGAGACCGATACTGTTACCGGGTGGGACGCTGAAACCCTCTATAAATCCCGGGATAGAGTTTCGTAATGTCTCATTTCATTATCCTAATTCAGAACGATATATACTAAAGAATGTCAATTTTTATATAAAACCCAAGGAGAAGATCGCCTTGGTAGGGGTAAATGGTTCTGGTAAAACAACAATGATTAAGCTCATTCTTAGGTTTTATGATGTCACAGAAGGAGAAATCCTGATCGACGGCAGAAACATCAAAGATTATGATGCACAGGCATTAAGAAGGATATTTGGCGTTATGTTTCAGGATTTTACCAGCTATGCTTTTTCCGCCAGGGATAATATCACAATATCTGATCCGTCCAATGCACAGGGGACGGATCAGCCGGATAATGAAAATCAGAACGAGCAGCTTAAGAAGGCCTGCCAGATCAGCGGAATTGAGAAGATGATAGCAAAATGGACCAATGGACTGGATACGTATCTTACAAAGCAATTTGATGATAAGGGGGAGGAACTGTCAGGGGGAGAATGGCAAAAGATTGCACTTGCCAGGGCGTTTTTTCATAAAGCCGGAATAATGGTCCTGGATGAACCGACGGCGGCACTGGATGCGGAGGCGGAATACAAATTATTTTCCCAATATACTGAGCTTTTTCATGAGCGGGGGGCCATTCTTATTTCACACCGGCTTTCCAGTGTGACTTTGGCTGATCGTATTCTGGTTCTGGAGAATGGGAAGATCATAGAAAATGGAAGGCATGAAGATCTGATAAAGAAGAACGGTCGCTATGCCTATCTCTTTACATTGCAGGCACAACGGTACAGGATACCGTCGTAAGGGTGGGATTAGGATGCATATTGCGGTTATTGATGACGGAATATATGAGAAGTGTTATAACATCGGCAATTTAATACATAATATAGAGATCACCCCGGAACTGAATATCTTGCAACGGGACTCATATGATCTGTTGCGTCACAGTCATGGGACAACCTGTGCTGCTATTATTAAAAAATATGATCAGGAAGCGAGATTTAGCAGCATCAGGATCATAAATGACGGTTATACAAGAGGTATGCAGCAACAGTTGGTCACAGCAATTGACTGGTGTATCGGACATGATATAAAGTTAATCAATTTAAGCCTGGGAACAACGGATTATAGAGATATGGAAGGCTTGAAACTATGTATCAATCATGCTGCGGGTAAGGGGGGCATTATCATTGCCGCCTGTGCAAATAAGGATATTGTTACCTATCCGGCTTCTTTTACCAATGTGATTGGTGTAAAATGTAATCATTTTAAAGACTCAGATGAAACGGAGATTTGCTATTTTGATGCCCCGATGGATGGGATTGATATCATGACCTGCGGTAAGCATTGTATCATGGATTCTCTGGGGCATGAAGTGGTGACACAGCCTTCCAACAGTTATGCAGTGCCCTATATCACAGCCGTTGCCGCACAGATTTTACGGGAGCATCCGGGAGAAGATATTAATTTTATAAAAGAGAGATTAAGGCAGACCAATGCTTTAAGAAATGAGCGGAAGGCGGCCACTTTGATCTATCGGAAAATTGATTGGATTGAAAATGCCATATGGTTTCATCTTGGAACAAAAAGCTATGATATTACACGGTTTAAGAATCCTATGTTTCATATTGCAAAAATAGTTGAAGTCAGATCAGACAGGTTGGAAATAGGAATAAGGGAGGCCATGAACTGGGTTTTGGAATCGGAGTATAGTTCAGAAATTGATACGTTGATTTTGGATGCTGAGGCAGCAGATCATAATTGCAGTAGGGATATATTCTCAGGCTTTATCAAAACACTGCACTTGTGCCACAAACAATTGGTATTCTTACAGGAGCAAATCGGGAGAGAACTATCCAGTGCGTTTGAAGAAAGACCAACTGGATTAAAGATATGGCATGCGGATATGTTACAAGGGTATGAACCGACATTTCCTGAGGATCATGATGTTCAGGTTCCGGTGATCGGGGTGTTTGCACAGAATGAGTGGAATCCTTTCCCTGTTTTGGCGAACTTGAGAAGAAGATTTGCACAGGATGGTTATGATGCACTCACGGCTTCCGAGGGGGTAATGGATGTAATAGGAGGTGCGATTTACATTCATCCCCAGGAAAACAGGGATCTTTATCGATATATAGCAGCTCTTAACCGTGCATACGCCCCGGATCTTATGATCCTGGCTCAGAAAGAGGACAAATGGAATGGAGGTTACTCTTTTGACATCCGTATTTGGGTTGAAATAGAGGGAAATGTCAGAACAATGAAAGGATTTGCTCCCGGTGGTGATCTTGCTGGTGACTTTCACCTTATTATAAGAAAGGACCGGGCTGATTTAGAAAGGATAGATCAACTATACAGTTGGATTTTGAAATTATTGAAACCAGAATAAAAACCACGCCCCCAAAGGGAGAGAGGAAGTTTCTAACTTTGGAGGCGTGGTTTTTAAACAGGTAACTAATCAAAGAGGAAGTGTTTGAAGTCGTATTTGTAAGTACGATAAGCCTGTTTTTTACTTCCTGTGGAAAAAGAGCGAATGAGTGTATGATCCTGGTCGTATTCCCGGTATAATTTAGGGTTACTGGAATTCACAATGATATTAGAATCTATTTCCTGTACACTGCTCATATAACCGGAATAGGCAACCGGAAAGCTGTCAATCAGTTCGTAGGTCTTCGTAGCCTCATTCACCAGATATTTGTAATAGTAGGAGGTTTCCTCTCCCTGCGCTTCTCCGACAGTTCCAATATCTTCAAAATGAGAGTTCCATTTATAATCGGGTCTGGTTGAGCTGACACCGATATTATTATCAAACAGATAGAGATAATATTCTGTATCTGCCAAGCCGTCCTCCCTTACATACGTGATGCTGTGCTGTCCCAGTTGACTCTTGAAATCCTGAGCTTTATTATAAAGATAGGACGTATAATTAGTGCCATCCCAGAAGGACTGTGATCCAAGCATATATTCCAGAGTAGGATTGGTCAGAATATCATTGATTTTTAATATGCTGGAGGTTTCTCTGGAGCTTAACAGTACAGTACCATTTCCGAGCCACTGTAACGTGTTGATATGCATCCAGTCGAGTTTTCCCTCCTTATCAGGCTTGCAGCTGCCATAATAATCGGGGAAGAGGTCAGTAAGATCCAAAACCTGTTTTAGTTCACCTGAAGCAGGGTCAAGAGATAAGACACGATCTTCCACCCGTTCGGAGGTAGTGTCAGTACCAAGCATCAGAATTTTACCATTGTCATCAAAGGTATAGTCATGATGTACATTGTAGGTACCTAGATCATAAATACCGGTAAGTCTGCCCAGGGAATTCATTTCGGCAAAGTCAGCCACACCGGCACTATAATACATTTTATCATTTTGAAAGATCAGTCTTAAACAGCGATAATTCAGAATTGGAATTTCACCGCGAAGAATTCCGTTATTATCATAATAATAGAAGAAGTTTTCCCCGGAGAAAACAGTATAAAGCCCATCTGATAATGGTTGTGTACTGTCTCCCTCGTCATAGTCCAGTTTTACATTCTCTTTCCCAAGAAGTGATGGTGCCTGATAAGTAAAGCTCCTTCTCTCCTTTTTTCCGGAAGCATCTGTGATGGTTAATGTGATTTCATTTACCATATCCGGAATTAATCCCAACAGCTGATATTCATGAAAAGTACTTAAATTATTCTCTTCTTTGTTATAGCATGTCTTTGTAAAATCAGGAATCTCTGCATCTTCCACATGAATCGTATATTCCAGACTTGAAGGTTTCACAGTTGTGAAATAAAGATACAAACTCTGAGTATTTGTCTGGAAAGGATTTTCGATGATCAGCGCATCCCGAAAGGGATAGTCTTTTTCCTCTTTCAGCACCTCAATCTGGTTCCAGATATCATTTTGTGTATCCAATTGATAGATGGAGTCAGCGTCTGTTAAGGAAACGAGAGGCGTCTTAATCTCATAAGAGGTCTTGATTACCTCAATACCCTTCACATTGTGATACCTGATCAAGATTATCGCTGCTATGGAAGCAATTGCCAATACGAAGGTAACTGCTATAGTGATCTTAAAATTTCTTGCTTTCATAAGTTCATTCCTTTAATTAAAATTTAGGTTATTTAAGGGAGCCTATAAACCTGAGACATATAACATGACTTTGTGGTGTTCATGGCATGACCGGCGGGTGCACGTTTCAACCAGAACACATTATACACAAGAAGGCTTGAACGAACCTTTAAAACTAAAAAAAAGTATTTTTCTATTGTTTTGACACAAAAATACTATAAATTGTCTGATATAATCTGAATATATTACTGAACAGCTGGAGAAGAGGATATGAAACTATTAATTATTGAAGATGAAATTAATTTGGCAGAGACTTTAGCCGAGATTTTAAAGCGAAATCATTATTCTGTGGATTTATGCCGAAACGGCAGACTGGGCTGGGAATATCTGCAGTCCGGTCTTTACGATGGGATTATACTGGACATAATGCTGCCTCACATGGATGGATATGAAATACTCAAAGCGATGAGAAATAGTCATATTCATACGCCGGTTCTGGTCCTCACAGCCAGATCGGAGATGGAGGATATTGTATGCGGGCTTGACCTTGGTGCGGATGATTATATGGTGAAACCTTTTGTGGTGGAGGAATTATTGGCACGTGTCAGAGCGGTCACGAGAAGGAAGGAAAATATGATTTCTGAACATCTTAATTTAGGCAATGTTGTGCTGGATAAAAAGAATTATGCCTTGGTCTGTCATGAGAATACCATTAATTTAGGGAATAAAGAGTATCAGCTGATGGAATATTTATTGAGCAATCAAAACAATATTATGGCAAAAGAACTGTTGATTGAGAAAATCTGGGGCTATGACAGTGAATGTGAGTATAACAATATAGAGGTATACATTTCGTTTTTAAGAAAAAAACTGAAATTAATCGAGGCGGATATTCTCATCCAGAACACCAGAGGCATCGGTTATTATCTGGAGGTCGTCCATGATTAAGGAAATGAGATATAAGTTCATCCTGGTTAGTTTAACTTCCTTATTATTAATCCTCATTATTATGCTGGGAACAATCTATATTCTTGCCTCCTACAGTAACCATAAGCAGGTACAGGGAAGAATGGAACGGGTTCTGCAAAATGATGGAACCTACTTAAAGAATACAGAAAATCAACCGGAGCGAACGGAATTTGTAACTGCGAGGGTGGATTTTTTAAATAGTACCTTTGCTGTTAAGCTGGATAAAAAAAACAGCATCATACAGATAGTAGGTAATGCAAAGGAGGATTATTCTGAACAGGAAATTACATCGATGGTGCAAGAGAGTCTGCTCAAGGGGAAATCTAGCGGTAAATATGGAACTATGAATTTTCTTATCGGTGGTCGAAAATATGGTGCTATGATCGTTTTCTCAGATTATAGTGAGCAGAACTATTTCCTTGATAATTTGTTTCAGATCTGTATGATAGTCGGAATATTTGGCTGCCTCCTGATCGGGGTGCTGGTTTTTATGCTATCCTACTGGGTAGTAGGGCCCGCACAGAAGGCAATAGAAAAACAGAAGGAATTTATTTCAAATGCAAGCCATGAATTACGGACACCATTAACCATAATCTCAGCCAACGCCCAGTTGTTGGAGCAACAACTGCCGGGAAATAAATGGCTGGGTTTGATTAAGGCCAATACGGAGAAGATGAATTCTTTGGTAAAAGAACTTCTGAATATGAGTCGTATGGAAAGTACGGATAAGAAACCGGAATTTCTTGTATTTAATTTAAGCAAGACAATTTTAAATGTTACGCTTTCTATGGAAAGTATTATTTATGAAGCACATAAAACTTTGGATATGGAACTAAAAGAAGAGATCCATTACCTGGGGGATCAGGATAAAATGAAAGAACTGACAGCAATCTTACTGGATAATGCGTTGAAATATTCCAATCAGGGTGGAAAAATAAAAATATCCTTATTTGAGAAAAATCAAAGACCGGTGCTGGAAGTCTTTAATACCGGTGACCCAATTCCAGGACAGGATACACAGAAAATATTTGATAGATTTTACAGAGGA
Organism: Bacillota bacterium; assembly: GCA_023439505.1. Taxonomy (GTDB): domain Bacteria; phylum Bacillota; class Clostridia; order Lachnospirales; family Lachnospiraceae; genus Mobilitalea. The sequence goes on from JAEXNR010000051.1 coordinate 10,638, forward strand.
GAGAGGAAGGAAAATCAATCTTGCGCCGGGTTTGGACTTGGATTGGCAATAGCTTCCTCTATCACAACACTCCATCACGGAAAAATATATGTTGAAAATCTGAAAGATATGGGGGTAAAATTCGTGGTGAAATTGTAAGGATATGGAGATGGCTGTTTGGCAGTTTTTATGTCATTGTGCGTCGATAACAAAGAAAGGAATGCTTTGTTGTGCATCTGTGTTGTATTTGAATACACTTTCTTATCTTCGCTTGAAATCCTCCTTCTGCTGTGCTAGATTATACGAAAAGCAAAGGGGCTTTCTATGTTATGAAAGTCTCTTTTCTTATGCGGTTTTCGACTTAACCGCGGTCAAATAATAAAAAGGGTGATTGTCGCTAATGCGGCAGATGGAGGTTACGATGAAAGAAAATGTGAAAAAGGATAAGGACCATTCCTTAGAATCTGTGCCAAAGACAGAGCGTCGCGGATTTCTTACCATGTTTATGATTATGTTAGGATTTACCTTCTTCTCGGCAAGTATGTGGACCGGGCAGACCTTGGCAAACGGTCTTGACCTTACTGGTTTTATTGGGGCGTTGCTATTGGGTGGAGCAATTCTTGGTGTATATACAGCTTTGCTGGCATATGTAGGCAGTAAGACAGGGCTTTCCATGGATCTTATTGCACAGCATTCCTTTGGTAAATTCGGATCCTATCTTCCGTCTGCATTAATCAGCTTTACGCAGATTGGCTGGTTTGGTGTCGGAGTTGCCATGTTTGCTCTGCCTGTTGCCAATTACATTGCGCCGGATCAGAAATGGCTTCCGATGGCATTGGTTGCTATTGCAGGTATCTGTATGACTTCTTCCGCATTTTTTGGTATTAAAGCGCTGACCATCGTAAGTTATATATCAGTTCCGTTAATTTCTGTTCTTGGTATTATGTCAATGATCATGGCGGTAAATAGTTCGGATGTTTCGCTCTTTGACAAGTTTGGAGAAAGTCAAAGCATGACGGTTCTGGCGGGAACCGGACTAGTGGTAGGTTCGTTTATCAGTGGAGGAACTGCAACCCCGAATTTTACGCGTTTTGCAAAGACCCCTTTTGTTGCTGTGATTACTACCATCATTGCATTCTTTCTCGGCAATAGCTTAATGTTTACGTTTGGTGCCATCAGCGGTGTATATGTAGGTGGCAATGATATATTTGAAGTAATGATTGCTTTAAATCTTGGTATTTTTGCAATTATTGTATTAGGATTAAACATATGGACAACCAATGATAATGCGCTGTATTCTGCAGGACTGGGATTATCCAATATCACGAAGGTAAAGAAAAGTCCCCTCGTTTTAATCTCCGGGGCCCTCGGAACCTTAACAGCAATATGGCTTTACAATAATTTCTGCGGATGGCTGACCTTATTAAACGGAACCCTTCCTCCCATCGGTGCAATTCTGGTGTTAGGTTATTTTTGCCATAAGGAAGAATATACCCTGGAAGCAGAGATTAAGAAGAATGTAAACTGGTTTGCCGTCATCGGTGTTGTTCTTGGTGCGTTGGTGGCGAATTTATTCCCGGTTGGAATTACCTCGATTAACAGTATGCTGGTAGCATGTGTTTGTTATATGATCGGTGAATTTGTTAATAAAGGTAACGTCAGCAGATAATGACAAAATGTAAGGAGGCCAAAGAATGCTGCTGAAGAATGTACGAATAGAAAATGCGAATGATAAGGTTGATGTACGAATTGAGCATGGAGTATTTCAGGAAATCGGGAAAGGCCTTTGTGCTTTTGATGGTGAAGTATGTATCGATGGAGAAGGAGCTCTGATGCTTCCGCCCTTCGTAGAATCACATGTACATCTGGACACCTGTCTTACGGCAGGGGATCCTGTCTGGAATATGTCCGGTACCTTGTTTGAAGGCATTGAATGCTGGAGTAAAAGGAAGGAAAAATTATCAAAGAATGATGTGAAGGAGAGAGCACTGAAAGCGATTAAACTTCAGGCCTCCAATGGAGTGCAATATATCAGAACACATGTGGATGTAACCGATCCGAAACTTACAGCTCTGGAAGCTATGCTGGAGCTGAAAGAAGAGGTGAAAGATTTTGCCACGCTTCAGATTGTAGCATTTCCCCAGGAAGGAATCTTAAGTTATCCCGACGGGAAAAATCTTATGATTCGCTCCATTGAGATGGGCGCGGATTGTGTCGGTGCAATTCCTCATTTTGAGTTCACAAGAGAATACAGTGTGGAGTCTTTGAATTTCGCATTGGATCTGGCACAAAGATATGACAGACTGGTGGATGTTCACTGTGATGAAATTGATGATGAAGCCTCCAGAGGACTGGAAACAGTGGCCTGCCGTGCGTATGAGCTTGGACTTTCCGACAGAGTGACAGCAAGTCATACAACAGCAATGCATTCCTATAACAATGCCTATGTGAATCGATTAATGCGTCTGCTGAAAATGAGCAATATTAATTTTGTTGCCAATCCTCTGGTGAATACCCACCTTCAGGGAAGAACAGATACCTATCCCAAAAGAAGAGGTGTAACCAGAGTAAAAGAATTATTGCAGGAAGGAATTAATGTATCCTTCGGACATGATGACATCTTTGATCCCTGGTATCCTTTGGGTACAGGCAATATGCGGGATGTGGTCTTTATGGGACTGCATGTGTGTCAGATGATGGGATATGAGGATATTATGAATTCCTACCGTCTGATCACTTATAACGGAGCTAAAACTCTTCATTTAGGGGAAAATTACGGAATCGGATTAAACAAACCTGCGAATTTTATTCTTCTGGATGCAACGGATTTCTATCAGGCACTGAATGAGAAGAGCAGTATTCTTTATTCTTTCCGTAATGGCAGGATTATTTATAAGGAAATACCGGCGCAAAAGCAAATCTGCTTCTGAGAAGTAAAGTAGCAATCGTTGAAAGTAAGAAAAGCAGAATATAAAACCGAATGCAAAAGAAGAAATATAAAAGCAGAAATGCAAAAGCAGAAATGCAAAAGCAGAAATTGATAAAAGCTGAAAGTGATACTGGCACGGGAAAGCAACAAAGACTTCCTGTGCGGTGGCTTTCAGCTTTCTTTCTATTTTATAATATGATATAATTTTTAATAAATTATAAGTAGATAATCCTTGAGATACAGAAGGAATAATTCAGATCAGGAGAAGATGCCATGTTTTTATGTAAAGATTTGTATCAACTAACTTCCTTTTCCTCTGCAAAAGTGATTGCCGGAAGACAGGGTATGTCTAATTCGATACGTTGGGCTTATAAAGTGGAAGAGATGGAATTCGGTAAATGGATCAAAGGGCGGGAGCTGTTGGTCATAAGCAACGGGATTGCTAAAAATGCAGAGTTTTGTCTGGAAGATATCATAAAAACTGCCATCAGGCATCATACCGCCGGAGCACTTCTTTTAACCGGAAAAGGGTATGTGGAGGAGATATCCCCGCAGGTGATCACCCTGGCCAACCGCTACAGCTTTCCGGTCTTTACCATGCAGTGGAATGCAGTTCCCCTGGTAGAGCTGTTCGAAGAACTGGGACATGCCATCGCATTACAGGATAGCATCGAAGGACAAAAGGATGATGTCCTCGCAAATATTATATTTGGCAGCAGCGACAGATTTGGAGAACAGCTGTTAATTTCAAAGATGAAAAAATATGGAATACAGGCACCATATCGAATCTTTGTCATACATTTTTTCACGGATAAGGCAGAAAGTTTAGAGAGAGAATATATTGTAAGCAAATTGAATGAAATATGCGGTCAGTATAAAATACCCGTACTTTTAACGAAATATGGAAGTAATTATGTGGGACTTTTGCATGCAGGTCAGGACGATGTTCTGCTTTGGGATAAATTGAAAGAGCAGATCGACTCCTTTGTTCACAGGGAATATCCGGAATGGGCTTATATGATCGGGATCGGTCAGAGCTATAAAGAGCTAAAGCAGATGCAGATATGTTTTAAAGAAGCGACCCGGTGCATCTCCCTCTCTCATAAACTAAAGAAGAGGGATCACCTTCTTTTTTACGATCAACTGGGTCTTTATAATTTGTTTCTGGGAATTGAGAATGAAGAAATTCTATCCCAATACTGCAGGCAGCTGCTGGGAAAGCTGATTGCATATGATCAGGAAAATGAATCGGAGCTAATCCTGACCTTAAGGCATCATCTGGAAGCAAATTGCAATATTATGGAGACCTCGAAGCGAATGTATATTCATAGAAATACCATAAAATACAGGCTGCAGCGAATCGAAGAGATCACCGGTAAAAACCTGAATGAAACCATGCATCGTACCTGCTTTCAGACAGCGATTATGATTCATGACTATTTGGAAGAAGAAAGCTGATGTTCAAATTCGCGGGCATTGGCAGCATGGAGGAATACAATGATTATAACCTATATCGGGCATAGTGGATTTTTAATCGAATGGGAGGATTGTTATTGGTTATTTGATTATTATCAGGGAAGCATTCCTGAATTGGATGCCAGAAAAGCACTTCTGGTATTTGCAAGCCATAAACATGGGGATCATTACAATCCGGAGATATTTAAGTTACAAAGACCCAATCAGAAGGTAATTTATGTGCTTTCTTCGGATATCAGAAGAAAAGAGGATATGCCGGATATCATATCCGTTACGCCGTCAACAGAATACGAGCTTGTGGACGGGAGGCAGAATAAGATAAGGTTGAGGACTTTAAAATCGACGGACTGCGGTGTTGCCTTCTTACTATCGTATCAGGGAAGAACCATCTATCATGCAGGCGATCTTAATCTGTGGGTTTGGAAGGAAGAAACCAAACAGTATAACAATAATATGACGGCAAATTTCATGAAAGAAATGAAGGTCCTCAAAGGAAGGGATATAGATGTTGCATTCGTTCCCTTAGATCCAAGGCTGAAAGAAACCTATGCAGCAGGATTGGATGAATTACTAACGGCAGCAAACGTCAGATATGTTTTTCCCATGCATTGCTGGGAAAATTATGAGATCATTTTACAATATAAACGGGAACATGAAAGGAAACCTGAAACCCGGATTATGGATATTGTAAAAGGTGGTCAGCAATGGTGTCTGGAACTATAGTTATAAACAGAGTTTAGTGGAGGCAGTATCTGAATGAATTATGATGATAGAAAGATTATTCCTAATATAGAAGTTCGTAGTCAGCAACTGAGTCAACCGGAACAGCATCCTCTTAATGTAATCGCTCGAATTCATACCGAGTTTCCCGCCAAGTTCGGGATCCCCCGTCAAAGCGGAATTGTAAATTCGTTGGAAGCACGCATCATATTTGAGCCCCAATATCGGAATCTGGATGCCCTGAGAGGGTTAGAAGGGTTCTCCCATATCTGGCTGATCTGGGGCTTTTTTGATACAAAGAGAGGTTCCTGGTCCCCCATGGTAAAGCCCCCCAGACTGGGAGGAAATAAAAGAATGGGTGTCTTTGCAACTCGTTCTCCTTTTCGTCCGAATGCCATTGGACTTTCTTGTGTTACGCTGGAGCGAGTGGAACTACACCCCCGGTTGGGACCGGTACTTCATGTTCTGGGTGCGGACCTGATGGACCGTACCCCCATCTTTGACCTAAAACCTTACCTTCCCTATACGGACAGCCATCCGGAGGCAAGGGGAGGATTTGCTGATCCACTGAAAGATTATGCTCTGGTGGTGGTATTCCCGGATCCTCTGATTCAATTGATCCCAAAGCAGCATCATAAAGCACTATATGGTATTCTGGCACACGATCCCAGACCATCCTATCATGATGATCCGGAGCGTATTTATGGATTCTGGTTTGCCGGCTTTAATATCAGGTTTACCGTAAAGGATAAGGTGATTACTGTTTGCGAGGTAACGCCCATCTGAATGAATTTTCTTACATTTCATCCAAATTTAACAAAAGCGGATACGACAACCTTACCAAACCTTTACTATAATAACCTTGTAGTCATAATCATTATGAAAATAAGGAGTAAAGTAAGATGAAATTGAAGAAAAGATTGATTTTAGGGGTATTGGTTGCAGCATCTGTAGTAACTTTGGCAGGATGTTCCCAGGCAAAAAGGACCGGGGCTGATGCGGTGGATTTAAACAACACATCTTTAGATACTATAATCGAAAATGCGAAAAAAGAAGGTAGCATCGAATCCGTGGGAATGCCTGATTCCTGGGCAAACTGGGGAGAAACCTGGCAAGGGATAACACAGGAGTATGGAATAAAGCATAATGATGTGGATATGTCTTCTGCGGAGGAACTATCTATATTTGAAACGGAGAAGGACAATGCAACGAAAGACATCGGTGACGTAGGACAAGCCTTCGGTCCCATCGCAGTAGAAAAAGGATTAACACTTCCATACAAGACTTCTTATTGGGAGAGCATTCCGGACTGGGCGAAAGATAAGGACGGAAATTGGATCATAGGTTACTATGGTACGATGTCAATTATTACAAATAAGTCTATGGTTTCCAATCCCCCAAAGTCATTTCAGGATATATTAACCGGAGACTATAAGGTAGCTGTAGGTGATGTAACGAAGGCAAGTCAGGCACAATGTGCGGTTCTTTCAGCTGCAATTGCCATGGGAGGTTCTGAAACCGATATCCAGCCGGGACTTGATTTCTTTAAACAACTTGCAGATCAGGGAAGACTTGATATGGGAGAGCTTTCTCTAACAAGACTTGAAAAGGGTGAAATCGCAGTTGCTTTCTTATGGGATTACAATGCACTTGGTTATCGTGATCAATTTATAGCAAATAACGCAGGAACTGAGTTTGAAGTCAGCATTCCTTCCGATGGAGCGATTCAAAGCGGCTATTGTTCCGTAATCAATGCCTTCACAAAGCATCCGTATGCGGCAGCGCTGGCAAGAGAATACATATTCAGTGATAAAGGTCAGATTAACCTGGCAAAAGGTTATGCAAAGCCGGTAAGAAGTGATATTGTCCTACCGGATGATGTAAAAGCGAAATTATTACCCAATGATCAATATGCAAAAGCAAGAATGATCAGCGATTATGAAGGCTGGAATAAAACAGTGGAAACAATTGGTACAAAGTGGCAGGAAGATGTCATTGCGTATGTAAAATAAAATAAGAAAGCAGGCGAAGGCATGTCGAATAAAACAATTTTAATTCTGTTGGATGGATGCGGTTTTGATACAGCAACTGAGAATCTTGGATTTTTGGAACATCTTGTACTGGCGGGACAGGCAGGCAAATTCAAGGTTTTAGGAGAACTTCCTTCTTTATCAAGGCCAATGTATGAAACGTTGATGACAGGGGTGGCAGTCTATCAGCATGGAATAACGAATAATCTGATCATCAGAAATTCAAATCAAATCAGCCTGTTTGATTTATGCGGCAGGAATCATTTAACTACGGCAGCCTCTGCTTATTATTGGATCAGCGAACTTTACGTCAGAGCTCCCTTCTCCCATATGACGGATCGGATTCAACTGGGTTGTGAGGGCAGAATACAGCACGGAATTTATTATTACGAAGATCATTATCCGGATTCCCATGTATACAATGATGCGGAGTTTCTGCGTCAGCAGTATGAACCAGACTTTATGCTGGTGCACCCGATGAATATTGATGATGCCGGTCATAAATTCGGCGGTCATTCCTCAGAATATCATCAAATGGTGGCATATGATAATACATTACTTTCAACGGTACTACCGATCTGGTTGTCACAAGGCTATCAGATCGTAGTAACCGCTGACCATGGAATGAATGAGCATCACCTGCATGGAGGCAATTCAAAGATGCAGCGGATGGTGCCGCTCTATATCATATCAGATAAGGTAATCAAAGGTGATCATACGCAGCCTGAGATTTCCGAATTATTCATTGCACCAATACTGTGCCGATTATTGGAGATTTCTCCTTCTGATTCGATGAAAGCATTATCTGAAATGGAGGAGAATATCTTTGAAGCTTAAGTCGAAGCGTTACCTGATTGCGATACTGCCCTTTCTGCTGCTGGTGGTATTTTATGAGTTGATGCCCATTCTGATGATTGTTATCCGAAGCTTTCAGCCGGAAGGTCATCTGGGATTTACCCTGGAGCATTACATAGCTGTCTTTACCAAGAGGTTATATCAGCAATCAGTAATCAATAGTATCATTGTGTCACTCATTTCTTCTCTGATCGGAATTATCATTGCTTTCTTTGGGGCCAAAGCAGCCAATGAGGCAGGCTCCGGATGGAAGAATTTCTTCATTAATATTCTGAATATGACCTCTAATTTTGCGGGGATTCCTCTTGCATTTGCATTCATCATTCTTCTTGGTAATGTGGGGATTTTGGTCATGCTTGGCAAATCCATGGGGATTGTGTCGCTGGAGAATTTCGATGTGTATTCCATCAGGGGATTATTATTAACCTACATCTATTTTCAGATCCCACTGGCAACCCTGCTTTTAATCCCTGTCTTTGACGGATTGCGAAAGGAATGGAAGGAAGCCGTTCAGTTACTGGGAGGCAGTAATGCGGTCTACTGGTTCAAGGTTGCCCTTCCAACCATTATGCCAAGCATTCTGGCAACCTTAAGTGTGCTGTTTTCCAATGCCATAGCGGCCTATGCTACGGCTTATGCCTTGCTGGCAAATAACTTTTCCCTGCTTCCCATTCGTATCTCAGAGCAATTTGTAGGAGATGTGGTGCAGAGAAGGGAATTTGGCTCTGCACTTGCTGTGGTATTAATGCTTACAATGGTGTTTGCAACCATGATAAATCATTATTTTGTAAAACAATCAAGGGGAGGTGCGTCCCGATGAAGAGAAAAGTATCCTCGAAAGTGACCCTGATCATCATTGCCCTCTATCTGATGCTGCCGTTGGTGCTTACCTTTCTATATTCTATTTTCAAAGAATGGAATCAGGTTCTTCCCCGGGGTTTAACGTTTAAATATTATAAAGATATTCTGACAGACGGGTATTTCCTGGCATCCGTAGCAAGGACCTTAATCGTATCTGTGATTCCCTTTGTTATCTGTACCATAGTTGTTCTTCTGGCTTTGTATGTTATTGTAGTATATCATCCCGCCTGGGATAGCTACATGCAGATGCTTTGCAACATACCTTATGCGATTCAGGGGATTATTCTGGCCATATCGGTACTTTCGCTGTATGTTAATGCGCCCGGACCCTTTTCCAATCGGTTTGTCATGGTAATATTAACCTACTGCATCGTCATCTTGCCATACATTTACCGTGGACTGAAGAATAGTCTTGATGCTATCAATGCAAATCGCCTGATCGAAGCGGCACAGATGCTGGGGGCAAATAAATTCTATGCCTTTTTTGCAGTGATTGTACCCAATATTATCTCAGGGATATCCATTGTGGCCATGTTATCCATTGCAATTGTTTTCGGTGATTTTGCAATTGTTAATATTATTGGTGGGAGCTACTATCAGACAGCACAGATGTATCTCTATAGAAAGCTGCAGCAGTCCGGTCAGGCTTCCAGTGTTATTATTGTGGTGTTATTCGGACTAACGCTGATTTTATCCTGGATTGTAATGATGATGAATAAAGTAAGTAAAAAACAGAGAAAAAATTAGCTTAATAAACTTTAAGTATAGATTAAAAAGGGTAAGGTTTCCCGTGGATTGGAATGCAAATTCACGGGAACATATAGGAAGGGTATGGTTGTACATGTATGTCATATATCAGATTTGAGCATATCAATAAATATTTCGGTGAAAATCATGTATTACGGGATATTAACCTGGAAATAGAGCAGGGGCAGCTGGTAACCCTGCTAGGACCATCAGGTTGCGGAAAAAGTACGCTGCTTCGATGCCTCGCCGGACTGGAAACGATCACTGACGGAAAGATATATCTGGATGAGGTGGAGATTACGCATACAGATCCCAAAAATCGTAATGTGGGAATGGTATTCCAACAGTATAGTCTATTTCCCAATATGGATGTTTCTGAGAATATTGCCTTTGGATTAAAAATGAAACGGCTGGGCAGATCAGAACTAACGAAAAAGGTATCTGAGGCAATCGAAATGGTGGAGCTGAAGGGAAAAGAGAAGGAGTACCCTGCGAATCTATCCGGTGGTCAGCAGCAAAGAGTCGCGCTTGCCAGAGCCATTGTCACAGAACCCAAAGTACTGCTTCTGGATGAACCCCTAAGTGCCATTGATGCCAAATTAAGAAAATCACTTCAGCAGAGTATCAAAAAAATTCAGAGCGAGCTTGGAATCACCTCCATATTTGTAACCCATGATCAGGATGAAGCCATGGTGATGTCAGATGTGATTCATCTGTTCCGGAACGGAATCGTCGAGCAGTCCGGCACACCCATCAGTATCTATACCAATCCCAGGACGAGATTTGCGGCGGAATTTATCGGTCATTATAATATCATTCCGTCAGAAGCGTTTGGCAGGATAACCGGGAAGAGCTTCTCTGATACCGAGAATATTGCCATACGTCCGGAGGCTATGGAGATTTCTGTTGCGCCAATACAAGTCATGGAACACTGCTATCAATTTCAGGGTAAGATCATCAGTCACCTCTCCCATGGAAATGTTCTCAGATATCAGATTAATGTGGAGGGGACAGAGTTTGAGGTAGATGTGTTATTTCGCAGTTATTATTTATATGAGAATGGCAGGCAGGTATATATTGCCGTGGAGAGCAGGAATTGTCTCCCTGTGTAACACTTCGTTACCGGCAGAGGTCATAATCTTGAAAGAGGAAGAAATTATAGATTTTATGAAATCCTATTTCATGTTATAATAAATTTGCAATTGCATAATTTTGATGCGTGTCACTCCATAGAATCAGGAACATGCGATTGCGTGTAAGTTTATGATAACAAGGAAAAGAGGGTTCAACTATGGAAAAACTAAAACACTTTTGTACCTGCAGCGCAGTGGATTGTAAATTACATCCTTATCAGCATGAGAAAGGTTGTGATCCCTGTATTCAGAAAAATCTAAAAGCCGGAGAAATACCTGGATGCTTTTTTCGGTTAGTGAAGGAAGATGTATCTGAACTAAAGGAATTCACCATACAAAGCTTTGCTGATTTTGTATATAAAAATGCGGATAATAAAAAGAATTGAATTGACGTCTTGCATTTCAAACGCTATTTCAATATAATGAAATTACAATAATGTGTCGAGTTAACCACATAAAATACTCATCATGGGTTTTATGTGGTTGTTTTATGCCCTGTAACAGCCCATTGCAGCAGGAGGAATGGATGCGAACACTAATTTTAAGAAATATACAAACCGTGGTTACCTTTAATGACGAAGAAGAAATATTACAGAACATGGATCTGGTCATAAGAGATGGGATAATCTGTGAGATTTATCCTTCCCTCACCAATAAGCCGGACTTTTCAGAAAGCGGTGTAGTTGATTGCAGCGGACTGGTTGCACTACCGGGATTTGTGAATACCCATCATCATCTGTATCAAACAATGTTTCGAGGTTTAAAGGAGGTTCAGGAACAGCCCCTGTTTCCCTGGTTAAAGGGATTATACCGGTTCTGGCAATATATGACCCCTGAAATCGTTCATTACGGTGCCATGGTAGGCTTTGGAGAGCTGTTAAGGACCGGTTGTACCTATACCGCAGATCATCATTATGTTTTTCCGGCGGGTCAGCCTGATACACTAATTGATACACAGATTATGGCTGCAAAAGAAATCGGAATTCGATTTCATGCAACCAGAGGTTCCATGTCTCTGGGCGTGGATCAGGGAGGCTTGCCTCCTATGAGTGTGGTACAAAAGGAAAGTAAAATATTAGAAGATTCAGAACGGCTGATCAAAGCGTATCATGATAATGCACCTTATGCCATGACCAGGGTTGCACTTGCACCCTGTTCACCCTTCTCCGTGACAACAGACCTTATGAAAGAAAGCGCGAAACTGGCAAGAAAGTATGGCGTTCTTCTGCATACTCATCTGGCAGAAACTCTGGACGAAGAGCAATTTTGCATGGAGAAATACGGCATGCGTCCTTTTGCACTGATGGAATCCCTGGATTGGACCGGAGAGGATGTATGGTTTGCCCACGGGATTTATCTTTCGGACAAGGAGATTGAGGGAATGAATGGCTGCGGCATTGCCCATTGTCCCTCCAGTAATATGAAGTTAAACAGCGGGATCTGTAAAACCAGTGAACTGTATCATAAAGGTGTGAAATTGGGACTGGCCGTGGATGGCAGCGCAAGCAATGATGGTTCCAATATGCTGGAAGAGGTTCGAAGAATGTACTTACTCAATCACCTTAAATACGGTACCAATGGACTTACGGCCTATGAATGCCTGAAAATTGCCACCAGAGGCGGGGCACAGGTACTGGGACGCAAGGACGTTGGGTATCTGCAGGTGGGAATGGCAGCGGACCTTATTTTATTTGATCTTAATGACATTGCTTATGCCGGATGTCATGATCCGTTAATCTCTCTGGTTTCTCTCGGAAATCATTCCTTTACCAAGATGACCATCGTTAACGGTGAAATTGTCGCAAGAGACGGTCAACTTCTGAAAATTGACAGTGCTGATGTTGGAAGCAAGGCACATGGCTGTGCCCTGGAACTGGTGGCAAAGGCCCGTCTTAAGATCTGATTGAGGAAAAGCTCATGGATCAGTGACATGTATTTTGCTTATCACAGGCTCAGCCGATGGCTGGATACACAGGGGGTAGGATAGCGGCCATCAGTTTTGGATATCCGGAGAGGATTCCCGCGGCAGGGAGCAAAGACAGATGCAGGAGGTGGTAGAATGGAGATATTAGACGTGCCTGATGTAAATTATCATAATGGAAAGGAAGGAATACCATGGGAACCTGGACTTATATTGTAGAAAAAATTGATGGAGATTATGCGTATCTGAAAAGAACGGATATGGAAGAAAATGAATTAAAACTGGTAGCCAGAGCATTATTGCCGCAGGAGATCTCGGAAGGAACCTGTTTGCAATATGAAATGTTTGAATATTCTATAATGAAATAAATAGAAAGCAGGGGCGGGACTATGCGCGAAGGAAGAGAAAATGGGATTAACGAAGATGCAGCTTCTTATCATACGAATTGTTCAACAGATTATTCACATAATTCTTTGGCGTAAGTCCTGATAACCGCTTAAATTCCTTGTTCATATGAGACTGATCATAATAACCGCACTCCAGGGCAGCATTGATACAGCTGTTATGTCCCAGAGCCCCGGTCAGATTACTGATTACTTTCTGGAAGCGGACAAACTGAATCAGACTCTTCGGAGACATACCAAATTCTTTGTTTACGGTCATATTCAGATATCGTTCGGAATATCCGGTCTTACTGCAAAGATCGGTCAGTTTCAGGTCACCGTCAGCTTTGACGATTTCTTGTAATAATACATATTTTAGATTATATTTATCTTCGGATGAAACGTCCTTATGCTTTGCGTAATATCTTAAAAATACATGAATCTTATCTTCAAAGGAATCAGCTTCATACATTCCTTCCAGCAATTGTTCTTTTTCATCGGAAGATGTAATCATATTCACAAAATTCTCCTGATTATTTACCAATTCACTTAATTTCATCTTATCACTGACGGGATTTATCCCCAGCATAAAGCGTACACCAAAGTATTCACCGTGGAGATCCGTCAGGGTTTCCTCTTTTTCCAGACGAGTACCTGCTATCATGGTCTTAATCATCCCATCCTTCTTACAAAACAGAATATCAACACTGGCATCGGGAATGACTCCCATTTTATTGGTCTCAGCCACAAATTGATAGAAATGAGCGATATTATGCTGCATAAATTGTCTTTTGGTATAATCTGAAGTTACCAATACAAATTCAGGTTGTTTTGGGTATAATCCGCTTATCATTATTTCACCTCATCATCATTTCGCCCAGAGTGAGAAAAGCATCGTTCTCCTTATAAAACAAAAAAACAAAAGCCGCAACGCTTTTGTTTATGTTTATTTTAGCATCGGGATGAGACTACGTCAATCAGTTTCTTATTTCCGATTTTTACAATACGTGGCAAAGAATCCTGCGTAAAATACTGGATTAAGAAAGGCAGAGAGGTCTTGCGATTACCATCGCAGGATCTTTTTTCTTAGTCAGGCTTAACCGATTGGCCCGCTAAGTAAAAGCTGCCCGTAACTGCTAAGTGGAGTAATTATTTTAAGGAGGAAGATAGAATGGGATACCCTAATGTTGATTTTTTATACTTAAATGAAGAGGATATGATAAAAGCCGGTGTAACTGATATGGCCGGATGTGTGAATGCGATGGAAGAGATGTTTAAGCTGTTAAAACAGGGAGACTACCGCATGGGTGGGCCAAATGGCAATTCTCATGGTGTGATGATGACCTTCCCCGGTGAATCCCCCTTCCCAAACATGCCTACGGATGGACCGGACAGAAGATTCATGGCAATGCCGGCTTACCTTGGAGGCACTTTTGATATGGCCGGAATGAAATGGTACGGTTCCAATGTGGAAAATAAGAAGAAGGGACTTCCAAGGTCCATTCTGATGTTGACACTAAATGATAAGGATACGGGAGCACCATTGGCCTATATGTCGGCAAATATTTTAAGTGCATTTAGAACGGGAGCGGTACCCGGTGTGGGCGTAAAATATTTATCCAGGGAGGATGCCAAAGTTGTGGGCATCATCGGACCCGGAGTTATGAATAAAACAGCCTTTGACGCCATTATGGCAGTAAGAAATACAATCGAAACCGTGAAGGTAAAAGGAAGAAGCCAAAAGTCTATTGACAGCTTCATTCAATATGTAAATGAGAAATACCCGGGTATTACTGATATCCGTGTAGTAGCAAGTGAGGAAGATGCAGTCAGAGATTCGGATATCGTCAGTATCGCTACCTCCAGCCCGACCGGTGATGTGAACGAGTACCCGTATATTGAGGAAGCATGGATCAAACCAGGTACACTGTTTTGTTGTCCGGCAGCGGCCAGATTTGATGATGATTTTATTTTGAACAGGGCAAGAAATGTGGCAGATAATCTTGAACTTTACGAGGCCTGGGAGGAGGAAATGGAATTTCCGGCATATCAATCTATCCCAATTCCGGCGGTTCACTGTATGGATTTAATCACCGAAGGAGTGATGAAAAAGGATCAGATTGATGATCTGGGGGATATCCTCACCGGAAAAATACCCAATCACCGTAAGATGGATGAGATTGTGATCTATTCCATCGGCGGTATGCCCATTGAGGATGTGGCCTGGGGTACCATAGTTTACCGGAATGCACTGGAAAAGGGCATCGGTACCAAACTGAATCTGTGGAAGGAACCTTATCTGGCATAAATGCTGAAAGCATAGTTACACATCAGTCTGTAAAAGACTGCGATGCAGAAAGGGTATGGTTATTCGTGTGAATTATGAAGAACTAATTCACACGTTGAATTTATGCGTGCGAGCAAGTAGCACGCATGGACGCTAGTGTGAAACTTAAAATTTTCACACAGCATTAGCAGCATGGAGGATTAATATGAGAATAGAAGAACATCCGGTCCTGGGAAAACCAGTCGAAAGGCGAAGGATTGAATTTACCTGTGATGGGAGAAAACTGCAGGGAATGGAAGGAGAACCCATTGCGGCTGCTTTGCGGGCAGCAGGTGTGATGATCCACAGATATACGAAAAAACAGCAGAAACCAAGAGGCATTTTCTGTGCGATCGGAAGATGCACGGATTGCGTTATGATTGTAGATGGCAGACCCAATGTCAGAACCTGTGTAACCCCCCTGGAAGAAGGAATGAACATACAGACGCAATATGGGTTGTCGGCAAAGGAATAACAGAAGGAAGGGAATGTCTATGAAAAGATATGATCTAATCATAATCGGTGCGGGTCCGGCAGGCTTGTCCGCAGCCATTGAAGGTGCGAAAAGAGGAATGAAGGTGGCTGTATTTGATGAAAATGCAAAGCCCGGAGGACAGCTCTTTAAACAAATTCATAAATTTTTTGGCTCTAAAGAACATAAAGCGAAAATCAGAGGTTTTATAATCGGAGAAGAACTGTTAAAGGAAGCTGCGAATTATGGAGTAAATGTGATTTTAAACGCAGCAGTGATCGGATTATATCAGGACAGGGAAATCACAGTCAGAATCGGAGATGAAGTGCTCCATTATAAAGGAGATACCATTATAGTAGCAACGGGAGCCTCAGAAAATATGGTTGTTTTTGATGGCTGGACCTTACCGGGCGTGATTGGTGCAGGTGCGGCACAGACGATGATGAATCTGCATCATGTTCAACCGGGAAAGAAAGTGCTGATGCTGGGGTCAGGTAATGTAGGATTGGTCGTAAGCTATCAGCTGATGCAGGCGGGGTGTGAGGTTGCTGCAATTGTGGATGCGGCTCCTAAAATCGGCGGCTATGGTGTTCATGCGGCAAAGGTGGCAAGATGCGGTGTTCCCTTTTATCTTTCCCATACCATAATCAAGGCTGAAGGAGAAGAACATGTAACCGGTGTTACCATTGGCGAAGTTGACAGCAGCTGGCAGGTGGTGGATGGAAGCCAGAAGCATTTTGAAGTAGATACCATCTGTCTTGCCGTTGGCTTATCTCCAATGTCCCAGCTTTTATCCATGGCAGGCTGCCAAATGAAGGATACACCCCTGGGCTGCCTTCCCGAATGTGATGATGTAGGTGCAACCAGTATTCCCGGAATTTATGCTGCAGGTGATGTCTCTGGAATTGAAGAAGCAAGTTCCGCAATGATTGAGGGACGGATTGCGGGAATTGCAGCCGCACAGCATCTCGGCTTTATGGAGGAAGAGGAGAAAGAGAAAGCAATTATGATTCAGGAGAAAGCATTGATCTGCTTGCGCCAGGGAATGTTTGCTCCGGGTAACAGGGGAAAAGAAATTGCAAAGACAGAAGAAGGTATTGATGTCTCCCGGAGCCTGCTCAAAAAAGGTTATGTGGATGAGACAGAGATAGACAGATTTCCGGGTGTTACAAGGAAGAGGGGTCTTCACCCCGTCATTGAATGCACTCAGAATATTCCCTGCAATCCTTGTCAGGATGCCTGTGTAAAGCACTGCATTAAGATCGGGGATAAGATAACCTCACTTCCGGTGCTTGATGAGGAAAGGGAGTGTACCGGTTGCGGAATGTGTGTTTCGGCCTGTTCGGGGCAGGCTATCTTTCTTGTGGATGAGACGTATGAACCGGGATATGCTTTGGTTACCATTCCGTATGAATTTCTTCCAATGCCGCAAAAAGGGGATTTGGGAGAGGCTTATGATCGTAGCGGAACTCCGGTCGGTGAGGCAGAAATAGTCAGTGTGAAATCCTCCAAGGCCTTTGACCATACCAATCTATTGACCATGAAAGTAACATCAGACATGGCTATGAGAGCCAGATTCTTTAAATTAAGGGAGGACTGAATATGAGTAACGTACAAGACCGTTCCCTGGATATCGGTGAATTTATTTCACAGCCGGATGACGATATGATCATCTGCCGGTGTGAAGAGATTACCAAAGGAGAAATCAGAAGAGCTGTACATGACGGGATGTATACTATGACAGAAGTCAGGCGGTTTCTTCGAACCGGGATGGGACTTTGCCAGGGACAGACCTGCAGCAGACTGGTGAAATCCATCGTGGCGAGAGAACTTAAAATAGCACAGAGTGAACTGGAACCGGCAATGGTAAGAGCACCTATGAGGCCTATTGAAATGAAAGTCTTTGGCAATGAGGGAAAGGAGGCAAAGTAGAATGGGAGTTACTGCACAGGTTGTGATGATCGGCGGAGGAATTATTGGAAATGCAACAGCATATTATCTGGCAAAGAAAGGCTGCTCCGTCGTTGTTCTTGAAAAGGCAGATCATATGGGAAATGGTGGATCCAGCAGAAACGGCGGGGGTGTTAGGCAATCAGGAAGGGATCCGAGAGAGCTTCCCCTGGCTATGTATGGTGTGAAAAACCTGTGGCCCACTCTTTCAGAAGAACTGGAGATGGACGTTGAATATTATCAGGAAGGAAATCTTCGTCTTGGTAAGACACAAAGACATCTTGGCATACTGGAGAACCTGACCAAAAGTGCTTCCTCCCTTGGACTGGGGGTAACCATGATTGGTAAAGACCGGGCAAGGGAAATCTGCCCCTATCTCTCGGAGGAAGTCATTGGTGCCAGCTGGTGTCCCACGGATGGTCATGCAAATCCGATGCTGGCGACCCTGGCATATTATAGGAAGGCAAGACAGCTTGGTGCCCGCTTTATTACCGGTGAGAAGGTTACTGAGATACGGAAAATAAAAGGGAAAGCAAGGATTGTGGTCACAGAGCATAATCAATATGAGGCGGATACCATAATACTTGCCGCAGGATACGAAAGCCGGAATATCGCGGCAACCATTGGAATTGATATACCGATGACCCGGGCATTGCTGGAAGCCCTGGTAACAGAAGCGCAGCCCTCCATGTTTTATCAGATGTTAGGCACGGCGGATGCGGATTTTTATGGACATCAAAGTACCCATGGTTCATTTGTATTCGGAGGTTCCTCCGGTTTTGAAGACTATAATAAGGATAATGGAACCCCCCTGACCAACAGTATGACCGCCTCCTGTATCTGCAGAGGCATTATGAAATATTTTCCCTGCTTATCTGATGCCAAAATTGTAAGGACCTGGGCAGGCTGGATCGATGTATGTGCAGATCATATACCGGTAATCAGTAAAGTAGATGAAGTTCCGGGATTCATTCTTGCCTGTGGGTTTTCCGGGCACGGGTTTGGAATAGCACCCACTGTTGGTACCATTTTATCGCAGATGGCCATTGGGGAGGAGACAGCCTTAGGGATCAGTGATTTTAGATATGACAGGTTTCAGGCAAAGATATAGAAAAGTAAATCATTATAGTTCTGATTTTTACTATTTTTTATTATTTGAGTTTTGTATACTACCAACATAACAATCTGAAAGAACCGACAAAGACGTCTTTGAAAAAAGACGTCTTTTTGTTGTGATTTAGAAATTTAAGTGTCGCAAATGCGGCAGACGGGAGGATATTATGAATGTGAAGAAATTAGGGCTTGGAAGTGCTATATCCGTATGTGTCGGATTGATTGTTGCAACAACCTGTCTCCTCTCCCTGGGATTGGGAATCGGTCTTGCAGGAAAAGGGTTTATCCTTGCAATGTTTATCGTGATTGTATTAAATATCTTTCTGGCATTTTCCTTTGGTGAACTGCATGGAATGATGCCGGGAGTAGAGGGCGGACTCGGACAGTATACATTGGTGGGTTTAGGCCCTGTGCCTTCCATCGTATCAAATCTCTCCGCATATGTTATTACGAATATCCTGGCAGGTTCGGTGGAGCTGTCTATGTGTGGTATGATCCTGCATCAGACGTTCCTAAAAGGAGTACCCGCTGTTATTATCAGCGTTGCCATCCTTTTTATACTGACCTTTGTTAATTACCTTGGCGTTGATATTTTTTCTAAAATTCAGAATTTTGTCGTGGTATTATTAATTGGATCGTTGGTGCTTCTGGGATTAATCAGTGCTTTTAAATTAGGAACAGGAGTGCTTGTGGACGCAGCGGTGCAACAGCCGGTGGTTACAGGGTTTGGCGGAATCGTTTCCTTATCAGCGCTTGCCTTCTGGTTATTTATCGGAATTGAGTTTGTTATTCCGATATCAAAGGATTTGAAAAATCCCAAGAGAGATGTTCCTCTGGCAATGATTCTTGGGATTGTCATTCTCTTTATCGTACAGAGTCTTATCGGGATCGGAATGACGAATTATGTAACACTGGAAGAATTGGCAAGCAGTGAGGTGCCGCATATGGTATTTGCAGAACATGTTCTTGGCAAGACCGGAACTTACTGGATGGCAATTGTAACAATTCTGGCAGGTGTAAGTACAATTAATACTGTTCTTGCAAGTGTTACCAGAATACTCAGTGGTATGGCAAAAGCCCAGCTGATGCCCGAAATTTTTCAGAAAAAGAACAAGAAGGAAATTCCTGTTACCGGATTGTTTGTCATGGCTGCTGTGATTTCTATCATATTAATCACCGGCTTTGCCAACAGCTCGGGGCTGGTTAATCTCTTACTTGCAGCCTCCTGTTTCTGGCTTACCTCTTATATTTTGGTAAATATCACTGTTCTGGTATTAAGAAGAAGATATCCGGAGGCTGAGGGTCGAAACAAGAAGCTAACCTTATTTGGAATCCCTCAAATCATCGGAATCATTGGTAATATCTATATGATATGGAATATTGCAGAAGGGGACGCCAGAATCTTTATCTACAAACTCTACTTTGCCTTATTGGTGGTCATGGTAACCTTTGCCTTGATCTGGGTAAAAGTAATCAAGAGAGCGCCTGCTTTTAAATGTGCCACATTAGATGAAATTAATGATGTGAAACTTGAAGGAAATGAATCTTCTTTTATAGACACAATCCCGGAAGTTTAAACAGGGATAGAATTCATAAGAACGTAATTATGTGAAAGA
Organism: Bacillota bacterium; assembly: GCA_023439505.1. Classification (GTDB taxonomy): domain Bacteria; phylum Bacillota; class Clostridia; order Lachnospirales; family Lachnospiraceae; genus Mobilitalea. The sequence goes on from JAEXNR010000051.1 coordinate 31,149, forward strand.
AAGCGGAACGTAAAAAGCTTTTCCGCTTTCTTTTTGCGTGTGCCAGTTGGGCACACGTACTCACATGTGAACTTTGATTTCATATGATAATCATATATGACATATTTCGATAAAAACTATGTTTTTTGAAAAGGCTTCAAATATGAATCAACTAAGGGAAGGAGCAGAGGTAAAAATGAGTGATTTTCTATGCGGGCTGACCGGAAGAATTGTTTTGCCGTTTGAACCCGAGTATCAGGAGGACAGACAGGGATTTAACAGAGCAATTCAACAATATCCTCTGATCATAGTATATTGCGAGAATAAGAGTGATGTCTCCAATGCTGTGATCTGGGCAATAAAACATCAGATTCCCATTCGAATACGCAGCGGTGGACATAATTATGAAGGTTATTCCAATGGCAACTGTACGATAGTAATTGACATCAGTAGTCTTAACCGTATGATAATCGATGAAAACAGCAACACCCTTTATGCCGAGGGAGGCGTAACCAATGAGCAGGTCTATCAATTTGTAGGAACAAAAGGATATCCATTTCCCGGCGGAACCTGTCCAACAGTGGGTGTAAGCGGATATGCACTTGGAGGCGGATGGGGATTATCCTGCCGTTATTTTGGTCTTGGCTGTGACAGCCTTTTGGAGATAGAGATGGTGAGTGCGGCAGGGGAAGTCTTGAAGGCAAATGAGTGTCTTAATCCGGACCTATACTGGGCTGTCAGAGGTGCAGGAGGGGGAAACTACGGAATTATTGTAGCAATGAAATTCGGACTTCCATCAAAGGTGGATCAGGTTACACTGATTGAGATTGACTATCTCAGAGTCAGTGAGAGAGAACAGGAGTCCTTTCTGTTTCTTTGGCAGAAGTGGTTGAAAGGTGCAGACAGAAGAACAACGTTAATATCCAGAATTTATAATTCAAAAGCAGATGGACTTGCCATGCTGGTCAGAGGTATCTTCTATGGCAGACCGGAGGAAGCAAAAAAAATCATGGCTGATTTTCTGGCATTAAAAGGGGCAATGTACAGATTTTCTTATGTGTCTTTTCTGGAAGCTGTCACGATCATCGGAAGCGCATATCCGCCATATGAAAGATTTCAATCGGTAAGTCGTTTTGTGACACAGGATTTTAACTGTATTGAAATCCCACAGATCACCGCATTAATCAGAAAACGACCAAAAGGATCGGTTTTTACAGGGTTATCCATGTATGCCCTTGGAGGCAAGGTATCCGAAGTTGGTCAGGATGATACGGCCTTCTTCTATCGGCGGGCAAACTATATCATCTGGCTTGAGACGATCTGGGAGGAGAAAAAGTATGCACAGGATAACAGACAGTGGATCAAAAGGCAATTCCCCACACTGGCGATGTTTACGAGAGGCTCCTATGTCAACTTCCCTTATCGGGGGCTTCCTAATTATCTGAAAGAATATTATGGAACACATGTCGACAGATTAGAGATGATTAAGCGGAGATACGATCCATGTAATGTGTTTTCCTATCCGCAGGGTCTGATGGAAGAAGGCAATGAAAAGCCATGTTCCCTTGAAGAAAAACAAAGTCTGTCCTTCTTAAAGCAAAGAGGAGGAAAGCCTGTGAAAACAGTTCCCGAACAATCCACGTACAGAGGATTTCGTTATGTTATAAAAGGAGAAGATGGGCAGGAGATCGGGGGCTGTAAAAAGAGCAAACAGCATAAGGATTGGAACAAAGATTGGAAGTAAGATTGGAAGTAAGATAGAGGCAGGAATAATATCTCATGCAATTGCCGGGCTTTATGACGTGAGCTGGAATTATTCCTGCCAGAATTATCAGTGATACCTGGCGATACCAAGGATTACATTATTCCATATATTTTATTTCCTCAGGCTTGTAGATGTTTGTTAACTTCTTGTGCTGTATAATAATTGCACTGAAGGTCAGGTGATTACCAGCCTGGTCCAGGGAATGCCAGCGTTTGGGCAGGTCGGAATACGTAACATAAGTATAGTTTCCCAAAGTAAACGGATCCATGAATATGATTTGATTCTCCTGATATCCACAGGCTATCACATAATGGGAATCCCTCCAGACATAAGGATATGCAATATCATCCTCTTTCCAGGCTTGAAGCAATAACATTGGGGTAATCCCTTTATTGATATAATTTTTCAGTGCTTCTATCTCTAGGTCGGCTTGAAGAACTGCCTGAAACTTAAGCATTTGTAAAAAGCGGATAATTTCATGGTAATCTGTGCCAAAAAATGGTTTTTGTTTTAACATTTCAATCAGCAGGTCCTGACGATAGGTAATTCCATAACTGGCCAGAATGGACTGTACACATGCCACGCCGCAGGTATAAGGGGTCTCCTGATAGCATAACGGAACAGGAATAAAATGGGGACCATGTGCATGCGTAAATGATTTAATGGCATTCTTAATTTTCTTAGAATCTTCGGTCATGAATTATAACTCCTTTCCATTATATGGGTTACAGTACATTATATGATAATTTGTCGAAAAAGTGTTTTCATAGGCAGCTTTTGTCTCTAAGGACTATAGGGCCAATGTCAGGAGAACATCCATATCAATGTATAAAATAATAAAAGGACAATGGGTCCAGGAATGTCTCAGAACTATGTTAAATATATTTTTAGTAAATAGGTCGCGGGAGAAACTAAAAAGCAGAGATGAAGAAGATCGATTATAAGAGGATCATTTTGTTTGTGGCGGTATTTACCTTTATGTATTTTTTTGGAGGAGGAATCGCTATTCTGGCAAATGCTTATGAGAATGATAAGTTGAAAGAAACCAACGGAGAGAACTGGGGTCTTGGCTTTTCAACGGAGGGAGTACCGCCCACTGGAAATGCAACGGCAGATGAGTTGAAAAAGTATGGTGCCTATTATATTGGAGATACAGGGAAAAAGGTAATTTATCTGACCTTTGATGCCGGGTATGAAAATGGATATACCCCTGCTATTTTGGATGCACTAAAAAAGCATAATGTGCATGTGACCTTTTTCTTAGTGGGAAATTACATTAAAACAAGTCCTGAACTTGTAAAGCGGATGCTGGAAGAAGGTCATAATGTTGCAAATCATACCTATTCCCATCCCAACATGTCCTGTATTGCATCCAAAGATGCATTTGCCAAAGAACTGGGGGACCTGGAGAAGGAATTTGAGGCGGTTACCGGACAGAAGATGATCAAATATTACCGTCCTCCCCAGGGAAAATACAGTACCAATAACTTAAAAATGGCACAAGAGCTAGGGTATAAAACATTCTTTTGGAGCCTGGCATATGTTGACTGGTATAATGATAAACAACCCACAAAGGAACAGGCCTTTAAGAAGTTGTTGGGAAGAATCCACCCGGGTGCAATTGTACTATTACACAGCACTTCGAAAACCAATTCAGAAATACTGGATGAACTGCTTACGAAGTGGGAGGAGATGGGATACAGCTTTGCAACATTAGATCAATTGGTACAATAACTCCTCCATCCATTACAAAGGGAAATCAAATGACGGCGTTGAATATCAGCATAAATTCATACTTCTTTAACCCGAAGTTAAGGTTAAGGGAGATGGCAAACTGTTGATATCAAAGGCCGTCATTTTATATGGTCATTCTTAAGCGATTGGCATCGTATCGTGGTATACAGTGGAGAGAAATTATCCGATGGAATTCTTAAGAATAGTTAAATTATTACATTATGACCATAATTTGACATAAATTAGGGATACGATTTTGTAAAGTGCATGTGTAAAAGACGAATTATTAACATGCAGAATGAAATGACAGGATATGATTAGGAATTTAACGATTAAGTAAGGAGGGATGGTATGGGTAAGAAATGGATACGAACTATAATTGTGATACTTTCTACAGTGATACTGGGAATTGGCACAAAGGATCATGTCATTTGTGCCCAAAATGATCAAAATGCGGGGGCCGCAATTTACTATGCAGGAGGGAGTAATGGTTCTGATACGAATGCTGGAACGGATAAAGACGCTCCATTTGCCACACTTGGTAAAGCACTTAGGGAAATCAGTACATTCAAATCCGGTTTTTTTACGATCTATGTTGTGGGAGATACGGTAGAAAACGGGGAACTATCCGTTGGTTCAAATGATGCCAGGGTTAATGTTACCATTAAGAGCATAGGTGCATCGAATGCTGTAATCAGGCGCGGAAGTAATTATTCCGGAAGAATGTTTTATATTCCTGCGGGTGCGACGTTAACCCTGGGAGGGGTAGAATTTTACGGAGCAGACCAAAAATTGGAAATAAATGGAGGCAAGGACTTGCTTTTAACGGACAGTATGATTTATAATGAAGGTACGCTTAACATTTATAACGGGGTCACCTTAAAGAATAACAGAGGCGGGCATCTTAGCAGTTTTGGCGGAGCAGTTTATAATAAAGGCAGTTTGGTGATCACCGGTGGTGTGATTACGGGTAATCAGTCTAACATGGGTGGAGCGATTTATAATGATACGGGTAAGCTGTATCTTTATGGAGGAAGTATTAATCAAAACGAGGCCTCAACTTCAGGGGGAGCAATATTTAATAAAGACGGAATACTGGCAATTTATGGTACTACTATTACAGAAAACAAAGCAGTCAGTTATGGCGGCGGAATAACCAATTATGGAGGTTCTTTAACCATCAGCGGTACTGTGGAAAGCAATAAATTCAATGGGATATCGACACCTGTGAACTCATCCGGGAATAGGACAGTAATCGGAGCAAATACTTCTGAGGTTGGAGCAGGCATCTTTAACGCAGGTACGATGGTAATGGAAGGCGGTAATATTCAGAATAACAAAGCCGATTCCAAAGGCGGAGCAATCATGAATACAGGGATACTTACCATGTCGGGTGGTTTGATATCAAGGAATGAAATTGGAAATATGAATTCGGTCACTACTTCCTGCGGCGGAGGAATATATAATGAAGGAAGTTTATCACTGATCGGAGGAACAATGGAAGTGAATAAGGCCAGAAGGGGTGGTGCGATTTATTCCATGATGTCACTGACACTCTCTGGTACGGCATCTATTCCAAGTGGATATGGATCTGAATATGCCAATGATATCTTTATGGGAGAACCCCTTATCATAGGAGCTGATTGGACAGATAGTAAGACAATTTCCATTTCTACGGATTTCTACGGAGAAGATAAAAAGATTGTTGTGCTGCAAAAGAAAAATACGAAACCCATTAGTCAATGGATTAATCTGAAAGACGCACCTTATGGTTATTATCTGAAAGAGGATGGGACTCTGGCCTTTGATGCAAGCAAGAATCTGAAAATATGTTATGTAGATGCCAGGTATGGAAATGATAAGAGTGGACTGGGAAGTATGTCAAGTCCATATCAGACAATTCAAAAGGCGGTAAGCGCCATAGAAACATCTTATATTAAGGGGTATATTTATCTTCAATCGGATATTACAATTCATACACCTCTGATTATTCGAAAAGATATTTCTATATTTACTGACCCCATTCTAAATGATGGCACGGAAAGTGAAATTAAGTGTTCTGATGACTTTCAGCCCTTAACCATTACCGAAGAGAGCAATGGAACGTTAGAAAAAATTAATATTAATGCCATGATTTGTAACCTGGGAACCCTGAGCTTATTTAATCTGGATAAGTCAGATACAAAGATCCCTGCCATCAGTTTAAATGGTGCCGGAAAATGTGAAACTATCATTCTGAATGATGGGTTGCTTATGATGTACAATAATTCTCAGCTTAAGGGCTGTAAATCGGCTGCAGTTAAAAATAATCGTACCTTCCATATGAATGGAGGAAGCATCAGTAAAAACTACGGATATGGAGTATATAATGACGGGTTGTTTCTTATGGATGGAAAAGGCCGGATCACAAATAATAAGAATACCGGTGTATATAATAACGCTATATTCCGCCTGACAGACGGAGAGATCAGCTTTAATTCCTCTGAGGATACAGGCGGAATTGCAAATCATGGAGTCTTTGAGATGAGTGGAGGGATTATCTCAGACAATGATGGAAAATTGTGTGGTGGTATCTATATTGACAAAGACAAGGAAGGCAGATTGAGCGGAGGAACAATAAAAGAGAATGTTTCTTCCAGAACATTTGGTAAAGGAATTTATTGTGATGCGGGTGCAAAACTGCATTTATCCGGAGATATTATGGTAGAACAGAAAAATGATATTTGTCTTGTCTACGATCCGGTCAATTTAAAATCATTTGGTATCATTATGGATGGAAAGCTAAAGGATACCAATTCTACCTTTCTCATTACAAGAAAAATAGTCAAAGATAATCAGCTCATAGATGATACCACTGCCGGAGATCAATTGTTATATCATGGCAGTAATTATGGTTTTACAAAAGAAGATGCGATGAAATTCCTATGTGCTACAACCGACAGGAAGCAGAATCTATACTACTGTGTGAATGAGTATGGCAAATTGATTTGCAATATTGAGAATTTTACAGTTGCTGTTAAAGCTGATAAGATCTACTATGATGGTAATCCCAAAAGTGTATCCTCCGTTAAAGTTACAAATGGTGATATTGAACTACACCAGTATGTTAATTATCAGGTGCGATATGAGAATAATATTAAGGCAGGAGATAAGGCAAAAATGATCATAGAAGGTATAAATAATTACACAGGAATGCAGACCTTATATTTTACAATATATCCGGTAAATTAGAAGGATAATTATTTGTGATTAAACCGATAAGACGTTTTCCTGTAAGAAATGTAAAACACCTTGAACTGTGCGCTGCAGTCCAAGGTGTTTTCTCTGTGCGCCTCTCAGGCGTACTTCAATCGGGTCTCACGATCTAATATTAGGTTTAGGGTAAGAAGCTAACCGGTATAAGCAGTAGGTTTTAAGATTTGACGGTGGCGGTCAAAACTTATTTTGTCCATTCCGGATTAATAATTGGAGGTGCGGGTTTCATGTTATCGTGAGAGTGAGGAGCTCCGTTACACCAGCTGACCTGTTGTTTCTGAAGTAATTTCATGCAGATAAATACAACGGACTTGTCGGTGAATTCCTGGAAGACTTCTTCGTTCGGGAAGCCTTCAATCGGTGTTCCGCAATTGTCGATATCGGCATCAAATACAGCCGACCATAAAAGTTCACAATAGACAGGCTCATTAAATATTTCAATATTTGATCTGTCTGCTTCTCTGATGTTTTTACCCATTCTCTGTTCATCAAAATATCTGGCGACCATTGACGGAAGATTAGGAGTAACCTGCGGATGTTCTCCCTTAAAATCAACTCTGGTATAAGCCTTGAATGGTACATGAACGGTAGTATCTTTAATGCTTCCGCCGATTGCACTACCTCTTGAACAAGTCTTAACTGCGTATTCAATATTTTTTCTGATATAACCTTCTATGAATACTTTGTCAGTCGGAGGAATGTATCTGGACTGTGTTAAAAAGACCTGTTTTTCAATTCGTTTGATTTCATATGTGGGCTCATTTAGCTTGATTTTCGACTCGGAATCTATCTGAATGACGAATTCGGCAAGTACTTTGGGGATTTTATAATCTCCGCCACACCAAGGAAAATTTTCTGCCCTGGAAAGTGTATCGGCATTTAAAACCGCAGCATCACATTCATTGTGGCAAACATTACAATTGTCAATATTTTTATCATCTTTAAAATTATTATACATATTTTTTCCTCCTTCAATTTATGGCATTCCCAATATTCTCTTGGTGGCCTAATATATATTATTCGTTCTGATACAAAATGTGACAGTATATGAGCTGATAATATTTATAACACCAAAAAACGTCAGAATTCGCTTTAAAAGGAGAATTATTGAAATAGAGGAACGGAGCAGGCTAAAGGCGAGCTTTTTTTGAATTATCTTTCAAAATATGATTCAATATTGTGATGATGAAAGCAGCAAGCAGTGAATTAAGAAATCCCCCCATTGTGATTTGTGGGACGAAATGATCTGCCAGCATAATGGTCCAGGAATTAATCACCAGGCCAAATAAGCCAAGTGTTATGATACTGATCGGTAAGGTAATGAGTAAAAGCAGGGGTTTAAGCAGGATATTAACGAGTAGAAGCACCAATCCCATAACAAACAGAGAGGAAATAGCTTCAATCACCACGGTATCAATCACCTTGGATAATAGATAAATTGTTATAATTATGGATAAATATTTTGATATAAGTCTCACGGTTTTGCCTCCATATGGTTTGTGCTTACAGCACTCTGATCGTGATGGTCACTTTGTCAGTACGGATACCGACGAGTTCATAGGGACCGGAATCCGTAACAGAATCAAATAATCTCATTAACGCTTGAATCAGGTTTCTTAAAGCAGGAACAGAAATAACGGAAGGCGAGGAAGTGGATTTCTTTGGATGAACTATACTGATGAGCAGGAGCAGGTCAAGAAAACAATCCATGATTTCCTGAATTACAAAGATAGGAATGGGAAATCCTATCAGTTTGCGATCTGTCAACTGTAACCTGATCCATAACAGAGGAAAATGTTTAATCCACATATACATGCACCTTAATCATTGCTTTGTGACCTTCATCCCATGCCTCAACCTCTACGATATTTGGATCGTCCAGGGTTCCGTTAATGATTTCTTCAATGATACTTGCATAATTGATATTTGTAATATCAATCCCTTTTGCTTCTATTTCTCTTCTGGCATCAGCGGGTACGAAAGATGTCATCTTATCTGCTATTTCTCCAATGGTTGTCAAAAGACGAAGAGGAACATTAACATTTACATTCACTGATTGATCGTTGGAAGTTACTCTCACTTTTAGAAACTTATAATTGTTTCTGAACTTCACCGGACTGGTTTGCAGCGGGATATTTTCTTCCACTCTGGACAAATTCAGTGCTTCTAATAAATCCATGCCCTCTGATGCTGAGATCTGTCCTTTTTCAACCATTTCTAAAATTTTCAATTGTTCGCTCATAAGAACCCTCCATCCGCCGCTTAAGCGGCACAATATTATGAAACACTTTCTGAAAACATATACCCGTACTCCCCCATGGGGATTACAGGCTTTTAATCCGTTCTGTAGCTTCTTTTGCCGAAATTTCTCCCTTTGAAAGCAGTTCAAGAATTTCGTTCTTTGCGGATTCTTTCTGCTCTTTTTCTTTCACAGAATCTTTTGAGATAACCTCAAATCCCAACCCCTTGATCACCGTATCAAGTTTGCTGCGTACGGTAGGATAGGAAATACCCATTTCTTTTTCGACGTCCTTAATATTTCCCCTGCATTTGATAAATACCTTTACGAAGTTAAGATCGTCTTCCGGGAGACGGCAGAATTCGCAGGGCTGAAAATTTCCTTCGATTGCGGTGGAACATTTCGGGCAGCCGAGCTTTGTAATAATAAGTTTTTCTCCGCAAACGGGACACATGCCCGGTGCTTTGTATTTCATATTTTTCACCAACCTGTTATATTATGATAGTTATAATATATCGCTATTACTTAAATATGTCAATAATAAAATTAATAATATTAATATAAACATTAATAATATTAATTATTGAATTTATTATATTGATTGAGATGTTTGATTTGATACGGACTTGCAACGAATCCTGTCGTGATTAACAATGCCCAATATTTGTCGAATAATAAAAATATTCCTCATCTTCCAAATTATGATTCATTATGATACAATACAGATGTATTTTACAGAGGATTTTTGGCATAAATGTCAAAAAGGCAAGATGAATTGCCGGGGTTAGGAGAGAAGCATATGCAATTTTCAAAGAGAATGGATCAATTTGGAGACAGTATATTTGCCAAATTGCTGGAGATAAAACATAGGAAAGTAGAAAATGGGGAACCTGTGATTGATTTAAGTATCGGTACACCCAATATTCCACCGTCCAAACATATTATGGATGCACTTTGTGCTGCAGCTGCGGATGAGAGAAATTATGTCTATGCCATTAACGATCAGAATGCTTTGCTGGATGCAGTCAGCTATTGGTATAAAAAGAGATATAATGTGGAACTGAATCCGAAAACAGAAATATGTTCCCTGTTAGGTTCCCAGGAGGGATTTGCACATGTTGCCATGACGTTAGTGAATGAAGACGATCTGGTACTGGTACCGGATCCCTGTTATCCCATCTTTGCAGACGGACCGAAGATGGTTGGTGCAAATTTATACTATATGCCACAGAAGGAAGAAAACAATTATCTCATTCAATTATCGGATATTCCGCAAGAGATTGCTAACCGGGCGAAGCTGATGATTGTTTCCTATCCGAATAATCCCACTGCGGTAATGGCGCCGGATTGTTTCTATCATGAACTGATTGCGTTTGCCAGAAAATATGATATTGTAGTACTTTATGATAACGCATACAGCGAGCTGGTATTTGATAATAAAAGGTGTGAGAGTTTTCTGTCCTATCCGGGAGCCAGAGAAGTAGGGGTAGAATTTAATTCTCTTTCTAAAACCTATGGACTTGCCGGTGCAAGAATCGGTTTTTGCCTGGGGAATCACGAAATTGTGGCGAAGTTAAAGATGGTGAAATCCAACCTTGATTATGGAATGTTTATTCCTATCCAAAAAGCTGCCATTGCAGCTGTTACCGGAAATCAAAACTGTGTGAAAGAAACCAGAAATGCCTATGAGATTCGTAGAAATGTTCTTTGCAACGGATTAAACGCAATTGGATGGAAGGTTGACAAATCGGAAGCAACCATGTTTGTATGGGCGAAAATTCCAAAAGGGTATTCAGATTGTGCATCATTTGCCATGGAATTGGTGGAACGTGCCGGAGTTCTTGTAACACCGGGCAGTGCATTCGGACCGTCTGGAGAAGGATTTGTAAGAATTGCTCTGGTTCAGGGAGAAGAGACTCTAAACCGCGCGGTGAATGCAATTAAGGAAAGCAAAATTTTAATCAGGGAGTAATGAAGTACTGAGAAACAGGATAGATAAGAACAGGATAGATAAGAACAGGATAGATAGGAGCAGGATAATTAAGAAACAGGATAGATAAGAACAGAATTGATAGGAGCAGGATAATTAAGAAACAGGATAGACAGGAACAGAATATTAGAATAGGACAATTGGAAAAAGAAATGAGTATGGTCTTAACGGAATAAGTTCTCTGGGAAGACCTTTTTCTATTTCTGTGGAACACTATAATACGCATGATCCGAAGGATCCTGCACATAATAGTCAGGAAACAGGATAATTTTTCAAATATACAGTCAAACATCTTTATTTGATCATAACAAAAGGAAGATTCTGAAGGAGGACCGTTATGGGGTTTCGACAAAAGCATGGGTACCTGATCATTGGTATGGTGCTGCTGTTGTTTGTTACAGCATGTTCCGCTCATCCGGGTGAAAAAAATGAATTACCTGAGAATGAGGTGAATTTACAAGGCACCGGTTTTCAAAATCTTGAATTGCCTGACCATTACAATATCCGGCAATTTGAGGGTTTGACATTGAATTTTATTGTTGAGAATAATTTGTATGCGAATATCCTGACCCATGAAAGTGAGGAATTTTCAGAGATCACCGGTATCAACATCAACATAAAGGCGGTTGATTTTGATACGTTGATACAGAAGGTGAATTTGGATTTTATTACACAGTCAGGGAAATACCAGATCATATATGTGGATCCCTATCAAACCTTAAACCGGTTTTATGATTGTCTTGAAATTCTGGATCCCTATAATAAGGCGAAGGATCAGCCTCATATTATTGGTTTTCTTGATGACTTTATAGACTTTCAGACAGAAGTATGTTCTTATTTTATGAACAAAAATCAGGCCTATACGATTCCTTTTGACAGTACCACGATGATCCTTTATTATCGCAAGGATATTATTGATCAATATAAGAATGCGTTTCAACAGGATATGGGATATGATCCCACCCCCGGTACGAAAGATTTTACCTGGGAAAGATATTGTGAGGTTGCCAAATGGATTAACGAGAATGTCCCCAATGAGGAAGTCATGTATGGAAGCGGGGTAATGGCACAGGAGCATAATTCCATCTTTTGTGAATTTTCCAATATTTTGGATGCTTATGGCGGCGATTATTTTCAGGACAAGAATATAGACACTTTGGGCACAAGGGATTATCAACTGGTCAATGCCCTGGATGAAAATTTTATTCAGGCTCTGGATATGTATAAAAAGGTGGTGGATGTATCTGCTCCGGAAAGTGTAAACTGGAATTGGACGGACGCGGCCACAGCTTTTCGGAACGGGGAGATTGCCATGATGGCCAATTGGGATGAGAATTATACCTATGTGGAAGATAAGATTTTATCCAAGGTGGCCGGTAAGGTAGGATATGCGATCTTACCCTATGGGGATACGAAAAGCGGCAATATCTATGGCGGTTCCGGAATCGGAATTAATAAATATGCTTCCGAGAAGGAGAAAAAAGCAGCATGGCTTTATATCGTCTGGGCTACCTCGAAGGAGATGCAGTTAAAGGTATTGCTGCATCCGGAAGGAGGGAGCTTACCCACCAGAAAATCTGTATATGACCAGTTGTCCATAGATAGGAATGATCTTAATTCCACTACAAATTCAGATTTTTTACTTAAGCATATGAAAGCAGTTTTAATGGCCTGGGATCCGGACAATCTTTATCTAAGACCAAAGATTTCTAACTTTTATGATGTGGAGAAGGTTTTGACTCATCATTTGCACCAAATGATTGCGAACAACCTGGATAGTCATACGGTCAGTGTACAGATTGATATGGATCTGAAGTAGTACGGTGCAATGTTACGAAGTCAGGAGGAACGTGGATAGCAATGAATAAAGTCAGAATTTTTAATGCACTTCGGGTTAAATTAATCATGATTGCCATCGTTTTAATTGCGATACCTGTCATTACGGTAACCCTGTCATATACAGGGACCGTCAAGAAAATCATACAGAATAAATACACGGTTTCCGCTACACAATCGGTTTATGAAACCGGAGAAAAAATCGACTTTTTACTTGATGATCTTGTAGAGTATTCGACTTTAATCATATCCAACAGTACCCTGCTGCGTATGGTAGAACATCCCACAGACTATACCCAGGATGAATTTAATAATGTACTTCGAACATTTATCACCTCGCGGGATGATATTGAAGCGATTGATCTTACATTGCGTCATAATGAGTATTCCTCCGGAGTCAAAAAGATCGGGATTAAAGATCCGATTAATTCCGTACTTGAAAGATCGACAGGAGAACCGGTCTGGCTGCCGACGAAAACAAAACTCATCGAGATCCTATCAGGCAAGTTTGGAAAGCTATATTTTACCCTTGGAAGAAAAATTGTGGATTTTAATACATTGAGGGATTATGGTTATATCAGATTTGATCTGGAGGAAGCGGTGTTGGAGAATCAGTATGCCGGTCTGCTGGATAATGAGGATCATAACTATGTAAATGTATTTATCTGTGATGAGAAAGGGAATGTGATCAGTCACCCGGATAAAAAGCAGGTGGGGCGATCCATACTGGGACAACCCTATGCAAAGCAGGTATTGGACGACAAAGAAGGTCATGATTATATTCTTTATAAGGCGGATACGGAGCAAATAGTAATCTATTCTACCTTGCAAAGGAACGGATGGAAGATTATCATGACGCTGTCCACCAGATACTTGTATCAGGAACTCAATCGCATTCAGGCTTATCTTATCGTTGGCGGAGTAGTATATGTGGTAGTAATTCTTCTGTTTATCTTAATCTTTGCCATACGATACACCGAGCCTATGATGAGGATGATGGCGGTAATTAAGAGAGTAGAGCAGGGAGATTTAACAGCCCGGACGGAGATACAAACCGGGGATGAGCTTGGACAGCTGGGAATGAGTCTGAATAATATGATAGGTGAGATGCAGGTGCTGATCGATAAACTGATTCAGGAGGAACATGAGAAAAAAGAAGTTGAGCTGGAAGCGCTGCATGCCCAGATCAATCCACATTTTCTCTACAATACCTTAAACACTATTAAATGGATGGCAAAAATTCAAGGGGATACCAGTGTCAGCAAATCCATTACAGCATTAATCAAACTTCTTAGAATCAGTACCAATCTTGGAAGAGACATGATAACGCTTCGGGAGGAACTGGATTATGTGGAGAATTATATCGTAATTCAAAGACTTCGCTTCAATCAGGGGATCAATATCAGCCAGGAAATCATGGAAGAATGCATGGAATTGTCCGTTCCAAAGCTGATTTTACAGCCAATTGTTGAAAACTCCCTGATTTACGGTCTGGCTGATGGGCGACAGGAAATAAATATCAGGATTACAGCGTTTATTGAGGATCATCAGTTAATCATCGAGATCAGGGATGACGGGCCGGGAATAGAGGAGGAAGTGCTGGAACGAATCCTATCAGGATCCACAGACAAAAATAAATTCAGCAAGGTAGGGATTAACAATGTAAATCACAGAATTCGTCTGTATTGCGGCAATGAATTCGGAATTCAGATCGAGACTAAGCTTGGTGTGGGTACCATGATAAGAGCAAAATTATCGATCAATTCTAATTAATGGTCTTTGAGAGGCAGGGTGTTTATGTATAAAGTTCTAATCGTAGATGATGAAGTACTGGTGAGGGTGGGACTTAAAACAACAATTCAATGGGAAGAGATGGGATTTATCATAGCGTCGGAAGCTTCCAATGGGGAACAGGGTTATGAAAACTATGTGAAATATAAACCGGATGTTATTATAACCGATATCAAAATGCCAAAACAAGACGGTCTTTGGCTGGTGGAAAGGATAAGAGAAGAAGATCAGGAGGCGATAATACTGGTCCTTACCTGCTATGATGAGTTCTCTTATGCGAGAAAGGCACTAAAAGTCGGGGCGGATGACTATATATTAAAGACTGAAATTGAAGACGAAGAGTTAATAAAACTCATGGTAAATATCAAAGAGAAGCTGGATGCACAGTATAAGGCCAAAGCCCATAAAGAAAATCAGCCAAATATACAGGATCTTACACGTTCCATATTCTCTGATTTGATGAAGCAAGGATTTCAAATTGATGAAAGTCTTCATAATGCACTGGGCAATCTGAATTTTCCCGCACAACGTTCACAGTACGCCTTTATGAGCATATCCATTGTTCACCCGAATCAAAAAAACAAAGATACGGATAAAATTAATCATGCGGTTATGAACATCATATTCGGGCAATTTCATGAAAAATCAGTAACCTATATGGAAGGACAGCAGGGCAGTTCTTATTTGATATTTCTGGCCAGAGAGGAGTTGACCTTCGCTGACATCAAAAGAATTTTTTACGCAGCGGCGAATGGTGCAATGCAATATTTTGATATATTTTTAAATGCAGTTTGTTCTCCTGTGTTTGTAAGTCTGGGAGAAGCACAAGTAGTCTATCAGGATTACGCGGAAAAAGCGCAGATCTTATTCTACCAAAACAGCTATCATGTAATTATGGAGACGGGGGATATTAAATTTTCCGAACCCAGTGTCCTGGAACTGAAGAAGGCTTATCATGGTAATTTTATGGAGGCCATCGGCCATGAGATGATGAAAACAGTAAATGAACTGCTGGAGGAACAGGGTCAGTTTTTCGAACATAATAAAGTCTCACCTATGATTGTAAGAATTTTTTATTCTAACATGGTTGGAGATTTGTTTGGTGGATATGGGATCTATATGACGAACAGAGAACTGTTTGACACGCACAAAGTTTATCACTATCAAATGGAAAATACCGATACGTTAGAACAGATTCACACCCTGTTGATTACCTTATGTTCCAATCTGATTCATGAAATAGAAGCAATGAGATTTATCAATTCCAAGTATCTGATTCATCAGGCAGAGAATTTCATTGAATATCATTACATGGATAAGATCTCCCTGGATGATGTTGCCAGGGAATTAAATATATCAAAGCATTATCTGTGCAGTGTCTTTAAAAAAGAGACAGGCGAAAATATGTCACTCTATATTAACCGCCTTCGAATTGAGAAGGCAAAGCAAATGTTGCTGGAATCCGATATTAAAATTAAGGAAATTTTTGAGAAAATAGGGTACTCTGATCAGCAGTATTTTAGTAAAGTATTCAAAAAGATTACAGGGATGACTGTAATCGAGTACAAAGAAAGGCTGGGGAGAAAATAACTGGATCTCGAAATTGAAGAATGAGATAAGAGAAGAGGCTGTCTGAAAGTGACGGCATCCGGAGACGGGTGTCATCACCTTCGGACAGCCTCTTGTTACAGCAGGTACAAAAAGGTACAGCAAATTACATTCGATTTGTTAAATAATACGAACAAATACGCTCTGGAATACCAGGTCATCTTAATATTGTACAAAGAAATCTTAATCCAGTACAAATAAACAAGTTTGTGAATGTAATAACAAACAAAGCAAGTAAAATTGTACATAAGTATAACAACTTGAAACATTTTTTTGTTTAAATTAATGATGTATTATGATAATCACAAAAGGAAAACAAGTAAAGTTGCCTAAAACAAGTAGAAAGGAGAAGCGTTAATGAATTCAGAAATCAAATTGAGAGCATCCAATATTGAGAAATCCTTTCCGGGTGTAAAGGCACTGGATCATGTGAACTTTGCAGTAAGAAAAGGGACGGTGCATGTGCTTTGCGGTGAGAACGGAGCAGGGAAATCAACCTTAATGAAGGTGATCAACGGTATTTACCGTCAGGATGGCGGTGAGATCCTGATTGATGAGAAACCCGTAGAAATTAAAAATCCGATTCAGGCAAGAAGCCTTGGAATTTCCATGATTTTTCAGGAACTGAACTATATGCCGGAGATGACCATTGAAGAAAGTCTCTTCGTCGGAAACTGGCCGAGAGATCATTATAAGAAAATCGATTGGAAAGAGATCAGAAAGAGAACCATTGATCTTTTAAAAAAGGAAAATCTGAATTATGATCCGGAGACGAAGCTAAAGGATTTAACAGTATCCGATATACAGATGCTGGAAATTTTAAAGGCAATCTCCTATCACTCGGATATTATCATTATGGATGAGCCTACATCAGCGATTACCAATAAAGAAGTTGAGGTCCTTTTTAAAAAAATTAATGAGATCAAGCAGCGTGGTGCATGCATTATCTATATTTCCCACAAAATGGATGAAATATTTCGGATTGCTGATGAAATCACGGTATTTCGTGACGGATGTGTGGTGGACTCCAGACCAATTAAGGAGTATGATCTGGAAACGGTTATTTCTCAGATGGTTGGAAGAAAGCTTGAGAATAATTATCCCAAGGAAGATATCACCCTGGGAGAAGATATTTTAAAAGTACTCCATCTCACCAACAGAGGTAAATGCGAGGACGTCAGCTTCCATGTAAAAGAAGGAGAGATCATAGGCTTTGCCGGATTGATGGGAGCAGGAAGAACAGAAGTAATGCGTTGTCTGTTTGGACTTGACCCTTATCAGGAGGGTGAAATTTTAATTAAAAATCAAAAGGTAAAGATAAAAAATGTCAAAAGCAGTATTGATAAAAAGATGGTTATGTTGTCAGAGGACAGACGAAGATTTGGTATTATCCCGATCCGCAGCATCAGAGAAAACGTGGCACTTGCCAGCCTGAAAAAATTCATTTATAAGGGACGCCTTCATGAAAAGGCGGAAAATGAGGCAATTGCACAATATTGCCAGAAGATGAATGTGAAGGCACCTGATTACGAGACAAAAATAGAATCCTTAAGCGGCGGTAACCAGCAGAAGGTTATTTTGGCGAAATGGATGGTTACCAATCCGGATATTTTAATCGTAGATGAACCTACCCGTGGTATTGATGTGGGTGCGAAATATGAGATTTACAAGCTGATGACAGAATTGGCAAAGCAAAGAAAGGCGCTGGTCATGGTTTCCTCGGAATTACCGGAGCTGATTGGGATGTGTGACAGAATTTATGTTATGGCGAAGGGAAAAATAACCGGAATGTTAACCAGAGAGGAATTTACTCAGGAAAGTATTATGGCTTATGCGACAGGAACAAAAATTCAAAAAAGGGGTGAAATAAATTGAATCCAGGTACAATGTCTAAAAGCAAATTTATCAGTAATATAAAATCCAAATACAGTATTTATTTTGTCCTGCTTGCGTTGTTTATTTTCTGCTGGCTGGCTAATAAAAACTTTGTATCGGTGGCCAATCTGCAGAATATTTCCACACAGATCACAGTAGGAACCATATTGGCATTTGGTCAGACAATTCTTATTATTTCGGGTATGTTGGATTTATCCTCAGCCTCAGTTCTTGCTCTGGCAGGAGTGCTTTCCATCTCCGCATACCAATACTCAGGGTCCTTAACCATTGGATTTATTGTAGCAATCCTGGTAGGTGTGGGATGTAATGTGTTAAATGGCCTTATGGTTACCAAATACAAAACACCTCCCTTCATTGCAACTCTTGCAATGATGGCAATGGCAAGAGGAGCAGCCCTTTTGTATACCAACGGACAGAATATTTATCAGATCGGTGATTATGTGAAATTTGGTCAAGGTAAAGTGTTTGGGATCTCCACACCAATTATTTTCCTGATCATTACCCTAATCATTACCTGGTACCTGCTGCGGCATACCGTATTTGGCAGATCTATTTATGCCATCGGCGGTAATGAAGAAGCTGCCAATGCATCCGGTATCAATGTAAATCGGATTAAGATGAGAGCATTTATCATCAATGGTATTATGGTAGGGATCGCCGGCGTGTTGTTTATGTCCCGTGTTAACGGTGGTATGCCAAACGGAGCAGTAGGTTATGAATTTAAAGCGCTTACCGCGGCAGTCATTGGAGGAACCAGTTTTTCCGGCGGTATCGGAACTGCATCAGGAACACTGGCAGGTGCTTTTATCGTAGGGTTTCTTGATAATATCATGGTTCTCGTAGGCGTGAACTCTTACCTTCAGCAGATCGTGCGCGGTGCAATTATCGCACTTGCAGTAATGTATGATATTTGGGCTAAGACCATGAGAAAGAAAAAATAGAGCGCTGATTAACATTTGTCTAAGATAGAGCAAGTCTCTATTTAGAATATAAAATTATTAGGAGGAAAAGGTATGAAAAAATTGTTGGTTATGGCAATGGTAGTAGCATTATTGGCTTCTGTATTTACAGGTTGTTCTTCTAAATCCGGTGACACAAACACGAAACCTGATACCCAAACGAATACAGACAATACAACAAAAGATGATACTGCAAATGGGGATCAGGGCAGTACAGACAAAGTTTACAGAGTAGCATATATCGCAAGAGCGCAGGCAGACTCTTTCGCAGCATGGTTAGCGAATGCGGTAATCGAAGAAGCAGCAAAATACCCGAACATTAAATTAGATGTATTTGACGGTCAGGCTTCTGACGATACGGAAAACTCATTGATTGAGAATGCAATCACAAACAAGTATGATGCAATCATTGTTCAGCCAAATAATGGCGAGGCTCAAAGACCTTACGTAGAAAAGGCTGTTGCAGCAGGAATTAAAACAATCACAACCAACGCACGTATCAGTGGTATTGAGGGCGCGTCCTCTGTAGATGCTGATCCGTACGCACAGGCAAAAGTAAATGCAGACTTGGCTGTGGAACAGATTCCTCAGGGTGCCAATGTCGTAGTATTATTAGGACCTCCCGGAAACTTCCATGCAGATACCAGAGAACAAAGCTGGCAGAAGGAATTCTTTGATAAGAGACCTGATGTTAAAATTGTGGGTAAGGAAATTGCAAACTGGAATAAGGACGAAGCCATGAATTACATGGAAACATGGGTACAGGCCAATGATAAAATTGATGCAATTATCGCAATGAATGATAACATGGCAGCAGGTGCGTTAGAAGTTGTAAAAGATGATGCTAAATTTGCCAATATCTTAGCATATGGCGTTGATGGTACCGCAGAGGCTTGTCTCTTAATCAAAGACGGCAAGATGACTTCCACAAGTTTACAGAGTGCATATGCACTTGCTACTTCATTACTTGATACGACCAATAAGTTAGTTACCGGAGAAAAATCTCAGATAGATATCGACATTGATTGTCCTTTAATTACCAAGGATAATGTAGATGAATTTATCGAAATGCACAAAAAAGCAGGCGCTATTAAATAAGACAAAAGACGATAAAAGCAATCAATCTTACGAATTCATAAAATTTCAGGTCCGGCACTGCATTCCTCCGAAAGATGCACAAACGCAAGCATATCCAACCTCCGGGGGAATGAGCCGCCTGAAAATATACAATACGAACAGGGTTATTCATTATAAGGAGGTTTTGCTATGACAAATAAAGCTGTATTTATGCATGGAACTAATGATATGATATGGAAAGAAATCGACATGCCGGTCGTTCATGATAAAGATGTTCTAGTTAAAGTTGATATTGTCGGGATCTGCGGATCGGATGTTCATTACTATCAACATGGCAGGATCGGAGATTTTGTGGTGGAAGGAGATTTTATCCTTGGACACGAATGTGCCGGTGAAGTTGTGGAAGTAGGGAAGGAAGTTAAAAATCTGAAAGTGGGTGACCGGGTTGCCCTTGAGCCTGGAAAAACCTGCGGCAAATGTGAATACTGTAAATCCGGTTTATATAACCTGTGTCCTGATGTGGAATTCTTTGCAACACCGCCTTATCATGGTGTATTCGCAAACTATGTATCTCATCCGGAAGATATGTGCTTTAAACTCCCTGAGAATGTATCCAATCTGGAAGGTGCCCTGGTGGAACCTTTGGCGGTGGGACTGCATGCTACAGGCAAGGGAAATGTGAAATTAGGCGATACCGTCGTAATCTTTGGTACAGGCTGTATCGGTCTGGTAACGCTTCTATCCAGTAAAGCAAGAGGCGCGGCAAAGGTAATCGTTGTGGATGTCCTTCCAAACCGTCTGGAGACAGCAAAGAGGCTTGGAGCAACCCACATCATTAATGCAAGAGAAGAGAATGTGATCGATAAAATCAATGAGATCACAGAGGGACAAGGTGCTCATGTTGTAATAGATACTGCCGGTGCAGAAGTTACCGTAAAGCAGACAGCCGATGTGGTAAAACGCGGCGGAACCATTGTTTTGGTAGGAATGACACCAAAGGATGAGGTAGAATTTAACTTCATGAAATTAATGGGGAAAGAAGGCGAGCTAAAAACTATTTTTAGATATCGTAATCTGTATCCGGTCGCAATTAATGCCATTGCCAGCGGTGCCATCAATGTGAAGGACATTGTCAGCCATGAATTTGATTTTGAAAATACGAAGGAAGCATTCGATTATGTGGTGAATAATGCCAGAGATGTAGTAAAGGCAGTCATCAAAATTAAGTAAGTCAATTCTCTTTCATGATAAATAAATATCCCCCTGAAAAAAAATGATCGATCCGATGGACTCCCATCGGGCAGGTCATTTTTTATTTGGTAAGGGTACTGCTTGCAGGTTTATCTTGTTTGGAGTTCCAGGTACGAAACCTAATAATGCAAAGAGATGATAAGGAAATTAATTTTTTTCATAGAAAAAGTATCAAATAATAGAATAAAAATGCGCCTAGAATAATCTGTTTTGATGCATAAAAAGAGCCGGATTGAACTTACAATAAATGTAAAAAATGGTTGAAATTGTAAGATATGCACAAAAATATATTAAAACAAAGATATAATTGTACGATTTCGTGTATTGAATTATGTATTTGATACCAATATAATGAAGGAAATTGGTCAGACCGGTAAACCAAATAATTTATTTCTGAGACGAGGGCGTTGCATGATATCACAACGCTCTCGTTTTGTAGTTAGCAGTACAATAGAAGGAATCTATTTAATTTCATACGGTTTTTTATGAAAATGTAAAGATGCATTGATGATTCAGTGCATCTTTTTTGAACAGGAAGTTCTGTCCCTTGTCATTGCATGTTGTTTCATAGGAAAAACAGATATGAATGTGTTAAAGTTTTAACTTATGTTTTTAACTTAAGTAATTAAAAATCATTATATTTGAGAGGAGATTTATACATGAAACATGAAAAAATTACAAGAAAATTAGCTGCGTTGGCATTATGCGGTCTAATGGTGTTCTCTTTAATGGGTTGTTCCAAACCGTCTTCCACTTCTACAGAGGGGGGGAGTTCCACAGGACCTATTAAGATCGGTACTTCCTTTCCGTTATCAGGTACGGTTGCGGCCGACGGTCAGTACATCGTAAATGCCATCAAATTTGCCGTAGATCAGTGTAATGAAGCAGGTGGAATTAAGGGCCGGACAGTAGAAGTGGTTTCAGAGGATGATGAATCAGATCCGACTTCGGCAGCAGCAATAGCAAATAAATTCTCTGAGGATAAGAGTATTCTCGCAGTAGTTACCTCCTATAACAGCTCCTGTGCATTGGCTCAGGTTCCGGTTTATAAAGAAGCCGGATTACCTGCAATCAGTCCTGTTTCCACATCGCCGGATCTAACCGGTGCAAGTGATTATTTCTTCCGTACCTGTGCATCAGATGCCTATGTAGGAAAGCTTGGTGCTGACTATTGTAATGATCTGGGCTGGAAGAAGGTTGCACTGTTGTATGAGCAGGATGATTATGGCTTGGGAATTTCTAATAAATTCAGTAATGAAGCAGACAGCCTGGGACTGGAGATCGCTTACACCGGAACCTTCGTATACGGAGAGACCAAGGATTTCAGCTCTATCCTGACCAGTATCAAAGAAGCGAAGGTGGATGGAATCTTTATCTGCGGTCTGGTTACCGAGACAGCATTAATTGCGAACCAGGCAGATACCCTTGGAATCGGCGACGTTCCAATCTGCGGAGCGGATGGATTATATTCACCGGCACTGATCTCAGAAGGCGGAGCCGCAGTGGAGGGAGTATATACTCTGGGAGCATTTACCCCGGATAACCCGGATAAAAAAGTACAGGACTTTGTGACTGCTTATAAAGCAAAATACAAAGAAGAGCCCTCCAACTGGGCAGCACTCGCTTACGATGCCACCAATGTAGTTCTGGAAGCAATGAAAACCTGCGATAAACTGGATCGGGAATCAATTAAGAATGCCATGACAGATATCAGCTATGAGGGTGTAACAGGGCTGAATAAATTTGTAAAAGGCGATGTTGAGAAAGCTTATTTGAAATTTGTAGTAAAAGACGGAAAATTTGATATCTATGAGTAAAATCCTGTCAAATCATCGGGGCGACAACTCTGAGTAAACATCAATGTAAATGATATGGACTGCTGCAAAACCATATGGGATATGGAATTGCAGCAGTCCGGGAAGAAGGGGGATGAAGTTAAGATGTTTCTCCAACAGTTAGTAAATGGATTAACAATTGGCGGGATCTATGCAATGGTTGCTTTGGGATATTCTATGGTTTACGGTGTTTTACAGATTGTAAACTGGGCGCATGCGGATGTCTTAATGGTGGGTACCTTTATCGGGCTGATCTTTGTTACCAAATTGAACATGCCGGTTATTGTTATGGTACTGCTTGCCGCAGCTGCTACAGCGATCATCGGAATTACGGTAGAAAGGGTGGCATATCGTCCGATCCAGTCATCGAACAGAAGAATGGCGGTACTGGTAAGTGCACTTGGAATGTCAGTGTTCCTTCAGAATCTGGCGCAGCTTATCTTTGGAAGTTCTACCAAGGCTTTTCCGACCATTGAGAAAGTTCCGTACACCCTGGGGTCGGTTTCCTTTACCAATATACAGATTATCATCGGAATTATTACGATAATGATGCTTACCATTCTGTATATCATGGTGTATAAATCCAAAATGGGAGTTGCCATGAGAGCCTGTTCCGTGAGCATACCCAATGCGAAACTAATGGGAATCAATACGAATGCCATTATTTCCATTACCTTTGGACTTGGTACCTTTATGGCAGGTATTGCAGGTATCTGTATCGGTACCTATTATAATGCGGTTTATCCCACTATGGGCTATATGCTGGGAATGAAGGCCTTTTCCGCTGCGATTCTTGGCGGTATCGGTTCCATACCCGGGGCAGTTGTAGGTGGATTCTTAATTGGCATTATTGAAAGTCTCGGCTCCGGATATCTGTCTTCCGGTTATCGGGATGCCTATGCCTTTATTATCATGATCGTCATACTGGTATTGCGTCCATCAGGTATTATGGGAGCAAAACACGTTGATAAAGTCTAGGAAAGGGAAGGAGGCTTATCGTGAGTAAATTGAAATCAATTCATATTTCCAGAGGAATGAAGATGATATTGCTGGCCGTTCTTATGGTACTTTTGCTTATCATTCCCTTTGTTGTAACCAATAAATATATTCTCCATATTATTATTTCCTGCTTCATCTATTCCTGCCTGTCACTTAGTCTGAACCTGATTATAGGCGTATCGGGTCAGTTCTCACTTGGTCATGTTACGTTTTATGGAATCGGAGCTTATGCCACCACCTTGCTGATGATGAAGGCAGATATGTCTTTCTGGCTGGCTACCATCATCAGTGCGGTACTGGTTGGGATATGCGGGTGGCTGTTGGCGTTACCGACTCTTAACTTAAGGGGAGATTATCTGGCGGTTGTTACACTGGGTTTTGGGGAGATTTTTCGTCTGTTCGTTACAAACAGTATTAATCTTACCCGCGGACCCATGGGAATACCCGGAATTCCGGCTCCCAGAATTGGAAGTTTTAAGATTAACAGTAAGGTGGAGTTCTATTTTATGGCGCTGATTCTGCTGATTCTGGTTCTTGTCTTCATGAGCAGACTGATGAACTCCGGTGTGGGCATGTCCATGCTGACCGTGAAAGAAGATGATATTGCCGCATCGGCAATCGGAATCTATCCGGTAAAATACAAACTCTGGGCCTTTGTCATCGGTGCCGTAATCGCCGGAATTATGGGAAGCTTTTATGCGGTATATCTGGCCTTTATCAGTCCCAGCAGCTTTCAGTACAGTGAGTCGATTTCCATGGTTTCCATGGTTGTACTGGGCGGAATGGGCAGTATACCGGGATCTGTTCTGGGTGCGATCATCCTTACTGTATTACCGGAAGTTCTTCGTTCCTTCAGCCAATACCGCATGATTATCTTTGGCGCCGCTATGGTAGTCATGATGATTTTTAAACCCAACGGAATCTGGGGTCTGGATAAAAGAACAAGAAATATCTATAAGATAAAAGCTGGAAGGGGTGCGTGAGATGGAGAAGGTACTTCAGGTATCCAATGTTACCATCCGCTTTGGCGGTTTAACTGCTGTGGACAGCGTCAGTATCGAGCAAAAGAGAGGAGAGATCCTGTCTCTTATCGGACCAAACGGTGCGGGAAAGACAACATTTTTTAATCTGCTTACCGGTGTTTACCAGCCCAATGAAGGAAGTATCATTTTTAAGGATAAAAACATAACCGGAATGAAGGCATATGAGCGAACCAACTTTGGAATCGCCAGAACTTTTCAAAATATCAGATTGTTCAAAAGTATGACGGTTCTGGAAAACATATTAATTGCACATCCAAACTGCAATCAGGAAAAACTCTGGAAATCTGTTCTGTTCCCCGGACATATGAGGAAAAAAAGAGGAGAGATTATTGATCAGTGCAACGAGCTTCTGGAGATGGTAGGACTTTTGGATATGGAGAAAGAATTAGCGATCAATCTACCTTATGGAAAACAGCGTCTGCTTGAAATTGCCAGAGGACTTGCAACAGACCCTCAACTGCTGCTTCTTGATGAGCCGGGCGCAGGTATGAACAATTTTGAAAAAGAGGAACTGACTAAGGTGGTCCATTATATTACGAAGCAGATGAAGAAGGATGTTCTGATTATTGAGCATGATATGAAGTTTGTCATGAACATATCGGACCGGATTGTTGTTCTTGATCATGGTATGAAAATTGCGGAAGGAATTCCCGGTGAGATACAATCCAATGAAAAAGTAATCCAGGCATATCTAGGCAGCGGAACCTTTCAGGATGAAGCATAGTGAAGGAAAGAAAAGGGGTGAATAGAATGGGCCATATATTAGAAGTAAAGGATCTTAGCGTAAGTTACGGGGTGGTTCCTGCTTTGCAAAAGATTTCCTTTACCGTTGATGAGGGAGAAGTAGTTGCGCTCATCGGTCCCAATGGGGCGGGGAAAACAACTACCCTGCGTGCAATTTCAAGTCTGGTAAAATGCAATCCCAATTCAATCCTTTATGAAGGAACGGATATCTCTGTTATTGAAGCGCACAAGCTGGTAAAAATGGGAGTATTGCAGGTTCCGGAGGGTAGAGGGATCTTCCCGAATCTGACGGTTGCGGAGAATATCAACCTGGGTGCATATCTTCGAAAGGATAAAGCAGAGATTAAGAAGGACAGAGAATGGGTTTACAGCGTATTCCCCAGATTAAAAGAGCGATTGAATCAGGTAGGCGGAACCCTGTCCGGTGGGGAGCAGCAGATGTTAGCCATTGCAAGGGCGCTGATGGGCAGACCAAAACTTTTGCTCCTGGATGAACCCTCCATGGGGCTGGCACCGATTATTGTGGAGGAGATTTTCAGAATTATTAAGAAAATAAACAGAGAAAATAATACGACCATATTACTGGTCGAACAGAATGCCCAGATGGCCTTAACCGTATCCAAACGGGCTTATGTAATTGAAGTCGGAACGATTGTGAATGAAGGGTATTCCAGTGATTTGAAAAAGGATGATCAAATACAAAAGGCATATTTGGGAATTTAATATCCGGGAGGGATTTCATGAAGAATTATGTAATAACAATCGCAAGAGGATATGGCAGCGGCGGCAGGCAGATCGGAATGCAGCTTGCCGGGGAGCTTGGTATTCAATTCATTGATAAGGAATTGTTAAAGCTTGCATCCATCGAAAGCGGCATTAACGAAGCATTATTCTCTCTGGCTGATGAGCGGATCAAGAAGAATTTATTTAAACAAAGTAAAAAAAACTCCGTGGGATTTCTGCTTACTCCGGAGGATGAAGCATTCTTATCCGATGAAAACCTGTTTAACTATCAGGCCAGAATCTTAAGGCTGCTGTCTTTGTCGGAATCCTATGTGGTGATGGGAAGAGCTGCGGATTATATCTTAAAAGACAATAAAAATGTGGTCAGCGTCAATATCCAGGCACCCTTTGAGGACTGCGTGAAGTCGATTATGATGCGGGCCGGTGTGGAGGAAAAACAGGCAATCAAAGCAATCAGAACCACGGATAAGTGCAGAGCAGATTACTATAAGTTTTATACCGGTAATGACTGGAATGATGTAACAAACTATGATATGACACTTAACAGTAAAAAAGTTGGAAGAGAGAAATGTGTAGAGGTGATTAAAAGCTATACAAAGCTTAAATTAGGAATTGAGATAGAAGGATAGGATGCGCGGACATTAGCGCAGAAATG
This sequence comes from Bacillota bacterium, assembly GCA_023439505.1. Classification (GTDB taxonomy): domain Bacteria; phylum Bacillota; class Clostridia; order Lachnospirales; family Lachnospiraceae; genus Mobilitalea. The sequence goes on from JAEXNR010000051.1 coordinate 58,549, forward strand.
AGGATAAAGATATGAATCATTTTTTGTTTAAGGCTCCGACAAAAATAATATTCGGAGTGAATGAAGCATTAAAAATCAGTGAGTTATGCAGTCAGTTGGGTGCAAATAAACCATTTTTGGTTACAGATAAAGTCATTGCAACACTGGAACCGTTTCAAAATCTGGCAAAAGCCCTTATGGAAGCGGGAATCAGCTATGAACTGTTTACTGAGTGTGAGATTGACCCGCCGGTAGAAGTGGTGGATCATGTGGCAAAGCTCTTAAAGGAGAGCGGTTGTGATCTGGTGATTGCAGTCGGAGGAGGCAGTTCTATCGATACGGCAAAAGCAATCTGTATGCTTTATTCGAATGAGGGTTCTGTCAGGGATTATTTATTTGGAGGAACAAAGACGGTAACAAACCCCTCTCTGCCATTGATTGCAGTCCCAACGACAGCGGGCAGCGGCAGCGAGGTAACAGCGGCCAGTGTCATTACCGATACGCAAAATAATATTAAATTATCTGTTACCCACGAATATCTGCTGCCAAAGTTTGCAGTGGTTGACCCTATGATGCAGATCGGAATGCCGGGATTTATTACAGCTACCACCGGAATGGATGCCTTGACCCATGCGATTGAAGCATACGTGTCCTTAAATGCCAATCCCATCAGTGATGCTTATGCCCAGAAAGCAATGGAACTGATCCGTGGGCATATTAGAACGGCCATGTTTGTGCCCGGAGACCTTGTGGCGAGAAGCAACATGGCAATTGCCAGTGTTATGGCTGCCACAGCTTTTGTCCATGCAGGACTGGGAGCGGTTCACGGAATTTCCCAATCCATCGGAGGAGTGGCACATGTTGCCCACGGCCTTTCCAATGCGATGATGCTTCCCTATGTGGTGGAAGTAAATATTCCGGGTAATATAAAGAAATTTGCGGAAATTGCAAAGCTTTTGGGGGAGGAGACCGGAGGACTTTCCTTAAGAAATCAGGCACTTCTTGCGGTGACGGCTATTGAGGGCCTGGTGAATGATCTAAGAATCCCAAGAAAGTTAAGAGAAGTGAATGTAACAGAGGAAATGTTTCCTGTCATTGTGAAAGGAACGATGGAATACAGACTTTTGGCTGTGAATCCCGTTAAGATCAGGGAGCAGGACGTATACGCGATACTGGAAAAAGCATTTTAGTCTGCGGCATGGCAGATTACAATTCAAGGAGGAATAGAAATGATGAAATTTGATGACTACAAGGAATACTTAAGCCCGGCACTGGCCAAGGCTACTGATCTTGTTATGGTCAGCGGAAGCGGCTGTTACCTGACGGATATCAATGGGGACCGGTATCTGGATTTTGTACAGGGGATAGCGGTGAATGCATTGGGCCATGCTCATCCCAAAGTGGTTGAGGCAATCTGTGAACAATCAAAGAACTTGATTAATGCATCCTTTAATCTGGTGAATTACGAGTCTACCTTAAAGCTGGCAAAAAGAATTTCAGAACTGGCACCGGGAGAATTGGGCTCTATCTTCTTCTCTAACGGCGGAGCAGAAGCCAATGACGGTGCGATTAAGCTGGCGAAGGCATATACAAAGAGACCTTCCATTATTGCATTCAAAGGATCCTTCCATGGAAGGACCATCGGGGCGACAGCAGTCACTGCCTCCAATTCCAAATACAGAAAATATTATGAACCGCATATGGGGGGTGTTTATTTTGCAACTTACCCCTGTGCTGATCTATGTCCGAAGGGATTTAATGAAGAACAGATTACCCAATATTGTCTGGATGAAATCAAGAGTCTGTTTCAATATGTGGTGGCACCGGATACGGTGGCGGCTATTTTGATGGAGCCGGTTCAGGGAGAAGGCGGGTATGTGGTTCCTCCCGCAGCGTTTGTAAAAGGGGTACGGGATCTATGCACACAGCATGGCATCTTACTCATCTTTGACGAGATTCAGGCAGGATATGGCCGTACCGGGAAGATGTTTGCCAGTGAGAATTTTGATGTTGTTCCCGATATCATGACCCTGGGAAAAGCAATCGCAGGTGGTTTGCCTATGAGCGCCGTGGTGAGCACACCAAAGATTATGAGCGAATGGCATGCAGGAATGCATGGCACAACCTTTGGAGGGAATCCTGTGGCAGCAGCGGCGGCAAATGCGGTACTGGATCAGTATGAAGACGGGAGCTTACTGGACAACTGTAATCAGATGGGGACATATTTAAGAGAGAAACTATCCGAATTAAAGGAAAAGTATACCTGTATCTCGGATGTGAGAGGACTTGGTCTCATGGTTGCCATTGAATTCTCCCATGAGGATGGGACCCCTGCACCGGATCTGTGGAATAAGGTGAAGAAGTCCTGCCTGGAGCAGAAGATGCTTACCTTAAACTGCGGCGTTCATGGAAATGGAATGCGCTTTGCAACACCGTTAAATGTTACAAAGAAGGAATTGGATGAGGGACTTATGATACTGGAACATGCATTGAAAGAATGTTAGGAGGCGTTTGTATGGCGAAAGTAGTTTACTATAATATTGATGATAATCTCAATTATGAGAATTCCCTGCTGGCAGATTGGGGAATTACAGATCTGGAATTGGTGGAGATTAAAGACAAAGAAGGCAAGAAATCATTGATAGAGCACATTCGGGAAGAAAAAGCACAGGGACTTGTGGTGGAATATGAGAAGATTACCAGGGAAGTTCTGGATCAGCTGCCCAGTCTGAATATCGTTTCTCTGCAAAGCATCGGATATAACAATGTGGATATCAAAGCTGCCACAGAGCATGGAGTCTGCGTAACCAATGTCCCGGGGTTTTGCGCGCAGGAGGTAGCAGTTCATGCTGTTGGCATGACAATTGATCTGGTGAGAAAGATCAGCTTCTATGACCGTTGTGTCAGGGCAGGAAAATGGAATCCGCTTTTGGGCTATAAAACCTACCGTATGACGGGAATGACCTTTGGCATGGTATTCTTTGGAGAAATCCCAAAGACGATGGTACCCATCTTAAAGGCATTGGGGCTAAACATATTGGTATATGCACCCACCAAGTCAAAAGAGTATCTGGAAGAATTCGGATGCGAGAAGGCTGATACACTGGAGGATTTATTACAGACATCGGATTTTGTATCGCTGCATACCCCGTTGCTGCCTGAGACCACACACCTGATTTCTGAGCCGCAGCTTAAGCTGATGAAAAAAAGTTCGTTTCTGATTAATACGGCAAGAGGTGCCGTGGTGGATGAGCCGGCATTGGTTAAGGCCTTAAAAGAAGGCTGGATCAAGGGCGCGGGAATTGATGTTATTGAGGATGAAGTAAATGAGACCAGTGAATTATTTTCTCTGGAGAATGTGGTGATTACACCGCATGCAGCCTTTATCTCGGAGGATTCTTTCTATGATGCCAGAGAGCGTTCCTTAAAACAGCTGGTCATGCGCCTTAGTAAGAAGGAAAGACCGAATCATCTGGTAAATAAGGAGCTTGAGATCAGCTTTTAATACCCGGAAGACATAATGGCTATAGGGATAGTGACGAATATTTGTAGAATATTTTATTGAATCTAAATTTAATTATTAGAAAGGAAGCTGATTATATGAAGAGAGAACAGATTTTAAGTGAGAAATGCGGAGAATGCCATGGACCCTATGCCCTTGGCGTAAAGATGGGGAATTTGATATTCACCACACAGATTGGAACAGATATCACGGGAGAAATGGTATCAGGAGGAGTCAAAGAACAGACCAAAGCTACGCTGGAGAATGCAAAGAATGTGCTGGAAGCCGCAGGAGCAACTATGGATGATATCGCTAAGGTGACCATCTATGTTCTTGATATGAGCGTAGTTCCTGAGATGAATGAAGTATATAAGACCTATTTCCCCAGCGGTAATTTCCCGGCAAGATGCTGCACTCAGTGCTCCGGTATGGTTGACGGATGTCTGGTAGAGATGGAATTTACAGCAGTATTATAAAATACTTAGCAGGTCTGGCAGGCTGTATCAGCATGGCTGTTATATGATGCAGCTGAGGCAGCAGCCGGACCTGGCTGTAATATGTGATGGTTAGGGGAAGGAGCTTTCGGCGAATATGTGTATGAGAGTAGAGAATCATGTGATTCTTCATGTGGGTCATAAAGAGGAACCGGTTGATATTACGGTGGATGACAGAGTCATCAAGGCTTTTGAGGGCGAACCCATACTTGCGGCCCTGATTGCCAACGAAATCAAAATTAATCGGTACACTGTGAAGAAGCAGGAACCAAGAGGATTGTTTTGCGGGATCGGACAATGTACGGACTGTGCCATGATCGTGGATGGTCAGCCCAATGTCAGAACCTGCATTACGCCTGTGAGAGCGGGAATGGTTATACAAACACAGAATGGATTGGCAGGTGGAATAAAGTCATGACAGAAAAAGATATTATCATTATTGGTGCCGGTCCTGCCGGTCTTGCAGCGGCAATCGAAGCGAGTAAGACGGGAGCGAAGGTACTGGTTGCGGATCTGAATATGAAACCCGGCGGACAGTTATTTAAACAAATTCATAAATTTTTCGGTTCCAGCGCCCATCAGTCCGGCACAAGAGGAACGGATATCGGAACCTCATTGTTGGAGCAGGCACAGGCAAACGGTGTTGACATCTGGCTGAAAAGTACGGTAATCGGTTTGTTCCCCGGGTCCAAGGTAGCAATAGAAAAAGATCTGGGTGATAACAAGAAAGAGCTGATTACCCTGACAGCGAAGAAAATCATCGTTGCCACCGGAGCCTCAGAGAATGTCATTCGGTTTAAAGGCTGGACCATACCCGGGGTTATGGGGGCAGGGGCTGCACAGACCATGATTAATGTGAATCATGTAAAGCCAGGTAAGAAGATCGTTATGGTTGGAAGCGGTAATGTGGGACTGATTGTTTCCTATCAATTGATGCAGGCCGGATGTGATGTGGTAGCATTGGTGGAAGCTGCACCAAAGATCGGGGGCTATGCGGTGCATGCCGCCAAGATTCGCAGGGCAGGTGTTCCTGTCTATACCGGGCACACTGTTGTCGAAGCAATTGCAGGGGAGGATGGCTGTGTGAAGGAAGCTGTCCTTGCAGAGGTGGATGCCAATTTTTCTCCGATTGCGGGAACGCACAAGAAGATAGAAGCGGATACCATTACCATTGCGGCAGGACTAAAACCGACAGCAGAATTACCCAGATTGATGAATTGTGAATTTACCTTTAACGGCGCTTTTGGCGGGTGGATTCCGCTGCATAATGAGAAAATGGAGACCAGCGTGGAAGGGATCTATGTTGCCGGTGATGCCACGGGAGTCGAAGAGGCGAATACTGCTTTGGAGGAAGGAAGAATTGCAGGAATCTCGGCGGCGCAAGCCTTAGGATATCTGAAGAAAGAACAAGCCGACACCATGAGAAGTGTGATCTGGAGCAGACTGGATGCACTTCGAATGGGGCCTTTTGGGGAGAGACGGCTTTTAGAGAAAGAAAATATTATGAAGGAATATCAGGAGAAAATCTCGTCAGTGATGATTTCATAAAGAAAGGAGGGAGTAAAATGGCATTAATTAAAACAGGTTATCTGGAGTTGGAGGAGCTTTTGCAGCTGCAGAAGCTTCCTTCCAATGACCGATATGCGAAAGGTCCCGTGGCAGTGATTGAGTGTGTTCAGGAAATCCCCTGTAATCCCTGCGAGGCAGCCTGCAAATTCGGTGCAATTATGATCGGCGATCCCATCACCAACTTACCGGTACTATCGGAGGAAAAATGCAGCGGCTGCGGGATCTGTGTATCAAAATGCCCGGGGCTGGCAATCTTTGTGGTGAATAAAGCATACACACAACACACGGCAACGGTATCCTTTCCTTATGAATATTTTCCCACGCCCAAAGAGGGAATGTGCGTAAAGGCTGTGGACCGTAAGGGAGAGTATCTATGTGATGCTGTTGTTATCAAGGTTATGAATCCGAAAAGCTTTGATCATACCCCGGTGGTGACGATTGAAATTCCCAAAGAGTTATCCGATGAGGTTCGCAGTATGCAAAGAGAAGTGTTTTATCGATAGGACTTCGTTTGAATGATCAGGATGAAGTGCAGCATCCTTACAGATGGATGGAAAAGAGCGGGATAGGAAAGTTGTGGACGGAGGTTGTTGGAATGAGCCAATGGATAGATGATAATATGATCGTTTGCAGATGCGAAGAAATTACACTGGGAGAAATAAAACAGGCAATTTCTGAGGGCGCTAGAGATGTTACAGGTGTAAAGCGCCGGGTAAGAGCCGGGATGGGGTTATGTCAGGGACGAACCTGTGAGCGGCTGGTTCAGCAGATTTTATGTCAGGAACTGGGAATCAATGCGGCAGATACAGGCAGATCATCAGCAAGACCCCCGGTCAGACCCATTACATTCGGAGAAATTGCAGAGGGGGTAGTGGAATAATGGAAGTATTTGATGTTACAGTGATCGGTGCGGGCGCCATCGGAACCAGTGTCGCCTATCATCTGTGTGAAAAGGGATTATCAGTGGCCTTGATTGACAGAGGGGATATTGCAAGCGGAACCTCCAGTCATTGTGATGCGGTTGCTCTGATCTGTGATAAACAGCCGGGGATTGATACCCTGATGGGTCAGGCAAGTATCGATCATTTTAAAGAACTGGCGGATAAATTTGAATATGATTTTGAATATGATCCCAAAGGATGCCTTTATGTCTGTGAGACAGAGGCAGAATATGAGGAAGCCGAAAAATATGTGGCTCAGCAGGCTGCAGATGGATATGAGATGCGCATGGTAGACAGAAATGAACTGTGTGAGATGGAGCCTTTTATAGCAAAGGATCTGGTAGGGGGGATCTATACCCCGGGGAAAAGTGCAATAGCTGTCAGCCCGTATAAGGTATGCTTTGCTTTTACGCAGGAAGCAAGGAAAAAGGGACTCAAAGTGTTTCCGTACTGCCATATTAACCGGATCGTACTGAATCAAAACACCAATGCGGTCGAGGCAATTGATACGGATCAGGGAATGATTTATACCAATAAAGTAGTGAATTGCGGCGGTCCATGGGCGCCGGATCTTGGGGCATTGGTAGGAATTGAGATACCGATTCAGCCAAGAAAAGGAATGAATCTGGTCTCAGAACAGACGCAGCGGATCTGCTTTCATAAGATATTGGAGTTTGGTTATATGATGTCAAAATTCGATCATATTAACTTTAAACGAAATGTCAGCCCGCTGGTGGAAGAATATAATGTTGCATTTAATATTGAATATACAAGAGCAAATAATCTTCTGGTTGGCGGGTATCGCGGTTTTCGGGGATTTGATATCCGAACGGAGATCGAAGCCATGAAAGCAATTGCAGAACGGGCACTTCGATTTTATCCTGCGCTAAAGGATGTCAACTGTATCAGAAGTTATGCGGGAGTCCGGCCCTTTGTCAAGGATCATCTGCCCATCGTATCCGATGTGGATTCGGTACCCGGTTATTATATTGCGGCAGGTCATGAAGGGGACGGAATTTGTTTTTCACCAATCACCGGTAAACTGATGGCCCAGATTATCACCGGTGAAACAACTGATTTTGATATCAGCAATCTTGATTTTGCAAGATTTGCCGGATAAAAGGAGGCTGGACAGCGATGGAACATGCGCCTTACGGATATATCACTACCCGGGATCAACACATCAGGGTAACAATGGGCAGGGGACAGAATATTGCAGGATTCCCCATAGGTATTATCTATATTGATGATGTCTGGTATCCAATGATGCCCGGGAATATTGTAAATGGTTATACCTTTGATTTCCCGGTCAGGTTAAAGGCAGTGACAGGACTTGATATTCCCAATCTTTTTGCAGCGAGAGAGGAAGTATTGGAAAAAGTGACAGAAGCATGTAAGGAGCTTCAAAGAGAAGGTGTTCGTGCCATCAGTTCGGCCTGCGGATTCTTTGGCAACTTCCAGAAGGAAGTGGCTCAGGCAATGGATATTCCGGTTGCTATCTCCAGTCTGGTACAATTGCCATGGATTGCTGCGTTAATTAAACCGCAGCAAAAAATCGGAGTATTGACCGCTGATCAGTCGTCCCTTACGGAGAAATTACTGGAAAACTGTGGTGTTTATGAAGACCTAAGGAACAGACTGGTGATCAGAGATCTTAGGAATGCACCTGAATTCTCCTGTATTTTAGAGGGACGGGGTGAATTCGAGAACGGTATCGTAGAGCAGGAAGTGGTTAACGCCGCCCTGGAAATTATGAAGGAAGATCCGCAGACAGGAGCGATTTTATTAGAGTGCAGTGATATGCCTCCCTATGCCCATGCAGTGCAAAGGGCTGTCTCGCTTCCGGTATTTGACTTTACCACTTTAATCAGATGGATGCATACCGCAGTATGTCAAAAGCCTTATGAAGGTTTTATCTAAACATCAGGAAAGGAGGGGAGACTGCCTCTGAATACATTATTTCAACTAATTACTAAAATATTTCTGATGATTGCTTTCGGATTCTTCTTAAAGAAGAAACGCTTGATTACATTAGAGCTGCAGCAGGGACTGACGTCCCTGTTATTAAAAGCGATTTTACCGGTTAGTATTTTATCTTCCGCAAATTCGGAATTTACCCAAGGCGAAGTAACAAACATGCTGTATATGGTGATAATTGCAGCAGGATATTATCTCTGTGCGTTAATTCTAATGACCGTACTCAGTAAAATTCTGCCGATGAAAGGAAAATCAAAATCGGTTTTTATTACCATGTCTGTGTTTGCCAACACAGCATTCATTGGCTTTCCCCTGATTACAGAATTATACGGGAATAACGGAATGATTTACGCGATCATTTATAACCTGTTTTATCAGTTGTTTTTCTTTACCTATGGTGTCAGCTTATTAAGCGGAAACGGTGGTTTTGAATTGAAATCCATCTATAAGAATGTTGTGACGATCGCTTCCCTCGCATCCATCAGTATCTTCCTGTCGCCGTTTCGATTTCCTGAAGCCATCGCATCCGCTATGTCATCCATCGGATCCATGACCGTTCCGATTTCCATGATAATCATTGGATGCAGTCTGGCTGATATCAGGTTGTTGGATATATTAAAGGATATTTTTTCATATCTGGTTTCCGCGTTGAGACTAATCCTGTTCCCCATCTGTCTGCTATTACTCTTAAGGATTTTAAAGGTTCCGGTGGGGGTTGCGGCTGTGGCGACCATAATGACAGCGCTTCCGGCAGGTTCCCTGAATGCGATCTATGCCCAGCAATATCAGTGTGATCCGGATTATGCCACGCGAACGGTGGTACAGACAATGCTTCTGATGATTGTCACCATACCACTGATGATCGTATTGATCAGCATCCTGTTACCGTAATCATCACAATAAGACGCAGAGTTGACAAAATGATAAAAAGCGCTAATATAAGATAGGACGATCCTATTTTGGACGGAAGGAGCAATTAAATGACAGAGTTACTATATAATACAATTGCTGTTGAGATAGAACATAAGATTAAATCGGGCATTCTATCAGAAAATGAGAAATTGCCTTCTGAACGGGTTTTGGCAGAAAACTACGGAGTCAGCAGGACTGTTATAAGAGAGGCCTTAAAGGTATTGAATGAAAAGGGGTTTGTTAAAATCATGACAGGCAGAGGAAACTATGTGTCAATACCCCAGGAGGAAGATTTAATTGATAAATTTGAAACTGCCATCGATAACAGTAAGATTAATCAAAGTGATATCATAGAAGCAAGGGAAATAATCGAAACTGCCATATCAAAGAGGGTAATCAGAAGTGTCACCAAAGAAGATATTATCTCTTTGAAGGAAATTTATAAAGAGATGGAAGATTGTTTTTATGATAGTGAGTCTTATGCAAAACTAGATGCCAGATTCCATTTACAGCTTGCCGGTTGTACGAAGAATAATTTGTTGAAATTAATAACGGCAACATTAAATAATGTTACGGACAGAAGATTAATTTCCAACAATATTCAGGTGAGACAAAACGCGCATAAAGAACATCTGGCTATTATCAGGGCAATCGAAGAAAGAAACAGCGATAAATTGCTGGAAGCAATTACACAGCATATTAATTGTTTTAAAGAACATATGCAGGAATAACCGAAACCATTGTGTTTTGGATGGGAGTTCACTATGATTGAAAGCATGGGGGAGTTATGAAAAAACTTGCACCGATAGTAATCATCTTTGCAGGAATGTTATGGGGGACGATGGGTATCTTTGTCCGAAGACTACAAATGGAGGGGTTCTCCTCCATGGATATTGTATCAATGCGGGCAATGATAACGGTTATTCTGATGTTTGTTTTTTTATTATTTTATGATAAACGATTATTGAGAATCCGTATAAAAGATGTCTGGTGTTTTCTTGGAACCGGAGTATGCAGTATTGTATTTTTCAATTATTGCTATTTTAAAGCAATCACCATGACATCGCTTTCCATTGCATCCATATTGCTTTATACAGCACCGATCATTGTTATGATATTTTCGGTGTTTTTATTTGGTGAAACAATGACAGGTAAGAAACTGCTGGCAATATTGCTGGCTTTCACCGGATGTGTATTTGTTACAGGAATTCTAAGTAATGCGATAGCGATCAGCATCCGGGGTCTTATGACCGGGCTGGGGGCCGGGTTTGGCTATGCACTTTATAGTATTTTCGGAAGATATGCACTTATGAGACGGTATCATTCCTTTACAATCATTCTGTATACCTTTTTCTTTGCAACCATTGGAACTTTTCTGTTTCATCCGATGAGTGGAGCGTTAAATCCTGTACATTGGGATGGTTCCCTTCTTTTGTTTGGTATTCTCTTAAGTCTGATTACCACGATCCTCCCTTTTCTGTTATATACCTTTGGATTGTCTTATATAGAATCAGGCAAAGCTTCCATCATGGCTTCTATTGAGCCGGTTGTAGCAACGCTGATCGGGATCTTTCTCTATCATGAAAAGGCGACCCTGCTCCAAAGCATGGGTGTGCTTCTTGTTATTTCATCCATTATGATTCTTAATACAAAAGAGAGAAGCCGATAATCAGAGAAAGAGAGTGAGTTCCTCCGGTGCTTGAAATATGTTGTGGTGCGTGCTATTCTTTAGTAGATCGTGAAGGATAGAAAGCTGGTTTACCACGTTGAATTTATGCGTGCGGGCAAGCAGCATGCGTGGACGATGGCGAGAAATAAAAACAAAGGGAGGCTTTAACATAACGGATGAAGGAAAAAGGAATCATATTTGACTTTAACGGCACACTTTTATGGGATACCATGCTGCATAATCAGGCCTGGGATATTTTCTTGAAGCAATATGGGTTTACCCTGACAGAGGAAGAAAAACAAAAAAGAATCCATGGCAGATTAAATCGAGAAATTATATTGGATTTATTTGCGGATAACTACTCCGGAGATAAACTCACTGTGGAAGCAGCGGAGCAGTTTGGATTGGAGAAAGAGGCAATATACAGGGAATTGTGTCATGATTTACCGGACTTTTCTCTGGCAAATGGGGTGGTTGCCCTGTTTGAACATTTACGGGAGGCGAATATTCCTTTTGTCATTGCCACGGCTTCCGGCTATGAAAACGTCTCTTTCTATATCCAGGAGTTAAAACTATTGAACTGGTTTCAGGAGGATCACTTGATATACAGTGATGGTACAATGAGGGGAAAGCCGTTTCCGGATCTGTTTTTGAAAGCTATTGGTGTTCTTGGAATTCGGGCAGAGGATACCATTATATTTGAAGACTCCCCTTCGGGTATCAAAGCAGCAGAGGCAGCAGGTGCGGGAAAGATTGTGATTGTAAATTCTGCCGATAGTGATTATTCGGAATGGGAAGGAAAGCATTCCATCATTCACAGCTTTAATGAATTTGTCTGGGAGTAAACAGTACAATATATGCAGAAAAATTAATAAAATTTCATAAAAACCCTATGTTTTTCCCCATATTTTGTGTATAATTACACTATTAGTGATTGATATGCTAAATAATAGTGAGGGAGAATTAGGAATGGAAAAAGTTATTCATGTAATTGTTTTTGGTATCTATTTATCCGGAATGTTAGGAATTGGCTGGTATTTCTATAAAAAGAATAAGAACCAGACAGATTATTTCCTGGGCGGAAGAAATCTTAACTTCTGGGTTACTTCAATGAGTGCACAGGCTTCTGATATGAGTGGATGGTTGTTGATGGGATTACCGGGTACGGCTTTTTTATTGACAAAGGACAATAAGCTGGGAGAAGCAGTGTGGACAGCAGCCGGTTTGGCCATAGGTACCTACCTTAACTGGCTGTTTCTGGCTAAGAGATTAAGAAACTATTCTGAAAAGGCGGGGAATTCGATTACAATACCTACCTATCTGGAGAATAGGTTCAGAGATAAAACCCATCTCATCCGAATTATTTCGGCAATTTTTATCGTAGTGTTCTTCCTGATATATACTGCGGCTCAATTTTCAGCCGGCGCGAAGCTCTTTAATGCCGTATTTGGACTGGATTATTCGGTTGCATTAATTATCGGCGCGATTGTTATAGTTTCTTATACCTTTATGGGAGGCTTCCTGGCAGTTTGCTGGACGGATCTGGTTCAGGGGATTTTGATGTTTTTTGCAATTATTGCGCTTCCCATCATTGCAATTGTAAAACTTGGAGGTGCTGCAGAAACATTTAATCTTGCAGCTTCACTTACGAATGCCGCCAATGGTCTGGGTGTTTCAGAATGGACAGGCATTGGAAGCGGATTAAGCCTTCTCAGTATCATTTCTATTGCGGCATGGGGCCTTGGTTATTTCGGACAACCTCATATATTGTCAAGATTTATGGGAATACGCAGTGCGAAGGAAATTAAGCCTGCCAGAAGATTGGCGATTGTATGGGTTGTTTTAACTTTATTTGCAGCGGTTATTCTTGGCGTTGTAGGGAAAGCTTATGTTTCAACGGTGGTATCTCCAGAGGAACTTGCTTCCATGGATGGTGAGAAAATATTTATCTATATCACACAGCATCTGTTACAGGGACCTGGTGCGGCAATTATCGCCGGGCTTTTGTTAACGGCAATTCTTGCAGCAATTATGAGTACGGCAGATTCTCAGCTGCTGGTTACCTCTTCCGCTATTTCAGAGGATATTGGAAAGACATTGTTCCCTAAGTTAGTTAATGATAAGAGTGCAATTAATATCAGCCGGATCAGTGTGGTTGTGATTGCAGTGATAGCATTGGCGATTGCCAGTGATCCCAATAGTTCTGTATTTGATCTTGTCTCATACGCCTGGGCAGGCTTTGGTGCAGCATTCGGTCCTGCCATATTAATGTCTCTTTACTGGAAGCGCATGAACTGGCAGGGTACACTGGCTGGTATACTTTCCGGTGGTTTGATGGTTTTGGTATGGCGTAATTTTATCAAACAATATTTTAACTTATACGAGTTATTACCTGCGTTCATTGTTTCAGCTGTTTTTATCGTAATCGTAAGCCTTCTGACCGGTAAACCGGGAAAAGAGATTGAAACCGAATTTAATGAATTTGTTAAGGCAGAGGGAAAATAAGCAGGAGGGATCGGAAGGTTTATTTCTGCTCATGAATTCGTGTGAAAATAAAGTACAATTTACACACGTTGAATTTATGCGTATGAGCAAGTAGCACGCATGGACGCTAGTATCTATAAAATAAGGGAGGATGCTAACAACAGCACAGCTGCTTTAGTATCCTCCCTTATTTTGTCTCTCAAGACAGAAAAATTACTTGCCTCATCATTATGTTATGCACCTGACCGGCGCATGATTTTCAATTCTTCCTGTTTTAGAAGGTATGATTGCCTTGTTTTCTTCTCTTCGCGAATTCTGCCGTTGCTGTGAAAAGTACGTCGGTGGAGGAGTTCAGTGCTGTTTCAAAGGAATCCTGCAGTACCCCTATAATAAAGCCGACGCCAACAACCTTCATAACAACGTCACCGGGAACACCAAACAAACTGCAGGCCAGAGGAATTAATAACAGGGAACCGCCCGCTACCCCGGAAGCGCCACAGGCACTGATCGCAGATAATAAACTCAGTATGATTGCCGTACCGATATCCACCTGAATATTCAGGGTATGAACAGCTGCAAGTGTGAGCACAGAGATGGTGACAGCCGCACCGGCCATATTAATTGTAGCGCCCAGGGGGATGGATACGGAATAAGTATCCTGATCCAGGCCTAACTTCTCGCAAAGACTCATGTTAACCGGTATGTTAGCGGCAGAGCTTCTTGTAAAGAATGCGGTGATTCCGCTTTCTTTGATACATTTTAATACCAGGGGATAGGGATTTTTGCGAATGTTAAGATAAACGATGATTGGATTTACAACAAGAGCCACAAAAAGCATACATCCAATCAATAACATCAACAATTTCCCATAGCTTAATAAGGACCGGAGCCCATTGGTCGCGATTGAATCAAATACCAGTCCCATAATACCCAGAGGAGCCAAATTAATTACCCATTTAACAATTTGAGAAATGGCATCAGAAAAATTGGACAGCATGGTTTTTGTCGTATCGGGTGCATTTTTTAATGCATATCCCAACAAAATGGCCCAGGTCAGAATTCCGATGTAATTGGCGTTAAACAAAGCCTTGACCGGATTATCCACTAAATTCAGCAGCAGATTTTTCAGGACTTCGATAATTCCACCCGGAGGTGTAATCTCCTGCGCAGTTGACGCCAGGGTGAGACTGACCGGAAAGAGAAAGCTTGCAATTACAGCGATCAATCCGGCTAAAAATGTTCCGGTCAGATAAAGTAAAATGATGGATTTCATATTCGTCTGTTGACCGGTTTTGTGCTGTGAGATTGCATTCATGACAAGAAAAAATACTAAAATAGGTGCTACCGCCTTTAGTGCGCCGACAAATAAGGTGCCAAGTATAACGATTGGTTTGGCATAACCCGGAACCGTAAGCGCGAGAATAATTCCAAGAATCATTCCAACTAAGATACGTTTTACCAAGCTTAATTGATTCCATTGTTTCATTAAATTCCTCATGTAATAGTTCACCTCATAATTTGATTTGTTAAATAATTGCGAAGTTGTATCATTTGTATGTTTGATACACGGTGATATCCGTTCTATCGCTTTAACGTTCTTCTCTCTCTATACTGAAATAGTATTAACTGTATATACAATAGCATCAATTGTGAATTTTTGCAATGACATCTTTCTTCCAGTTTATAAGGAATATAACTTTAATTATTTCAATCATCAAATTTTTTATACAATAAACTCAGGGTGTAACTCAGAGCTGTATTCTGTTATAATAAACTACAGATAATAAATTACGTGATATCCATCACCCTGCAATTTCTGCATAATTTCTGCATAATTTCTACATAATTTCTACATAATCATCCTGTAATATGATCCGGTAAGGACATTATGAAGGAGGATCATACAATGAGTAATGCAATGACACATTACATGGAACTATTGGCTGCCAATCAACCCTGGAATTTGCTTTTGTTCATGGCAATACCGGTAATCTGTGCCGAGACACTGGCAATTACTGAACTTATCATATTATTTACCAGAAATGATAAGGGAACAGCAAAGGCAATCAGTAAAATAACAGGAATATTTGCCGGTCTTTATTTTCTGGGGGTCTTTATTTACCTGTTTATAAATGCTGTAATTCCCTTGACTTCAACCGGATCATGGAGGGGAGCAACAGATATTATTGCAGTTGGATTTTATCTGGCAGGAGTGATCCCATTTCTGGGGATTACATTACTGGAACTAAATGTGATTGGAAGGAATAAAAATGGCATCGGTAAACTAAAGCTTCACACAATTTTTGTAGGTGTTTTTCTCGTTGTTGCGCATATAGCAATGATTTTTGGTATGCTTAATCCGGAATTATTTACAATAAGCAGTGGTGGAATGTAAGATCGGAAAGGACAATCTATGGAAGATAAGAAAGTGAGTTACCAGACAGTAGATGATTATATCATGCAGTGTACACCTGAAATTCAGAATATCCTTCAAAATATTAGAAATGTGATCAAAGAGGAGGCACCTGAGGTCAAGGAAAAGATCAGTTATCAGATGCCGACCTTTATATTTCATGGTATTTTGGTTCACTTTGCTGCGTATCAAAAACATATCGGATTTTATCCTGCACCAAGCGGGATCGAACAATTTGAGCAGGATTTAGCTGAGTATAAACATGCAAAAGGTTCGATACAATTTCCACTTCATAAACCAATTCCATATGATTTGATCAGAAGGATCGTAAGATTCCGGGTATCGGAAAACCTGCAAATATCTCAGGAGAACCCTAAGAGTAAGAAATAGCTGAAGAGAATTAATAAAAGCAAACAATAAAAGCAAACAATAAAAGCAAACATTATAATGTAAACATAATAAAGCAGATGGAATAAAACTCACATATGAAAGCAAACACATGAAAGCAAAATGAAATAATGCAAAACAAAGTATGAACAGAATAAAGTATGAACAGAATAAAGTATGCACAGAATAAAGGCAAATTGAATAAAACTTCGGGTAAGATAACCCGAAGTTTTTTAATGAAGAAAAAGCTTGTCAGATTTAATTAAAGTCAGGCTAATCATTATCTTCGTTATAGGAATAATAGAATTTTCTGCCGCTTTCTTCTGAAAATTCCAGTTCTATCAAGAAGTCAGGAAGCCGAAGAGATTTCACTGTACCGATACTAAAAAGGAATAGATGGAAATAATATTCCACTGCAGCGATTAAGAATCCAAAAATAATATAGTGAAAGAGTTGATCGGGTTGGCGATATAGAAACGTGTCAATCATAAAAGTAACACCAACAGAGACAAATCCGTCAATCAAAGCTGCTGTCAGATTGCTTAATTTCGGCAGTAAGCGGAAATCAATTATCACAGAATTAAAGATGATCACCTCAGTTGTTAGCAAAAGAAGTTGAGCAAAGGAACGATGCGATAACAATGAAAACACAATGAACACAGCGCCGGATGTAAGAATAACTTTTGTGGCTAAGATGGATAATAATTTCCTCATGTGAATGGTCCCTTTCTTAATATAATTATTTAGTATTTTAGCCGGAAACAAGAAATATAATTCTTAGAATTTAATCATTTGTTAATAAACATTTTATTTATATTTCTTGCATTCAATATTCGTATCGTAGTAAAATAAGAAAGTATCTTTGAGTTCATGAAATGATACGCATGATTTTGAAAGGCGCAAATGAATGATAAAAAATATTATTTTTGATTTAGGTAACGTATTAATCTCCTTTCAGCCGAAAGAATATTTTACTAAGATCTTTCTTAATGAGGCACGGGCTGTGGCAATGATCAATTGTGTGTTTAAGCATAAGTACTGGTCCGACCTTGATAAAGGAATTTTGACGGAAGAAGAGGCCACGGAATTGTTCTGCCAGGATGCACCCCACCTGGAAAGTGACATTCGACAGGGCATGAGGATGTGGAAGGATATGCTGGTGCCGATTCCTGAAACTGTTCATATTTTAGAAGAGTTGAAAGAAGCAGGATATCAACTTTTTGTATTGTCCAATTATCCAAGGGAAGCATTTGAACGAACAAGTTCCGGGAATGATTTTTTCAACCTGTTTGACGGAACAGTTATCTCCTATACCGTTGGAATGACAAAGCCGCAAAAAGAAATTTATGAATATCTGCTTCAAAGATATGCTTTAACAGCACAAGAGACTTTGTTTATCGATGATTTGGAAGAAAATATCATGGGCGCTGAGAAGTTAAACATACATACGATCTTATTTCGAAGTTCCAATCAGCTTGGCACCTACATAAGGGAATATCTGAAACAAGAAATAAACTAAATTAAGTTAGGAAGAATACATGTTTGGATATGTAACAATCTATAAACCGGAACTTAAGATGAAGGACTTCTATCAATATAAGGCTTATTACTGCGGTCTATGCAAGACGTTAAAAGAACGCTATGGACGGTTTGGTCAGATGACGTTGACATATGACCTGACATTTCTTATTATATTATTGACGTCCCTGTACGAACGGGAATTGACCAGAGAAGGACATCACTGTATCATACATCCCTTAAAGAAGCATGAAATGGTATGGAATGAAATCAGTGAGTACGCCGCCGATATGAATATTGCATTGACCTATCATCATTTTCTGGATGATTGGGAGGATGAAAAGAATCTATCGGGGTTTCTTGGAACTTTCGTACTAAGACATAAATATAAACGAATTTACAAACAATATCCAAGACAATGCGAGAAAATTGTAGAATGTTTGAAAACCCTGCAGGTCTGTGAGAAAAATGAGGAATCAAATCTGGATCAGGTATCCCGAAGCTTTGGGGAATTGATGGCTGAGTTGTTTGTTTTCCGGCAGGATCAGTGGGAAGAGCCCTTGCGCAGATTAGGTTTTTTTCTGGGAAAATTCATTTATTTTATGGATGCGTATGAAGACCTTGAGAAAGACAAAAAAAAAGGAAACTATAACCCATTAAAATCATTAGCCAAAAAGGAATCCTACGAAGCGGATTGTGAGAATATACTGGTAATGATGATGGCCGAATGCACCAGTGCGTTTGAGAAATTACCCTGCCTGTTACATGGGGATATTCTGAAGAATATTCTGTATGAAGGAGTCTGGGTGAAATATGACAAGATACAAACAGAGAAGAAAGAAAGAGGGACAAACGTATGATAGATCCGTATAAAGTACTGGGCATATCGCCAAGTGCATCCAATGATGAGATAAAAAAAGCATTCAGGGAATTAAGCAGAAAATATCATCCTGATTCCTATATCGACAACCCCCTGGCCGGTTTGGCGGAGGAAAAGTTTAAAGAAGTTCAGGAAGCCTACGAGCTAATCATGAAGGAACGAGAACGCGGCGGTACTTACGGCGGATATCAGTATGGTCAGGGATATGGTTCAGGTAATGCAGGAGATAATTCCCCGGAATTAAATGACGTATATCAGCATATTAATGCAAGGCATTATAATGAAGCACTTCATATTCTTTCCAGGGTTTCTTATAAAAATGCAAGATGGTATTATTATAGTGCGGTTGCGAATGCAGGCATCGGAAATAATATTGAAGCCTTAAACCATGCGCAGCAGGCAGTATCAATGGAACCGGCAAATCCGGAATATTCAAATTTCTTGAATCAGCTGCAGTGGAGAAATCAAAGGTATCAGAATACCAGTTATAACAATGGCAGGCCAAGATATGGTACGGGGAATTTATGTTGTGATTTATGGTGTGCGGATTCCTTATGTGAATGTATGGGAGGAGATCTTTGTTCATGCTTTTAAATGCAAAAAAGTTGGCTTTTTTGGGACTATTGTTAGCTTTTGCAGATTTACTGATTATATTTAGCGGCATCCTGGAATTCAACACACTATTCCTGTTGGCAGCTGCATCCTTTTGCGTGGGCATTGCCATCAGGGAGACCGATATCCGAATTGGCTTTGGGTTTTATCTTGCCTGCATTTTCATTGGTATTATGCTGGCTCCCAATAAACTTTATTGCATTACCTTTGCTGCCATGGGATTATACCTGGTGCTGATGGAATATTCCTGGGGCAAGGTGATCGGACGAAGATCTGTAAAAGACAAAACAAAAGTATTCTGGATGGTAAAGTACCTTATTTTTAATCTTATTTTTATACCCATGATACTATTTTTCCCTAAGTTGATTTATCAGGGCAGTATTAGTCCTTTCATATTACTTTTGATGATAATAGGGGGGCAGGTTGCTCTATATCTCTATGATTATGCCTACCATTACTTTCAAAGTGTAATCTGGGGTAAGCTGCGGATGATTTTAAAATTATAGAAGCTGAGAAAGAATAAACACATAGTAGTCGAATGAATGCTGTTCCTGCAATTATGAATAGGAGCAGTATTTTTTTTGTGTAATTTGTATAATTATATCATCATTTGCTATGAAATCTTTTACGAGACTCATTGTAAAGCAAAATATCGAGTGATATAATAATCTGTTGTAAAAAGAAAAAATGAAGATTCAGGGAGATAAAATGTTATGAATGCGATTTCGTTATTAATTTTATTCCCGTTTGCTGCTGCAATTATATTGTATGTAGTGAGAAAGGACAGCGCAAGGAATATGATTGCCAGGATTTGCGCTTTCATTACAGCCGGTTTAACCATTTTTGTTGTCGGCAGATATTTTAACAGCGGATTGTCATATTCCTATTCACAGGAAGAGACTATGAACGTTGTCATGATGATAATAGAAGTAGGATTAGCCTGTTATATCATTACCTCAGGAATTATTTATAAAAAATTCATTGTATCGATCTTTTCTGCCCTGCAGACTTCGGTAATGCTATGGTTTGAATTCACACAGAAATCACATATTGAAGTACAGACCAGTATAATACTGGACAGGCTTTCAGCGATTATGGTTCTGATTGTCGGAATTGTGGGAAGTCTGATCTGCGTATATGCCGTAGGGTATATGAAATGGTATCATGTTCACCATGATACATATCCGGAAAGAAAGTCATTCTTTTTTTCCGTATTATTTTTATTCCTTTCTGCCATGTTTGGGTTAGTACTCAGTAATAATCTGACCTGGATCTACTTCTGCTGGGAGATGACAACCTTTTGTTCCTTCCTCCTTATTGGATATACGAAAACAGAGGAAGCTAACAGGAACGCTTTTCGCGCCCTTGCAATCAATTTGGGCGGAGGACTGGCATTTACTGCCGCAATTATTTTTCTCGGAATGAGATTTCACACATTGGAACTATCCGCTCTGATTCATATGAAACCTGAGGCGGTTGTCCTCGTACCTGTATTTTTATTATCATTTGCGGCACTTACCAAATCGGCACAACTTCCGTTTTCTTCCTGGCTGCTGGGAGCCATGGTGGCTCCTACCCCTACCTCAGCCTTACTTCATTCCGCTACAATGGTAAAAGCCGGGGTGTATCTGATGATAAGACTTGCTCCGCTGCTTGGTCCTACGTCAGTGGGCAGAGCAGTTGCCTTTGTGGGAAGTGTTACATTTCTTGCCTGTTCTTTAATTGCCATATCCCAAAAAGATGCGAAGAAAATTTTGGCCTACTCAACACTTGCTAATTTGGGTCTGATCGTTATATGTGCCAGTGTAGGCACGGAGGAATCCATATGGGCGGCTATTCTTATGATTATCTTCCATGCAGTTTCAAAATCGCTGCTTTTTATCAGTGTCGGTTCCATTGAACATCAGATCGGCAGCAGGAATGTTGAGAATATGGATGTTCTTTTGAATGTATCGAGAAGATTATCCCTGTATATGATGATTGGCATTGCCGGGATGTTCCTGGCGCCTTTCGGGATGTTAATTTCTAAATGGGTGGCAATGAAGGCCTTTATCGATTCCAATAATATAATTATCGTGATCATACTTGCGTATGGAAGTGCGGCTACCCTATTTTATTGGACCAAATGGTTGGGTAAGATCGTCTCCAATGCCAGTGTGAAAAAGAGAGAAAAACATACCTTTCATTTGGATGAGGAGATACCAATCGCTATCCATGCCATATTAGTGGTGGTTTCCTGCTTTGGGTTTCCCCTTATTTCAAAATATGAATTAATTCCCTATCTAATCAGTGTATTTGGGGAAAGCGGTGCCATTCCGATTGCTTCCAATGATGTAAAGCTTATGATTCTTATGTTGGGTATGCTTTTAATTCTGCCCATCAGTTTTATCCCGATTTATAAAAATGATAAGAGAAGAAGGGTTCCGATTTATATGGCAGGTGAAAATACCGGCGACAATCGAACGTTTCACGGTTCACTTGGTACAACGCGCAAGGTTGAGCTAAGTAACTGGTATATGGAAGGCTATTTTGGAGCCGAAAAACTGACTTTGTGGAGCAATATCATTTCCCTTGTTATCCTGTTTACCGGAGCTGTATTTCTGATTGGAGGCATCGTAAGGTAATGTTGACTTATTGTTTTATTATTGTTGGAATTGTAATTATAACTCCGTTTATTGGCGGTATCTTGTCGGGTATTGATCGGGTGATTACCGCCAGAATGCAGGGGCGGCAAGGTCCGCCGGTTTTGCAGCCCTTTTATGATGTAAGGAAGCTTCTTCAAAAAGAGGCAATAGAAGTAAATACCATGCATCGGTTCTTTGTCTATATATCCCTGGTATTTGTAATTCTTACGGCAGTGATTCTTCTGTCAGGAGGAGATATTTTGCTGGCGATTTTTGCTCTGACGCTGGGATCTATTTTCTTTATCCTTGGAGGATATGCTTCTAATTCACCCTATAGCAATATAGGTTCGGAAAGAGAATTATTGCAAATGATGGCATATGAGGCAATGATCTTAATGATGGCGGTGGGGTTGTATTATGCGGATCACAGCTTTTTTATCAAAGATATCATTTCATGCCCTGTCCCTGCCATATGCTATCTGCCGGGAATCTTTTTGGGTTTCATCTATATTCTCACCTACAAACTTAGAAAATCTCCTTTTGATTTCAGTATGTCTCATCATGGTCATCAGGAAATTGTAAAAGGAATAACAACAGAATATTCGGGTAAGGATCTTGCGGTGATCGAAATCATTCATTGGTATGAAACGGTGATAGCACTGAGCTTCGTTTATGTCTTTTTTGCGACTGCTGCACCCATCAGTCACATATTGGCCGTCATGGTCTGCGTGCTTGCATATTTATTTGAGATTGTTCTAGATAACAGCTTTGCCAGGTTAAAATGGCAGCTTGCACTGAAATCAACCTGGATAATTACAGGCATCCTGGGAACAGTTAATCTGGCTTTATTATCCTATTTTAGATAAGCGCAGTGAAATGGTGCGGTTGAACGCAGAAATGAGGGAACGATGAATTACATTAAAAAATCACCATGGATTTTACATTATGATGGATCCAGCTGTAATGGTTGTGACATTGAGGTACTGGCTTGTCTTACACCCTTATATGATGTGGAACGTTTTGGAATTATCAATACGGGGAATCCGAAGCATGCGGACCTATTGCTGATTACCGGAAGCGTGAATGAACAGAATATACCTGTAGTGAAACAACTGTACGAACAGATGCCGGAGCCCAAAGCGGTTGTGGCAGTAGGCATATGTGCGACCTCGGGCGGAATTTTCGCGGAATGCTACAATGTGGTTGGCGGGGTGGATAAAGTATTGCCTGTGGATGTCTATGTTCCCGGATGTGCGGCACGTCCGGAAGCCATCATTGACGGAGTCATGAAGGGTCTTGCGGTATTGGAAGAAAAGAAAAGAACGGTAAGGTGAGTAAGAATGGAACAGCAGATAATAAAGATGATTGAACCCGGTGATTTGCTGAATGAAACACTTCAATTGAAAAGCAATGGTTATCGATTGGTCGCAATTACCTGTACGAGCAAAGACGGATTAGAGATGAGTTATTCCTTTGACAAAGACTATAATTTTATCAACCTGAGATTTGTTGCAGATTCAGAGACTGAGATAGAGAGCATCAGTGCCTTTTATTCCTATTCATTTTTATATGAAAATGAAATTAAGGAACTGTTTGGAGCAAAGATTAACAATATATCCCTGGATTTTCATAATACCCTGTATCAAATTCCCGTGACAACACCATTTCATCAGATAAAGGAGGGAGAATAATGGGAAAACGAACGGTAATTCCCTTTGGTCCCCAGCATCCGGTACTGCCGGAACCGATTCATCTGGATCTGGTGTTAGAGGATGAGGTAGTCCTGGAAGCAATTCCAAGGATCGGATATATTCATCGGGGGCTGGAGAAACTGGTAGAGAAAAAGGATTATCAGCAATTTACCTATGTGGCCGAAAGAATCTGCGGTATCTGCTCCTTTATGCATGGGATGGGATATTGTATGTCCATAGAACATATCATGGGTGTGCAGATACCGGAAAGAGCGCAGGTGCTGAGAACCATCTGGGCTGAATTATCCCGTATTCACAGCCATTTGTTATGGCTTGGCCTACTCGCGGACGGGTTTGGTTTCGAGAGCTTGTTTATGCATTCCTGGAGGCTTCGGGAGAAGATTCTGGATATCTTTGAAGAGACAACCGGAGGAAGAATTATTTTCTCCGTATGTGACATAGGAGGAGTACGAAAGGATATTGATGCCAGGACTTTGAAGAAGATATCGGTGGTATTGTCTGAAATGCAACAGGAATTGCATGAAATTACTCAGGTGTTTCTCAATGATTATTCCGTGAAATACCGGACGAAAGGAATTGGTGTATTATCGAAACAGGCAGCCTTTGATTTGGGGGCCGTAGGGCCCATGGCAAGAGCAAGCGGCATCGATATGGATATACGTACTCTGGGATATGCGGCTTACAGTCAATTAAAGGTTGAGCCGGTCACAGCGGTGGAGGGCGACTGCTATGCAAGAACCTCCGTCCGGATCAGAGAGATATTCCAGTCCTTGGATTTAATCAAACAATGTATAGCGGTGATTCCGGAAGGCGAAATCAAGGTAAAAGTAACCGGTAATCCAAACGGGGAACATTTTACCCGGCTGGAGCAGCCCAGAGGAGAGGTCGTGTATTATGCAAAAGGAAATGGATCTAGATATCTGGACAGGGTAAGAGTAAGAACGCCTACCTTTGCGAATATACCGGCACTTCTTGAGACTTTAAAGGGCGCTACTTTGGCCGATGTTCCCATATTAATCCTTACCATTGACCCCTGTATCAGTTGTACAGAACGGTAGGAAGCAGGACTGCCGCAATACGGCAGATGAACTGCCACAGTACGGCAGATGAACTGCCACAATACGGCAGATGGAGGCGAGAATATGTCAGTATTAAGTATGACAAAGACATTGGTGAAAAGTATTGTTCATGGACCCTATACAAAATTGTATCCAGCAAAAAAGAAGGATTATTACGATCGGACCAGGGGCAGTGTGGAGATAGTGATAAAGGAATGTATTTACTGCGGACTTTGTGAGCGGCGCTGTCCGACAGGCGCGATTAAGGTGGAAAAGGTAAGATCCGCCTGGAGTATAGATCGATTAAAATGTATCCAGTGTAATTATTGCGGTGAAGTTTGTCCTAAAAAATGTCTGAACATGGGAAATCAATATACCGTTCCCTCTATAGGCAGGATAAGAGATGAGTATGCACGAGTATCCGATTACACAGAGAATCATTGAAATTGCACAGGAATATGCCAATCAATACGAAGCGAAAGAGGTAAAGCAGATTAATCTGGTGGTTGGGGATTACTGCGGATATGTTGCCAGCTCCATTGAATTGTATTTTGAACTTATCGCCAAAGACACTTCCTGTGAACATGCAAGGCTGACAATTACGCGAGTAAAGCCGATGCTAAAATGCAATACATGTCAGAGACTGTTTCACAGGAAGCCATTTTCCTTCGCATGTCCCCATTGCGCAGGGGAAGGCAGTCCGACTGAGATTGGAAAAGAGTTTTATATCAAGTCAATTGTGATTTAGAAGAAACATACAGGGTGTGGGATACCGAAAAAATTGTTGGGTGAATCGACATCTTCGTGTTTCGGTCAGGAGGATTTATGCCGGAAAATAAGGAAATTGAAATCATGGAGTCCGTCTATGATAAAAATAGTGAGGTGGCGTCTAACATTAATCAGTCTCTGACAATGAGGGGGATTTATGCGATCAACGTAATGGGAGCTCCCGGTTCGGGAAAAACCTCATCCTTAATTCAGATCACGAAGCGGCTGAAGGATATTACACCCTATGTTATAGAAGGTGATATAGAGGCTGATTTTGATACCAAAGCATTGCAGGCACTTGGGATAGCGGCAATACAAATCAATACCGGAGGGGCCTGTCACCTCGACTCACCGCTGATTGGAGAGGCGGTGGACCAGTTAGAGCTGAATAACGGCATACTATTCATTGAAAATATCGGGAATTTGGTCTGCCCCGCAGAATTTATGATTGGGGAACATGCGAAAATGTTGATTTCTACCATGACTGAAGGGAGTGACAAACCCTATAAATACCCGTTGGCTTTTGAGAAAGCCGATATTATACTACTGAATAAAACGGATCTTATGCCATATCTTGATTTTGATGAGGATTTCTTTATGAAGGGAGTAAGAGGGGTAAATAAAACTGCTCCTGTTTTTAAGGTTTCCTGCAAGACGGAAGAGGGGTTTGATGAAGTAGCCTTATGGATTATGGAAAAAGCAAAATAACAAAAAAAATAACAGTCTACGGTATGGTGCAAGGGGTCGGTTTTCGTCCCTTTGTTTATCATATTGCCCAAAAATATAAGATCAGAGGAACGGTTAGAAATATCGGCGGAGTGGTAGAAATTATTGCAAGTTCCACCGAGGCCGGGATTGTACGATTCCTGGAGGAATTAAGAACCGGTCCCGGTGAGGGCAGTGAAGTCCTTCAAATCACGCAAGAAGATACCATTATGGCTACCTGCGATGATTTTTGCATTATCAAAAGCTCTGAAACCGAAGAAATCTCCATTCTTCCACCGGATCTTCCGGTTTGCGGCAAGTGTGAAAAGGAATTCGAGGACCGGTATAACCGGCGTTTCCTTCATCCTTTTATCAGCTGCGTTTCCTGTGGCCCAAGGTATACGATAATGGAGAAAATTCCCTATGACAGAGAGAATACCTCCATGAAGGATTTTGATATGTGTCCCCAATGTATGGAAGAATATAGGACGCCGGGCGATCGAAGATTTCATGCGCAGACCATCTCTTGTCATGATTGCGGACCCGGCTTAATATTTCGTCATCAAAAGAGGCTGGAGGGGACAATAGAAATCACAGGTGATATGGCTTTTCATGAGGCAGTTATCCTTCTGAACAGAGGTGGTGTGATTGCGGTAAAGGGAATTGGGGGGTATCATTTCGTATGTTCTCCGTTTATGGAGGATGCCGTTATCAATCTTCGAAAACTAAAGGTGCGAGAAGAAAAACCGTTTGCCGTAATGTTTGAACATATAGAATCCGCTAAGGAATATTGCAGTATAACAAAGGAGGAAGAGGACCTGCTCTTATCCCGGGCCAGGCCAATTGTCTTATTATATCAGAAGAAGCCCATGCCGGAGGCCGTCACAAAAGGAGGCGTATACTGCGGTGCTTTTCTGCCTTATACACCGATTCAGATGTATTTATTAAAGCAATGCGGACCGTTGATTATGACCAGTGCCAACTTGTCCGACAGGCGTATTATAAAAGAAGAAGCAGAACTATTCGATCTGTCCTCCCCTTTTTTGGATGGTGTCTTATACCATCACAGAAGAATTGTACGTTCCGTGGATGATTCTGTCGCAAGAGTGATAGATCAAAAGCCTCAACTGCTTCGAAGAAGCCGGGGCTATGTACCATTTCCGGTATATTTACCGGAAGGCGGGAATAAGCTTCAGATCTTTTCCGCTGGTTCCGATATGAAGGCAGCCTTCTGCCTGTACAGGGGAGGGAATGCGGTGGTATCCCAATATTTTGGTGATCTTGTGGAGGAATCTGTTCTTACGGATTACGAAACCTGTGTGGAGGACCTGTCGGGACTTCTTGGGTTAAAACCTGACCTTGCAGTGTGTGATCTGCATCCGGGTTATCATTCCGCCGGATATGCCAGGCGTCTTGGCATACCGGTACTCTGCGTTCAACATCATCATGCACATATCTGCTCCGTTATGGCAGAGCATGATATCAAAGGAAGGGTCATAGGGATCGCTTTTGACGGTACAGGGTACGGCGAAGACGGGAAGCTCTGGGGCGGGGAATTCATGATTTGTGAGGGAGCAGAGTGGCAGCGTGTCGGGCATCTCCTGTATCAGCCAATCATAGGAGGGGATGCTTCCATGCGGGATGCAAAAAAGACATCGGTCTGTTTTTTAATAAATTCAGGTTTGTCTGAATATATATGTGATGACAGGAAAGAAGTAATACAAGCAGCCATTCATCATAAGATAAATACCATCCAAACCTCCAGCATGGGAAGACTGTTTGATGCTGTGGCAGCAATTCTAAATATTAGCGATGAAAATTGCTATGAGGGGGCGTGCGCTGTCTTACTTGAGAAGGAAGCACTTCTCGCAAATCAGAGACACCAGGAGCCCCATAGGTTAGACTTTAAAATATTAAAAAAAGACGATATGATTATCGTTGATCCGGCACCTCTGTTGAAGGAGCTGTGCCTGAGGAAAGGAAGAATTGACAGGGGTGCGCTGGCACTGGGGTTCCATCATGCCATTGTACATATGATGGTTGAAGTATGCAGCTTGCTTCGCTCACAGGCAGGAACCAATCAGATTGCATTTTCCGGAGGGGTATTTCAAAATTTGATATTAACAGAACTATCTCTCATAAGATTACGGGAAGCAGGATTTGTAGTTTATACAAATTCGGCGGTTCCTCCCAACGATGGAGGAATCAGTCTGGGCCAGACCTATATTGGAGTGATGAGGCAGCCGTGAGGGAAGATGAAAAAGTCCCCTAAGCAGCATATCATGGAAAAATGGAGCAGTATCTATGAGAACATTAAAACAGCTTGGAAAAGAGGGATAGTATGTGTGTGGCCGTACCAGGTAAGATTATCGAAATGAATAATACAACCGCAAAGGTAGACATAATGAACAATATATATGAGGCAAATATTCAGCTGGTGAAGGCACAGCCCGGTGATTATGTATTGATTCATGCGGGCTGCGCCATCGAGGTGTTAAAAAAAGAACTGGCAGAGGAGATACTGGAGATCTTTGCAAATCTTACTGGAGGCTGGGAATGATGGAACTTAAGCAGATTATCAATGAGTTGAGAAATTACGAGGGGCCTGATATCAAAATTATGGAGGTATGCGGAACGCATACCTCCAGTATATTTAAGAATGGTATCAGGAGTCTGATCTCACCCGGGATAGAATTAATTTCCGGGCCCGGCTGTCCTGTCTGCGTCACATCCTCAGTCTATATTGATCAACTTGTGATGTATTCTCTTAAAGAGGATCACTGTGTTTTAACCTTTGGCGATATGATGAAGGTAAGAGGCAGCAAACATTCCCTGATATCCGCACAGGCGCTGGGCGGTAAAGTACAGATGATTTATTCTCCGTTGACTGCCCTGCAAATCGCAGCAGAGAGTCCACAGACGCAATTTGTAGTTGCCGCCGTCGGTTTCGAGACCACGATACCCATCTATGCACTGCTATTGGATGAGATGGAACGGTCAAAGATCAGAAACTTAAGGTTGTTTACCTCTTTAAAAACCATGATTCCTGTACTTTCTTTTATCTGCGAACAGAAAAACGACATTGATGCATTTCTATGTCCCGGACATGTCAGTGTAATTACAGGAAGCCATGTTTTTCTTGAACTTGCAGAAAAATATCATAAACCCTTTGTTATAACCGGATTTGAAGGGGAACATATCCTGGCTTCCATTTATGAAATTATACAGCAATTGAAGCATACGAAGAGTTATATGACAAATTTATATCAGAGCGTTGTATCAAGGAATGGGAACGAAAAAGCAAGAGAATTCATTCGGCGTTATTTTGTAAAAAGCGATGAAGTGTGGAGAGGAATCGGCCTTCTTACCGAATCAGGTCTGCGCATCAG
The DNA here is from genome assembly GCA_023439505.1 of Bacillota bacterium. GTDB lineage: Bacteria > Bacillota > Clostridia > Lachnospirales > Lachnospiraceae > Mobilitalea. The sequence goes on from JAEXNR010000051.1 coordinate 88,142, forward strand.
GCCAGAGTACCAGAGATATGATGCGAAAGACCCGTCGGAAAAACTGCCGGAGGAACCGTCGGAAAAACCAATAGAAAGACAGGAAGAAAAGATGCCGGCGGGTTGTTGCTGCAGGGATGTAATTCTTGGAAGGGTTCATCCAATCGATTGCCCATTATTTGCAAATGTTTGTACCCCGTTTCAGGCGGTCGGTCCCTGCATGGTTTCAAATGAGGGAGCCTGTAAAATATGGTACGTGAACAGGGAGGAATAAGAGATGAAGATAGATCTGTCACATGGGAGCGGCGGAATACAAACCAGTAACTTGATCCATGATATTTTCTTAAAACATTTTCATAATTCCATACTTGATAAATTAGAGGATTCAGCGATTCTTAACGTAAGAGGTAAGATTGCCTATACCACGGATTCTTTTGTAGTCACCCCCATGTTTTTTCCCGGAGGGGATATCGGTAAAATTGCTGTTTGCGGGACAGTCAATGATTTATCTGTGATGGGTGCGATTCCTAAGTTTCTGACAGCCGGATTTATTATTGAAGAAGGGACAGATCTGGAAATTCTGGATCGTATCGCTGCATCCATGGAAAAGGCTGCCAGGGAAGCCAGAGTAAAAATTGTTGCCGGTGACACCAAGGTGATCGAAGGCAATGGAGGTGTCTATATCAATACCTCGGGAATCGGTGAGGTGGTAAAAAGAGGTGTCAGTATTGCGCACTGCAGGCCGGGGGATGTGATGATTCTATCCGGTAATCTTGGAGAGCACCATGCCGCAATCTACTCCAAACGTATGGGAATTCAGAATGAGATTCAAAGTGACTGCGCACCTTTGAACCAAATTGTAACGGAATTGATGAAAGAGAACATCTCCATCCATTGTATGCGGGATGTGACCAGAGGAGGGTTGGCAACCGTGCTGAATGAAATATCTGCAGCCTCTGCCTGCAGGGTGGAAATTGAGGAATCCTCTCTTCCCATCAGCAAAGAGATTCGGGGGTTTAGTGATATCTTAGGCCTAGACCCGCTGTATATGGCCAATGAAGGAAAAATGATTGTCGTTATACCAAAAAAACAGGCACAACAGGCACTGATGGCAGTTAGAAGGAACAAATACGGAAAAAGGGCATGTATGATTGGAGAGATTAAGTCCGGTAATAAGGTAGTGATGAAAACAAGGCTGTTGGGAGAGCGGGTAATTGATGTTTTATACGGGGAAGGATTGCCAAGAATATGCTAGAACGTTCAAAGCGCGATGCCATCTTACCAATATGGTAAATCAGCGGTTTTCTTGTAAAGCTAAGATACATTTCATTTGGTCGATTTCATGCTGGTCCTATAAGAAATGGTGTATCATAAGCAAAAATATGGTACAATATAGAAGAGCTTTCAGTGATGGGTATGCAGCTGCGTATTCTGCCCGGTTGTTTTAGTAACGCAATACTGGTTTTTAATGGGATAATACACTGGAATAATGTAATTATACCACAGGAAGGTTGGATGTTATGGGAATGTTTCAGCAAAACAATGTAAAGATTAAGAAGGAAGAGAAGGAAAACGGGAATCATTACTTCCTCGATTATTATAGGGATAAGGATCCCCGGGGCTTTGTACAGAAATTGTTAGGCGATATGATAGCAGATCATTGCTGTCTGGCCATTCTTGATACCAATCTGGTATACAAAAGCACGAAGAAGAACGTAGATAAAGAGATGGAGAAGGTAACAGAGCTATTGGATCACTTCAGCATCGGCTGCCGTAAGGTGGTTACAAAAGGTGAAGCAAGCAGCAGTGTTTTCGGAATTCCGGTAAAGTTAAATAATTCTGAAAAGGTAAATAATTATATCATTGGATTTGCAGTTTCTATGCAAGATTTAAAGAATATTGGAGATATTATTCATTGCTATAATATTCATTATTATCTATTTCATAAAGAAGAGGATTCGGATGAACTTTTAAACCGCTTTCGAGTGTTGAATGGAGATATGATGGAGTGGGACGGTACATTTGAATATGAAATATATCATGATAATTTTTTAAGACAGTTTAAAATAACCGCTGATTCGAAACATCAGTCCGAATTGGAGCAAATTTTACTAAGTTATACCAAAAGTATCGGTATCATGAAATAATGACAGGAACTTAAGCGATCAGATCTCTTCTTTGCATGATTTAAATGGATCAAATTCATTTCACTGTAAGAAAAAAGAAATTGATGAAAAAAAAGGAGAAATCGAAAAAGAATGGTTGTAATTTATAAGATTTTCTGTTAGTATTAGTTAGTGAAAATATTAACTATTGGCAAAAATCATGCTAAATGACATTTGTTAATAGCATTGCTTTTGCAATCTAATAGATAACAACTAAATCGAAGGGAGAACTTTGTAATGACAGAAAACAAGAAGTTACAGGATTGGGTACAGGAAATGGCAGCAATGTGCCAGCCAGACAGCATTTACTGGTGTGACGGTTCTGAAGAAGAAAATGAACGCCTGCTCAAATTGATGGTGGATTCAGGGATGGCTGTGGAGTTAAAAAAACGTCCGGGCAGCTATTTATTTAGAAGTCATCCATCAGACGTAGCACGTGTTGAGGATAGGACATTTATTGCTTCTAAAACCAAGGAAGAGGCAGGCCCTACCAATAACTGGGTTGATCCTGAGGAATTGAAAGCAACAATGAGAGAGCTCTATAAGGGAAGTATGAAGGGAAGAACGATGTATGTAATTCCTTTCTCCATGGGACCTATCGGCTCACCAATCTCTAAGATCGGTGTAGAATTAACGGATAGTCCTTATGTAGTTGTTAATATGAAAATTATGACCCGTATAGGTACAAAAGTTCTTGAGTCTCTTGGCGATGGAGAATTTGTTCCTTGTCTTCATTCCGTAGGTGCACCTCTGGAAGAAGGACAGGAAGACTCCAGCTGGCCTTGCGCACCGATCGAAAAGAAATACATCAGCCATTTCCCGGAGGAAAGATTAATCTGGTCCTATGGCTCCGGTTACGGCGGCAACGCGTTATTAGGAAAGAAATGTTTTGCTCTTCGTATTGCTTCCGTTATTGCTCGCGATGAAGGCTGGTTAGCTGAACATATGCTGATTCTTCGTCTTACAAGCCCAAGCGGCGAGGTTAAGTATGTTACCGGTGCTTTCCCCAGTGCTTGTGGCAAGACAAACCTTGCAATGCTTGTTCCTACCATTCCCGGCTGGAAAGTTGAAACAATCGGTGATGATATTGCATGGATGAAATTTGGTGAGGATGGTCGTTTATACGCAATCAATCCCGAAGCTGGTTTCTTTGGCGTTGCGCCTGGAACCTCTTATGATTCCAACCCCAATGCAATGCACAGCACCGTAAAAAATACAATATTTACTAATGTTGCTTTGACAGATGACGGCGATGTTTGGTGGGAGGGAATTGGAACACCTGCACCGGATCACTTAATCGACTGGAAAGGCAATGACTGGACACCTGAATCTAAAGACAATGCAGCTCATCCGAATGCACGTTTTACTGCTCCTGCAAATCAGTGCCCTGCAATTGCTCCCGAGTGGGAAGATCCTGCTGGCGTACCGATTTCTGCGATCTTAATCGGTGGACGTCGTCCAAGCACAATTCCTTTGGTTCATGAGAGCTTTGATTGGAAACATGGTGTATTCTTAGGTTCTATTATGGGATCAGAAATCACAGCAGCAGCTATTTCCAACAATATCGGTCAGGTTCGTCGTGATCCGTTTGCAATGCTTCCTTTCTTCGGTTACAATGTTTGCCATTATTTACAGCATTGGCTTAATATTGGCGAGAAATCTTCAGAAGATAAATTGCCTAAGATTTTCTATGTTAACTGGTTCCGTAAGGATAAAGAAGGCAGATGGTTATGGCCAGGCTTCGGCGATAACAGCCGTGTACTGAAATGGATCTTCGAAAGAACTTCCGGTGAAGGCAAAGCTGATAAGACACCGATCGGTTACATGCCTACAGCTGATGCAATTGATCTTGAAGGTCTGAATATCAGCGATGCTGATATGAAGGAACTTCTTAAGGTTGAAAAGGAAGAATGGCTGAGAGAAGTGGCTTCTATAAGAGATCACTATGCAAAATATGGCGATGAACTTCCGAAGGAACTTGCAGCTCAGCTGGATGCTTTGGAAGCAAGATTAAACGCATAATTTATGTGATTATTATGAGAGACCGACCCCGAGGGGGTTGGTCTCTTTACATTAATTTACTAAAATGTTAAATGATTGTGAAATGTGCACTTTTCAGACCCAAAATTATATTTGCACTTTAAAAAAAAAGAAAAATATGGTATATTAGAGTTTATGAGTAATGATATGTAAATTATGATTTTTGTAGTTTCATATAAATAAATGGTTAAATATAAATTATGGATATGATGAGAATTCCTGATTATTTGGGCACCTATGGGGATTTGAATATGTGGTGCAACCGGCCAATAATTTAATGTATTAAATTATTGGTTTTTTTGTTGGAAAAATATAGAAGTGGAAAAGTGAAGAGTTATTAAATGACTGGGAGATTGAATTGTTGGAGAGGGCATGGAGGTTAGTATGAAGAATTTTAGTAGAATTGCGAATACTATTATGGTATTGTCCTGTTGTTTTATTTTCATCTCTATTATAACAACACTCGATCATAGTAAGGGTATTGTTCAAAATGGTAAGATAGATGTAAGAAATATTGATGACAATGCGGTTATCAAAATGAAGGGTACGTGGGGATTTTACTGGAATCAGCTGGTATCACAAGAGGGTAAGATCGGGGATACCGGTGAAATCCAATTTGTTCCTGTGCCATCGGAATGGTCTTCTTACCGGGATGTAAATCATGAGAGGCGTTCTGTTTTTGGATACGCTACCTACAAAGTAGTCATCAGGGGAACCATAGGAGATCATCTGGCACTTAAATTGCCGCAAATCGGTTCGGCGTATCGCTTATGGATTGATGGCAAGGTACGATTTAGCAGCGGTCAGGTAGGGAGGAATGAGGAGTCTTCTAAGCCTAAATGGACAACAAAGGTAGTGGGTTTTGATGTTCAATCAGAACAAACTGAAATTCTTTTGGAAATCTCGAATTATCATTATTTCCGGTCGGGAATTACAAATCAGATTATGATTGGGAAGGAAGGGGCCATACAGTCCTATACCTATCACCGGTTGTTTTCGGATATTATGATATTTGCTGCATTGCTTATTATGTTCGTCTTTTTCATATTAATATTTTTTATACATCACAACAAAACATATATCTATTTGGCGCTGTTTTCTGCGGCTGTATCGCTGCGTCCTTTATTGTATGGAGAAGTATATTTTAACTCGTTATTTCCGAACATTAATTTTCAATGTAACACAAAACTGTATTTTGTTAATTTTATTGTGATGCCGCTTCTTTATTCATATTTGTACCATCAGTACAATGGTGTGTTAAACGGGCGTTATTACAAAATGGTCAGTTATCCTTTTTTTCTGATTCTCCTTGCCGGGTTATTGGTTCCCGTGAAGTATATGAATTATCCTGTAATTATGTTGGAGGCGCTGATTCCTGTCTTTACCTGGCTATGTATTTATTTATTATATAAAGCATATCAGCAGAAAAAAACGGAGATCAGGATCAACATGATAAGTGTGGTCTTACTATTTGTCTTATCTATTGTTGACATTCTTAACAATATGAAAAAGATTGATCTAAACTTGTACTATATCCCAATCGGCTTATTGCTGATTGCTTTTGTACAGGCATTTTTGCAATTTTGTAAATTTCGGGAAAATACATTGCAAAATATTGAACTGGTTCGTCAGATGGATATCAAAAACCTGAATATTGAACAGGAAACGCGACAAAGATATGTGGCAGAGAAATTGAATTCCGGATTAAGAACAATCATATCAAAACTTGAGTTTGAAGATTTGCTGGTGAATATCCTGGATAACCTTTACCAAATCGTTGAGTGTGATGAAACACAGATTGCACTCAATATTGATCATAAATATAGCTTTCATGCAGTGAAGTTGAAAGACAACAATACCATATGTACTCAATTAGAAGGTGAGTTTGATTTTCGTAAGTTTGGATTTATAGATCAGGGTCAGAGGACATTAATGTTCTCAGTTAATGAGGATGAAAATGACACTACTATTTTTAAACCGCTTTATCATAAAGACAACTTGTTTTGTGTGATAAAGATCAGGGTCAGAAGAAAAGAAGAAGATTTAATGAATGATCTTCAAGTCATCGAACTCTACTGCGATGAGTGCGCACTGGTGCTAAAAAATGCAATGTCCTATAAGAGAATCAAAGAACTTGCAATGCTTGATGAGCTTACCATGATCTACAACCGAAGATATCTTCTGAAAAGAGGTGCGGAAGAATTACACAGGGATAATGGAACAGATTTTGGCGTGATTATGATGGATATCGACCATTTTAAAAAAATTAATGATAATTATGGACATCTATTTGGGGATGATATTATTAAAAGCGTAGCAGACATCTGCAAAAGCTGTATGCCGGAGAATTCTGTAATCGGAAGATACGGCGGTGAAGAGTTTATCATATTCTTAAAGAATATCAAGTTGGAAGGTATTCTTGCATTGGCCGAAAAATTTAGAATTGAAGTGGAAAAAAAGAAGTATGTCAGTCAGAATGATATCATAAAGATTACCATCAGTATTGGAATCGCTATGAGACAAAGGAAACAAGATCTTTATCAGGTGATTCACAAGGCAGATAACGCATTGTATGAAGCGAAAAGTGCGGGACGAAACTGCATTCGTGTCGCTGACCATAAATGATCTGAGAAAACTCATTTCTTTGCCTGATGATCGCACTATCTCAGTAACACAAGTGTTAATGGACAATGCCGGTAAATCCCCGGTAGCTTTTATCGAATAGAAATGTTCGCCCTATTCGATAAAAAGCATTTTACACCGGATGAATCTGCATGCAATATCTGTTGACAGAAAAAATTATTTAATTACGGTCATTTGTCCCATGTATGGTCGGAGAGCAGCAGGGATATTGATAGAACCATCTTCATTAAGATTATTTTCTAAAAAGGCAATCAGCATTCTGGGAGGAGCAACAACAGTGTTATTTAATGTATGTGCAAAGTACTTCCCACTCTCACCGGTTACTCTGATCTTTAATCGGCGTGCCTGAGCATCCCCCAGATTGGAACAGCTTCCTACTTCAAAGTATTTGTTTTGTCTTGGAGACCAGGCCTCCACATCGATGGATTTCACCTTTAAATCAGCAAGATCGCCGGAGCAGCATTCCAATGTTCTGACAGGGATATCAAGTGTACGGAATAAATCCACTGTATTTTGCCATAACTTCTCAAACCATATCATACTTTCTTCCGGTTTGCATACAACGATCATTTCCTGTTTTTCAAATTGGTGAATTCGATATACGCCACGTTCTTCCAGACCATGTGCTCCTTTTTCTTTTCTGAAGCAGGGAGAATAACTGGTCAATGTCTGAGGAAGGCTTTCCTCCGGTAAAATCGTATCAATAAATTTTCCAATCATGGAATGTTCGCTGGTACCAATCAGATATAAATCTTCCCCTTCAATTTTATACATCATGGCATCCATTTCTGCAAAGCTCATAACACCGGTAACAACATCACTGCGGATCATAAAAGGTGGTATACAGTAGGTAAATCCACGGTCAATCATGAAATCTCTGGCATAACTGATTACCGCAGAATGAAGACGAGCAATATTACCCATTAAGTAATAAAAGCCATTCCCGGCAACCTTTCTGGCGCTGTCTAAATCAATACCATTCAGCTTTTCCATAATATCGGTATGATAAGGGATTTCAAATTCGGGTACAAAAGGCTCGCCATAGCGCTGCACTTCTACATTCTCGCTGTCATCCTTACCGATGGGTACACTTGGATCGATGATGTTTGGTATTGTCATCATGATTTTTTGGATGCGTTCCTGTAATTGAGTTTCTTTGGCCTCCAGTTCTGCAAGATGCTCCGAATCAGCAGTAACCTCTTTTTTGAGTGCTTCTGCTTCCTCTTTCTTACCCTGCCCCATAAGAACGCCAATCTGCTTGGAAAGCTTGTTTCTTTCAAAACGTAATGCGTCGGCTTCTGTTTTGGTACCACGACTCTCGGTATCAAGGGCAATTACCTCATCAACCAGTTCTAATTTATTGTCCTGAAATTTGTTTCTGATATTTTGCTTTACAATCTCCGGATTTTCTCTTACGAATTTTAAATCCAACATATGATTCCCTCCTAAAATAATGAATGAATAAGGTGATGTAACTAACAATGACTTTAGTTGAATAGAAACGAGAATATCAAGTTTCGATCCTTATGAAACAATTGGATTCAGGCAATAAAAAAATTCCTTTGCCCAAAACCTAAATGGGACGAAAGGAATCCGCGTTGCCACCCAATTTACCGAATGAAATCATCCGGTCGCTCGATAGTAGGATATAGGGTACCAGCCTTCGGCTCATCGCCGACAGTTCCAAAAGTGGAAAGATCTCATCGTTCACCGATTCACACCATCCATCGGCTCTCTGCAGAAGTAAGAAATCGTAGCTTTTATCATCACTGTTAATTGTTATATTTTCTCCTATTATATATTCTTTTATGCCTCTTTGCAAGAAAAATATGGTTTATGTAAATGAATTAGCTCAGCGAACGAAATCTGCGGTATCTTCTAGAAAAAAATAAAGCTAAAAGTGAAAGGGTGTACTTTTAGCTTAATATTTTAGACACTGCCTGAGAATAATATTTGTTATAATCTGAAGTCTGTATTTGGCTGAGAAATATTCTTTAAAGCGTCCTCCGCATCATCTTGCTGTGTGGGTTCCAAAGAAATATCACCCAATGCGACGATTCCGACAAGACTGTTGTTTTCAACGATTGGTAATCTTCTGATTTGTTTATCGCTCATGATTTTCGCTGCATCGTGGACATTCATATCAGGACTTCCGACCACTGGATTTGAGGTCATAATATCACTGACCTTCTGACTGCTTGGATTTTGACCGGAAGCCACGGTTCTGAGTGCGATATCACGGTCCGTCACAATACCTACAATTTTGTCGTTATTACAAACGGGAATGGACCCCACATCATGCTGCTGCATTAGTTTTGCGGCCTTTTCAATAGAATCATTCGAGTTTAAACTTGCAATATCTCTTGACATAATTTCTTTTACTTTCATAATCATCACCTCCAATATTATGTTGCCCAGTGTGAAGCGTTTTTATCATGGAAGGTAATTCTTAACCTTACTATATCTTGAAAATTAAAATTTGAAAAATGTTATATTATTCGTTCTCTGTCTGGAATTTAACTATGAACCTTGTTAAAAAGTTACCCTTACCTCTCCCTTTAATATAAAAATAACCAAAGAGGGAAAATACGGCAGCACCGATAAAATTAACGATTAAGTCCATCATGGTATCGATCAGACCGATATCAATATAAGCCTTCCAGGGCTCCCCGTTAACGGTTACGTCATGGATATTCACTGTAATCGGGACATTTTTTCCCTCCGCATTCAGAAGTACCGTACGAATGGTTTGAATGAAAGTATCTTTTTGCATATCGGTTCCGGCAAGCTGATCCATGCCAAATTCAAAAAATTCCCAAACGACTCCGATGGTCATAGAAAAGCAGAAGGCCACCAGTGCAACAAAAACCGGAGACAATGAAATGGAAAATTTCTCATGTTTATTTAATATATCAATTAAGGAAAAACCGATTGCCGCGGATAAGAATCCGTTCAGGGTATGTAATATGGTATCCCAATAGGGAAAAATTAAATAATAGGAATTGATTTCTCCCAATATCTCCGCGGAAAAGATAAAAAGAAGGATAATTGTCTCCAGGGTATCCGGAATATCAATATGCACTCTCTTCTCAATAAAACTGGGAATTAAGAAGAGAAACAAGGTTAGGATACAGAGAAATACATTTTCGTAATTTTTTTCGTGAAGTTGATCTAATAAAATCAAAATAACAGAAAGTCTTAATATTAAATATACAATGGATATTACTTTGTATTGTTTCGCATGTTTTGATTTAAAATGTTTTGGCATGATTATCTCCTATGTACTTTTAATACCTATTACGATAAAGCATTCCAAGCCAAATGTCAAATAAAGATGCTGCTTTGAGAGCATTTGTCAAACTCATATTCCCGGTTTGAATGGGGATGGAACAGTAACATTTATTAAGAATATTTTTATCATATCGATCAATACTATGGTTAAGGTCGTCGAGAAATAAGAGGTAGGATATGAAAAAGATACTTGTGATTTTTACGGGGGGTACCATTGGAAGCCAAATCAAGGATGCCACGATCGATGTAGATGCTGCAGCCGGTGGAGAAATTCTTAAGATGTTTCATGAAAAGTATGTCAGGAATATAGAATTTGAAACGATGCAGCCACTCAATATTCTGAGTGAAAATTCCAATCCCATGTACTGGCAGGTTTTGTATAATGCAATGAAAAACCTTAATTTTCAATCGTATTCCGGTATTATTATCACCCATGGGTCGGATACTCTTCCATATACCGGTGCATTCATCGGCTTTTTATTTCATTATTTGGAGATTCCCATTGTGATTACCGCAAGTAATTATACCCTGGGGAGAGCAAAGAGCAACGGATTAACCAATTTTATCAATTCGGTGGAACTAATTCATGAGTCAGGGTTAAAAGGGATCTACTCCGTATTTCAGAATAATAAAAATAAAAGCAAAATATTCCTTTCTACCAGAATACAGGAGGCGGACGCTTATCAGGATCAGTTTATTAGTTTTGGCGGTTCTGATCTGGGAGAAATTCAAAATGGTAAGGTGTTACTTCACAGATCCGCTGTTAATCCCACAAGAAAGCAACTGAATGAGCATAGAGTCAAGCTTCTTGGAGATGACCTATACTTTGTGAACAGAATTACAGCCATAAAACCGTATCCCGGATTGGTTTATCGGGATTTTAATTTTCCGGTAAAGCCAAGTGCCATTTTACACAGCTTGTATCATTCCGGTACAGGTTGCATTCATGGTGGCCGGTATTCCCTGCCTGATTTTGTGAAAAAGTGTATCGAATCAGGGATTGATTTTTATATTATTTCTTTAAAGAATGTGGAGAGTGATTTATATATTACCAGCAGGGAAATTATGGAGGCCGGAGCGATTCCACTGCAAAATATTTCTTTTGAAGCTGCTTATGCAAAGTTGAATATTGCATATAATCAAACTGCTATGTCCCCAATGGAGTATATGCAAAAAGAGATTTTTTTTGAATTTCTGCCTAAAATGAACGCAAAATAGAAACTACTGTATTTTATTATTATGTGCGAAGTAAACCATAACGAGCGTTATGAGATGAGTCGAAGCAGAACAAAATGAGAGGAAGCAGAACAAATTGAGAGGACGCAGCATAAAAAATGAGAGGAAGTAGAACACAGCTTTGAAAGGTAAATATTTTTCGCACTAAATTAATTTGAAGAATAGGACTTTAAAGTACTTATTGTGATAAACTATAGGAAAAGTTTTTCGCAAAGGAGTATTTTACTAATGACAAGAGCTGAG
>JAEXNR010000010.1 GCA_023439505.1 Bacillota bacterium
CGCCAACGCCGACCCCGACGCCGGAGTCCGGAACGCCAACGCCGACCCCTGCTACATCGGAAGAACCTAGTATCTCAGCAAAAACTACTGTTCATCATGCAAAAGACGGCAGTGTTACAACAAAAACAACTACCACTGTGAAGCATCCGGATGGCAGTGTCTTATCAATAAATGCTGAGATAAAAAAAGATAAATCAGGTAAGCAGACCAGTGCAAAAGCAGTAGTGTCAGCACCTCCCGCTGTAACAGAGACAGAAAAAACAGTAACCGCTGCATTTGTTATTCCGGAGGAGCAGCTGTCAAAATTGTCGGATCAGCTCACGCAGGGATCGATGCTAAAAGTTTCCTATCATCTTCAGCAGGAGGATATTCTGTCGCAGCTGAAAGAGGGACGTAATACCTGTAAGATTGTGATTACTCAGCCGGAAGCGTTAAAAAATAATAAAAAAATTAAAATCAGTGAAATAATACTACCAAAAGCTGTTTTACAGGAACTTACAAATGAAGGTAAAAGATTGACAATAACCATGCAGAATGAGGATAAGACTGCGGCATATACCTGGAACTTTGACGGTTTGGAATTAAAATCTGCCAAAACAAAGCTGACAGATATAAACTTAGGTGTCGATCTATATACCGGAGAAGAAGATAAGTCCCTACAGACGATCCTGAAGAAGGATAAAAACAACAACACAGGGATCTTAATCAATTTCAATACGAACAATCTTCCAAAGGATACAACTGTAAAAATTAATATCAGAGATTATGGCATTTCGGATGATGTTAAAACAGTTTATGGATATGCACTTGATAGGAAGAATAATAAATTAATAAAGCAAACTAAAGTGAAATATAATCTGGATAAGAACGGATTTATTCGCCTGAATGTAGCAAATGGAACAGACTATATCCTATTAAAAAAAGTACCGGACAGCAGCGTTATAACAAAATAAAAGTTTCTCAGATTTAATGTAATTCAGGAAGAGCTCCATGATATAAAGGCATCTTTTATGATGAGAGAGGATCATCATAAAAGGTGCTTTTATACTGGAATATCAGAATCGAAATCATGGTACCTCATTATGAAGCAGGGTGAGAACAATACCACATGAATGGAAAAGTTGTCAGTTGTTAAATGATATATTGACTAATTTCGATATGACGGGTATACTTTTATATATCGAACAATATAGATATGAGGTGATACGTTGTTAATATGGGAATACGAAAGTAATGCAAGGGTTTTTAAAGCATTTTGTGATGAAAATCGGCTGATGATTATAGAATTGTTACAGACCGGTGAGAAATGCGCCTGCAGGTTACTGGAAGATCTAAACATTGGTCAGTCCACCTTATCCCATCATATGAAAATATTATGTGATTCCGGGGTTGTGAGTGCCAGAAAGGAAGGAAAATGGACCTATTATTCCATTAGTCCCGAAGGCAGTAATTACGCGAGGGTACTGCTTGAGAAACTTACGCAGCTATATAGTAATGAAAAGGATTGTTCCTGTTAATAAAGCCATCCATGGGATGGCTTTATTAGAATAGTACATATCGACAAATATAGATCTAAAAATGAAAGGAGTTTAAGAATAGGTATGAGGAATAAAAAAAGTTCGGGGATTGGTTTTTTTGAGAAATATCTGACCGCATGGGTAGCTCTTTGTATGGTGGCAGGTGTTCTGATTGGAAGGTTTGTACCTGCAATTCCTGATTATCTGGGAAAGTTTGAGTATGCAAATGTATCTGTTCCAATCGCATTATTAATCTGGCTTATGATCTATCCAATGATGCTGAAAGTAGATTTCAAAAGCATTAAAGATATAGGAAAGAACCCGGGAGGGCTATTTGTAACCTGGGTCACGAACTGGCTGTTGAAGCCATTTACCATGTTTGGAATTGCAGCTTTCTTTTTCTATGTTGTGTTTCGCAGATGGATTACTCCGGATCTTGCAAAGGACTATCTGGCCGGAGCCATACTTCTTGGTGGGGCACCCTGTACTGCCATGGTTTTTGTCTGGAGTTATTTATGTAAGGGGAATGCCGCATATACGGTAGTTCAGGTGGCAACCAACGACCTGATTATTTTGATTGCATTTACACCCATCGTGGGATTTTTGCTGGGGGTGGGTGGGGTAGCAATCCCTTGGGCGACCCTGCTTTTGTCGGTTGTTCTGTTTGTTGTCATCCCATTAACAGGAGGAATTATTACAAGGACTGTTTTGATAAAGAGCAAAGGTGGTGAATACTTTCATAGGGAATTTATACCTAAATTTAATGGTATCACCACCCTTGGGCTGCTGCTGACACTGGTAATTATCTTCTCCTTTCAGGGAAATGTGATTCTTGAAAATCCGGCACATATTATTTTAATAGCAGTGCCCTTGTCAATACAGACATTTTTCATTTTCTTTCTGGCATATCTGACAAGTAAGCTATTAAGATTACCACATGATATTGCAGCACCGGCGGGAATGATCAGTGCCTCTAATTTCTTTGAATTATCAGTGGCGGTTGCCATTTCACTATTCGGAGCACAGAGTCCGGTGGCACTTGCCACAATCGTTGGGGTTCTGGTGGAGGTACCCTTAATGCTGACTTTGGTAAAGATAGCGAATCGGACGAGGAGATGGTTCGATTAATGAAAGGGAGGAAACAGAATGCTACCTAAAGTTGCTTTTATCTGTGTTCATAACTCTTGCAGAAGTCAGATAGCGGAAGCCCTTGGAAGACATTTGGCCTCTGATGTGTTTGAAAGCTATTCCGCAGGAACGGAAACAAAACCGCAGATCAATCAGGATGCAGTACGCCTGATGAAGGAGCTCTACGGAATCGATATGGAGAAAACGCAAAGATCAAAGCTCCTGAAAGACATTCCCCGGGTGGATATTGTAGTAACCATGGGATGTAATGTACAATGCCCGTTTTTACCGTGTAAGCATCGGGAAGATTGGGGATTGGATGATCCCAGCGGTAAGAGCGATGAGGAATTCAGGAAAGTTATATCCACCATTGAAGAAGAAGTAATTCAATTAAAACGGTACTTACAAGTATAGTATAATTACGAGACGTTAAATCCCAGCAGGGATCATCTTAAAAAAAATTGCTGGCTTTTTGAAATACCCAATTGACAGAAGTATTTTCCAGTGGTATATTAGTTACATGGTTAATTGCTCTACTAACTAACAATATAACAGTAAGGAGGGAGCGCGTTGCAAATGGACTTTAATGATGACCGTCCGATCTTTGTACAGATCGCTGAAGGAATTGAGGATGCGATTCTGTCAGGAGCATTTCCGGAGGAAAGCCAGATTCCATCCATAACTGAGTTTTCCGTAAGTTATAAGATTAATCCGGCTACTGCATTGAAGGGGATTAATATTCTTGTTGATAACGGTATTGTGTATAAGAAAAGGGGAGTGGGTATGTTTGTTTTGGAAGGAGCAGCAGAGAAGCTGAGAGAGAAGAGAAGACAGGAGTTTTTCGAACATTATATTTGCGGTTTAGTTGCAGAAGCAAAGAGATTGCAGCTGACCAAGGAAGATATCAATACAATGATAGAGAGAGGGTTTGTGAAATGAATTGTATCGAGATAAAAAATGTAAGTAAATATTATAAAGAGACCTGTGCGTTAAGCAAGGTCAGTTTAAAGTTTGAAGAAAATAAGATCTATGGTCTTCTTGGCAGGAACGGAGCCGGAAAATCCACATTGCTAAATATTATTACGAATCGCATCTTTGCGGATAGCGGCGAAGTATTCATCGATGGAATGCCGTCGATGGAAAACGATCAGGCGCAGCAGAGAGTTTACCTTATGAGCGAAAAGACATTATATCCGGAGAAGATGAAGATTAAGGATATCTTTCGTTGGAGCAAAGAATTCTATCCGGACTTTGATATGGAATATGCACTGGATCTGGCAGAGCGGTTTGGACTTAATGTGAATAAAATTGTTAAGTCACTTTCCACAGGGTATACCTCCATATTTAAAGTGATTATTGCACTGTCCGTAAATGCACCCTATGTACTATTGGATGAGCCGGTACTGGGGCTGGATGCCAATCACAGGAATTTATTTTATCAGGTGCTGATAGAGAAATATGCGAAGAATCCCAGCACCATTGTCATATCGACACATTTGATCGAAGAGGTTTCCAATGTTATAGAGGATATTATCATTATTAAGAGCGGCGAAATCTATAAGAATGAGACCAGAGATGAACTCTTGTCAAAAGGATATACCGTTTCCGGACGCGCAGCTCAGATTGATCAGTTTATTGCTGACAAGACAGTAATCGGAATGGATTTGCTCGGAGGATTAAAGACGGCGTATATCCTTGGGACACTGAATCGTAATGAGATACCGGAAGGTATAGAGGTTACAAAGCTGGATCTGCAGAAGCTGTTTATTCAGCTGACGAATGCATAAGGGGGAGAGAAAATGAATTATCAGAACAGTCTAAAGTATCAAATCAGAGGATTTTGGAAACCGGTAATCACATTTTACATCGTAATTATACTGGTCCTGGTATTTGGCTTGACCAGTGCAATTATATTATCCGGTGACGGTGTAAGATCATCTATTAATGGCCTGGAATTCTCTACAGCAATATTTATTTTTGTAATGGGGTTAAATTCTTTTAAGGAAGACCTGTTCATGTTACTGCAAAACGGCGTATCAAGAAAGACCTTTTTCCTAAGCAGTATCGGTTCTTTCCTCGTTCTTGGCTTTCTTATGTCGGTGATTGATGTTGTAGTTTCTCTGGTGACAAAATTAGTGGTAAGCCATATGGAACAGGTTCAATATATAAACTTTTTTGAAATGTTATATCGCGGGAAAACAACCAGGATGTCTGCTATCAGTATAACTTTGGAGAGCTTCATGCTTAATCTGAGCATGTACCTTGCCGCTTTTCTTATTGGTTTCTTTATTACAATTTCTTATTATCGGATGAACAAGCCGATGAAAGTCATAATCTCTGTTGGAGTGCCCGTCAGTGTATTTATTGTGCTTCCCATTGTAGATGGCATCTTTCATAATAAAATCGTATCTGCCATCGGCCGTGCTTCTGATTTTGCTATTGGTGCCAGTGCTCAAAAACCGTTACATGCAATTGTAACCCTCCTGATCACCTTTCTTGTATTCTCCGGACTGAGCTGGCTGCTTATGAGAAAGGTATCGGTGCAAAATAATTAAAGGATCAGGTTATCCTTTTACCCCTGTGACGTTATGTCATGGGGGTTTTTTTAGATTTTTTCAGGCGGGCTTGACCTACGGTCTCTTTACTATTTATGGCAGGTAAGACCACCGGAAACATTGATGGCGCAAAAGGCGGTGCCTGTCTCTCTTTTACAAGTATTTGAAAAAATACTTTGGATAGAAAACTAACATTTAGTGACAGAATTATGATAGAGAGAAATTGAAGGCTGGGATATGATTAATAAAAAAGATAAGGTATATATAGGTTAATGCCTTAGAAATGGAGGAGAAAATGGCACTTAATACAATAACTTATTTTTCAGAAGCACTCCAGATGAGGATGGGCGTAAGCGTAATCATTCCGGAGAATAAATGGGGCTTTTCACTGGCAGACCGTCCGGAAGGGTACCGTTATCCTACCTTATGGCTATTAAGCGGTGGCGGTTTCGATTATACAGATTGGGTAAGGTATTCAGCAGTTGAATTATTTGCAGCAAAGGCAGGCGTTGCAGTGGTTATGCCCAGTGCATTCTATTCAGGCTATATGGATACGATTCACGGTGACTATAAATACTGGACGCAGATTACCAAGGAACTTCCACCGTTTTTAAGAGGTATTCTACCACTTTCCGAGGCAAGGGAGGATAATTTTGTAGCCGGATTTTCCATGGGTGGTTATGGTGCATTCAAATGGGCCATGCAAAATCCCGAGATGTTTACCTCCTGCGGCGTATTCTCCGGTCCTATCGGCTTTATTTCCAGAGAAAAGGTTGTTTTTGGTCCGGGACATGAAAATGACATCGGCTTAAGAGAGACGGAAGAGGAAAAAACTCCATTTTTCTTCCATACCATGGTTGCCTCCTTTAGCTGTATGAGCGCAGTGCGTAATACCATTCATGACAATATCTATCAACTGGAAAATCACCTGAAGAATAAGACGGATCTTCCTCAGTTTTATATCGCTACAGGTGTGGAGGATGCCATTGCAGATCAAAATTACAAAAATGCTGACCTGATGCACGAGATGGGTCTGGAATTTGATGATATTCGTGACCATGGAAGACATGACTGGGAATATTGCAATCGTCATGTAGAAAAGTTTATTAATTGGATACCGCTAAAGAATGTATTCAGAATGGAGGAAGAATAATGGCACATATTGAACTTAATGCATTATCGGTAAATCTGGCAGGGACCTTTGGGGCACATATCTATTTTCCGGAATTAGACAAACTTGGTAAAAAACAATATCCTGTACTTTGGTTTATTCACGATGATGGAGGTGCACCGGAGGATTTGCTTCGGTTCCCTGGATTAGAAGAATATGCCATGACCCATGGGGTTTTTGTGATAGCACCCACCGTCAGCCATTCTTTGGCTACAGATATGGCATTTGGTACGGAAAATGAGACGTTCCTTGCGGATGAATGCCCAAGATTATTCCGCTTTTTATATCCTTTGAGTAAAAAGAAAGAGGATAACATTTTATTTAGTATCGGTACCGGAGGATATGGAGCCGTGAAACTGGCATTAAAGCACCCGGATACCTTTGGAGGATGCATCAGCATCAGTGGTAAGCTGGATATTGCTACAGTTTGTGAGGCAGCAGCAGAGAATAAGAAGCTGTGGCCGTATCAGTCAATCGAGTCACTGAAAGCAGTGTTTGGAGATCTGCATAGCGTGCGTTCCAGTCAGAATGATATCTTTGCAATTGCAAAGACGGTTTGTGAACCGTTCCTCTACCTGGCCTGCGGGAAGCAGGAGGAAGCTTATCAGGAAAATCTAGAGCTGGCCGACATGTATAAGGAATCGATCACCGATTTTTGTGATGGAGCAACCACCAAAGAGGCAATTGATGCTATGATGGTGCGGGCTCTGGGCTGGCTGGCAGTGAATCATCTGGGAGGAAGCAAAGAATGAAAATAAAAGCGAATACCTTTGTAGGTGACTTTGGACAAATGGTAAAATCTTTTACGATTTTAGATAAAAGTTATCCGGCTGTAAGGGCTGAGGAGATTAAGCTTTTGAATGCATTCACAGATTTTAGCGGTAAGACAGCAGCAAAGGGTGTGACCGGGATCCGAAATGAGGGAGAACAGACCATACTGGAAGTAGAGCCGTTTTATTACCGCCGTGATTTTGAGGTGAGCTCGGAACAGTTTGCCTTTTGCAAAGCAGATATTTCTGAGGTTGAAACGGAGCTGGCAGACGATTTTGAAGCCTGTGAGAAATACGATGTACGATATCGCCTGTATGAGCCGGCTTGCAAGGGACCGCGTCCATTGGTATTGTTCCTTCATGGCGGCGGTGAGATCGGTTATGATAACTGGAAACAAATGACCAGTACCATCGGAGCAGCAGAGTGGGCAAAACGTTTTCCGGATATTTATGTCATGGCACCACAGGCACCCGGGGTGTTCAATGAAAGTGAAGTCGTTACGAAGAGCTTTCTAAAGGATGTGAATTATGCACCCTTTCAACAGCCGATTGAATTACCGAATACGGCAGGTTTTGGATGGAATCGGGAATATCTTTCTGATATCTGTACGATTATTCGTGAAATGATCAGTGCCGGCAAAGTGGATGGAAGAAGGGTTTACGTAACAGGACTATCAATGGGCGGAGGAGGAACATTACGAATTCTGGCGGTTGACCGCGATTTGTTTGCGGCAGCAGCTCCCATTTGCCCTTCCATGACCGGAGAAACATTTGATATTATCAAGAGTCTGGGTAATTTTAAGCTATGGATTTCAACGGCGTATGTTGATTATAACTATTCCAGACATAAGTACATTGTAGATGCAATGATGTATCTGAAGGAGAGAGGCAATCAGGAAGCAAGGCTTACGCTGTATTCTCACGAAGAGCTTGCAAAATATGGACTAGGAAGTAATTATGATCTATCCATTGATGAACGTATGGTAGAGAATCATCAGTCCTGGGTGTTAACTTATCATAATGAGTATGGAATTATGGATTGGTTGCTGGCACAGGTTAAGGAGTAATGAAATCAGAAACAATGCGAGGTAAAATAAATGGAACATAAATCGAAAAAGAAAAAACGCATTAACATAAAATCTTACCTTCCCCTATATTTGATGTTATTGCCGGGATGCATCTATATGCTGATCAATAATTATATTCCGATGGCAGGCTTATTACTTGCCTTTAAACGGATTAATTATTCTTTGGGAGCTCTGAAGAGCCCCTGGGTCAAATTTGATAATTTTGAATATTTGTTTAAATCAAAGGATGCTCTGATTATTTTTCGAAATACAATCGGCTATAATCTGGTATTTATCGTGCTGGGAAATATATTAGCTATTTTTGTTGCTATCCTGCTGAATATGGTAACCAGAAACAGAAGCAGGAAAATATATCAAACCTTGATACTCATACCATATCTTATTTCGACGGTTATTGTGAGCTATATAGTTTTTGCTTTTCTAAGCGGAGGAAATGGTTTCATTAATAAAACCATATTGGGCGCTCTAGGGATAGAAGGCATATCATGGTATTCTAAGCCACAATACTGGCCGTTTATATTGACCTTCGTGTTTTTGTGGAAAAGTTTCGGATACAGCTCCATTTTGTATTTTGCTACGATAATAGGAATCGATAAAACCTATTATGAAGCGGCTATGGTAGATGGTGCAACGGTTTGGCAGCAGATTAAACGGATCACATTACCATGTCTGAAGCCTACCATCATTATATTGGTGTTGTTACAGATCGGAAGAATCTGCTATTCGGATTTTGGCTTATTCTATCAGGTACCGATGAACAGCGGACTACTATACAGTACCACCAATACGATTGATACCTATGTATATCGCGGATTACTTGAATTGAATGATCTTGGACGAAGTACGGCAGCAGGCTTTATGCAGTCAATTCTTGGCTTTGTATTGGTTATTAGTGCAAACCAGGTGGTCAGAAAGCTGGAAAAGGACAATGCACTATTTTAGAATGCGATATGAGAGGATGAGGTGGACGAATGATTTCAAATAGCAAAAAAATACAAATCTTAACCAATGTTATATTAATATTATTGTGCCTTCTGTGTGTGCTGCCGTTCCTTCTGCTGATCGCCAGTTCGTTGACACAGGAAAAGGCGCTGGCGGTCAACGGGTATTCCTTTTTTCCGAAATCACTTAGCCTGGATGCCTATCGATATCTGTGGACATCAAGAATACAGATCTTAAAGGCATATGGGATCACCGTTATTGTTACATTTCTGGGAACAACAGCGAATATCATTATAACGACCTTAATGGCATATCCGCTGTCAAGAAGAGATCTGCCGGGTAGAAATATAGTTTCCTTCTATATTTTCTTTACCATGCTCTTTAACGGTGGATTGGTACCAACTTATATGATGTATACGAATATGCAGATTAAGGATACCCTGTATGCATTGATTATCCCTATGCTGCTGGTAAATGCATATTACGTGATTATGATGCGTTCCTATTTCACGACAAATCTTCCCACCGAATTTATCGAGGCGGCGAAGGTTGACGGAGCGTCGGAGTTAAGAATACTGATGAAAATAGTAGTACCATTGTCAAAACCGGTTATGGGAACCGTGGGATTGATGGTAGGAATCACCTATTGGAACGACTGGCAAAATGGTCTTTATTATCTCGTAAAACGTACGGATCTGTATAGTATCCAGAATCTGTTAAACCGAATGATCAGCAGTGCGGAGTTTTTGAATAATCCCCAGAATCAGGCCATGTTCAAGCAAGCCGGAGAGAAAGTACCAAGTATAGGAATCAGAATGGCAATTGCAGTAATTGCACTTCTGCCGATTCTGGCAATCTATCCTTTCTTCCAGAATACATTTGTAAAGGGCATTACCGTAGGAGGAGTGAAGGGTTAATGAAGGAGAAAGACAATGAAAAAGGTTGAAAATAAAATTATGCTGATCACTTATCCCAACAGCATAGGACGAAATATCAGAGACTTAGGCGATGTACTGAGAGAACACTTTGAGGGTGTCTTCGGCGGAATTCATATACTTCCATTTTATCCATCCTCCGGGGATCGGGGTTTTGCTGTAATCAACTATGATATCATAGACCCAGAGTATGGAACCTGGGAGGACCTGGATCAGCTGGGATCTGAATATTTTTTGATGGCGGACTTTATGTTAAATCATGTGTCCATTCGCTGCGAAGAATTTAAGGATTACATGAAGAATGGAGACAAATCCGCTTTTCGTGATATGTTCATTCACTGGGAGGAATTCTGGCCGCAGGGAGAGCCTACAGAAGAGGAAATGGAGGCTCTCTATCGAAGAAAGCTAAACGGCCCATATATGGAATTTACAAGAGAAGATGGTAAGGTGGTAAAGCTATGGAATACGTTCTTCGAGGAACAGATTGATATTAATCCTTATTCCGAGGCGACGCAGGCATACTATGAACGTAATCTGGTACGACTGGCACAACATGTACCGCTCCTTCGCTTTGATGCCTTCGCTTATGCATCGAAGCGGCCTGGCTCCAGCTGCTTCTTTGTGGAACCGGAGATTTGGGAAGTACTTGACATCGGCATGAAGCCTTTACGTAAATATGGTACGTTGATGCTTCCTGAAATTCATGAAAAGTATCAAATTCAGCTGAAAATGGCTGAGAAGGGCTACTGGGTATATGATTTTGCACTCCCGATGCTTTTGCTGCACGGCCTTATGACCGGACGCACCGACAGACTGATCCATTGGTTGAATATCTGCCCCCGCAGACAATTTACAACGCTTGATACGCATGATGGCATTGGTGTGGTTGATGTTGCCGGTTTGCTGACCGATGAAGAGATAGATATTGTCAGAGAGGCCGTTGATAAGAAGACAGAAGAGGCCAAACCATTCATTCGCCTTCCCGCCGGCGTAGTGAAAGTTTCAGGTGCCAAACTAAAAACCTATCAGCTGAACTGTACTTATTATTCTGCCCTGAACGAGGATGATGATTCCTACTTGCTTGCAAGGATCATACAGTTTTATACCCCTGGAATACCGCAGGTATATCATGTCGGTCTTTTGGCAGGTGAGAATGATATTGAGGCACTAAAACGGGGTGAGGAAGGGCGAAGTATTAACCGGCACATTTATTCCCCGGAGGAAATAAGGGAAGCAGTCAAAAAGCCAATGCTGCAGAAACTGTATGAAATTATGAGATTTCGTAATACCTATCCGGCATTTGACGGAGAAATTGAAGTTGGAGAAGATCACAAGGACGGTACTCTTTCTATAACCTGGCAAAAAGGGATCTACCATACCAGCTTATCGGCGGACTTAAAAAGCAAGACCTATACCATAACGTATTATGATGAGGCCAGGAGGGGAGAAAGCATTCTCTCATCCCAATAAGAAAAAAGAGCAAATCTTATCATACGGACAGAGGATAGGACATTTCCTTTCGTCCTGTTGAAAAGAAACCTGCATCTTCTCCTCCCATAAGGAGAATGAGCTCATAGCAAAACAGCTTTAGAAAAATCAGCGGATGTTATGATTTTCTAAAGCTGTTTCATTATATTATTGGAACTTGATTAGAAAAGTAACAATTCGTTGCAGAATATTGATAGTGAGAACAGTATAAATGGGGTATAATGAGGACAAGAAATAAAGTTGTTATGAATGATATCATTGGCAGACAAAAATCAAACCTTTTATCTGAGAAATGAATATTGTTCATTTTTTGTGTGCCTGAGAAACAAACTGATTGACATAACAATATTCATAAAAGGTGGAAATAATATGGGAACACGAAAAAGATATTCCTTGCGCAGAAAAATCTGTTTTTATTTATTGATTCTCGGAGGTGTAATTGTATTAATCATTCTTAGCTTTGGTTATTATTCCATTAATGTGTATAAAAATCAGGTGGCCAAAACCAATCGGCTGATATTAAATGTATATGCACAGGAGCTGAAAGATACATTAAACGACATTGATACTTATATGCTGAATGTTTTTGGAAATAATCAGGACTTTAAACTGCTGATGATGGATATTAATCCGGTACAGCTTTTTCAGGCAAAGTACGCCCTTCGTAATACATTGAGCAGTAAAATCTCTGTATCAAGAAAGATTACCGGCCTTTACATTATTAACTTTGATAAGGATGTCTTTATCTGTGAGCGTGGAGCCAATCATTATACAACATATGGAATGCAGCAAATGGATGAAATGGTGAAATCCTATATGAAGAGTGAGAAGATAACTTATGATTGGCAGATTCTAAACAGCAATGGCCATGCCTTTTTGTTTAAGACCTATGGGATGAAGAACACCTTTATTTCCACTGCGATTGATCTTAACGAGTTTCTGTTTTCCACAATTGATGAAAAGAATTTAAAAGAAGCAATTCTATTGTTTTTTAATAAAGAAGGCATTTTAACAAATCGGGAGCTCTTGTTGCAGGATGGAGATCAGATGGAACATATCCTGGCAAAAGAGGACAGGCAGTACACGCATACGGATCAATATATAGTCCAAAGCATGGAGATCTCGAATGTAGATATCGGATTATGCATTCTGACACCACGAAAATTAATCTGGCAGTATCGTAACATTGCAGTGCTGTTGACGGGAACCGTATCCTTGTGTTTCATCGGAGTTGTTCTTTTAATTTACCAGCAGATGAAGCGCATCATGCTTTATCCGCTTAAGAAAATCGAAAAGGTATCAAAGCAGTTGCAGGAGCAGGATAACAAAGCCTTGTATATGGAGGAGGAAACCCTGGTCTCTGAATTCCAGATTATCAATGAAGCATTGTATGGACTGATGAATCAAAACATGCTGTTGGAGGAAGATAATCTGAAAAAGGAGAGGGAAAAGGAGCATGCAGTATTACAATATTACCAATTACAGACAGAGCCCCATTTCTTCTTGAATTGTCTGAAGAACATATATGCCATGGCAGCAGGCAATGAGATGGAACGAATACAAACGATGATTCTTTCCTTTTCCCGTCATATGCGTTATGTATTCCATGATACATTACAGATGGTGGAATTGCGCAGTGAGCTGGAGGCAACCAGGGATTATTTTGAAATTCTTAAGATGAATACGGATCGTCCGCTGATGCTGATGCAGACGGTGGATGAAGATTTGCTGGATTGTAAAGTTCCGTTGCTTATCATTCAGACATTTGTTGAAAATTCATATAAATATGCATTAACAGAAAACGGTTGCTTACAAATTAACTTAACAGTGAATAAACAGATTCTGGAAGAAAAAGAGTTTATCCAATTTCAGATCAGTGATAACGGGAAGGGGTTTAATCAGGAAGCCCTGGATAACCTAAACGGACATATTCAGAAAAATTTCGAAGAGCAGCACATAGGAATCAGTAATTTAAAGAATCGTATTTTATTATTATACGGCACGGATACAGAATTTGCATTTTTCAATAAAAGACAGGGTGGTGCCTCTGTAGTGATTGTAATACCACTAAAGAGGGAAGAAATGTAGAGGGTAGCTAAGGATCATGGAAGGAGAGGAAAACCATGAGTAGTAAAGTTGGAGAAGTGAAAATAAATGTATTAATTGTTGACGATCAGACAACGGTATTGAAGGGAATTACAGCGGGGGTTGGATTTAAGAATATGGGAATTGATCTGGTAGCCACAGCAACAGGAGCGAACGAGGCCAGAGCAATCATGGGACGGATGCCCATTCATATCCTTCTATGTGATATTGAGATGCCCGGAGAGGATGGAATTTCGCTTGTTAGATGGATCAATGAGAATTATCCCGCAACCATATGTATCTTTTTAACCTCTCATGACAGTTTCACCTATGCACAGCAGGGCGTTAAGCTGGGGTGCTTTGATTATGTGATTCAGCCCTCTCCTTATCAGGAAATTGAGGCGGTGGTGAAACGGGCAATTCAGAAACTGAATGTACAAAAATTTCAGGACGAGATGTATCATTTAGGAAAGTATTTATTAAAAAATAAACACGATATGTTGGAACGGATTGTAAAGGATTTGATTTCTGAAATGGAGGATTGCCGCGGCAGGGGGCTTCGGGATTTAAAGGAAATGGAGATTGGACTGGATGACAACAGTGTGATATTTCCTGCAGTGATTGATGTCATGATGAGAAAAAATCAGAAGGCAGATATGCCGGAGGAACTTGTAAAGTTCATTATATATAATATTCTAAACGAATTCATGGAAAATTGTCATACAAAGATTATAACTGCTGTTGTTGAACCTTACAGCTTCATGATATTGATGTATTCGCAGGAGAAGACGGACCTGAATGTTACCTCCGTGTTTACTGCTTTCGTAACTTATATGGAAACTTATTTTCATCTGGATACATTTTGTTATCTTGGAAATCCGGTGATCGTATCGGAGCTTAATCAGGAGGCAGAAAATATTCTTCAGATGAAAAATAATAATGGTGATCAGAAAAAGCGGGTATATTCCATACAAGAAACCAGAGTTAACGCACCAACGCATGATTTGGACTTATCCTATCGGGTCGGCCGATGGGAGAACATGCTTCAAAATCATCATGAAAATCTGGTATATCGTGAGATCTGCGGCTATATTGACAGTTTAATTGATGAGGAAAAGGCAAATTTGAATAATTTGCGTTTCTTGCATCAACAGCTTACACAGATGTTCTTTAGCATCCTATATGAACAGAATACGAAAATTACCAATATCTTCTCCGATCAGTATACCTATGAAGATTATATGGACAGCTTCAAAAAAACAGAGTGGCTGAAATCTGCAATTGGAATCCTGATAGAGGCAGTGAAGCAAAAAAGCATTCTGGAAGCTCAGGACAATAATTTGGTCAATAAAGCAAGAACTTATATTTCCAATAACATATCCCAGGAATTATCTGTGAAGATGGTTTCCAACTACGTCAGTCTGTCTCCCGAATATCTGACTAAAATTTTCAAACAACAGATGGGCAGTAATCTGAAAAATTATATTCAGCTTGAGAAGATAGAGATTGCAAAGGAGCTATTGGAAACGACATCTCTGTCCATCAGCCTGATAGCGCTTCAAGTTGGATATACAAATTTTTCCCACTTTACGCAGATGTTTAAGAAATTTGTAAATGTAACTCCGATTGAATATCGAAAGCAGAATGCCAGAAATACAGGGAAGGATGAGACGGCAGTCTGAATATCCCAGGGATAAATGATATTAGGAATCTATATTCATCAGATTAGAAAAGTGATGAACATCGTCATAAATATGATAGAAAAGCGCTCTGATAAAGACTAGAATTTTATTGTAATCTAAATTACGAAATCGGAGGATGGGATGAATATGAAAAAATTTATTGCGATTTTTTTAGTGATGTCATTGTGTTTTTCAGCTTTAAGTGGGTGTAGTAAAAAAGAGGATAAAAGTAATTCGGATTCCTCAAATAATTCCGTAACAAAAGCGGCAGATGAGACTAAAGATGTGAAGGATATGCCGCTGATCAAGATTCCTTTTACAGTAATGGCTTCAATTACAGACACACAGGATGTTCAGGATGCACTGAATACGATACTGAAGGATAAAATCGGTGTTCAGGTTGAACTGATACCCATAGAGGTTGCCAATTGGCAGACTCAGTTAAACCTTCTGCTTTCAGGAAGCGGGGATTCTGTTGACTTATTCAGCTCCTTTTATTACACAAGTATCAGCAACCTGGTAGCCAACGGTCAGATTATTCCCATTGACGATTTGTTAAGTAAGGATGGCGCGGGCATTCTGGAAAATATCGATCAATCTTATCTGGATTGCACCAAGATTAACGGTAAGCTCTATGGGGTACCTTCTTTTAACGCTTACTGTTCCGGTAACGACATCTTCTTACGAGAAGATCTGGCAAGAAGTGCAGGTATTGATACAACTAAGGTGACCAATTGGGATAATCTTACGGATGTGATGATACAATTGAAAACAGCTTATCCGGATAAGGATCTCATCCCCGGTACAAACCAGGGATATTATGTACCGAAAGACATAGATAATCTGGGCGACACGAAGCTCCTCGGTGTTCTAATGGATCCGACCAATTCTGCTACCGTATCAAATTACTATGAATCAGATCAATTTATGAAAATGTTAGAATATGCAAAGACATGGAAGAAAAATAATCTGTTTGCCGCTGATCCGCTTAACAACAATGACACACCGGCGAACTTTGTAATGAACGATACCGCAATCGGGCAGATGGGATATAGCTTCAATGCGCAGATCGATGCACAAATTCAGGGAAATTCATACAGTAAAGAAATGACCGGCCTGATGTTAACAAAGCCATTGGCAACAACAAGCTCCGTAACCACCAGTACCTGGCATGTCAGTGCCTTCTGCAAGAATCCGGAAGCAGCAATGAAGGTTCTGAACGAATTGTACAGTGATCCTGAGGTTGCCAACCTGATGATCAACGGAATTGAAGGCAAGCATCATGTAATTAATCAAGATGGATTATGTGAACTTTTACCGGGAGTTAAGGATGCTTTCAGCCAGAATGGATGGATTCTCGGTATCGGTATCTTCTGGCCGAATATGTCAATTGCCACTCCGTGGGCAACGGATCCGAAAGACTACTATCAGGCAATGAAAGATGCCAATGAGACCTGTGACAAATCCATAGCCTTAGGATTTGTTTACGATAATAGTAATACTGTGAATGAGATAACTGCCTGCTCCAATGTGGTAAGTCAATACTGGAATTCACTTATGTATAATGAAGTAGATATTGATGAGGTACTTCCGGTATTCCAGAAGGCATTAAAGGACGCGGGAATCGATACAATTATTGCAGATAAGCAGGAACAGCTGGATACATGGATGCAGAGCAAATAAGCAAATTCAAAGGGTGCCGGTGATAACAACGGCACCCTTTTTAAGACAGAGAATGTGGATCTATTAATGGTCATTCCGGCGTAATGATTTCCGCTTTTGCTAGCTTATGTACTTGTTTCCGATTTTTACAAGTATAACGCTGCTTTTCGTATAGAATAAAGAAAAGACAGAAGAGTCCTGTGATACCAAGTATGATCAGGCTCGTTCTATAAGGAGGCAGGTAAAATGAAAAGAATTAATTATTCGTCAGGAGCGCCATTAGAAGCTGCGGTAGGATATTCAAGGATGGTTAAGGCCGGGGAACATATCTATATTGGCGGGACAACATCGGTACAACCGGACGGCTCGGTGTTTGGTGAAACACCCTATGAACAGGCAAAGTATATTTTTCAGAAATTTATTGACTTATTAGCGAGAGCTGATGCATCTGCAAAGGATGTTATAAAGATTAAAGCGTATATAACTGATATGAAATTTGCGAAAGAAGTAGGGACTGCTTACTCAGAATATTTTAAAGAGATTTGTCCGCTTTTTACAATGGTGGAGACGCCGAATTTAAACAGACCGACGCAATTGGTAGAAATAGAGTTAGAAGCTGTCACCGGATTGTATGAATAATTTTGATTTCAAAGAGGAATAGCACAAGATAAAGGTCACTTCAATTAAACGAGGTGGCCTTTTTGCTTTAGGAACATATCGTACTTGACAATGCTTTTTAATAAAGATAAGGAGCAGCGTGTAAATGAAAAAACGAATGCATACATTAAATATATGGGTGGATATGGGTGGAAGCAAGCAGTGCGCATGGACGATAAGGAGAATTTGAAGCAGTAAACTAACTATATATTGACAAACTGGTTTAATGACAGTAAACTAATAATTAGGTTTAATGTCATTAAACCGATAAGAGATAATTTATCGGCAAAAGGCAAGCAGATGTAACCGAGCAGATGAAATAAAGTAGGTTAAACTGCGTAGATTAAAAACAGGGAGGTTAAAAATAATGGATTACAAATTAGGAGTCATGGAAACAAGGTTTGCAGAGCTTATATGGGATCATGAGCCAACTTCATCCGGAGATTTGGTAAAGTTGTGTGAGAAGGAGCTGGCATGGAAAAAATCCACTACATATACTATGTTACGCCGTCTGTGTCAGCGAAAGATATTTCAAAATAATGACGGGATAGTATCCTCGATCCTATCAAAGCAAGCGCTTCACGCATTGCAAAGTGAAATATTTGTTGAGGAAACCTTTGAGGGTTCCCTCCCTAAATTTTTGGCTGCTTTCACTATGCGAAAGAAATTATCTGAGAAAGAAATTAATGAGCTGCAGCAGATCATTGCACAAAGTAAGGAGGAGGGTGTATGACGGGACAAATCTTTCTTCGAATACTCAATATGAGTTATACCGCAAGTTACGTGATTATTTTTGTTATGATGGCGAGGTTGTTTCTTAAAATAGCACCAAAGATATTTTCCTATTTGCTTTGGGGTGTAGTATTATTCCGGTTAATCTGTTCTTTTTCCTTTTCCAGTATATGGAGTATGATGCCCGAGAATTCGCTGTCTTTGCCGTTGGATGCGAATGATTCTGAGATAACACTGATCAATACCGGAATTACAACTGTAGATCATACGAATCCTTCTGCCCCGCCGGTGAACGTACTGACGGATGGTATTAATACCTTACAAGGTAAGATAGCGTTGGGTGAAGTTATTTGGCTGATTGGAATTGCAGCTTTATTACTATATAGTATTGTTTCTTTGCTGCGATTGCATTGGAAGCTTATCGGTTCAGTAAAGCTTCGTGCCAATATATATCTGGCGGACCATATTAATTCACCCTTTGTAATGGGGATCATACGTCCCAGGATTTATCTGCCGTCTAGCTTGTCTGTACAGGACCGGAACTACATTATTTTGCATGAGCAGACACATATTCGCAGACTTGACCACATTGTAAAGATACTGGCATTTGCAGTGCTTACTCTTCATTGGTTTAATCCTCTGGTCTGGGTAGCGTTTGTACTATTCGGTAACGACATGGAGATGTCCTGTGATGAAAGTGTTATGAAACATATGAATTCTGACATCCGCGGTGATTATTCTGCACTGCTGTTGGGCATGGCAACGGGAAGAAATTTAATTGCCGGAGTACCGCTTGCATTCTGCGAGGGTGATATCAAGGGCAGAATTAAAAATGTAATGACTTATAAAAAGCCCGCATTTTGGGTTATAGTCGTTTCACTTGTCGCAGTTATTACAGTGGCCACAAGCCTGGTATCAAACCCACATGAAAACAAAGCATCCATGCAGTGGGCAAAAAGACTGGATATTCAAGATGTCGAAAAGATAGAACTTATTGAAAGTCCGGGTCTGGAAAGTGATAACATCAGGCCGTTGGACGCGTCGGAGTTTGAAGACATTATTGCTCTTATGAATGAAAGTAGTGGGAACTACATTAAAAATCCGGAAGAATTGGCGGGAGGATCAATCACTTTTGAAATCACGCTAACTGACGGCACACGCCATAAGGTAAGCAACGCCGCAAACAGATATCTGATCATTGACGGTGATTATTATGATGTAAGCTATCAATGGCTTTCATCATGGGAAAAAATCAGTGCAATTTCTGCTTCACCTACAGCTATGCCTTCCGTTATACCTTCTGTTATACCTCAGGTCACACCGTCCGTACTAAGGATATCCAGCTATTCCGGTAACCGTTTAACATTTGATTACCCTAGTGACTGGACAATGAAAGAGAATCCCACAGAGGACAGTGCCTATGTAAATTTTTATAGTTCTGCTTCAGAAGAAGAACCTGCTTTCTGGTATTCCAGAGGTGAGGCATGGCTTACAGACTTTAATCGTACAAAGGAGGATTATCAGATACTGCTGTCCGAAAGTTATAAGGAACTTGATATAACAGAGCTGGATAAAACAACAATTGATGGTTATGATGCGTTGAAACTGGTATTTACTTATTCACTGAAAGACACCAAATATGTTATGACGCAGTATGAGATTGTCGCAGGCTATGTATCCTATCAGTTCAATTATACCTATCCGGCTGAGAGCAGCACGGAAAGCGAGGGTAAATTGAAGGTAATAATATCCTCTGTAAAGTTTACCCAAACCTCGGAGGATAAAACAAGTAGTAGTGATACGGATAAGAATAGTGACCATCCCGATCATAGCAGGAAAGAAGATTAGTATAGTATATTCACGAGTTAAAACCCTGCCTTAATGGGCGGCATCCATAAGAAAGCAGCTTACTCAAATCAAAAAACATGATAGGCAGCCAGCAAAAAAAATTATTGTATGGATCTTCTCAATTCAGGTCAAAAGTGATCCGGATTGAGAAGAATGGTTTATGAACAAGTGTGCTGAATTTTCCGTGCAATAAATTGCATAATAGTTTAGTGAACCCGCAGAATATTTAATTGTAGGATTAAGAAAGCTCTCTTATACTATACTTAGAAAGAGTCTTTAACAGGATGAGGAGGTATTATGTATAAGAAGCTATTACTAATTATCATGTGTATACTGGTTTTGGGACTTGGGGGCTGCAAGGCGGCCAAATCGGTTGATCAGGATGAGTTCACAATTGAACCAAGCCCGACCGATGCTATTGTCAAGGAGGAAGTAATTGCAAATCAAGAGGGAGACGAGGCAGAATATGGTACAATGAGAGGGCTATCACCCAAAGAGTTAATTACCGAAATGACTGCCGGGTGGAATCTGGGAAATACCTTTGATGCACCGGGGAGCGAAACAGCCTGGGGAAATCCGGTGGTCACGCAGGAAATGATCAGTGCGATAGCACAAGCCGGCTTTGATATCATTCGAATACCAATCTCCTGGAACCTATTTACCGGCAGTGCACCCGAATATAGCATTGATGAGGCAAGACTGGCCCGTATAAAGCAGGTGATTAATTATGCCATGCAGAATAATATGTATGTCATCATTAATATGCATCATGAGAACTCCTGGTTAAAGCCACGGGATAAGGATTATGAGGCTGTCAGGGAGCAGTTTGTAAGTATGTGGTCGCAGATAGCAGAGTACTTTAAGGGTTATGGAGACCACTTGCTTTTTGAAGGTATGAATGAACCACGCATTGAAGGGGGCATTGCGGAGTGGGAAGGCGGAACCACAGAGGGAAGAAATGTTGTTAATAAATTAAACCAGGAATTTGTAAATACCGTTAGAGCTACAGGTGGTAACAACGCTCAAAGGTGTCTTCTGATCACAACTTTTGCGGCTCAGCCCTCTAAAAATGGAGTGAAGGAGCTTAAGATACCGGAAGATAACAACTTGATTATATCAATTCATGCTTACACGCCATACCGCTTCACCTTCTATAACGATACTGACTGGGACTTAAAGATATGGGATGGTTCTGCCAATGTTGAAATTGACCAACTTTTTCAATTGCTTGATGATACCTTCATAAGCAAGGGAGCAGCAGTAATGATTACAGAATTCGGTGCGGTCAATAAAGAAATGAAGCTACCCGATCAATCAGTGATACCAAATGAGGAAGAAATAGCTCGTTGGGTTTCTTATTATGTTAAGCAAGCCAATCAATATGGTATTAAATGTGTCTGGTGGGATAATGGCTACTATTCGTCAGGAAATGAGCTGTTTGGAATATTTAATCGTACAGATAATACATGGTATCAACCTAAGGTAGTAAAGGCATTCCTTGAGGCGGCGAAATCCTTACCGGGGGAGAAAGAAGAACATCAGTCAACCGGATTTATAGATGAGAAAAATCGTGCAAAAGCAGTATATGCTACCCCCAAAATAGATGGGGATGTGGATGATGTATGGGATTTGGCCGGCCAAATCAAGCCGGGCATCATAATTGGTTCCGGTGTCGAGGCAACGGGGGAGGTCCGATTATTATGGGACGAGCAGAAGCTCTATATTTTGTTTGAGGTTAAGGATCCGATATTGAATCATGACAATATGAATGAGTATGAGCAGGATTCCGTGGAGATTTTTTTAGATGAACGAAATGATAAGGCAGCAACTTATCAGGAGGATGATCTTCAATTTCGGATAAGGTATGATAATTTCACAAGCTTTCCGATGGGGGACAAGAAACGTTTGACCTCGGCATCGAAATCCCTGGTGGATGAGAATGGCAACGTGACAGGCTATATTGTTGAAGCAGCCGTTGCATGGGACGTAGAGAAAAGTGAGAACAGTGTGGTGGGCTTTGATGTGCAGATTAACGATGCCTCAGCGCAGGGAAGAAGAACTGGGACGATTAATATATTTGACCGGACTGGTACAGCATGGTCAGATCCCTCTAAAATGGGAGAATTAATTCTGCTGAATTAGCAGGAATTATAAAAAACTAATTCATACGTTGAATTTATGCATGGGAGCAAGTAGCGCGCATGAATGTAAGTGTGAATTGCGAATGACTAATTCACACAAAAGATGGTGCCTGTAGTAATTTGTTTATGGATGGAATAAGGGTAGTCGACAGAAAAGTAAATTCTGACGGCTGCCTTTTTTGTCGTTTCCCTCCTGCTATATTACTGGGAGGAGACGATTCAGACTCAAACAGGGCAGGATAAATTCTGCACAATTTGTCAGTATGTATGCATAATACACAATTGAGAAAGAAAAATATTAATGTTAGTATTCATTATATACAATAAATAAATTGAATTTTGCTATTGGAGGATATCAATTGATGAAAAAAATTGTGCGCTTAGTAGGTATGGCAGTCATGATAATCGTTTTGCTTGGTTTTGTAGGAATGCACAATACATCATATGCCCTAACAGATACTTTTGCGAAGCAGTATGATGAGGTGCTGGACTATCCCAATGATGTGATTGATTATAATGGATACATAGAAGCCCTTGGGGAAGTTCCGCGACCGAATGCGGTCATCGAAATTGATGCAGCAGCTTATAACAGGGTAGAGAATATGAGTGTGGAAGTGATGGACCGTTATGAAGGCTATCCAGGAAAGGCTGTATATACGCAAGAGAGTGGATTGATCGAATACAATTTTATTGTTGAGAATGCAGGACTGTATGATATATCCCTGGATTATTATCCGGTTCAGGGTAATAGTGCCTCCATACAAAGAAGTTTCTTTCTGGATGGAATATTGCCCTACAGAGAACTGTCCCTGATCGAGTTCTCCAGGATCTGGACAAACAGGTCTGATACCTGGGCGGTAGATAACCAGGGGAATGATATGAAGCCAAGGCAGATTGAGAAACCGGAATGGTTGAATCGTAAATTATTTGACAGTGAAGGATATATTAGCGATGCCTTATCTGTTTACCTGACCAAGGGTGCCCACACCCTGACCATTATTTCAAGAAGAGAGCCAATGCTTTTGGGTCGCATTACAATATCAAATACTGAAAGTATCAGGACCTATCAGGAGGTTATTGAGGAGCAGAAAGCACTGGGATATCAGAATGCAATTGCCGGGGTACTTGAGATACAAGGTGAGAATGCTTCTAAAAAGTCATCGCAGATGCTATATCCTACCCAGGACCAATCCTCCCCTGCTGTATTTCCTTATAGCTCAAAAGAGCTTAAGAATAATACCATAGGAGGGTACGGATGGCGGTTTGTGGGCCAATGGGTGGAGTGGCAGTTTGAGGTGCCTGAGGATGGTTATTATCATATAACCCTGCATGAGAAGCAGAATTTTGTAAAAGGAACCTTTGTTTCCAGAAAAATCAGTATCGACGGAGTGGTGCCATTTCAGGAATTAAACGGATACCGGTTTGATTATTCCAGCTCCTGGAAGATGAAAACGCTATCCGCGAAAGACGGAGAAAAATATAATTTTTATCTGAAGAAGGGAAGTCATACCATTCGTATGGAGGTGGTACTGGGCGATTTGGCAGAAATGGTCGGTGAAGTTCATGAGCTCTTGATGAGACTGAATGAACAATATCGAAAGGTGGCTCAAATCACAGGTGTTACACCGGATCAGTTCCGGGATTATGAGATTGCAAAAACCCTTCCGAATTTAAATGAGGATTTTACACAGATCAAGACAGAAATGGAGGCACTCATTCTTAGGCTGCGAGCTGCTACAGGGGGGGGGAGTGACAAAGAGACACTTCTGGTGACGATTCGAGACCAGCTAACCACCATTACCAGAGATGTTGAGGTAATTGCAAAGCTTCTTCCAAATTTTAAACTCAATATCAGTGCCCTTGGAACCTGGCTCCAACAGGTGGTAGAGCAGCCGTTGCAAATTGATGCGATTTATATTACGCAGCCGGAAGCGAAACTGCCTAAAGTAAAGAATTCCATACTGGACAGGTTTGTTCATGAAGTCAAGAGACTGTTTTGGTCCTTTGTCATTGATTACAACTCCATCGGAAATATTGAGGAGGACAGTGAAGATAGTAAAACAATTACGGTATGGGTTGGCTCCGGCAGAGACCAGGCCAATGTGATTAAAGCCTTGATTGATGAACGTTTTACCGCAGAACAAAACATTAATGTCAACGTAATGCTTGTGGATATGAACACCTTATTGCAGGCTACCTTATCAGGGGAGGGGCCGGATGTTGCAATTCAGGTTGGGAACGGCGGAGTGGTGGCAGCATCGACAGGAACGAATTATGGCTCAAACGATATCCCTGTTAATTATGGAATCCGAAGTGCGGTGGTAGATCTAACAAAGCTGGTTTCAGAGGAAGAGTTGTCAAATGTCAAGAGCCGATTCCGAACCAGTGCGCTGGTTCCCTTTACCTATGAGAACTCCCTGTTCGCGTTGCCTGAAACACAGGTGTTCCCGGTAATGTTCTATCGTAAAGATATACTAAAGGAGCTGGGGTTAGAGGTCCCTCAGTCCTGGGATGATATGAAGGCCGTTATGTCCGTACTCAATGAAAATCAGATGGAAATAGGGATGCTTCCCGCTGAAAGCATATGGGTATCGCTTTTGTATCAAAATGGAGGAAAGTTATATACGGAGGATAACAGGGCTTCGGCTCTGGATCAGATAGAAGCAATTAATGCTTTTCTTGATTACACAGAATTTTACACAGACTATAAACTGGATCGTGAGACTTCTGTGGAGCAGCGCTTTAGAACTGGTGTAGCACCAATTATAATCGCAGACTTTACAACCTATAACAATTTTCAGGTTTCAGCACTGGATATTAAGGGCTTGTGGGGCTTTGCACCACTTCCCGGCATAAAAGGGAAGGATGGCACAATCAATCACGCAAGTGCAAGCACCGGACTGGCTTGTATGATGATGGACAAATGCAAGGATAAAGAGTCTGCCTGGGAGTTCATGAAATGGTGGACCTCCGAACAGGTGCAGACGGCATACGGTCAGGAGATGGAAGGACTTATGGGTGCTGCGGCAAGATATCCTACCGCCAATATAAAGGCATTTCAATCCTTGCCATGGCCTACAGCCGATTATCATGCGCTGATGGAGCAATATGACCAGGTGCAGGGGATAAAGCAGGTGCCCGGAGGTTACTTCTCCTGGCGAAATGTTAACAATGCTTTCTATCGGGTGGTAATCAGCAAAGGCAGCAATAAACTGCAGCCTCGGGAAGCCATGACAGAGTATATTCGTTACATAAATCAGGAGATCAAATATAAGCGGGAAGAATTCGGACTTAATGCTGATTAAGCAGATCAATTCGGAATAGGATCAAGGACCTGCTTAACATAGAAGGGAGTATCAAGCGAATGGATAAAATGAAAAAATATTGGAAGGATATCAAAAAAGACAGAATGTCATATATCCTGATAGCACCTTATATGTTGCTGTTCTTCCTCTTTACTATTCTTCCGGTAATGAGCTCGATCGTATTAAGCTTTACAGACTTTAATATGCTGCAGCTGCCCGATTTTGTCGGGTGGAAAAATTATTTAAAGCTTTTGCTGGACGATGATATTTTTCTTACGGCATTTAAGAATACATTAATATTTGCGGTGATCACCGGTCCCATCAGTTACTTTATGTGTCTGTTATTTGCATGGATCATTAATGAATTTAAGGGAAAGCTAAGAGCGATCTTAACCTTGGTATTCTACGCACCTTCAATTTCGGGCAATGCATTTATGATATGGCAGATTATTATTTCCGGAGATCGTTATGGATATCTGAATGGTTGGCTCATGAAATGGTCTTTCCTGTATGAACCTATTCAGTGGATGAAAAAGGAAGAATATGTATTGCCCATATTAATTGTGGTTCAGCTATGGTTATCCTTGGGAACCGGATTTTTGACCTTTATTGCCGGTTTGCAGACTGTGGATAAGTCATTATACGAGGCGGCAGCGGTGGATGGTGTGAAAAACCGCTGGCAGGAGCTGTGGTTTGTTACCCTCCCGTCAATGCGTCCGCAGCTGATGTTTGGTGCGGTGATGCAGATTACACAAGCCTTTGCGGTGGCGGATATCTCTATACAGCTTGCCGGAAACCCCTCTGTCAATTATGCAGGTACTACAATTGTAACCCATTTGCTTGATTATGGCGGTGGAACCCGCTATGAGATGGGGTATGCCTGTGCGATTGCTACGATATTGTTCTTTTTGATGATCGGAACAAACAATGTGATTCAGAAAATATTGAGGAGAGTGGGGGACTGATATGGCCAGAAGAACGAACTATGATAAAAAGCCGTCCAGATGGCGTCTAAAGCACGAGAAAAGGCTAAACCGGTCCAGGGCCGGCAATATAACCCTATTTATTTTAATGGGAATATGCGGTGTGTTTATGGCACTGCCTTTGGTGATGATCGTTAATAATTCATTGAAGCCGCTTGACGAACTATTTAAGTATCCTCCAAGTGTTTTTGTACAAAATCCAACCTTAAGCAATTTCAGTGATCTATATGTGCTGATGTCAAATTCCTGGGTACCGTTTACCAGATATATTATGAATACGATATTGATCACCGGGGGAGGTACCGTAGGACATGTGATATTAGCATCTATGGCTGCTTATCCTCTGGCAAAGCACAATTTTCACGGTAAAAAAATAATATTTCGAATGGTAATCCTATCTTTGATGTTCAGCTACAATGTGACGGCCATCCCGAATTATATGATCATATCCTGGTTGGGGATTAATAACAACTATCTGGCAGTTGTTTTACCAGCATTTGCCTATGGATTGGGATTATACCTTATGAAGCAGTTCATGGAGCAGATACCGGATTCTCTGATTGAATCCTGCCGGTTGGATGGCGCCGGAGAATTCACAATATTTTGGAGAATTATTATGCCGAATGTTAAGCCAGCCTGGCTAACCTTAGCTATATTTCAATTTCAGACTCTCTGGGCGAATACCGGCAGCGGATTTTTGAGGAGTGAGGAATTGAAGCCGTTACAGCATGCGTTGTATCAGATCAGTGCCGGCGGTGTGGCCAGACAGGGTGCGGCGGCTGTGGTTCAACTGATTATTGCTGCAGTTCCGATTACATTCTTCATTATATGTCAAAGCAATATTATTGAAACAATGACAACATCAGGAATGAAGGAATAAGGTGGTGGAGAATGGGAACAAAGATGAAATACAGGCATGTAATGGGAAGCTTCCTATTAATAGTTGTATTAGCTATGTCTGACCCAAGAACGGTAAGTGCAGGGGAAACATTGCCTTATGATACCTATACCTATGATTATTATGGTGATGTAAGGTATACACCGGCGGCATATGTTCCTCAGTCGGTCATAGACGGTGAAGGCTGGGAATGCGGTCCTATGAAAAATCCGATGGATTTAACCATAGCGGAGGATGGTACGATTTACATTGCAGATACCGATAACAACAGAATCATTATGTTGGATAAATTTTACCAATATATGGGGGTAATCACGGAGTATGACTATCAGGGAACAAGAACCGCATTTCGATCGCCGGGCGGTGTTACAACAGCCGGAGCATTACTATATATTGCGGATACCGGAAATCGAAGAGTTGTAACACTAAATGCCAGAGGGGAGACAGTCAAGATTATTGAAAACCCTCAATCTGATATTCTTGGCGAGGGATATCTATTCGAGCCTTTGAAGATTTCTGTGGATTACGCAGGAAGATGTTATGTCATTGCAAAAAATACATACAAGGGTATCCTGTCCTTTGCGTCACAAGGGAGCTTTCGCGGATTTACCGGCAAGATTGAGGTGAGTTTATCTCCCTATGAAAAAATTTGGAGAAAGCTGGCTACGAAAGCACAAAGAAGTAAGCAGCAGTTGTATATTCCTACAGAATTCACAGGTATGGAGATAGATGAAGACGGATTTATCTACGCAACCAATATTGACAGCAAAGGAGTTCAGTCTATCAGACGTCTCAACCCCAAGGGGGAGGATGTGATACAAAAAAGTGCAAAGGAACGTTTATCGGGAGATCTGAACTGGAGGTATATGGGAGATTATTCCGGCCCTTCGAGAATTGTGGATGTCGTAATTCGAAATCAGAGGATCTACTCAGCTGTCGATGCACAAAGAGGACGAGTCTTCACCTATGATCATGAAGGGAATTTATTATACATCTTTGGCGGAATTGGCACACAGATGGGAACCTTTACGAGACCTGTGGCTATAGAATCCCTGGGAGATAATATGTTGGTACTGGACTCTGCCAAGAACAGCATCATGGTATTTGCCGTCACCGAATATGGCGACTGTATTAATAAGGCTGTTGGCTTTCGATATGATGGCAATGAGACAGAATCAGTATCTTATTGGAATAAGGTATTGGAGCTGGACACCAATAATGAACTGGCAAATCTTGGACTTGGAAAGGCGTATCTGGCATCGGGCGACAATAAAGGTGCAATGAGTTATTTCGAAAAGGCTAAGAACCGGCATTATTATTCTATTTCTTATAAACGTTATCGAAATGAATTGTTAAAAAGAAATCTCAGGTATTGCTTCACCACAGTGGTGGTAATTACCGTTGGCTTTTACCTTGTGAAAAAAGGAAGAAAAATATGGAGGGTGAGATATGAGAGAAAAAGTTAAGTATTTATTCTATCCGTTGACTCATCCTGTGAATGGGTTTTATGAAATCCGCCATGCAAAAAAAGGAAGTGTTTTCCTTGCCTTTGTACTGGTATTGTGTTATGGGATTTCATTTTCGATAAACCGGCAATACGCCAGCTTTATTGTGAATGATGTAAATCCGCTTTCCATCAATAGTCTCATGGAGGTTTTAGCCGTCATCGCCCTGTTTTTCCTATTTTCAATTGGTAATTGGTCAATTACCTGTCTTATGGACGGGGAAGGAAGACTTGTGGATATTCTAACCGTTACCGGTTATTCCCTACTGCCCATGGTGATGATGTATCTGCCATGTACACTTCTATCACATATGATTGCTGAGAAAGAGGAGGCGTTCTACTATGTTTTAATGGGAGCTTCTATTATATATTTTATCGCACTTGAGGTGATCGGATTAATGACCATACATAATTTTACCTTTGGTAAAACCTTTGTTATTATTCTGCTAACGATTGCTGCTGTATTTGTGATATTATTTCTGACTCTGTTACTGGGTTCCGTCTTACAACAAATTATCATGTTTTTCGGTGGAATCTATGATGAATTAATGTTAAGGGCATAGTGGGTGAGGAAGAGTATGAATCGTATAACTAAGAAAAAGTTAAGACTTACGGCAGTAATCGTTACACTTCTTATCATTGGAATCCTGTTGTTTATATACAAGTATATGCTGGTTGATGAGTATCGGCAATATATCAAGGGCTATACCTTGGAAGATACATATGAATTTCATGAGTTAAGTGATAACGGTCCGGGGATCAAAGGTTTTGTGCTGGCGGCGGAGAATGACAATTATAAGCTCTATACCAATTTGGTCACTACGGAAATCGCATTGATGAAAAAATCCACGGGGGAAATCGTATATTCGAACCCGCAGGACCGGGAGGAAGATACGGTAGCGACACCGGCCAATCGCAACGAAGTAAACGCCACTCTGGTAGTAAAATATTATAATTCCGCCAGAACCAGTGCGACAATGACAAATTACGAAATGAGTATCCAAACAGAGCAATTTACAATACAGGCTTTGGAAAGCGGAATACGTTATGTTTATACCCTTTCCGATGCCAGTAAAGGGACAGGAATTGTTCCTTTACAGCTATCGGCGGAGCGAATGAAAACAAGAATTCTGGATAAGTTGTCAAAGAAGGAAAGCATGACCTTTACCGGTGCCTATAAACAATCCGATGGGATGTATGTTTTGACAGAAAGCGCGAAAGGGGCTCCAATTACCATTGGTAAACTGACAAAACTGCTTGAGAAGGCCGGATATACCCAAGAGGATTTCTTAATCGATAACCCGGAGACAGAAGAGGATAAGGTAGGTTTTGTCATTCCCCTGGAATATCGGTTGGTTGAGGATGGACTAAAGGTATCAGTGCCGACGGGCATGATTCAGGAATCCGGGAGCGCCAGCATCTACCGAATTCAGTTGCTGAAATATATGGGAGCCGAAAAGACGGGCGATGGCTCGGGATACATCCTGGTGCCAAATGGCGCAGGTTCTTTGATAAGATTTAAAAATGGTGATATCACTCAGACGGGCTACAGTCAGTATGTTTATGGGACAGATCCGGTAAGTCAAAACTATACTGTGGTGGAAAACACTGAGGATGCAAGACTACCGGTGTATGGGATTAAAGGAGCACAAAGCTGCTTATTTGCAATGATCACTGGCGGTGACGCGCTGACTAGCATCAATGCAGATAATGCAGGTAAGGCCACCGAATATAATTATGCTTATCCTGCCTTTTCTCTCCGTGAAATGGAGCTTTTGAATATGTTTGGGATCAGCGGGATGCAATCAGACACACCATCCTTGGAAAAAGATGCCTATGATGTCAATCTTGAAGTTCAGTATACCATTTTGAGTAATGAAGATGCCAATTATTCCGGTATGGCCAATTATTACCGGAACTATCTTCAGCAAAAAAACGGACTGGGTGAAAGCCTGTCCCTTACTTCTATCCCTCTTTATCTTGAACTGATAGGGGGAGTAGAGAAAAAGGAACATATTCTTGGAGTTCCCTATATGGATGTGTATCCGATGACCACCTACAAGCAGGCTGAAGAAATTATTGATACTTTGCAGCAAAAGGGAATCTCAAATATACGTGCCAACTATATAGGTTGGTTTAATCGGGGCATATATCATGATGTACCGGATAAAATCAAACTGATGAAGGAGCTTGGCTCGGAAAAAGAGTTGGAACAACTGTCAGATCAAATTGAGGGGCAGGGCGGAAAGCTTTATGCGGAGGTTGCTTTTCAAAAGGTACCAATCACTTCAAAACGTTACCAATACAAAATACAATCCTCAAAATACTATTCGGGATACGTTGTGTCTCTGGGGGCTATAAATCCAAGCACCATGCGTCAAAACAGCGGACTTGGCTGGTATAATGAACTGCTTTACAGTATTCTTTCCCCAAGATTTCTGCCTGAGTATATGGAGGACTTTATCGATCAGATGGACAAGGTGGATATCACCGGAACAGCTTTAAGGGACCTGGGTAGTGTATTGGCATCGGATAAGAAGAAGAACAGGCTGATTAATAGAAGTGCCTCCCTGGATATAGTAAAGGGAATGCTTGCTAAATTACAGGACAGTGATCAGGAGGTGCTGATTAAGGGAGGCAATGCATATTCCCTGCCCTATGCGGATGAACTGACCGCAATCCCCATGAATGATAATCGTTTTGGCATAGTCGATCAGGAGATACCGTTTTATGAGATGGTACTGCATGGAATAAAGCCCTATGCCGGCCGTC
This sequence comes from Bacillota bacterium, assembly GCA_023439505.1. Classification (GTDB taxonomy): domain Bacteria; phylum Bacillota; class Clostridia; order Lachnospirales; family Lachnospiraceae; genus Mobilitalea. The sequence goes on from JAEXNR010000010.1 coordinate 31,864, forward strand.
CTCTGAATCTTACTTCTGATTATGATCATCAGCAAATTTTACTTCGATACATTGAATATGGTGCATCCCCGAATTTTACGTTATCCTATCGGGATTCCAGCGGTATCAAGTATACATCATCAGCAAACCTGAATTCCGTACAGTATACGATATGGCTGGATAAGATTAATCGGCTTTACCAGGACCTAAATATCGTTCTTAAGGAAGTTGTAAATGCCAAAATGATCTCTCATACTGTGTTAGAGAACGGATTGGTTCGTATAACTTACGACAATGGAATAACGATATATCTGAATTACTCACAGGAATTGCTTACAGATGGGGTAACCGCTGTGGAGGCTGGTAATTATCTAATGATTGGAGGGACTAAAAAATGAAAAAGAAAAAAAAGATCCCTCTTTCGACAAAACGGGCAATGGCTGGATTTTTATTTTGCTCGCCTTGGTTCATTGGTTTTATCTGGCTGTATGCCAGAGGAATATTCATGGCGGGAAGATTTAGCCTGAGCGAGTTGGTGCTTGCACCTGCCGGGGGATTTGAGCTTCATTATGTTGGATTACAAAATTATCATTTTGCATTTTTTGAGGATTCCAGTTTTAATCAATTGCTGGTGGCTGCTATACGAGATATGGTGATCGACGTTCCTCTGATTATCTTTTTCAGTTTATTTGTCGCAATTATATTAAATGGAAAAATAAAAGGGCGTGCTGTGATACGAGCAATTTTCTTTCTGCCCGTAATAATGAATGCGGGAGCGATTAATGATGCACTTGAATTGGCTAAGATGGCAGCATCCGGCGGTGTACCGGCCGTATCCTCCGAAGTATCCGCTATGTCTTCCAACTTCAATTTTCATTATCTTCTATCTATGTTCATTGAACTTGGAATACCTGAAAGATTGATTGTCTACCTAAGCTCAGCTATATCAAGAATTTATGATATTATCCAGATATCGGGAGTGCAGATTATTATATTCATTGCCGCATTGCAGGCAGTGAGCGGATCTATGTATGAAGTTGCAAAGATAGAGGGCGCAACAGCATACGAGACATTCTGGAAGGTTACGTTACCGATGGTATCCCCATTGATACTAACCAATGTTGTTTACACAATTGTTGATGCCTTTGGCAAAAGCGAGGTCGTTGAACGAGCCTATGCGATGGCTTTTGAAGGCCAGAAATGGGGCGTAAGTTCTGCTATGAGCCTAATCGCTACGCTGTCTTGTTCCGTCATATTGGTGGCTGTAGGAATGCTTCTGTCTAAAAAAGTATTCTATTATACTTAGTAGATTAGTGTGAATTATGAAATACTAATTCACACGTTGAATTTATGCGTGCGAGCAAGTAGCACGCATGGACGTTAGTGTGAATTATGAAATACTAATTCACACGGCAAATTTGTACTGATGCCCGAATTCGCGGGCATTGGCAGCATGGAGGATTACATGGAAAGTAGAATAGTAATTAAGAAAAAGCAAGACAGCAAGAAAATTAAACTGCGGCACCGGAAGTCGCTCTCATTCGGGGAAGACTTCATCGATAAGATGAAGCGAAGATATATTAAGCAAAAGAAAAGAATCACTTCAATATTTAAGTATTTGGTGATCCTTTGTATCGCTTATGTTATTTTATCACCGGTGGTGATCATTATTTCAAATTCATTTTTTACACCCAAAGACGTATATTCTCCCGTTGTATCGCTGATACCGGAGGAGGGTACCCTGCAAAATTATATTCTGAGTTTTAAACGGCTGGACTACGTAAAAACCATGTTCTTCACCCTGATCTATGTGGTGTCGATCACTGTAATACAGGTTTTGATCTGTTCAATAACAGGTTATGGCTTTGCCAGATTTAATTTTCCATTTAAAAAAATTATGTTTGGATGTGTTATTTTAACCTTTGTGATCCCGGTGCATACCATTATGATCCCTCTTTATATGACCTTTCGATCAGTTGACTTCTTTGGATTGGTGAGTGTAATCACCGGTAGTCCTGCTAATTTGCTGGGGACAAAAGCACCAATGTATATTATGACATTTCTTGGTGTGGGCCTGCGATCGGGATTATATGTTTACATATTTAATCAATTCTTTCGGGGACTTCCGAAGGAAATTGAGGAAGCAGCCTTTGTTGATGGGGCAGGAATGATCTATACCTATTTTAAGATCATGCTTGTGAATGCTGTACCTGCGATTATCACCTGTACCGTTTTCTCTTTGGTGTGGCAATACAATGACAGCTTCTATCCCGGACTGTTCTCTATGGATTCTAAGTATATCCTTAGTATGAAGCTAAGTACGTTGCGCACAACCATAGAATATATAGAGAAAATCATGGATTCTGCGATTTCCCAGACCTATGTTTACGCCGGCGTATGCATGGCCCTGATACCAATTATTATTATCTATCTTATTTTGCAAAAATATTTTATTGAGGGTGTGGAGCGTAGCGGTATTGTCGGGTAATCAAATACCCTCCTCAACGAGGATCATTTGCAAACGAGTATCTTTCCTATGAAAAAGGGGTGTAACCGAATGAAGGTTATGTACCTTTCGATAAAAAAATAATTAAAGGAGGTTTGTTATGAAAATGTGGAAAAGAGCAATTTCTGTACTAATGGGGATCTGCATGCTGTTTTCTCTTATGGCATGCGGCAACAATTCTAAGGAAAGTGCGGAGACAAAGAGTCCTGAGGTAACAGCAGGAGCACAGGAGGAGCCGGAAGCAACTCCTACGCAAGAAGTAGAAGCGGAGCCGGAATACACAGGATTTGAAGCAAAGGATCTTGGAGGAAGAGTTATTAAGATTGGGTCGTTTTATGACTATTGGATGGACAGTGATTTTAAGACTATCCAGGATGTGGAAGCAGCCGGTATTAATTATTCCAATGCAGAGATTATGCAGATGCAGCTGGATAACCTTGCTGCGCTATGCGAAAAATGGAATTGTACCATTGAATGGGTTAACCTTGGCTGGGATGGTATTCAACAGAGCATCAATACCTCAATTACCGCGGGAACACCGGAATGTGATATTTATATTTGTGATTTGCAATTTGCCCTGCCGCCTGCACTCAATGGGTTTGCGAACGATTTAAAGGAAATTTGTCCACCGGATGCTGATGTATTTACAGATAATATTGTATTTAAACCCTATGATGCCCTGGGTAAGGACACTTATTTATTCTATGACTCAAGCGGCTATCCTACCGGCGGATTTTTCCTTGGTTACAATGCGCAGATGTTGGATTCATTAAATCTTGAAAGACCGGAGGAACTGGCCAAGAAGGGTGAATGGACATGGGATAAGTTTGCAGAATATATGAAGAAATGCACCCAGGATACCGATGGTGATGGAAATCCGGATATTTATGGATATGGAAGTGCCTGGAACATTACGGTAGATGCCTTTAAGGCCAGCAATAATGGTATTATCGCAAATGATTTTACTGAAAAATTAAGTTCACCTCAGGTGATAGAAACATTTGAATTCATTCAAAAGCTTTATGTAGAAGATAAAACAGCAAGACCGATTCAGGAAGTATGGGAAGACAATCTGTATGGATGGTCTACCGGTAAAACAGTATTTGGTATCGTACAGCCTTGGCAGATAGATATGCAGAAAGGAAATTATGATTTTCAGCTTAGAATTGCACCTATGCCTGTAGGACCCAGCGGTGACGGCTCAATGACCCCTCCTTTGGTATTTAATACTTATTTTATCTCCAAGGGTATTGAGGATCCTACTTCTGTATATAGCGTGTATGAGGAGTTAATTAACTGGTTCCATGATGATACTGAATGGCGTGATGATCCATCATACTTAGAGCAGATGTTTGCGGATGAGGAGCAGTTTAAGCTGGCATTGGAACTTTCCAACAAGGCAATAGTGGATAACTGGAATTATATAGACCGTCAGACCTGGGCTACATCAACCGTATTTTATTCTGTAATTAACGGTGAGATGACAGCGGCACAGGCAATAGATTCCTATAAGCAGCTTCTTCAGGATGAGCTAGATATGTATAAAAAGTAAGTAAATTATAATAAAATAGAGGAATAAGATAAGATCAGCGAAATATTAAGGTAAAAATGGCAATGGAGCTGTCAGCTGTCATTGCCATTTTTTGAGACTTTCTATTTGAGGGAACTGATTGCTATTGCGGTAACTGGAAGGCGTCGTTCCTGTTAGTTTTTTGAACTGCCTCATGAAATGAGTTTCGCATTTATAACCGCACAAATGTGAGATTTGATAAACCGAAGTATTGGTTCCTTGTAAAAGCACCTTGGCAAGTTGAATCCGACTTTTTATTACATCCTCGATCGGAGTGACTCCAAAATGTTTCTTGTATAAATGTTGAAAATTGGAGCGGCTCATCGTTAACTGGTGAGCAAAATTATCGATACTCCAGTCCTCATAGGGTGTACTGTATATTTTAGTTCGTATAATTGCCAAATTATTTAATTGTTTTTTATTTACCTGATTCGCTTGCAGTCTTCTGGCAATTGTTAAAAAGAACATTCGTAGGAAGGCATCCTCATACTCTATTTTAAAAGGGGATTCGGTATAAAATTCGTAACTTAAATTATTAATCAATAAGGATAATGACGTACCAAAATCTAGCGGAGTTAAACAATTCGTAGGAATATTTAATTTATCAAACCAAACCTTATCTTCTTCTTCGAACTTGAAATGAAACCAATCATTTGTGAAATGTGATCCCAGAACACGATATGTTTGTGGAAAACCTTCGGTATATAAAACAAAAGAATTTCCTTGAGATATGATATCACCGGATCCAAAATTAAAAACACCGGGAGATTTCAGGAGCAGGAACAAATTATCTCCCGAACCATTAGGGCGATCAATAAAAAAGTCGGAATCATGACTATGATTGAATGCAATGTTGCAGATATACATAAAGCAAACCTCCATGCAAAATAATAGTATAATTTAGTATAACATACTTTTTCTGGATAAAAAGTAAGTTATGTCATTATTGTGAAATAAGTAAATTATGTTGCACAATAAGTCATAAAATAGTGAAATATTAATAATTCTGAATATTGATTAGAAAATAATTCGGCATATTACATAAAATATAAGTTAAATGGAGCCAAAAATGAATATAAAGATAAAAGATCGAATTGAAAAATTGATTAACAGAAATGCCATTGGTTTATTTTTTGAAGATATAAATTATGGTTTAGACGGCGGATTACATGCTGAGATGATTGAAAACAGAGCGTTTGAGTTTGTTGAAGCATATGGTGATGAGAGGAGTTATAATACAAGACAGGCGGGCATGTATGGCTGGTATCCTTACCCCAAGGGGGACACTTCTTCTCAAATGATGCTGTCGGAGATAGATTCACGGAGCAACAAAAATCCACATCACCTGGTAGTTCGAGCGGCACAGCCGGGTGCTTCCTTTTCAAATCGGGCCTATGATGGTATTAATATGCAGATTGGTACGGAGTATGTGGTCACTATTTATGCAAGAGCGGATACCTATAAAGGAAATATCTCCATATCTGTTATGAAAGATCAGACTACTGTCGCTGCGCATACGATTACTTTGGATGCGGGCGGCAGCTGGAGAAAATATAGTATCACGTTAATAGCCGACCAGACCGTGATCAAAGGGGATTTTGTGATTACGCTGGAGAATATAGGGGAGGTTTGTTTTGACTTTATATCCATGATTCCAGTCAACGCGGTATTAGGATTATTCCGGATAGATATTGTTGAGAAGATGAAGCGGATGAAGCCGGGTTTTCTCCGTTTTCCTGGCGGGTGCGTAGTGGAAGGTGCTGATCTGGGTAACCGTTATCGCTGGAAGAATAGCATAGGGGCGAAGGAAGACCGGATACCGAATTGGAACCGATGGGCTGTACACGATAATTCCTGCCCGGAAGGAGAAAAAATCAGGTATAGCTATTACAATCAGACACTTGGCATTGGGTTTTATGAATTATTTCTGTTAAGTGAATATTTAGGTGCCAAGCCATTGCCGATCCTGAGTGTCGGTATTGCATGTCAATTCCAATCCAATGAAAAGGTAAAGTTACAGGATGCGGACTTTTGGCAGTATATACAGGATGCACTGGATCTCATTGAATTTGCGAATGGGGATGCCGGGACAAAGTGGGGAAGAAAGAGAATTGAAATGGGACATCCGGATCCCTTTGAATTAGAGCTGTTGGGGCTGGGTAACGAGCAGTGGGAGACGGAATCTATTGATTTTTATGATAGATATCGGCTGTTTGAGCAGGAAATCCATAAAAAGTATCCGTATATCAAGCTGATTGGCACCGCCGGCCCCGATATTACATCAACAAAGTATACATCTGCATGGGAGTTTTACTATACTGAGCTTGAGCAAAACCCTGATTTTGTATATGCGGTTGACGAGCATTACTATATGAGTCCGGAATGGTTTCGAAGCAATGTGCATTTCTATGATGGATATTCCAGGAAAATTAAGGTTCTGGCAGGGGAATATGCTGCACAATCCGGCAACGGCATGAATCGTCCTGAGCTTAATCACTGGGAGGCGGCTTTATCTGAGGCAGCTTTTATGATCGGATTGGAGCGAAACGGAGATTTAATTGAATATGCATCCTATGCACCACTGCTTGCAAGAAGGGATTACGCTCAGTGGTCGCCGGATTTAATATGGTTTGACGGAGTAAGTTCCTATGGCACACCAAGCTATTATGTCCAGGCTCTTTTTAGCGAATTAAGAGGAGATCATATATTGGAAACAGAAACAGATTCGGAAGATATTCATAGCTGTGTCACTGCATCGGACGATAATGCAAACATATATATCAAATTGGTTAATACAAAATCGGAGAAAGTCTCTGTTACCTTAGATTTAGACTTTGTGGTAGAAGAGATGGGAGAAGTGATTGTAATGAAGGGCTGCGGCGAGGAAGTAAATTCGTTTGAGAAGCCATATTGTATTACTCCACAGAAGAATGGTATTCGCTTTATGAATCATATGCAGATGGAATTACAACGGGAAGCTCTTTACATCATTGTATTAAAGAAGAATTCTTAATATTATAGAGAGGAAAATTGCGATATGAAAAAGTGGGATGGATATGAAAAAGGAATAAACCTGGGGGGATGGCTTTCACAGTGTGACTATTCAATTGAGCATCTGGAGACCTTCATTGTAGAAAAGGATATTCAATCGCTTACTTTGTGGGACATCGATCACATCCGTCTGCCCATCGACTATGAAGTGATCGAAGCGATAGAAGAGTTCGACACGGTGGAGGGTTTGAAGTATATTGATCGCTGCATCAGCTGGTGTCAAAAATATCATTTGAATCTGATATTGGATTTACATAAGGTTCCAGGATTCTCCTTTGATACCGTTCCGGAAAATCAGTTATTTGAAAGTATAGAATTGCAGAATCGATATGTCAAGATTTGGGATGCTTTAGCCAGACTTTACGGAAAATACCATGAATTTGTTTCATTTGAGCTCCTGAATGAAATAGTGGAGAAGGATAGTACAAGGTGGAATGTGCTTGCAGCCGAAACAATTCGGGTGATCAGGCAGTATACGGAAAAAACTTATATTGTAGTAGGTGGAATTCAGTGGAACAGTGTACATACATTAAACCAGCTGAGGCTTCCGTCTGATCCCCTTATGGTATATAATTTTCATTTTTATGAGCCTTTTTTATTTACACATCAGAAGGCCCCCTGGTTGGAACTTATGCCGGAGGGGATACGTGAGTATCCGGGGAAATTATCGGAGTACCGCAGCCTATCTGAACAGATCAATGCATTTGCCTCCGGATTGTATCATCCGGGAATTACAGTTCTTGGAAGGGAATATATGACTGCACTGATAAAGATGGCCATAGAGGCGGCAACTGCCGCTGATGTTTATTTATATTGCGGAGAATACGGGGTTATTCACACAGCACCACCGGAAAGCATCGTAAGATGGTATCAGGATATACATGATGTTTTTGAGACCTATGATATTGGCAGGGCAGCCTGGTCTTATAAAGCTATGAATTTTGGAGTATCAGATTTGTATCAGGAGCAGATCAGGGGATCCATTATTCGTAATCTATAGCACCGGTTATTTTGGGTATGAAGTTAACCGTGACTTGATACATGTGATAGATAGAGAGCATAAAAACACCATACTTATCGGTATCTTATCGTCTTGTATCGTGATGCCCGGATGTGATTATAGAATGGACCCGGGTTACGCCATAAGAAATTACAGATCGGTATATTCAGAGGGAAGAGCAACATAATGGAAGATTTTTATATGATCCAGGAATTGATTACGAAAGGATGGATTTATGTTTTTATCGATCATTGACACAAACAGCTAATGCATATATGATAAAATACATAAAGATGAAATAGACTAGGAGGTGACATGATGTTGATTTATGATATTCTGGATAGCATACGAGAGAAACCTGCGTTATTCATGGGAAGTAAGAGCCTTACGGTATTGCGTAATTTCTTAGAGGGTGCATTGTACACGTCGCAAATACTTGGCATGGAGGATGGTGATCAAGAATTTGCACCAGTTCCATTTCGATTTTTTAACGATTATGTTGCTCAGTCCTACAATTATTATGAATCTACATCCGGCTGGAAGAATATGATTCTTGATAAACATCGTGGAGAAGAAAAGACCAGCTTTGATGCATTCTATACCCTTCTTGACAATTTTCGATCCATAGAAATAATAAAAATACAAAAAAGTGATTTAACACAAGATCAAATAAACCATTATATGGAAAACGAATATGCTCCAAAGAGCATAATACTCAGCGATTGCAATGGGACGAAACCGTTATTTACTAACCCCAAAGCAATTTATTTGGTGGAACTTTTCAATGACTTGGGATATCTCTGTATGATAGAAGATGGCGATACGATTTTTTTATACTCGTCTCTTTTAAGAAGCAGACAATCCGCAATAAAATATCTTAATTGTTTTTTTGACGGTTCCTATCAGTGGTATATAGTAGAAAGTATCCCAGAAAAATTTGAATGGATTTAACACTATTGCTAATAAGTTATGTTACATATAGTGATGGTTCACTTTCGTACCAGTAATCCGTGTGCTGCAAAGTTATGAGAGAGCAGTTTTAACGGAATAAATAGGAAACAATTGGATTATAAGCATAAAATAACTGCCCCCTGTTCTGAAACGGACAGAGGGGCAGTTAATATGATTGTTCCGGCTAACAAACTTATTTTACCAATAATGGTCGTAAATATCTTGTAGTGTTGACTCATCTTTTGTACCATCTGCATTTAACCGATCGTAAGTTTGTTTCTGTGTGTCATAATATACAATTTCATCTGCAGTGTACTCTTTAGTACACCCATCCCTTCACTGTCTTCCATGTAAGAAAAATTCTGTGACAGTACATTTATTATTTTCAAGTTATTCAGAGATAATTTATAAAACCTTTCACTTTCATTGACCAGATGATTATCCACAATATAATGCCACAATCGAATATAAGCATATTTTGCAGTGGTCTCGTAAACTTCCCAGCCATAACAGGATTTTAATAGTCCAGAGAAATTATCCATTACTGATTTAAAAAATCATAATACTAAGGGGGTGTTAGGATGTTTGGTGTGAAAGGTAAAGTATATTATCCCGATTTTTGTTTACCCGTCAGCTACTATGAGGAGGATAACGAGCTGTATTTGTCGAATAAGTTACAATGCTACCGGCTTCTTTTTTTTGAGGATGGGGTAGGGAGTATCTTAATTAATAAGAAAAAGATTGAAATAGTGCCCTTTACTTTACTCTGTCTAAATGATAAGGAGTGGGTTGACAACATCGAGGTCAAAGGGGGAAGGATGCATTTGCTCTGCTTTCTGCCTGCTGCTGTCAATCATAAATTAACGATAGAACATATGCTGAAAGAAGAGAATCTATTGGGAACAGATCAGCAGGACAAGTTGTTTTTTATGCCATTTATCGAAGAGGGGAAAAAGCCAGAGAATGGAATATGTTTATCAGTCGATATGGGAACCAGGCTTAAAGTGATTTTAGGGGACTTAAAGGAACAGCTCATCAATCAAAATGATTCCTGGCCCTGCCTTTCCAGATCTTATCTTATTGAGCTGCTTTTTCTTGTATATCGAGCCTTGTCTTTTAAGAAGGAAATTGTAAAAGCGGAAAGAGGCAGTTCCATGCCGGTTACGGAAGAGGTTATTCATTTTATCAATCATAATTATATGGATAGAATAACCATAGATGACCTGGCTAGACGGTTTGGTACCAATAGGACTACATTATCAAGGGAATTCAAAGCTGAGACCGGAGAATCTGTAATCAATTATCTGATTAAAATCAGGATACAGGTAGCTGCCGGCATGGTACGCGACACAGCATTAACGATTGCTGTAATAATAGAGCGGGTTGGATTTAAAAACACAGCTCATTTTAACAGGGAATTTAAGAGGTATACCCAATGCCTTCCTGGAGAGTACAGAAAAAAATACAGTCAGGATAATATGGTTGAAATAAATTGATGATTTGTAATTTTTTATTTTCAATTTGATATTTTATTGCCCCTTAAATTGTTTTATGATGATTGAAAATAAACCAGGGGGTGTAAAATGAAAATATTTAGATGTATTATTACATTAGTCATAGCCTTAGCAATTATAGTAACAGCGAAACCTAATAAGGCTTACGCAGGAACAGATACGGTAGACTTTGAAAATGGGAATTTTGATGCTTTTGTTTTAAGAATTGACCCGGATACGGATATTTCTGTTTTATCCGTAGTTGATTTCAATGGCTCAAAGGCGCTAAAAGTTGATGTACAGGATGCTTCGAAAACGCCGAAGATACAAATAAATGTATCTGATTTGGTTGATCCTTTAAAGCTTGATGCCATTCAGTCTATAGAGTTTGATCTTGTGATAGAAAATCCGGATGGTAACCCGATTGGCATAAACAACGGTGGAATAGGTAATGAAGGAGAACACCATAGTCCTCTTTGGTCACAGGGTGAAGATTGGTCTATTCAGGATGATAATCACTCGGTTTCACAAGTTACCAAAATTTCAAGGAGCTTTAAAAATGGTTCTGAAAAATTTATAAACGGTAAAAAAAGCGTCTATGTCTTTATGAAATGGTCAGGTAATGCCAACGACATGTATATAGATAATCTTCGATTTCTTGATGCGGATGGCAATCCTATCACGCTAAGTACAACACCGGCGATAAGTGAAGATATTCCAAAAACAGGTTCAAAATCATTTATGGGGTATTTGATAGCAGCGATTCTAATGTTGACCGGAGTCATTGTAATAAGGAGAAGAACAGTGCCAACAGATTTTCAATAATTTTATTTTCCACTATGAGCAATAGCCTGTCGCACCTTTATGACAGGCTGTTTCTATAGAATAAGGAAAAGATGAAAAAGGGGAGGCTGTGCATCCTATGCTTCATGGTGTTCCAAGAAGGAATATTTTTGGATTTGAAATATCCTAGCGAGATCATAATATATAAATTGCGTATAAAGTTGTTTATACAAAATATTTAGATTGACAATTGCAGGTTACAGGTGTAAACTGATTTATAGGTTACGTTTGTAACCTATATTAGATATATACATCACAAACATTAATTAACAAGTTATTTCAAGGTAGTGCTAAAAAATTAGTAGCAGCATTCGTTAGTTTCAAATAATCAACTGTTACAAGAAAATATTCGTGAATAAAGAAAGATGATTAAGGTAGGTGACACGCATGAATGATGTTGTTCGAATTGTATTATCACTTTCCCTATCCGCTTCCTTCATGGCTCTTTTGCTATTTGCCGGAAAACCAATCCTTAAGAAACATGTATCAAAAGCATTCTCCTATTATATCTGGACGTTGGTATTATTAAGGCTTGTAATTCCGTTTTCATTTGATCAAAGCGCTATGAATCAACTGTTTAACAGCGATTTCTTCAATCCACATAGTAAGAATGAAATAACGGTAGACAATGAGATTGTACAGGATAGATCAGAGCAGTTGATAGATTCAAGGGAAGCATTTGAGCGTGTAGGGCGTGATAAATCACAGCAAAGTATGATAGAAAATGACCAAGTTAATGTAATGGTTAATAATAATAAAATAATTTCTGTACAGGCTATCATGGTTATTATTTGGCTTACCGGTGCATGTATAGCATTGCTGTTCTGTATGATACCATATATTCAATTTAAGTTAAGAATAAAAGATACAAATACAGAACCGGATCAGGAAGATAGTAACATACTACATAATTTGTATAATTCAAAGAAGATAAGGCTTAAGTATAACAGTTATGTCAGTACTCCAATGCTTATCGGGATCATATCGCCTTATATTGTGATACCAGGAGGTTATTATGTTAAGAGTGGGAAGAAACAGGAGCTGGAGAATATATTATGCCACGAACTGATGCATGATAGACGCAAAGATTTGATCTACAAGTGGTTTACTGTAATTGTAACTTCGCTGCATTGGTTTAATCCGTTGATGCTGCCAATTCGGCGTCAGATATCCCATGCCTGTGAATTGTCCTGTGATGAAGCTGTAATTAGAAATATGAATGCCATACAAAAGCAAAATTATGGGGAAACGCTTCTTTCGATGGCTGCAGGAAAAAAACTATCCGCAGGGATCCTTTCAACAACATTATGTGAGGAGAAGAAGGAATTAAAAGAAAGGCTGGTCAACATAATGAAGTATAAAAAACTGACATCAGGTATGCTGTTCCTATCTATCCTTATCGTCGCTCTGCTCACAGGCTGTGGAATAATTCTCGGGTCAGTATCAAAAGCTGATACTGCAAGCAGTTCTACACAAGGCGAGGATGTTGATAATGAAATAGAAGATATGAAAAGCAGTGATGAATTAAAATGGTATGGAGAAACAAGTCTTATATCAGAAGAAACAGTTCTTCCCGATACCATGATTAACACCGAAGATGCCATATATGATTTTTTTAATAGCGATAGAACAATAGCTTTGCTGGCGGCCATTCCCGAAGAGGATATTTATGTATATGGGCTAAAGGAAAATGGCAGTGGCGGCGAGAATGATTATTTATATTTTTGCCATGGTATCTGCATCAGACAGGGAAATGAAATTCAAGTGGTCGATATTGACTGGGGTATTTATGGAGATATTCCGAAGATACAATTTGAAGATTATGATGATGATGGACAAAAAGAATTGGCTATGATCTTGAGAAGTGCAAGTGGTACTGATTTGTCACTGATTGATTTGCATATTTTTGAAAAGTCAGGCGAGGGAGGATTTATCGATAATTATTTTTCGGATTGGGCAGATCAACTGCGTAAATTGGTAACATATGAAGTAGATGAGACTGGGATCTTAAAAATTTTTGCAAAAGGCTTCCAATTAGAGCAAATTAACATCTCAAAATTGGAAGATGATTGGGGGGAAAGGTTTAAGGAAATTGCATTTGGAAATAATGTGAAATTCGTATTTGAGCATGGAAAAATATATTTACAAGTTCTCCCTATGGCTAATGTAGATAACTGGGTAACACCACAAGAATTAACAGATACGTATATTCAGATGGAAGTACTGTATAAGGGTGGATTTGAATTATTTTATAATCGCTGACCTATTTGGTTTATTACAATCGATTGATACAATAGGAATTATATATTAAATATATTCAGGAGATTACCTAAAATTCATTTTGGGTTTGAAAGAAGTTTAGATACGAAGCAGCATTAAGTTTAATGTAAAACCTGCACATCTTAATAATTGGATATGCAGGTTTTTAGTTTCATGCTTTGAAGCTAATTTTGAGATCATAACTTATGAATAGCATTAAATTATGTTAACTAAATTGAGAAGATAGACTTCAATTTTAAAGCCATCTCTGTACGTATAATAGATGACAGGTTAATATTTGGGTATGTTATTTCTGATGACCATGAAGATTTATTTGGAGCATGCCTATCAAGTTTTTTTATATTGGAATTATCCAAAAGTACGCTTGATTTCATCACGCTCATGTTGACTCTCTACCCAATTTTCAACATAACCGCAATTGCAGCAGACATAGCGAATAACCGGAATTTTCTTTATAAGGGTAAAGGTTGAGGTATAGATGTTATTTCCGCTTGCGTGTCGGTTCGGATGATCAGGAATGCGGACAATATTCACTGAGCCACATTTCGGGCATTTCTTTGTATTTTTCATTTAGCACCTCCTATAGTTCAGTAGTAAAACATTACATTCAATTAATAAAATAACAATTAAAGCATAGGAAAACCATGGTAGTGTTCCTGCAACTCCGGCAATCAGAAGCATAGTTGTTGGTACAACATATTTTCGTGGATGATGCCATAAATCGCTTTCGATTTTCCACTTCTTTAGAGGGAAGAACCATTCTAACAATACAGAGCCTATTGCACTTTGCAGGGCAAAGTAGAGGGCAGTCAGAATCAGGATGATTGTAATGCCACCGTTTTGAATTTCCCAACTGAAAAGAAAAACTATATCTGAGATCATATTACACAAAAAGATAAACATACAATAGGGAATACAAAAGACCTTTTCCTGGCCGGGCAGAAAACGGATAGCCTGCTCTAAAGCTGGATCACAAGATAACAGAATACAAATCGGCGTATTCAGGGAAAGGAGAGCAAAGCCAATAGGCAAAACAAATGTATGTTCCATCTGTCTGAAAAACATCGGCAATAGTATGGCAACGCCCCACATTGCAGCTGTGTTAATCAGATAATTCTTATGTACTGTCAGATAGCGGAAAAGATAGCACCATACAGAGTATCGGCGCCATTCCTTTAACACCGGATGCTTTGTGTCAGCCGGCCGGTAAAAAGAGTATGCATCTGCTTTGTTGAGGAATACCGCAGATAACAAGCTGTTTCCCATCAACAGTAGTATAAATGCTGTTGAGTTACCAGCCAGATAGATTAGGGCAATTATACTACCGGTCCAAAAAAATCCAATCATCCGATACTTTTTCAGAGTGTAGATGCAGGCTGCCATCAATATTGAATTAATAGCACTAAGGACACCTCCAGCAATATTTAAATTGCTCCATGAAGAAACGGCAAATAGAACAGCCATAAGCAGCGCGGTTTTGGTAATTAAGGTATAAATGCCTAATGCTCCAATATAAGAAAATATCAATTTGCGATTGATAAAAGGAAGCATCATCATGTTTTTCAAATTGTCAGCATTATCTTCCGAAGAAAGAGCCTGCCACATGACACCGGCCGTGAAAGCACTTATCATTAGATATAGAATAAAAGGTGCAATTTTCTCCTGAAAATTAGAAATATACAGTCCCCAAAACACAATAAGACTCACGATCAGATTTTTGCTTAATCTTTCATACTTTAATCCAAACAATTTTTTTGCGAAAACCTTAAATATCATTCCCATAGTGCAGAGCCTCCCGAATTTGTTCAGCATTTACTTCTTTTTGTTCAAAGCTCTGCCTGATTTTACCATTATCTAATATCAGTACTCGATCACAAGTTAGCGTGATACTTTCTAAAATATGGGAAGAAAACAGGATGGTTCCATGCTCCTTATAGTCTGTAATCAATTGATATAAAAATTCAGTACTTGTAAAATCCAAGCCATTGATGGGTTCATCCAGCAAAAGCAACTCCGGTTTCAACGCAAATGCAGTAATCAGATATACTTTTTTCTTGTTACCTGTTGACAGGTCCTTCAAAAGCATATTGGCATAGTCCTCAAAGTGAAAGCCTTGAATCAACGTAGATACATCCGGCTTATCTTTTTTATAAGCCGAAAAGACGTAAGATAAATATTCCCAAAATGTAAAGTATTGAAACGAATTATCCTCTGAAAATACTGTGTAACGGAAATTCTTAAAAATGCTATCCCGAAAGGAGGTATTGCGCCCATATATCCATATACCATCACACTGAAAAGTACCAAGTAGACCGGATAATGTTTTTAGAAAAGTGGTTTTCCCGGCTCCATTTAAACCAATTATCCCGACCACCTCATGTTTTTTTAAATAAAGAGAGAAGTCGGACAGAACCGGTTTCCCTGGTTGATACCAGACACACAGATTTTTCACCATGAAAAGTGGTTCATCCATCTTATTTGTCTCCTTTATTCTTCTTCTCATTTTTCCACATGGAAATAGTGGAATACAGGAATATGCCCCCGATCAATAAATAGAACGCAGCAGCCATTAAAGATTTGCCGGAAATGCCGCTTATGAGTGCTGCTACCAGCCAAATCAACGTTAAAATACCACGAATATAAACATGACGCATATTCAAATCCCTCCTTTTCATTTGTGACTAAATCATAACCCAAAGTAGTATTCAGTGCATAGATGTCCATAATCGGTAGGTTTTTGACTACGAAAAACTGCAAGGCATTTTTCACCTTGCAGTTTGCTAAGTGCACCTGTTGGGTACACGTTTCTATTTGACTGAGCTTTCACAAGTCAGTTTTAAATAAACAGAGCAATGTTTCTGCCTGCATAGTTATGAGATTCTCTGTCATCCTATCTATGATATACGAATCTTATTTTGTTGATACACCATGATAAGACAGGGTAGCTACTGCCCGGAATATGCCTCCCTCATAGGTGGTTTTTATCATCCCGTCATATTTTTCTGCGGCTGCCTGGGCGCTTTTCAGACCCCAGCCATGTAATCTATTACCTGCTTTTGAGGTCTTAAGATTTCCGTTTTCATTTATCGGAATCTGCGTAAAATTGTTTTCTACCTTGATTACCAGCATGTGATTGATGCGTCGAATTGTAAGCCAAATCATTCTTTGACTGGGGTCCGGGATTTTTTTAGCTGCTTCCAATGCATTATCCAAGAGATTTCCCAAAATTGAACATAAGTCTGTACTACGGATATTAGTATGCCGAGGAAATTCAACCTGTACTTGTAGATGTATTTGATGAACTGCTGCGGCTGACGATTTACTGTTAATCAGAAAGTCTACTGTTTCATCACCTGTCCAAATTGTATCGGTAATTTCTTTTATCGGCTCTTGCAACTCATCCAGATATTCAATAGCTTGTGCGTAATTTTTATGTATCAGGAGATTTCTTAACGTGGCAATATGGTTATGAAAATCATGAAATAATTTGGCATTGACCGTATAGGCGTTGCTTAATGTTGTAAAATCATGTTCTAGTAACGCTGCCTGATCTAATTTTAATCTTGCCAATTCTTTTTCTACTTCATACTGGTGATTCATATTAAATATTAATATTGACATGATGAGAACAATAGATAAAATCATCCACACATCAAGTGTATCGTCCGGAATTATAAGGATAGTCTGCTCTGATAGTGTCACTAAAGCAGTTAGACCGGTGAAAGCAAACACAGAAGCAAGACGAAAGGCCTTTTTTTCTGTCATATCATTATCATTAGCAATGTATAATACCAACAAAATTAAAAGAAAATGGAATATCCAAATGGAAAGCTGTCCTTCAAAGTTGGTACTGTCAAGGTAGTCTGTTGAGAGGAAAAGGATACTTATACCAGCACTAATGAGAAATTGCCAAAAAGAAATGGCTGTTTCAAAAAATATACTCACAAACAAGCTCATTCGGATATCAGTCTTTTGAAACAAATGGGTACATACTGCAATCCACATTGCCTCCAAACTAATTCGTAAAAAGTCAGTTAGACAAAACAGGGAAAGTAAAATTGTAATTACAAGTACCCCTGCAAGGCAAATCAGGAAGCCTCTCTGATCAGGGTTTTCAGTTTTCGATAATTTATGAATAAAAAATAGGCAGATAACAACATGCAGGACACCGGTAATGAAATTAGAAACAAATAAAAAAAATACTATCATATGTGCATCCCCCAATAAATGTTAATTTGTTCTTTTACATTCTGTAAGTGAGATCGGCTGATTGGGAGAGCAATCCCGTTTTTCAATACAACCATGCTATCCTTGACTTTCATAATATGTATGATGTTGACTATATAACCGCGGTCTATAAAGATAAAATATTCCGACGCTAACTCTTCAAAAATCCGCTGCAAACTTTTCCGCACTCTTGATACTCCGTAGGTAGTTACAAGACTGGAATTTTTTCCATCACGCTCAATATAGTAAATCTCCTTGAACGGTATTTTTTCAAGTCTGTGATTGGTCTGGATGGTATAATTTCTGCCATCCTCAAGTTCTATCAATTTCATAGCATCATGAATCGCTGCAGGCAGTCGTTTTTCTATATCATCTTTTGGAATATATCTGAAAATGGAAAGTTCAAATGCATCTATGGCATATTCAACATGAGAGGTTATAAATATGATTTTTATATCAGGCAGGTAAGGCTTTATTTTCTCAGCTATCTCCATTCCTGTAACTTCCGGCATTTCAATATCCAGCAATAACAAATCATAGAAAAACCCATCTTCTATAATGTCATACAGTAAGTTTTGACCATGTGTATAGGTTGTAATGGTGAATACACTTCTGCATGATCTCAAGACATTTTGAGTTACTTCTTTTTGAAACATAACAATTTCTTTATCATCATCGCATATTGCTGCTCGAATCATCATTATCACCTCGTTTTTTATATCCTTAAATCAGTAATATTGAAAAGGTACCTCTAAGTTATATTATAATTTCTCTGCTTGAATATTACAAGGGTAGTCAACTTAGTCAGCTGTAAGCCTTTTTATCGACCCAATAGAGTGGCTTTCATTAACTTATTATTTTAAGAGCTAAATTTAATGATATATCATGCATGAGAAGTGCAGTTTTCCGTTATTTTTATATCCTTTATAAATATTTAAGAATAAATTAGTATTAATTAATTGACTAATCTGTGGTTAAAGATAGAATTGAAATATGCATTTTCAAATGAGAGGAAAAGAATGATGAGGATGAAAACAAAAGAAGTATTATTAAATACAACCATGTATTCGATAAAATTTAAATTAATAATTGCCGTTGTGATTGTACAAGCTTTTAGTTCATATATTGGACAAGGTGTAAATTATATCATAGCAAATAGCAAGGTTGCATTGGAGAAAATAGGTGTGAATGCTATCATATTTGATGGCCAAATAGGTCTGATGTTGTCTGCTATTTTAAGCATAACCATAAGTGTATTTATTATCGTATTTTTATATGATAGACTGGTTTTAAAAAGATTAAAAAAGGTAATGGATTTTACACAAAAGATCGGGAATGGAGATATGTCGGGGAAGCTTGATTTTAAGGGTAATGATGAAATAAGCAGACTTGGAAAGTCCTTGGATAAGGCAAAAGATAATATCACATTACTGCTATTGGACATCGTAGATATTTCTAAACTGATTAATACTTCAAGTCATGAATTATTAAAGGATACAGAAAAATCATATTCGAGTATAAACTCCATCAATACAACCTCGTCAATGCTTTCAGAAGATGCAGCCAGCTTAATGGATACATCGCAAAGAGCTAATTTATCGATTGATCATATAGTAAAAGTAACAGACGCGCTTTCGGTCAGTATCAAGACTTGTTTGAACTCTTCGATAGAAATGGAAAAAAGATCCTCCGAGATGAAAGAAAAAGTCACATTATCACTTGAAAATGCAAATAAAACGTATTTTGAAAAGCAGGAAAATATTCTTCAAGCAATTGAAGATGGAAAAATCGTAGAAGAAATAATAATAATATCAAATACTATAAAAGCCATTGCCTCTCAAACAAATCTTCTCGCATTAAATGCATCTATAGAAGCCGCAAGGGCAGGAGAACAAGGAAAAGGGTTTGCAGTGGTAGCAGAGGAAGTGAAAAAGTTGGCTGAAGAATCAACAAAGACAATTTCAAGTGTCGACAATATTGTAAATAAGGTGAGTGAAGTATTTGAGCATCTATCCTTGAGTTCTCAGGATATATTGGAATATATAGATAATAATGTTAAATCGGATTATAAATTATTATTACAGTCTGGTGATCAGTATCAAAATGATGCAAGATTAATTAATAATATAGCGTCTGATATAACCGCTTCTTCAAAACATATGAATTCCTCTATTGAAGAAATTAATAGTCTCATAAATAACGTAGTTGATATATCGGGTGAAACTTCCAAATCTACAGAAAATATAAATAACAGTTTATCCAATATCAAATTGACTTTAAATGAAACCAATAAATCAATGAACGGACAAGTTATAATTGCCAATCGATTAGAAAAGTTAGTTGAGAAATTTGTTTTATAGGCTATGTCAAAGATATAAGGATAATCATATTCAAAACAGGTACCGAGTACAGGGTGTGTTGGTGTTTTTTTGTTTTCCCATCGGTTTGTAATATCCATTCACTTGAAGCATCCGACGAATTTTTTTCTGACAGGATGAACAAAGCCATCACTTATGCCGTTAATCAGGAGGAACACTTAAGGCGTTTTCTTGCGAATGGAAATATATTCATTGACAATGGTCATGTGGAAAGAGTGATACGAAGCTACTCTGTTGGAAGATCCAACTGGCTTTTTGCAGATACCGCTTTTGGTGCCGAAGTAAATGCCCTCAATGATTATGACCTATGCAGTCCCAATTAGAAATAATGATCAAATTGTTGGGGTTCTAGTTGCATATGCCAACGGCAATGCACTCAGTGAATTATGTAAGGACATTCAAATTGGTGAAGGTGGAGATGCCTTCATGATCAATAGCTCAGGCATTACTATCGCCAATCGTAATCAGGATGCAAGAATGATATAATTGATAAAAGTGTTTGCCGAAGAAAAATTTTATGTAAAAATGTTGCAGCTGATAGTCACTATCAATTACATAAATTCTAAAAAATTTCTTGCTTTATGCAACCGCTTTTGTTTAATTCAGTACTTACTTTATAAAGGAGGAAGTATCATGGAAGATAATGAAATCATTGAATTGTATTGGAATAGGTCGGAACAAGCTATTTTACAAACAAAATATAAATATGATAATTTATGTATGAAAATTTCATTGAATATTTTACATAGCATACAGGATTCCGAGGAATGTATAAATGATTCCTATCTCGGGATATGGAATGCTATACCAACGGCACGTCCTACATATTTTTCTGCTTTTCTGTGTAAAATTGTACGAAATCTTTCTTTTAAAAAATTAGATTTTAATCTTGCACGAAAGAGAAATTCAGATGCGATAGAAGTATTTGACGAGCTGGAAGATGTACTGATTAAAAACGTCGATTTATCTGAAAACCTCGAGGCAGAGGAACTTGCAGAAACTATTAACGAATTTCTAAGACATCTATCTGCTGATAAAAGGAATGTTTTCATCCGACGATATTTTTTCTTTAATACAATTACAGAAATATCCGATATGTTTGGATATAGCAAGAGCAAAGTGAAAGCAATCCTATCAAGAGATGGGAAACACTTATGCCATTTTCTGCAGGAAAGAGGCTATGGAAATGAATATAAATAATTTATGGGAAGCCATCGGAATGATTGACGACAAGCTTCTGAATGATGCGATTGATATAAAGAAGAGATCGAGATACAGCGTTCATCATTGGTGGTTCGGTGTCACAGCAGCCATAATAATAGTAATTATATCTTTTTCGACTGCTTATACTGTTAGTGCTCAGTTTCGAGAATGGGTAATCTCTTTGTTTCAGATTAAAGAAACAGAAATAGTCCCCAGCTCTGAGAAGAGTGAGAACAAGATACCGGAATCATCAGACCGTACGAATTCTTTTCCTGAAAAAGAAAATATTTCGTTATATGCAGCAGATACCATAGAAGATGTTTTTGATGTTCAATATTTGAAGTCAACTAATTTTATGAGTACAATTGGTCCGGTATATACGTATTCGGATGCTTCGGGATCCACCAAGTATTATGTTGCAGAAAATAGTAAATTTGTTCCTGTAGAAACGGATATAATTAAAAGTAAAGTAAAATTACTGGGAATAACAGGAATGATCGATTATACGCGGATTAATTATAATGGAAATCTTCTATTGCAGCAAAATGGAGACACCCGCTTTATGTTAGCTGATGGGAATGATGCCGTTTTTTTGTTGGGGGTATCGGGTAGCAGTGAAGTATGGCTGACATTATATAAAAATCCGCAATCGGATAAATGGGCATATCCGGCTAAATATAATTTGGAAACTGGCAAGGTAAGTGACATTTTAAAAGGAATAAGTGTGGATGGAATAGAACTTAAAAAATATCCAGTACTTCGCAATTGGAATAATATTGGAGAAGGTGTATTTGTTGTATCACTGGGAAAGACACTAGAAAGCGCAGAGGCATATATGATAGACATAAATAAAAAAATATCAGTTTCTCTTTCTAAACTTACGGGTCTTCCCATGGTATCATCTGCTAAGGTGGTGGATGGTAAAATCATGCTGTTTGAGCCTCTTTCAAATGATAAATTTAATTACTATTGTTATGATTATTCCATGAATACGGTTACCGAAATCTTTAAGAATGCAGCATACTGGAGTTCGGTAGAGCCAGGAGATAATTGTCTCCGAGTTGAATTCTCAGGTGGCCGATATGATTTCATTGAAGAAAAAGGTAATATTTATCTGACTGATGAATTTTCCGGAACAAGGATTACTGTGGAAGGAATCACAGAAGAGTTGGCAGAAAATCTTATCATAAATTCTGATAACAACAAAATTCTTGTATCTTCTTTTGGAAATAATGTGATAAAGCAGTTTGGGATTATTGATATTAAAGCAGGGAGGTTTTATTTAATGAGCAGGAAAAATCAAGACGATGTTATTGAAAAATCAATAGCTTGGTATGATGATAATCATATTATCATAGAAGCAGAAAATAATACGTCTACTGAAAGCTATGTATATCTTTATTCGCTAATAGAAAAAAGGTAGTGTGTTTGTGTATGATTTTATAATTAACTAATAGCCGATTCCCTATTCATTTCCAATGAAAAAATACTTAAGGCTCTCCCCTAGAAGGCTTATGAACAGGGTGCTTCAGCACAAAAAGGTGAGGATGGGCAGTTGAGACTAGTTGAGACTTCATAATTCTCCGTCATGTGTTATAGGGCGTTTTAAGAGGAGATACATGGAAATCTCAAATTCATTTTAAGTCGTCATATGATATCTAAGTTGTGTATAAATCTGCATACAGAAGAGGGAAAAGCTGAGAAGAAATAAAGAGTAAAAGCGGTGATAGGCTTTTGCTAAAAGGGGAGGTTTGAAAATAATAAGAATCAGATGTTGAGACGCGTGGTCTCTGTAATACAGAGGAAGTCCAGCATAAGCAAAACCACCATATGTAAATTTCCAGTCCATGGAAATACTCGCGAATATTAGTTAAATATTATATAATTATTTAAAAATAAAAAATTAGCTATCTTCTTCCATGACAAGTTGTAGGATAGCTATTCTCACTGGTTGAGTTAATCAACCGACCTTCTATTTTATAAATCCATTGGCTAAGATAATGCAAGCAGAAGGAGTTAATCTGAGGTTACCGTATCGATAAAGCGAACTGGTACCTTACCATATTAACAAACTATTTTTTATTATACGTAAGTAACCCAATCAATATTAATATAAAACCGATGTATAACCCAGAAGAAAACAAAATCATATAAGAAAGTACGCTTTTATATATAGCACAGGTTATATAAAATGTTCCGCCAAAAAGCATTAATGCGAAGCCAAATATTATTATTTTTAAACTTTTATTCATATTAATATGAGAATATTCCGGATGTAAATCCATAGCCTGTCCGGTTGTCAAAATTATGACTTCAGACAACAAGAATATTCACCATGCCCTTTCTATAGTCTTGCAATTTATGCAGCGCAGTATTTAATCTCCAAGCAGTACAATAAATCATGCAGATGTAAGTCAATTTGCTGTACCAATACTTATTCCAGCAGGATAACTTACGTTAAAATTACTAATATCTAAAAAGGAAATTCATTACTAAATAATACCATTATTTGTTTTGTTTTACAAGCATAAATTTGAATATACAAAAATCTAAGAACGGAAAAGTGTTAAAATAGCACCTATTCTGTGGCATAATAAGATTACCACAGAAAATAAACCAAAATGCAGAAAAAGTGCTTATTTTATGATAAACCAAATGAACCTTGTAATATCTAAATTGCGTATAATGTTACTTATATGTACTGGAAGATTTTGCTTTCAAGAGTGAATTTTGCTTGACAATAGTACTATATAGGAATATTCTATATAGAGAGGTGAAAACATGAAAACATACGGAGGCTTTTTAATATCACAAATACACCAGCTACAGGGGCGTGCTTTTGAGAAAATGCTCAAGGAGAGCGAAGTGGACGCCTTCAACGGGGCACAAGGTAGGATTCTATATGTATTGTGGGAGCATGATAAACTATCAATTACGGAAATTGGCCGGCTTACTTCCCTGGCAAAAACGACTCTGACAAGTATGCTGGATAGAATGGAAAAAGCTGGATTGCTGGTAAGAATTCCAGACACAAGAAACAGGAGACAAATTTTTGTTTCCATTACAGACAAGGCAAAGGAATATCGTAATAAATATGACATGGTTTCTGAGAAGATGAATTCCTTATTTTATCAAGGGTTTAGTGAAGCTGAGATAACTGAATTTGAGGACATACTAAAAAGAATAATAAATAATTTAAAATAATGATGGGAGGGTTTTTTATGAATGAACAGATCAAAAAGAATATGAACCTATTAGTTAAGGAAAGTCGTGATGCTATTGTATGCTCGATTGATGAATATGGCTTTCCTAATGCGAAAGCGATGTTTATATCGAGATGTGAAGGGATTCATACCTTCTGGTTTTCCACAAATGTATCATCCGATCGTATTCAACAATGGTCGAAATGTCCTAACACTTGCTTGTATCTTATTGATTCTAGTCAAATCCATGGATTAATGCTAAAAGGAATGATAGAGATATATACGGATAATGAGACAAAGCAGGAATTTTGGAGACAGGGTGATGAACAGTATTATACATTAGGACCTACAGATCCGGATTATTGTATGATACGATTTACAGCGAATGAAGGTAACTATTGGGAAGAGAAAAAGTATATTCTAAATACTGAGATGATTAAAGAAATATAGAACAAGAAAGAGGAATCGTGTACGGTAAGTTTGCCAGAAGAGGGGGTAGTAAAATGAAGAAGTTGTTAATCGATTTTTTGGTCCATACTCTATAAAATGAATACTCAACAAGGTTTTTAAGAGGAAATACAAAGAGAAAATGCTGAAACGCATACAGGGCAGTCCACACAAAAGTAAAACCCCCGCTACGTCATTGTAGCAGGGGTTTTACTAAAAAGGGGAGGATATGCAGATGAGATTTCAGTGTATTCCATCATGTGTTATATGCTGTCCTGAGAGGGGACGTATGGGGATTTCTGGATTGGAGCTGCGTATATGTAAAAAGAGAGCATTGTACGTCAAATAAAATGTTTTCCTTTATGCTAAAATAATAAAAAGACCGGGGAGGTGTTTATATTGAGTGCATGGGAATCTATACAAAATTGAAGATATTCCAATTGGTTATTTAATATGGGTTATGCCTATCGGTAATTATATTATCTGTTCTTTTGAAGCTAAGAATTTCTATCTTCTTACAACAAATGCCCTTAACAAAGCCCGTGACTATATGTTTGGTGTATGGTTTCCAAACCACAACATAGCTTTTGAGCCGTTTATGGTAGAGTTATATTATGACACATCTCCGGAAGCTTCCAGAATGGAGTTATGGGTGAAAATTAATAATGGAACTACCAACATAGACAGTATGGATGTTTTGATATAAAATCTGGAGGTGACTTTATGGATAATGCAAAAAAGCATTGTGAGAAATTAAAAAAATATATTGACCAGTATTTAGGAAAAGGACAGGCCAATGAAATACTTCGGGGATTAGATGAGCTTACAGGAGAGGAAACTCCAGAACAATGTGCGATTTGGGCTAACAAAATAAATCAGCATTTAGAAAACCAAATAAATCCGGATACGCTTATTGCTATCAGGGAGGAATGCGCATGTATTAAAGCTAATAAATATTCTCCATATGTCAAATATTTTAATGAGATACGCACAAAATACGAAAATGATGATGATTATTTAAAAGCTATTGCAGAATTTTTAAACAGTCGAGGTAGATGTGGAAAAAAGGTTGAATATATTGAGGGAAAAATTTATTCACATTACGGATTTGGAAATTCGTGTGTCTGCTATGTAATTAAAGGAGGCTGGCAAAAACCACCAACAAAAACATGGTGCAGATGTTGCCAGGGATCATTGATGAGCATTTATAAGCTAGTATTTCCGAATAAAAAATGTAATATGGATATTGTTGAATCGTATGCGACTGGTGGTACAGACTGTGTATTTTCAACATGGTACACTGAATGAGTATAAAATAAATACTCAGCAAAGTTTTTAAGATGAGATAAAAAGGAAAATGCTGAACTCTATACAAATAGGGCATTCTACATACAAGCAAAACCCCCATGACGCCATTGTCATGGGGGTTTTGCTAAAAAGGGGAGGTTCCATGGGGCTTCATCATCTGTTATAGGGTGCTCCAAGAGGGAATACGTGGGAACTTCAAATTCATCATGCTTCATCTTGTGATATTAAAGTTGCGTATAAAGTTGCGTAAAATAATGTGATTTTACTTATATGTAAGTATTAATTTCTTCTTTCTTGTTATGTTGTCTCTTTATAATACGGATTACCAATGATACAAGTATCATAATAATCCAGATTCCAAATACGATTAACATATTACTATAATTTTCTGAATAGTCTGTCATAAAGTTCCAAAACATATGGAATACGATCAATGGCAGTATGCTATTTATTATCTCATAGGTTACAGCGAATATGACGCCAAACAAGAATATTAGAAGGAAAAAAAGATTGAAAGCTGTTCACTGCTAATAAAATGAATTGTTGAAAAAGCGGTTGCCGAAGTGATAATCCAATATTTTTTACCAAGTCTATGTAGCTTAAATCTGACATATGCACGAAAGAAAAGCTCCTCTGCAACAGCAACCAGCAGATAATATCCCAGCCAACTAAAATTTATATTTCCTTCAGTTAAATTTTGAAGGAAACACTTATCAAATACAGCTGGTACAATGGCGATAACTAAAAATAATAGTGAAGCAAGAATATCTCGCCTATCTATTTTCCAATTCAATCGGTTTTTGTCGATAACAAAGAAGGAAAAGCAAAGGCATAATAAGATAGAAAAGAAGGGTATTATTCTTGAAATGATACCGCCTAGAATGCCTATCGTTTTTAGGGATAACATTATCGCAAACATTAGAATGATAATAATTACCTCTAGCAATGCGATGTAAGTGATTTTTTTGATCATAGCTTTAATATCCATAATATATGCTCCTTTTTCTAAGACGATTTCTTAATATTAGAAACGAGAAAGAGGTTAAAAAAACTTCAAATGATTTTACGGATTGAATTTGCTACCTTTTCAGTCACATACAAAACCCCCGCTACGCCATTGTAACGGGGGTTTTACTAAAAAGGGGAGGCTATGCATTTGAGATTTCTTAGGGGCTCATCTTGTGTTATATAAGGATGAGGGAGGGGATGTTTGGGGATTTAAAGTTCATCCAGTGTCATCTTATGATATCTAAGTTGCGTATAAAGTCGCGTAAATCATATGTGGCTAAAACAGCATGTTAAGTTCCAGAGCATGTTTCATTTGCTTCAGTAGCAGATCGGATAAATCATCCGGTGCTAAATTTAATCCGTTTTTAATCCATTCAACTAATATGGCTAAGGTTACAGAAGTGCGTATGGTTGCGTAATAATTATCATAATTCAAATGAATGTTGTTCTCCTTTAGCGGAAGCAGCTTGGATAACTCAATTAAGCGGTCCATGCCCTCATTAATAATATATGCTTTATTTGCTTTGATAATCAGCTCCAATATGGTAGCGTTCACATACCAATACCGGAGGAAGGGCCTGAGGAATCCGGGATAATTCCTCTTATGGATATGATATTCTTTAAAATATGGAATAAACCCTTCGAACCTTTCATCGCATTTCTTTCTTAATACATCTTCTAAGCAGTCATAGTGGCGATAGAATGTGACACGTCCGATTTTTGCCTGGTTGCAGACGTCTGTGACGGTTATATCATCAAATGATCTTGAATCTAATAAATGCTCCAGAGCTTCATAAATCCAAGTACTGCTTTCTTTTGACCGTTTGTCATTTGAAATATGATACATATTGCCTCCTTATGTTCCACATTTTTTAAAGTATTGATTTTACGATACAATTATAATAACATATTAAAATATACAATACAAGTGTATCGATATATGAAAGAACCGCAATGTAAATGAGGAGGCTTACAACATGAGTAATATTGCTGATAAAATCATGGACCATAAAAGATGTGTACTACTTATCTTTGGTATCACAATTATTATGTGTTTGATTCTGTCAAAAACTGTCTTAATCAATTATGACTTAAAAAGTTATCTACCGGATGATTCCCCTTCCACGATATCAAACAAGGTTATGGAGGAGGAATTCACCAGGTCAACTCCGAATTCCAGAGTTCTTGTGAGGAATGTTACTATACCAGAATCACTTGAATATAAAAGTCAGATTGAAGCAGTATCTGGAGTCGATAATGTCCAGTGGATGGATGATATAACGAATA
Source organism: Bacillota bacterium (assembly GCA_023439505.1). Taxonomy (GTDB): domain Bacteria; phylum Bacillota; class Clostridia; order Lachnospirales; family Lachnospiraceae; genus Mobilitalea. The sequence continues at coordinate 60,598 of JAEXNR010000010.1, forward strand.
TATATCAACCCTTGGAAGTGATTCCCGACAATGTTTTTAGTAATTGGTATAAGGAAAACAATGCCCTATTCCAAGTAACAATCAGTGAAGCTGACGCTGGAACGACAATCGGTGATATTAAGAAAATCATCGGTGAGGATAATGAGATAACAGGTGAAATTGTTGATCTTCTTTCTGCGAAAGAAAATACCGGTTCAGAATCCGGCAAGATGCTTTTTTTTATCGTTCCTTTCGTGTTGTTCATCTTGTTCTTGACTACTAGCTCCTTCTTTGAGCCGGTTTTGTTCATGATTGCTATGGTAGTAGCAATCGTACTGAATAGCGGGACCAATGCTTTCCTCGGGGAAATCTCATTTATTACAAAGACTACTTCATCTATACTTCAATTGGCGGTATCGATGGACTATTCCATATTCCTGCTTCACCGCTTCAGTGAATATAGGCAGGAAGGGGAAGAAGTCAAAACTGCTATGATTCATGCCATGAAAAAAGCTTTCTCTTCCATCCTTGCAAGCGGATTGACAACGGTAATGGGCTTTGGAGCTTTGATTGTCATGAGGTTCAAGATAGGGCCGGATCTGGGAATCGTCCTTGCAAAGGGTATCTTATTCAGCATTCTGTCCGTTATGATTTTGCTCCCGGTTTTGACGGTATATACCTATAAAATCATAGACAAGACACATCATAAGTCTTTTGTACCACCCTTTTTTCGGTTTGGTAAGTTGTCCATAAAAATGGGAATTCCGGTTATGGTGCTGGTTGCAATATTGATTGTTCCGGCATTTTTAGCTCAGAGAAATAACGATTTCATGTATGGGGCATCTTTTGTCAGTGAAGGAGATCTGACGGATACGGAGCTCCTGTTTGGAAAAGCCAATAATCTGGTTTTGCTGGTACCCAAAGGAGAAACTGGAAAGGAAGAGGCTTTGGCACAGGAACTCCTGAATAAGCCTTATGTAAGTAATGTTATCTCCTATTCGGAGAACGTTGGAATAACTGTACCCTATGAATATATTCCGAAGGATACCTATTCCGCCCTGGAATCGGATCAGTACAGCCGTCTGGTAATGACACTCTCTACGGAACAGGAAGGTAATGAAGCCTTTCAGGCAGTGGAAGAGATTCGTGTTATGGCGGGTACCTTGTATGGAGATGATTATTATCTGACAGGGGGGACACCGAGTATCTATGATATGAGAAATACAGTTATCCAGGATAATAAACTCGTTGCTGTTATCTCAATTATTGGTATTGGATTAACTATATTATTTACGTTTCGTTCATTACTGATACCCTTTATTCTTTTATTAACGATTGAAGCTTCTGTGTGGATCAATCTTTCAGTCCCGTATTTTGCAGATGAGAAGATGGTATATATCGGGTTTATGATTATAAGCTCCGTTCAACTGGGTGCAACAGTCGACTATGCGATACTGTTTGCGAGTAGATATATAGAAAACAGAAGAATATTACGCAAGAAAAAAGCAGCAATAAAAACTATTTCAGATACAACCGTTTCTATTTTGACCTCTGCCAGTATATTAACAGCTGCCGGGTTTATCATGGGGGCTGTATCAACCAATGGGGTTATCGGACAGCTTGGAACACTGATCGGACGCGGAACAATGCTATCTGCTACGATGGTACTATTCTTCTTACCGATGGCATTAGTGATATTCGATAAACCAATTCAGAAGACTACCATAGGGTTAGACTTCCTGGAGGAAGATTCCCAAGACGTAATATGCCTGGAGCCGGAAAATAAACCTATAATATTAGGAGGAAGAGACCATGAGTAAAAAAATAGATCAATTTTTAGCAATCTTTATCTGCGCTATCATTAGCGTTTTACCAACATCATCCGCATTTGCAGCAACTGATACAGTATCATTGAAAGAAGAAATCATCTATGCTAATTTGGATGGAGCTGGAGCACAGACAGGTACTTATGTAGTCAATATCCTGAACAGTGAAAATGGCAGGGTTCTTGATTATGGAGATTACAATAGTATCAGAAACATGACTACATCTGATGTGCTTGATTTGTCAGATGGGAAAATTACAGGTATTGCATCTAATGACAGGATTTATTATGAGGGAGTAATAGAGGATGCCCAATTGCCTTGGACAATCAACATAAAGTATTATCTGGACGGCAAGGAAATGAATGCAGCAGATATCGCAGGCGGTAGCGGAGCATTAAAAATAACTGTCAACATTTCAAAAAATGAGAAGGCTGATCCGGCATTTTTTGATAATTATACGTTACAAACGATAATTAGACTAGATACTGATCAGTGTAAAAACATAGTTAGCGATGGGGCAACACAGGCGAATGTCGGGAAAGTAAAGCAATTAACCTACACGGTTATGGCTGGGCAGGAGAAAGAGATAGAACTAATTGCGGATGTCACAGATTTTGAAATGGCAGCAATGAGCTTTAACGGAATCAGAAGCTCCATAGACATTAATGCGAATCAAATAGACACAACAGAATTAGGGAGTGGTGTTGAGGAATTACATGAAGCAACTTCAAACATTAATGAAGGAGCGGGACAAATAAATGATGGCACAAAAGAACTAGAGGATGGCGCTAAAACATTATTATCCGGTGCTGAAACTATGCAGAAGGCACTTGATACTCTAAACGATAGTTCCAGTACACTTGTGGATGGTTCAGCGGATATACAGAAAGCATTGTTACAGATACAGACCTCATTGAATGCTGTAACCACTTCCTTTGAGAATGCACAGAAATTATCGACAGCTTCAGCCGATATCAAAAAAGGAATTGATAGCTTAGTGGGTGGATTGATGGCACTGGATGGGAGTATTGATACTTATAATCAATCATTAAGTGCAAACAAAGTGGACATTGATACAGTTATTAGTCAGAGCGAGGATATGATTTCTTCTTTGAATAGTAGTTTATTAAGTATGAAGTCCAACTATCAGGTAATGATAAATAATGGACTAGGTGAAACAGAACAGGCCAAAACATTATATAATCAGATACAGTCCTACACAGGTATCATTACGTTACTGACGGCAAATGAACAAATAATATCGGGAAGCAACCAGGTAATATTAGCATTTGATAGTGCACTAGATCCAGATAAAGGACAATTAATGATCGGTGCTGACAGCCTACAGAACAATTATGCAGCATTAGACAGTTCCATTCAACAGTTGGTATTATCACTGGATACACTAAACGCGAATATGACAGCATTAAAGTCAGGAATAGATACCTTAGTAACAAAGTATGGCGGAATGAATTTGGGAATCATTGAATATACCGATGCTGTAAAAGAGATTACAGACGGATTTAATAATATATATGACGGAGTAAAAAGTATGGCAGAAGGTGCCTCAAGCTTATATGATGCGACCCAGGAACTATCAGCAGGTACACTGACATTTGCAGATGAGACCGCTAATCTGAATACTGACATCCAGGATAAAATAGATGGAATGCTAGATGATATTTCCGGTAGTGACTATCAAGTGAAATCATTTGTTTCAGATAAGAATACAAAGATAGAAGCTGTGCAGTTTGTGATCCAGACAACAGCAATTGAAAAAGCATCAGTAGATACAATATACGAAGATAACATTGAGCATTTGACCTTCTGGCAGAAATTATTAAGATTATTCGGTTTGTATTAAAAAGCTTAATTTCATACTGAGGAATCTTCAGATTTTACGTTTAACCAAGGTAAAATTGGAGAAGATGTTTTAAAGCTGAACCAACCAAGTGAGCCTCCCGGAATCGAGGTGATGCCGATGAATTATGTTACATATAGTGATTCAGTTACATTTGTATAAGTAATCATTGCACTGCTTTCCTATTTAAACAATAGGAAGAATACGCAAAAAAATATCCGTCCCTGACGAAGCCAGCGCTATGGATATTTGAAAATATTGTTAATCTATTATTGTTACTAATGGATTGTCAAATGTGCAAAACTCAAGATGAATGGAGCTTCATATATATTTTGAAAAGGTATTAATATCAGAAGAAATCGGCTATATAAAGCTAAGTCAAGAGATTTCACTTATATGTTGAAGGTTTTACTTTTGTATTAGTAGTCATTGCGCTGCTTACCTATTTAAACAATAGGAATAATAAGCATAAAAAATAACTGCCCCTGACTTGGCTGGTCGACTGGGCAGTTAATCTGACAATCGGAGGCTAACCACTTTGTGGGCGATTACTCCTTTTCTTACATTTACGAAGATATGTTTAAATTAACATCATACGAGTTGGTAAAATGCAAACGATACGAAGATTTATTCGACATTAAAACGCTCGTTGATAATGATACGAAAATAGTGGACGCTTTAACTGAAAAAGTTAACGCGTCTTTTATAGATTTGAAACATCTGATAGCTGCGGTCGGCATCGCCAACGTTTACGATCTAAAAAGCAAATATCGTTGGAATGCCCCCTATTCAAAAGCTTTAGTAGAAATAACTGTAAAAGAAATTTATAAGCAATATCTGATCGAAAAAGGTGTCACAAAAAAATGCCTTGTACTTGATTGTGATAATGTACTTTGGGGTGGGATTCTGTCCGAAGATGGTATTGAGAATATCAAACTCGGTAGGAGCGGTTTGGGACGAGTTTATCAGGATTTTCAGCGATTTCTGTTAACTCTGTATCACCACGGTATAATCCTCGCTATTTGTAGTAAAAATGATTTATCTGATGTAATTAAAATGTTTCATGACCATAATGAAATGATTCTTAAAGAGGAACATATAGCTTGTTTTATGGTCAATTGGGGTAATAAACCAGACAATATTAGAAAGATTACCGAAATTCTTAATATTGGTCTTGAAAGCATGGTATTTATTGACGACTCGCAAATTGAAATTGAAGCTGTTAAGTCGATGTTACCAGAAGTAACCGTGATCCAATATATGCGGGATACGGTTTATGAACAACCATCTTGCTTTAATCTGAAAAGCAATGTCAACATAAACGACATTGAAAAGCGTAATGAAACATATCATACCAACCAAACGCGTGAGACCTTGAAATCTCAATATGATAGCTATGTTGACTACATAAATGCTCTTGATATCAAGTTCGACATTCGTGAAGCGGTACCAATTGAGTATAGCCGTATTTCAGAACTTACGCAACGGACAAATAAATGCACCAATGGGAAACGATATACCATTGCCGAAGTCAAAGCGCGAGCCGAAAATAGAGCAGTAAAATTATATTCTCTCTCCGTATCCGACCGCTTCTCTAATTTGGGTCTTGTAGGCGTATTTGAGGTTGAGGGTGATACATTAACCCTTTTTAGTCTTTCCTGCCGTGCTTTAGGTCTAGAGATTGAAGAAAAAATGTTGCATTCATCAAGGAAAAATGTGAAATCAATAAAGTTGAATTTCATTCAACTGGAAAAAATGAGGATATAAAATCATTGCTATCAAAGGAATTTTCTAATACTAACTTGAAAACCTAAAAATCCATAAGTAAATCGTAAGCGGTTTAGACGCTTACGCTCATACCGATAGAAACAGTCTTTATTATTAATGATGGTATAAGATGAAGTATAATTAAGAGAGTTGGGGCAAACTATATATCAATCAAATAGCCGCAATAACTTAATAATTAATTCAATAAAATCTCTGGAACTACTTAAAACAGGGCATTATAGCCACAAGCAAAACCCCCATGACGCCATTGCCATGGGGGTTTCACTAAAAAGGGGAGGATAAGCAGTTGAAGTTTCATGATGTTTCATCATGTGTTATAAGGTGCTCCAAGAGGGGATATGTGGGGATATAAAATTCATCGTGTGTCGTCTTGTGATATCTAAGTTGCGTATAAACTTGCGTATAAAATCAGAAAGGAACTAAAAATTCATGCTATGTTCGATTGATATGATATTGGCTATATGGTAAAATTATGATATGGAGTAATCGAGTACAGGGTGTGTTAGCCTCCCATGAAGTGAGGTGGTGCCAATGCAGACTACATATGAAACATTATTAATAATGCTTTCATTTGGACTACTGCGCATAGCATTGCAAAACCATTCTCGAATAGATTTACATATGTGATGATGTGGAATTTTGCCTCAGAGGATTGGCATTGCCCAAGGGCTACAAATGACTTATTTGTCGGTGGACGATTTGTGTATACAATGGCTGCTAAGGACGATTCTATGTCCTTTGATTTTTCAGGTACCTATAAGAGGTAGTTTTTGGCAAGCGTATTGTAAATCAATTAGATGATGGACGGATGATGAACGTTTTCTTTGAAGCATTAGAACCTGATCAAACCCGGATTATTGAGGTTTTTGAAGCGGAGGACGAATGCTTTGGAACTTCAGCGTTCCATTAACCGAAACCTTTAGAAATCCTTGATATACGGAATTTGGATGATTACAATAGTATTAACAATAATGATTAAGAACAGATATAAGGGGATTATCATAATGAAAATTAATGTACCGCAGATAACAGAATTAATAGAAGCAGTGTCATTGAAAGAGGCAGCCTTTGAATTAAAAGCAGAGGAGCAATCAGCTGTAGGACTGTTATTTTTACATGAAATTATGTCTGACGAAGATTTATCCGGCATTGAATATAATGGAGTCGAATTTGATAACTGCAAGTTTTTTAATTGCAGCTTTGATAAAGCAGGGTTTACGAATGTACGCTTTAGGAATTGTGATATTTCTAATTGTACGTTTATGAACGGGTATTTTAACAGGGTGGAATTTATTTCGTGTAAAGGTATGGGAAGTAAATTCCAAAGTTCAGTGATAAAACATGTACTTTTTTCGGATTCAAACTTTACTTATTCTAATTTTGAACATTCCAAATTTCAAAAAGTCATTTTATCATCTTCGGATTTTAGTAATGCATGTCTGGCGGAGAGTATGATACAGGAATTAGAATTAAACGATGTGACATTGAAACATTGTGACTTCTTTAAAACTCCTTTGAAGGGGATTGATTTCAGAGAAAGCCGCATCGAAGGAATCATACTGTCTGATCAACACAAAGAATTGGTTGGAGCAATCATGGATACTTATCAGGCAGCTAATATGGCACTCATTTTGGGAATCCAAGTTAAATGATTTCTAAGTAAAGACACATTAATTACAAACAAGGCGTTCCAGAGCATAAGCAAACAGCCCGCCACGTCAATGTGGAGGGCTGTCTACTAAAAAGGGGAGGTTTGTTGGAAGTGATTTTATCATGATTTATCATGTTACTTTGAGTATAAGACCGTATATATTTTTTTGAATTTGTGTTTGACTTCATTTATCTTTTGTTAAATAATCTGGTGTATGAATTGGTGTCATAATTACTATTTGATTTTGACTGTTTCTACAGAAGGATATTAAGATACAGAGAGATTAATCATGAAATCTGATAGAAATACTATAAAACTGAAAGAGCACTTGGAAAAACCAAAATGCTCTTTCGTAATTAAGATCCTAATTCGGGATTATAGTGGTATGTACCAATGGTCTTGCATCATTAATAATTGCTGTAATAACCAGACTGTCATTCACCACTTTCAGCTCTGTCTTATATCTCTTATTTGACAATACCATATCTACCAGTGCGCAGGTTGTGCTATCAACTGCCGGTATAGAAATAGTTACATTGGTGTTATATGAAGTTGTTACGACCTTAGCCATTTTATGTATCCTCCTTCCCAGTAATTTTAAAATATTCCTCCTTTCGAATTAAAGTAGATGTAACTGGAGCATATCGGAATGATACATGTTAAAATTTCTATGAAAGAGTCTTTTTTCATTTTCATCTGCAGGGAGAACCAGGGATACAATGAAGTTTTATTACACTAGAGGTGGATTATATATAACCTGGAGAGGCTTTTATAAAATGTGTGTGATCTTTTATAAAAGATATTAGAAGTTTTAGAATTATATAGGGAGCGATATCAATGTCGAGGGTAACGAAGACTATTATACGGTTATCGACATCAATGTCGAAAACTACCAAGGGGGGCAATGAAATAATGCTACCTTCTGATGGTGAAACGAGGGGAAAATCACCTACGTTGATTTTTTTGTTTGAGGCTTTGGGTGCCACTTCATGAGCTGCACTGGATCACCTGCTTCATAGAGCAAGGAAAATAAGCTATATTTTTCTTAAAACATGGTAGGAGAGATAAATCAGGTTAAAAAACCCCCACTGGTATCATCACTTATACAAAAAATAAATGAAATTCTTTAGTTTCAGGATAATTCTGGAGTATAATAGTATTCAAATAACGAATAGGGGGAATTGAGTTTGAAGAATGAAACTACACCAGATAAGATAAGTAATATAATACTGGGATTCTGTAATAGAATTTCTACAGATAATATTCCAGAATATGTTATAGTAAATCCTCAAAAAGATTGTACGATTAGTAATTGCTTTCCTAACGTTGCAAGAATAGTTCAAGATAAAGGAGGAGAGGCTGTAAACGGATGGGCGATATGGAAATGGGCCAACATATTAATTGAAGCCGAAGCACATTCTGTCTGGAAACGGCCGGAAGGATCACTTGTCGATGTTACTCCACATAATTATGATGAAAAGGAAATTCTGTTTCTTTCTGATCCGAAGATGGTATATAAAGCTTGTCCAATTCCAAGCATTCGTCTAGCATTAACTTCATCACCTTTGGTTTCAAGACTTATTTACCTATTCAATGAACGGGATAAGATATTGAGCAGTGGAGGAATGATTCCTCCGGAAATGGTATATGAAATTAACCACATACAATATGTTATTCATCAAGATGTAAAGGGAAATGAATTTTGTCCCTGTCAGTCAGGGTTAAAATATAAGAAATGCTGCGGACAATGAAACCTCAGACTATCAATCTTTATGATTGGTAGTTTTTTTATGCCTATATAGTCATATATAAAAGTATATTTTCATATGACATACATATGTTTATAATGACAGTATAACAATAACAATAATTTTTATCTATAGAGCGAAAGGAGGATAGTTAGTTTATATTCACATATCTCATAAAAAAATAAAGGAGGATTTGCTATGTCAAGCAAATTTAAAGCATTTATGTTAGAGGAATTAAAGAAGGATGAGATCATCACCTTCCCCGGAGTAGCTACATTCAAGGACGAAAACGGCAAGCCTATTGACTTCCAAATCAGAAAACTTGGTACCGAAGAAATTCAGAAAATCAGGAACAGCTATAAAACTAAGAAGATTGCCACTGATAAAAAAGGTAAGCCTATCATTTCCGGAAACAGCATTGTTTATGCAGAGGATTATGATGCTGAAAAGGCAGGGGCTCATATTATGGCGGCGGCCTTTGCTTTTCCTGATATGCATGATACTGACTTAATGAATTTTTATGACTGCGTTGATTTTACAGAAATGCCAAAGAAGCTCTTCAAAAACTATGAAGACTTTAATTATGCAAATCAGTGTGTTCTTCAGGCTCTGGATATGGCAGAGCAAAAAACAGAAGAGGAAGAGATCGACGATTTAAAAAACTAATGGGGGGCGGAGACTGGGAGTTCACATGGGCTCATATTTTATGGCAGAGACATGGGCTCCGGCCTGAAGAATTTGCAAAAATGCCAAGAGATGTACAACTTGCTTATGTTGCATCTGAGCAAATGGAGGAAAAAAGCCCTCAGAATCCGTCCAATATTATCATTAAAGGATTATCACATTCAAGTAAGTAGAAAAGGAGGTGAAGTGAGATGGGATATAACTTAAGTACAGTATTTTCTTTTCAGGATCAAATGTCTTCTAAATTGGCCGGAATAGTAAAAGAGGGAAAAAGTGCTACTGCTGCATTTAATGATGTGGGGTCAGCCATTGAAAAAGCATTCAAGACAGCTTCCGTAAGTCAATTTGAAACAAAAACAGTATCTTCTTTTGATAAATTAGGAAATACCGTTATGGATTCATCAAAGACAATGGAACGGGCATTGGATGATTCTATCGATGAAATGAAAAGCTCTGTTAAAAAGCTTGATGATAATTTTGATAAGCTTGGGAACGATACTATTCCGGATGCAAGTAAAGAAATCGGAAAACTCGGTGACAAAAGCGATGACACCGGAAAATCGGTTGAAAGACTGGATAATAGGTCATCTAGTTTAGGCAGCACAATAAGAACGTTGGCCGGGATCGTTGGTACCGTCTTTGCAGTAAATCAGGTAAAGGATTTTGCAGAAGATACCTTAAATTCCTATATCGAGTTTGAATCATCAATGAAGGAAGTATATACGTTACTTCCTGGGATAACTAAAGATGGTATGGACCAGATGGAGCAGCAAATTAATAGTTTTGACCAATCAATGGGTACATTATCATCTGAATCAATCCCGGCATTGTACGAAGCCCTATCATCGGGGGTTCCTCAGGATACGATATTTGACTTTTTGGAGGTTGCAAATAAAGCAGCGGTCGGCGGTGTCACTGAACTTGGAACTACGGTAAATGGTCTCACAAGCGTAATTAATGCATATGGTGCGGATACCATTGACGTAGGTACTGCAAGTGATCTGATGTTTCAAACGGTCAAACTTGGTAAGGCGACTTTCGACGAATTGAGTAATAGCTTGTATAATGTCAACCCGACAGCAGCTGCAGCCGGTGTAAGTTTTTCTGACGTATCTGCAGCTTTAGCAGCCATGACAGCGCAAGGTGTTCCAACATCCGTTGCAACTACTCAGCTCCGGCAGGCTCTTGTTGAACTTACAAAAACCGGTACGGATACAGATAAAACATTCCGGAAGATTTCCGGTGAGAGTTTCAAAGATTTTATTGCCGGCGGCGGGGATATGCAGGATGCATTCCAGATGATGGAAGCTTATGCTGAAAAATCTAATCTGGGCATTAATGATTTATTCAGTTCAGTTGAGGCAGGTAATGCAGTCTTATCTCTTACAGGGAAAGGAACAGATCTGTTTACCCAGGCTATGCAAGCAATGGAAGATGCAGCCGGATCCACGGATGCAGCTTATGATGTTATGACAGAAAGTGTTTCCCACAAGATGGATGTGCTTGCATCAACATGGGAGAGTGTAAAGCTATCAGCAGGGGAAAGCCTGGGTGAAGCAATAGCTCCTTTGGCTGATGATTTATCTGAAAATCTGGATGAGATAAACCAGCCGATTTCTGATATATTCTCAATGCTGGGTAATAATGTTTCAAAAGCCGGCACACTGATACCAAAAATATTGCGTGGAATATCGGATGGTTTTGAAACCTTAGGCAATAAAGCCGGTCCTATTTTTTCATGGATACAGGAAAATCCAAAACTGATAGAAACGTCCCTGGTCGGAATCGGATCAGCAATTGTATCTTACAAAATAATATCAGCTTTGCCAGAACTGGCAACAGGATTTAAGGCAGTAGGAGCAGCTCTTACCGGTAATCCATGGGGATTGGTAGCAACAGCTTTGGTTACAGCAATTGTTACAATTGGAACAGCAATAAAAAAGCAGGAAAAGGAATTGAAAAAGGAAAATCTGGCCGAACATTTCGGTTCAATTTCTTTATCGTTAGATGATCTGGAAGATGCAGCTGCACATATTTTAAAAAGCAATGTTTTAGATAAACTCAGCACTTCTCTTGAGTCTCTCGACACAATAAATGAATTAGCGGAATCTATTGATGATTCCGTTGCTGAAATTAATAAGATGAATTGGAAAGTATCCATCGGAATGAAGCTTACTGAAGAAGAAAAAGAAGGCTATATAGCATCGGTGGAAAGCTTTATTAAAGACAGCCGGGACTTATTGAGTGAGCAGCAGTATGCTATGAATATTAATATGCAGGTATTCACGAATGAGGGCGGAGAAGGAGATACTGTAGAAGCGGCTATGAATGCTTTTTACCAGAGAAACCAGACAAAAGTAGCTGAACTTGGTACAGAGCTTCAGGATGCGGTTAACAAGGCCTTCGAGGATGGTCTTCTCGATGTGGATGAGGCAAGTGTCATAGCGGACTATATGCAGCAAATTTCAGATATCACACAGGCTATTTCACAAGCTCAATTCGAAGCTTCGCTGGAAAGATTATCAATAGATTACAGTGGTACAAAACTATCATCAGATAGCTTTTCTCAACTCCAGGAAGAACTAAGCAAGCAGACAGAAGCTGCCATAGCAGGGATTCAGGAATCGTATGAAAATACGATTGCACAATATAAGGTAGCCGTTGATATGGGAGATCTTAGTAAGGAATTATATCAGTCGGCAATGCAACAGGCTAAAGAAAATTACCTCTCCCAGGAAGGAGAAATAGAATTAAAGGCTGCTAACTTCCAAATGGATACTTTATTAAGTTCATATGATGATGAATTATCTAAAGCAATGCCTGAGTTTAAAGAAAAATTACAATCATATATGAAAACATACTTTACCGATGATGATTACGTTAATATGTGGAATGATGCACCTGGTACTATGTTTCATAATCTGTTTGCAAAAGACAGTGAACTATTTAATTCAGATGAATTGGATAAAACTACAAGAAATGCTCTTAAAGATCTATTTGAGAAGCTGCAACCAACGTTGAACCAGATGGAACAATTAAAGGTACAGTATAAGCAGTATGGTGTAGATATTCCGAGTGCATTGAGTGAAGGCATTACTGATGCGGAAGTTCTGGGAGCATTAGTAAGAGATACTAATTCAGTAACCGGCCTAATCGGTGATACGATAGCCAATAATGACGAATATACTAAAATTATTGATAACTGCAAAGCAATGGGTGCAAACATCCCGGATACTATATCAAAAGCTATCGAAGAAGCTCCTCCTGTGAGTGCAACGGTCCCGATTTCATTAAAGCTAAATCCAATTTTTGATAGTAATTGGTTAGAAGAAAAGCTAACGGGAAAAATGACTTCATCAGAACTTCCGGATGGATGGGCTGCATTGGCTGATCCCACAAAGGCACTTGCCGGTCATGCTGATGGTGGAATTTTTGATACACCACATGTTGCCTGGTTTGCAGAAGATGGTCCCGAAGCTGCTATTCCGCTAGATGGCTCTGATAATGCGAAAGATCTTTGGGAAAGAACCGGTCACATGCTGGGATTATATAATTCTCTAGAAGCACCTACATTAACACAAAATTCTGTTATCACAGAAACCAATAATATGAATAACAATGAAAAAAAGAGCATTGAATTAAATATTAATGGCAAAGGAAGTATTAAAGTAGACGGTAGATTGTCCAGAGAAGCAATGATTGAAGTCATGATGGAGAATGTTCGTCCGGTATTAATTAATCTTATTCAGGAAGAAATATTCGAAGAAGGCGAAGGTACATACGAATATTAATTGCATTATAAGATGGTAGGTGAACGAGGGCAGCAGTTGAATATTGGCTGCCCTTGAGGTTTATATAAGCACACAGGAGGGTGTAATGGCAAATAAAACGGTAGATGTATCAGAGATGGAAGCCTTTTTCTATAAGCTTGAGAGATTAGCTCAAGGCGATTTAAGAAAGGAAATGGAAAACTTATTGATAGGTCTGGGAGAAGAATTCCTACGGCTCATTGAAGATGAGATTATTCGCTTAAAAGTAGTAGATACCAGGTTGCTCCTAAATAGCTTTCATAAGGGAAACGAAAACAACATATGGGAGTTGAAAGAAGGAAACTTAAGCCTTGAGGTTGGTTCCAATCTGGAATATGCAGCCTATGTGAATGATGGACATATTGGTGTAAACAGCGAAACAAAAGGTGCCTTTCAATTGAAGGATGGCTCCTATGCTAGATTCGTTCCTGGAAAGTGGGAAGGAGATCGTTTCATTTATGAAAAAGGAGCAAAAACAGGTATGATACTTAGAGAAAAGAAAAGTGATGTTGATGGAGCTCATTATTGGGAATGGGCGCTACATATACTCGAAAAGATGATGCCAAATATCCTTGAAGCAAAATGGCAGCAGTGGATGGAAAACTATTTTAAAGATTTATCGAAACTGGCACATGATTTCTATAAATGAATTTAGCTGATAAACGGAAAGGAGTACATTGTGGGAAACCAGTTAAGCAGCAAGAAGCAAAAGGAAAACAGAGAAAAGGGATTACCGTTGAATCAATACGGATATTTCCCAGCAGAATACTGTAGAGAAACAGGGCTTCCAATGTATGACCAATTAACATATAGGCCTTATGTTGATAAATATCTAAGTAGATCAAGATGTCGTGAGATTGGAAAACCTATCAAAGAAAATGAACAACCAGTAGCATTTTATAGGGTAATGAACGGTTACTGCGGACTATATGATAGATCTAATTAATTAAACTGAAAAACAGAGTGCACCTTTAATGATGCACTCTATATTTTATACTTTTATACAATTTTCTCTCGCTCACGCTGGTTCCGCTTCGCCATGAGCTGACTGCACCGGTTAGAGCAATATTTCTTTCGTGTATCACTCCCGTATATAATAAAATATTCCGGACAGGTGGGGTTGAGGCATTTCTTAAGCTTGGCATCCTGAGAGAAAAGTAGGAATAACTCTAAATATATCAGTTCCAGCAGGGAGTTGACATTCCATGTACCGTAAAAGTTCTTTCCATCATGCTTTATAACTGGGCAAACATCGCTAATATATTGATTTAATTCCTGGGAGATAATTTGGTTAGCAATATATTTTAGGTTCTTCAGAAATTCCGGAGCAGCTGCATTAATGAAATCTTCTATTTGACCTGAGAATATAATATTCCATTGCGTGTCGATGTCCTTAATACCTATATTCTTTCGAATGGTATCAAGAAATAGATAAAGGTCATTATATTGGTCAACGGCATCATTCAATAGATAATCAATAAATTCATTAAAGCGCTTTTCCAGTGGCATTCTTTCAGTAAAGGGCTGATTATGCCATGAATCCATAAACATCTGTATCATCTGTAAGTCACTGGTTACTCTTTTTCCGTATTCCCATGAATTAACAGCTGATCTACACTGGCAAGAGGCAGGGGAAAGAAGCAAAGACACCGCATTTTTGATTATATCCGTATAGTTATTATCCTCAGATGCAGATCTTAGAGCCAAAAGCTTCTGCAATCGGGAAATTACAGTTCTATATTCCATAAAAGGCTCCATAGTAACATTTGAGTTGTAGTCTGATTTCACTACACCACGGTGAATAGTCCCAAGCCGGCCGTACTTATTGCAGAAAGAAATGATAGCATCTGTATCATACATCTCAATTGCCGCCAGTTCTAACGAGATAGGCTTTTCGTCGATTCCGAAGGATGCATTTATCCGGATAATCTCATTCTCTTCATTTGATACTATGTTGTCGTTTTCTAAAAAATAGTTGCCTTTCTTACTTACAAAACTAAATCCATTATTAACTACCAAGGCTAATCCTCCTTTTCAAGACATAAGTCATATATAAAAGTATATTGTCATAAGACAAATGTTTAATTATAATGACATTATAATAATAACAATAACAAAAATCAATAGAAAAGGAGGAATTTATTTGGCTAATCAGGATATTAAGAATGAAATCAAGAAATCAGGACTAAAGCAATGGGAAGTAGCTGCTGAATTAGGTTTTGCAGACAGTAATTTTTCTAGATTATTGAGATTTGAGCTACAGCCAGAGAAGAAGGAGCGTATCCAGGGAATAATCACTAAGCTTAGGGCTAAAAAAAGCGAAACGGTATCTTTATAAAATTGCGCCATTATGGATATTAACCGGGAAGGAGGTTAAAGACTGTGTCCATAGAAAAGAGCAGTTTTATATTATACCAAGGCTATCGAAAGCACCTTTCGCTCTTATCAGATGCAGATCGAGGGAAGTTACTGATGGCATTATTTGATTATGCGGAAGGTGGGAAGCTTCCTGAGTTCGATGGAGCCGCTGGCATGGCATTTTCCTTTATACAGGATCAGATGGATAGGGATGCTAACAAATATGCTGCTGTATGTGAGCGAAACAGGAAAAACGGTTCAAAAGGTGGTCGTCCTTCAAAAGTAAATGAAAGCGAAACTAACCCAAAAGAACCCAAAGAAACCGAGCGGTTATTTCAGAAACCCAAAAAACCTGATAATGAATATGATAATGAATATGATAATGATAATGACAATGATAATGGAGATGATAAAACAATATCAGAGTTACATATTAATCCTGGAACAGCAGGGATAAAAAAGACTAAAAAAAAGACTACTCACCCAAAGGAAGAAAGTTATTTTCCCAATGATGAGAAGTTAAATAATGTTTTCCTTGATTTCATTGATATGAGAAGGAAAATCAAGTCTCCTATGACGGACCGAGCCATTACCACTATGCTAAACAAGCTTATAAAGCTCGATAATGAAACGGCTATCAGGATGCTGGAACAATCCATATTAAACAACTGGAAAGATATTTATCCGCTAAAAGAAAATTCTTCGAACAGTGGAAGAACAGGCACTCAGAGAGCTAAAGAATGTTTGGAGGGATGGGGAAATGAATAAAGCAGAATTTAAGAATATCGCCTTCGCTATCAGCACGGCTTACCCTAATTCAAGCCTATTCCAGAGTATGGAGTCGGCTGAATTCTGGTACAAGCTTCTTCAGGATATTGATTATGATATTGCTCAGAATGCAGTTACAGAGCATATTAGCACAAATAAATTCCCGCCGAGTATAGCTGAAATTCGTGAAAAATGTACTAAGCGATATGGAAAGAGTATACCGGACTGGGGAACAGCATGGGAAAGCGTATTAAAAGCTATTAGAAAGTATGGATGGCCAGAGGAGTTAAAGGCATTAGAAAGCATGGATGATCTCACAAGAAAGTGTGTAAAGAGGCTTGGATATCAGAACCTTTGTGGGAGTGAAAATTTTATGGCTGATAGGGCTAATTTCAGAATGTTATATGAGGAGTTAGCGGGTGAAGTAAAGACGGATCAGCAGCTGCAGGAACCAGTTTTAATAAAAAAACAGCAGTTAATTGCAGATCATCAGGAAAAGCCAGTGGCTATTTCTGCAAAGGAGAGCAGAAAGGAGGATCAGAAGGCCGTAACAGCCAGTCATGATGAAATCGACAGATTACTGAGTGATTTCCGGCAATCCTTCAAATGATTTTACTCTTCCCAAATGACGAATGAAGGGGTGTCTGTGTTATGCCAAGTAATGAAGAATTAGCGAAGCTTATTCAGCAGGGGGTTGATATAAGAAAAAATCAGGAGCTGCTTTATCTGCAAAATGAAAAATTTATTGAATGGGTAATAAAAAGATATACTGGCCTGCAGTATAAAGAAAATGAAGATAATGGATTTGAAGATTTAAAGCAACAAGGATTTCTTGGATTAATAACTGCTGCTATGAAATACAATCCGGATAAAGGTGCAAATTTCATTACATATTCGGCATATTGGATAAAACAGTCAATTTTCAGGTATAGCGAAAATTGTATCGGTAGTGTTAGGGTACCGGCATTTATGAAAAGAAATATTAGAAAGTATGCGCGCTACCGACAGATGTATAGAAGCCAAAACAATAGATACCCATCGGAAGATGAACTGTGCAAAGAACTGAAAATATCAAAACAATCGCTTAAACTTCTGGAGAAGACTATATATAAAATGGAAGCGGTAAGATTGGATGAACCGTACGAAGATAATTCAGAGATGGCATTTATTGATTATATACAGAGTGATGATAATATCGAGGAGGCGGTGACCTACAGTGTGTATTGTAAAGAGTTACGAGCTGAATTGGAATCAGCTTTAACTCTATTGGATAATTCTACAAAACAGATGATTTACAGTGTTTATTTCCAGAGAAACACCATGGAAGATACAGCTAAGCTGTTTGGCTGTACTAGGCAGTATGTACAAACGAGCATAGGAAAAGGCTTCTATTGTATCATTCATAGTCGGCATAGAGCTAAATTGGAGGAATTCATGTGGAATGGGTACAGATATAACGAACGTGCTTACTGCAATTATGCAAATCTGGATGAGGCGGCAGACAATGAATTTCTTTTGTGAGGTGATGAACATGAAACATGAATGGGATTATTTTCTGGAAGATATAAAGAAACAGAAAAATGAGAATATGATATCAGTTGAACAGGCAGATGCATTATCAAATAGCCTCTTTTATAATTTTAGAAAGTACCGGCATTCATCTGCGGAGCTGCGTGAGAGCATGGATTGTCTTCTGAAATTACATACGGAAGTGTGTAGAGAACGGCCAGGGGATGAATTACTGAAAAGGCGCCATAATGCCCTTGTCTACAAATATGTGATTAATATTATAGCCAGTGATAAAGCAATAGCAAAGAAGATGGGAGTATCAGAGGAATCTCTTTATTTGGATTTGGAAAAGGTAAAAAGAGAAATGTGCATAATATGCATTGGAATTGTTTATCTGATACCTGAAGGGGAGGAAAATTCTCTAATTACGAGAATATTGGAGAACTATCAGTTATTGATTCGGTGTATGCCTTCTCCTAATATAGCCTTGTTGTTCCCAGAACGGTATCATAGAGAAATTCTTAAATATCAGGAAGTAACTGGTGCATATCTAAGCCGTTTTCATGAATGTGTTACCTTGTATGACGAATTCTGTTCTAACGACCAATATGGAATAGGACAGAGAAGATCAGATATATTGCACGGGATATTCATTGACGGCAATAAGACGATAGAGAACATTATGAAAGAATATAGCTGCAGCCGGGAAACTGTATACAAGGATATGAAGAAAAATGAAACATACTTAAAGGAACTAATGCTAACGATTAATTCTTGTAATGGTTCACCCTCTTAGGGGAAGAAGGAGGCAAAAATGAACACTAAAGAATATTTTACAGATGATCTTGTATATGCAATCCTGATGAGGAAGAAAGAAGTTCAAAAAACATATGTGATATTATCAAAATTTATGTCTGTGTTTGATATGGCGGAATATACATCGGTAGCTGAACATCTAATATTAGGCAGTGAAGAACTTAACTATGTTATTGATAAAGAGCATGTTATCATAGATTACTTCAAAAAAGACTTATGGATGGATGAAGCAGCCCTACATGTATTCCGAAACATTATGGAAGGTTTTATTGATAGCGATAGATATGATAAATTTCTTGACCTGATAGAAAGCGGTGAAAATATAAGACGTCTTAATAATCGGTTGCTTTCGTTTTACAGAGAAAAGAGTATAGCTTGCTTAAGTAGGACTATTATTGAATCTTGGAAGCAACGAAAAGTTTTGCAGGAAAATGGAAAGATGGTTTATACATGGCTAGCCCTTGAACTCTTGAGTAGAACACGGATTCCTAAGATTTATTACTTTATTAGGAGTATTCCAATTCGTATAAAAACGAAATTGGATATATGTGAATTAAGAAATTATTTGAGTGTTGTATTTCCGACAGAGGAGTAATTAAAGCGGTATTCTTTGATTGTGAAATATTTTATGTTTAAGAGATAAAATACACATGGTTTTAATTCTAATGCCTATATGGTCAATTTAGAGGGCATAGGATAACCAACAATAAAATGATAAGGAGATTGAAAAGATGAATGATATTTTAAAAAAACAGATGGAGATAACTAGACAGATTAATGAGAAATCACGTAGGGTAGCTGAGATTGGAAAGCTTCTTGAGACAGCGGATCCTATTGAGGCAGCAGAGCTGAAAACAGAAAGAAAGGCTCTCCGGGGTGAGATAGTAGCCCTGGATGAAATGCTACACAAAGCGTCATACATAGCAAAAGGACCAAGCTCCATGGACAAGATGCTTGCCGGCATAACCTCGAAGTTTGAGGAAAAGAAAATCCGGATTGCAGAGATAGACAGCAAAATTAAGAAATTCAATGAGCGATTGGAGCAGATCAGTAAGGAAAGAGCAGCTGCAGATAAGACACTGGATACTGACAAAGCGGTTGCCCTTGCCAGGGAGAAGGAAACCATTGATGATAGGCTGAAGGCTCTTCGTGAGATGCGTGAAAAGACTGAGAATGCAATACCTGTTACAAAGACTTTCCTAGAAGAGCAATGGTATAGCATATGCTCAGCCAGGAAAGAAGAATGGGATAACCGGCTTGAAAGAATCCGAATTGCTGTAGAGGAATACAAGACAGCTATAGGCAGCCTTGACACAATGAACTCAGAACTTAATGTGGTAAGAGATAGGATAAAAGGCATTGCTACTGATACTGGATTTAGCATTAGAACGGAGCCTTTCTTTACGGTCGGTATTATCCCGGAGAACTACTCTATTAGTAATGCAGATGGACATTTCATAGGCAGGATTTCTAGTAATGCGATGAGCTGCGCCCTATAGAAGGAGGCGTCCGGAATGAATATGTATAGTGATTTAATCAAATCAATAGAGCAGTACATAGCAAAGGCGGATGATGAATTAGAAGAAAAGCTAACTGATGAAGGATATACCAGTCCTAAGGAAACCGTTAAAAATATTAATGATATTGAGGATGAAATCTCAGATGCTATGGATACGCAGACAGAAGCGTTTACAGATAGTTTAAAAGATGCGATTGTGTACGCATTAAGCCTTGAGTTTTTTCTATCAGACAAATGGCCACAATTCATGGAAAACGATAAAATCGGTGAAGATCTTCTTGAAATTTTTAAGAAGGGATTTTCTGATATGCTTCCAAAGCTTGTTGAAAATTATCTAATGGAAACGGATGCTGAATTGGTTGTTGATCAGATTACAAAGAGGACTACAGCATGGATAGAAAGCTGGAGCGAAGAGCTTGCGAATCTCATGAAGATTAACTCACACAGTGAACTTGAAAAAATCTTGAGGGATGGCTTAAATGATGGAAATGGAATCGATGACATTGTCAGAGATATTACGGAGAACGGTATCAGAAATACAAGATACAAAGCCCGGAGGGTTGCGATTACCGAAACCTTAAGAGCTCATTCGTATGCCAGGGAAGAAAGTATTCGTCAGAGTCCAGTAGCAACTGGCCGCGAATGGGTACACACCGGAGGGCACCGTAATGAGGCAAGACAGAATCATGCTGATATGAACGGTCAAATTGTAGGAAAAGATGAAGCATTTGAACTGGTTGGTAAAGATGGTGTAACCTATCATCCGATGTTCCCAAGGGATATGAACCTTCCTGCCTCTGAATCTGTTAACTGCCATTGCATACATAGGGCAGTCATAGATAAGGAGATTCTTGGATTATCTCTGGAAGAAAGGAAACGCTTGCAGGCGGAAGCGATCGCAGCCGATGATGAAGCTTGGGAAGCCGAGCTGAAGGCTAAGAATAATGTAAATGTGGATAATGATGAGTGATGGATTATTTTCCGTTTAAGCAGTTGTTTTATATGAATTAAGATTTATGCATAAATTTAATTCTAATGCCTGTTTGGTCAAAGTACGAAGCATGTAATAGATAATAGGCAGGTGGTGAGAAGAATTGGAGGATGTAAGGAAACCAAATTATGAATTAGCCGAGAGTGATTATATGTCCGGTATGAAATACAAGGATATTGCTGAGAAATATAACGTCACTATAAATACGGTGAAATCATGGAAACAGCGGTATGACTGGAACAAAGGAAAAAAGAGTGTGCATACAAAGGAGAAAAAAGTGTGCACACAAAAGAAGCCGAAGAATGCGAAAAAAGAGACAGTTCAGGGTGAAGTTGCCCAGGTGGAAGAAAACTCGGAACTTACGGATAAACAGAGGCTTTTTTGCCTGTTTTACAGCAAATCATTTAATGCCACACAGAGTTATTTGAAAGCATATGGTTGTGATTGGAAAACAGCGAATGCAAATGGCTCTCGTTTGCTAGTGAATGCTAGTGTCAAGAAGGAGATAAATCAGCTGCAGGGAATAAAACGACAGCAAATAATGATAACCGAAGCTGATATGGTTGAATATCATATGAGGATTGCATTCGCAGATATGGGAGACTATGTTTCATTCGGGCAAGAAGAAGTACCATATACAATAAAAGGAATTCCGGTCATGAATCCAGATGGAACCCCTAAAACAGTAAAATATAATTTTGTTTCCCTTAATGACTCATCTAATGTGGATACTCAATTAATAAAGGAAATCAAGGAGGGAAAAGAAGGAGTATCAATAAAGCTTATTGATAGATGCAATTCTATGGAATGGCTTGATCGATACTTCCTTATGAATCCACTTGACCGACATAAGATAGAGTACGAGAATAAGAAACTCAAAATAGAGACAAAGGAAAAAGAGGTAAATATCGCAGCATTAAAAGAAAAGTCCAATTCTGGAAGTGGAGGAAATGATATTGTAAGAGCCTGGGCAGAAAAGGTAATGAAATCAAGACAAAATCCATATGGATAAAATAATAGGTGAGAAGACCGGTAATAATCCGATATTCTCACCTATCTTTCTTTCTTGCAGCCGGTATATATTCGGTACCTGAGGTTATCCGCAAAAGCATGAGGTATTAGTCAGGAGAAGAGATTTTTTTTGAAATCCGGATAGCGGTAAGAGTTTCGAGACATTTGGTTTTCACTCCTTGGACATTGGAGAGTTGATGCTCTAACCTTATCCATGTATTAATGTCATCCATATACTTTTCGATTTTTACCATATACCGGTGTTCGATAATGGTGAGAAGTTTAATTTCATCCAAGACAAGAGTCTCTTCATCCAGTGGCATGTCACTAATCATATCAAGTTCTGCTTCTGTAGGTGGATTGCTATTGAGAATGTCACATAGCCATTGACGGTAATTACTCATATCGATACGAGCTCCATAACGGATTCTTATTCCTTTTAAATTTGGTCCGGGTACTATTTCCATAATTACTTACACCTCCATTTATCTATATCAATTACCTGATCGGCTGGATCACTGCCATAATATCTTTCGTGAAAGTATTTTTTTGGTATCTTTCCGGCCGGGTATTCCGCATATCCTTTATCGACCAACTCCTTCCTGAGGTTATTTATAATCTTATAAGCTGTTGTCTGCCCTACATCAAGCATTTCCATAATATCGGATGAATTATAAAACAGAACAGATGTTACCTTATTCATAGTTTCCTCCATGATTTTGTATGACACGGGGATGCCATACAGACAATAAATGCAAGTTATATGCATGCGATTGTTAATACTTCACTTCTTCACCATCCGGCATAATAAATGATGTTTCATACTTGCAGCCGACAGCTTCGGCCAGATCCTTGAGCTCTTTAGGTGTAAACCCTTCTCTTTTCATTTTTTGACCAAATGCTTGAGGACTGCTGCCAGTCTTCCTAGCTAATTCTGAAACGCTAATCCCAAGCTTTACACACAATATTTTTATTTGTTCTGATACTGACACAGTAATACCTCCGTATTTTGTAATCTATTTTGTAATTGTTATATATTTATTATAAACAAGAATATTTATAAATGCAATGAAAATGTTTTTAAAATAAACGTATAAGTTTAAACAGAAGTATTGACTTTATAAACGAAAATGTTTATAATATAATAATAAAACTATTAATTACGAAAGAAGTGGAGGACATATTATGAAACACAATCCGATAAAGGATCTGGAATTACTACACTGTGACCTACTTACGGTAAAAAGCATGATGGAAGTTATAATTGGGGCATCTATGAATACTAATGCAGCAGCGAGTTCCATAGGGGACAGCCTACTAATACTGAAGGAGTTCTTTGATAATCGCTTGGAGCTTCTGGAAGAGGAAAACAGAAAGTTAGAGGCGTTA
The DNA here is from genome assembly GCA_023439505.1 of Bacillota bacterium. Taxonomy (GTDB): domain Bacteria; phylum Bacillota; class Clostridia; order Lachnospirales; family Lachnospiraceae; genus Mobilitalea. Next base: position 84,305 of record JAEXNR010000010.1, read on the forward strand.
TCTGTTTTATATGAGGATGATATCCCAAATAGTAAAATTGAAATGATTTATAAAGAGTTTGTTAAAAATTCAAAAGATCAAGGAAAAGTGAAGAATGATCTTGAAAGTAATCTGAAGAATGTTTTTTTTGAAGGTTTTCGTGAAGCATATAAAACACTTATTTACAGAGAATTCGCTTGATGAATATTTAAGATTGTACCTAATGAGGCCCATTCTGTTATTAATTAACTATGTCATATGAAAAGTCGTATTAACATATGACATAATATAGATTACAATGACATTATAGAGCATATATAGATGCTAACAGATGCCATATAATCAATGATAAACAGAAAGGGGATTTCATATGAGGCAAAGAATAAAGGATGAAACCAAATCAAGCAATACCAGGTTATTGGATACCGATGAATTACGAAATTATACTAACCTTGGGAGAAATAGTGCAATTAAATTGGGTGAGGAAATCGGTGCTAAAGTAATTATCGGGAAGCGTGTACTTTGGGATAAAATTAAGCTGGATCAGTATTTCAATGAATTAACAGGAGTTGAATAAAAAACTCACAATAAAGTTACAGATATCAGGGCCTTTTACTTTGACATCTGAACGGAAAGGAGAATTGATGGCAGATCAAAGAGTGGATATCATCCTTCAAGAAGTGGATCAGGAATATACAATTCCTTCCTATATGGAAGATTACGTAAAGCGTGGGATTATAAGCGCACTAAGGAAGATTGACCAGCAGAAGGAATTGATGAAGGATCTGAGACTAGAGCTTTCTGAAACAATGTAAAAGCCATCATCTAAGCGGCAACTTAGATAATGGCAAAATGTAACCAGACCACCATAGCCGGTTCATCTTAATTCGAATATAACACAGATGAGTCTCTGGCACAATAGAAAAGGAGCAAATTGATATTATGGCAAATGACAAGGAAGGGAGAAAATTACCTCCAGGTATTGTTATGAGGCCAGACGGCCGTTATATGGGAAGATTCAGTTTTAATGGCGAAAGATATAATGTATATGATAAGGATCTGAAAGAAGTAAAAAAGAAGTTGGCAGATCTGAAGTATGAGGTCGAGCATGGGCTATTTGCAAAGCAAGAGAATATTACTGTATCTGGATGGTTTGATATCTGGATTAAAGAGTATAAAGAGCCTTCAGTTAAAAAGGGAACGGTTGGAGTATACCGGGATAATTATGATAGCTATATCAGGAGTCCTTTAGGAAAGAAAAAGCTGAAGGATATACGCCCAGAGCATATACAGAAAATATATAACGATCTTAATAAAAAGGGATATTCAAGGAATACAGTTGAACTTGTTTCTGTAGTTCTCAGTGGTATGTATAAACAGGCAGTAAAGAATAAGATTATACGGGAAAATCCGGTACCGCTAGCAACACTTCCAAGGACGGAGGAAAAGAATGAACCAAGGGTAATGACTGTAGAGGAGCAAAAGATTTTCATGAAGTATTCCAAAAACAGCTACCTAAATGATCTGTTTGAATTAGCTCTTGCCAGCGGAATGCGTAGTGGAGAATTAAGAGGCCTTCAGTGGAAGAATATAGACTTCAAGAATAAGCTGATCCATGTTACTGGTACCCTGGTATATGTGAATAATGATTATTTACTGGATACTCCAAAGACACCGACAAGCCGTCGAGATATTCCTATGCTTGATAATGTAGTTGCTCTATTGAAGCAGCGAAAGGTTAGACAGTCCGAGGATCGTTTGAAATTAGGTGATAAATGGAAGGCAAAAGAAGGCCTAGAGAATTTGGTATTTACTTCAGAAACCGGATATCCTATTAACCGAGATATGCTTAAGCAGGAAATGAATAGAGTGATTAAATCTATTCATCAGGACAATATAAGCTTCGAGCATATTACTCCACATACTCTGAGACACACCTTTGCTACCCGCTGCATTGAAAATGGCATGCCACCACAGGTCCTGAAAACACTTCTTGGACATAGCAAATTATCAATGACCATGGACTTATACAGCCATGTTCTTCCTAATACTAAAGCAACCGAGATTCAGAGAATTGCAAATTTATTTTAACTATGGACCACCCTTATTACGAGGGTGGTTTTCGTTTTTACTAATAAACTGGTGTAAACCTGGTGTCAAACATAAAATTTGCGGCTTGAAAATATACTGTAAAACTTAATGTAAAATTGCTACACCACCGATAAAATAAGGAAAAGCAAACAGCCCGCCACGTCATTGTGGAGGGCTATCTACTAAAAAGGGGAGGATAAGTATTTAACTTCTCTTTGGTAATCATAATTGGAGGGGGAATCCAATTATGAAAGAGCATACGCATTTACATCCCTTTGGAACGCCTTTGTTCCTGTTAGGATATTAGTATTATGATACAATAAATGATAATTTATACATCTTAAAAATAATTATTGGAAATTTTTTTGATTCAATGTTATAATCTTAAAAGCACAGTTGGTCCGATGATCAAATGAAGGATAAAGACGGAGGCTTCCGTAAATAAGATATTAATAATAGGAAGGAAGAAAATTATGAGTTTACTACAGGAATGGAGAGACTTTGCATACTCCAAGGATACACAGGATCGTGCCGGTCAATTATTCTGGGCAAATTATTTCAATTTAGAAAAGGAAATCTATAAGAAATTATTAGCAAATGCGGATAAAGTATACGAGGGCAGTGTAGCTTCTCTTGCAAAAGAATTTGATACGGAATTAAAATATTTCGTTGGTTTTCTGGATGGAATCAATGATAGTTTGATTACATCAAATCCCATTGAAGAAATGGAGGAGGAGACCGGCATAAGTCTGAATTATGATAAAGAAAAACTATATTATAATATGGTAGCTGCAAGTGCTGACTGGCTTTATGAACTCGAGGAATGGGATGCACTTCTGTCGCAAGAGCGCAGAAAAGAATTGTATAAAGAACAACGCAGTTCCGGTACAATTGTTAGAGATGCCAAAAAGGTTGGTCGTAACGATCCATGTCCGTGCGGCAGTGGTAAGAAGTACAAAAAGTGCTGTGGTGCTAACGCCTGAATAAATGAATAAATAACTAAGGGATTTGCAATTATAAATCCATTCGTTTCGTAGAGGTATGATATGTGTGATATAATGATCCCACCGAAATTAATGAATACCTTGCAGATCCCTTTTATTTAATTCTCTTGCTTATACAAAAGATACTTAATGTAATTTTTAATTTCCTTAACATTTTCCGGAGTAAGCTGCTGAAATAAATCAAAAAATTCTACGATATCTTTATCCAACACTTCACCCCCAACAGGCAGATAGGCATCTGAGATACCGAGCAGATAATCGCAGGACACATCAAAATACTTTGACAGAGCAATCAGCTTATCGAAAGATGGTTCATTTCTTTGAGATTCATAATTAGAAACAGCGGTGGGTTTCAGTCCTAAAATATCAGCCAATTCACCCTGGGTCAGTTTGTGCTTTTGCCTAAGTTGCTTTAAGCGAACATTAAAATTCATTTTGTCCTCCTTGTAAACAAAATAACTATACGATTCATGAATATTTTTAAACAATATATTATATGATGAAAAAAAACCAGATGTCAATATGTAAAAGTGATAAAAAAGTATTGAGGTATATGAAACGCAAAATATGGATTGACAAATGTCGTAAATAAAAATATGATGATAAAGAAACGAGAAATATGGTAAATATTTATTATTGACAATAAATAAAAACGAAAAATGTCAATTCTTACGAAAGAAGAAAGGAATATGATTAGACAAAGTCCAATGTCAGCTTCATTAAAACAACAATTATTATATGAACATTCGCAGGAATTACTTGTGTTTTTTGATCAGAAGGGATTCATAGTTGATGTGAATCATGCCGCACTGGAGGAATTGGGCTATAACAATGAAGAAATTTTTTCAATTCCAATTAATGAGATATTTCGAAAAGTCATTAATAAGGAGAAGGATCGACTGATCATTAATGAAAAATATCGTGATAAAAGTGTGGAAGCAGTCATATATCGTAAAAACCAGACTTGCTTTGCTGCAAAATTAATGATTTCTGTCAGGGATGTGAAAAAGGGATTTTTAGGCTTGTGCAGTGCTATTAATATTTCTGAGGAAAAAGAAACACGCCGTGAGAACAAGAATATTAAAAACGAGTTGATATCATCAAGACAATATAAAACAGAGTTCATTGCAAACATTACACATGAGCTTAGAACGCCGGTAAATGGGATCCTTGGAATGATCAAAAATCTTACGGAATCAGAATTAACACCCAAACAGCTGGAAGCGGTTAATATCATCCAGCGCTGTTGCAGTAATATGGACATGGTTATTAATGACTTGCTGGATTTCGAAAAAATGAACAGTAATAAACTGGTATTGGAACAAAGAGAATTTAACTTCAGAAAATTTATTGACAATATTATTTCCTTTAACATTAATAAGATTAATGAGAAGGGCCTGGAACTGCTGGTAAATATCGCTGACGACATACCCAACTTTGTTTTAGGGGATGAATTCAGATTATCGCAAATTCTTAACAATTTATTTTCTAATGCAATTAAATTCACCTCTGTTGGGCAGGTAGCCTTGGAGGTGGTTAAAACAGCACATAACAGTGACGAAATAGAATTATTTTTTATGGTTATGGATACAGGGATCGGGATTAGCAAAGAAGATATGGACAAGCTGTTTACCAGCTTTACACAAGTAGATGGTTCGATTACGAGAAGATTCGGAGGAACAGGGCTGGGTCTTTCCATATGTAAGATGCTGGTAGAATCCATGAATGGCTCAATCACTGCGGAAAGTGAAAAGAATAAAGGAAGTACTTTTTCTTTCTCTGTACGACTCGGAATATCAGAGGACATGGATCATACCCATGGAAATAACGGATCTGAGACGGATACCTACCACTATATGGTGAATAGAAATCAAATGTCTGCAAGCGGTGGGGAATTACTTCATGTTTCCGGAACAGATTATGTCGGTAAAATCTTAAGTGAAGCAAATTTTTCACTGAGTAAAATACATATGGGATTTCAAAATGAATTGGCATCGCCAGCAGGTTATAAAGAAGTAATGCAGGAGATGAATGATACGATGGAGAAGCTGATTATATGTATTGAGATGGAGAGCTGGGTTAAAGCAGAGGGTTTGGCAGATACAATCAAAAAGTTAATTCCCGCAGAGTATATCGATATATCTAAAAAGGCATTTCGATTGGTTCTTTCTGTTAGAAGGGAAAATCATGATACTTCTCTGACGATCATTAATGAACTCAAAGCTATGATGAGTGAGGTAAAGGAATGGAAAATTTAGTTTACAGTACGCCAAATATTTTAGTGGTTGATGATGTAAATGCTAATCTTGTTGTTCTGACAGAAATGATACGAAACAGTGGATATATTGCCAGGCCTGTGACAAGTGCAAAGCAGGCAACAAATGCGATTGATGCATTAACACCCCATCTGATACTATTGGATATCTCTATGCCGGATATGGATGGTTTCGAATTCTGCGAAATACTGAAGAAGAATGCAAAGACAAGAGATATTCCGATTATATTCATATCTGCTTTGAATTCAACTGAGGACAAGATCAGGGGATTCCAGCTGGGAGCCGTGGATTACATATCAAAGCCTTTTGAGATCGAGGAAGTGACACTGAGAATTAATACACATCTTAAAATTTATAAGATGCAGCAGGAGCTTGAGATATATAATAAGAAATTATATAAAATTATAAACGACCAGATAAGAAAAATATATGAAGGTCAGAAGAACGTTTTGTATGCACTGGCAAAGTTGTCGGGAGCAAGGGACAATTCCAATGGAGACCATTTAAAATGTGTTGGAAGGAACAGCAAACTACTGGCAATGAGTATGCAATTATCCCCCGTATATATGAATGAAATTACGAATAGTTTCATTGATACCATTGAATTAGCTGCACCCTTACATGACATTGGAAAGATTGCAATTGAAGATGCAATTCTAAAAAAAGAGACAGCCCTTACTACACAGGAGGAAGAGATCATGAAGAGCCATGCACAGACAGGTGCGGCTACATTAGAAGAAATCTACGCATACAACGAACAAAATGATTTTATTAAAATGGCGATAGACATTGCCAGATATCATCATGAAAATTGGGACGGGTCAGGTTTTCCGCTGGGCTTGTGCGGTAATGATATTCCCATCTGTGCAAGAATTGTCGCGATTGCAAATGATTTTGATCTGCTTATGAATGAAAACAGTGAGGAATGTATCCAAATTATCAGTGAGGATGCCGGAATTAGATATGATCCGAATATTGTTCATATCTTGACTAAAATTCAAAATCAACTAATTTCGTGATAATAATAAAAAATATCGAAATAAATTAATATGGGTATGGAAAAAAAGATTATGAAGACAATAATAGCACAGAAGCGAAAATAAATAAAATGTAGCGATGTAGTTTTGATAAGTGTTGTAGATAATAGGGGAATTTTATGAAAAAGAAAGATATGTATATTCGTTATGAACGCTCCTATAAGAGACGGAGAAGGCATAATAATGGAACGGTTAAAATATTATTAGGTATTTTACTGTTTTTGATCCTTGGTTCGGCTACTTTTGTGACACTCAAAATACAGGCCGACAAGAAAGAACAGAAGAACGAAGTCATACCCGATCAAATTGATTCAGGAGAGGATGACGGTGCTGGTGATGATCAACAATCATCCCAGCCACAAGCCACACCTGAGGCCAAAGAGACTTTTAAAACAGATGTGAAGTCAGGATTGATAGATCAGACAACACCGCAGCAAGATCAGGCAAGTGATCGGATTACGGTTATTCCTGACAGTAATGAGGAGAAGAAGCCTACACAGGTGAAAGGAATTTATGTATCTGCGAAAACAGCCGGATCAAATTATATCAACACTTTAACAGAGGTAGCCGCTACCACAGAACTTAATGCGATGGTCATAGATGTAAAGGATGATACAGGAAGAATCACCTTTGATATGAATAGTCCTACCGTGCAAAAAATCGGTTCTGATTCGAATGACATTAAGGATATGCCTGAGTTGATTCGCACTTTAAAAAAGAAAAATATCTATTTGATTGCCAGGATAGTAGCATTCAAAGATCCCTATTTGGCAGAGTATAATCATAAACTGGCAATTAAGAATAAAGATGGTTCGCTATACCGGGACAACAACGGTGAATGCTGGGTGAATCCATATGAACATGAAGTATGGGATTACCTTCTGGAGGTTGCTTCCCAGGCGGCTTCTCTTGGTTTTGATGAGATACAGTTTGATTATATCAGGTTTTCTACCGGAGGAGATATGTCAAAGGTGGATTTTGGTAAAGCTTCCAAAACGAAATCAAAAGAGGATATTATTACGGAATTTACCAAATATGCATATGAGAGTTTAAAACCGTTAGGGGTCTATGTTTCTGCGGATGTATATGGTGCAATTATCAGTAGTGACGTTGATGGTGGGATTGTAGGGCAAAATTATGTGGAGATGGCAAAATATCTGGATTATATCTGTCCTATGATATACCCTTCTCATTTTGGCAATGGCAATTACGGGATTAAAAATCCGGATTTGGAGCCATATGAAATCATCCGCAAGGTGTTAACTGCTTCTGCCAGCAGGCTGGGTGATATACCGGAAGGACAGCATCGTGCGATTGTAAGGCCGTGGTTGCAGGATTTTACCGCTACCTGGTTAAAGCCTCATATAAAATATGGCAAAGATGAGATAAGACAGCAGATTGAAGGAGTTTACAGTGTGAACTATAATGAGTGGCTGCTTTGGAATTCCGTGAGCAAATATTCCGTTGAGGGCTTGTTGAAAGAATAGGGAATAAAATCAGACAAAGTATAATATATATCTAGTATAAATGGCGTGGAGGTGTCGCATGGAAAAGACAATGCGTCAAAATACGAAGATATTCACGATGTTGAAAGGGCTTTTATTTTCCTATATTATCACTGCTTTTGTACTTTTGATTTTGGCTTTTCTTATGCTGAAACTGGATTTGTCAGGTACAGTTTTCAGTGGAGGAATCCACTTTGCTTACATTATTTCATCATTTATCGGTGGCTTTTTTGTGGGTAAGAAGGTGGAACAGAAGAAGTTTTTCTGGGGTCTTATTATGGGTGTATTTTATTTCATAATTATAATGCTCATATCTTTATTGATGAACAGGGTGACTCCAATACCTATGGGCAGTCTGTTTACCGTATTTGCGATATGCGGACTTAGCGGAATGCTAGGCGGTATGATCAGCTGATAAAGGTTGTTTGGAAAAAGGGAAAGAAGTATCGGGTAACTTAATCTTTGAAGAGAGGCTCTCCTTAGGGCTGGATATGTTAAGGAGAGCTTATTTTTTGTGACGAAAACCCGGTTGCATTCTTTGATTTATAAAGGTTACAACAGAGATAAAAGAGCAAGTCCGGGGAGAGAAAAAATAATTGTATTTTAATTTTGAATTGTTTATACTATAAGCAAATAGACCGTGCAATGGCTGCACTATGGAATATATTGTTTATCAAGCAAATGGAAAATAAAGGAGAACAAAAATGGGAAATTTTACGTTTCATGAATGTGAAATACAGGGATTATATGTGATAGAGCCTAAGGTTTTTGGGGATAACAGAGGATATTTTCTGGAAACCTATCATTATGAGGAGTTTAAAAAAGCGGGATTGACCATGAATTTTGTACAGGACAACCAATCTCTGTCAAGGAAAGGCGTTCTTCGCGGACTGCATTATCAGAAGACGCATCCGCAAGGAAAATTAGTTCGAGTATTAAAGGGAGAAGTATTTGATGTTGCGCTAGATTTACGGAACAATTCTGCTACCTATGGAAGGTGGTATGGCGTCTTGTTATCGGAGGAGAATAAGAAGCAGTTTTATGTCCCGGAAGGTTTTGCACATGGATTTTTGGTATTATCGGAAGAGGCTGTATTTGCCTATAAATGTACTGATTTTTATCATCCGGAAGATGAGGGCGGGATCTTATGGAATGATCCGGAGATTGGAGTGAATTGGCCACTGCAGGAGAATCTTATCCCCTTAATCTCAGAAAAAGATAAGAAGTTACCGAATTTTTCCGAAAACAGGATACGGTTTTAGAGAGAAAAAGTGTATCTTGATCGCTTTTGGTTACAAGATTACAATGACATACCAAAATTATAAGAAGAAACATATCTGAGAATTGCCAAATCGGGTATCTAATGATATCATTATGCATGGCATTCAATTATTTGTTTGCTTTGTACACATAAACATAAAGCCAGTAATGAAAAAATATGAATGGAAAAGTTTAAAAGAAAGGCTTGGATAAAACATGAGATATGAAGAATTTACCATAGAAGGACGTAATGCAGTAATGGAGGCACTACGTGCAGGAAAAACCATAGACAGATTGTTTGTGCTGGACGGATGTCAGGACGGACCGGTGAAATCGATTACCAGAGAAGCAAAGAAGACAGATGCGATTATAACCTATGTAAAGAAGGAACGGTTGGATCAATTATCACAGACAGGAAAGCATCAGGGTGTCATGGCATATGCGGCAGCATATGAATATGCTGAGGTAGAGGATATCCTGGCTGCAGCCAGGGAGAAGAATGAAGCTCCCTTTATTATATTACTGGATAATATAGAAGATCCGCACAACCTGGGGGCGATTATAAGAACTGCACATCAGGCAGGCGCCCATGGTGTAATTATACCCAAAAGACGAGCGGTTGGACTGACTGCTACCGTGGCAAAGACTTCGGCGGGGGCAATTAATTATCTTCCGGTTGCCAAGGTTACAAATTTGTCAGTCACCATCGATGAATTAAAGGAAAAGGGTTTATGGTTTGTTTGTGCCGATATGGAAGGGCAGTTGATGTACCAACTTAATTTAAAAGGAGCAATCGGTTTGGTGATTGGCAGTGAAGGAGAGGGTGTTAGCAGACTGGTTAAGGAAAAATGTGATTATACAGCTAAAATACCTATGTTTGGAAAGGTAGATTCCCTGAATGCGTCTGTTGCTATGGGAGTCATGGCATATGAGATCGTTAGACAGAGAATCGGCAAATAAAAAAATGTAAAGTTCGGGCGCTGCCTTAGCATATAAAAATAAATCAAAGCTCATGCGAAAGGCGCTGCCCGGATATCATATGGTAACGAAGAAATTTCATACTATATGCATATGTATGTTTCAATGTGATCTGGCAGTGAGGGAGGAGGCTTGTAATGGAACCGGAAATCAAATATGATACATTAACCGATGAGAAAATTATTACGAGGATTCGGGACGGGGAACAGCCTGCTATAGATTATTTGCTGGAGAAGTATAAATATTTGGTCAGAAATAAAGCGAAGGCATTATTTTTAATCGGAGGGGATAAAGACGATTTGATCCAGGAAGGAATGATTGGACTGTATAAAGCGATTCGTGACTTTCAGGCGAATAAGGACAGCTCCTTTTTTAATTTTGCAGATTTATGTATTTCAAGACAGATATACAGTGCGATTAAGGCTTCTAACAGAAAGAAGAACATACCGCTGAATACCTATATCTCCCTGGACAGCCCGGCTTACGGAGAAAATAATGAGAATGATGAAAAGGAAACATTAGTAGACATAATATATCAAAAATATGTTTCAAATCCAGAAGAATTAATTATTGACAAAGAGAATACCAGTATGATAGAATATGAACTTGTAAGACGCCTGAGCGACCTTGAAAAGAAAGTCTTAAACTTGTACATGCAGGATAATAAGTATATTCAGATAGCAGAAACTCTTGGTAAAGAACCTAAGACGATAGATAATGCGCTGACAAGAATCAAGACCAAATTAAACCAGGTTCTCAAAGAAATCTAAATCAGGATAGCCTTATAAAGATGCTGCTGTAGCTCAGATGGTAGAGCACTTCATTGGTAATGAAGAGGTCAGCAGTTCAAGTCTGCCCAGCAGCTTTTAAGGAAAACGTCGAAAATCAAGAATTTGAAAGATTTTGAACAGATGGAAAGCACTCATAATGAGTGCCTTTTTTCATGTTTGGGGTTATATTTTGTGGATTAAAGTTGGATTAAATGAATCGGGTTTGATTGAAAAGTCTTGTGATGAGATGTATAATACGGTAAAGAGCTTATTGTAAACCACAAATTAGGAGTGATACTTATGCTGATAAAGAGAAGTAAGTATGATATGGTAGTAAATATGATTAGCCTGTTGTTGCTGATTGGGGTAGTAGTATATTTAGCTGTTACCTGGAATGGTATTCCTGATAAGATTCCCGGTCATTATAATGGTATGGGAGAGGTGGACAGATGGGGATCGAAAGGAGAATTATTGATTCTTCCGATCATCGGATGGGTCATGTATATAGGAATAACGATTCTGGAACATTTTCCGCAAATATGGAATACAGGTGTTACTGTTACAGAAGAAAACAAAGCACGAATATATCCCATACTCAAAAATATGATCGGCACTACGAAGTTGTTAGTGGTTGGTGTCTTTGTATTCTTAGCTGTAAACACTGCGCTTGCCAATTCATTGCCTATTTGGTTTCTGCCTGTTTCCTTGATTTTAATGTTTGGTTCAATCATACTTTTTGTTCTCAAACTGATAAGGGAAAAATGAGCCCGGCAACAGTTATGACACATTCAAAGACAGAGGAAAAGCCAACCGGTTGGGTTGGCTTAAGGGGAGGAGTGATGAAACATCTATATTAATTTACGAGTCGGCATTGAATAACTTTATAATATGATTATATCTGCAATTTGTGTTGTAATTATATCGAAATAGTGAAAGAATTGTGAATAATGCTTGAATCAAAAGATAAATAGAGGTTGTCTCTAGTGGCAAATAGTGCTAATATTTACTATTATAAACTAAATTTTGATTGGAGCGTAAATGATGAGTATCATTATTATATTTACCACTTTGGCAATACTGGTAACAATAATTCAATCTGCAATGAAATCGAATGGCAGAGAAAACAGGAATCAAAGACGAGATGATGATTCGTATTTCACACATAATAACTCATATTTTGATCCGAACGATATAAATAATAACAATATTTCGGATGATATGGAGCTGGGACTGCAAGATTATAATCACGATGGGATACCTGATGTTTGGGAAGCAAATGGGGATAGTCAGCACCCTGGTAATAGTTTATGAGTGCAGGTGGCGACAGCAGTTCGAGTGAACTGTTTAAAATAAAATCTATCCGCATAAAGTGTCGAAATTAATAAAAATGATAAAATATTTTTGTTGACAAATGGTATGCTCTCATAATATAATAGTTCTGCTGTCAAAAACAGATTAATTCGAGGCGTGGCTCAGCTTGGCTAGAGCGCTGCGTTAGGGACGCAGAGGTCGCAAGTTCAAATCTTGTCGCCTCGATTATAGAAAGACAGGCAGAGAAATTTGAACACGTTCAAATCTTGTCGCCTCGATTATAAGAATAATGAATAACGAGATTAAAACACGATTGAGATTTATAATCGTGTTTTTTATTGAATATTTTTGAATGGTAACATTTTAGACATATATAAATAATAAAATATACGATAGAGAATCCGTTACAAAGTGTTGATACCAATCGGGTTATATAACACCCTTATAAAATATAGAGAGGTGCAGGCAGGAATACCGGATCGGGGGAACGATGGATCTTATATATCGGGATTTTATCACAGTGGAGGATTATAATAAATTACGCGAATGTGTTGGCTGGGGGGGATTGTCCGGGAAGCAGGCACAGAAGGGAATAGACAATTGTACTTATCTGGTTGCGGTCTATGATAAGGAGCAATCCATCGGAATGTCAAGGCTAATTCACGATGGAGGATATGTGGCATTCATCGCGGATGTAATTGTCCACCCTGACTATCAGGGGATAGGGATTGGAAGAACGATGATGGACATGATGCTCACTTATCTTGATAATACGCTGGAGGAGGAAGAGATCTGCATGATTAGTCTGATGGCTGTAAAGGGAAAAGAAGCATTTTATCACCGGCTTGGATTTAAGATACGTCCGGATGAGAACCATGGAGCCGGAATGGTGAAATGGATAAAAAAATAAGGGGTGATCCTATGATAATCTCTGCATCACGCAGAACTGATATACCGGCTTTTTATTCGGAATGGATGATAAATCGTTTTCGGGAGGGATATGTTCACACGAAAAACCCGATGAATCCAAATCAAATTAAAAGGATTGAGCTCTCACCCGATCATATCGATTGCATTGTATTCTGGACAAAAGATCCCGAACCGATGCTTCCCCGCCTTTTGGAGCTGGATGATATGGGATATCATTATTATTTTCAATTTACCTTAACACCATATGACAGAGGTATTGAGCGTCGCCTTAGGGATAAGAAAGAGATCCTTCAAACCTTTAAGAAATTATCCGATTCCATAGGGGAAGACCGGGTCCTATGGAGGTATGATCCGATTCTTTTAAATGAGGACATCACCATCGGATATCACAAAAGCAGTTTTGAGAAGTTATGCAGAGAGCTGCAGGGTTACACAGGCAGCTGTACCATAAGTTTCATTGATCTGTATGCTAAATTACGCAGCGCAGTACAAGAAAAGCTTATAAGAGCGTTACAGGAGGAAGAGATGCATCAGCTGTCATACATTTTCTCTGAAACCGGATATAAATATGGGATGGAGCTTAAAGCCTGCGTAACGGAGGAATTTGATTTTAGTTTGTATGGGATTACTTCAGCTGCCTGTATTGATCCGACGATAATAGAAAAGATATGCCAAAAAAGTATTAAAATAAAGAAGGATCATAACCAGCGCAAGGGCTGTAACTGTGTACAAAGCACGGATATTGGTATCTATAATACCTGCGCAAATGGGTGTGTCTACTGTTACGCCAATCATAGTGAGACCTCAATTACAAAGAATAATTTATTACATGACACAAAGTCATCCATACTAATTAATCATGTCCGTTCCAATACACCCTAAGTTTGAACCGGGGATAATGTGAAGCAATCTTATCCGTTCCAATACACCCTAAGCTAGTGCCGGGGGTTATGCAAAGTGCACAAAAGCTGACCGCGTTCCGGTGATTGCAATTCCCATACCTGGCAGGGGGACCCTGTTTTACAGGGAAAATACAGGGTATGGAATGATGAAAGGGTGAGCGGATGTAAAACATTACTAATTTCTTTTACTATCCAAATTAACGTAACTCATGTTACTATTGAATTGGGTGAATACAAGTTGCGGACTGGACAAGCGGAGGACACAAGCTATGAAGAATATATTACGCTTAAAACGAATCTATTTACTATTGCTATATCTGATTTCCTATGCGTTGATTTTACTGGCAAAGCATAATATTTATTTTGCTGAGCAGATCTACGCATTACATATATACAAATGGATCTCACAGGCAGTATCTTCCGTCACAGGTATTATTCCTTTTTCTCTGGCTGAGCTGCTTTTTTTCTTTTGCCCGGTTGCGGCACTTAGTATTCTGATTTGGTTTGCAGTCAGGATGATTATGATTAGAGAAGAAAGAAGATCACGTCTGTTCAAAGGTATTTTAAATCTTCTTTGTATGGTAAGTGTGCTTCTATTTATTTTTGTTATCTTTGCGGGAATTAATTATTATCGATACCCATTCAGCTATTATTCCAAACTGGAGGTACGTGATTCTTCTCTTGATGAATTGTTACAAATGACGGAGAGCCTTGCCATTCAGGCCGGTGAGCTAAGAGAGAAGGTTCCATGTACAGACGAACAGGGAGTTTTTAAGCTCTCCATGAGCCATCGTGAACTGGCTGAGCTGGAGAACAAGGTATATCTGCAATTGGCAGAGGATTATCCTGTCCTTGGGGGGAAATATGGTAATGCAAAACAGGTGCTATTGTCTTCCCTGATGTCATATACTGAAATCACCGGGATATTTATTCCTTTTACCATGGAGGCAAATGTTAATGTTGCTGTTCCGGATTATACCATACCCGCTACCATGTTCCACGAGATGTCCCATCTGCGTGGATTTATGCGGGAAGATGAAGCCAATTTCATCGCTTATCTTGCAGGAATGAAATCAGATGATGTGGAATTGCAGTACAGCAGCACCATGCTGGCTCTGATCGTATCAGGAAATGCATTGTATGACAAGGATAAGGAGTTATATATGCAGGTAAGGGATTTATATACCGAAGGGGTTTTAAAAGATATCAGAGCAAATACCCTTTACTGGCAGCAATTTGATCAATCTGTTGTCAGCACAATTTCTGATAAGATCAATGATACCTATTTGAAAGCCAATGCCCAGACGGACGGAGTTCAAAGTTATGGCAGAATGGTGGATCTCTTGCTTGCAAAATATAGAAAAGATCGAAAATAACAACGCTGGTTAGGGTCAGCCGACAAATCAAAGAATGAAATGATGAAAATGATTCCAATAATAAAAGGGATGCTTTGTGTCTGTGTTTTAGCAGGTATATGGCATCTTTTTTTAATGTTATGTAACCTTTCGTGAAGGAATTGTTAAGAATTATATTGGTGATATGTAACTAATTTATAAGAATCACCTTGGCAATAATTTGTACAAATGGTATAAATTAGAGGATAAGTATTTGGATAATAGTTATAAAATACACAAGAAAAAACGAAAAGTATAGACCGAATGGGCCATTATCATTGTTTGAATAAAAAATGAATGCTTGATCTTTTAAGAATTTATGTTATAATTATTAAGTAATTATTAACAAATCGTAATCATTATGCCAAAAATGTAATAATTTAAGGAGAATTGTGATGAGATCAACTTTGAAACTTCTGGCTACAGTTTTTGTAACGGTTATCATTTCTACATTTTATAGCAGTACCGCATTGGCAGCTCAGGTAAATGTTGAAAATCAGACGCCGGTAGAAAAGACGGTTACTGAAGAGAAAGACAATTCAGGAGCATATGATATAGAACAAAGTATTGCAGTAACAGCTGCTGATGATTCAACAACCGACGATGTTTATATAGACGATCTGGGACAGGTACATGATAAGAATTTAGAGGATGCAGATGCTCTTCAGGAAGAAAAGGAAGCCGCCATCGATAATATTACTGATGTTGAAGATGCGGATGAAGATACTGCACCAGAGGATAAAGAAGCTGACAGTAAGTCGGAGCCTAAGAAGGATACGAAGAAAACAACGGAGAAGACATCCACGAAGAAGCCTTCATATTCAGAGAAAGACCTTAGATTATTAACCGCATTAATTTATTCTGAAGCGGGAAATCAGCCCTATGACGGAATGCTTGGCGTAGCCAATGTAGTATTGAACAGAACACATAGTGATGCTTATTATTATTTACATACCGTAGAAGATGTGATCTATGATACAAAATGGTCCGTTCAGTTTGCAGTAACCCTAAAGAGCAAAAAGACAGGCTTAAGTGCTTTAGATAAAGCGTTAAAAGCATATGATACAGGAAAGTTTACAGGCGGCAATCCGGAAGCAGAGAAGAAATGCATGAAAAGAGCAATTAAGGCTGCAAAGGCTGCACTGGAAGGCGAAAATAATATTGGAAAATATTTATGCTTTCAGAATAAAAGATATGCAAGCAGCATCAAAAAGAAATATGCAGATTACAAAATTATTGGAGATCATATTTTCTATCGATCCAAATAATATTGATTATCAAAACAGAGAATAGAATGAATAAAATGTAGACATGCAAGTTCAATAATTATGGGCTTGCATGTTATTGTTTTAAAGTGGATTTTTGGATAAAACTTATAAAAGCAAGAGAATAAAATAAATTTGCTATTTAAATCAGGCAGAACCCGTTTTTTTAATTTGATACTTTAAAATATTTTTTTTTGTGGTATTATATAACATATCCAGATATAATAAGAGAAATAGTCCCTCCAACGAAGGTATTGGTATATTGTGGAAGACTCGCAAATGGTTCTTCTGGAGGAGAACATGAATTGATAAATGAATATAGTAAAAAGATCATCACCGGGAGGTTTATCATGGAAGATAAAGAAGCATTAAATCGAAGCAATGAGCCAGAAGCGGCAGAGAAAGAAATCATATCTAAAAATTTTATTGAGCTTATTATTGATAAAGATTTAGAGGAAGGTCATGTGAAGAAGATCGTAACAAGATTCCCACCCGAACCAAACGGGTATCTTCATATAGGACATGCCAAATCAATTTTATTAAATTATGGATTAGCGAAAAAGTACGGCGGCACCTTTAATCTCCGTTTTGATGATACCAATCCAACCAAGGAGAAGACAGAATTTGTAGACTCTATCATTGAAGATGTGAAATGGGTTGGAGGAGATTTTGAAGACCGTCTTTTCTTTGCCTCCGATTATTTCGAGCAAATGTACGAGGCTGCAGTGAAATTAATTAAAAAGGGAAAAGCCTTTGTCTGCGATCTTACGGCAGAAGAAATCAGAGCGTATCGTGGTACACTGACCGAGCCCGGAAAGAACAGCCCATATCGCGACAGAAGTATGGAAGAAAACTTAGCATTATTTGAAGACATGAAAAACGGTGTGTGTCCGGATGGATCAAAGGTTCTTCGTGCCAAGATAGATATGGCATCACCAAACATTAATATGAGAGACCCTGTGATCTACAGAGTCGCCAGGATGACACATCATAATACGGGAGACAGATGGTGTATCTATCCTATGTATGATTTCGCTCACCCCATTGAGGACGCAATAGAGGGAGTTACTCATTCTATCTGTACGCTGGAGTTTGAAGATCATCGTCCTTTATATGACTGGGTGGTCAGGGAATTGGAATACGAATATCCACCAAAGCAGATTGAGTTTGCCAAGATGTATCTGACCAATGTAATTACCGGTAAGAGATATATTAAGAAGCTTGTTGAGGATGGTATCGTTGACGGATGGGATGACCCCCGTCTTGTATCGATCAGTGCGTTAAGAAGAAGAGGTTTTACACCGGAATCCCTTAAGATGTTCATGGAGTTATGTGGCGTCTCAAAAAGCCAGAGTTCTGTTGATTATGCTATGTTGGAATATTGCATCCGTGAGGATCTGAAATTAAAGGTTCCCAGAATCATGGCAGTTCTTGATCCGATTAAATTGGTAATAACCAATTATCAGGAGGATCAGATAGAATATCTTGATGCGCCGAATAATCAGGAAAATGAAGAGATGGGATCTAGAAAGGTTCCATTTGGTAAAGTACTATATATTGACAGAGAAGACTTTATGATAGAACCACCGAAGAAATACTTCAGACTCTTTCCCGGCAATGAAGTACGTTTGATGAATGCCTATTTTGTAACCTGTCAGAGTTATGTTACGGATGAGACAGGAAAGGTCACGGAAGTTCATTGTACCTATGACCCGGAAACAAAGAGTGGTTCAGGATTTAACGCAAGAAAGGTGAAAGGTACCATTCATTGGGTATGTGCACAGACGGCTGTTAAAGCAGAAGTTCGACTTTATGAAAATATTGTGGATGAATCAAAGGGTGTCTACAATGAAGATGGCAGCTTAAACTTAAATCCAAATTCCATTACTGTTTTAGAAGAATGCTATATTGAGCCAAGTATTAAAGATGCGGTTGCACCGGACAGTTTCCAATTTTTACGACAAGGTTTTTTCTGTCTGGATCGTAAAGATTCCACAACAAAACATCCGGTTTTTAATAGAATTGTATCATTAAAAAGTTCTTACAAGCCGATATAGCATTTGATGGAAACAAAGTGAAATAGGGGGAACTTATTTTGGCTAATTTATTTTCGGGACTTGAAGCATTTGGATTAGGCGATTTATCTGAAATGAATGTATATGAGGATAAAGAGAAAGACGAGGCACAAAAGGTGGCTTTAGATGAAAAAGGGAATAGTGTTGAAAAGGATTTATTATTTGATAAAACCTTTACCTGTCCCGTATGTGACAAGGAATTTAAAACAAAGATGGTAAAAACGGGTAAAGGGAAGCTGTTATCACTTGATACTGATTTAAGACCACGATATCAGAGTATGGATCCGTTAAAATATGATGCCATCGTCTGCCCGCATTGTGGCTTTGCAGCATTGACACGGTTTTTTAAGTACGTTACCACATCACAGATCGGATTAATTAAGAAGAACATCTCTGCAGTGTTTAAAGGGCTGAAGGAGAGCGGAGAGGTATTTGATTATGATGAAGCAATTAACAGACATAAACTAGCCTTAGTGAATGCCATCGTCAAGAAATCTAAAATCTCTGAGCGTGCTTATACCTGCCTCAAGACGGCCTGGGTGTTAAGAGGGAAAGCGGAGGAGCTTCCAACTGATACTCCGGATTATGACAAGGTGCTTCAGGGGATTGGCAACGAAGAGAAGGAATTTTTGACCAAGGCCTATGATGGATTCGTTGAGGCTGTCGGCAAAGAATTGTTCCCGATGTGTGGAATGGATGAGACTACACTGGATATTTTAATGGCGGATCTTGCAAGAAGAATCGGAAGGTATGATGAAGCCGGAAGAATTATCTCAAAAATATTAATATCAAAGAATGCAAATGAGAGAATTAAAAATAAAGCAAGAGATATCAAAGAATTGATCAAAGAGGTTAAAAATCAGTAAGAAACTGCTGGTGAAATGAAACGAAGAAGGGCAGGGCATTGCATTGAAAGAAAAGATTCACACAATACCTGTAAATGATGGCTTTGATGCGAGTGGTGAATGTCCGCTTTGTACCATGAAGAAGAAGCTGGAAACAAATGCAATTGATTTTACCATGGGTCCAAGCTATATGGAGGATGATGTCCGAGGTGAAACTTCCCGTATGGGATTTTGTGAAAAGCATTTGGAACTGTTATATAAGCATCAGAACAGATTGGGACTTGCTTTAATTTTAAAAACGCATATGGACAAAGTAAAGGAAGATGTAAGAAAGCTGGCAGGTAACAAGACAATTGGCGCTTCTTCCCTCTTCAAGAAAAAGGAAGAGACTCCGGAAGTGATATCCTATCTTGAACAACTGGAGGATTCCTGTTATATCTGCAGTAAAATTCAGAATACGATGGAGCGTTATATCGCAACCATATTTTATTTATATCATCAGGAGAAAGACTTCCGGGAGAAATTTCGCACTTCCAATGGATTTTGCAGGGAGCATTATAAAGAGTTATATCAGAATGCGCCAAAGCATTTGAAAGGGGAAGAGTTAAACAGTTTTATCAGGGAATTGAATCAGTTGTTTCTTGATAATATGGAACGGGTATCCGATGATCTGGAGTGGTTTATTAACAAATTTGATTACAGATACACCAATGAGCCATGGAAGAATGCCAAGGACGCACTGCCCAGGGCAATGACAAAGACAAACAGTATGATTTAAGAAAATGGTGGTATAAAATTCCTCTGGTGGAATATACTAATGTAGTATATGAATGGGATTGGAAAAGTTATTGCCAATTGGTAATAACTTTTTCTGTGATGAAGAGATTTTTGGCTTGTCAGGGATGATAGGATTCATTTATAAAATTAAAGAAAAAAAGAAAAATTGAGAATAAGTAAGAAAACGAGAGATATGAAGAGAAAGATTTTAAAATGCTACAATTTTGAAAGAGAAGTGAAGTTGCATATTAAAGGCAAATTTACTAATATATAAACATCAGTTAGCACTCAATAGATAAGAGTGCTAATAATTCTCTAGGAAAAGGGTTGATCCCATTATAATTAAAGGAGGAATATTACATGAAATTAGTACCTTTGGGTGACAAAGTAGTATTAAAACAATTAGTTGCAGAAGAAACTACAAAATCAGGTATTGTTTTACCGGGTCAGGCAAAAGAAAAACCTCAGCAGGCACAGGTAATCGCAGTTGGTCCTGGCGGAATGGTGGACGGCAAAGAAGTTACAATGCAGGTTAAAGTTGGCGATAAGGTTATTTATTCTAAATATGCCGGAACTGAAGTTAAACTGGAAGAGGAAGAATTTATTATTGTAAAGCAAAACGATATTGTAGCGGTCGTTGAAGACTAATTAAGGAGGAATAATAGATATGGCAAAGGAAATCAAATACGGTGCAGAAGCACGTGCCGCACTGGAAACCGGTGTAAACAAATTAGCAAATACTGTTAAAGTTACCCTTGGACCAAAGGGAAGAAACGTAGTACTTGATAAATCCTTCGGAGCACCTTTAATTACCAATGATGGTGTTACGATTGCAAAGGAAATTGAATTAGACGATCCTTTTGAGAACATGGGAGCTCAGCTTTTAAAAGAAGTTGCTACCAAGACAAATGATGTTGCAGGTGATGGTACCACAACCGCTACCGTACTTGCTCAGGCTATGATCAGTGAAGGAATGAAAAACCTTGCAGCAGGCGCAAACCCCATCATTCTCAGAAAAGGAATGAAGAAGGCTACGGAAGTGGCAGTCGATACCATCAGTAAGATGAGTTCCGCACTCAAAGGCAAAGAGCAGATCGCAAGAGTAGCTGCAATCTCTGCAGGAGATGATACCGTTGGTCAGTTAGTAGCTGATGCTATGGAGAAAGTATCTAATGACGGTGTTATAACGATTGAAGAATCCAAAACAATGAAAACAGAACTTGATTTAGTAGAAGGTATGCAGTTTGACCGTGGATATGTATCCGCTTATATGTGTACTGATATGGATAAGATGGAAGCAGTTCTTGAAAATCCTTACATTTTGATTACAGATAAGAAAATCTCCAATATTCAGGAAATCTTACCTGTATTAGAGCAGATTGTACAAACCGGCTCTAGATTACTTATTATTGCAGAAGATCTGGAAGGCGAAGCCCTTACTACCATCGTACTCAACAAATTAAGAGGAACCTTTACTGTAGTAGCAGTGAAAGCTCCCGGATACGGTGACAGAAGAAAAGCGATGCTTCAGGATATCGCTATCTTAACAGGTGGCACCGTAATTACGGATGAATTAGGTTTGGATTTGAAAGAGACCACATTAGAACAATTGGGTCGTGCAAAATCCGTTAAGGTTCAGAAAGAAAACACCATTATTGTTGATGGCGAAGGCGACAAAGATGAAATCAGTGCTAGAATTAATCAGATTAAAGCACAGATTGAAGAGACAACATCTGAATTTGATAAAGAAAAATTACAGGAAAGACTTGCTAAGCTTGCAGGCGGTGTTGCAGTAATCCGTGTTGGTGCCGCAACTGAAACCGAAATGAAGGAAAATAAGCTTCGTATGGAAGACGCTCTGGCAGCAACAAGAGCAGCTGTGGAAGAAGGAATCATTGCAGGCGGTGGTTCTGCCTATATTCATGCATCCAAGGAAGTAGCGAAATTTGCAACTACGCTGGATGGAGATGAGAAGACAGGTGCAGGTATCATCTTAAAAGCACTGGAAGCTCCTTTGTACAGCATCGTATTTAATGCCGGTCTGGAAGGTTCCGTAGTAATCAGTAAGGTAAAAGAAAGCAATCCCGGAGTTGGTTTCGATGCTTTGACAGAAGAGTATGTAGATATGGTGGAAGCAGGAATTCTTGATCCTACAAAGGTAGCAAGAAGTGCTCTTCAAAATGCAACCAGTGTTGCATCCACTTTATTAACAACGGAATCTGTAGTTGCTAACATTAAGAGCAATGAACCTGCAATGCCAAATCCCGGAGCAGGAATGGGTATGATGTAATCAGGAATAGCTATAAATAATCATATTTTAAGCGGATAATGGATAAAGCAAGCCCCGAGTCTATCACATGTGACAGTTTGATCTGCATATGAGATGGAAACGGGGCTGTTTTAACGTTACAGTTCACTCCCCATTCAAGGCCATGAATATGATTTCGACAAAGATTTCCGAAGCGGAGCCGCTCGCGCTTCGTTGCATCACGTAGCAGTACATAAGGTTCTAAAATACAGAACAAAAGTACTGACGGATGCAAATATTCCTTTTCGGAATGATTTATCGAACTCAATGTGTTCATTATTAAATGAGGAGTGAACAGAAAAGTTTTAACGGTTTACCGGTTCATGGAAATGGGGAATTATACTAGTATTTCGTCCTCTAATTAACTGGACTTTTTTACCGGTAATGTATCTATTATGATTTCTTCTGATACATCAACGTCATTAAGATTATATTTCCAATGGAAAATTACGGGTTCCTCATTAACTT
>JAEXNR010000014.1 GCA_023439505.1 Bacillota bacterium
ATGATACCAATCCCCCCCTCTCTCGCTACAGCCCCAGCAAGTCTTGATCTGCTGATTCCAACCCCCATACCGCCCTGTATAATGGGAATTTTCGCCTTTATATCACCTATTTTCAGTGGTTTCATCAACATATTTATCTGTCTCCTATTCTTCAATTTATATTTTTTATAGGTCTAAATTTAGTTTGATTATCAAAGTATTAGTCATAATTTGCTTCTGTTATATACCAATTAATCTTCTTTGATTATACATCCACAAAGATACAATGTCAATATATCGTTGTATGTTTTACTATTATATGTAGTATTCGTTACCACTTATACCCAGAATTAATCCTGAACGCCTTTTGCACTTTTTTTATTAATGAGACGTATTGTCTGATGTCGAAGACACTACGCCTCATTTGGCTCTTATTATTTCGAAGGTCTTTGCATGGAATCATCCTGATAAGGCGCCAGGGATAATTTGATGAAGTATCCCTGATCATGATGGCAGACGGGACATTCCCTTGGCGCCTCTTTTCCCCAATGAACGTAACCGCAGTTCAGACACATCCAGCCGGTATCAACATCGGCGACAAAGAGTTTATTATCTTCCAGCATCTGTGCAAAACGGGCGAAACGGTCACCATGTGTCTTCTCGATTTCCGCAATCTTATGAAAGGATGTGGCGATTGCTGAAAAGCCCTCTTCTTTGGCAATATCCCCAAAGCTCTTATAAACCGGATCATATTCCTCGTACTCATTGTGTTGGGCACAACGCAATAATTTAACCGTTTCACTGTAAATATCGATGGGATAAGTTCCTTCTATTCCGATATTTTCACCCGCTAATTCCTTTAGATAATTGTAGAATACTTCCGCATGTTCTTTTTCCTGACGCGCCGTGAACTGAAAAATGTATTCAATTACATGAAGATGTTCTTTTTTCGCCTGGGAAGCCGCAAAGGTATAACGGTTTCTCGCCTGGCTCTCTCCGGCAAAAGCTTTCAATAAATTCTCTTTTGTCTTACTGTTTCTAAAATCTACAGACATTATTTAACCTCCTATCGTGAAATCACAATATTGTTACTTAACATTATTTCCAGTTTTCAAATTTCTATTGCGAATACTGATTTTATTTCATACTTATGTCCGGTCTCACCACTAAAATAAGAGTTCCCACCGATGATATATTCACCAATAGGAACTCTTCCATTCTGCATTCCATTATTCGATTTCAGATATTAATACTTATTTCTATCCTAATACTTATTTCTACACTTATACTTTATTTCTACACCAATACTTTATTTCTACACCAATACTTATTTCTATACTTCTTCTTCCACTACCCGATCGCTGTAATGATGTGCCTGTTCCAGCATCATATCTTTTACCTTCATCAAACGGATCTGCGTACTTCTTTCATTCTCATCCAATTTCATTTTGATGAACTTGATATTTTCCTTCATCTCGGGAATCAGAACATGCTCCAATGCATTTACTCTTCGTCTGGTTTTCTCTATCTCTGCGGCCATTAACTGGCAGGATTTCTCGACCTCAGCCAGTCGTAACATATCCGGCAGAATATCCTGAAGAGATTTTACGGCATCGTCAAGATCACTGGAAGTAAAGGCAAATCCATAGGAATAGATATCATTTTCATCCGCTGTTTTTGTCTTATACTCAAATTCCGGGATTTCGACACTCATTACATTCTTCGAGTGAGTATCCAGAAAAACTTCCTGTCTCGGAGCCATTAATGCCACCTTAAGAGCCTCCTCCTGCATGGCTGATCTTGCAAGAACAAAGTTCATATTGGCAGCCTTAATCCCCTTTTCAACTTTTTCCCGAAGTGCTTTATTCTCCCTGACCAGATCAAGAAACTGGCGCATCAGCTCATCCCGCTTATCCTTTAAGAGCTTATGTCCCCGGACCGCTGTGGCTAATTTCTTTTTTAACCTGGTTAATTCCATACGCGTCGGATTAACATGCGTCTTTGCCAAGAATAAACACCCCCTTAAATTTTACCGTAATATTCGTCAAGATATTCATCCTTAATTCTTTTCAGTTCTGTTCTCGGAAGTATGGATAAGAGCTTCCAGCCAAGGTTTAAGGTATCCTCTATATCACGGTTGGTATCATATCCCTGAGATACATACTCATGTTCAAAGGCATCAGAGAACTTAGCATACAGTTTGTCGATATCCGTCAACGCCGCTTCACCAAGCACTACCATTAATTCTTTGGCTTCCTTACCTCTTGCATAAGCCGCAAAGATCTGGTTCATGGTATTGGCATGATCAGCTCTGGTTTTGCCCGCACCAATTCCCTTATCCTTCAGACGGGAAAGAGAAGGTAATACATCAATGGGAGGCTGTGCACCCTGACGATACAAATCACGGCTTAAGATAATCTGTCCTTCTGTAATATAACCGGTAAGGTCAG
Source organism: Bacillota bacterium (assembly GCA_023439505.1). Classification (GTDB taxonomy): domain Bacteria; phylum Bacillota; class Clostridia; order Lachnospirales; family Lachnospiraceae; genus Mobilitalea. Next base: position 2,430 of record JAEXNR010000014.1, read on the forward strand.
GAATCGGATGTGTCTTGTCATCTTCCGGCATGGTCAGGATTGGTATCATGGTAATACTTCCTGCCTTGCCTTTCTTACGTCCGGCTCTCTCATACAAGGTTGCCAGGTCGGTATACATATAACCGGGATATCCACGACGACCCGGAACTTCTTTACGTGCTGCAGATACTTCACGAAGGGAGTCCGCATAATTCGTGATATCGGTAAGGATAACCAGTACGTGCATTCCCTTCTCAAAAGCAAGATATTCCGCTGCCGTCAATGCCATACGAGGTGTGGAGATACGTTCCACCGCAGGATCATTGGCAAGATTGATAAACATTACGGTACGGTCTATGGCACCTGTCTCACGAAAACTCTCGGTAAAGAAATTCGCTTCCTCGAAGGTGATACCCATAGCTGCAAATACAACAGCAAAAGGCTCCGAGGTTCCGCGAACCTTCGCCTGTTTTGCGATTTGGGCGGCAAGTTCCGCATGCGGAAGACCACTGGCAGAAAAGATGGGAAGTTTCTGTCCGCGAACCAGTGTATTTAAGCCGTCAATGGCAGAAACACCGGTCTGTATAAATTCCTGTGGATAATTTCTGGCGGCCGGATTCATAGGAAGACCTGCAATATCCAGACGTTTTTCAGGGAGGATCTCCGGACCGTCATCGATGGGACGACCCAGACCATCAAATACACGGCTAAGCATATCTTCTGACACACCAAGCTCCATACTTCTTCCGAGAAATCTTACTTTACTGTTGGAAAGATTGATACCCGCTGAGTTTTCAAAGAGCTGAACCAAAGCATTTCCCTTATCAATTTCAAGAACACGGCATCTTCTCTTCTCGCCGCTGGCCAACTCAATCTCCGCAAGTTCATTAAATGTTACATTTTCAACACCCTGTACCAGCATAAGAGGACCTGCTACCTCTTGTATGGTTCTATACTCCTTCGGCATTAGGCTTCCTCCTTCTGTACCAATTGATCAATTTCACGATAAATACTATCAATAATGGAATCGTACTCTTTCTGAATTTGATCAACAGCAATATATTTGAAACGTCCGATTCTTTCTCTTACCGGTAATTTTACCAGGGCTTCAATGGATACACCTTTTTTCAAATTCTCAAGAGAAATATCATAATAATTTAACACCAGCTCCATCATCAGAAATTGTTTATCCAAATGGGTATAGGTATCCACCTCATGGAATGCATCCTGATGCAGAAAATCTTCACGAATCGATCTTGCCGCTTCCAGCTTCAAACGATCCGGTGCGGACAGGGCATCCATTCCGACCAGCTTTACAATTTCATCAAGCTCTGCCTCATCGTTTAACAAACGCATGATTCGTCCTCTAAAATCTGTCCAGTTCTCATCCACATTGGCATTAAACCACTTTCCCATATTATACAGAGAATAACTGGTCAACCAGTTAATTGCCGGGAAATGTCTCCGATATGCCAGGTTGGCATCCAGACTCCAGAATACCTTAACAATACGAAGGGTTGCCTGGGATACCGGTTCCGAGATATCACCGCCGGGAGGAGATACGGCTCCGATTGCAGATAACGCTCCCTCTCTGCCATCCTTACCAAGGGAAATTACCCTTCCGGCCCTTTCATAGAACTGGGCCAGACGGCTTGCCAGATAAGCAGGATAACCTTCTTCACCGGGCATTTCTTCCAGACGGCCCGACATCTCACGAAGTGCTTCCGCCCAACGGGATGTGGAATCTGCCATTAACGCTACGGAATACCCCATATCACGGAAATATTCCGCAATGGTGATTCCCACATAGATGGAAGCCTCACGAGCCGCAACAGGCATATCCGAGGTATTGGCAATGAGTACCGTTCTCTCCATCAGGGACTTTCCGGTCTTAGGATCCTTTAGTTCCGGGAATTCGTTTAATACGTCTGTCATTTCGTTACCGCGCTCACCGCATCCGATGTATACGACAATATCTGCTTCCGCCCATTTCGCCAGCTGATGCTGTACCACGGTCTTACCGCTTCCGAAGGGACCCGGAACCGCTGCAACACCGCCTTTTGCAATGGGAAATAAGGTATCAATAACTCTTTGTCCCGTTACCAGTGGTTTATCGGGGGAGAGTTTCTGCTTGTAGGGTCTGCCCACACGTACCGGCCACCGCTGCATTAAGGTAATATTCACTGTACTTCCATCCGCTTTCTCAACCACGGCAACGGTATCCTCTACCGTAAACTCGCCTTGCGCGATGGATTTCAAGGTTCCTTTGATACCGTTGGGGATCATGATTTTCTGAAGCACAATATCCGTCTCCTGAACGCTGCCGATGATATCTCCGGCCCCTACTTCTTCTCCCGCAACAGCACTGGGGATAAAGTTCCATTTTTTATTTCTCTTTAACGCGGGAATTTCTACGCCACGTTCCAGATTGGTACCGGTTGCTTCCATAATATCAACCAGAGGCCTTTGTATCCCGTCAAATATACTTCCGATCAGCCCCGGTCCCAGTTCCACGCTTAAGGGTGCGCCTGTAGACTCAACCGGCTCTCCCGGTCCCAAACCAGAGGTTTCCTCATAAACCTGAATGGAAGCCTGGTCGCCATGAATTTCAATTATTTCACCGATCAGACGCTGTTCACTAACACGTACCACGTCAAACATATTCGCATCACGCATGCCTTCTGCAACTACCAACGGACCGGCTACTTTTTTAATGGTGCCTTTGCTCATTATTCTTCACCTGCTTTTTTTATTCTTGATCGGTTCCTAACCAATCGTTATATTAATTACGCCTCGTTATTGAATATAATATCGGAACCAACAGCACGTTCTACCGATTTCTTTACATTTAAAATACCCATACCTGTGTTGCCGTATACCCCGGGAATCGGTATGATTGCCGGCAGATAATCCGTCACGTAACGGTCGATTTCTGTTAATAACTCCGCCTGCAATGCTTCTGTAATATAAATAACAGCATATTGTCCGTCCGCAAGAGTTTTCAGCTTCTTAGCAGCTTCCTCTTTATCTTCTACCGGATAAGTATCCAGCCCTAATGCAGCAAATCCATATATACTGTCCCGATCACCTAATACTGCGATTCTATACATACATTTCCCTTAGCCTTTCCCGGATCGTATCGTCCGATATCCCGTTACGTTTGCCAGAAAGAAGAATTCGTACTGTCTTAATCTCATTTTCTCTTGCCAGAATATAAGCAGCAAGAGGTGATATGGTAAATGAATTGTATTTTTGCGGACGGATCTGCTTCATAATCAAATTATCACACCAGCGCTCAAACGCAGAGGGGGATTCCTTTAATGCACTCACAGCATCGGCATATTCCGTGATGGCAAGATAATCATAAATTGCCTCTTCTCCTTCCAATGCCGCAGCAGTCAGCCTTCTGATATCCAGGGAATCACAGGCTGCAAGTGCCCGCTCCAGAAACCTTCTGTCCTTCCCTGTACGATAGCTTCTGATGGTGATATTAATATCCGCCGATGCAACTCTTAATTCGGCATACAGGGCCATAAGATCATTGTTCGAAGATTTTCCTTTTTGATAGATCGTTTCCAGTGCTGCTTTATCAAGAATAACATCGCATAACTGACTGTCTCCGGTATGAAGCTGCACGTCATATGCTTCCTGTGCACTTGCTCTCATATGATCCGGAATTCCTGAAAAATCATTTTCTTTGATCGCCTGATAAATAATCTCCGGTTTAATCGTACCATTCGTACTATATATCCCTTTCGCATTCCCATTGGTATAAACCTGTTTGATTGCGGCTTTCACATTGTGAAAATCATTTCCATATAGAAATGTGTCAAAAGCAGACAGATCCTCTACCAATTCTCTCATGAGATCCCAGGTTTTATCCATCTCTGCCACCAACAGCTGTTCGGAATTCTCTTCGCCTGACTTACCCCATCCCTTGTCTGTCAAAAGACGGATACATTCTTTTTCATTACTGCAATTCATCAATTGATCAATATCTGATTTACTTAGCAGCGTCAGCTCCTTGGAACGGATTCGCGCGACTGCATAAGTATATTGATTATCTGCCATGTCATAACCCTCTTTCCGTTTTAATTGAACAGAAATGCATTCACTTTATCCTGCAGATCTTCTCTGGCTGCTGCAAATAATGCTTCAAAGGAGCAATTTTCTTCCACATCACCATATTTCAGAATAAATCCACCGTCAATCATCACTGTCTCATCTGCTATGACAAGCTTCACACCATCCCTTTTATTCAAAGCTTTTTCCAGCAGTTTATTAAAATCGGAAGGCAGACGATTTTTATCCTCTGCCGAAAAAAGGATGACACCTTCTCCTGCATGAGCATATTTTAAAGCCATACGAAGCAGCACATCAACATAATCCTGTTCGGAGGATTCGATCAGAGATCTTCTAGCCTCCTCTATAATGTCGTTGATGATCTGTTGTTTGGCGTTTAACATCATTTTCTTTTCCTGAAGCATAGCCTTAGATTTTGCACGATTTATTGCAGATTCAGCTTCTATTTCAGACTTGAGAGCAATTTCTTCACACCTTTTGGCGGCTTCTACTTCGGCCGTTGCAAGAATCTCTCCGGCTTGTTTTTTGGCGTCAGCCAAAATGAGTCCGGCATTATTTTGCGCTTGTTCTTGAATTGCCTCAAGTATTTTTTCTAATCCAGTCATAGCTCTACTCTCCCAACTGTTAAATATTTAAACCGCCAACCCCGAAAATAGATAAAATTGATATTAATAGAGCTAAAATTGCATAAGTTTCAACCATAGCAGGGAAAATCATAGCTTTACCAAACTGATCCGGTTTCTTTGCAACAACACCAATACTGCTAACAGCCGCCTTTGCCTGAGCAATCGCTGAAAAATAACCTACAATCGCCATAGGAAGACAAGCCGCAAGATACAAAAGTCCCTTTGCTGTGCTGATTTCCACACTGCCGCCACCAATGATTCCAATCTGTAATAAGGTTACGAAAGCAATCAGAAGGCCATAGATACCCTGTGTTCCTGGCAATAATTGCAAAATCAAAACCTTGCCGAATTTACTTGGATCTTCTGTAATTACGCCTGCAGCTGCCTGACCTCCCATACCAACTCCTCTTGCTGATCCGATACCCGCCAGTAATGCTGCTAAAACTGCTCCTGTTAATGCAAATACGATTCCTAAATTATCAATATTCATTTTTCATCTTCTCCTTAATTTTGTAATATTTCGTTTTATTACTAAAAGGTGCAAATAGACGTCCGCTGCCCTCATAGAATTTTCCGAAGAACTCAACATAATGTAAACGATTTGTATGGACATAAGCGCCCAAAGCATTAATTCCAAGATTTAAGGTATGACCGATTATAAATATAATAACAAAAATAAATGGTCCGATCACCTTACCGCCGCCAGCCATGCTTGCCATCTTATTAATAACCATACCGATGACGCCGGTTGCAAGTCCCAATGCAAGTAAACGCGAATAGGAAAGAACATCACTTAAATATCCGGATATACCATACAACGCATATAACCCTTTCAGGAATCGCTTGAACGGATTTTTGGATTCCCGTCCATTGGTAAGGACAATTCCGATAGCCGCAAGAATAGCAAATAATCCGGCAATGTTGGCAACATTACCTGGAACTCTGAAACTAATACCCAGTATTTCTACCATCATCTGCATGGAGAGTAAATAAACAATAGCACCGCCTAATAGGACAAACCAGAAGATAACATCATACAACATGGATTTATAATCTTTCTTTCTTAGCAGCTGATATAACTTCATTCCAAGTCCCGTAAATAAGTGAATAAGTCCAAGCAGCATTGAGAAAGTTAACATTCTCATCGGTTCGTTCATGGGAAGAAACCACAGAGGAGCAATGGTTACCTTATGTCCAAAATAAGTTTCAGATACCACATCTACAACGTCTCCAAAATAGCTGCTGAATAAAACGCCCCAGAATACCGCAGAAATGCCGCAGAATAGATACATTTTGCAATAATTTATCCAGTTTTTTTCCATTCTTTTACCAGATTTGATCAAAGCAAAACCGCAGGCAATCGCCATGATGGCACCATATCCTGCGTCAGAAAGCATTAAGCCATAAAGCAAATAATAGAACAAAGACATCACCATGGTTGGATCAACCTCGCCCTTACCCGGCGGACTATAAGCATTCACAATTCCTTCGAGTGGTTCGGAAAACCCATTGTTTTGTAGCAATACAGGAACATCCTCTTCTTCTTCGGGTTGCTCTAGTTCCACCGATAGAAGAAACTTGCTGTTTAATTCATCCGTTATTGACGCTACATCCCTTGCCGCTATAAACCCGGACAGGAGAAACACATTTTTAGATTCAACCAGATGTCCGATGGCATCGTACTTTTCTGCTCTGATTGTACTGAAATCCTGCAAAAAAAGTAGTTCGTCCCTCTTATTTGCATAAGATCTGATTTCTTCCTCCGCCTTGCTGATAGAAGCTCTGGCTTGCTCAATTGCTTTGTTTAGCTGCATCAATTGCTGTGCAGGTGATTTGTCAAACATTATGCTTGGATATGAAAACTCCATGCTTCTAAGTACCTCATAAAGCACGTCTGATTTTTCCCTTTTACAAAGCACAAAGATGCAGGTCTGATCCTTAGATGCACTGATAATCTCAATGGAAACGGGAGAAACCTCTGACAATTTTTGATCCAGTTCCTCAAAGGAAATCGGATATGGTACTGTTCCGATATAACTTGCGGTATGTTTTGTTCCACGAAAATCCATAGGAATATCAAATGTTACCCAGGGTGTCAGTATTTCGATTTGAGTTTCCAATCTGATGATTTCATTCTTAGTTTCACTAATTTCTTTTGATAATGAAATAATCCTGTTTGCAATCCGTGCCACTGTTTCATTTTTTTGAATAAAAGAATCCATTTCGTCCAGACTGATTTCTTTTCTTCCATTAAGAAAAGATAACATTGACTTTTGCTCCGGCGCATACATATTCAAAATATCGTAAGCATCTTTCACAACAGCAATAGTCTTCTCTAAACTTGATTTAGCTACTGTACTGTCGAATTTTTGAAAAACTCGATCCTCAGGCTGCAGATCGATTATTTCCAAAACACCCCGGCGTTGTAGTAACTCAAGAATTTTTTTGCGATCCTTTTTTAAAGCACACAGATAGAGTCGCTTCATCTGAAGCACTGCCATTAATAGAACACCTCCTTTTCCCTATCATTTTTATTTCGATTAAATCACATTAGAGATAATTAGATCAATTACCTCCTTTTCCTTAACCTTCACTAAATCTTTCATAAATAAAATACTCTTTTCGGCATTCACTTTTGTGGCTTCCAGTTGTTCCAGCCCTTTCTTCTCGGCTTCTCTGACTTTTACATCCGCTTTTGCCAAAGCTTCTTCTGACTTTGATTGAATTAATTCAGCAGCCTTTTTTTTCGCTTGTGAAAGAAGTTCATCTTTATTCGCAGCCGCTTCCTTTTCCAATTGCACGGCTTTTAACTCTGCCTGTCGAACAGCTTCAATCGTTTCAATCGCCATGTACTTACCTCCAAATGTAGTATTTTTAAGTATACGAAATAAATTATAACTTATTATAAAGTATTATTCAACATTTTATCGCTTCTTATCATGAATAATCCCTAAACTTTCCCTGATTTTTATAAAATAATGAAGCAAATTGTTCAAAAAATAACACACTCTGCTATAAATCATTGATATCCTGCTAATTTACTTTTGAATTGTGTTATTTTGAATGTACAAAAGCTACAACTTTAATTGTATTTTTATAAATTTCCTACTTCCATGAATAAATAAAAAAATATTTGGAATGATATTTATTAGATATAGCAAATGAACCTCATTGATTGGTTTTTCCTAATATCCAACTGATAAAGGTAATTGCTATCAATGATTCATTCTTTGTTGTATCTAATTAATCGTATAGAGAAGCTTGTAATTTCGTCTCAGAATTACAGGTCGTTGAATCACCTATGTATTCAACATTGATACCGATTATGAGACAACGATAATAAAAGCAGGGATTCTGGTGATCCCTGCTTTTATTATTCCTGTCATGAGTTTATATTGTTCTTTCTGTTTCTTCTTTCTGTTTCTTCTTTACGTTTCTTCTTTACGTTTCTTCTTTCTGTTTGTTCTTTTCCATTATTATCATGATGGTTTTTCATCTGTTCGGGAATATATTTTTCTCAAAGAGACATAATAAATATCAGATACGACATAGAACTTAACTGCATGATGATGAATGACTTACCTTGATAAAGTTCTGTCGTATCTACCTAACTAAAACAAGATGAACGGCTGGTCCGCTTCTCTTGTCACGAAATTAAAAATTTGTAATTAAGTCTCAAAAATTACAAATCGCAGTTTTAACATGAGATATAGGAGATGTGATAAGCGTTGGACAGTTTAATTCTTTCATACGAAGGATATTAGTTTTCCCTCGATATGACAAGAAAACTAACCTATTATGGTAAAAGTTCTTGTAATATCTCAGTATCGAAGCGTTAAATCTACAATTAAATACTGATGATTGAGACACGAAACAGCGAAGGCAGGAATACTGGTTTATTCCTGCTTTTGCTATGACCGCAACCTATGATTAAGAACTAATCTTTGTCTTTTACTATTTTTGATGTTAAGTCAGTCATTCCCTCACTTAAAAGTCTGAAATCATATCCGGACGGACTTTGGAATATCCGAAGTTCAAATAGTTCGGCCACAGAAAAAATATGATCAAAAATGTCTGCCTGGATTGCCTCATACAAGTCCCATTGTATCACTCTGGTAAACCCGTATATTTCGATAGGAACGCCATTTTCTCCAGGTTGAAGCTGTCTCACAAAAGGAGGAGGATCCTGAATTAACTCCTCATTATTTTTTAAATAATAACCAAGGTAAGCCCGAAAGGTACCTATATTGGTCATATGTCTGCCATTGACGAGAACACTGGTGTCGATATCATGTTCCCGGTTATAAGCTTCAATGTCATTCTCACGTTCCGTAATATAGTCATTTAAAAAATGGATTTTTTTGTATGTTTCTATCATGGTTGGCGTGCAAAACTTAACACTGTTCATATCAATATAAATGGCTCTCTTAATCCTTCTGCCCCCAAACTCCGTCATACCTCTCCAGTTTTTAAAGGAATCAGAAACCATAGCATAAGCCGGTATGGTGACAAAGGTTTTATCAAAATTCTGCACTTTAACTGTGTTTAGTGTAATATCAATCACATCTCCGTCCGCCCCGTATTTTTGCATCTCAATCCAGTCACCGATTCGAAGCATATCATTGGAGGTAAGCAAAATTCCGGCAATAAATCCAAGGATTGAATCTTTGAATACAAAAGAAAATACCGCAGCCAACGCACCAATTCCGCTTAATAAGAGCAGCGGACTTTTTCCCATCATAACCGGAATGATTACAATCCCGATAATAATATAATAGGCAATCTGAATCACCTGCAGAATCCCTTTGATTGGCCTGACCTTGGAAATGGAGTAATTGCGGTATAATTCATTAACAGCATCAAGCATTGCATTCACGATAAAAACAGAGGCCAGCAGAAAATAAGCTGCAGCCGATCTTCTGACCAGTTCTACTACGGCCCCAAAAGCAGGAGCAAAAAAATATACAACAATCGCGGGCACCAGGTACAATAATCGATAAAATACCTTGTGATGGCGTAAGATGTTATCTCCATCCATTTTTCTTTTTAACAATATTTTGGTATATATTTTTAAAATCACCTTTTTCATGATGGCATTAATGACAGTGCTGACCAGCAGAATCACAAACACCAATATACCATAATAAAGATAAATTGCAGCTGTATCATTTACCCCATTTATTTTAAGCAGATCAACGAAATAATCCATATCATCCTCCTGAATATATCTGTAATTCAACTACTCTTTCCTTTATTATATTAAGCGATTGCCAGATCTATAATCACCGGTGCTACAAACATTCTACTATCAGATCATAACTATGTCAAACCCCAGCCGATGATGTCTTCTTATATCGCAGGCAAAATCACACCTGTCCTTTTATTTCTAGCATGCAAATCTGACTTCTGATCCCGGCAAATTTCGATTTTCATTAAAATAATGAATGAATGCAATTTTTTCATCAAATATTAATGATAATCAATGAGAATTAAGTTATAATAGGAATGCTTAATTTTTCCATACATTAATTGTTTCTGCTTTGTTATTTTAAAAGCAAAAGAAAGAGGTTCTTTATGTGGTTTTCAAAAAAAAGTGCGGATGTATTAAATGAATTACAGGTTGACCCCACCAAAGGGCTGTCACAGGAGGAGGCTTTCGCCAGGCTGGAGAAATACGGGAAAAACCAGCTGAAAGGTAAGCCAAAGAAAAGCATTGCTGCTCTCTTTCTATCCCAACTGAAGGATATGCTGATTTATGTTTTAATCGGAGCCGCCATTATTACAATGATCATTGGCGAGACTGCCGATTCCGTCATTATTTTTCTGGTGATTGTGCTGAATGCCGTTATCGGCGTCATACAGGAATATAAAGCCGGGAAAGCGGTGGAAGCATTGCAGAAAATGACGACCCCCAGATCCCTTGTAAGAAGAAGTGGGGAAGTTGTAGAAATCAATTCAGAGGATGTCGTTCCCGGGGACATCATCCTTTTAGATGCGGGCAGATTTGTTCCCGCAGATATCCGTCTGATTGAGAGTGCCAATCTTCAGATTGAGGAATCCGCATTAACGGGTGAATCTGTCCCTTCCAGTAAGAATGCATTGGCTATTCTTGATGATCCCAAGACCCCCATCGGAGACAAGGTGAATATGGCCTTTATGTCAACCCTTACCACCTATGGGCGTGGTGAGGGCGTCGTTATTGCCACTGCCATGGATACAGAGATAGGCAAAATCGCAAAAATTCTGGAAGAAGACAATGATGAAATGACGCCGCTGCAAAAAAGGCTGGATGAGCTTGGCAGAGTGCTGGGTTTTCTGGCTATCGGCATCTGTGCTCTCATCTTTATCATAGCCATGATTCAAAAGAGGGATCTGTTCGAGATGTTTCTGACTGCCATCAGTCTTGCTGTTGCGGCGATTCCTGAGGGACTTGCTGCAATTGTTGCCATTGTTCTGGCCCTTGGTGTCACAAAGATGTCGAAGATCAATGCCATTGTTAAGAAATTGCCGGCGGTGGAAACGCTCGGATGTGTTAACATCGTATGCTCTGACAAAACCGGTACGCTTACTCAGAATAAAATGACCGTTGTAAAAGAATATACCCACGGATTATTAAAAGAGGTGCCTGCTGCAAACAATCCTTTGCGTGCTGCCGGAGATGAAACACAATTAGTCAAATCATTGGTATTATGCTCTGATGCAACCTACGAGAACGGTCAGGGCACCGGTGATCCCACCGAAATTGCACTCATTATTCTGGGGGAGAAATATCAACTGTCCCGTTTACAGTTGAACACCTCCTTCCCCAGAGTATCGGAGTTTCCCTTTGATTCTGATCGTAAATTAATGTCTACCATGAACAAAGAAGAACATGGTTATCAGGTACACACCAAAGGTGCGATTGATCAATTATTAAAAGTATGTACTCATGTATTGGTGCAGGGCGAGATCCTTCCTCTCACAAATGAGTTAAAAGCAGATTACTTAAAACAGGCCGAGATTATGTCCGATCAGGCACTTCGTGTGTTGGGCACTGCTTATAAGGCAACAGAACAGCTGCTGGAACCCGGTGAGATGGAGCAGGATTTAATTCTCATCGGGCTGGTTGGTATGATAGATCCACCCAGGCTGGAAGTAAAAGACTCCATCACAGAGGCTAAGATGGCCGGAATCAGACCAATCATGATCACCGGGGATCATAAGAATACCGCAGTCGCCATTGCCAAGGAATTGGGAATTGCGGAATCCATTGATCAAAGCATTACCGGTTCTGAGATTGACGAATTGTCTGAAGAAGCATTCTTTCAAAAAATCAATGATTACAGAGTCTTTGCCAGGGTCTCTCCTGAACATAAGGTAAAAATCGTTAAAGCATTTAAAGCACATGGCAATATTGTATCAATGACTGGGGATGGCGTAAATGACGCACCTTCCTTAAAATTCGCGGACATCGGTGTTGCGATGGGAATTACCGGAACTGATGTTGCCAAAGGTGCCAGTGATATGATATTAACGGATGATAATTTCACTACCATTGTAAACGCCATAGAAGAAGGAAGAAATATATATAATAATATTAAAAAATCCATTATCTTCCTTCTCTCCTGTAATCTGGGCGAGGTAATTACCATCTTATTGTCCATCCTGTTCCAATGGCCGGTTCCCTTACTGGCGACACAGATCTTATGGATTAATCTGATCACGGATTCCCTGCCTGCAATTGCATTGGGGATGGATCCCGGTGATCCTGATGTTATGAAACAAAAGCCCCGAAATCCAAAAGAGAGCTTTTTCTCCAATGGTGCAGGTGTTCGGGCAGTTCTGGGTGGTGTTCTCATCGGTCTTTTCACCCTGGGCGCATTTTACTATGGTTTATGGGAGCATGGTGTTTCCATCGGCAGCAAGATACCGGAGAATGTCCTCACTTATTCCAGAACGATGGCTTTTGTCGTGCTGGCAGCATCACAACTGTTCTACTCCCTGTCCATGCGAAGTCCGGTGAAGTCTATTATTCGGATCGGACTGTTTACAAATAAACTGCTCCTTGGTTCCATCCTCCTGGGATTATTACTGCAATTGCTTGTAATTACCGTACCGTTTTTCGCCGGAGCATTCGGTGTACAATTCTTAACCCTGAAGGATTGGGGTATTGTATTGTTGTTTGCACTCATTCCCTTCCTTGTAAATGAAATCATCAAAATCTTTTCCAGAAAATAGCTTCTTTTATCCAAGTGTTACGCTCCTAAATGGTTATTCATTTATCAGTAATTCTTGATTCAAATTATGCCCTGCATCGATGGAATCTCTTCCTTTCCATCGCATGCAGGGCATAGGTATCTTATCCCAAAAAAATGTTATCTTTTAATTCTGTCTAATATGATCAATTTCTTCCTTTGGTATGTGAAATGTATATTCTCCATTGCAGTCCTGATCTTTCTTATCAACATAAGCATAAGAAATATTCAATTTCTCGCCATCCAGCCACTCTTTTGCTGCGAAATAAGGATCGGGTCGAAATTCTCTGAAATCAGACGTAATATCTTCTGGAATCGGAGGATAAATGGTACTGAAGTCTCTGGTATCCACAATCACAATTTCGCTGGATATTCTGGTCATTCCGGTGATGGCAAGATATCTGCTGTCCGGTGACCACAGAAAAGCCGTAGCATAATAGCCCGGGCCTTCCCACACTACATTACCATCCTCAGACTGAATAATATGTATTCCCTCCGCCGGATACAGTCCCGAGGCTGTAATGTTCTTATTCACTCCATAGGTGATAGCAACATAAGTTCCATCAGGCGATTCCAACGCCGATTGAAGTGTCGTAAACTTCTCTTCTTCAACCGTTTCCTTATCATTTGAAGAAATCAGTTCTTTCTCTTCCCTTGCCTGTATTGCTTCGGGAGTTATGGATAACATGATTTTCTCCTGCGAACCCCTGGCATTTTGCGTTATCTTTCTTTCCTTTTCGGCATTGTTGTTCGTCCAATAGGCACTTAATACAATAAATAAAATCGACAGAAAAAGCATTGAAACTATAGCCGGTATCTTGCCGTGTTCCTCATGAACCTTATTCATAAATTCCTTGATATCCCTCTTATTTTCTTACTATGAGTATAATCGTAATAATTTGTAATTGCAAGAGAAATGTCAGTTAATGGATCTTATTTTTAAAGAGATGATATAACATTCCGATCCACAAAGTAATCATGATACCAAATGCCAACAGTGACACAAGCTTTGGCTGTAATGCAAATTTAGCAAGCCAAAAGGACGGGAGAAAAAACAATAAATACTGTACTCTCCCCATAAGGAAGAAGGGTGCCGGAAGTCCCAGAATTAAAATGCCTGTCATCTTTGATACCGCCATCCCTTCCACCTTATTGCCGGCCACTGATACGATCAGCAATGCTTCCATAAAACCCATCAGTGTTGCCATCACCGATACAAGCAGAGACATCAAAAAAGAGATCTTACTAAGTGAAAATAATCTCAGGCAGAGAACGGACAGAAAAAAAGCGATGATCGCCGGAAAACCAAGTCTGGACGCCAGATACCCTTTCTTTCCGACCGGGGTTATTGCAAGATATCTTGAGATCCCGTCATCTATTTCTCCTAGTATGATATACGCTGCCGCAAAGCAATATAGAAGAGGTGTCATCGTGCTCATACCTATATCAAAGAGCAGATAATAGGGAGCAAAGATCTCTCTGATATGAAAATATCGTAATATCAACTCTTGTAGAACAGGGATCAGATAACGAAAAAATATTCCACATAAGAAAGGAGCGATACATAATAAAATCAACATTGCATCTTTATAAATCTGTACCAGGTATTGGCCAAACGCCGCATACATAGCTTTTTTAGATCCAATCATAATTTAAATCCTCCCACACTTTGAAACATCTTCTTCACCGCATTATTGGTTAACAGATAGATTCCCGCAACCCATGGCAGCAGCAAAAGCAGCAGGATTGGCTCCACTCCGCTTTTCCCCTCTACCATTCGTATGATTACACATCCGGGATGCAGTAACATCCACGGTTTACGATAACCAAACAGGTAAATAAATGGCGGTACACTGCATATCAGCTCAATGGGTATAGTCCCCACCATAAACTGATTCAGGCTGTTTGTTTTTACTGCTACGATCAGTCCCAATAGGGAGAACATAACTGACCCAAGAAAGATTCCCGTCATGGTATAGGCTATACGGAACGCATCAGCATAAAAATCCCTATGATTCTCTCCAAACCCGACTGCAATTCTAATCAGACTTCCCACCAGTGTCCCAATGATTCCAAGGGATACCGCCTTTGAAATAATATATTCCGATACTTTAACCGGTGTAACTGCGATTGAATTCAATACATTCTGACTCTTTTCCAATAGTACGATGGCCCCCATAAAAAATAACCCCATGGCAGCAGGATCCGTATAAATCATAATGGCAGCGATGATTTGTCTGATGCTTTCCGGAAGTGCAAAAATCAGACAAAGATAGAATACCGTAAATACAGCATATACAAAATAAAAACCATATGTTATCTGAAACCCAATATCTCCTCTTATTAAATTTCTTAATCTCATTGCAGCACTCTCCCCGTCACTTCGATAAAGATATCATTTAAGGTTGGCTCACTGCTGTGTATCGATATGATCTTATTCTCTTTTAATAATCGCAGCAGTTCTTTCTCTTCCGAGGTTTTTCCAAGCTGACATTCCTTTGTGATTTCTTTCTGATCCTGATAGGTATAGGTAACTTTTGCTGCCCCTTTTGACATGATCATATGATGGGGGGTATCCATTGCCTTGATTTTTCCATCCACGATAAATGCAACCCTGTCGCATAATTGCGTGGCATCCATCATGTTGTGGGTTGTCAGAATGATCGTCTTTCCCCTCTTAGCTTCCTTTATTATGATATCCTTCATATCTTTACTGTTTGAGGGATCCAGTCCGCTTGTCGGTTCATCCAAGAACAAAAGATCCGGATCATGAAGCAGCGCTTTGATAAAATTTAATCTGGACTTCATCCCTTTGGAGTACTCCGATACTTTCTTATCCATATCCCGATGAAGTCCGACCATATGAAACAGTTCTTCCGTATCTCTTAGCGGTTTGGAATACAATGATCCAAAGAACTTGAGATTTTGTCTTGCGGTCAGCTTGTCAAATAAACTGGGAAATTCAAAATCCACTCCGATCTCCTCATATATCCTGTCATTGTGATGTTTGATTTCCACCCCGTTAACCACGGCGCTTCCGGAATAATTGGTAATCAGTCCGGTTAAAATCTTTTGCAGTGTACTCTTACCTGCTCCCGACGGTCCTAAGAACCCAAATATTTCCCCCTTGGATACCTCAAAATTAATATTCTCCAAGAATGGGCTTTTGGTATAACTAAATGCCAGTTGATTTACCTTAATCATTCATATCCTCCTCCAGTATCTGCAAAACAAGTCCTCTGATCATCAATTTTAACGCCGCATCATAAACTTCCTCTCCCATCTCCCGCTGATACAGCACAGTCAGGAAAATCCCCCGGAAAGCTGCGCTGAAGGCTTCGATATTCTGATTCCCGTGAAAAGGCAGGGAGGAAAAAAGCTGTTCCATATAAGTATCATCTTCCAGCAAATGTTCTTTCACCTTCTCCGGTGGCAGCTTTCTGATTAGAAATTCCATTTCATTTCCGATAAGAATGTTGATCAGCCCCGTATCATTCACTTTTTTATACATGGAATAGAGAAAATCTGTTAAGGTATCTACTGTTATTCCCTTCTGAAGTACAAGAATCTCCTGCATGATATATTCATGCATTTCTTTATTCAGATCATTCATCACATCAAAGAATAGAAGTTCTTTGGACTCATAAAATAGATAAAATGTCCCTTTGGGTATCCCAACCCGTCGTACCAGTTCATCTACTGTTGTCTTCCTGATTCCGTAAAGGGTAAGACATGTCGTGGCTTCCTCCTTTAATCGTTTTATAATATATTCCTTCTCCGCATCTGATAATTTCTTTGGCAATGATCGCACCTCTTTTTCGTCTATTTGACTATTTTTATATTTATGGTCATATTAACACCAAACATATCCAATGTCAATCTCCAATATTTCTTCTTTTACAAACTCCATGATTGAACCAGCAGTCGAATTACGTTATAATCTTAAATAAAGATATTGATTGATCTTATATCAGTCCTATTGATAAGGAAGGGAGAATTTAAATGAAAACAATCGGATTAATCGGTGGCATGAGTTGGGAAAGTACTGTTACTTACTATCAACTCATCAATCAGACAGTACAAAAAGAACTGGGTGGATTCCACAGTGCAAAATGTCTTCTATGCAGTGTGGATTTTCATGAAATAGAAGAATGCCAGAGCAAGGGTGACTGGAAGAAAAGCAGTGATATCTTATCCGCAGCGGCCATATCCTTAGAAAGGGCTGGCGCAGATTTTATCATTATTTGTACCAATACGATGCATAAGGTTGCTGATCAGGTTCAGAGCGCAATTCATATTCCCCTGTTGCACATTGCGGATGTCACAGCCAATGCATTAATAAAAAAGAATATCTATAAAGTTGCGTTATTGGGTACGAAATATACGATGCAGCAGGATTTCTATAAACAAAGATTAGTCGATCACGGAATTGATGTTATCATTCCCTCATACCCCCATATGGATCAGATCAATCATATGATATTTTCAGAATTATGTCTCGGAGTAATCTCTATGACATCAAAAAATATCTTACTGGAAGTAATCAGGGAGATGAAACAACAGGGCGCAGAGGGAATAATTCTTGGATGTACCGAGTTGGGTCTTTTACTCTCACAAAAGGATACGCCCATGCCTGTTTTTGACACTGCACTGCTTCACGCCAGTGAAGCTGCCAGTTATTCACTGCAAAATTAATCAGTACCATAATTCCTTTCCATTTCCAGGATTTTATCATAAAGTTCTTGATTGACCGGCGCCGGTATTTGGTGTTTATGTGCCAGTCGTAAAACAGTACCTGCGAATAATTCCACTTCGCTGTATCTGCCTGCTTCCATATCCTGGCGCATAGAGGGTTTTCCTTTTGGATTTAAGGTAGAGAGTACACTTAGCCAATATGCGATATCTTCTTCTCCAAGGGAAATCTTCTCCGCTTGCGCCAATGAAATTACTTCCTTCATGGCAGATATCATGATACTTCTTGGAAGCCCTTCCTTCTGGATGATATCGTAATCTCCTTCCATGACCGCAACGGTCTGATTCACGCCCACATTTAACATGAATTTACCCCATAGGCGCTTTTTCATATCCAGATCAACCTCATAAGGCAGCGCTGCTTTATCAAAAAACGTCTTTAATGATTCTAATTTCGTTGAACTATGACCGGCTTCTTTCTCACCGATTACCAGGATTCCCATATGCTCATAAGTAAGTCGATTGCCTTCCTTTACCGCATCCATTCCCTGTGCCACACAATACAGGATCTGATCCATTCCATAAGCTTCTCCTATCATCTCTTCACTGGAAATACCGTTAAGAGCCGAAATTAAGATCGTATGTGCTCCGACCTGATTTCTTACCGCATGTATGGCATCCTTCAGTCCGTAATATTTCACTGCAAATATAACCAGATCTGCCGGTTCACAAGACTGATCCGGTGTGACATATTGAAAGTCGCATGCTTCACGGTTACAATATACCTTATCCCTACGATATCTATCGATTCTACTCTGATCAGCAATAATTCGAAGATTCTCCTTGGGCATATGTTTTGAAAGATGATGGCCGTACAAAATCCCCAGGGCACCTAACCCGACAATTGCCACTGTTTTTATTGTCCTTTGATTCTCCTGATTGTGAAATAACTCTTCTTTCATATACGATATCCTCTCTTCTAAACAATAAATATGGTTGATATAGATCATCTATCATCCTTGT
This sequence comes from Bacillota bacterium, assembly GCA_023439505.1. GTDB lineage: Bacteria > Bacillota > Clostridia > Lachnospirales > Lachnospiraceae > Mobilitalea. The sequence goes on from JAEXNR010000014.1 coordinate 21,067, forward strand.
ATCCCATGATGTAAAAAAGACACCTGTCGTCAAGGTATCTTTCATTTAATCTGTAAACATTGGTTTGCATCTTTTATTACACCAAATCTCTATTCTTTCTCTTTCCAAAAAATGAATGTGCTCTCGTTAAACTTATTCTATCATATCCGCACAAAAAAACAAGTACATGCTATACCTATCATAGCAAAACAGGTGTCCATCAGAAAACGCAATTTTCTTATACAATTTACTCCAAAGAATGAACTCATTTCTACAAAAAATCATAAATTATACTATAAACATTGAAAGGATGTAAGTAATGAAGATAAAATGTCCCCCTCCTGTTTCAAACATGGAACCCTCCGGCGCAGCAGAATTACGTTCTGCCATGTCCGGAAACGTCTATGTGAATGACGAAGGTTTTCTATATGTTTTTTATGATCAGTTAACGAAATATCCCCCACCTCAATGCAATTCCTGTGCCTTTTTATATCAGGGACTATTTCGAACCATTAGTGTACAAGAATTAGAACAAAATCATAAGTGGCTAAAAATTGGGGAGCAGTATCTCTATCCCATGCTTGTTTGGGCTATGAATGACACACAGCCTTTATTAGTCAGACTACGTCCAGGCCATCGAAAGCCGGTAAAAATAATGAAAAACCATGGCAGTACTTGTGAAGCATTTATGATATGTGCTTCTGTTACTTCCATTAACAGTTTAACATAATAACCTGGGGAAGGTACTGATATGGTACCTTCCCCAGGTTATCCTTCAAGAAATTCCGGCATTCATTCCCGGCTTCCTGCCCTTCTTACAACCAACCATCCAAATTACTTTATGTTTCGTTTTCACCTTCTTCACCTGCCATTATTATCGTGATGAAATGTTCTTTGCTCATAAAAACGTTTACTCTGATATGCAATCCCAATGATCAAAATCACACAGACAATCAGTAAATACGGGATAGCCACCACATCCGTCATCCGAAAATAGCGTTCTGCAATCCGATAAATCAGTAAACCAAACATACCAACCGGTAAACAAAAAGGAATTAATTTTTTCATATTCATACCCTCACATTCTTTTTTCGTAAAATTTATAAGTAATAAAATAAGTAACACCCAGGAATCCCATCAGTCCGATCAATAACGGAAACAAAATCGGATAAAAGAATCCGGCAATCAGGACAACTGCATATAACACAAAAACGAATATAAATGCTGATGTGGTGATTGCTTTTTGCCTGATTTCCAACCGACGCTCATCCGTATCTTTTAAACGGTAACTTTTTATCTTGCCATCATCCGATAGAATCCATTTGATTTTATATCTGGCAAATGCAGCAGCCACCATAAGTCCGGTTCCTATCCCCGTATACACACCTTTTACAAAGTCACCGGTTGTGACCGCAAAAACAGGTTCAAAAAAAAGTGCCAGACAAAGGGTCGTCAATCCCATTATAAATACAAAAAGCATCAAATTCATTCTTGTTCTTAACACCTTCCGATACTCCTCGTTATTCCTTGCGCTGCAGGCTAAAAAAATCTTCATCATAAATTTTCATCCTCCTCATTAAAAATAAAGATTTCCTCGATGGAAACGCCAAAAAATTGTGCTATTTTATGTGCCAAAACAAGGGATGCCTTATACTTCCCAGTTTCCAGGGAAATGATAGTCTGTCTGGTAACCTCAACAGCATCTGCAAGCTCATTTTGTGTTACTTTTCTGGCTTTTCTGTATTCATGTATTTTGGTCAGCAATATCATACCTCCGTCTTATAGTATAGTTTGCTTTACATTTATAGTATAGTACGCTTTACATCTAATGTCAAGTTCATTTTACATGATATTTAAAAAATCATGCTCCATCCTTAAGCAGACAATTTATTCCACTTTAAAGAGGAGCATGACGCATTGCTGTTGTAAAGAGAATCAGCCTCCTTAAATTTGAAATACTCTCTTAAATTCCACCCTATCAATTACGTAATATTGCGTAACAAAAAAGGCCTTGGAAGATAGAATGGTTCTATTTCCGGGCCTATTTACATAAAGCTATTGATTGTTATCTCCTTAAGATTACTTTCCTATCCTAGAATAACGTGGTTTTTCCCACAAACTGCGTATCATCCAGCCGCTGGCGTTCCACCAATCCGGCAAAATGGCCTCCTTTGGCAATTAGTTCATCAAAGCTGCCGTCTTCAATTACCCGCCCGGCATCCAGCACAATGATGCGATCGCATTCCCTGATGGTAGAAAGCCGGTGAGCGATAACGATACGGGTGCATTTAAGTTTTGCAAGGGAATCAGCAACTGTCTTCTGGGTCAGGTTATCCAGAGCAGAGGTTGCCTCATCGAACATGAGGATGCGGGGTTTAGGCGCTACCGCTCTGGCGATCATCAACCGCTGACGCTGTCCGCCGGACACACCGCCGCTGCCCTCAGAAATCATTGTATGCATTCCCATTGGCATATCCCGGATGTCATCCGCAATGCCTGAGCGCTCTGCTGCCTCCCACGCCTCATCCATGGTAAGCCACGGGGCGGAGATGGTGATGTTAGAAAATATGTCCCCGGAGAAGAGCTTTCCGTTTTGCATGACCACACCAATGCGCCGTCTCAGAGATTTTAAATCTACGGTGCTCAAATCTTTGCCATCATAATAAATTGCTCCCTTTTGCGGCGTCTCAAAGCCCAGCATCAGGCGCATAAGGGTGGATTTTCCGCAGCCGGTCTTACCCACCAGTGCCACATACTGCCCCGGACGTATTTTTATAGAAAGATTGTCCACTATCAGAGGCATACTTTCTGTATAGCGGAAAGAGACATTGTTCAGCTCAAGGCCACCGGAAATACGGGTAAGTACTTTCTTGCCGGTGGATACTTCCGGCACTGTCTCCAAAATGGGTTTTACCATCTCCACCATCGGTTTGATGTTGGCAGCCGTCAGCGCAATACCGGAAAGTGAAAGGAACGCACCACTCACCATACCATATGCTGCATTAAAAGCAAAATAATTCGCCACGCTTACTCCGGATTCTACTGCCACATAATAGAGCACGATATTTCCCACCAAAGAAATGCCGGTGGTGATCACTGTATTCAGCTTGAGAAATACGGGTGGATCGTAAGAAAGGCTGGCCTTTTGGCGATAAATTGCAGCCCACCGGGAGAAGGCCCGCTTCTCTGCGCCAGAGAGCTTAAGTTTTTGGACACCGCTGATAAAGGAATAGATCAGACCCGATTCCCTGGCCTCTATCTCCATCAACCGTTTGGACCGCTTCATCTGTATCAGCGTGGATAGGAGCGAAAAAAGTACCGTTGCCAGTGTAATTGTGATCGCAGGAGCCACCAATGCAGGGGCATAGGTAACTATCTGGGTGATGTACACCAGAGAGAACACTGATGTGAGTCCTGTGGTCAGGATGGCACTACCCAGCATTTGGCACAGACTGTTAATGCTCTGCGTGCGGCTGCTAAGCTCTCCGGCACTGAATTCCTTAAAGAATTCTGCCGGAAGGGACAATACCCGCATCATAGAGGCAGCCTGTACTGCCATACCTGTTTTTGTTTGTAACCGTTCCAAAAGAATGTCTCTCACCGTACCAACGAGCAATCCGGCGATACCGGCAGCTGCCAGCATCACTGTAACCGCAAGAAACAGCCGCATATTGCTGTTAAAGATTACACTGGAGAAGATGATGTTATTCAACTTTGGTCCCAGCATCCCAATCAGAGTGACGGCCAGAGTGGCGATTCCCACCACCATATAATCTGCCGGAGAGAGCGTCTGGACAATGTATCGGAGCAGATCCTGCATTCCCAGCTTTTTTTGCGGCAGCGGCCTGTAGAAACAGATTGCCTCCATCTCCAGGATTGCCGCCGTTTTTTTATTCAGCTTCACTGTTTTGCCGCTCCCATGATCGAAAAAGGCATATCCGGAGAGACCGTGGGGCAGAAGTGCTACCACACCCCCTGTTTTGAGTGTTCCAAGGAAGGCGCCAACTGCGTCCTCGTACCACGCGCCCTCTAAATTGACCACCCGGCGCATAACGCCGGAAGGACGCAGCAGATACTCCAGCTGTTCGTTCATATCCTGCAGTTCATCGGGAAGTTCCACGGATTTAACATGGTAAAACTTCAAAATTTCGTCCACCGCAGTTTTCGTTTTCTGACGGTCATTCATTAAGGCATTCCCAATGCCACGTCCCATTACCACATCCGCCATGGAGGCAAATGCGTCCGAGAATGCATCCTCATCCGTTTTAATGCGCTGTTTTATCTGTTCATCAAACCATCCCATCGTTTAACTCCTCTCATTCGCTTGCAACCAGGGAGGTATAGACCCCGCCTTGAGCATATAACTCATCATGGGTGCCCCGTTCCACTACCTTACCCTTTTCCATAACCACGATTTCGTCGCAATCCCGAATGGTGGAGAGACGGTGTGCGATGACAATACAGGTGATACCACGGTTTTTGATGGCATTTACCACTTCAAACTCGGTCTTGGCATCCAGTGCGGAGGTAGCTTCGTCCATGATTATAATGGTAGGGTCCTGAGCCAGCACTCTTGCAATTTCCAGTCGTTGACGCTGTCCGCCGGATAAATCCTTGCCGCCATCCATCAGCCGGTAGGAATAACCGCCGTCCCGGCCCATGATATCCTCATGGAGGCTTGCATCTTTAGCGGCCAGAACAGCCTCAAAGTCCTCGATGGAGCTGTCCCACATCTTGATGTTGTTGCTGATGGTATCTTCAAATAGGATGATATCCTGATCCACCACAGCTACAGATCCGGTAAAAACGCTGTGATTGATCTCCCGTATGGCTTTGCCGTCAAATAAAATCTCGCCGTTCCAGGGTTGATATAATCCTGAAATCAGCTTGGATAATGTGCTTTTGCCACAACCGGAGGCGCCGACAAAGGCCACCCGGCTTCCGGGCTTTAAGTGCAGGTCAAAGTGCTCAATGAGTGGTGCGCCCAAACGGGAATAACCGAAGGAGACATCCTTCATTACCACTTCACCGGAGAGCTTGCCATATTCACCGGTTTCATTCAGACTTTCCTCATAATTTCTATCAGCCGGATACTCCATCACGTCTTCGATGCGTTCCATATTGGTACGCATCTCCTGAATGGTCTGTCCCGCACCGATGAGAGACTGGGCAGGTCCCGTAAACCCGGCCAGAAACCCCTGAAACGCCAGGATCATGCCCACAGTAAACTTTCCCTGCATGGTTAAGTACACGCCAAGCATCAGCACGGCAGTATTGGCAAGGGAAGCAGCCAGCATGGGTGCCAGCCCCAGATAGTGATTGACACCGGCAAATTTCTCCTTCTGGCTGTTCACACCGGCCTGATAACCGGCCCATTTTTCAAAAAAGCCATTCTCAGAGCCGCTGGCCTTGATGGTCTCGATCATCTCAATCCCTGCTACTGTTGAGCCTGCCAGCTTCCCTGCATCACGCATCAGTACGCGGGTTACGTTGATCCGCTTTTTTGAGATGATCCGCGCCATGACCAGGTTAACCAGAATTGATACAACACCCACAGCTGTCAAAAGCACACTGTATCGCAGCATTGCGGCTAAGTAAAACACCATCATACCCGTCTGGAGCACCAGCGGAGCGAAAATGGAGATCAGGGTGTTTGCGATGCCCTCATTCAGAGACTGGCGCATGGCGATGTCACCTGCCATACGCTGAGAGAAAAACTCCATCGGCATCCGCAGAACATGCCACATAAACGAGGAATTGGCTACGATAGCAAGTTTACCATTCAGTTTTAATGTATAGACCGCCTTTATCCATGCAACAACCAGTGTTATAGCAGTCATCAGGGAGAGCCCCAGCAGAAAGGGATAGAACCACTCCGGGTTTTGTCCGGTGAGGAGCCTGTCCATGAAGATCCGGGAAAAAGCGGGATTGATCATACCCAGCAGCGAGGTGATCACCGTGGTGAGGACTACGAAGGTCACCGCAGCACCGGTACCCACCATTTGCTTTTTAATAAAACCCCAGGTGCTCTTTGGTTTACCGTCTGGTATGAAATTCTCACCCGGTTCAAAGAAGATGCATATGCCGGTGAAGGACTTGTCAAACTGCTCCATAGAGACGCTATACGCCCCCTTGGCCGGATCATTTAAATAGGCCTTGTCACCTTTAAAGCCATCAAGCACCACGAAGTGGTTGAAGTTCCAGTGGATAATGCAGGGAAAACGGCCATTTTCCTTTAGCTTATCAGGTTCATATCGATAACCCTGTGCATTGAGTCCGTAGCTTCGTGCAGCCTTGAGCACGTTGGAGGCCTTAGAGCCATCTCTGGATACGCCGCAGTCTGCGCGTACCTGTTCCAACGGCACCCATTTGCGGTAATAAGCAAGCACCATACACAGACTTGCCGCACCACACTCCAACGCCTCCAGCTGCATCACTACCGGCACTTTTGCATATCCTTTTTCTACTGGTTTTTTGAGTTTCGAATTGTCTTTCGCCATACGCCACCTCAATTCAGCACGAAGGAAATGGGGTTGATGGTTTCAAGTACAATTCTTGCCATATAGGTACCATCCGGGACGGATAGATCAACCATTACCAATACCACCCATTCACCGGTTTTCATTCCACCGAGATAGCGCACATAGGGATCAAAATCATCGGTAATTTCCACAGGTTCAGGAGCAACAAGCGCAATACTGCCCGTACTGTCCCCCAATTGAACCTCCATACCGGGGGTAAGATTTTTCGCCTCCTCAGTGGTGACATAGCAGGTGGCTGTGCCGTCCTTTACCACCGCTACCGCATCCATTGTGGAAGTGAGGGTACCAAATACGCCCCAGACGCAGACGCCGATGAGCAGTGCAATCACTGTTCCCAAAATCAGCCACACGCTGGGACGGGCAACCTTTATGTAGTCATTGAGCTGTTCCGGGGAGGATACCCGGTCCAGACTTGATTTACGAAAAATAGAATTATTGCTCATGTTGCAGCCTCCTGGAGAAATTAAATTTCCCTCAGTATATCTATTTCTGCATAAATCCTCAATGGCTTTGCCATTTCACGCAGGTTTTGTGACAGAATACGCAAAAATTATACCTTTGAGGAACTTATCTATGATTCCTCCATTCTCCCGTCTCTCACATAGATAATACGATTTCCGTATTGAGCGGATTCTTTCGAATGAGTTACCTGTACCACGGTCTTTCCTTCCTCTATATTGATCCGTTTAAATAAATCCATAATTTCCATCCCGGTTTTCGAATCCAGATTACCGATCGGTTCATCCGCAAGAATAATATCCGGATTATTAATCAGCGCTCTTGCAATTGCTACCCTCTGCTGTTGTCCCCCCGATAATCTGGTCGGATAAGACTTTCTTTTCTCCCATAATCCCACTACCTCCAATAAATGCTGCAGAAGCTTTGAATAGTCCTTTTTTTTGCCTCCGTTTAATAATACCGGTAACAATATATTGTCTTCCACATTAAGATGCGGCACCAGATTATAGAACTGGAAGACAAAACCAATTCTTTCTCTTCTCAAAGCACTTTCTTCTTTGTCACCAAGTGAACTCAGCGCCTTTTGTTCTATTTTCACTTCCCCGCCCGATGGCTTTTCCAATCCGCCCATCAGATATAACAATGTACTTTTGCCCGAACCGCTGGGTCCCATAATGGATACGAACTCTCCCTGGAAGATCTCCAGATTAATATGTTTTATCACCTCTACTGCCACATCATCATTCTGATAGATTTTATAAAGATCCTTAATCTCAATCGCTTTATCCATACGATATCTCCTTCTCAAACTCCTAATGATTTCTTAATGATTTTCTTATGTTTCCTTTTCAATTTATCATTCTCACATATTTTTAATATTTTCTTTTGCGATTTTTTTCGTGTTATTCATATCGCAATCCTTCTACAATATTATCCTTTACCATATTAAATGCAGGCATAATTGCCGAAATCATAGAAAGTACAATTCCTGATACCAGGACAAACACATATTCCTTCCCATGAATAGTCAACATTTCTGCCGGCAGCCCCATTGCTTCTATCACATAAGTCATCGCCTGACTCAATATTGTCCCAAGCATAAGTCCGGATAACGTTCCAATACAGCCACACAAAAATGCCTCAAGCAACATTGTAAAGACAGTCCTCTTCTTGCTTAATCCCAGGGATCTCATGGTGGCAATCAATTTCTTTCTGCTCAGAAAGCTTATGGTAAAATTATTTAGTATTCCTATCACCCCGATAAACATTGCGATAATAGAAATCGACTTCATCAGAAAGAAAATGGAATCATTCGCTTTTACATTTTGAGAGCGCATATCTTCCAGCGTCTGTATCGGCAGTATCCCGTAAGGAAGCAGCTCTTTTATTTTCTGCATCACACCTTTGATCTCATATTGGTCCGATATATTCAGATACATACTCTGACTGCTATTTAAATTGGCATCCTCTTCCAGAAACCTATCATAAACATAACTTACGCTTCCATTATCCATAATGGAGGGAACAACTGCAATCACCCGATAGGGTACTGTTTTATCCATGAAATGAATACTTAGGGTGTCTCCCTTTTTCAGATCATATTTCTTTGCCGTAAACTTAGACACCAAGATGCTTCTTTGCTGATGAAATTCCGTTAATACCTCTTCAGTCAAATCATTTGAAAATTCATCCCAGGCGTATTCTGTATATCCTTTGCCATCAATGCCCTGTACTGTTCTCAGTTCAACAGTTCCCTCATTTGCCTCAAGATTCTCCACTTCCTGAGTGGTATAAATATGTTCAATGCCTTCTACCTTCCTGACTTTAGAAATAAATTCCTCATCCATGTTATAAAACACCACTGCATCGGCCTTTCCGTTCGCATATACATCTGATACCGCAACGCCCACAGAAGAACTAAAGTTATTGATCATCAAGATAACGCCCAGCCCCATGGCCAGAAGCATGATATTATTCATCATGGTTTTATCATTTTTTATATTGGCGGTGGTAACCCCAAGACTGTCTTTCATTATTGGTCGAAATAACAGCTGAAGGAGACCCGTCAGAATAATCGATATCATAGGAATGACAAAGGATGCTCCGGTCATAATCAGCAAGAGCCCGATTACGTCCAGTACCATCTCATACGCTAACGGTGCCAGATGAAAGATTGCAAACCCGGCCAACAGGAAGACAACACCCAAAATTGTCTTACCAGGGGAACAATGTTTTTCATTTTTTATCTCTGAGAAAATAATACTGCGGATAGAATATTGATTCATTTTTAGAATCGGCACTATGGCACTTCCCACCACCAGCAAGATTCCTGCCAATGAGGCCAGCAGGATAAAATTAAGGTCCACATAGGATATGTTTTCGACTGAAATACCAAAATTTTTAAATATTAACCTGATGGTGACGGACAGGATGCCTATTCCCAGTCCGATACCAAGAAGACTGCTGATCACTCCATAAAAAACTGCTTCTCCAACAAGCGTCCATGCCGTCATTTTCTTCGTGGCTCCAATGCTCCTTAAGGTACCGATAAGCGGCATTCTTTCCACAACAATTACTTTAAAGGAAGAATAAATAATAAAGCTGCTTACCATTATTACTGCCAGCGCCATCAGCATCAGGCAGGAAACCAGCATGTTTATCATTTGCTGATACTCGCTTAAATCGGTGACATCCTTTATCTGCACCTGAGGATAGGCTTCCTCCAGCTGGTTTCTTAACGAATTATTATCATTCCCGGTTGATCCTTTTATATAATAAGCACTGATTTCGTTCTCCAGGTGAAGAATGGATGCAATCGTGCTTCTGTCTGCAACCATCTTCAAACTTCCCAATTCGTAGCCAAGATTATTATTCCTGTCGTCTATCATCCCATGAATGTGAAAGGATAGTTTCTCACCGCCAATCATCACTTCCAGAGTGTCACCAAGCTCAAGCTGATATTCCTCTGCCGTTTGTTTTCCAACCAATACCTGTAGGCCGGACAATCCCTCTTCTGCTTCTTTGCTGATATAACTCACCTGATAAACCGTATTATAATCCTGATATGACATACCGTTTAAGACTACCGGTATTTTATCCTCCCGCATGTCTGTATAACCGTAGGCTAAGACCAGCGGTATTTGATAGGCAAGGTTGCTCTGATCCTCCAATTTCCTGGCCGGGATATAAATATCTCCCGAATTTTCCTTTGGTAACAACATGAATTCAGAATTTCCAACTTCCTTTTTGATCTTTTGCTCAAATATTTTCGTAATGGAAGCTGACATTGACATCACAGTATACATTAGTGCAATTGATAAGACGACTGATAAAATAATGAGTGAAGTCCTAAACTTCTTACGCATCATATTCGCGTAGGTTAATTTTAAAATCGTTGCCATACTTCTTTCCTTTCCGTGTAACAAGCACTTTGTCATCCGCTTTACGAGATAACTATTATTAATATAATATTATATGTTGTTTAATACTATACTACATATAATATTATATATCAAGTATTAAATTATATTTTTTTCCAGTTTTGTTATGCTTTAGGAAGGCTTATTAGATATAACATATTTTTTCGGAAAAAGTATTCAGTTATTTAAATAATTTTAATATAATATCAGAGCATCAGCCGGCAAGATCCTCACACTGGGTAGTTGTGAATAGTTCATACGATCAGAGCGCTTTTTTTGCACCAAAAAAGGTACTCGAAACCGGCTTTGTCTTACATTACCCTTGCTGCATTTTGAAGAAGCATCCAGTTAATATTGATGCATCCCAAAACAAACAGATTGGGTGTCTGTAAGCTGCCGGTATCAAAATACCTTCCTTTACGAACCTTTTCATTCCCTTATGCTGATTACGATAATCCTTCTATCCTCTGATTCCATCTCTTTTCCTGAAGGAAAACATATCTTCAAACTTAACCTTTTTCCATACAAATCTCTTTCACTTTTGCCATAAATCCGCCCCTGTAAACACTGCATATCATCAAGCCTCGTTGATAGACTGCATTGTCACCATGATTTGTCGCAAGAGCGTCCGCACGACATCCGCCCCCACAACTAAGCTTATATTCACACTCACGACACTCTGCGTTGCCCTCCGTAATATCACAAACTTTTATTCCCACCAATTTGCGGAAATAAGAATTGGGGTCGGCATATAGTTCAGACAAATGTACTTCCATAAGCTTTGGCAGCCTCTTTTCAATTGTAGTGGATACCCAGCCAATACATGGCACGAGTGTACTGTCCGGAAGTAGATACGGCCTGTTGCGGCACAGAGTGCAGGATACGCGTTGCTGGTTAAAGGGATCCTCCTTCTTATTCTCCCAGAATTCAAAACCGCCGCCACGATAACCTTTCACTATGCCCTCTATAAGGTTCAGTGCAAATGGATTGCCGTCAGCCTTGTAACGGGCAAGCATCTCGAGATACTCCTGACAGACAATTGCCGGAGCAGACACAACCCCTGTGACTGCCTCACCAATAGGAAAGACGAAGCTGGCCTTCCAGGTTGATACCCCAATATCTTTCATTAATTCGTATGTGTCTAAAACCGTATGGACGCTGTCAGCATGAAACTTTGAGTTTACAAGTAATCCATAACCTTTCTTCACTATCTTACGAAATGCCGCGATTGCAACATTTTCCGAACCGCAGGTTCCTCTCAAATAATCGTGCATACCTACACCATCAAGACTGGAATCAAAAGTCCAGGACAAATTACGCTTTTTCATCTTCGCAAAAAAATCATCGTCCAGAAGCATAGCATTTGTGTGAAAATGTGATATGTATATATTTCTGCGCAAAAGTTCATCCACGATCTCCCAAAGATAAGGTGACATCTGAGGTTCTCCGCCGGAAAGCTCTACTTCGATCACACCTGCCTCATCTAATTGTGCAATCAGCGCAAAGAGCTGTTCTTTTGTCAATTCTTTATATTTATTTCGACCGCCGGACATATAGCAGTGCCTGCATCGCAGGTTACAGTCTCCTGTTATGCTCCAAATTACGCTGTGAATATATCCATTGGAATGCTTGCAAAACTTTTGATAATCCATAATTCTCGAGGGGATTTCCAATGAGGTGATAAAACCGCCGGCCATCATAGCATCAATATTTTTGGTAACAGTTTCATCTTTTTCATCGCCAAAATCCGTCACCCCGTCACAGCATAAAAGCACTAGAAATTCTTCGTGAGACAATATGCGTGGTGTAAGATGGTATGGACTTACCAGGCAATATGGCAGCCCATCAAATCCTCTTAATCGGAACGGCTCGCATAGCTTATAGTACATCGTTAAGTTCTCCTCCTATTAAATCAATCTTACTGTTACATTGTCGCCAAAGCTTTGTCTGCACCACAGTGAAAAGCCGGATTATTACAGTAAGAATTTCCCATCAGAGATGGTATCTCCGCAGTTGGTTCCGTTGGGATTATTTGAATGTTAATTGGGATTGCTCCTATGTTCTAGTGGTAACTGGAGCAATTGGGATTATTGCAGTAAGGTGAGCTGTAAATCCCTCCAAACTTCAGTGGCTGCTGGCATACAGGGCATGTGGACTGCGTACCGCAATCACCTCCGCTGACAAGGTCAAGTGCCTCATCCGGGATGGCCGCTTTTCCCTCGAGATACTCCTGCGCTTCCTGTTCCGTGATATCCTTTCCGAGTTTTTCCCTGGCAAGGGCTATGATTTGTTCTGTTGTCATTGTGGTTTCCTCCTCTTCGTGTACACCTATAATTCGGGTATTTTCAGTGTAGCCATTTGAGTAAAAATCCTCAATGGGTTTGCCATTTTCCGCAAATTTAACGACAGAATACACAGATGGTATTTCCATATGTCTGATCCGGCTCCAATTACCAGCGCCCATCACTAAGCTGCAACTGAAAAGGACGTACTGCATCCTAACTAAAATTGTTAGGATTGCAATACGTCCCCACATTAAATATTACATACAGAATCTACTTTTCATCATTTAAAATCAGAATCTGCTTTTCATCATTTACTCTGTTATCCTTTTTTTGTATTTCAATCAATTATCAGGCATCAGCACCCGTATAGATGAAGATCGCATCCCTTAAGAATTTTGCAAGCCCCGGCTGCATCTTATCGTAATAAGCAGTAAAGCGCGCATCATCGATATACATTTGTGCAATTCCGGCATGTGCCTCCCTGCTATAGCTGCTCCAGCTATAGGAAAGCCATTGCTTGTGAAGTTCGGCCGTCTTCTGACCCAGTTCTCCGCCCGGATCACCGGTCTGAAAAGCTTTCCCCAGGGTATCTTGTACCTCCTGCCCCAACTTCTCAAAGCGTTCATATTCCTCCTTTGTCATGTTCAGAAGCTTTTGATTCGATTGATTTACCTGCTCCTCACCATATTTTTCTCTGATTTCCCTGCCGTACTTCTCCTCATTATCCTCAACCAGCTTTTGCTTAAATCCTTGAAACTTTTCTTTATCGTTCATTTTCCTTATTCCTTTCTTTGCTTCAATGGTGTTCTTTACATTTGTAATCAGAAGCTCTAATTGCTGCTTTTGATCAAGAAGGTTTGTCAGATGCTCTTGCAATGCCTTCATCTCATCAAAGGAAGTCTGCAGTATGATTGCTTTGATGGTATTAAGGCTAACACCCATCTTTCGGTAGAACATAATCTGCTGCAGCAGATCAACTTCTCTTCCACCATATATTCTGTAACCTGATGAATTGATTCTTGCCGGCTTAAGAATCCCTACTTCATCATAATATCTTAGGGTTCTGGTGCTGATCCCTGCCATCTTAGCCAATGCCTGCACTGTATATTCCATCCTTTCGCCTCCTTACAAATTGCAGTTTAGACCTTAACGCCGCGTAAATGTCAATACCCTAATTTAAATATATCAAAAATATTTTTATAAAAATACTGACAATATGATTTCTCAAATTGTCAGTATGCTAAATTTTATAACATGCTCTCAAATATCTGCCCCTCTATGCTGATTATTTCATAAATGGGGATTACTGTGCCGTCCGTCATAAGAACGTTCCGTTTATAGTTATCGATCTTTTGAACCGTGCCGGCGACCGTCACATAAGCGCCGCCAAGCTTCTTATCATCCGGTTGAAAATAAGTGATTTCGATGTTTGGATCCTCATTTCTCCGATCCGTCAGCATTTGCAGTCGATTGCTCAAAGCGTCCTTCCTGTACTCATCCAGTACAACCCGCTCGCCGGTAATTCGGGCAGTTTCTTTGATCGCACTATCATAACCGGTCAGAGCGGCAAAGGGGGAAAACTGAGCGGCCCGGTCAAATATTGTCATATGAGGATGTGTCTCAGAGACATGATGCGCCAGATTAATGATATCGTCATAGTTCTTCGTCATGCCTTATGCCCTCCGATCTGCCTGTTCCGGTTTACAGTAGTTGCACCTTCCTCCAGATTCATGCCCTTTAGAATGGCGTTCTTTCCGTGTTTCTTTTTTATCTCCAGCATCACCTGCTGCAGCTTTTTCTCTCGTGCAAGTTCTGCCTCTTCCTCGATTTTTTTCTCCTCTACAGCCGCATAATCAGTAAAAAGATCAAGCTGTTCAAAGTGTTCCGACTTTTGTGCTGTCTCATCAACAACATGATTTGCTGTAATATAAGCTCTTCTGACAAGAAGATTTTTATCGACAATGCGTTCAAACAGTTGTGTAGCCGCATCCAGAATCTGTTTCGTAGAAGAGGTCTGTCTGCCAAGATTTATGGTACCGTGGGCAGATTTGGGAACAGAACGTCCATAATGGTCCCTGGTGATTTCACCGCGATATAATTTCTTGATCACAGGATCTGTCAGATTATCGATGTCATATCCCACCGTCATAACAAGCTGATCGGTCACAAGCCTTTTATCCACCAGATCAAGTACCAGCAGATCCGTCATTTCCCGTACGACCAGCTTTGCCTTTTCATAGGGATAGGCACTTTGCAGCACCTGTCCGGATCCAATACTGTTCGTACCCGGCTTATATGCCTTGATATCTGCTATGGTGCAGGGCTCCCAACCCCAAGCATGGTCGATCAGCAGTTCGGCGTTGATGCCAAATATCTTATACAATAAATCCTCATTGTAGTAATCGGCAGGCTTTCCAAGTGAGCATCTTGCAATATCTCCCATCGTGTAGAGACCATGTTCCTCTAATTTTTTTGCATATCCTTTTCCAACACGCCAGAAGTCCGTGAGGGGACGATGTGCCCAGAGTGACCTGCGATAGCTCATTTCATCCAGCTCTGCGATCCGCATCCCGTTGCTGTCAGCCGGTATGTGCTTCGCCTGTATGTCCATGGCAATTTTGCACAGATAAAGGTTTGTGCCAATTCCGGCAGTTGCTGTTATTCCGGTGGTATTGAATACGTCCAGAATTATCTTCATGGTTAGTTCGCGGGCTGTAAGATGGTAGGTCTTCAGATAATCGGTGGCATCAAGAAATACCTCGTCGATAGAGTAAACATGAATATCTTCAGGGGCGATATAATTCAAATAGATATGGTAAATCCGGGTACTGTACTCCATATAATATGCCATCCTCGGCGGCGCAGCAATATAATCCAGCGCAAGACCCGGTTCGGCTTTCACCTGCTGATCGTTGAAAGAAGCTCCGGAAAAGCTCCGTCCAGGTGCTTTACGCCGCCGTTGTGCATTCACTTCGTTAACCTTTTGCACAACCTCAAACAATCTGGCTCTGCCGGAAATCCCGTAAGCCTTAAGCGAGGGAGATACGGCGAGACAGATGGTCTTCTCCGTACGGCTTGCGTCAGCGACAACAAGATTGGTAGTCAATGGGTCAAGACCTCGTTCCATACACTCAACCGAAGCATAGAAGGATTTTAAATCGATTGCTATATAGGTTCTGTTCTTCATGTGATGCTGTACGCCTCCTTCAAAATTTATTCCGTATATAGTTTTAATTTCATCCGTCTGCAATGTGTTTCATTAGCTTCATTATAACACTTACCGGCAAAAAGATACCTTTCTTTTTTATAGTTTCATTTTTTCTTTGTATGTTTGCTCTTTGTATGTTTGCTCTTTGTATGTTTGTTCTTAGTATCGTGTGTTCTCAGTATCGTTTTTGGGGACACAAAAATAACCCTCTTCACAGAAATAAATCATTTCTTCCATAAAGAGAGTAGACATGATAAGTTTTCAACCGGATGTCCGGATATGCAGGATCATAGAACGGTCAGATAAAATGAGACAGCTTTTTGTTTTTCTCCTGTTTCTTCAAACAAGCCAGCAATTCCGTCAGTTGATAGACATTATGATACTTCCTGCGATCATTGTTTAATACAACCGCTGTCAGCGAAATCAAAGGAAATTTCTCCGATTCTCCGCGCCGGTTTGATGTTATAATAAAGCCCTGATCAATATCGGACTGATTGTAAAAAGATAATACTCCAACTTCAAACTGCTTGATCATATCCTGAAAATAGTCATCTGTGATATGATCATATACGACAACCACAAAATCATCTCCTCCCACATGCCCGATAAAGCTGGCATCCCGGATATTGGTTTTTAAAACATTCGCAAGCAGTTTTATAATCAAATCACCGTTTTCAAATCCGTAGACATCATTATATGCTTTAAAGTTATCGATATCAATATAAGCGACGCTGTATTTGTCAATTCCCTCAATGCACTGATTTAGTTTCTGTTCTACGATCATATTGCCGGGTAAGCCGGACAATGGATTTTGATTCATTGCATTCGTTACTTCAATCTCCGTTGTCTTTTGGAGTAAATCTTTAATGGTAACCGTACCGATATACTTTTTGTTGTCTGTAACGACAATAAAATCATATAATTTATCATTGGTTCTTGACATAGCAAGATAGGATACGGCACTGATCGGCATCTTATCTTCCACCGAGAGAAAATTTCTATCCATAAGCTCTGAAATGGGTTTATTTTGATTCAGAGAAAATCCATAATGTCCGCTCATTTTTAATGCGAGTTTCTCCTGCGTAATAATACCGATGGGAACATCATTTTCAATTACACATAAACCAAAAAAATCAGGATTATGCCGAAAGATATGATACACAAACAAAGCAGTAACATCGGGTGCCACAATAGCAGTATACGTACTGATGCTTTTAATATGGGTATTCGATATTGTTCCGGGGTATTCCTGACTATTATTTTTATTGATCTCATGGATTGTCACTAATATGTCTTTCTGTATCTCAAGCACTGAAGCATTCGGACGCTGGATATAATACCCCTGTCCATACTGAACACCTAACTTAATCAGCGTCTCCAATTCCTCATAGGTCTCAATACCCTCTGCCACCAGTTTAATGTTTGATACCTTGGAAAGCTCTACCATTCCCTTCACCACCGCATATTTTAAACGATCTGAATTAATGTCCCTGATCAGCTTCATATCAATCTTGATATAATTCGGATTGACGTCACTAATCAGATTCAAACCGGAATATCCTGACCCGGTATCATCAATGGCAATTTTATAGTCCTGACTTTTATAATGATCTATGGTAAGTAAAAATGCATTCATATCTGAGATTACATTTCTTTCTGTGATCTCAAAAATTATATTATTTGGCTTCATATCATAATGCATCAGAAATTCTTTGGTAAATCCCTTGATAAATTTCTCATCATGCATTGTATTCGGATTTACATTGATAAACAGCATCTTATCGTAGGGTGGTACCATAAATTTGAACGCGGCTTCCAGGGCGGTCGTTCTGCATAACAATTCCAGATCCCATAATCTATTGTATTCACTGGCAATGGTGAACAGCATTTCCGGATGATTGATTTCACTTTCGCAGGTGATACGGCTCAGCGCCTCATGCCCCAGAATACTTCCGTCTTTTAAGGATATAATCGGCTGAAATACAGTCTTTATCTGTTTTTTACTTATGATGACTTCCAGTGCATCCTTATATAGGTCTGCCATGTAAAAAACCTCGTTTTCCTATGTATTTGTATTTTAAGCATATTTTAGCAGATGTATATTCCCTTATCGTACAAATTATTGTAAAGGTTTTGTAAAGTATATATGAATTCCAGATCATGACAGGAGCCTGAAAATATCAGCACTTATTCGAATGATGTCCTCTTTATCTCGTATTATTTTAGTTTCTTAAATTCATGAGACGCTTCGATAAACTGATTCAATTTATTCTGTGCTGCCCCGCTGCTGATAATCTCGTTGGCAAGTCCGATGCCTTCCTTTAAATTATCTGCTTTGTCTGCGGCCAGCAAAACAGCAGCTGAGTTTAGTACGACGGCCTGACGCCGCGGTCCCTTATCTTTGCCGGAAAACACATCCTTTATCATAACCGCATTGGCCTCCGGTGTACCAGTCTCAATATCCGAAAGACTGCACCTTCGGATTCCCACCTCCTCAGGAAGGAATTCATGAGCGCAAATCTGCCCATGATATAATTCTCTGATATAGGTCTTCCCCATCATGGAAATCTCATCCGATCCATCCTCTCCATGAACAAAGATTGCCTTTGTATAACCCAGTGCATCCGCAACCCGGACAACAATATCCAGCATATCCTGCTGATTTACCCCCATCACATGCCTTGTGGCAATGGGGTTAATCAAAGGCCCTATCATGGTGTAAAACAGCGTTCTGATTCCAAGATCTCGTTCTACAGGAAAGATGCGTTCCATCAACGGATGAAACAGGGGAGCATATAGAAACCCAATACCCACATTCTCTATAAGCTTCTCCACCCCTCTTGGGCTTTGCATAATGTAAACACCCAACGCTTCCAGGACATCCGCGCTGCCGGAAAGACCGGTGATGGATTTACTTCCATGCTTTGCAACCGGAATTCCCGCTGCCGCAGCTAATATCGCAGATGCGGTGGAAATATTAAAGGTATTTAATCCGCTCCCGGTTCCACAGGTGTCAAGCATCTCCCCCGATATGTCCGGCGCAATCTTTACGCACAGATCCTTCATCGCCCTTGCCATTGCCGTGATCTCAGTTATTGTAGCCCCCTTCATCTGCATTGCAGTCTGAAATCCGGCAATCTGGGCATCCGTTAGTTCATCCCGGTCAATCGCAACAAATAATTGATAGACTTCCTCCTGCGTAAGATCCTGCCTTGCCATTAATTTTTTTAATACTTCCCGAATCATTTTATTCCTCTCTGATATCACTTCGTGTTTCTGACATCCGGTTTATAGACCCTATCTATCCCATATATGATTTCATTTGTTTAACATATTCCTTAACATAAGGAACACATTCCTTACCATATTCTGCAACAATTTTTACGATCGCACTTCCTACAATTACACCGTCAGATTGCTCTGCCATTTCCCTGGCCTGTTCCGGAGTGGAAATTCCAAACCCTACGGCGCAGAAAATATCATTGACTGCCTTAACTTCCTGAATCATCTCCCCAACTATGGAACTGATTTCACTTCTTACCCCTGTTACCCCCATGGAAGAAACACAATAGATAAATCCTTTGGCATCCTTTGCGATCATGCGGATTCTGTCTCCTGACGTGGGTGCTATCATGGAAATCAGTACAACGCCATGGGCATCACATGCCGGCAGAAACTCTTCTCTTTCTTCATAGGGCAGATCCGGGATAATCAGCGCATCCACACCTGCGCTTTGACATTGCTTCATGAAGCGTTCAATTCCATAGGTAAACACCGGATTCACATAGGTCATAAATGCAATTGGAATATCGCAGGTCCTTCTGATGTCCGCCACCATATCAAATAATTGATCCGTCGTCGTACCGGCAGACAATGCTCTTTCATCGGCAGCCTGAATTACAGGCCCTTCCGCAACCGGATCCGAAAAGGGTATCCCCAGCTCAATCAGGTCAGCACCTGCCTCCGCCATGGTATATACCAGCTCCTGCGTCACCGCAAGGGATGGGTCTCCTGCTGTAATAAAAGGGATAAATGCTTTCCCCGATGAAAATGCGCGCTCAATTCTATTCATAGATTTGTACCCCCCTGTATCTGGCGATTGCTGCCACATCTTTATCTCCTCTGCCGGATAAGTTAATTACAATAATCTGATCTTTGCTCATGGTTGGTGCCAGCTTTCTCGCATAAGCTACTGCATGAGCACTTTCAATGGCCGGAATGATTCCCTCCTTACGGGAGAGATATTCAAACGCCTCCACCGCTTCCTGATCTGTTACCGGAACATATTGTGCCCTGTTAGTATCCTTGAGGAAGGCATGTTCCGGACCTACTCCCGGATAATCCAGTCCCGCGGAGATGGAATAAACCGGCGCAATCTGTCCGTATTCGTCCTGACAGAAATAGGACTTCATCCCATGGAAGATACCAAGCGTTCCCGTCGCCATGGTGGCAGCCGTCCGGTCGGTATCAACTCCAAGTCCTGCAGCCTCACAGCCAATCAGCTGAACCTGTGTATCCTTTATAAACTCATGGAAGATTCCCATGGCATTGCTGCCGCCGCCCACACAGGCAATCACCGCATCCGGCAATTTCTGTTCGGCAAGCAGTATCTGTTCTTTTACCTCTTTCCCGATAATACTTTGAAAGTCTCTTACCAGAGTTGGGAATGGATGAGGCCCCATAACGGATCCAAAGATATAATGGGTATCCTCCACCCGTTTGGTCCATTCACGCATTGCCTCATTTACTGCATCCTTTAAGGTCTGGGTGCCGGTAGTTACCGCATGTACTTTAGCACCCAGCAATTCCATTCGAAATACATTCAGTGCCTGTCTTTGGGTATCTTCCTTTCCCATAAAGATCTCACATTCCAGACCTAATAACGCTGCTGCCGTAGCGGTTGCTACCCCATGCTGTCCGGCGCCTGTTTCTGCGATCACTCTGATCTTTCCCATCTTCCTGGCAAGCAGCGCCTGGCCCAGTACATTATTGATCTTATGGGAACCGGTATGATTCAGATCTTCTCTTTTCAGATAAATCTTCGCTCCGCCCAGATCCTGTGTCATCTTCCCTGCATAATACAAAAGGGAAGGACGCCCTGCATAATTTTTGAACAAGTCCTCCAGCTCCCTGCAGAACTCCTCGTCATTTTTATAGTGCTCATATTCTTGTTCTAATTCCAAGACAACATTCATCAGGGTTTCCGGGATATATTGTCCCCCATGAATTCCAAATCTTCCTTTTGACATCACCTTCACGCTCCTTATCTTTGTAACGATTTCCTTAATTTTATTTCCATCCTTTACCCCCATTGTTTCCACCGAACTGCTGACATCAATACAGAAAGGATGATACTGATGGATCGCCGCTGTAACATTTTCTGCATTGATCCCGCCTGCCATAAAGAAGGGCTTACTCTGACCGGTTAACACGGACCAGTCAAATGCTTCCCCGCTGCCACCGTATTCCCCTTCCTTATAGGTATCAAACAGCAGATAGTCACAGGGAAAATCAGCAAAACGGAGAATATCTTCTCTCTTATTTACTCTGACAGCCTTAATAATCTGATTTGGAACAGCGTCTCTTAATTTCTTAACATATGCTTCCTCCTCATCTCCATGAAGCTGAATAAGATCGATCACCCCCCTCTTGCATAAACGGATGATCGTCTCCTGCGTTTCATTTACAAATACCCCCACTGCTTGAATGGATGGATGAAGCATCGATTTTAATGCCTCAGCCGTCACTTCATCCACCCGGCGTCTGCTCTTTGCAAATACAAAACCGATATAATCAGGTCTCACCCGATTTACCGCTAAAATATCCTCCTGCCTTGACAATCCGCAAATCTTGATTAATGACATGGTCTCCTCCAGACGATTCGTTCCTGCCTCTTAGTGCATGGATTATTTCTTTCTTCTTTTCGCTTCTCATTAAAGTCTCTCCAATAAGAACAGCATTAACTCCAGCCTCTCTTAACCGTTTTGTATCTTCCGGCGTAGAAATTCCGCTTTCTGCAACAAAGATAATCTCGGGTGGCACCAGCTTTCTAAGACGGATACTGTTCCCAAGATCCACTTCAAAGGTTTGCAAATTCCGATTGTTCACGCCGATTACTCTTGCTCCCGCTTGTAAAGCAGAATCTATTTCTGCTTCGGTATGAGCTTCCACCAGAGCGGATAACCCCAGTTCATCACAAATATGGATATAATTTTTTATGGTTTTCGTATCCAGCAGAGTACAGATCAGCAGTACAGCATCCGCTCCGATTGCCTTTGCTTCGTAAATCTGATATTCGTCCACCGTAAAATCCTTACGCAGCACCGGTACGTGAACCATGCTGCTGATTTCTTCCAGATACGCATTGCTCCCCTTAAAATACTCCGGCTCCGTCAGTACGGAGATGGCATTTGCTCCGGCGGCTTCATATTCCCCGGCGATCAACTGATACGGAAATTCTTCGGCGATTACCCCTTTAGAGGGAGAAGCTTTTTTTACCTCACAGATCATGGACAACAATTCACCTTTCAGGGAATTTTCAAATGCAAAGGCTTCTCTGCTGTGTGTTGATTGTATGAAACCATTATCATGAATGGAAGCGATTAATTCCTCCAGCGGCCGCGTTCCCTTCGCTTTTACCACCCGTTTTCTGCTTGCCTGTGCTAACGTGTCAAGAATCATTATTTACCCCATTTCCGCGCTGCTTTTACACAACTAAAATTTATTCATTGGTCAGTTTAATAAACCGGTTCAACTGTTCCATTGCCTTACCGCTGTCTATCATAAGGGCTGCAAGATCGATGCATTCTCTTAAGGTTTTATCCGGGTAAGACATCCTAAGACACAGTGCGGAATTCAAGAGTACAATATCTCTTTTGGGTCCTTTTACTCCGCCTAGAATCTCTCTTGCAATTCCTGCATTCACCACTGAATCACCGCCAACCAGCTCTTCCGGTTTACACAAAGTAAAACCATATTGGGTCGGATCCAGAACGAAACAGTTCGTCTGTCCCTCCTTTACCTCACATATCGTTGTTACGGCACTTAAGGAAACCTCATCCATTCCGTCATGACCATGGACCACCATCGCTCTTTTTACACCCAGATTAGCCAGAACTCTTGCAAGGGGCTCCACCAGCTCCTCATCATATACTCCCAAAAGCTGCAGATTCGCCTGGGCCGGACTGGATAACGGTCCTAAAATATTAAATATTGTTCTGACGCCCAGTTCTCTTCTTACCGGTGCCGCATATTTCATGGATGAATGATAAATCGGTGCAAACATAAAGCACAGGCCGATCTCCTTTAATATTCTTTCACTTTTTTCTACCGGAATATCAATCTTTACTCCCAATGCCTCCAATACGTCCGCACTTCCGCATTTGCTTGAGACACTTCTATTGCCATGCTTAGCAACAGGTACCTTCGCTGCAGAGATCACAAAGGAGGAAACCGTTGATATGTTAAAGGTAAAGGCCTCGTCTCCGCCGGTTCCGACAATATCAAGAACATCACCCTCCTTACTCAGTCTGGTTCCATGCTGCCTCATTACCATGGCGCAGCCGGTAATCTCATCAATGGTCTCCCCTTTCATACGAAGAGAGGTTAAGAATCCGGCAATCTGGGCGTTGGTGGCAGTTCCGCTCATGATCTCATCCATTACCTGTCTGGTAAGATCGATGGATAAATCTTCTTTGTTAATAATTTTATAGATTGCTTCCTGTATCATAATTCTACGCTCCAATCTTTAAGAAATTTTTCATAATAGTTGCTCCCTGAGGGGTTAATATGGATTCCGGATGGAATTGAACTCCATAAATTTCATAATCTTTGTGTTTTACTGCCATAATCTCACCGTCATCATCTTCTCCGATGACAAGCAGCTCCTCTGGCAGCGTTTCCTTTGCGGCAATCAGGGAATGATATCTTGCGGCTTTGATCACCGGCGGTAACTCCTGAAAGATTCTGCTGGAGTTCCTGATATGGATATTACTTTGTTTTCCGTGCATCAACCGTTTTGCCAGTGTAATCCGTGCACCGAACACCTCACTGATCGCCTGATGTCCAAGACATACCCCAAGCATGGGGATCTCCCCCTTCATCTCCTGAATTAACTGCTCCATGATCCCGGCATCCTTTGGATATCCGGGTCCCGGAGACAAAATGATATGGCTGGCCTGTAAATTTCTGATATCCTCCACTGTTAATTCATCATTCCGCACCACTTTGATTTCTTCCCCCATTCCTCCTGCAAGCTGCACCAGGTTATAGGAAAAGCTGTCATAATTATCAAGTAAAACTATCATAAATCATCCACCTCACTTGCCTTCATAATTGCTTCCATTACAGCTCTTGCTTTATTGGCGGATTCTTCGTACTCTTTTTGAGCAACACTGTCTGCAACGATGCCGCCGCCCGCCTGAACATAAACTTTATGATCTTTTTTAACTGCCATTCTGATGGCGATGCAGGTATCCATATTTCCGGTAAAGTCAATGTATCCGATGGCACCTCCATAGATTCCCCTCGGAGCCGGCTCCTGTTCGTCAATAATCTCACAGGCTCTGATTTTCGGTGCTCCGGAGAGCGTTCCTGCCGGAAGGATAGCTTCCAGTGCATTCAAGGCATCCTGCCCCTCCCGTATCGTACTTTCCACTTCCGAAGTAATATGCATGATCCTGGAGTAACGCTGTATTCTCATATAATCAGTAACATGGACACTGTTAAATTCAGATATTTTACCCAGATCATTTCTGCCCAGATCCACCAGCATATTATGTTCTGATAATTCCTTCTCATCCTTTAACAGTTCCTCTTCAAGAGCAATATCTTCTTCCTTGTCTTTTCCTCTCGGTCTGGAACCGGCGATGGGGAATGTGGTCATCTTCCCGTCCTTTAACCTTACCAGGGTTTCGGGTGAGGTACTGATCAATTGAACATCATCATATTGAATAAATACCATATAGGGGGAGGGATTGGTGGTTCTTAGTACACGATAGGCATTTAGAAGACTATCCTGATACTCTGTGGTAAACTGTCTTGAAATCACCGCTTGAAAAATATCGCCGTTTACGATATATTCCTTTGTCCGTTCCACCATATCGCAGTATTCCTCCTGGGTCACATTGCACTCAAATTTTGGTTTGCTCTGCGTTTTTAATTTAGCCAGGGGCATGGGGTCCAGAATCAGCCGTACCATCTGCTCCATCTGTGTCAGTGCAGTTCCGTAATTCTCAAGCACCTTATCTGTCTTCATATTTACAACGAGGCTGATCATCTGCTTCAGATGATCATATGCGATTACCTTATCAAAGAGCATCACCTCAAAATCATAGAAATCACTGCTTTTTAACTGCAGAACCGGCTCGGCATACCCAATCATCTCGTAGGAGTAATATCCGACAAACCCTCCGCTAAACGGCGGTAATCCAGGAAGTTTCGGTGCCTTATATTCCCCCAGAATACTTCTCAGTACTTCGTAGGGATGGTCCGTCTCAATGATCTCCTTTTCTCCCCTGTCAATGACAACCTTTCGGTCCTTACAGGTGACATGTACAATCGGCGCAAAACCAAGAAAGGAATACCTTCCCCATTTTTCTCCGCCCTCTATGCTCTCCAGCAAAAAATACCGCTCGCTGATCTGAGCTATTTTGCGAAGTAATGTGATCGGCGTAATCACGTCTGCATAAATCTCTCTGCAGATGGGTATCACACTATAATCCTTTGCCAGTGCCTCAATTTCATTACATCCGGGAGTAATCATACTCTTACCTATATTTTCATTGATGGGATGAAAATTCCTTTCTTTTATCATTGTTTGGAAGTGATCGTATTCCCTGTCTTCACATGTGCAGCTTTCCTGGAGTACCATATTCTAGTGCCGGTAATCTAAAACACTTTTCAGAGCAATAAAAAAAGCCCTCGTCCATGTAATTATACAGGGACAAAAGCTTATCACTTCTGCGGTACCACCCAAATTGTCGTATCAAAAAAACGACCACTCATTTTGCATACCATCATATGCACCCCACTGATAACGGACAGGGTTCCCGTAAGCGCCTACTCTCAAATTGATTTTGGGCTTCCCTCGCAAGTCCATTCAAAATAACCTTTGTAACCGCATTCTCACCAACAGCGGCTCTCTGGATACAAGTAATCATTTCTACTCGTCTTGTTCATCGGTTTCTTCTATTAAGAACATTATAGCAACGGACAATCTTGATTGTCAATCCTATTTTTATAATTTATTTTTGATTGACAGTATTATTTAAATAAGATATATTATAAACACTTAACGTCCAAACAACCCAATGATGCAAGTTAATAATGATTATCTTTGGGCTTATTTCAAGGAGGTAATTATGAATAAAAAAGTAGCCATTCTGATGGGCAGTGACAGTGATCTTCCTATCGTAAAAGGTGCGATCCAGGTATTAAAGAGCTTTGAGATCCCCGTAGAAGTACACGTGATGAGCGCACATCGTACGCCGGCACAAGCTTGTGAATTTGCATCCAATGCAAAATCAAACGGATTTGGAGTTGTAATCTGCGCAGCGGGAAAGGCCGCTCATCTTGCCGGTGTGATTGCGGCACATACTACCCTTCCCGTCATCGGTATTCCTATCAAATCCTCAACTTTGGACGGATTAGATGCGCTTCTTGCCACCGTACAGATGCCAAAGGGAATCCCGGTAGCCACAGTGGCTATCGATGGTGCGGATAATGCAGGTATTCTTGCGGTTCAAATGCTTGGAATCCATGATGATGTCCTGAGTCAGAAGCTGGATAAGATGAAAGCAGATATGACGGCTGAGGTTGTAGAGAAGGACAAAAAACTTCAGAGTGAATTATTCTGATCCAATCAGAGGCCTGTTCTGACTTATCTCCGGATAAATCAGAACAGGCCTCTTTCTGCTGCTATCAATGTTATTTTACAGTTGATCGGGATCCACTATTTCAAGTCCGGACCTTCGTCCTCTATCCTGATATAGGAGTTTACCGTCCCTTTTCCATAGTTTTATTTCAATTACCCCATCCATGTTCTCTACTATCTGTCGGTGCATTTCTCCCCGAAAGGGTGCCAAAATTGTTCCCCCCTGATGATATTGTGCAGTAATTTCAAGGCGAAACCTCAGGTCTTCCAATCTTATCTTTAATTTTTCTCTCCCGTATTCCATATCCTTAATTTTAGCTCCGGTATAGGTTGCAAAAACCAGACAGGTTTGATTGATTCTCAGGAAGGACAGAAAGCCACGGAAAGAAGCTCCAAAGCATGGGATTCTCCCAATAGACAGCATAAAGGAGGCATCTTTGATAAAATGATTGGATTGCATCCAGATATATCCTTTGGGAAAGGAGGTTCCCCAGTCTTTCTCGAGATAGCCGAGTCCCCCTTCGTAATTAAGCCTTCCGTCCGGAATACGTAAGGATCCTGTAACCTTGCTTTTGATATGAATTACTCCATGATAGCATTCCATCCCCGGAATGTAGGCAAAGGGTCCCATAATTGAGGGTCTGACCAGGGAATGAGGCAGGATGTACGCATCTTCAAACCCAAGAGATCCAAAGATCTCCGGATCATCATCCCGGATATTTATTATTACCCTCTTAGATGAGAAATAATTTTTCCCAATCCACAATTCAAATTTTTTCTCATTATAATAAAAATCTGAAATTGGGAATCGTAAATAATAGGACTTGTGATCATCCATCATAATCTGTATAAACGCATGGGAGTCAAGTCCATTCATGGAGATGCCCGGTATGATTACAATCATATGGTCGCTGGAAGCATCAACTATCTTATAGTACCATCCTTCAAAATAATGATTTTTCTTGTCTTTTCCCTGAAAAATTTCAGGGCATGTGATTCTTCTCCACCAATACATGTTATCACGCTCCGGTTTCCTGTTATTGTTTTTCCACACGGTCAAGAAGATCAGAAACATCCTCCATCTCTCCGGTAAAGTCTCCCCTCATTATTTTTAATGCCATTTTTTCCAGATTGATTTCATCCTCTGTCCGTACCCCCCACTTTCTTATAATGGGCAGAGAAGGACACCATCCCTGTAATGCATGGAGTAAAACGCAGCATCCAATGATAAGGGTTACATAGTTCCACTTTCCGGAAGTCTTCCTACCCAGATAGGAACTTAGAATAATCATCACTGCAGCATCTGTTTCCAGAACTCGTTCCGTATCCCACTCCATATTCAATTTTTTAATTCGTTCTGAAATTTGAGGTTCATTGTTCTTCTTCAGGATATTCAGGCTCCGAAGTATTTTGCTTCTGATCTCTGCATTAATCATCGGATTGGTCCGTAGAAAGACGCGAAACGCCGTGGGTGGCATTATATTTTTCATATTTATTTTCATTGGGTTACACTCCTTATTCAATCAGTTTTGACTTACTATCCAACGCAATAAGCAAACTTGATTTTAGTATGCTTCCATTCTGACAAATCATGCATTCTGTATTTTATCAACAATATGGAAAGACATTTCTCCTGTTTTATGTTACCATTAAAATAGTTGATTTTAATTCATGACAAGTGATACGGCTTGCCGGTTCATCTTGTTTATTACCGGGAGGAATATTTATGAAACTACTATGGAGACTTGGAAAAGAGGCGATTAGTTATAAATCCCTCTATATCATCGCTGTTCTCTCAACATTTGCTCTTACGATTATTAATTTGGCAGCACCTATGCTGTTGTCCAAGATGACGGCCGTTGTCAGTACAACTATGACGGAAGCTTCAAAAAATAAAATACTGCTCTTTACCATCCTTTTGATCGGTTTGTATGTATTAAGAATTATATTTCGATATCTGAGTAATTACCTGGCACATAAGGCTGCCTGGCATCTGGTAGAGGATTTGAGGGTGAAGGTCTATCGTAAAATTCAGGATTTCTCTATGAGTTTTTTCCATGATAAGCAAACCGGTGATTTAATGAGCCGTGTTGTTAACGATACTGCCACCTTTGAGCTATTGTATGCGCATATTATTCCCGAAATGGTAACCAATATCGTCACGGTGGCGGGCGTAATGGCAATCTTATTGTCCATTAATGTTAAATTGGCGCTTCTTACCTTCATCCCCATCCCCTTAATCCTATTTTCCGGATGGGTGTTTGCCGTAAAGATACGGCCAAACTTCCAGAAATCACAGAAAGCGCTTGCTGGATTGAATGCCAAACTACAGGATAATTTCTCAGGTGTTCATGAAATCCAGGCATTTGGCCGCGAAGATTATGAAGAGGTACAGATTTTAAATAAGACGGGTGAATATACAAAAGCCATTCTATATGCCTTGAATTTAAGTGCATTATTTCATCCCGGTGTAGAGTTTTTATCTTCCATTGGAACAATTCTAGTTGTCGGGGCCGGTGGATTACTCGCATACAAACATCAATTATCCGTATCCGATATCGTTGCGTTTTTATTATACCTCTCCCTTTTTTACACTCCAATCACCGGTCTTGCAAGGCTTCTTGAGGATTTACAGCAAGCTTATGCCGGTGCGGAACGTGTTATGATGATACTGGACACTCCCACCGATATTACAAATGCGGACGATGCCATAGAATTAAGTCATGTTCAGGGTGGTATCGCCTTTGAAGATGTTAGCTTTCACTACGAAGAAGAAGTCCCTGTCCTTGATCATATTAATTTTACCTGTCGCCCGGGACAAATGGTCGCATTGGTTGGACCGACAGGAGTGGGAAAAACTACGTTGACCCAGTTGATTTCAAGGTTTTATGATCCTGCAAAAGGAAACATATTAATCGATGGTATTGATATCAGGCAGGTCACCCTGCAAAGTCTTCGTTCTAATATTGCGCCGGTACTTCAGGATACCTTTTTATTTCATGGCACGATAGCAGAAAATATCGGTTATGCCGATCCGGAGGCAGATCTGGACGCTATTATAGCTGCAGCAAAAGCTGCCCGCATCCATGATAATATTATGGCGATGCCGGATCAATATGATACAAAAGTCGGTGAACGGGGTATGCGTCTGTCCGGCGGACAAAAGCAGAGAATTGCTATTGCCAGAGCCATTCTTCGCAAAGCTCCGATTATTATTCTGGATGAAGCAACTGCCTCGGTTGACGTAGAGACGGAAAAAGAGATTCAAAAAGCAATTGCGGATCTGGCTGGTTCCAGAACGATCATTGCTATCGCTCATCGCCTCTCAACCATTCAAAATGCGGATATGATTCTTGTTCTGGAACAAGGTAAGATCGTTCAAAAAGGCACCCACGAGGAATTGCTGGAGCAGAAGGGATTATATCAGCGGCTGAATAAGGCACAAAGAAAATAATCCCTCCTGATTACAGACTCTCTTTCTCCTTCCTTCTTTTCCAAATTAGCATAATTCTGAAAATTTGAACTTATAATTTAACATTTTCGTAATATTTATTTAAATGTTATGCAATAATTTTTTCGAAATATTATCTCAATCCGGCTACTGTCCATCCCCTGTCCGATTGGTAATTTTACCGCATATATCATAGCTAAATTACTGAATTTAACGCTTTTATATCTGACAATTGATTACATCAAAACTGGAAACTTCGCATCAAATTACTTACATTTAATTCCATAATTTCAGTCACAATATGGTACTATTCTTGTAGTACAAGGAAAGGGAACCAAAATATAACTATTGAACCGCTGCAATCTATGTGATAGTCTATGGGTACGGCTTGATTGAAACCAACATCCCATAAGGAGGATCACATTATGAAAACAGTAATTGCTACATTATGTACACTTGCCTTATCTTTTATAGGTGCCTTTGGTGTAAATCAAAACTCAACAGACATTACACAAAACACTACGACCAATGCAGACACGGTGAAGGTTCAGGAATACTCTACAACAGTAGACCAAATTCAAAATATTACCGCAGATGCATCAACCGATACTATATTAAATACGCAGCAGGATGCGAACAAGGTCGAAGACACTCGAGCAAAAATAAGAGCAAATGCCCTTGGTGATCTTACAACCGGGGAAGTACAGACCCCTGAGAAAGATCAGCAGACATTTGTAAAGGGTGCATCAACTACCGTTCCTTCCAAAGTATCTGCTAAGACAAGCTGTCCTAAGAATCAGAAAACCGTTCTTTATAAAAATGTTGATATTTCTAAATGTAAATCAACCGCTGACATTAAAAATAAGCTGAAACAAAACGGTTACACCTTAAAGAGCAGTGATTTAAAGAAACTTTTAACCAAAGTTCAGAAAAATTGTTCAGCCAAAAATAACGCAACAACCAAGCCGTCTACAGGATCAAATTCAACTAATACAGAAACCAAACCAGTAACCAAGCCAGTAACAAATAATAATTCAGGAAGCACAAGTAATACAAATCAAAATGATTTTGCCAGTCAGGTAATTAAATTAGTGAACCAGGAACGTGCAAAAGCAGGATTATCTGCATTTACAACCAATGC
Source organism: Bacillota bacterium (assembly GCA_023439505.1). Classification (GTDB taxonomy): domain Bacteria; phylum Bacillota; class Clostridia; order Lachnospirales; family Lachnospiraceae; genus Mobilitalea. The sequence goes on from JAEXNR010000014.1 coordinate 52,424, forward strand.
TCCTCTTACCGCTGCAGCAAACAAACGTGCACAGGAAATTGTACAGTCTTTCTCACACACCAGACCGGACGGCAGCTCCAGCTTTACAGCATTAAAAGATTATAAGGTATCCTATAATACAGCAGGTGAAAATATTGCCTACGGACAGAAGACTCCTCAGGAAGTGGTAACCGGATGGATGAATTCTCCCGGTCACAGAGCAAATATCTTAAACAAGAATTTTAACAAAATCGGTGTCGGAGTATATCAGGTTAACGGAACTTATTACTGGACACAAGAGTTCACCAACTAAAAAAGCAGTACCAGAAGTAACACAGGTAAAATCAACTCCCTAACGTATTCCTTTGATAAAAGAGTCTGATCCCCATAGATTGATCTATGACGGACAGACTCTTTTATGTTCTGCTGGCTCAATCGAGATGATAAAATAGAATAACTTTGATGACCGGAATAACTGTCCCATTTGCACGCATAAAAAGAGAGTATCTGCGAATATATTACGATACTCTCTTTTTATTTGAATTTATTCATATGTTCCTGGTGGTCCATACCATCCTTTCCTTATATTTTGAGGTAATTCGTTATGTTTTTGTTGGACTATACCTCCGATTCTGCTGATCTATTAAATTTCCTGTAAATGGTACTGATCTATTGAACTTCCTGTAAATGGTACAAATGTTATTTCAAAATAAGAATTGAATATAAAATGCGGTGGACTGTACCATCCTTTCCTTAAAGTATGGGGTAATTCGTTATGTCTCTGGTGGTATGTACCTTCTTTCGATTTTATTATTTTCATCTTGCTATCCATTTCTTTAGGAAGAGTCTTATGTCTTACTGAGTTATAAGTCTTCCGGTGTTACTTGTACATTGGACTCACCTCCCAGATGAATATGTTTTCTGTTTAGTAATGTAATTTGTAATTTGTAATTTGTAATTTGTAATTTGTGTTATGCTTTGTTTTTATGTTTTCATTGTAGACCAACTTGTATCATTTGTCAATACTATTTTCATTAATTTTTATAATATTTTATTATTAATTATAGTAATGTATTATTGTCTGATTATTCACTACAATTCATACTATTGTCAGTATTTTACATTTTCAATTAAATTCCCGTACACTATTTCCTATCAGCATCCATTTAATCAACATATTTCATACGGATCCTCTGATACTTTCATGCCAATCAGCAGATTTCACATCGAAACTCTTACAATTGCTCGATAAAATACTGATGTACCCCGGTGTCTTTCGTAAGCTCCGGATGAAAAGATGTTACCAGCATATGCTTTTGTCTGGCTGCTACAATATGACCATCATAAGTTGCGAGAATCTCTGCCTCCTTACCAATATGCTCTATGTATGGTGCCCGAATAAATACCATAGGGATATCTCCCACATTAGCCATAGGTTCCATCGTCTGAAAACTTCCAAGCTGCCGACCGTAGGCATTTCTTTTTACGCTGATATCCATGGTTCCCAGATAAATATGCGGATCATTCACAATTTGTCCTGCAAGCAGGATCATTCCGGCACAGGTTCCAAACACCGGAATACCTTCTAAAATCATACCTTTCAGAGGATATAGCATATTCAATTCTTTCAGAAGTTTACCGATTACCGTACTCTCTCCTCCAGGTAATATAATCCCCTCCAGGTCATCTCTCAGGTCTGATTTCTGACGAATTTCAATCCCGTCCGCTCCCAGAGTGTGTAACATATCTATATGTTCGGCAAAAGCGCCCTGGACTGCCAAAACACCGATTTTCTTTTTCATTATACACCTCTTGCCGACATAATTAATTCTATTTCCTGTTCGTTAATGCCTACCATAGCCTCTCCCAAATCCTCTGATAATTCAGCGATCAGGCCCGGGTCATTAAAGTTCGTTACGGCCTTTACAATTGCCTGGGCGCGTTTTGCCGGATTTCCTGATTTAAAAATACCGGATCCCACAAATACCCCTTCCGCTCCAAGCTGCATAAGAAGTGCTGCATCAGCCGGTGTGGCAACACCGCCGGCCGCAAAGTTTACCACAGGAAGCTTGCCATTGGCGTTTACATATTCCACCAGATCATAAGGAACCTGTAACTCTTTGGCCGCCTGAAACAATTCATCCTCCCGCATACTCTGCAGCTGTCTGATCTGACGCATGATCAGTCTGAGGTGGCGAACAGCCTGAACCACATCTCCGGTGCCCGGCTCCCCCTTCGTTCTGATCATGGAGGCACCTTCCTGAATCCGTCGCAAGGCCTCCCCTAAGTCTTTGGCACCGCATACGAAGGGTACATCAAACTTGGTTTTATCGATATGGTAGGTATCATCTGCCGGTGAAAGTACCTCACTTTCATCAATATAATCAATCTCAATCGCTTGAAGTATCTGTGCCTCCGCGAAATGTCCGATACGTACCTTCGCCATCACCGGGATGGATACCGCCTGTTGGATTCCCCGAATCATTCCTGGATCACTCATTCTTGACACGCCACCTGCAGCGCGGATATCAGCGGGTATTCTTTCCAATGCCATGACAGCACATGCTCCTGCTTCCTGTGCAATCCTTGCCTGCTCCGGCGTGGTAACATCCATAATTACACCGCCCTTTAACATTTGTGCCAGATTTTTTCCTAATTCGTAACGTTCCTTCATGTTATTATTTCTCCTTTTTTACTTGACGTTTTCTTTTATTTGCCTTATTATAATACGAACCTGATGGTGTTATAAGTATCAGAAACAGTTAAGTTAATGGTATCAGATTGGAGAAATCAGTATGGATATGTTAACCCCCATCCTAAATTCAGAGAGTAAAATTCCCCTTTATCATCAGCTTTATACCTTTATTAGATCGGAAATCCGCTCAGGAAAAATCCCTTCCCAGACAAAGCTTCCATCAAAAAGAAAATTATCCGCTTACTTAAATGTAAGCCAGAACACCATACAGGCTGCTTATGACCAATTAATGGAGGAAGGGTATATTGTCCCGATGGAACGGAAAGGTTTTTTTGTAAATCAGCTGGATCATATGAAAACAATCCGGCTTCCCAGAGAGAATCAACAAAACCCTGCCCGATCCGGTGAGAAATCCCATCTTTTTGATTTCTCATATCATGGAGTGGATCTTCCCACCTTTCCCTTTGGACTATGGAGAAAGCTGATGAAAGATGTTATTAATGAATATGATGAAGAATTGTTGCAGCCCGGTGACTCCCTTGGTTTTCTGCAATTACGGCAGGCTGTCGCCCAATATCTGCACCAATCAAGAGGCGTACACTGTACGAAGGAACAGATTATTATTAGTTCCGGCACAGAACTATTATTTCAGACCCTGATACAACTGCTTCACAAAGATAGTATTTACGGAATTGAAAATCCGGGATATGAAAAATTGAACCAACTATTTATCGGTAACCGCGCTGATTTTCGCTCTATCTGTATTGACCGAAAAGGAATGATCCTGGAGGAGATCCAGAAAAGCAAAGCCAATATTTTATGCATTACACCTGCCCATCAGTTTCCATCCGGAGAAATTATGCCCATCAATCGAAGAATTCAGCTGCTCAACTGGGCCAATGAAGATGATAACCGATACCTGATTGAAGATGATTATGACAGTGAATTTAAATTCAGCGGCAAACCTGTTCCTGCCCTACAGGGACTGGATGGCAACGAAAAGGTCATCTATATGGGTTCTATGTCCAAATCGCTTTCCCCAACAATCCGTGTCAGCTATATGGTTCTCCCGACTCATTTAATGAAACGGTACCAGGATAAGCTCTCCTATATTCTTTGCCCTGTTCCGGTCATTGATCAGAAGGTTCTTTATTATTTCATTCGGGATGGTTATTTTGAACGGCATTTAAATAAAATGAGAAATGTTTATAAAAGAAAAAGAGAGTTATTGATCAAGAATATCCTGGATTTACATAGTAATATTCAGATATTGGGTGCGGACGCAGGCCTGCATCTGCTGGTGACGGTAGAAAACCAAATGTCCGAACAGGAGTTGATCACCGCTGCTTACCGCCAGGGAGTTAAGGTGTATGGAATATCAAAATATTATTTTGATAAATCCAGTCTTCCAGCCCCGCCCACCATCCTCCTGGGTTATGCAGCCATGTCCGAACACCAGATCTGCGAGGCTGTCGACCGATTATATCAGGCATGGTTTTCCGTCCGGTAATTCTCATTCCTTTTGCGTAATGGAATGTACCTGATTCACGTTTTCAAATACGGCATCCTGTATTTTAATGTCAATCTGCTTTTCTTTGGTATAGTTATTGAACCACTCCAGAATATCTTCCTTATAGGCATTCATAAAATAAACTGCCATATCGTCTTTGGTACTCTGGGGAAGTACGGAAAGTGCGCCTTTTACTATTTTATTCGGCATCCCCTTTAACCCCAGAATTACCTTGGCAAATTTAGAGCTCCTGTCCCCCTTTTCCTTCATCTTCTGTAATAATACCGGGAGAAGTTTTATCGCCGTTTCTTCATAGTCAATGTTGCTGATTTTCAATTCAATACGAATCATTATTATCCTTTCTGGGCTCTGCCCTAAGCGCTTGTATTATTGTACCCATATGTCTTCCTCATAAACGAAGCTGCCTTACTATTCCAGGATTTTGCCGTTTAATTCAGCCTTTAATCCCTTCCACTGCGGCAGGAACAGGTTCATATACCCTTTAAAGATATGATTGTGGCTGGCCTCCAGCAGATGCACCAACTCATGCACGATCACATATTCCAGGCATTCATCCGGTTTCTTGGCCAACTGAAGGTTTATGGTAATCTTCTTTTCTCTGATGTTGCAGGTACCCCAGCGCGTCTTCATGTCGCGGATTACAAGCTGGTCTGACCTGACTCCAATTACCCCCTCCCATTTTCTGATGGACAAAGGTACCCACTGTAATAAATAAGCCCGGTAAAAATCATCCAGAATTTTTTTCCTTCGAATATCAGTGCTATCTTTCTTCGTCGTCATAACCAGCTGTTCCTTACAGAGTTCAATTCCTTCCTTTGTCCCTGGCACTACCTCCAGTTGATATGGCTTTCCTCTAAAATAATGGATTTCACCGCTGATATAATGATGCTCCTCCAGAATCCGACGATTTTGAAGCCTTGTTTGGTGTTCAATAATCCAATGATATCTGGATGCTACAAATTGTTCAATCTGATCCTCTTTCACTCTGGTCGGGGCTGAGATATGTACCCTCCCCTCAGGTGGCAGAAGGCGCAAATACATGTTTTTTATCCGTTTTTTTTCAATTTCCACCGGAATTCCTAATATCATACGCTGTTTCATAAATGCCTCTTTTCTATCGGATGGCTTACTATATATATATTCCTGCTGCAATGAGTCAGCTCATCCCATGTTCTTATCTATCTTAAATCAAAAACTGCTTTTTATCCATTAGATTCTTTAAAATGCATAAAAAATTGTCAAAATTCTGTAACTCCCGGAAAAACAGATCATATGATAGAATTAGCTTCATTTAAATTATTTATCTTAAAGTAAGTTTTCTTACTTAAGGTAACTCGCAGGAGGTTGTCCCGTATGTTAAAACTCAATGATGCCGCAGTAGGCAGTTATGTAACCATAGAAAACCTATCTTCCACCGATATGCTCAGAGAACGCATGCTTGCCCTTGGTCTTACCAAAGGGGCAAAGGTGGAGGTTATCAGAAAGGGTCCCAGTGGTGACCCAACCGTCTATAACATCAGAGGTGCCATGATCGCCCTAAGAAAAGAAGAAGCATCTCTGGTTCTTGTTCATGATTAGTCAGACAGATTGTATCCTTATAGAAAGGACTGAGCCCGGAAGATGTTTTCGGGTTCAGTCCTTTTATTCTTTACGTATGTTCCAATCTGGATATTCTGTACTCATTAAAAATTTGAAGGATATCCGGATTATCTTGAAAGAAATCAATTAAATCTTTCATACCGCATAATATCTGAGGATTAATGGTATGTTCGATGATCTCCGTTTCTTCCAGAATTCCATTTGTAATATTTAACAGTCTTAGAAACATTTCAATGGTATTATGCCGGATCAGCAATGCTCTTCCTGTTTCAATTCCCCTTTGCTCCAACATGATAACACCGTATTTTTCATATTTGATTAAATTCATTTCCGCAAGTTTTTGTATCATTTTCGTAACAGAAGGCGGTTGAACATTTAAGGCAACGGCCAGATCGTTTACTCTGGTAAATCCATACTCCCGTGAAAGCCGATAAATCATCTCCATATAGTCTTCTGCAGAAGGTGATAATACTTCCTGTTCCTTTCTCATATACTCCCGGAACGTAAAGAATTCTTCATGTTCTGACATGCCGCAAATCCACCGTATCAATCTGTTTATTACTTTATTATATGTCTGCTTTACCTATCTATACCAGGCTGTCATTACAATTCTTCGCATACTGCACGAAAGCAGCATCATAAGTGGGTCCTATTCCACAATCAGGGAGTAAACCGATATTTTTCTGATCCTATAGGATACCACCATTGAAATAAGATAAGATACCAAACATATACCTGCACACAAAGCAACGATCCAGAAAATTGGTACAATAAATGTAGTATTCATACTTCCCATACCATGAAACAATAAGTTACACAATGGATTAATATAAATTCCTCCAAGGATACATCCGGTGACAGAGCCAATCATGATTAATGGCAGGAAACTGATGGATATCTGCATCATCAACTGGATGGTGGTAAATCCGATCGCTTTTTGAATTCCGAATTCTTTCTTTCTGCGAATAATCATTGCCTTAATAATCAGATAGAGAATTAATGCCACAACCAAAGCTGTGATAACAAGAATGAAATAGGCAAAAATGGTGGTAATGGTTCTATATACGCCAAGCTGGCTCTTAATAAATTTATCCATATTGGTCGTACTAAGAAACAGTGTTTGGTAACGGTCATTCAGATCTTTCAGAAATGATTCCACATCTGTCTGCTTCTCCAGATAAATGTTGATGGTATTATATTGGTATGCCGGCTGCAGCTGTTTCACACCGCTCATGGTCATGTTCAGATCCATCCCCATCATATTAACGCTTTGCATCAAGCCTGTAATGATGTAATCCTTCTCATTTTCACCCATTCTCAGGATTATGATGTCACCGATCTGCTTTTTCAGGTAATCTGCCAGATAACCATTAACGGCAATTTCATTATCAAACTTTGGATATCTTCCCTGATAAATCGTATGATTATCAACATCATCATAGTCATCCGTAACATAAGCCATCACTGTCTCATTCATGACGGATATATTGATACAGTCATAAGGAAGGGCCTTTCTGACACCGGGAAGCATCTTAATTTCTTCACTAAGCCTGCCTGCATCCTTACCGGGAACCACTGTAGCGCTGACAGAGCACATTTCCATACCGATCATATCATTAAAGGCTCTTCCATCTTTCACAATATTATAATACATGATGATACCAAATACCGAACAAAAGCTCACCGCTGTCACTATAATAGCGATCATGATATTCTGCCTGAAATGGACCACCAGATTTTTCAGTGCCAGAATCAGATGTAAGTTCCCTCCCGTCTTATAAATCGGCCAATAATTCTTTTTAAAATTATGGGTTGAAATACCTGCTCTTAATGCTATGATGGGATGAAGTTTTTTAATCTTTTGAGTTGATAACGTTACCATCAGGAGCACGGCAAAGAGGATGGAGCCTGCGCACACCAGACCAAAGAAGAGGGAAAATCCCGGTTTCCAAAGAATTCCTGTTTGAGCACTGAACATCAGGGATAAGGGTTTTAGAATCAGATAAGAACTTCCGACTCCGGTCAGGGCAGCGCTGGCGGATATCAACAGAAACTGTATCACGATTGCTCCTATGATTTGCCGGTTCACATATCCCATGGCCTTAAGTGTTCCAATCTCCGTAATGGTGTCTTCGATGCTGTCACTGATCCGAAACTTTATCACAATAAGACTGACCAAGACAATAATAATAGAGAAGGATGTGATAATGGCACCACCGATATTTGCTGTCAGGGTCCGTACCCTCTCAACTCTGGGGTAGGATAAACGTGTCAGGTAGGGCGATAGTTTACTTTCCATTGATCCCAACTCATTCTTTGCGAAAGCGGGCAGCAGATCATTGGCACTGCTTTCCTGTTCCACTCTGGCTTTTATCATAATTCCCTTCGTGTCCTCATCAGCTAATGCCTCTTGAAATAACAGATAAGAACGCTTGGGCAGATAAAAGCCGATACAGCCCGAATTCGTTCCTCCAAGAAGTGAATCCTGTATAAATCCGGCGATTTTGAAGGTATACTGTTTTTCCATATATTGAATTGTAAAATCATCTCCCAGATGATACCCCCCACCTGTTTTCATGATATAAGAAACATAGATATCATGATCGCCAAAGCTTTTTGTATCACCGGCAAAAGCATATTTTGACATAACTCTGGGCTCATTCGCATTCATTACAATGGCTGGAAAAGCCAGCTTCCCAACGCCGTACTTAAATTGTGACAGCTTTAAATAGATAATATTCTCTTTCTCTGTCTCTGTTACACCTGGATAATTCTTCACAAACTCATAGAATCTGTTTTCATAAAATGATTCGGGCATGGCAATTAAAGCATGAGCCGTATGAAGCTTCTCCGATTCTTCATGAAAAGATTTTTTGAAATCAAAGGAAGAAAGCAATCCAAGATGAAGTAATATTGCAGCGATCAGAATAATCATAAATAGAGAGATGGTCAGTCCCTTGTTTTTGCGTATATTGGAACGTGTAAGCAGCCATATTTTATACATCCCTACCACCCCATTTCTGATAAAAATGTATTTAGTTTCTCATGTCTTTCTTCATCCCTGCTCACATATCTGCCCAGCTGGCATTCCCCGCAGACAACACCATCCTTTAAATATAGAATACGGTTTCCTCTTCTGGCTGATTTCAAATCGTGGGTAACCATAACAATACTTTGACCCCTTCCATTGACATCGGAAAGTAAGTCAAGCACATCTTTTCCGGAAGTGGAATTCAGGGCTCCTGTCGGTTCATCGGCAAATACAATGAACGGATCATTGATCAGGGCTCTGACAATCCCCACCCGCTGAGCTTCCCCTCCGGATAACTGGGAGGGAAACTTTTCAAAGTCCTCCTCCTTAAGTCCTACCCGTAACAACAGCTCTTTGGCCTTTTGCAACACCATTTTCTTATTGGATGAGGCCAGTAATCCGCCGGCCAGGCAATTATCCAAAATACTCATCGTATTCAGAAGATAAATTTGTTGAAATACAAAGCCACAATTCTTTCTTCGAAAAATCGCCAGTTTATCATTGGTATATTTGGATATCTCTTTCTCCTTAAAATAAATTTCTCCTATTGTCGGTTTGTCCATTCCCGAGAGTGCGTATAACAGAGTTGATTTTCCGGAGCCTGATGCTCCCATAATTACTGTAAAATCCCCTTCATAAATGGAAATATTCAAATTTTTCAGAACATGCTGTTGTAGTCCGCCGGTAGAAAATGTTTTACTTAACATCTTCGTAGATAATATGGTATTGTTCATAACTAACATCCCTTCATAATCATTGATTTCGGTTTTATATCTTAAGAATACCACAGATATTCTTAACAGGTCTTTAACCAATCCTTAACCAATTCTTACATCTTCTCTCCCGCCAGCCTGCATGCAATCTTAACCAGGAATCCGTCCGACTCATTCCGGCACTCCATCTGCCCCCCCATTTTCTTCATAAATTGATTGGAAAGATACAACCCCAGCCCTGCTCCTTCTTTCCCGGCAGAATTTTTTCCACGATAGAACTTTTCCCATAGGAAGGGAAGTTCATCCTCCGCTGCGCCTTCTCCAAAGTCTTTGATCTGAATCGTGAGATTGGATATCTCCAGACCGAAAGAGATATGGATGGGGGTGTCCGCATATTTGTAAGAGTTGCTCACCACATTATCAATTACCTGGGTCAATCGCAATCTATCACATAGAATCAAACAACCGGGTAAAGGCGAAATAATCTTTATCCTGTCATAATAATTAATATGATGGATCATCTCATAAAGAATTTCGCTGCTGTATTCTTCCGGTATTACCTTTAATTCTCCAAGATCCTCTAAGGTCGACTGAAACATATCACTGATCAGGGAATCAATCAGCTCTGCTTTCTTATGTATGACTGAAACATATTTGTCCTTAGAATATAACGCCATCGTCTCGCACATTGCCTTAATGGAGGCAACAGGATTTTTGATATCATGACTTAAGGAAGCAACCAATTCTTTCTTGCTTTTATTAGCCAGATATTCATTGTGTCTCGCTGCCTTCAATGCGTCCCGCATCAAATCAAAGCTTTCTGTAAATGCACCGAAAATGTTACCTTTGTCCATCTGAACAGGAAGATTAAGGTCACCGGTTGCAATGCTTCTGGCAAATTCCTCCATTCTCCGAAAGGGCCTGATCATTCTGATCTCCAAATACAGATTTGCTCCCAGAACTGTTAGTAAGGAGGCTGACATCAAAAGAATCAGTACCCGTATAAGTCGATTCCTTTCGCTGCCCATAATGTCAAACACGTCATTTTTTACAATCAACTTTCCAACCATACTTCCGTCTCTTGTAATATCTATGATAACATCCCGATTCCCAATCGCCTCATTGATCTGTTGATCGTAGGACCCGTTCTTCACAGCATAGGTACTGAACAAAACCTGACCGGTAAGATCAATAACCCTGAAATCATATGTTCCGTCAGGGTATGTCCCTATGGAAAGATGCTCCCAATTTTGCTGTGTCAGCTTTACCAATTCATTGAGATAAACTGTATTCATAGGCTGATGTATGGGCGTGTTTACGATGTATTTCACGGTGATTAACCCAGCCAGGATAAACATGGTACTGAAAATTATTATAGTTATCTTTTTCATAATTCAAATAGATACCCCACACCCCAAATGGTCTTAATGATCACAGGTTCGTTGGGATTCTCCTCGATTTTTTCTCGCAGCCTTCGAATATGAACATTCAGTGTGCCATCACTAAAAAAACTATCCCCCCATACATTCTGAAATAGTTGATCTTTGGTCACAACCTTTCCGGCATTTAGAAAAAGATAATAGAACAGCTTGAATTCCATCGTCTTTAACCTCAGATCTGTTCCCTTCTGATACACTCTCATCGCAGAAGGATCGATTAGGAAGTCACCGGCCGACATTATCTCCGGTTCCGGATTACTTCCATACCGTTTCATAACTGCTTTTACCTTGGCCAGCATAACGCTCAACGTATAGGGTTTTTTAATATAGTCATCCCCACCGATATTTAAAGCCTTAAGAATATCATCATCACTTTGTCTTGCACTGACAAACAGGATGGGATTATGATATTCCTTACGAAGTTTTTCGCACAAACTAAAACCGCTTTCCTTCTCCAGATTGATATCAAGTAAAAACACATCTGCTTTATGTTCTTTTAGGAAGGAAAAGCAATCCTTCCCATTGGTGACATAAGCAGTTACAACCTGAAACGCATTAAAATATTCTGTCGCGGCCTCTGCCAGTGCCTCTTCATCATCAATGATCAGACAGTGATAATTCATCTATTTACCTCCAATTTCATGGATTGATCAGTCAAAAGCATATTTGCCAGGATTGATCGTTCTAAATCGTACTGGTTAAATCATATAACAAAATAAAAGCTGCCACAAGATCGAATATTGATATTGTAACGAAATCCATCCTGCTTCCACGGATAAGGATAGCATACAAGGTACTTTTGCAATGCGATTAGAAATCGTTTTACAAAAGTACCTTGATGTCATGAACTAATCGTTACTATCATCACCGTGCCCCACATCTCTTAAAATAATCTGCGGGTAATCCAGCAAATAATTTTCCTCCATCCGATTTTTATCTTTCGATTTTTCCTCCCTTGGATCCTCTTGCATCACGTCTCCATAATATCTGGCTTGTTCTTCTTCCTCAGCACTTCTCTTATCCCTCTTTTTCTTGTCTCTCTTTTCAATATCCTTTGCTTTCTGATCTCTTTTCCATCCAATCTGTGTTCTATCGTTCTCCAATGCATCCGTATCATCCTCCGGTTGCTTTCCATTCGTCGTATTCTCATCGTAGTATTGCCTTTGGTCTTGGTTTTGGTCTTGGCTTTGCTCCGGATCTTCCTCCAGCCAGCGCTTTCTTCTCTCTTCTTTCTTTCTCTTGGCTTCTTCTCTTCTGGCTTCCCATTCACGTTCCCGGGCTGTATCCTCTTCGCTTTCCTGTCCCTGGTCCTGCCCTTGGCTCTGTTCCGGATCTTCCTCCAGCCAGCGTTTCTTTTTCTTCTCTTTCTTAGCCGCTGCCTTACTTCTCAGTTCCTCCCATACCATATCATCTGCCGCTTTTTCTTCCTGTCCTTCTCCTGGTACTGACTCATTGATCCATTGCTTCTTATTCTCCTCTTTCGAACTCCTGGTCTCCTGTCTCTTTGCTCCCCAGATGTTATCTCCTGCCGCTTTCGCTTCTTTAACCCGGTCTTTCCACGGTACTTCTTCCAGCAAATCTTTCTTACCGGCTTCTTTTTTCCCATCGGCTAACCTTCTCATTTCTTCCCAGATTCTCTCATCCACAGCTTCATTCTCCTTTCCCTGATTAGCTTTTCTTTCATGCTCATTTATTCGGACCCGCTTTTGCTCATCTTTATGAAATCTGTCGTTTTGCCTCATGACATCGTGCATAGTATCCTCTTTTCTGTCCGGTTCTGCTGATGGATCATGACATCCCGATAAGACGAGATAAGGGCGCATCATTTCATTATCTTCATGATCCAGTATATGACAGTGCCATACATATCCCGGCCCTTTCGACGGATTGAAGGGATATAGGTTCACTCCCGGTTTTGCACTGCAAGCCGGTGCTCGTTGGGGCGCGAATCGGACTCTAATTCTGGTTACCTGCCCGGGATTCATTCTGACCGTATCCTTCCATCCCATTTCATTATCATCCGGCAGGATGGGCCACCCCTCCAGATAAGGCTCCAGTGGCAAATTCATAGTGGGATGATCTAAGGGAGGCTCATTGTTAACCGCAAGCCATTGTTTCAGATATTCCTCCGTATTCATATTTTGCCTGTCATGAAGTAAGAATTGCACCAGATGCAGATGAATCGGATGAGTATCCATAGTCAGATTAACGATGCACCATTCCTCCGTTGAACCAACCACCGGCTTCTCCGATATGGGTGCAGACCAATTTTGGCCATCCAGCAGCACTGTCAACGGTCCGTTCGGACCTTGCACTTCATTTAATGTTAATATTCTATTAGGCATATCCGGGCATAAGTCCGGAATCTGATTTAAGCTGCATGGAATATTAACAGGTTTTAGCGGTTCTATTGCAGAAACCGGAATACTAAATTGCATAATCTGACCAACGGTATCCGGATCAGGAGTATCCCCATCTGGATACGGTGCATTGGCATCATTAAGCAGCAAGAGCCTGGTTCCCGGTTTCATACCTGAGAAATTAACAATAATATCCGCACGTTCTGCCGGAGCAAGCAGCAAAGAAGTAAGTTTGACCGGATTTGGAAGGAAACCGCCATCCGTTCCAATCTGTAAAAAGGACATATGATTTGAAAAATATAAATGATAAAATCTCGCATTAGACCCATTTAACAGACGGAACCGGTATTGTCCCCGCTCCACATCCAGATTCGGCCATACTTTCCCGTTTACCATAATGGTATCACCAAAAAATTCAGGATCCCAATAGGGATGTGTCTCCGGATTATCTCCAACCGTTGTAAATGCAAGAGAGCCATCTGTATAGAAGCTTCTATCCTGCAGCACCAATGGTATTTCATATTTTCCCCGGGGCAGGTGCATCCTCCTGCTTTCCTTCTCACCTTCTCTCAGCAGATAGAAACCGGCAAGTCCTGCATATACATTTAACCTGGTAATACCAAGCGCGTGATCATGATACCACAGTGTGGCAGGCTCCTGCTCATTGGGGTAAAGATACCTTGATGTTTTATATGCCGGTCCTTTTTTGCCGTTCATCGTATACCAGGCATCCGGGTGACCATCATACTCTGACATAACCTCGCCGCCATGAAGATGTGTCACAATGGGAACCGGGTATTGTGCTTTCATAAATCCCGGCGGAAATTTCGGCCAGGGTTTCTTTGGTTCCATGGGCATATGATTGGGATTCGCCCAGTGCAAGGTCGGATCGACAGCAAACGGATGCTTGTTTCGCAGCCGATTATTCCATTGTACCTGTACCGGAATATGACGAAGAGCTTCAATCGTAGCTCCCGGTGTACTTTCTATATATTTAGAATGACCTTGCCCAGCCGTCTTAACATACCCTCCGTATCCAAACACGGTTGTTTTGGGAAACACCTTCGGAAGAAGCTGCTGCTTAAACTCCTTGACGTCAATGTCATAACTATGCCTCTTCCCATTAATACAGGGTTGGAATACCGGAGGTTTCTCAAGCTGGTTTACAAACTTGGGGATGCGCAGCGGATCCAGATTTATTTTAGGGCAGATCTTGTTCTTATATGATTTTTTTCCCGTTATTTGATACACGAAGCCGTGAAATACTTTTGTCAGTCCAAAATGTATCAATTTCTTCATAAAATAACCTCCAAAAAGAATTTACACTATATCATATGTAAATTCCTTATGAAGGTTATAATTATGACAATATTCTTCTATATTTATCAAATTAAAATGACAGCAACTTTTAAAAAAACATATTTCCTCTGGGATTTTCATCTTATTTTTCGAGAAACCGATAAAAATCTTTTAATTCCTCCTTGACATCTGCGGGAAGTTCTGTATCCTTGACCCCTCTTATGGCTCCCTCCAGAGCATATAACATCCGGATACAGGCAGAGGAGTCAATGCTTTTTATTCTCAGAAATGCTTCTTTACTCCCAATTGAAATCAAATCCTGTGAGGACGTCACCCCTGTTTCAGTTAATAAACCCTCAATTACTTTCCCGATATTCGGTAATTTTGTTAAGTTTCCCATAGCATCCTCTCTTTCAAACCCTTATATTTGATTACATTTCCCGGACAAACGTCATCGGTATGAAAATGAACGTTATAAAAATAATGGATTATGATGCATAATATATTAAAAAATGTAAATTATAATTTTTTTGTGTTTAGTTTCATGTCTCATGGCAATAATTGATATCAGGAGGTGCGTATATGATAGCTTTTATTAAAGATAATCAATTAACTTCCATTAAAAAGAAATTGATTATCCTATATTTTTTAAATGTATCAGACATTATTTTTACTTTATTACTACTGCAAACCGGTTTTTTTGCCGAAGCCAATTTTCTGATGGCAAGGATTGTACAAAATCCGGTGATCAGCCTTAGTGTTAAAACCATTATTCCGGCTTTTCTTCTGTTTCATTTATATAAAAAAATCAAAGAATCGGAAGAAGATGCATTACGGGTATCCAACATCGCCATCAATGTATCACTAACCATTTACTTTCTTGTTAATTTATCCCATGTGGTATGGGTTGCCCTGCTTCCTGTCTTCATGAGATTAGCATAACATAAGGGGACGAAAGAATTAACCTGCCCGGTGTCCTGATCTTCTTTCTTACACACAGATCATTGGTTCTTATCGTCCCTGGTTTTTTCCGGCAATTCTTTCATCATCCGGTACAGTTCATAGAAATCGCCCTGTCTAAACCGGGACAAATCCTCCTCCTCTGTACAGATCAGGCAATCCGTTAATAAAAACGTTTCCATTCCCAGCTCTGAGGTACACATATCTTCTTTCACATCATTTCCAACCATAAGACATTCCTGGGCAAGTGCTCCCGTCTTATGTAATATTTCTTTATAATAATTCAGATTTGGCTTACAAAAACTGGAATTTTCATAAGTTGTTATCCATTCAAAGTCGGAAGCATTCAGACCTGCCCACTCCATTCTTGTCAGTGTTGCAATTCGTGGAAATACAGGATTTGTAGCAAGGACTATCCTATATCCCTTTTCTTTTACGATTTGGATACACTCTGCCGCCAAAGGATGCTTTGACACAGTATGTTTGGCTGCCACAAATTCATTTCGGTAGAAGTTTTCGAATACAGGTTCAAGACGCTTCCTGTCTTCTCCCAGGAGACGGCAGAATACCTGCCAAAAACGGTCCTCATTGGTCATGGTGCCATCATTTTCTATCATAGCCCTGGTTCCTGTCCATACCGCCTTGGTCAAGCGATTTGCTTCCAGACCGTATGGGATAATCTTCGCCGACAATGCTCTAAAATATTCTTCTAAAAATAATTCCTGACTCGGCATGGGCAGCAAGGTGCCATCCAAATCAAATATAATTGTTTGAATCAAAATAATTACCTCCGGATCTTCTTATCAAATGGTATCAGCCTTACAAAATTTATAACATACATACTACCAGATCCCGGACCGGTCATCAATAGCATACGAGAACTTATAAATAGAAATATAATGAATTCGTCAGATCTTCCAGTTTTCTTTCTTTTGCACATTTGAACAGATGATGTTTCACCGGCCGGATGCTACCCTGACCTATCTCATATTCCCTCATTAACTTTTCATATCGATTTCGCTCCTTACCGGTGCAGTCCGGAGAAATTTCTTTCCATATATGCCTTGCCACATCCTTCTCTGCCTCCCTGTCCTCCCCAAGAGAAATTGCGGCTTCAATCCTTTGATAAAATTCTGCACAAACAGGATCCCTGCTCTTCCTAAGAAGTTCTCTGATTTCCTGATCAAGTCTTGCCGATTTGCTTTTTACATAATAATGATATTTTGCCCACTCTTCTTCCAGCTCCTTTGCAAAAGCATTATGAAAGATGGCATTGATACACTTGATTGCGGAAAGGTTTTTATCCTTCACTTCCAGCATAATATCAATTTCAGGATCAGAAAGCCCTTGATAGAATCGGAGAAATGATTCTAATACTATGGTTTCCGAATGCGCTCCTGCCACACCCCCCGGCTTTTGCTGTGAATAGTGGATTTTCTGTCTCCCATCCTTCTCCTTCCAGGTATGCTTGCATAGATCCATCCATTCCATTACTGAGAGCTTAGAATCCGGAGGATTAATTTCGTGATGCAGCTGATCATAAACTACAGGAAGCCCGGTCATTTCTGAAATTGCCAAAACATCCTGTATGGTATAATTTTTATCATCATTTTCTATGACCAGTCGATCTTTTACCGTCTGCGGTAACCTGTTATAATTTTGAATAAATGATTTCATAGCTTCCTTCTTATCACCATATACACCGCCGATATGCAGAATTAATTTACTGCTTTGATCTAATCCCATAGCAGAAAGTACTCTGTCGTGATAAATCAAATCATGAACTGCATTGGTGATCACCTCCGAATGGAAAGCATTCAATACAGTATACTGACCGGGATGCATAGATCCTCTGATTCCTGCCTTATTCATCTTATCTCCGATAGCCTTAAGAATATCTTTCTCCTCTTCCCACCACTTAATCTGATTGACGGAATGAGAGCCAAAAGGAATTAAATCAGAACTGATTCGAAATAATCTGATTTGATTCTTACAATTGTAATCAATCAATCGATCCAAGGCCGATAAGTTCTGGTGTATTATTTCCCTCAATTTATACTCATCCGCATTTTTTAAGATACATCTGGCGATTGAAGTATCCAATACACCAATCGCCAGGCAGGCATAACCAATCGCCATCCTTCTTCTCCCGTCCTTCTGTCATATAATATTTGTTATAAGTAATGTGACCGGCCATAGTCAAGAAGCTTTTGCTGCCATTCTTTCAATTCACTGTCACCGTAGAGACTCATGTAATTTTGGTCATCCTCTATCCGTTTTCTAAGCATCTCCAATTCCGCAAAGCTCAGATTCTTATATACTTCCAATAATTCATCTCCATAGAAGCATTCCTCCAATAGCTCAACCATATCTGAAAGACTCTGAACTTCTCTGCGTAATAATTCTATTTTATCTGAAACATATCTGCAAGCTCTCAGCTCCTCTATCAGCTTCCTTAACATCTCATCTTCCATCAGGATACCTTCCTCCAGATAATTATATTCCATGCCCATCCCTTCTTCCGGAAATGAAATAAATAACCGATCCAGCCTATGCAGCTTCAAATTATGCTTTATACGAATTACAAGCTCCGGGATAACAGAAATAAAATATTCCCTGTCTTTGTCAATTTCCATGCTGTCAGCCAGTATATAGAACTGCTCCGTAAACAGGGATTGTAGTTCTTGTGTACTTTTACCTTCCAGCATATTCTGTAACAGCGTCATCTCCTGTGGCCGAATATTTAAGCTGCGGCAATCATTTCCGACCAACGTACAGCCCAACGCATTGGTAAATATCAATTCAAAAATATTAATCAACATCTCCACATTCTCTTTATGAAATCCGTTTAAAAGACATTGTATTTTATCCGGATCGAACTTCAGGCAGAATTCATTTTCAATCCACAATCGCTTCAGATATTCACTGATAAATTCGATCCCGGTCAATCTCTCGATGGTCCGGCATAAAGGGTAGTCAATACTTCCGGGATTATCCTGAGCAGCAAATTCTATATTATAATCATGAAAGAAATCAACAATACCATGAAAAATCGTATCCTGGTAGGCAATATTTTCAATTCGAAGAGCATGCCCCTGAATCTGTTCCAGCAGTATTTGTGCCTCCTTCTTACTTGAAATTATCCTGTCCATACCATGGTAAAATAATTCAGAAACCTTTTCTTTATTTATTACTTCCAGTTTCTTTTCCATGCAGGGTATCGATTTTAGATACATACTGATCTGATAGCAAATGGATTGTAAAAGACCCTGTGCTGTTTCAATTTTAACCGAACTGCTCTCTCCACCGGTATAACGTTCGGTCTCCTTCCCCAGCAAATTGGACAGTTCTACTTGAATCCTCCCTATCTCCGACGCTTCTAGCAATTGTCTGCTGCATATAAGGTTAAATAAAGATTGAAAATAAAATTCTGAATCCAGTTCCTCCTCCTGAATCCATTGCACTCTGGCTAACTTATTCATAGAATTCCTCCTGTTCCCTACCGTACCGGACATCATGACTGATATTTTCCAAAACAGTGGATTGGAGATATTCCGCCGATCCCTGACAATCGTGATCAAAATGATATTTCATCAAATGAATTAATTCATCATCGGATAATTCATCCAGTGTTTCATTCTTAAAATAATAAAAGCATTCCTGTAATTCCAGTAATGTGCTTAAGTAATTGTCCTGATAAAGATAAGGGGAGTCTGCAAATTCCATAATGATTCTCTGCATTACCCCTGCTCCGAATTCGATTCTTCCGTTTGCTGAAAGTGATTCTTTTCGCGCTTCCATCAAAAGGCCTGCCTCTTCAGGGGATAACTGCACCCCATATCGGGATGTGAACTCATTACACTTCAATAATTCCTGTAACATTTGCTGCTTTTGCATTGGAATTGGTAAAAACATAAAATCATCCTTCATAAAATTACCTCCAAATTTTTTAAAATCAGGTATTGACATTGATCTGATTTTGTGTTATGATTATTATGATATATTAGACTTTAATATCAATAATCATGAAATAATTATATTATATAATGCTTTTTTAAATTCGTCAAGATGAATTCCCTGTGATCAATACCGAAAGGTACAATGAAATAAGCAGAGATATTTATCTTTTTTTATTACACAGAGAAGGTTTGTGTAGCTATCATACACTTCAAGGAGTGATAGTTTACACAAACCTTCTTTTTTAATTTCATGACAGTCTAAATTTAGTACTGAACTAAAAAAATTGCGATAAAAATATTGCAATTGTCGAATGGTATATCCTTGTTCCCTGTTACAGTTTATGTTATGATAAGATGATTGTAAAAGATTCATTTAATACTAAAATCTGCACACATACGAAAATCATGAACCAGATCATACAATTAACTTCTTAAAACCTATATTATATAAATGTTCCCTGTGTTAAAAGAGTACTCTTTAGGAGAATTTCTATGGAAGTTATACTATATACCGAACTTAATGCCTTCGCATTGATTATATTATTTATTATTTATATCAATCTTCATCATAAGAAAGGCAGCTATCCTTTTGAGCAAAAACTCTTTCTTCTATTAATAATATTTAATGGACTCCTTTTGCTGACAGATTCCTTCATGTGGATTTTAAACGGTCTGGATCATCCCCTATTCAGATGGTTGAATCATATTGATACAACCTTCTACTACATATTAAACCCTGTCATTTGTATGGTCTGGTCCTTATATGTGGATTTTCACATTTTCAGAAATGAGAAGCGTTTTAAGAGGTTGTTCGTCCTGTTATTGATACCGGTAATGGTAAATACTGTATTATCTGTTTTGAGTAATTTTTATAATATTTTATTTTACATTGACATTGATAATCATTATTATCGGGGTGACTATATTTTAATTGTAGCTGCAATCAGCTACTTTTACCTCATGTACTCCGCAATTTTTATTTTTGTAAACAAAGAAAAAATCCATAAACCTCATATTAAACCGTTACTCTTTTTTATGGTTCCTCCTTTTATCGGAGGTATTTTGCAGCTTCTTTGCTATGGATTATCACTGATTTGGATCTGTATCACCATATCCATTCTTTTTGTTTTTATTAATATACAGAATGAACAGATGTATACAGATTATCTGACCGGTCTTTATAACCGAAGACAACTGGATAACTATCTCAATGAATTAATTTTGCGGGGTAAAAAAAGAACATTAATTGCAGGTATTATGATAGATCTGAATTCGTTCAAATCAATTAACGATCAATTTGGCCATTATGTTGGGGATGAAGCTCTAAAATATACAGCAATGATCCTAAAGAATACTTTCTGCAATGATGATTTCATCTACCGTTTTGGTGGAGATGAATTTGTGGTCTTACTGGAATTGGCACACCCGTCCGAACTCAATACTCATATACAGCATTTGAATGAGAATGTAGCTGTTTTTAACAGTAAAAAAAGCTTATCCTATGAAATTAGTTTAAGTATAGGAGCCGCAGTTTATGATGCCGCTTCCGCAATGTCCGTCGATGATTTTATTAAACATATCGATCTTCTGATGTATCAGGATAAGTCCATGACCGTTCCTATCCACACTTAGTTTGGGCTGCTATCTTCTCGATGACATAATTTAATTGCGATTTATTCGCACCAATAGGTTGCTTATTTCCTTAGACCCGAATTTATTGTCTTCTGTGACATCTGCAGAAGATAATGATCAAGGCCTATCAAATACAGTTCCTCTAATCGTATTAGATTTTCCACCAAAGGAGTATCATGAGTTAAAGGCATGATACTCCTTTGTGGTACACCTGCCCTCTATAACCAGTTAAAATTGCCGGTCAAACTCTCTCTTCCCACCATCCAAAAGCAACTCTCGCTAATATTTTTTCATTACCTTTCTCCGGAGGAAGGCAATTAACCACAAAATTACCGCCCGGAGGACAGATGAATTTACCATCCTCTTCTGATACGATGGTTGTCTCCTCCGGAACTCTTCTTCCAAAGATTAGGGTTCCTCCCATGGGTAAATCATTTACATTCTCAGCATATAGAAATTGTATTTTGGGTTTTGGAATCGGCTTTAATGATGTATTAGCCGCACTTACCATATCCGTTAATTTAGCTGTTCCTGACAACAGACAGGAATTCAGCCAGATCTGAAAGGAGAATGGAATTTTCGATACATTCCCCACGGTAAATACATTAACATGCAGATTTACGCCGGAATTTTTAGGGTTAATCAATCCCGCCCACGCATATTTCCCATTACCGAATTCTTCCCGGCTTAATCCTGCAAAGTATTTACCCTGCATAGACTTATAGAGTGATATTGGTATATTTACTACCTTCTTTGTTTCTCTAGATTCATATACATAATCCCGATCCATAGTTCCACTCCTTAATAAAATTTCATTACCGACACGCTACTCCCATTAAGGGTTTTATCAAATAGGATACAACAAGATGAACCGGCCATACGCTTCTCCTGTCATGAATAAAAAACGAATTATTCCGGATAAGCGATTACTTATTTCTAAGGAATAATTCGTATACAAATATATATTCATTACATATGAAAAAATACAGACATTTATAAAATTCAATCAATCATTGTTTCAATGACTTAACATGGTTACTATTGATTTAATGATTTCTTCTTTCATAATATCATAATCCATGTATTCATGTTTATGATAGACAATCTCATGACATAAATTTTCAATCATACCGATACAGATATGAATCTTTTCATCAGCATTATGAGGATAGATATTGTTGTTCTTCAGTATTTTAACTATATTTTTAGCTGTATTCTCTTCAAAATCACAGAAATATTGTCCCACATCCTCATCCATATGTGACATAGCCATCATCTCTTCATGAGCGGCTTTTGAAATATAGTGAGACTCTATAAAAATATCAATATATTGTCTGAGTAACTCTGTCAAATCATAGGGTGCCTTTATCTCCTTTAGTAATTCATAAACCGGGTCCATCATTCCCTGAACATAAGTTTTAATGGCTTCCAGAAAGATATCTTTTTTGTCCTTAAAATAATTATAAACAATTCCCGTCGAAACCCCCGCTTCTTTCGCAATCTCTGCGGTATTGGTATTATAATAACCTTTCTCACAGAAAAGCTTGAACCCGGCAGCAACGATTTTCTTCTTCTTTTCCATGGAACGTTTTTGCTTTGGTTGTCTTATTTCACCAGATGCGCTCATGCATTCATCACCTCTGTTATCTTTTATCTATTTGGCATAATTCGACGAAAGAATTCGTCAAAAACTATGATACCACTTTTTATATAATTTCTCCATGTATCATTATAAATAATCAACAAAAAAAAGCAATAACAACCTGAAATATATTTCATATTTTATATTGACGCAGTCTTAAAACTCGCTTATACTAAAACCTGAAATATATTTCATATTAGGAGGTTTCTATATGAGTGAGATTATCGAATTTAAAAATGTATCAAAAGAATATTGTGTTGGTGAAAAGAAGCTTCTTGCAGCCGATCATATTAGTTTTGGCATTTCAGAAGGTGAATTTGTCGTAATTCTTGGACCGAGCGGCGCAGGCAAATCAACGGTTCTAAATCTTCTTGGAGGAATGGATGTTGCAACTTCCGGAGAGATAATTGCCGGTGGTGACATCATAACGAATTACAACGATATCGCCCTCACCAATTACCGGGCAACCAAGGTTGGATTTGTATTCCAGTTTTATAATTTAATTCCTTCACTGACGGCACTGGAAAATGTCGCACTTACAAAAAATATCGTAAAGAAGCCGCTGGATGCCGCTGAAGTATTATCCTCCGTCGGATTATCAGAGCATTTAAATAAGTTTCCCTCCCAGCTGTCGGGCGGTGAACAGCAGCGGGTTTCTATTGCCAGGGCAATTTGTAAAAACCCTTCCATGTTGTTATGTGATGAACCAACAGGTGCACTTGATAGTGAGACCGGTATCCTTATCCTGTCCATATTACAGGAATTAAGCAGAGCACAGCATAAAACAGTCATTATTGTTACACATAATACCACCCTGGCACAAGCCGCAGATAAGGTCATCCGCTTAAAGAATGGAAAGGTAAGAGATATCCTTTTGAATGACGCCCCTCTTCCCATAAGTGAGGTGAATTGGTGATGCTGTTTCGTAAAATGCTGCGTGACATGAAGTTACATAAGGCCCAATTTATTTCCATCTTCCTGATGTCATTTCTGGGCGTTTTTATTTACACCGGAATTAGCGGAGAATGGTATGGGCTACAGACCACGGTAAATCATTATTATGACAACTGCAATCTGGCCAATGCCTGGATCTATGGCAATAATTTTGATTTGACGGCAGTGACAGCAGTTGAACATATCGATGGGGTAACCGGAGTCCAGCGGAGACTCTCCCTTACTGCTACTGCTGATCTTGCCAACAAGCCGGAGCTTTCCTTACATTTTGTTGAGGAGAATAACATCTCGAAGTGTCATCTGATTGATGGTCAGGCTTTCGACAACATCAAAGACGGCATATGGCTGGATGACTCATTCGCCAAAGCACAGGGCTTAAAAGCAGGCGATCGTATTTCCATCAGTGCTCGGGGAATTATCTTAAGTAAGCCTATTCTAGGAACCATCCTAAGTCCCGAATATGTCTATGGGATAGGAAGTAATGATGTGGTCCCGAATCATGCCAACTTTGGTTTTGCATATCTTCCTGCCATGGCATTCCCGTCCGCTGCCTCTATTTCCTATCCGGAGCTCTTAATCACTTATGCCCATAAAACGGATGAAGAGATGGAAAAAGCAATAGATCAGGCTTTGAACGGCCATTACAATGTATATATAAATCGGAATAACCTGCAGAGTTATCAGATTTTTGATCAGGAAATTAAACAGCATAAGTCTATGGCAAATGTATTTCCAGTTGCTTTTTTAGCCATTGCCTTATTAACCATTCTGACGACGATGACAAGAATGGTCAATAATCAGCGAACACAAATCGGTACACTAAAAGCCATTGGTTTTCAACGAAGAAGCATCGTACTCCATTATATCTCCTTTGGTTTTTTCCTCTCCTTTTTGGGCTCTGTTTTAGGAAGTCTGATCGGCCCTTTTACCATACCCAGATTATTCTATACTTCGTTAAAAACAGCATACACACTGCCTCAATGGAAGCCTGCCATCTCTCCCGCCTTTTATGGAATGGCAATGATAACCACGCTGGCTTGCACCTTAATTACCTATCTTACATGCAGAATACAATTAAAGGATACGCCGTCTCAAACACTTCGTCCAAAAGCACCTAAGACAATGAAACGAAGCAAGCTTGAACACACCAGATTATGGTCAAACCTGAGCTTTCTCATTCAATGGAACCTACGTGATATATTCAGAAGCAAAGTTAGATCTGTGATGGCAATCATTGGTGTCCTTGGCTGTAGTGCACTTCTTGCCTGCGCGCTTGGAATGCAGGACAGCTTTAAAGATGTCATCTCCTGGGAATATTCCGATATCAATCAGTTTACCACCAAGATTACCATGGATGAAAATGCATCACCCGAGCAAATTGCATCTATACAATCGGCATTCCATGGAGAGATCTTAATGGAGGATGCAATTGAACTTAAGGCAAATAATAAGAAAAAAACCGGAGAATTGTTAGTCACAGATCATGTTACCTTAATCAAAGCAACCAGTCCCGCCCGTAAATTTATCCAGTTACCCGAAAATGGAATTGCTCTAAGTTATAAAATGGCACAACTACTCGGTGTAAAAAAAGGAGATCAAATCTCATGGCATAGATTTTCAGATGAGTCCTGGGTTGATACTACAGTAGATGAAATCTATCGCTCTCCTGTTTCCCAGGGTATCATTCTGACAAGGCAAACCTTTGAATCGCTTGGATATCACTTTTCGCCTACTGCAATCGTCACAAATGAGAAGCTGGAAACTCTTCCACCCGTGGCATCAGCCATCTGGTCCATAGAAGATTTGACTGAAAGTTACAAAACAATGACGGAAGCTATGAATACCCTCGTTTATATCATGATCTTAGCTGCAGCACTCCTTGCAATTGTTGTATTATATAATTTAGGGATTCTTTCCTTTACCGAAATGCAAAGGGAACTGGCTACTCTAAAGGTAATGGGATTTCAGACAGGAAAGCTTAGAAAGCTATTGGCAACACAGACTGTTTGGCTTAGTATCATCGGGATTATCCTGGGCATTCCTTCGGGAATTGGCTTGTTACGATTCATGATGTCAACCATGGGGGATAATTTTGATATGATGTGTATTGTATCCCTGCGTTCCATTCTGCTCAGCAGTGGATTAACATTTGCTTTATCACTCTGTGTTAACCTGTTTTTCTCCGGAAGGTTAAAAAAAATCGACATGGTAAGCTCTTTAAAGGGCGTAGAATAAAATACGCCAAAGAATAACATAAAGATTACTTTTCACACCCCATATAGGGCCACGATAAATAGTTCCGAAAGGGTACTGCTGCGTGATGCAACTAAGCGCGAGCGGCTCCGCTTGGGAAATGCTTGCTTTTTCTTAAATTAATGTTGTTATCTTCTGACGGAATGCTGTATACTGGTAGAATAGCGCTATAACAATCTATGATAATGATGTGCACAGAAAGAAGGATGAATATGTCAGAAGAATTCTTAACAAAACAGTTTTTTATCACAGTTGCCGCAGGCAAGAGACTGATTGCAAAAGCCGTGATTTCACTTGGACAGATCAGGCAGGCTCTGGAAAATCATACCGTTGTAGTAATCGCCGGGACAACCAACTCTTATATCGCCGAGGAATTGCTCCTGCAGTTGGATCAACTGGATGATTTTACAAAGGATACGTTTTTTAGGGGGATTACCACTGCACCGGGTGAAAAAGTAGAAGCCAGGGCCAATGGATACTTTAATCAGGATATTGTAATTGAAAAGGGAATGTGGAAGCGGCATGTTACCATCTACGATATTGCCTCTGATCTTGACCACGGTGATATCGTAATAAAGGGGGCCAATGCAGTTGATCCGGATAGAAAACAAGCTGGTATTTTAATCGGCAATCCCAGTGTGGGAACAACCGGGCCGATTCTTCAGGCAGTCATAGGAAAACGGGTGGAACTAATCCTGCCGGTGGGCCTGGAGAAACGGGTCTTTGGAGATATCTTTACCATTTCAGCAATATTAAATGCCCCCTCTTCTACCGGTCTTCGTATGTTTCCGGTAAGTGGTACGATTATTACAGAGCTGGAAGCAATCACGCTGCTGACCGGTGCATCTGCACAATTGGTAGCTGCCGGTGGAGTTATGAGCGCACAGGGCGGCTGTTGGATTGCAGTTACCGGAACCAAAGATCAACTTTCATCAACATCAGATCTGCTAAATGGTATCCTCAAGGAACCTCCGTTATTTTAGTCCCACAAACAAGATAAGTTGGCAATGTTTCACTTATCATGATTAAAATCGAGAAGTCAGACAGGCAATGGGAATCCAGGTGCTGTCTGACTTCTTATCATTTCATTATCGTAAAGGGGTAATATAAACTACCGGAATAAATCCAGTAATCGCTTCCAGAAACCTTCTTTTTCCACCTGAACAGGAATCGTATTCTCTTGCTGATCTATCTTTTCGATTGCTGCAGTACGAAGAATAAATTGTACGGAATCCGGCGTAACCTTTCCGGGGGCTGCAAAGGATACCACTGTAACGCCGGCAGGATCCTTTGACGTACCGGTCAAATCTTTTATCTCGGTCACTGCCTGGTCAACACCGTCTTTCATTTGCTCTTGCCCATCGATGAGCTGCTGTGTTTTGCCTGGTATCTCCGCTGCGGAATGATCAAGTTCAGAAAGACCATTACTGAGTTTGCCGACAGCGGAATAAACTTGCTTATTTCCATTGGCAATTGCATTATAACCTCCTGAAACCTGCTCAAATCCACCGGGCAGCTGCTGCATGCCGGCGTTAAATTTCTCATACTGTTTTGAAGTCTGTTTTACACCCTGCATATATCCGTCCAGATTCTGATTTAATTGATCCAGTCCGGATTGCAGCCCTTCCAAACCCTGAAGCTGCCCCAATACTGCCTGTGCCAATTGAACCGTCTGAGGATCACCGCTTTGCATCATTGCCGTAGCCAGTGCACTTAATTCCTTCTTCATGGATAGCATAGAGGTAATTCCAGTCTCCAGATCCTGGTAACCGGAGGTGAGTTTCGAGCCATTCTGTGCAAGCTGCTTCAGTCCCTGATTCATCGCAGCGGACCCTTTAGAGACTTCTGTAAGATTGCTGCCAAAGGTATTTAATCCTTTTCCGAATTGATCCATTCCGGCAGATAACTGAGGGGTTCCCTTTGATAATTCATTCATGCCGTCAGCAATCTGTCCAATACCATCGGAAAGCTGCGATAATCCATCCTTTAACTTTACGGTGCCATCCGTCAGATCCTCCATACCTCCGGACATTTGATCAAAACCATCGGTCATTTCCTGCGTATCAATTAAACCGGTCATGTCCGCCTTCATCATGGTAATATCCATGGCGGCCATGGAGAAATCATTTACATTCGCCTCTATTGCAAAATCCCCTGATGTATTCGGTAATACGGTAAAATTTAGATTCTTCGTCTGACCTGCAATCATCTGAACTGCTCCCGGTGCACAAATCAGCGTCGTATTTTGCATATTCAGAGGAACCGTAATCTGCATCATATAGTTCTTTCTGAAAAATTCCTGTGACAAAGGATTCTGATCTGCCTTAATATGCAGCGTAAGTTTTCCGGTTGCTCCGGAAAGCGCCTTTGCATCTACTATTTTTCCATCCAATTCATATGAAATGTTAAAGTTCCAGGGAAGTTCTCCCGACTTAAGGGTTCCCTGATAATAAAAGCCTTCCATCGCTTGTGGTAAATCCCAGCTGACACTGTCCTCTGAAATGACGGGAGTCTTGTCACCGCTGAGATTTTTTACTTCACTATAATTCCCAAAGTCTTCATAAATTCCGTTTTGAGGAGTTTGTATATAATTGACCACATTCATATTTAAAATACTGCCATCATGATTAAGATTAATATAAACTGTTTCATCCTTATTTATTTGCTGAATCTGATTTGTCTCATTGGCAGCATTTACAGAATAGATTGAGTGATCCACATTAACGCCTATCAGTAAAACAACCAGCAATAAACAGATAATTTTATTTTTCATTTTCTTCATTTTCATTACTCCTTAAGCTCTGTTCTGTTTCAATCGATGCGACACTAACTTTATAATTCTCATTGGCAGCAGCTTCTTTCCGGTTCTTACCAGAGAATATCCGACGTAAGGTTCCTTCTTTTAATGTAAGCATTCGGATGGGCTTATCAAGAATAACCAAAAGCTGGGGTAATAAGATAAATACCAGTAGTCCGCTTAATAATGCTCCTCTTCCTATGAGAGTTCCCAACTCAGAAATACCTTTAATACTGGATACCTGCCCCATGATAAAGCCTGCCGAACAGAGAATTCCCGCAGAGGTAAGAATGGAACGTCCTGAATCAGAGATCGCCTTGGATGCTGCTTCCTTTTTCCCCATCTTCAATCTGTTATGCTGATATCTGTCTGTCAATAAAATGGCATAATCTATGGTTGCACCCAGCTGAATCGTACTGACAATCATATAACCGATAAAACTCAAGGTATTATGAAAGAAATAAGGCACGGACATATTAATCCAAATAGAGGATTCTATTACAAGGATCAGTATCCCCGGTATCAATATTGATTGAAAGGTTATTAATAGAATAAATGCCACAGCCAGAATTGAGATCAGGTTTACTCTTTGATAATCCACATCAACAACCGCTTTAATATCTCTTACACTGACGGAGGACCCTATCATTACATAATCACTGCCATAAGATTGCTGCACTGTTTTCGAAATCTGGTCTATTGTTTCAAAGGCAGTCTGATCTTCTACCTCGGTATCCATATTGATGATCATTCTGTTATAGTGCTCTGACTGGAATTGATCCAGTACCTGAGTCGGGAGGAGCTCTCTTGCGATGGCAGGATCTGCAATTGTTACCAGTGCCTGAACACTCTCAATGTGATCCAGATGCTGCAGATCTTTCGCCAGCTCAGTCTCTTTTGCAATATTTCCTGTGGGAACCATGACAACGACCGGATTAAATCGTCCGAAAATCTTCTTGATATGTTCTTCCTCCAGGGCAGGCTTCGTCCCCTCACTGACAGCTACGGAGGATTCTCCATAGAGAAAATGATTGGACAACTGTGCTCTGAAAGCCGGTATCGCCATAATTAAAAGTATTGCTACGATAACATAACGTAATTTAATGATGACTTTTCCAAACTTTTCAAAGGATGGAAGAAAGGGACGATGATGCGTCTTCTCAATATACTTATCACATAAAATTGCCAGTGCGGGAAGCAGGAATAATACGCAGATCAGACTGAGTAAAATACCTTTTGCAAGTACCATTCCCATATCCATCCCGATGCCATATCGCATGAACATTAAAGCAACAAATCCTGCTACCGTAGTCAGGGAACTGGCTGATATAGAGGAAAAGGCTTTATATACGGCACGTCGCATAGCATCTTCCACACCTGCACCCAGCGCTCTCTCTTCCGCAAAACGGTGCAGCAGGAAAATCGAGTAATCCATTGCAATGGCAAATTGCAGCACTCCGGCACACATTTGTGTCATAAAGGAGATACTGGGAAAGATCACATTAGTTCCCATATTAATCAATACGGAAATTCCAATGACGGTAATAAATAACAATGGTTCCAGCCAGGAACTGGTGGCCAGAAATAATATTAATAAAAAGATTGGAACAACAAAAGCTACGATTGTAATGATTTCACTTGACGTTGTATCTCTCATTGCCTTAGCGGCAACTGCCGGCCCTCGGATTGCAACCTTATCTCCCGCGATGGTCCGGATCTCATCCAGCGCGGCACCGGTTTTCAGGCTGTAATCATCTTCCTCAAATACGATCTGGAATAGGGCGGCATTCTCCTGATAAAAGGGTGCAACGCTATTCTGATCCAGATATTCAATGGGTTTTTGAAGGTCTGCGACATCATCCAGCCAGGTAACTGATTTGATTCCGTCAATCTTTGCAATTTTATCTTTCACGATCTTTGCTTGGGGAATACTGATATCATATATCATCACCTGGGCAGATCCTGTTACTCCAAATTCCTTCTCCAGTATTTCCACTGACTTTTTTGTTTCCATATCATCAGGTAAATACTGACTCATATTATAATTCACCTTAACGCTTGATACGAAAAACATCGAAATAATCGATGAGACCCCAAAGAAAATCAGTATGGCAATGCGATATTTTACGATCCATCTAGCTAAATTTTTCAGCATTTTTTAACTCCTTTAATCTAAATCTTTATAAAATACATGTATGTAAAATTATTTATTATTTTCTCCTTCTTTCCAGCCTCCTATTCTGTCTCAGACAATGCTTTTTAAAATGAACATTTGTTCATTTTTAGTCCAAAAAATAAAGTCTTTTCCCAGTAAATCACTTGATCAAATACTGAAATCTGCGATAAAAATCATCAAAGTATACCACCAGAAGTTGTTCAAATAATTCTTTGATCTTGTCTGTTTCACTATACTTTCTAAGGACAATAAATATTCCTTCCACAAAGGACGCAGATATCACATAAGAAAAATCATCCAGGTCAACGGAAGCACCCTTTTCTTTTAAAATGGGAATAAGCTCCATCTTGATACGATAATTAATCAATCGGATCAGTTCATCCTTAATATCCTCATATTTCGAGCCCTGACTTTTATCGATCATAATCATTAACTCTGTCTGATATCTGGAATAAAAATCCATTATAATTGTTACGATATCCTCTGTAATCAAGTGGATCGCGACCTGGTTATTCTGCGTCTGATACGAATCGAATACCATAGACGTGAACTTTGTATATACCGGTTCGATAATCGTATTAAATAACTCATCCTTATTCTTAAAGTAGCGATAAACATTTCCAATGGCAACCCCTGCATGTGCTGCAATTGTTCGTACGGAAGAATCCTTATACCCCTTCTCTTTAAATTCCATCAATGCAGCCGCAATGATATTACTGCGAATCTCATCCTTTAAGTATTGCATAAGTGAACCCCCGTTCATCATTGAAAACATTCTAACATCATACTATTCAAAAGTAAAGAACTATGAACCTGTTTATAAAAAATTTAGAATCTGCTTCGAAGCATGCCCTACGATTAACCGAATCATCGTCGTCTTTCCTGCACCTGACGGTCCGACCAAACCGAATATTTCATTTTCACTCATCTCAAGATTTAACTCTTTTATGATATTTTGCTTCTTAAATGATTTGGTGACCTGATTCATTACGATTCTCATATACCGAGTTCCTTTCCGTTGCAGCCTTACCATCAGTTATTCCCTTATGTTTCGTTCCAGTCAATGGAAGTGCGGACCCTTTATTCGGAAATCTCCTCTTCCAGCAAGGAAACTATCTGCTTCAGGGAAAGATCAAACGCTTCGTCGGAAGAATTATGGAAGATTAAGAGATCATCTTTCACATCAGGATGATCCAGGGACAGCGGAACCTCAAAATTACATCCGGCAATATATTGATCCCAGTTGGCAAGTTTCCAGGTGTCTCTGTCCGAATTGCGCTCAATCATTCTCTGCCTGCAGACTTCGATGGATGTCTCTACCCAGATCACCACCAGACTTGCATTCTTCACCTGTAATTTATCTTTCAAGTCCTTAATATAGTTGTCGTCGCGGATTTCTCTGGTGAAGGGTGCATTGATCAACACAAGATCATCATAATCCAATGCTTCCAGTGCCAAGGCCACGATGACCTCATATTCATAATCTCTGATGTTCTCTTCAAAAAACTGAGAGCTTCTGTTATAGGGTTCATCGGCCGCCTTAAAAATCTGCTTTGACAAACAGATCAATGTGTCCTTATCCAGATAGACGATATGCTTTAATGCCTTAGCCAGTTGTTTTGATACATAAGTCTTCCCACAGGCAGGGGGGGAAGTTACTAAGATTAATTTTTTCATAAAGGATCCTCACCTATTTGTAATTATTTTATCAAAATTCCTCCAGCAGGCTGATATAAAATTCTACCGTGCGGATGAGGGTTTTTATCGGTATTCTTTCATTATGACCATGAATCATGCCCCGCTCTTCCCTGGACAGCTCCATGGCTGAAAAACGGTATACATGATCTGTAATTGCACAATAATGTCTGGAATCACTGCACGCCATCATCAAATAGGGAGATACAATGGCTTCCGGCCAATTATTATGGATTACTTTTTTTAGTTGATACCATTCCTCACAGTTTGTATCAGAATAAATTGAGGGATTCATACCATTGACAATATGAATTTTAATATCCTCATTGTCAATAACGCTTTCCAGGTATTGCTTTGCCGTTTCCATGGTATCCTTACCAAGAAGCCGAAGATTTGCTCCAATGGCTGCCCTGGGCGGAAGGACATTGTATGCTTTGCTCCCCTCCATTCTTGTGACGGCACAGGTGGTGCGCATCATAGCATTTAACTCACCGCCGGACTTTTTACATATGACGTCGAGCAGGGGTTGAAAACACCATAAATTTGCAAATAGAATTTTAAACGCAAAGCTTGAATGCCTGCCAAGTGTGTCAAACATCTCTTTCACCGGTTTGGTTAATTGAGCCTTAAAAGGATGCTTTTCCATCTTTACCACCGCCTGGGAAAGCCGCCCCACAATGGTATGAATCGGAGGCGTTGAGGCATGACCCCCCTGACTGTCCAGGACGAGTTCCAGATTTACACTCCCCTTCTCCCCTATTCCTACCAGCGCGCACTGCTTATTAACACCGGGGAATACCTTCTCAACTACAGCGCCCCCTTCATCCAAAACAAAGGATGGTGTTATTCCCCGTTTTTTCAGTTCACCCACAATATCTGCACAGGTGTCCCCGTCGATTTCTTCTTCGCCTGAGAAGGATAAATAGATATCCTGATCCGGGACAAATGTCTCCTGTAATAAATATTCAGCAGCTTCAAAGATCGCGCATAAGGTTCCCTTGGTATCCAGCGTACCTCTTCCCCAAATCATATCCTGTTCAATCAGCCCCTCAAAAGCGGGCTTTTCCCAACCGGCTTCTTCCACAGGGACCACATCATAATGCGCCATCAGAACCACCGGTTTTGCTGATGACTTTCCCTTCCAGTGGTATAACAAGCCTGTCTTGCCCACAAATTGCAGGGTACAACTCTTATGAACCAATGGATACCGTTCCATAAGCAGCTGCTGAAACTTTTCAAATTCCTTCCTGTCAACCAGTTCTTCCCTGCGGTTTGAAATTGTGATACATTTGATCATCTCTGATAAATCCGATACGATTTTTTCCTGATTTAATTGATAAGTTTTCTTCTCCGTACCAGAAACCTTCTCCGGTTGAAATAATAAGGCTCTTATTAGTATCACCGCGAAGAATATGATAATCAGCACTAACATCGTAATTCCCATATAGATTCCCATTTTCTGTCCATCCTTCTTCCTGTTACAGACTTACTATTCTCATTCCTGTCCTGATTCCATCAGGGTAAAGCCGATCTCCACAGCTTATTTACTGTTATGATATCCGCTTCCCATTTACAGTAACTTCTTCTTGTATAATATTCTTGCTCCCGCGATGGAAATAAGTGCACCCACGGGGACCAGAATTCCGACTGAACCGGCAAGTGACGGTACCAGAAGAAACAGTATGACCATAAAAGTCAATGGTGCTATAGAGATCTTCCAGTTCTTACTGATGTAAACAACAGCAAGTCCACCAAATAGCGAAGGTAATATCTGATCAAAAGCCGGCTTTAATACCGGAGAATTCAAGATCGGTGTTAATGCAGATAATAAGAGAACACCCGCAGAAATTATGATGGTTGTAACAATGGAGGAGGTAGCAATTGCAATGGTGGATACGACCTCTCCTTCCTCCGAACCGGGTTTTACTTTGGCGTTTTCCATGGCAGCCAGCGCACTTGGTACCTTGAGATTGGTCAGATTGCCTGTAACAAAACCCAGATAGGAGCCTGCAGTTCCAAGCATTGGGGTATAAGTAATTACTTCAATGGTACCCACCGTCCAAAAGATCGGCGCAACCCCCAGTAAGCCCTTCCAAACAGAGCTAAATTCAGGCCATGCATTATAATAGACACAGATGGCCACGGGAATACTCAATATAATCACCACCGCTGTCCATATCCATATCTTTCCATAAAAATGTGTAATATCATTATATGATTTCCTATCCATTCTCTCTCCCCCTTATTGAATGAGTGGTGTTATCCATACTGCAAACCCCATGGCACCCAGCATACTGATGGGAAGGGCATAATTTTGCAGCCAGTTTTGTCGAAACACCTTCACTAAAATACCGCATAACGCCATTAACAAGGCAGAGAAAAGAAGTACAAAAATCGGAATCCAACCGCTTAGGCCATCTCTTACCCCCGAACAGACCATTCCCAAAAATGCGGAAATCATACCGAGAAAAAGTGCAGTGATAAAGATATCTCCCCACTTACCATCCTTGTTTTTTATTGATAATACCCCTCTTTGAATTCGTTTTAACAAAATGGGAACCAGAACAATGCTTGGCATAATACCCAGTGTCATAACCCAGGCGATGGCGGAATATGCCTTGGGATCCGTCAGGGTCTCAGAAAGTGATATCTTAAGAGCATCAGCTGTAGTGCTTGCTGCAGGCAGTTCATATGTAATTGCGCCAATGACACTCAATCTGATCCAGGGAAGGGGTAGTCCAAGAAACTTTGATAATGTGATTACCCCCAAAAGGATGGATACTGCCGGCGCAAGGGTAAAAATGGCCGTTGACAGGATAATCTTTCTGATCTGTTTCATGTCCATACCAATCACCTTTGCTCTTTTGTAAGCCCGTATCAGAAAAAAGAGCGATTGCGCAATAACAAACAGGATTACAATAATAGCCAGTGTAAACAGGAAGCTGCTGTTAGGGCTAAACTTCATAGTTAAGTTCCTCCTAAATTTATATTCTTTATTCTTTTGCTAATCTGATGCATAAGATCAATATAACATTCGCCCTATGGGTTTTCAAGCGATTAAGGTTAATATTTACCAATTTTTATTTCTGTGGTATGATTATTTCCGGTATAAACGGGACTCTACGCTTCGTTTACCCTGATTTTACGCAGCGTAGGTTGCAGATTGGTACTGTCCTATTCTATGATGAATACCATACCTCCGACAGAGAACGAAGGATCTCTCAGGATGAAAATAATGCCAGAAAGGTAAGCTGCGCCATATGCTGCGCAGATATGAGGACAAATATGGATAATCAGAAAATCGGTATTTACATTATGAATTTAAGAAAAGACAAAAATATGACACAGAAGGAACTGGCAGATCTGCTGGGTGTTACGGATAAGGCGGTGTCTAAGTGGGAACGGGGCGCCGGTTATCCTGATATCAGTCTGTTAAGACCGCTGGCAGATGCACTTGGGACCACAATTAATGAACTTCTGGAAGGTGAGACTGCCCCATGGGACATCACAAACAAACCGGCGGATATCACGAACGCTCTGGAATATGTGGGTCAGCTTATCAGGCAGAAGGATCGGGATAAGGGTCGATTGATTGCTTACCTGCTTGCCATTACGCTCCTGATCTCCATCTTTACCTGTGTCATTGTTAATCTGGCTGTCAATCGGGAGCTTTCCTGGTCTTACTATGTCATTGACGGATGTGTGATGGGCGGCTGCCTGCTGATCCCTCCATTGGTTTATAAAAAGAAGGGCTTTCTTATCAGCCTTGTCCTGTTAAGCATTGTGATTCTTCCGTTTCTTGGCATCATACAGACGGTTACCAATACGTATTATATCTCATTTGATAACACGAAGGAAATCTACGGACACTGGTTATGGAGCATCGGCTTTCCCATCTCCTATACCTGGATTATTCTCCTGTGGCTTTTGATCGCATTACAGTATAAAGCACGATTATCTGTATGGTTTTTCAGCGGGATCTGTTCCCTAATTTGTATCCCTGCCCAGGCAATCACCAATGAAATTATCTATCGCTCCCTTCATAATGCCGGTTCTTCCTATGTCAGATCGGTATCGTTTATTTCCAGTGTGATAGGCTTTATTACCGCTGCAGGATTGTTTTTTATCCTCGGTCTTATGAAAAGGAAGAAATAACACCTGAACCGGCAGCAAAGCAGTTGCTTTAGTTCTATTGATATTGATACAGAAACCGTTCCATATAATACACAAAGATCTGGTTATAGTATCCGGAGAAATACAGATCACTGGCATGCCCTCCAAAGGGCATTCTGATTACCGCACACAGCCCATTTCCATCATCGAGATAGGCAAGACGGATATCCTCTGCTATCTCCTTATCCACCAGGCCGTCATGACTTCCCTGATAAATCAGACAGGGCGGACTGGATTTGTCAATCAGCAGGATGGGATCCACCAATTCCTGACGGCCATTGATCTCAAATACTGTGGATATGCCGTTGGCAGGATAAAATGGTATAATTCCCCTGATCTGAATTTGAGAATCCAATATCTTCTGATAGTTGCCGCTTGCCATACCAAGCCCTGCAGCCATAGCAAGCTGTCCGCCGGCGGATCCTCCTGACACAAAGACCTGGTTTAAGTTTACCCGGTATTCCTTCTGATGTTGAACCAGATACTTTGTAAATAAACCAATATGACGAACCATATCATCTATGGTAAAATTTCCGGATCTTGATTTCTCCGTCGGATTCATCTTCAGCCAATTAATCTTATCATTTAGTCCATATTCGATATCAAACACCGCATACCCCTGTGCCGCATAATACTTATTCATCTGGGAAAAATTGCGCTCCCCCTTATCCCCTGAGGTCCAGGCGCCTCCGTGAATCCTGATTAAGACAGGATACCCGTTCACCTGTTGTCCCTGAGACGGCGTATATACATCAAAGGCCAGCTTTAAGCCCTGATCTACTCCTTCCATCCCTTCATAGAAAACCACGTCCTTTGTCAGCAGGTAGTGATTGGAAGGAATTCCAAAGAAATACTCCGCCATGGAAAACGGAAGCTGGCGGTATTGATTGCCTTTAAATATGGGATTTGCTTTATATTCGTCACCAAATGCCGCAGCAAAATCATTTTCAGCATTTTTAAGCGTGGCGGGAAGAAATGCAAGGGGAAGCAAAAACACAAGAAATATAAATATTGTCACCGTAAGAACAATGGAATAATAAAAATAGTATTTTGCTTTGTCCAAAAGCTGTACAATCAGCACACCGATGCTCAAGAATATAACGGCAAGAAACAAAGCATATTCAGATATAAACGGCTCCAGTGTCCCTACCTTGGACACCTTTAGAAGATTAACCGCCAGATACAATCCAAAGTAAAGGATAGCACTCAGCAGAATAATCGCAATATTTTTTGGAATCTGCGCCATACTGTTTCCAGTCTTCTTTTCTTCTGCTAACCCGTTATTCGATGGAATTGGATTCACATGGGATTGATAGGCCATAATACCTCCCAGTCCAAATAATGCCAGGATTAATCCATGCGCAATCCGGCTTTGAGAACTGAAGTTCTCCGGGTCAATAGAAACAAGGGTATTCAAAATGAATACCCCAGACATAAAAGCCGCGGATAAAAACAGATACAGTCTTCCGGGGATGACAGGTGATTCCTTCCATACCGAAAGCCCGATATTGCCAAACAATGTGATCAGCATCAGATATCCGAAAATATTCCAGATAAAAGTCTCCCTGGGACGAAGTAAATATATAATCCCAAAGAAGAATGCTGCCGCATTCATATATAACAGGATAGCCGGATAAATAGCAGGGAGAAGATGCTTGTTCTTCGTCATAAATGATACACCTTATGAATATTGATCTGCTATTATCATATTCTGTCTCCCGTACCGAATATTCCGAAAAGAATTATTTCATAATTAATTTTAGTAAGAACAATTTCTTTTTATAAGGTGGATATCTGAGGGGAAGGTCTATCAGATTGGATTTTTTTAAGATACTCTTCTTATGGGTAAAAGTATCAAAACTTGCTTTCCCATGATACCCTCCCATTCCGCTTTCTCCCACTCCGCCAAAGGGCATATGCGTGCTTGCAAGATGCATGATGGTGTCATTGATACAGCCTCCGCCAAAGGAAATATTACGTAGTATCTTTCTTTCCACCTCTGATCTTGTAGTAAATAAATAGAATGCCAATGGCTTTGGTCTCTGGTTAATCATCTGAATTGCTTCCTCCAGGTTCTCGTACTCCAGAACCGGCAGTATGGGGCCAAAAATTTCTTCCTGCATCACCGGATCCTGCCATGCAGCCTTATCTAAAATTGTAGGAGCGATGGTAAGTGCCGCTTCCGATACCTGTGCACCGACTGCAATATGCTGCCCTTCCAATAACCCCCTCAGCCTGTCAAAATGCTTCTTGTTAATGATCCTGGGGTAATCCTGATTTAACAGTGGTTCCTTACCGTAAAACCGCAGAATATATTCCTTCATCCTGCGAATTAAATCCTCCTTGATCCGTCGGTCAACAAGAATATAATCCGGTGCGACACAGGTCTGACCGCTGTTTAGGAACTTCCCCCATACAATTCTTCTGGCCGCAAGATTAAGATCAGCAGATCGTTCAACGATGCAGGGGCTCTTCCCGCCCAGCTCCAGGGTAACCGGAGTCAGATGCTTTGCCGCGGCCTCCATTACTGTTTTGCCCACCGTAACTCCGCCGGTAAAGAAGATATAATCAAATTGATGATCCAAGAGCGTTTGGTTCGCTTCCCTTCCTCCCTGAATCACCATAACATAGTGGTCAAAGTATGTTTCACTTATGATTTTCTCTATTACTTTTGACGTATTGGGGGAATAATTCGACGGCTTCATAACGATGCAGTTTCCCGCTGCGATTGCACCGATCAAAGGCTCCATAGCAAGCTGGAACGGATAATTCCAGGGTGACATAATTAATACCACCCCGTAAGGTTCCGGATAAATATAACTGGAAGACCGGAAATTTACGATGGACGTCGGCACCCGTTTCGGTGACGACCATCGATTCAGATTCCTTATGACATGGTGCAGTTCCTCCAATACCATACCGATTTCCGTGGCGTAAGTCTCAAAGGAGGACTTATTCAAATCCTTTTTCAGTGCCTCGAAAATCTCCTTCTCATTGCGCTTGATCACCATGCCCAACCGTCTCAGCTGCTTGATACGCCAAGTGACATCCTTCGTTTTGCCTGTCTGATAAAATTTTCTCATTTCCTCCAGTTTATCCTTGATATCCATCATCGTTTCCCTCTTTTCTGTGCTGTGATCCGTTCCTATCGATTATAAATTATTCCCGTAAAAATGCAGTTCACATCGTTCCTAATCCTACTGACACTCTTTTTGTTTATTATTCCATATTTTACATGAACCTGCAATATGGAACAAACAGTAATTTTCCAATTATTAATAATTTCTTCCTGTTTTCAGAATGAATTCAACACCCCGGATCATATACTATTGTAGCCTATCATCGGGAAACTCTAATCAGAAATCATTAATTTTCACACCAAGCCATGCCCGCTGTACCGTTTCCAAATATTATGTCGCAGCGCGGCATCTCAAATAATCTTCCGTAGTGGAAAGATGTTTTTTCACTTTTCCAGTTTAGGGTTTCCTCAGCGAAAGAAAAGGAGTGATACATAATATGAGTCTTGCATGTTCCGAGAACAATGCCCGTCTTAAGACGATGACAGTAACAGGTAACGGTAATATCACGACAGATCCGGATACCGCGATTATCCGGCTTGGAGTACAAACGAACGGAGAGCCATTATCTGAGATGCAATCCCAGAATGCACAGATTACGCAGAATATAATTGATTCATTGAAGCAGTTGGGGATAAATGATATTAAAACCTTTCAATATACCATTGAAAAAGCTTATGACTATCAAAATGGGAACAGAATAGATCTGGGTTATACCGTGCGCAATATTTTAGAGATCCGCAC
Organism: Bacillota bacterium; assembly: GCA_023439505.1. Taxonomy (GTDB): domain Bacteria; phylum Bacillota; class Clostridia; order Lachnospirales; family Lachnospiraceae; genus Mobilitalea. Next base: position 93,132 of record JAEXNR010000014.1, read on the forward strand.
GGATCATCTGGAGCAGATTGGGACAATTATCGACGTGAGTGTCAGCCAGGGTGCAAATGTAGTAGATCTAATCTCCTTTGAGGTGTCAGAACCGGAACTGTATTATCAGCAGGCTCTCAATCTCGCCGTAATGAATGCTTGCCAAAAGGCAAAATCCATTGCAATTAATCTTGGCGTGGTATTAAATACGACTCCCATAAAAATAATTGAAAGTGGTTCGACTCCCATTCCCTACTCCCGGTTTAATGTTTCCCGTGAAGGTTCTCTCGCAACACCAATAGAATCCGGAGATATAAAAATCAGTGCATCGGTAACCGTTATTTTTCAATATTAACTTTACCGATGATACTGCGTGTATTTTTATATACAGCGTTGTGCGGTATTACAATATATCGGGCACTCCGGGCTCTGTCTTGCATCCAGGGAGGGTTATGCCGAATAGGACAAGCCCTTCTATTCGGTTAACCCTCCGGATACCCTGCATCTTTATACCGTACCATTTATTTAATTTTAGTATTGACGAAATAGAACGCCATGATCAAAAATACATATAATACGATAACAACCAGCAGAGTAACCAACCGCTCCAGCATGGTTCCATCCGCATACAACACAGGCCCCAATCCAAAAAAGGTCAGTAAAACCAACAAAATCGTAAGTATCACATTCCAGATTATCCGTTTTCCCATATAAATAGTTCTCCTATCATATCAAAGGTATCCGGATTTAGTATATCCTGCTACTTCCTGTTCCATTCCTCTCTCAGGAGACGGTACTGATGTTCATCGTTCCATTGACCGAATTTTAATCTTGCCTGTGCAAAGGTTGCTTCCTTGATCATTCCACTTTTCTGCATCACCTTCTCAGAACGCTGATTATTTGCATTGCATCTTGCAATTAATCTGTTAAGTCCCAAATCCTCAAAACCAAAGTTGATCAATCGCTTTGTAATTTCACATGCATATCCTTTTCCCCAGTGTTCAGGCAATAAAAAATATCCCAGTTCACCGTATAACAAAGCTTGATTACAGTAATACAATTCCAGATCGGCAAACCCGACAAAGTGATTCTCCCTGGCGCAAAACACAGCAAAATCATATGCATTTCTCATGGCCGAAGCCCTGTTATGTAATATCTGTGTAAAATAATCCCGCATCTCCTGTTCATCGGTGATCTGATCGATATATGCATATCGCATTACCGATTCATTCGAAAAAACAGAGGAAAAAAGCAGGTAATCCTCTTGCTCTAACTCCCTTAGCATTAACCTGTCACTATATAACACCGGCACCTGACCACCTCCCGCTAACTTCACTCTTTGACAAAACGTATCCTCTCATGACTTTTCCTGTTGAATCACGAACTTACTATAACCCCTTACTTAATTTCAATTTCGTAATTTTACAATAATTTTGTAATTTATCTATTGACTTAAAGCTAACTTTAAGAATTATAATTCAATTGTAAAACAAAACAATTGCAGAATCAAGATACTTTTACGATAAAGTCTCACCATCCGTTCTGCATTTTTGCTGAATAAACGTTTATAGGAGGAATTATTATGAGAACAATGAAACTCGGTTCAAGCACACTGGAAGTCCCTGTCCTTGCCGTTGGGTGCATGAGAATTAATTCACTTGATAAGGCAGGCGCAGAGAAATTTATACAGGCATGCCTTGAGGAAGGTGCCAATTTCTTTGATCATGCGGATATCTACGGTATGGGAGCATGTGAAGAGATATTTGCGGATGCAATTCAAATGAATTCAGAAATCCGTGAGAGGGTCATCCTTCAATCTAAATGCGGAATTAGAAAAGGACAGTTTGATTTCTCCAAATCGCATATCTTAGAATCTGTTGACAATATTTTAAAAAGATTAAAGACGCAATATCTGGACGTATTACTGCTTCACCGCCCCGACGCCCTCGTAGAGCCGGAGGAGGTAGCGGAGGCCTTCGATACGTTGGAACGCAGCGGTAAAGTCAGACATTTTGGAATCTCCAATCAAAAGCCAATGCAAATAGAATTATTGAAAAAGTATGTGAAACAGCCCCTGATAGCAAATCAGCTGCAATTAAGTATCACCAATGCCAATATGATATCCAATGGAGTTAATGTGAATATGGAGAATACCTCCTCCATTGACAGAGATGGCAGCGTCCTGGATTATTGCAGATTAAATGACGTTACCATACAGCCCTGGTCTCCCTTTCAATATGGCTTCTTTGAAGGTGTTTTTCTTGACAATGTGAAATTCCCTGAACTAAATCAGGTGATTGATAAAATTGCTGAAAAATATCAGGTATCCAACACCACCATCGCAATCGCCTGGCTGCTTCGCCACCCTGCACATATGCAGCCGGTAACAGGTACCATGAATATCAGCAGAATTAAGGATTGCGCGAAAGCTGCTGACATTTACCTCTCCCGGGAAGAATGGTATGAAATTTACCGTGCTGCCGGAAATATTCTTCCATAAATAGATTAAAGTTCTAAAAGGACCGCTCATTTCCAGCGGTCCTTTTAGCATTTACGGAATATGAAATGACTTATTACTTCTTGTTCTCAACTTTTTCCAAAGATAGCCAGATACTGATCCTGGTAATTAAATTGGTCATTCTTCCAATTTATTATGGTCTGGATATAACCGAGGGAATCCGCATTATATCTTCCGGCTACCTTTTGGAAGATAAAAAGCTCATATACACCATTTCCGTCAAAGTCTATGGGATAAAGTCCTCCGATGGGATTTACAAAACCTTCAATCCCCTGTTTGAGTGTTCCATCAGGGTTATAGATTTCTCCAAGGTAATCCGGATCTTTCAAAGAAATGTCAATCATAAATTTATTTGGTACGGTTAAGTCCTGAACAAGTACCTTATAGTTATCCTGATAGGTAACCTGATACTTAAAGTATTGATTAAATACATTATAATCAAATATCAGTTTCGGCTGCAGATATAGATAGGAGTATATATAATAATACATAATTCCGCCGCTTCCACCGGATGCAATACTGATTAAGATATCCTTGACTCCATCATTGGTAAAATCCCCGAGGAACAAGGTCGGTTGATATCCGACATTGGTCTGTAACGGAATGCTGCTCTGTAATCCTGTTCTTCCATCCATAATATGAAGTGTGATATCCTGAATAAATGGACTATCCTTCGTCGTCCCGCCTGTAAGAAACACATAATCTTCATAGCCGTCCCCTGTTACATCTCCTACTGCCTCTGCAACAATTGGCTGTGTTAGCTGCTGGTTATTTTCTATGTTATCCATACCGTTTAACCATCCTTAATGCCCTTCTACTTATTATATTCAAATACCCTATATAATGCTTTTATTTATCGTCACAGCATAGTAATATTCCCTTCGTTATCGAAATCAATGTGTTCATTACTATATGAGGAGGGAACAGTAACATTCATTTTTTATCATATTTAGTTTCTTCATAAAATAAGTTGCTAATTTTTCCTGTTATATGATATACTAAACGTTAAGTTATGGAAACTCATACATAAATATTAATGAAATAAAAAGGAAAAACTCAATGGAATCAGATTCATCCCATATTCTTATGCAAATCATTATTCTAATTATACTTACTTTGATAAACTCATTCTTCTCCGGTGCTGAGATGGCAATGGTCTCCGTGAATAAAAACCGGATACGAAGATTTGCCGAGGAAGGAAAGCAAAGTGCAATTCTTGTTCTTAAGTTTCTGGAAGAGCCCACCAAATTCTTATCCACCATACAAGTAGCGATTACTTTGGCCGGCTTCTTTTCCTCCGCTTCCGCTGCAACCGGGCTTTCCCGTCCTCTGGGATTGTGGCTGTCCAGTCATAATATTCCTTATGGCAGTCAGATTTCCCTGTTTGGCGTCACCTTAATCCTATCTTATTTCACCCTGGTATTTGGTGAATTGGTGCCCAAGAAGATCGCATTACAAAAACCTGAAGCAATCAGCATGTTTAGTGTAAAAGCAATTCGCACCGTATCACTTTTTGCCGCTCCATTTATTAAACTGCTTACCTTTTCCACCTCCCTTTTCACCAAACCCTTTGGATTTAATGAGGGTAATACCGAAGAGATGTTGTCAAGAGAGGAACTGATTTCACTGGTAAATGAAAGTCAGATTCATGGTGTGTTAAACAGAGAAGAAAAGGATATGATCAATTCTGTTATGGAATTTGATGAAACGACTGCAAAGGAAATCATGACACCCCGAATTAACGTGTATGCCATTGATATTCTGGAACCAATGGAAGAATATATGGAGGAATTACTAAAGACCAACTTTTCAAGAATTCCGGTATACGAAGAAGACATTGACAATATTATCGGAATCCTGTTCATTAAGGATTTATTGAGGGAACTGGTCAGGACAGATCAAAAGCAAATTAATATCAGATCCCTGATCCGGAAACCTTATTTTGTACCCGAAACGAAAATTATCAAAGATTTATTCCGCGAACTTCAACAGTCGAAAAAGCAGCTTGCCATATTAATTGACGAATATGGCGGATTCTCCGGAATAGTTACCATGGAGGATCTGGCAGAGGAGATCATGGGGGACATTGAAGACGAATACGATCCTGTCTCCTATAAAATCAGGAAACTCGATGAAACAACCTATATGATTGACGGACTGGCCACCATTGACGAGGTGAATAATCGTCTGGATCTCAACTTATACTCCGAAAATTACGATACCATGTCCGGATTTGTCATAGACCATATCGGCTCCATTCCGCAGGAGCATGATGACCGTACCATTGAAATTGAACACCTGGTATTTAAGATTGAAAGTGTTAAGAATAACAGGGTGGATAAAGTAAAACTATATATCGGAGAGAAATCTTCAAAGACTTCATAAACAGTTGACCCTGTTCTATCTTTAAAACTAACGAAACCGGCAGTTTGATTTAACATCAAAGTGCCGGTTTTTATTTCTTACTTTATTCTGATAAATATGAGCAGCAATAATCCGCTAACTCCTTTACGATAAGCTGAAACTTTGAATTTGCTGGAACTTCAAAGGCTTGTCCTGCTAAAACGGTAATCCAGGCTTCATTTTGCGGCAACTTCACCTCTAAAACACCTGCCGTAATCTCCATCAGCTCTTTCTTGCCCGTTCCGAATTCATATTCTCCCGGCATCATAATCCCAAGCGTCTTTTTCTCCCCATTTTCAAATAATATGGTTCTGCTGGTTACGTTACCGTCGAAATATATATTTGCTTTTTTCTCAATTGTTACATTTAAAAACTGATCCATAGATATACTCCTTTTCCCTGATGTGATATAAATAGTAATATCATAAAAGATTCTTGTACAGAATGCAAGGAAATAATGAATTTAATGCGGTACCTTCTCATAAAGCGTGATGTCCGGTATAATGCGAAAGATCTCCAACAAAATGATATTAATACATAACCAGACTCCGCCAAATACATAACCGGCAAATACATCGCTGGGATATTCCGAGATCAGATAGACACGACTAAGCCCTGCGAAAAAGCAAATCATAATGGCGGCTAAAACAATCAATGTTTTTACAGAATGCCGCTTAATATGCCTTGCCAGTAAAAACGCCGCAAAACCGTATAAAATCGTAGCCATCAGAGCATTTTCGCTCGGGAAAGTAAAACGCCTCTCACCGCCAATTGTCAAGGCAAGCGGTCCTCTTCTTTGAAAGAAAGTCACCAGAAAATCCTCCAGCACTTCCCCTCCAAGTACCGCAATCAACAAAAATTTCAATTCCAACATCGAGTTGTTCTTTCTGTTTTTGATCCAAATCGAAGTCAGTATGGTTGTCAGGATCAGAATATAATTCACTGTGGCATATTGAAATACGTGAAAAACCGGCTTCCACTTCGATAAGAAGATCTGTCCGATGAGATAGGCAGTGCTTTCATCGAACTGCCCGAACTCCTGTGCCATAAAATCCTGTGTTAATTTTGCAACCAGAATCACCAATCCGATCAGTGCAACCCCAATTGCCGTAACAGCAATCTTTACTTTCCCCAGAGTATGAAAAATCTGATATGCGTAATGAAGCATCTTATTTACAAATGAAATCAATTGCTCTCTACGGCTTTTGAAGAGATAGACACCCACAAATATAACAAACAAAATCATAGCTCCCACAATGAGATATTTTTTTGATGAGGCATGAAATCTATCCCAATGATAGCCAAGTAGTTTCCCCAGCGTGATGAATGATCCTGTCCATATAATCGCACCGGTATACGTGGTAAGGGCAAACCTGGGATATGATATCCTGGTAACACCGGCAAAGTATCCGGTGATATGCCGAAATCCGGGAATATAATAGGAGGTAAGCAGTAAACCGTTCCCATACTTTTGAAACCAGATGGAAGTCTGATTCAGCCGCTCCGGTCCCATGTGAATATAATGACCATATTTCGCGAAAAATGTATTACCAAGAATACGCCCAATGAAATAGGATGTCGTAATTCCAAGGATTGTTCCCGCAGCAGCCACAGCAATACTGGTTGCCCAGTTCAGCCTGCCCTGAAACACAAGAAAACCACAATACGTCATCAGTGTTTCTCCCGGTGTGGGAAGCGCAATCAGTTCCACGATGAGTACACAAAATAAAACAATATATCCATAATGATCAAAGGTTTCTGTAATAAAGTTCAAATAATATCGCCTCTGTTCAATTTATTTTCAATTCTATTTCATAGCATGTCCATTTGATCATTTCAGTAGTCTGGTTCTTTCGATTTAAGGCAACTTCATTTCTCATTACGCATTCCATATTTGCCGGATACAGGGTCCAGAAAAAGTGGTAAGGCAGGAGGATAAAATGTAAAAACAATAAAAGCGGCAGCCAATAGCAGTATGGCAAAAACAGATAACTGTATCACTTTCCAATGAAAGATTTGATCCCCCGTCATGATAAAATATCCGACGTATTCACTGATTAAAACACTGATGATAAAAACCAGAATATCCAAAATTAAATAATTTTTACCGAGTATCCCGGTATAAGTATAAAATAGTACAAGAATCAGAAAGATCCCCAAATATAAGGTAACCGCCTTCGCCGGGAGAAAGTTCGGGATGGACTTCCCTATTACAATATACTCTAAAAAGGAAATAAGCAGGGAAGGCCAGAACAATAGCTTCAGGTGTTCCCAGCTGCTCTCGTTCACGGCACCAAAGATTCCAACGATCGGATTTTCTGCCGACCATTCATAAATAAAATGAAATAACGAACCTGCAATCATGACAAATATGGCTCCCATGATGCTCCAGAGTCTGATGGTTTCCTCCATATGAATACACCTCCCATTCAACATATGCAGGAATGGAAGGTGTATTCTAAATTTTATTCACTTATGAAACTGTTTTATTTACATCTGGCATACTTTATGTGGATTCAGAATATTCTTCGGATCAAAAGCTTTTTTAATTCCAATCATAATTTCAACGGTTGCCGGATCCATTGATTCAAACAGATAGGATTTCTTGGCAAAACCAATTCCGTGCTCACCGGATACCTGACCTTTTAGCTCTCTTGCTTTACCATAGATTTTGTCCATGGCAGCCTTCATTTTGATTTCCCATTCTTCTTCACCTAGATCATCTTTTAATACATAAGCGTGAAGATTTCCGTCGCCGGCATGGCCAAAGCTCTTAATCCGGATATTAACTTCTTTATAAAGACCGTGGATATATTCCACCATCTCGTTAACGCAGCTTCTGGGTACGACCACGTCAACCTCATCCATATAAGTGGTAGATCCTTTAATCGCCTCAAGGAAGGCACCTCTTGCTTTCCAGATAGAATCTTCTCTTTCATTGGTGTCTGAAATAAAGATATCGATGGCACCCTGTTCCAGACAGATTTTTGCAACACTCTCATAGGCTTTCTCTATCTCTTCTGTAGAATTACCATCAAATTTTAATAGAAGATATGCGTCTGAGGTATTGTCCGGAAATTTCTTCCCCAGATATTTTTCCGCATCCATAATAACTTCTCTTTGCATGAATTCGATGGCAGTCGGAATTGATTTGGACTTGATAATGAGGGGAACGGTTCCGATGGCCTGTTCCAGCGTAGGAAAAGGAATCAGCAGACTGATCGCCTTCTTGGGAAGGGGTAATAATTTTAATATGGCTTTTGTAATAATCCCAAGCGTTCCCTCTGAACCTACCATTAAATCTTTCATTGCATAACCGGTACTGTTCTTTACCACCTTTCCGCCAAATTCCACGACGGTTCCGTTGGGCAATACTACTTCCAGTCCGCGCACATAATCCCTTGTAACACCGTATTTTACTGCTCTCATTCCACCTGCATTGGTGCTGATATTACCGCCAATGGTTGCTGATTTCTCACCTGGGTCCGGCGGATAAAATAAGTCTCTCTCCTGTACATATGCGGAAAGTTCCATTAATAAAACACCGGGTTCTACGGTGATGGTTAAGTTGTCCTCATCCAGCTCCAGAAACTGATTCATCAGTGTCGTATCGATCATAATCCCGTGTTCCATCGCTACGGAAGAACCTACCAGTCCTGTTCCCTGACCACGAGGGGTTACCGGTATGGTATTTTCGTAAGCATATTTTAATATTGCTGAGACTTCTTGTGTCGAAGTAACTTTTACAACCACATCCGGGTAACTCTGCGTATCACTTAATTCATCATGACTATATTCTTCATTGATGTTTTCTGCATAAAGGACTCTTTCCGGATCATTTATGATACCATTAATAACGTTCAAATCATTTTGATCTAATTTTTTATAGTTCATCTTAAAACCTCCATATTGGTGCTAACGCCCATTCTATTCCTAACGATGTTTTGCGGTAATTTTTCAAACCTTCTATGATACGCCTTTACTTCCTTTAAGCTGGCTGATGAGATTCGGAATAATCTCATAAAGATCACCAACAATTCCGTAATGTGCTGTTTTGAAAATAGGTGCGTTTTCATCCTTATTAATTGCTATGATATGGTCGGCATTGTTCATACCCGCCGTAAATTGAACGGATCCTGATACGCCGCAGGTAATGATTAACTTTGGTCTTACCGTTCTTCCGCTAAGCCCTACCTGACGTTTTGCTTCCAGCCAGCCAGACTCCATGACAGGTCTGGTACAGGCGATCTGCCCGCCGAGTAATTCTGCCAGCTCCTTAACCAGGGCCAGATCTTCTTCCTTCTTAATTCCCCTGCCTGCTACTACCAGTACTTCTGCCGCTTCAATAAACTGTTCCTTCTCTTTTGCTATAATATCAAGTACCTCTACCCTGCTCTCCAGTTTGTCATCCGCGATCAAACAGTTCTCAATCTCTCCTGTTTCTGCTTCGTCTCTCTTTGGAGCATCCATTACTTTATAACGAACGGTTGCCATCTGGGGTCTGTGATTCGGTGTAAGAATCTGCGCCATGATATTGCCGCCAAATGCAGGCCGGATCTGCACCAGATCCGTATTATCATTGATATCCAGGATGGTACAGTCTGCTGTAAGTCCTGTCTTTAATCTTGCTGCAAGTCTTGGCGCAAGCTGACGTCCTACCGGAGTAGCTCCCATTAAGATTGCGGTTGGCTTGATACGTTCCACAAAATCCGCGAAAACAACCGTATAGGGTTCCATTTTAAAACGATCTAACCTGGCATTGTCATATACAAATACTTTATCCACTCCGTAATGCAGTAACTCATGACTTTGTGCTGTGATATTACTGCCCATCATAATGGCGTATACCGGATGATTGATCTTTGCCGCTAACTCTCTGGCCTTTCCGATCAGTTCATAAGTGACAGGATGAATGGCTCCGTCAATATGATCCACATATACTGCGATTCCTGTCCATTGGCTTTTATCTATGGCTTCCACGGCTTCTTCCACATATTCTACCGCACCCTTCGGCCCTTTTTTCACACATATTTTACACATCTTACATGCGGAGTTAATGCTAAGCTCCCCATTTTTCTCTTCCATTGCATTAAATGGACATAAGCTGACCATCTCGGAGATGCTTCCGACCAATGTTTGATTAATTACTAATTTTGCCATGTTTTTCTTCCTCCTATGCAAACTTTAATTCAAGAAGTTTGTGATATAACTGGTCCGTAAGCTCCATTGCGGTTCCATCCCACATTTCACGATGCGCATTCACTTCTGGCGGGAATATTCTCTGAACCTGTGTCGGTGATCCGTTCAGGCCATAATGCATTTCATCTTTGTCCTCCAAATCGGCAAGGGTAAGGATGGCGATTTCCCTGTCCTTCGTTTGCTGTTTTTTTACATAGGAAGGAAGTCTTGGCATAAAGATATCTTTATCAACGGTTAACAGGCAGGGAAATTGAATTTTTGTCACTTCAATATCCTGTGTCATGTCCATTTCTACCGTAATAGAATCATTGTTTAACTCCAAAATTTTTGATACATTTGATACGGATGGAATCTGCAGCCACTCGGAAACCTCCGGACCAACCTGAGCCGTATCTCCGTCCGTTGTCTGTTTTCCGCAAAGGATTAAATCAAAGTCACCCAGTTTTTTAATTCCCTGTGAAATTGCATAACTGGTGGCAAGTACATCTGCTCCGCCAAATTTACGATCAGATATCAGTGCTCCGTGATCAACTCCCATTGCAAAAGATTCTCTGATTACACTGGCTGCCTGTCCCGGTCCCATAGAGATTGCCCAGACACTGCCGCCAACCTGTTCTTTTATTCGAAGCGCTGTTTCAATTGCATATAAATCATAGGGATTCATTTTGGATTCCACACCATTTCTTTTCAAAACTCCGGTAACCGGATCTACCTCGACCTTGTTCGTGTCCGGAACCTGTTTAATACATACTAAAATATTCATAGTATCCTCCTTATCAATATCAACACATAATTTATCAACACATAATTTATCAATTCATAACCTGTCAGTTAACGTTAACCAAGTAATCTGGCTCCGATATAAGTAATCACACCTACCATCAAGACGAATAATACAAAATATTTAATGGTTCCTTTTAACAGCACACTTTCTTTTCCCTGCAACCCTACAGAAGCTACTGCGACTGCAATACTCTGGGGTGAGATCATCTTAGCCATTACGGCACCCGCCGTATTCGATGCGGTAATCCATAATTCATTCAGATGAAGAGCGGTTGATGTCTCGGCCTGCAATCCTCCGAATAATACACTGGCTGAGGTACCGCTTCCTGTTACGAAGGTCCCGATTGCTCCCAGTAATGGTGCAAATATTGGATAAAAGGATCCGGTTACCGTAACAAACATCATGGAAATGGTACTGATCATTCCACTGTAACCCATAAGTTTTGCTGTTGCCATAATGCAGATGATGGTAATCATTGTTTTGTACATCTGTACATTGGTCTTTATGAAAATCTTTATCATCTCACTCAGTCTGGCTCCCTGTAATGCACCGCCAATGAGAGCCGACAGAATAATCCAAACACCGGGGGTAGTTAACCAGGAAAATACATAAGCACTTGCTCCCTCACCCGTATAGATATTCACCGAAGTCTTCACCACAGAGAGAAGTTCATTCAACGGGGCAATGAGCTTTGATGTAGCCAGCAAAAATATAAAAATCATGAGGAATGGGCTCCAGGCTTTCAAGCCTTCTTTCACGGAAATCTTCTCGCCGGTATTGCTTTCAATACGAAATTGCGGATCTACTTTTTTCTTCTTACCAAGCACCTTTGCAGCTGCAATGGTACATAACATGGAGAATACGGATCCGATCACGCTTGGCAGTTCAGCACCAAGGTATCTTCCAACGATATATTCGGGAATTAAAAAAGATACGCCGGATATCAGTGTAATCAGTCCGATTCCTTTAAACGCTTTCTTAGATTTTCCGGTTAAGTAAACAAGAATAAATGGCGTCAGGATAATAAATGGTGCTAACAAAATAATCGTATTGGAAGTCAGTCCTATCACATCCAAGCCGGTAATCTTCGCAAGTGTTGTCGTCGGAATACCGATGGACCCAAACGCGGTTGGTGTTGCATTTGCAATCAGACACACAATAGCTGCAAAAACCGGGTCAAATCCAAGTCCCCATAGCATGCTTGCCGGAATTGCAACCGCCGTACCAAAGCCAGCCATACCTTCCATAAATCCACCAAATCCCCAGGCAATAATCAGTACCAAAATTCGTTTGTCCGTAGTAACGCTGGCAAGCATTTTTTTAATTACTTCCATTTTTCCTGTTGCTACGCATACGTTGTAAGTAAAAATCGCTGCTATAATAACAATAATAATTGGCCATAATGCCAATGCACCACCTTCCACAATCGCACTTGCGCTATTGATAAGCGGCATTTTCCAAACAAAAATTGCTTCTGCCAGTGCAATTACCAACGCAATGGCACATGCCTTAAACCCCGGAATCTTTAAAGCGGTCAATGCAATAATGAGCCAGATGATGGGCATTAATGCTAAAACAAATTCAATTGTCATTTTCATGGTTTTCTTCCCTTCTCTTTGTTTACATCAGACATTTTGTTGCTTTTCTCCCCATACATGTATTGTTGATAGCGTCCACGCGTACAACTTGCTTGCACGCATAAATTCAACGTGTGAATTAGTTCTTCATACTTCACACTATTTCCTGTTTTCTTACTTAATGTGTAACTTAATTTAAATTGGTACTACCAATTTAAGGGCAAAAAAAGAAGCGTTGCTTAATCTGCATCATAAATACTTACGAAATAGGGTACCCGGTTATCTTTATGAGATAAACTAAATATTCCATCAAGTAGTTAGTACAAGAGTTAAACAACACTCCATTTCTATCAATCCCTATCGAATTGGTAGGACCACTTTTGTTACTTCATTATACTTTTCATTTATCAAAGTGTCAACAAACGTCTTTTTTTTCACAAGAGATCAAAATATAAAATTGTAAATTATCGTTATTCCACAAAGGATGCTTCGTTTCTTCTCAGCTTTTCGTCAACTATACCAAAATGCTGATTGATTGCTTTATTTGCCAGAATCTTATCTCTGGTAATAATACTTCTTACCATATTATTATGTGCATCGAGTAAGATTTCTCTACTGTCCTCTGAGCTTAGGATTTCCCTTCTCAAGTCAACAATAAACTGATCCAAAACCTCGGAAAGTGCTTCCAAAATGTCAATAATCAACATATTTCTGGAGGCCAGCGCTATGTTATAATGAAGTTTTTTATCCAAAATAACATTATTTTCCTCAGATTGATGTTCCAGCTGTGTCAATATTTTATCAAGCTGCTGGACCTCCTTGTCTGTAATATTATCGATCGCCAAAAGAATTGCCTGAAGTTCGAGGCCACGCCGTAACTGGCTGATCTGTTTATAATCGATCTGATTTAATAAGAACATCATAGACATTGACTCCACCAGATTATTTTCAAAGTTACCGACCAGATAATTACCGGCACCCTGTTGACTGGATATCACCCCCATAATATCCAGTGTTCTGATTGCCTCACGGACAGAATTACGGCTCACCCCCAATTCACTTGATAATTCCCTTTCAGCAGGAAGTTTACCGCCAAGGGTAAGTTTCCCCATCCGAATCTCGTTTTTAATATAATCAATTACCCTCGTATAAGATTTTTTATGTAAGCCTTTGTCATCCATTCATTTTCTCCTTGTATCAATCATTATATTTGAATACACTTTTTTGGTAATCACCTTTGATCAAAGGTAATCTTTGAGGATCTTTTCTGATCAGTATTACCATCAACCCAATCATGTATGTATCACTTTTGCGCCTCAGGCTTCCCATCCTTACCTGATCGGTGCGAGGGAAGCCTGATTATGATTGATATTGTGTTATCTGATTATAATTGTGATATCTTGTTGCAATACTCCCGTAATACGGAAACGGACGCCTTAAACTTCTCCAATTCTTCCGGCGTCATATGAATTTCAAGCAGATCGGTTGCCCCTGTTCTGTTTAGAATAGCCGGAATGCCTGCAAATACCCCTTCTTCTCCATATTCCCCTTCCAGCAAAGTAGAAACCGGAATAATTCTATTCTCATCATATAAAATAGATTTGATAATTCCCACACAGGCCGTTGCTATCCCATAGTAGGTGGTGCCTTTCCGGTTAAAAATCTCCCAGCCTTCTCTTGTGGTTTTCTTTACAAGCTCATCCAGATCCACATCACCGATGAGATCCTTATTATCATTGATGACATCATAAAATGGTTTACCTGCAATGGTCACGGTTGACCAGGGAACCATCTGGGAGTCTCCATGTTCCCCTAAGGAATATGCATAGACACTTCTTGGATCAATCCCAACCATTTCGGCAATAAAGTTTTGAAGTCGGGAAGAGTCCAATGCCGTCCCTGTTCCGATTACCTGATTTTTAGGAAGTCCTGACAACTGGTGTACATAATATGCAATAACATCTACAGGGTTGGACACAACGATGAATATGCCGTCAAATCCACTGGCCATGACAGGCTCAACGATTGATTTCACAATTTTTGCACTGGTTTCGAGGGAGTCCAGCCTCGTTTCTCCCGGCTTTGGGGGTGCTCCTGCAGTAATTACAATGATATCCACATCACCGCAATCCGCATAAGTACCGGTATTAACTTTTACATTTCTCTCCAGATATTGAATGGTATCTCTTAGATCCAGTACTTCTCCCAGTGCTCTTTCTTTATTAATATCAATCATGAGTATTTCATCACATACGCCCTGGGTGACCAGACTAAACGCAGTAGACGAGCCGACAAGGCCACATCCCACCACTGCTATTTTTGATTTTTTAATTAACATATTCGATCCTTTCTGATTTAAACTATTCTTATAATGTTTGTCCCAGTAAAATCAACGAACTGCTTACTTTCAGCTTCCTAGAATTCTTCGTATACTTTTTTTATTTCTGAAAGATCAATTTTCTTCATATCAAGAAATGCTTCCATCACTTTTTTTCTCTTTTGAGAGTTTTCATCCTTTAACATCTCATTTAGAATTATGGGCGAAATCTGCCAGGATACCCCATACTTATCTTTTAACCAACCGCATTGCTCCGCTTGTGGATCAGCTGAGAGCTTGTCCCAATAATAATCCATCTCCTCCTGTGTATCACAGTTCACAATAAATGATATTGCTTCATTAAATGTGAAGTCATGGTCATACGCACTGTCCATTGCTGCAAAATCAATCTTCTCCAAAGTGACCTCAGCATGTTGAATGGTACCCGGCAGGTCATATTCCAAGCCGTCCCCATATCGTAAAATACCACGCTGAGAAGAATCATGAAATATGGAAGTGTAGAATCCCATTGCTTCTTCACAACGTCCGCAGTTGTCACCGACAAACATCAGTGTCGGAGTGAATTTCTGCTTGCGCTCTCCTTCCTTTTGCAGCATAATCTGCCAATTTACACCGAACTTATCACTTAGCCATCCGTATCTCGGACTAAAGGGATAGGAATCCAGTTCCATTAAAACTCTGCCGGCTTCTCCAAGCTCTTTCCACAGGAAATCAACTTCTTCTATAGAAGTACAGGCGATCAAAAAGGAGACGGCGGGTGTAAAGTGGAAATAAGGACCTGCTGAGAGCAACATGAACTGCATACCTTCCAGTTCAATTGTCACCATATCTACCGTGCCCGATGGCGTATCCTGGAGCACCGTCAGGTCCAGAAATCTGGTATTAGGAAAAAGAGACATGTAAAATTCAGCTGCTTCGGTTGCTTCCTTGTTAAACCATAAGTGTGGAATAATTTTTTGCATGTTTTTCATCCTCCTTACATATTTTTTATTCTGATGTTTTATTAATATCAAATTTTACCATAGCAATTTCTCTGATCTACTCCTATTGTATCATAAGTATCACAAAGATCAAAGATCGCTTCCATATTTCCTTGGATCATGGTAAAAAAGATGGCGCATTTTATCAAAATTCTAATATGATATGAGTGTAAGATTATCATTTTGGAATCTTTACTTGTCACCTGGTTTGCGTTATACTGTTTTGGTACATAATAAAATCATTTCATTTTGTTATCTCAATCCTCTGCTATTTCGGGGTTTTTACTTATATTTTGACAAGCATCTAAATTATTTCATTGAAAGTGAGGATTTAAAATGAATATTGTTGTTTTAGCAGGCGGTACCAGTACAGAAAGAGATGTTTCCTTAAGTACAGGAACCATGATTTATCGGGCATTAAAGCACAAAGGACATAATGCTATGCTACTGGATGTATTTCTCGGATATGACGGTGAAACTGCCAATGTATTTGATATAGAGAAGGATTGGACCGCCAATCTAAGCTCCGTTAAGGAGAATAATCCGGATATTGAGCAGATCCTGGCGCTGAGAAAAGGTCCATCAAAAAGTTTCTTTGGCCCCGGTGTTATTGATATTTGCAGCCTTTCGGACATTGTGTTTCTTGCATTACACGGGGAAAACGGAGAAGATGGCAAGATTCAGGCAACCTTTGACCTCATGGGAATCAAGTATACCGGAACTGATTATACCAGCAGTGCCATCTCCATGGACAAATCCATCAGTAAAGAAATCTTTGCTTATTATCATATTCCCACGCCACAAGGAATTCATGTATGGAAAGGAGAATCTTTTGACTGGAATCTATATCCCTGCATCGTAAAGGTATGCAATGGCGGATCCAGTGTGGGTGTCTCCATTGCCAATTCTCAGGAAGAAATGGATCACTGCCTTACCACTGCATTTACATATGGAAATGATGTTGTGATTGAACAGTTTATTAGGGGACGGGAATTCTCCATCGGAGTAATTGACGGTAAAGCCCTGCCCATCATTGAGATCGCTCCTCTCGTGGGCTTTTATGATTATAAAAATAAATACCAGGCCGGAAGTTCTGTTGAGACCTGTCCTGCCGGGCTTGATGCAGAGTTAACCTGCCGGATGCAAAAAACCGCAGAAGAAGTATTTACTGCTCTTCGCTTAAAAACTTACGCCAGAATGGACTTTATGTTAAATGAGAACAATGAATTCTTCTGTCTGGAAGCAAACACGTTACCCGGAATGACACCAACCTCTCTTCTTCCGCAGGAGGCAGCTGCTATCGGAATGGATTTTGAGTCGTTATGTGAGAAAATAATAGCTATATCTTTAAAAAAATACGATACGGTTTAACCCGGAGGTAAATTCGATGAAAAATATGACATTACTTCAAATTGCAAAAGCTTGCAGCGGTCAGCTTAATTGTGATGAACTTCAAGACCAAAGGGAAGTCCAAAGTGTGGTGTTGGATTCAAGGAGGGCTGAACAGGACTGCCTTTTTATTGCAACCGTTGGTGAACGCGTGGATGGACATGATTTTATCGATCAGGTTTTTGATAAGGGTGCTCTTGCAGTGATCTGTGAAAAAGCACCTGCATCAGCCAGAGGACCCTACATACTCGTTGAAAATAGTTTCGCTGCTTTGAAGGATATTGCAACATGGTACAGGATGCAGCTTGATCTTAAGGTTGTGGGAATTACAGGAAGCGTCGGCAAAACCTCCACCAAAGAATTTATCAGCAGCGTTCTTTCCCAAAAATATCATGTTCTGAAAACCGAAGGAAATTTTAATAATGAGATTGGAATGCCCTTAACAATATTAAAAATACGTGACGAACACCAGATAGCTGTTTTAGAAATGGGAATCAGCGATTTTGGTGAAATGCACAGGCTGAGTGAGATTGCGAAGCCGGACATCTGTGTTATTACCAATATCGGACAATGCCATCTTGAGAATCTGGGATCCAGAGAAGGTATCTTAAAAGCTAAAACTGAGATTTTTGATTTTATGTCCGATGATGGTGCGGTGTGTATCAACGGCGATGATGATTTGCTGGCGACGATAAGGGAAGTCAAGGGCAGACAGCCGCTCCGGTTTGGATTTCGTACTTCCAATGATTTCTTTGCATCTGATATTATAACCCACGGTTTGTTTGGCAGCAGTTGTAACATACGCACCAATTACGGTGGTGTTTTTCCTGCTGATGTGCCTCTGCCTGGCGGGCATATGGTGCTAAACGCCCTTGCCGCCACCGCAGTCGGCAGTCTATTGGGTGTCTCAGAAGATGCCATAAGGGAAGGAATCAAAAGAGTATTGCCTGTCGGCGGCCGAAGCAATATTATTGCAAGAGAACAGCTTACCATTATTGACGACTGTTATAATGCCAATCCGGTTTCCATGAAAGCTGCCATTGATTTACTTAAAATGGCAGATACGAATAAGGTTGCCATTCTCGGGGATATGTTCGAACTTGGCAGCAGGGAGAAGGAGCTTCACCGGGACGTTGGCGCTTATGCCGCATCGGGAGGACTTCACCTGATTATATGTGTCGGCACACTTTCCTATCACATGTATGAGGGGGCGGATGAAATTCTTCGAAGCTGTTCCCTGGAAGATGAAAAATCCGATACGCTGCTATACTATTTTGAAACAAGGGATGAATTAATCAAGGCATTGCCAAATTTGATTCATTCGCAGGATACTGTGCTGATCAAGGCATCCCACGGAATGGCCTTTGAAATTGTAGTAAACAGTCTTCTTTCCTCAGATTCCTTTATAAAATAAATAAAAAAATGAAAGCGAACCACTGCACTCTTCTGCCCATATTTACAGGGCCTAAGGAAGATGCCGGGGATTCGCTTTCCTTATATTACCTTTTAATCTATAACAACTTTATTTTTTATGCATATCATAACCTTAGCACGAAAAAAGCGGAGGTTCATCATGCATATTATATCAACCTTTCTATTCGCCCTTTCTTCCAGCTGTGACAGTATTATCGTAGGTTTAAGCTACGGGGCAAAAAATGTGAGAATAAATTTTCTTAATAATACAATCATTGCAGTGATATCCGGATTTGGCACCTTATTATCCATGTCCTGCGGTTCCTTATTCCTTCAAATTCTCCCACAAAGTATCACAGATATTCTTGGCAGTATCATATTAATTTTCCTGGGATCCTTTCTGCTCGCAAGGCACATGCGCAGAAAAATCAGAGTGAATTCAAAGGATGTCGGCTCTCATTTATCAGAATTGGATCGTTATGAAAACACCCTTCGTACTCCGGAAATCATTGACCGCAACCTCTCAAAAACCATAGAATCGAAAGAAACCATATTACTTGGTGTAATTCTTTGTTTGAACAATATAGGTCTTGGAATTGGCGCCAGTATGACGGGATTAAATATCTTTCTCACTTCTTTTCTATCCTTTATGTTCTGTCTGCTGTTAATTCCCCTGGGATTTAAGATTGGTACCCATATCTTTTCCGACCGGCTATCGGGATTTTCAGAGGTTTTCTCCATAATTATCATTATTATACTCGGAATTTATGAACTTTTTGTATAGCAGGTACCCTGCCGTTGTGTTACATATCCTTTAAGTTTCTTCTCTGCTTAAATCAAAACCCAATTATCATTATAAAACCTGATTTTACAGGAAGGTTAGCTGAAATACTTCTCAAACACTTTATCTGCAGTTCGCGTCGCCAGTGCCTGATTCGTCAGTGTAGGATTTGGACCTCCTATGGAATTAAACAAAACGCTATTGTCTGCGATAAAGAGACGTTTTACCTGATTTGCTTCACAATTGGTATCCGTCACGTATCCCATGCGCATGGTACATTGGATATGCAGAAATATTCCCGGAGCCCAATTCGAGCGAATTACTGTTTTTGCACCTGCTTTTCTGAAAATATCCGATGCGATGACCGCCAGTCGATCCCTCTTCCTTGCCGCCTCTTCGTTTGGCTCATAATGAATCACGGGAATATAGCCGTATTCATCCTGCAGCGAAGAATCCAGTGTAACACTATTATTCTGATCCACATCATCATCGGTAAAAATCAGCACACTTAAGGTTCTGGGATATTCTCTCATCAGGGCTTTTAACTGTTCTCCGGTAACAACACCCTCAATATCCCAGGGAGCACCAGGCGCCGGCTGTTTCAGACTGCTGTAACCGACCCCGCTGTTACCATATAGCATATTGGCGTAGATCCCCGGACTCATTCCGTAAGTCTCCACCACACCGAGTCCGGGATAATCAAATCTTGCCGCGGCATTTTGTCCCACATAAGGCTTAATGCTGGAAACTCCCAGAATATTCATTAAATCCTTTTCATCAAAGATACCTGCAACACAATCAAACCAATGATTAATTAAGCCCCTTCCCACCCAGTCATTATGCGGCAGCTGAGAATTTAACCACAGGCGGGGCGATTCGATCCCTCCGGCTGACAAAACAATGACTTTAGCCCTTACTTCTTCTATTTCTTTAGTCCAGGTATCCTTAAATCTGACACCGACTGCGTGCACCCCCTGATTAGCATCTTCCTCCGTGATGATTTTGATTGCAAAAGAATTGGGCCTCACCTCAACATTGCCGGTTCGCAGTGCACTTGGAATATAACTTACAAAGGTAGATCTCTTGGCCACACCGTCAATAGTTGGTCCGATATGACAGCCATTCACACAATGTCCTCTTAAGGTGCAGCCAACCGCCCTGTTCGTCTGAAGGTCATAGTCAGGATCATTAATTCTTGGATTTGGACGCAAAATCGCATTGGGCTGCTGTCGATACCCGGGACTTTCCACATTCGGAGAATCCAGACGCTTCCAGCCGGCTTTATTGGCCCCATAGTAAAACAGTTCCTCTTTGGCGGTGGTTGGTGCCGGCCAGACAGGTAAGGTCTGTTCCACTCGTTCGTAATATGGGATTAGCTCCTCATAGGAAATGGGCCAGATCTGATTTACAGATTCTGGATATGCCCGTGGAGAGCCACCATAATAATGCAGCGTAGTGCCGCCCACACCGGAGTTTTGCCAGGTATACCCCTGCTGCGTAATAATTCTCGGCCAGGGTGCCTGATTCCGGTCAGCCGGACCCCAACGAAATTTGCCGGATACAAGGTCATTCATATCATCTTCCAAATCGGTAAAACATTCCTTTAGAATATCTATACTTAGATCCTCGTAGCTTGAACTGCTGATCCCCCCATGTTCTTCATTGGGCCTGGGCCAATTCTTATTCCCATACCATGGACCGGCCTCTAGCACCAGGACCCTTAATCCCTTTTCTCCCAGTTCCTTGGCAGCTACGGCACCTCCTCCTCCCGCACCGATGACAATTACATCTATGTTATCCATCATATCATTCTCTCCTATCTCTCCTATCACTGCATTACTGCCACACCCGCTCCATCACTCCAATTCCTGCAAACCCATCTTTGACCCAAGGATTCACAGGCTCACACTAATAGGCCACATAACCTCCTGTACGTTCTCCGTTTGAACCTATGATTTACTGGCTCACGCTACACAAAATAACTTTCCCTTAACCCCCGATATCCCAGAGACGGCCCCGGATAAGACACCTGTCCCCAGCTTAGCGGATAGAATTCCAGCCTTCTGTTATTTGGCGGATCCAGGCGGGTGGTTCCGTATCCCGACCACTCCGAATAGTATCCTATCATCGTCAACCGATTGAGTTGAGATGTAAGATTAGAGATGGAACCCTGAAAATCAGAAGGAAGGCTCTTCTCATCCAGCAAACGTGTCAGGACCCGTAACCGGTCCTGCGGATCCAGTTTCGAAAAGGTATCCCCGCCGGAATAAAGAGATGGATTTAATCCTTCCTCTTTGGCAAATATATTCGCCGCCTCCTCAATCATAGCCCCGGTATATTCTGCCACCGGATCATATAAATGATTCAGTGACCAGATCATATATTCGTTCGTATACAGATCCAACGCGCCATAATATTGAATCATTCCAAATTCTTCTGCCAAAATAGGACTTCGTGGAATAATAGTATCTACCAGTGCCTGAAAGGTAAGGTTGATGTCTTGCATGGAATCATAATTCAGATCATATTCATTGTCACTTTCCGAATACCAAAACGGTCCATACATACCGATTGCTCCTTGTCTGATATCTATAATAGCCTCATAACATCATATGTATGACAAACTGTATTTATTACGGCATCTGAGGAAACTGTTTTTCCCGGAAAAGAATTGAAACATCATTGTGAAACGTTATTTGAAATATTTCTTGATTTAAGACCATATTCTATCCTATACTATAGGGTGATGAAGATTCATTCACATGATGAACTTTAACTGCAATGTCAGGAGGGCGTATGAATTAGTTTCTCCGTCATTATGAAATGTACAACTATTGATATGGAGGTTTTGGATTATGTTAATGGAACAACTGCAAAAAGATATGATAACCGCTATGAAGGCCAGAGATAAAGTACGTAAAGATGCAATATCATCTTTGGTTTCCGCTGTTAAGAAAATGGCCATTGATGAGGGCAGCCGTGATGATATCCCCGAGGAACTGGTGGATCGTGCCGTACTAAAGGAAATGAAACTGGTGAAGGAACAGATGGATACCTGTCCGGCAGAACGTGCTGAATTAAAGGCAAGCTATCAGGCAACTTATGAAGTGATCAAGGAATATGCACCTTCCATGATGGCAGAAGAAGACATCAAGTCCTATATACTTAAGAACTTTGCCGATGCACTTGCCACCAAAAATAAGGGCATGATTATGAAAGGTGTAATGGTCGATTTGAAGGGGAAAGCGGACGGTAAATTAATTAACCAGGTAGTCGGCGACCTCTGCAAGTAATCAAATGTAACATTACGCAGGATAAAAATACGACGCGGGATTTAGACAATCCAAATCCCGCGCCGTATCAGTCTTAAAGTCTCTTTTCTCCGGTAATTTCCTGAATCGGTTGAATGTCCTGGGTTACTTCCAGGGTTCCAAGGTAGGTCCCCTGTTCATTCCTAACCGCATAATATCTGATATATACGAATTTGGGTCCCATCTTAATCCAGAAGTCCTCATGATCTTTTCTTCCTTCTTTAAAATCCTCCACGATTTTCTCGACAATATGAACACTTGCCGGTGGATGGCAGTTTTGAACCAATCTTCCAATGACAGTTTTGGGCCTGGCAAAGATTCGCTCTTTACCCATGGAAAAGTATTTTACTGCTCCTTCTTGATCTACAAAGGTAATATCGACCGGCAGGGTATTGAGTATGGCATTGATCTCTTCGGGAAGCAGAATTCCTGCATCAAAGGTGATATAACCGTCCTGTACCGGCAATTCTCCCTGTTCTTTCGCCTTTTCTTTTATCTCTATCTTCTCAGGCTGCCAATCTTTCGGCGGTTGAATCAGAAAATAACCTATCTCATCGCTTTCCTCGGCAATCTTCATCCATTCATCCTCAGACAGGGTATCAAGTGCCATAGGAAACAGAATATTCTCTTCCTTGAAGACCATCTCGTTAACTTTATTTATCACTTCACCCGCTGTCGATTGAAATCCCGCCTTGTTACCGAAATAATCCGGAATCATTTTAATACATTCCTTCACCCCGGTTCGAATCTCATCATCCACTCCCCACATAACCTTTGGCGGGGCAGTAATTCCATATTTTTCAAGATATGGAAAAATCAGATTTTCTTTTCTGGCATAATGCTTATCAATTTCCAGTAATCGTTGAAAATCCGTAATCAGCTGATCCAATAATTCAATATCCTCTTCCACCTTTAATTGCTCCAGCTTGGGCTTAATTTCCTTATTGATCAGTCGTTCTATTCTTCTGTTCTCCAATTTGAAAGTATGAACCGGATGCCCCGGCGTTTCTTCCGGCTTCCCGGGACGATGAATCTCTTCAAAGGAGCCCTTAAAAACTGCTGCGTGTACATCACAGAGCTTTTGTATATTTTCAATGGGCATACCTTCCCGAATCAGCGCCTGCTCCATCTCGGCAATCTCCGTCGCGGAAATCCCCCTGATTAATTCCTCGAATCTTTGCCTGACATCTTCCACAAGCTTACCGTTATGCAGTTCCATGATTAGCTCTTTCAAAACTTTCTGGCGATACTCTCTGTTATTAATCATCTCACTCATATTGATCACTCCTCTTCTATCAAACGATATCCTTCTCTTTGAAAAGCCTCCCGGATTTGATCCATACTGATCTGCTTCATGGCTGCACCTTTGGGTATTGTCATAAAACGGCCTGCGCTATTTCGTATTGCAGGATTTCTAATCATATCAAAACCCAATTTCACCATAATCTCAATTACGTTTGGATCATTTTTACAGATTTCATATATACTATTCGATAACCGTATCTCTTTTATCATCTTCACACCCACCTGCAATCACTTACATTTTGTTTGGTCATCTGTAGACTATTTTTTCCTATTCTTATCATATCATTCAATGTTTGACATCTTTTTTGAAACTTCCTGTTGACTCTGCCATTATGTCATACTTTATAATAGAATTGAGCTCAAATAACACATATGTGAGGATTTAAAACATGTTAAAAATAGGAGATTTTTCAAAATTATCAAGGATAAGTATTCGTATGCTGCGCCATTATGATGAAATCGGACTGCTGATTCCTGGAAGTATTGATCCGGTAACCGGTTATCGATATTACAATGAGGCCCAATTACCGCTTGCCAATCATATTCAGGCATTTAAAGATATGGGGTTCTCCCTGTCGGTGATCATTGAGTTATTAAAATACATTCATCATCCTGTGGAATTGCAGCATTTCCTGCTTGTGAAACAAGCTGAAATGAACGATCAGGCAGATAAAATCAGCAGACAACTACTTCTTCTTGAACATACCATCAATATTCTTGGAAAGGAAGAACGTAATATGGAATATAGTGTTACACAAAAAGAAATGCCACAAAGATATGTGGCAAGCGTAAGAAACATCATTCCCACTTATGCATCCGAGCATATCCTGTGGGAACAGATGATGAAGGAAATCACTTCCCAAAACATTCAATTTGCTACCCCCTGCTATTCTCTGGCGGTATTCCATGATGAAGGTTATAAAGAAAGTGATGTGGATGTGGAAATTCAGATTGCTCTGGAGGGAAGCTATCATGATACCGAACATGTGACATTTAAAACGGTACCTCCCATCCTGATTGCATCCGCCATCTATCAAGGTAGTTATGACCAGTTAACCCGGGTGAATCAGGCAGTTGCCAATTGGATCAGAGATAATAACTATGAATTTTCTGATTCCATGTTCACCATTTACCATGTCAGCCCCGCTCAGACGCAAAACCCGGAAGAACTGGTAACTGAGGTTTGTTATCCAATTAAAATGAAATAATCAAAAAATCACCGGAATACAGGATCAGAAGATCCTGTATTCCGGTGATTTTAATTATTATTGTATCGCTTTTACCGGAAATGCTTTTCTTGCACCGGTCTGGAAATATATCAATTCGCAGGCTTCAAGGTTGATGAAATCACACGCCTCCGGTATTCCCCCCAAATAATCCATCCCATTTCATCGCAATAGGACCAATACATTTGTTGAAACCATATGAATATTCGTATATAATATATTATATTTTTCATATCTACACGGATGTGAAATGGTTGAGCAGTTTGCAGGGATATATCTCAGCGAGGGAAGCGTCATACAAATGGGGTGTATCAGAACGGCGCATACATCAATACTGCCAAACCGGACGCATTCGGAGGGGGGTCCCGTTTCGGGCGTTCGTGGGTTATTCCCGCTGATGCCCAAAAGCCTGCTGATCCCAGAAAAGGAAAAATACCATAAGGAGGTGACCACTATGCTGCGTATTGCTATCTGTGACGACCAGCCAAATGAACTTGAGCGGGCCGACAGCCTGCTCAAAAAATACGCCTGTGAACACCCACAATATGAAATAAAAATTCAATCCTTCTCCGCGCCTTTAGAACTGCTTACCTATGTGGCGGGAAAGGGCGGCTTTGACGTGCTGCTGCTGGATATTTATATGCCGGGTATCCTCGGGACGGACGCTGCGCGGGAGCTGCGGGCTATGCACGATAACTGTCAGATCATATTCCTGACTACGTCACGCGACCATGCCGTGGATGCGTTTTCGCTTGACGCCACGCATTATCTGGTGAAGCCTTATTCGGAAAAAGAGTTCTTCGCGGCTATTGAAAAGGCAATTAATAACCTTGCAGACAGGCGAGGAGCAGTGCTTACCGTCAAATCGGTTGACGGCATCAGCCGTGTGGAGTTAAATAGACTCGTATATGCTGAGACAGATAATCATATTCAAAAATTATATTTGTCTGAGGGAAATTTAATCAAGGTTAGAAAATCCTCAACCGAGTTATTTGAACTCCTCGAAGAAGACCCGCGCTTTTACAAGTGCGGCAGCACCTACATCATCAATATGGACTACATCGTCGAGCTATCGGCAAGGAGCGTTTCTTTTTCAAACGGCGCTAAAATCCCGATCATAAGTCGAAAATACACGGAGTTAAGAAAGCTGTACATGGATTACAGCTGCCGCTTTTAAAAGGAGGGTGCCTTATGCGGATATTTTTAGGGGGTGTGGTGCTACTCCGGTTTTTACAGACAGCGGCTTACATCAGCCTGTTTTTCTTTTCGCTTATAAAACTGAAGGAGCCGAAAAGAAAACGGGTTGCAATTACTGTTGCAATTTATATAGCGGTTGCCGGTGCATATTGTACTTTGCTGGTCATATATGGGCAGGAGCTGGCGGAGCGCCTGATTATCCCCGTCGAGGTTGGGTTGAGCCTGCTGCTGATTGCCCTCTGCTCCGCCGACAGATGGGCGGTATCGCTTTTTGTCATGTTCACGCAGTTTAATTTATACCTTGGAATAAGCTATATTTCCGACCTGTGCACCACCGAGGATAGGGGGCTTGTTTATAATATCGAATATTTGCTATACCGCACGGTGCTGTTCGGCGCGCTTCTGCTTTTTAATTTCAAATTTCTCCGTCCCCGCTTTTGCAGACTGGCGGAGGTTCTGGGAAAAGAGTGGCGTTCCATCACGATGGCGGCCTTTTTCTTCTATGTTCTGGAGGCCATTATTCTCTATTTCCCGCGTTTCTATTGGTATGAGCAGGATTATCGCTGGCGTCTGGTCGCAAGCTCCTATCTGGTGTTTTTTAGCGTCTATCTGCTGATCTTTCGATCCATCAATGCCATTGTGGGCAAATATGAGGAGCAGGAACGGGGGCGAATCCTTGCCCAGCAAAATAAGCTTTGGGCGGAACAACTGGCGGAGAAAAAAAATGCCGTGAGCGCCGCCCGCCGCGACCGCCATGATCTACGCCACCACTACGACACGCTTTTGGCGATGCTTTCAAGTGGGAAAATACAGGAAGCGGTTTCCTATTTAAACACGCAGACACGAAGAACGGAGAACGCGGCCCTGTCGGACATTTGTCAGCACCCTGCCGCGAATGCCATCCTGTCAAGATGGGCTGCGCGGGCAAGGGAGAACGGCATTAAAACCGAAATTGACGCGGGCATTCCCGAAAAGCTCCCGATGGACGAGGTGGCGCTGGCCGGTATTCTGGCCAACTGCTTTGAAAACGCCGTAGAGGGCTGCCTGCGCGACCCTGACACAGCGGAGAAATTTATCAACGTGAGAATTGCTTATTCCGTCTATAACGGAGCAGGAAAGCTTCATCTTGTCTTTGAAAATTCCTGCGCGGATACTATCGTCTTTGATGGCGACTTCCCAAAATCGCAGAAGCCGGGTGGCGGCACGGGCACAAGGAGTATCGCATACACCGCCGAGCACTATAACGGTATGGTGGAATTTTTAGCGCAGGCCGGCATTTTCAGGACGCGGATTCTGCTGCATTTATAGCGTCAGGCCCCGAAATCTGACAAACTTACAACAATTACGCCAAATATCCTGCAATTACGCCGCGGCCGGTTCTCGACCGCGGTTTTTTTGTATAATTAACTCTGAGAAATTAACCTTGAGGAGGTGGCTTTTATTATGGGCGAACCCCGTGACAGAACCGGGACGGTCAAGAGGGCGAACGGCAGGCTTGAAATAGAGAGGAATGACTTCTGCGCTTTTTTTGAACAGGACGAAAGCCGGCTTTTTTCCGCCCGGGAATGCTGGTACTGCAAGTATGGGGATTTTGGCATTCTCACCGAGCATCCCACGCAAAAAGGCTTATGCAGATTGAAGATAAACGTGAGCGGGAAACCCAACTCTGACCTTTATCAAAAAAACGGTGGATAAAAAAAGAGACTGCTAAGCGTGCAACAACAGTTGACGGTGTCAGCTACGGCGGCTCCGGACCGGAAACAAAAAATATTTTTGAAGGAATGGGGAAACGAATATGAAAAAGAGGATTTTAGCTTTGTTTTTAGCGTTTTGCGTCACGCTTGTAACGGCGCCGACCTTTGCAACGAATGTAAGCGCTGCGACGAGAATAGACGTAACGTTAAACAAACCGATGGCCGCCAATAATCCGGTCACAAAATACAGTTTTGTAGATGCGGAGGTATCCAATAACGACAGCGTAACCTCAATAACATTTACGGCAACCAAAAGTACTACGATTGCTTCTGTGCCGACTACGCCGGCGGCTTCGTCAAAGCTTGAAAGTATTGATGGAACCACCAGAGTATATGCCTATAGTTTTGCTGCAGGCATTACCGCGGCTCAGTCGCAGGAATTTATCCGCGGCGTTGTATTCAACTATATCGAGGATGCGGAAATTTCGGTGACGGTGGACGCCAACAAAACGGTGCTGCCAACCGGTGCAAAAATAACCAAGTTCGCCCATACGGACGGTAAAGACCACTACTATATCTATGTCAGTTCGGCGGGAGCACGTTGGAGTGATTCATATAATTTGGCTAAAAGCTATACATATATGGGTATGACCGGCTATTTGGCTACGATAACCTCACAGCAGGAGGATGCCCTGCTGACCAACATTTCGACATCCGGGGCGTGGACAGGCGGAACAAGACTTAGAACCTCAGCCTCCGCACTCATAAATGATGAAAAGACCTACACGTTAGACAGAACAAAAAATGTAAGTTATTTTTATTGGGCCTGCGGTCCTGAAGCCGGTACAATTTATTATAACTCTATCAGTGCCGGAAGTACTGGATATTCTGGCGCATATGTCAACTGGCTGAGCAGTGAACCTAATAATTATGCTCCTGTTGGTGGGGAAGAGTGTATGCAGGTGAATTATCCAAAATGGAATGACCAAAATGCCAACAACCCCAATTCAGATGTTTCCGGATATTTTGTGGAATTTTCAAATTACACCGGAGGTATGGACAGCAGCTATGCCAGTGATAAAACAGCGGTGAGTTTATATAACCTTAGTAATGGGATTATGGATAATGCAACCGTCGCTGACGCAAAAACAGCCGCACAGAACGCAAGCTATGCCAATATGACCCAAGCCGCCGCAACGGATGAGGATGCAATTAAGGCGGCGTTGAAAAGCACTGCGGAAACAGCAGTCAGTAACAGCGGCATTACAGTTACCATAAATAATGTCAGCTATACCGCGCCGGTAGCGGGAACTTCCGCAAATCCCAATGGTACAAATGGCAGCTACACCTTTACCGTTACGCTATCCAAAGACGGTCAAGACGAAACAACCGAGCAGAAAACCATTGTAATCACCGCAACACCTTATTCCGACACTACAGATGTGCAGGCAGTCGCCGCCGCAAAAATCGCTCTGGTTGACGGAACTGTCAACGTTGCTTTCGGGGCATCACAGGCTGATAAAACAGCCGCCGTGCAAGTCTATGTAAACGACCTGCTTACCGGGGATGCCGCAGGAGTAACCGCAACCGTTACCTACAACAGCGAA
>JAEXNR010000020.1 GCA_023439505.1 Bacillota bacterium
GGTACGCAGGTTGCTATTGAGCTCCTGGAAGGCTTCACGAATTCAATGCCGCTTATCCTGGATGAGTTCCAGTTGGTCAAGGATAAGAAGATGTTTGAAAGCATCGTTTACATGATCTGTGAAGGAATCGGACGTCTTAGGGGCAAGAAAACCGGTGGGCTACAAGATACGCCAACTTGGAAGAACTGCACATTGACATCCGGGGAATCTCCGATCACTAATGCTTCCTCCGGCGGTGGAGCTGTAAACCGAATTATAGAGATTGAATGCAAGGACAAATTATTTGAAGATGCTCCCGGGATCGCCGATATCGTCCGGAAAAATTATGGTCATGCAGGAAGATTGTTTATAACTCTGTTAAGTCAGCCCGGCAACAGTGATGAGGCTGTGAGACTCTACAAGGAATTTTATAATGCCCTGGGAACAGATTCTACGGAAAAACAGACCATGGCTGCCGCCGTTCTTCTTACGGCCGATTTTCTGGCTACGAAATGGATTTTTACTGATGATCGAGCGCTTAAGGTAGAAGACATAGAAAAATACTTACATAGCAAAGAATCCGTAGATGTAAATTTACGGGCATATGAATATCTGATGGATATGATCGCTGCAAATCATTACAAGTTTGTAAGAGGAAGTATAGCTCCAAATGGAGAGTGTTGGGGAAGTGTGTCCGGAGGGAAGACTAATGTGATTAAGGCTATTTTTGAGAAGATCTGCAATGACGGCGGATATGATTCTAAGGCCTTGTCATCCTGGATGAAATACAAAGGATATAGCGAGACGGCCAACGATAGAGGGCTGAAAAAAGTTAGCATTAACGGATCAAAACTCTGGTGTATCTGCATCCCGGAACCTGACGAAGAGTTTGAACCGATAGGACAGGTAAAGATTCCTTTTGATAAGATTAAGCCGCCTGATGATGAATGGCCAGAAGAGCGATGGAAGGTCACAAAAGACTGATAGAATCCCTGCGGTTCCCATGAGGTTCCCGTTAAAAATGAAATTACGGGTACCGCTGAAACCCAGTAAAATCAAGGCTTTTAGGCATACGGTTCCCGTTTTTTAACGGTTCCCGCAAATTTTATAAACTTATATATACGTATATATTTATTTAATAATATAAGAAATATATTTTCTACACGCGCGTAAAATTAACGGGAACTACGGGAACCGTACCTGTTTTGTTAGTAAAATCAAGGCTTTAGCGGTTCCCAAGCCAACGGGAACCGTTCGGGAACCGCGGGAACTATAAGGAGGCATATTATGACACCTTCACCAGTTGAGGTCAGACAGATATTCAATGAAACTTATAACGTATTTTATAAAAAATGGATTAATCCCAATACACCTTTTGATGCAGACAAAATGATTCAGGAAGCCCGTTCACTTAATCAGAAATATAATCATCTAGATATTGTGAATATAGCAGCATTGATTGAGTGTATTGAAAATGAAAGAAGGGAGCTATGTTAGAAAGTAAAATAGAGGACTGGCTGAGTGAACAGATCAAGAAACTTGGCGGAAAATCATATAAGTTTGTCAGTCCCGGAAATCCAGGTGTACCAGATAGGATATATCTATTCCCCGGAAATAAGGTCTACTTCGTGGAATTGAAGCGAGTCATCGGTAAACTTTCCGGGGTGCAGATATGGCAGCGTGAGCAGTTTATGCAGATGGGCTGTGACTTCCGTGTAATATATGGTATGGATTCTGCTAAAGAGTTTATTAAAGAGCTGAAGGAGGAACTTGGATGAAAGCGAATTATCTTAAGGGTGATATTGAAGAAGCAATTGTAGAAATAAGAAAGCTGGCAATATTTGCATCAATTTTAAAAACTCCAGACGGATTCTTTCGGCATATGCAGGGCCATATAACTGAATTATCTTTGGTTTTAAATGCATTTGCTATTGCTGAAAAATCAGAGGTTATTACAGGAGTCCTTGAACAACAGTTAAATTCCGGGTGGATACCGGTATCAGAACGGTTGCCAAATACATCTGGAAAATACCGAATTACAGTCAAATATGAAAATTTTTCAGGAATATATTTAATGGTTTCTGATGCAAGATTTACGAGTAGAGGATGGGAGATTATTGGTGAACAGCCTGTTATCACAAATTGGACTGTTACCGCTTGGCAGCAAATTGTACAGGAACCATATGAGGAGGGATCCAAGTGAGT
Source organism: Bacillota bacterium (assembly GCA_023439505.1). Lineage (GTDB taxonomy): Bacteria > Bacillota > Clostridia > Lachnospirales > Lachnospiraceae > Mobilitalea. The sequence continues at coordinate 2,185 of JAEXNR010000020.1, forward strand.
AAGGAGCAACAGGAGGTTGTATCTGTATCTGACTGGACAAATTATGATCCTGGTGATCACCAGTCAATAAAGCAGATTATTAAAAGTAATATCAACAATGCCTTTGCCAGCATAATTGCAAATGGCTACTACCTGAACATCGTTTATGACCGGAAATATTATAAGGACGATGGCTTTTCAGGGATCGGAGAATATGCAGAGGCTACATACGGGATTCAGGCTGATAAATGTTCTTACCTGATGAGGATTGCAAGAAGATTCTGTATACCGGGGGCGCCGGCACTATTACCAGAGTATCGTGAATTTAAACTTGAGAAGCTCCGAGAGATGTCTTATCTGACTGACGAACAGTTGGAACAGGTTACGCTGACCACGACCAGGGCGGAGATCAGGGAGATAAGAAAACCAAAACATGAATCCGATAAAGTTGCGCCGGCGCAAGTCGAAGAAGATCCGGAACCGGTTGTTTCGACGTCGAAACAGGATTGTTTTATCAGAATAGATCTCGAAGATGGGCTGACCTGCTCCGGAGGGATATCAGAAGGCTGTAATAACTGCGATAAATTTGAACCAGAGGCAGCTACGCCAGTGCAAGCGAAACCGAAGGCTCATAATCTTACTATTGATTTTTCTAGGAGCCTGGATAGCTTGGCGAAAGAATTTGAAGAAAAGAGTGATTGTCCTCCGGGGCAATCTGATTGTCGAAGAACTGATTGGGGGCCAGACGGGACATATGACCGCAAGAAAAATGGACCGAGTAAAGATTGTCTCCGGTGCTGGAAGGACTGGTTGACCCTGGAGAAGATAAGGCGAGGTGCTGATCAGGAAGAAACTCAGGCGACTGCCCATATTGAAAGACATGATAAAGCCATAGAATTATTAGACCATCTGATGAATGAAGAGTGGTGTATGTTAGTCAACTGGCGAAAATTCCTCGAAAAGGATATTGCCGAAAAGGGCAAAGAAGAAGCATGTAAAGATTTCCTGAGTTTTCATGAAGGCCAAGGTCAGTCACTGAATGCTGAGAATGGACATCCTAAGTTTGGATTTATGCTTCACAGAAGCTATGGCAATGCACCAGGGAAGATAGAGTTTAGATGGGATAATGAAAAGGCAGAAATCTCTGTCGATGAGTTCATGAATCTGTACTTAAGATACCTGGTATGTGATGATAAGAAACTGGACGATATCCCCGCTTCCGTGAACGATATACCTGAAATTGTGGATAAACAACCCGAAACCGTGAACGCTGTGGATGAAGGTGATATTGAAGAACCAGATAGCGAAGAAAGAGTGCGATTTGATTTT
>JAEXNR010000019.1 GCA_023439505.1 Bacillota bacterium
GTGTCGGGGTTGGTGTCGGGGTCGGGGTCGGGGTTGGGGTCGGCGTATCCGGAGACTTCACCAAAGCTGCCAGTTCCTCCTTAACCTGTCCTTCGGCCATGATGGAAACAAAGTTACGTGCCACAGCCATATCTGCCTGCTTTTTGGTCTCAAGTGCCTTTTCTACGGCAGCCCGCGCGGCTGTTTCAATCATGGTATCATATTCACCTTCCTGGATCAGATACAGGTTGGTAAATAGGGTTGAATTTTTCAATTGCCCGCTCTCAACCTCAAATACCGATCTTCCGCCATCAGATTGTGCTGAACTGTCAGACTCATTAAGCATAATGGATACGCCGATTCTGCCCTTCTCCAGCGCTGTTGCCGGATTCTTGATCACGGTATTAAATGGTATTTTTAAATCATATATTGTGGTTTTTGTTTCTTCATCCCTGGTAATCTTCGCGATGATATCCGTAACCGGAGCAGTCGGCGCAGAATTGCCTGTCGGCCTTGCCCATGCATGTACAATAACGTCACCATCATTATTCAGTGCAAAGCCCAGCTCATTACGGGTATTGCTGTTTGTCGCCGGATTGGTCAGATCAACGCCAAACTGAAGACTGTCTTCTCTCCATATATTGCCGCCGGTCTGACTATTATACTGAACATCATCCCTGACAGTGATATATGCATATAAATTATTGTCATCCCAGGCATAGCGAGCTTCTGCACTAAGATCCTGCGGACCATCTACTGCTCCCATGGTCACATAGTCCATGGTATCCATCGTATAGGCCGGTGCAGATGAACTCTTTGCCGGATTAACTCCGTTGCTGGTGCTTACTTTCTCCGCATATGCTTCATCTAATTTGGTTGTATATGTGTATACTTTACCGTTTTCAAGACGGATTTCAAATGTAATCAGTCCTGCCACATATTTGGGCAAATCCAGCGTTACGGATTCTCCAGATGCGAGCGCCTCAAATGCTACAGGAGAGAACTTTCCGGCATATTTTGCAGGTGAAGCTATGGTTATCGTTCCCGGTGAGGAAACTCTCCCCCCTACGTTATACCGGAATCCAAGCCGGTAACCTGCCGTGGTCTTATTCAAGCTGAATACGAATGGTGCCGACAGCATATCTGCTCCGTAAATTCCGTATGGATTGCCAGCCGGTGCTTTGGTCATAAGACTGGATGCGTAGAAATTATTGCTTAGCTCTATTGAGGTGCCACCATCCCGCAGCATTGCATATACATTATCATTCTGACCGTTCTTAGTCGGCTGGAAGTAGGAAGAGTATACATATGCTTTTCCTCCGCAGACATCTATACCGGGGTTATTACCCGGCAATTGGGTAAAGTTTGCCTGCTGGAAACGGACAATGCCGTTGTTAACCAATGCACCTGCTGTGGTAGGACTTCCCCAGAAGGCACTATTAAACAGTACAAGCTCTGCATTGGGGTGTATTTTTGTTGTGTTCGCCGTGTCACCCATTCTAACATATGCTCTGTCAGGCTGTGTAGAGATATTCGTATTAACCAGTTCAGAGTTTATCGCGATTACTTTGGTATTCTCATCTGCGTCCTCCACATACAAGGCGTAGGTACAGCCGTCAGATCCATGGCCTATCATCGTTATGTTCCCGGGGTATGCAAATTCACCGTTGCCCAGATCCCGCTTTAGGAAATGTATTCCGTAAACAGAACCGTAGACGAAATTATTGAAGATTGTCTCATCCTCTACATCAGCAAATTTAAGTGCGCTGCAGTTACCCTGTACATACGCATACAAATCACCGCTTGGTTCCGGATAGCCCTGGCCGCCGGGACGTCTTAATGCATAATGCGGGTTAAACTGCATATTTCTTATAAATCCGCCTTCAGCGCCGCCGCCTACCCAAATGCCGGCTCTCAGGAGCGTCCCGCCCAAATAATCAACATAATGGCGGTCGGTTTTATAAGAGGCAAGGTCCACACCTTTATCTCCGATGGGGATTGTCAGATTAATTACATATACGCCGGCACCTTGTCCCTGAACCAGGAATGGGATTTCTGCCGGAGGAGAAGAAACATTCAAATCCATTTGTGCAATGTTAAGTCCTCTGATCCCGGCATTTTCTTTCAGTTGTATCAGAGATGCCCCGTCTTTTCCCAAAGCATCACCGGTATAGGTAGTGAAGATCGCCGTACCTCCACCCTGCGTATGGTGTTGTACATCCCAGGTTCCCCTCAGTTCAACACCTTCAGGGATGACTACAGGATGATTCAACCGATATCGTCCGCCGGGTAAATATACCGTACCACTTCCATAATTCGTCTTTACATAATCAAGCGCTTGCTGCAGCTGTTGGGAAATATCCGTAACAGGCGCATTTCCTGTCAGTGAACGAGGGAAATCCAGTCGCAGCACAATATTAGATGCTGTTTTCGGATGTACGTCGATGTCAGTTTTTACATCCTTGGGAATTGGTTCAAACAGGTATTCCGGATCATTTACTTTCTGCACATTTGATCCGCCTCCGGCTACATCAAGACTTAAGCTGTCAATATGAGCAGCAAGATTTTCACTGTTGATGTCCAGATGATACCCGGAATTTACTGCTTTGAACAATCCAAAGCCGGTTGCAAGATTTACATGCTGATCCTGCTGTATAAAATTACTCTGGGTAACCAGTGCGGTACCTTTGTTAAGGAAATTCATCGCATAGTTACTGCCGTTTTTATCAAACGTACAATCCTCAAAGGAGATTACCCCTCCTCTGGCATTGCTTACAATCGGACCCTTAAATTGGACACCGTTAAATTGAAGCGAGGTATTGAAGCGTTCGTTGACATATAATGCCTGATCTCCTGCAAATTGTGAATTTGAGATGAGCAGACCAAAACCGTTGACGTTATCAACATAGATACCAGTTTTACAGTCCTGCGTCTCCACTCCGTAAAATTGCGCATTCGGAGCTTCTTCACCACCTGGTTCCCTGCCGATCCACATACCCATCTTATAGCCTGAAACATTTAGGCCTGATACGTATTCCCAGTCAGAACGGTGCATCATAAACCCTACGGCATTTGATCTTGTATATGCCCTTGCATCCGAGAACTCCGGTGCACCGGCAAGTCCTGAATTCGCCCAGTATTTCGGGTCTATGTTTACATTTTCAATACGTCCGATGTCCGTACAGGTATGAACCACAATTCCCTTATATAACGCCGTCATGTTACTATTTAATATATAGTGCATCTCACTGGGCAAAGATATAAATCCGCCCCAGGCATTAACCAGTGTAACATTATCAAGTGTCGCGCTGTTTCCTGTTCTCTGATAGAAGGTCCACGGATAAGGAATTCCTTTGATTGTCTCCGTTTCTCCTGTCTTTTGTCCATCCTCTCCTCTTTTTTCCACAACGGTTTCGGCGGTAATATCCTGATTGGGATACCATACGGAAAGATTTGTCACACCGGTTCCCTGTTCCATGTCGATAAACCTGTCAGAAACATTGGCAACTTTTTTGCCGCCTGTTTGTGCTTCTCTGGCATCTGAGTCAACGTAGGTGTCATAATTTGCCGAGTTATGTCCTGCGTATACCGCCAGGATGGTTCCATCGATTTTACCGTCATAATCAGTGGCATCCGGGTTATCCCATTCGCCGCGCAGCTGTACGCCGGCTCTTAGATTTAAGACCTGTTTATACTCATAAGTCGAGCTTCCTTTGGAATTTTGAACACTGACGGTACCGGTAGTTTCCGTACGGAATGCATAGGTTCCCGCCGGAATGTATACCACTCCGCCTCCGTCATAATACGCTGCGTCAATTGCCGCCTGGAAAGCTTCCCTGTTACAAAAGTCTGTTAGGCCTTCTGCAGTTGCCATCTCTTCGGTTTTTGCACCGAAAGCAAGTACATTAAAATCAGATATCGCCCAATCCTTGGCTGCATTTTTCTGAGCGATTGCCGTTCTGATATACTTCGCATAGTCATATCTTCCTGGAATCGTCAGTACGAAAGTTTTTGTTTTGACTACCGGGTTCGTAACCGGCCCTCTTTTGACCGTGGCTGTAAGCGTTACAACACCGCCTTCATCCGGACGGGTTGCAGGAATTATGCCTGCGGCTGTCATAAGAGCGGGTGCATTGGTCGTCCAGGTAATATCCGTCATATTTTCTCCCATGGACGGAAGAACTAAGTTTGTTGTCACATTGCTCATTCCGCCATTGGCTTCGGAATCATTGACCCCTTTAATCAAATCCCATTTCAGCTTATTTAACATATCATCTACCGCTTCTTCGTCGGTTCCCGCACCGGTTCCCCGAACAATTATTGAAAAGATCTTCTCTATCGGCTGTGCTGTGCCCCTGCTTATGACAGCCTTTAGCGTTACGTTTGTATTTTGCATTTGACGAACGACTGCACCGGTACTGCTGTCTATCACATCCTGATCAGTGGAGGTCCATACGATATTCGTCCTGTACCAGCCTGTTTCATTCAGGCTCAAATTCGTCTCGACCAGATCCTGTCTGGTATTTGTTCCCTTAATAGCATCCCAGGTCAGTGAGTTAGCGGCAAGTTGTACCGCTTCTTCATCCGTCGGTGGTATTTCTGTTATACGTATACTGCGTATAATTGCACCTGCCGCATCGAAGCGAAGGTGAGCACCCTGGTTTTGCGCCCCGATTGCAAAATTGGTACCGCTCAGTATAACTTTTGATGTTACCCAGCTGCTGCCGGTTCCCGCCGGGGGAAGGCTGGCGGATCGATACGCTTCGTATCCGGAGAAATTGCCCGGGTATATGGTATTGTATTGCAAAGAAATACCGCCTGCGGCGCTCGGTCTCCAGTAGGTAACTTCAAGTTCGGCCTTATTCGTCTGGCTGAGTACTGTGTCATCCACAATGACATACATGAAGTTACCAATCTTCATGCCCTTTACACCGCCGCCCTGCGCAGGTGTGTCTTCGGTCACTTGGGTATTGCCGTCCCCGACGAGGCTGATTCCTATTCCTCTGCCTTTTAGTCCCGGGTATGGACCTGCCGGGTCTCCTCCGTCCCCGTATCCGCTTCCGATTGCATCTACCGCCTCGAAGGTATTGGCATCATTAAAATCGATAACTACAGAAGAAAGTTCATTCATTCCGGCTGCAACAGTAAGATCAAACCTTACCTTAACCGGTGTCGCTTCCCCTTTTGTGACGGTCGCTGTAAGGGCTACCTCTTTATATTTTGTCTCATCACGGGTAACTTCACCGGTGGAAGTATTAATGATACCTGCAGGTGCAGCCGACCATGCGATTACCGTATCATTCGCACCTGTCGCCGGTAATTTCAAAGCTGTTCTTACCTCGGACTGTACAGCATTCGATCCCCTGATTAAATCCCATGTCAGTTTTGCTGCCGCATCCGCTACAGATTGATTGTTATCAAGATACTTTATTTTCACTCTTGTATGAGTTCCCGCGAAAGGATATTGAGTATTTTGCTCAGCGCGGGCAAATATATAATATTCATTTGCAGTTTTTGGTAATGAAGCAGAATAATTTCCTTCCGTTAACGTACCCGTCACCCAATCGCTGTCTGCCGGTGTACTGCCGGTTGTATTTGCTGCAAATTGCACAGCCTGACCGTTAACCGGAGCCGCTGCTGACAGCACAATAGCGGATTCTGTTTCGGAGGCAATTGCAGGAACAGGTCTGGCCGAAACACTGCTGTCCTGGAATCGCGGGTTCTTTATGTAGATATCTCCCTGAGGAGTGGAAGGCCACTGCATCTGTAATCTTCCGGCCTCGGTTGCATTCAAATTGGCAGGATTAAAGTTGTTTGGAGAATTTGACGTTGATAACTGTGCGTAAACAGTAATCCATTCATTGGCATTTGCATTTCTGATCTCGCTGATATTAAGGTTGAGACGGGAATTCGTATCGATGTTATTACCGCCCACAGCCATTGCCAGCCAGTTGTTGCCATTCAGATTCAAAAGATCTGTGTGGGTGACATACATATCGAAGACAAAATATTGATTCGCATAGGCCAGCAAATCCTGCCTGCCGTCGCTGCTGATAAACCGTGTGTCCCAAATACGTTCCGCGCCGGCACCGATTCTACCTGCTCCCAGCTTAAACGCGCTGTTCCCGTCAGGAGCGGTCGCGGTCGTTCCTTCATTTGAATTCGGAAAATAAGCAGCCATCCGGGCATTTACCGCTGCCGGAGCAGCTTTTACCGTCATGGTGATATCTTTTACCGCACTGGCACTGCCCTTGGTAATTGTCGCTGAGAGGGTTACCGTTTTATCCGCCTCTCTATCAAACAAACGATTTACAATTCCTGTATTACTAATGGCCTGATTATCCGAAGACCATGATACCTCTGTCGTATTCAACTCTGTCGGAAGAAGCAGCTGTGATGTTACATCCTCCTGTGAAGAATTGGCATTCTTAATGGTATCCCAGGTCAAAGACGCGGATGTCTCGTCCACCAGTGTCTGATTGTCAATTGTCATTACTGTAATTCTGGAAGATGCACCTGTAAATGGGTAGTCGGCGCTGGATTTCGCCCGTGCAAATACATAATAGGTATCTGCCGCAGGCAACTGGTCAAAGGTGTACTGATATCTGCCATCCCCCATCGTTCCATCCTCCCAGCCTGAGGCAGGGGCAGCCGTACTTTCACTTATGGCAAATTCCACAGATTGTCCGGTAGCCGGAGCATTTGCCGTAACAGTTTTCGTCCCTGTATCAAAGGAAGGAACTGCTGACGGTGACGCCGGAATACCTAACGCACTTTTCTGGAAGCGTGGATTTTTAATGAACACATCCGTGGCAGGCACAGCGGTACTCCATTGCAAGTGCATTGCAAGTCTGGTCACCTTGTCCAACCACTCGTCATTGAAATTACCGGCTACCGTACTGGATGAGGACAGTTTCACATAGACTGTGGCCCAGGTTCCTGCAGCCGCATTCATGACACCGCTTAAATTAAGCTGGAGACGTGAATCATTGTTGAACTTATCACCGGAGGGATTGCTGTCGCTCACAATGACCAGCCAGTTATTCCCTTCCATGTTTTTAAAACCTTCACTTGGAATATACATCTCAAAGGCAAAATAACCGTCCTTGTAGGATGAGATATCCTTCAAAGGCGCAACGCTTGGAGTGAAAAGGTTATCCCAGGGCCCCCCGCCTTTTGATGTGCCTGTATTTAATCTCCATGCAGTCTGTCCGTCCGGTGAGGTGGCTTCTGTGGCCGTATTACCGTCTGTCCCTGCGTTCACAGTCAAAAGATATACATTATCTTCCCATGCAGCTTTGGCTGTCGTACCTGGATCAATCAGGCAAGTAAGCATTGATATCATAAGTAAAAATGCTGTTACTCGTCTTTTCCGTATCATAATTATCCTCCTTTAAAATATTTGTAAAAAAAATAGCAACCATTTGGTATATCATATTATGGCATGCTATGTTTGATATGTCAATCTATTTTATAGATTTTGCACAGAAATATATTTGTTTTCTTTATTTTTACAGCTATTTTTTTCAATTTACTGGTTATATTATGCATTTTATTTGATATACCATGTTAATTTTCACTATATATCAATCAAAATATGCCCAAAAAGTGTACCTTCCCTATGAGCTTTTTCTATTACAAGATACTTCCGTCTTATATCAAAAAAAGACCCGCAAATCGACTTTTCCAGTCAATCTATGGGTCTCTGATTTATGGCAGGATCTATCCCGCAGAGCAATGGTTCATCGAAACGCGGTATCACGAAATTATTCCGTAATTTTAACAACCACATGTTCAATAGCCGTATGGCGATGCATGTAGATTACGTGAAGCAGTCCCTCCTTGTCACGGCACATTGCGGGCTGGCATTTATTGCCCGGCGGAGGTGCCAGTTCGATCAGGTTGCTCCAGCTCTTTCCTTCATCCGTCGTATATGCCAGTGATAACGGGCTGCGTTCATGCCAATCTGCTACCGGTGTATTATTGTATGCCATCAGGATGGTATTCCTGTCCCAGCTTAAAATGTCGATTTTACTCTCATTATTTAAGATACCGCTTGGGACGGGTTTCGTCCAGGTCTTTCCGCCATCCCTGCTCTCACACATATAGGAAGGAAGTGAACCGATTCCGTCTCCCCATCCGGTGGATCCGGGACAGGTCCGGGTAAACATTCGAATCGTTCCATCCGGTCGCAGACAAAGTGCGGGTTCCCTGATCAGATTGTTGTCATCTGCAGACAGTAATTCCCCCTGCTCCCAGGTTTCCCCATCATCATGGGAACGATAGATACGAACCGCGCCAAAGTACTTATCTTTTATTTCACTGCTGGTGGAGGCAAACACAATGGTTCCATCCGGCAACAGAACACTGTCGTTGGAAGCATGTCCGCTTTGAATACCCGCAGGGACTGCAGGCTGCCAGGTACGGCCCCCATCCGTTGTTTTGCGCATCCAAAGCTCGTCACGCCCGTTGCACCAGGTAGTAAAATTCGTCTCTGTATCTAAGAACTTCGCATAAAGCAGTATGATCTCACCTTTTTTATTTTTGATAAAAACCGGATCATGACAGCAATAGCGGATATCACACCCTACCGCATCCGGATTGCTCCACTGATTTTTCCCGTATTCCAGAACAGAGACCCAGTCCTTTGCATCCCTGCCCATAGGATCCCCATTCCACTGCAGGAATCCCCCATTCCACACAGCAAGCAGATTACCGTTATCCGCCATGGTCAAACTTGGCATATGATAACACTGGCGTTCATCAAACCATTCGACAACCCATTTTCTTTCTATTATTTCCGCTTTCATTATATCTTTTCTCCTTTCTGCTTCGAGTTTAACAGCAACGATTTTTTACTGAATGCTGCTGTAGCAAACTGTGTAACTGATAAGATAAGAAGACTTACCATCTGTACCTTAAGTGAGGCTCCAAAGAAAAATCCCATCAGCAGAATAATTGCGATTCCGACGCTTCTACCCAATACCAGAACACATTCATTCACTGCAAACATCTCCGGATGATGATCCTTCAATTCAGTAGTATCCTGCAGTCGATCCAAAAAATTAGAATAACTGGAGTTTTCAATTAATCCTGAAAAAAGTGAATTCAATATCGTAAATACAAAGATCATGATTACATTAAGATGAAAGAGGCAAACCGCTGCCGCGCCGCTCAAAACCGCCACCGCCAAAAGCATATATTGCTGACGATTTTTTTGCGTCAGCAACCTGCTCATCAAAGTGAAGGATATTATGGAAACCAGTGCCGCCATAAAATTATTGACACCAATCAGCCATTCATTGCTAATCATCTGATACAAAATCACACTGAGAATAAATGTAAATACACCTTCCCGAATGCCTTTGCTGCCCTGTGCAAACATGGCGTAGCGCAGGGGCTTGTTCTGCCAGGTCAACATAAGTGACGTAAGATATTTGGCCTGAACTCTCTCTTTGGCATGACTTCTCGGCAATCGGATTGCCAGAAAGACTGTTATAACGGATACAACAAATGCGATTGTAAAAACAATCAGATAGCCTCTGAGATCGCCGCCTTTTGTAATAATCCAGCCAGCAAGCAGGGGCGCCGTTAAATTAACCAGTGACATACAGATACTGATAATGGCAATACCACTGTCCCGGTTTTTTACCTCCGTCGTATCTGACAGCAGGTTTCCGTACGCCAGCCAATAAAAGCCGTCCGATATCCCCATCAGTGAAGCAAGCATCAAATGATAATCGGATACATTCTTATGATTTGCCAAAAGCACTATAAGGATCAGGTATAATATATTATACCCGACAATTCCTGTGACCGCCACAAAGCCCGGACTTTTCCGGTGCAATACCGGAGCAGCTGCCAGCATAGATATGGCCCCTGTCAAAAAAAACACCAAATTGTACATCATAACAACGTCAATATCATTGCTCTCGCCAAGTAAAAGGGTATTAATAAACACACCCGGCAGCTTTACCGAGATCAGAAAACTGGTATGAACCAATAAAAAAGCATAGTATCCTGTTTGAAGTGTATCGCCTCCGATCACTTTCTTTAAGTATTTTATGGGATTTGTTTTAAATTGCATATTGACATCCTTTATTCTTCAAATATTAGTAGAGCGGATTCCATAGCGGGGATTTGTACCGGCAGCTCACATACATTCTCACAAACGGTACAAGCCAAATCAAATTCATCACCGGAGGAAGTCAGTATTCCAGCGGATCGAGGAGCAAACTCTCCCATGAAAAGTCTGACGGTCATAACATCATCACTGGATCCGTTGATCAGATAAAGACAGGTCTTTCCCTCCCATACCATGCAATAGGGTTCCAAATACGGGGATTTCTCCACCATCAGGAGTGTTGGATTTGCCAGAGCCAGTACTTCCTGCAGAATCGCCTGTCTTACACTGTTTAAGAGCATCTGCGGAATCTCCAGCGGCTGTGAAAAACGACCAAAGGGAAAGAGAAATACGTGACCATCGACCACGGTCTGACCCGAAAACGCCTGCCTTCGGTAGGAATCATAGAAGGCGGTATAGGTATCCGTTTTTGCCGTTTCCAAATACCTGATCTCCAGTACATCACTGCAGGAAATCACAGCAGAGGCCCGGGCAATTGGAATACCGCAATAGATATGTCCGTTCACCACCTGCTCATAGGCATAATCTCCATTATTTTGAGTATGCCACAGTACGCTCTCAATACCCGCCAGAGCTCCAAAACCTCTTTCCGTCAGGATGTCCGCAGCATCCCCATTTAAAAGCACATAATTATGATCGAACAAATACCGGATTTGCTCAAAGGTTAAAGATCGCAGATACTGGCCGCTGATGGCCACTACCTCGCCGGACAGATCCGGATCGGTGCAATAACGGCAGGGGATTCCCATGGCCGGCAACAATCCTGCAAAGAAAGCCTCCTGGGGATACAACTCCTCCATGTTTCTTCCGACCAAAGTATGTAAAGAATAGGAGGCGAGTTCATTGATCATGACGCATACGCCCTTCCTGCTTCCATGAAATACACCAAGCTGTGTAAGCCGGTTTAAGTAGGGCTTTGTATCAAACAGCGTTTTCTGATAGCCTTCCTCCCATACGATTCCATTGCCGTTCAGATCATAAAGGTCAATGGTGATGCCAGCCATATCAAGCGGCATCCCGGCCAGAAGCTGAAAGCGTGTAAAACGACAGGACTTGGAAAATCTCGAATATGGATAGTTCTCAAGCTCCGGATACACCAGGGTATCCTCCGGCAGCAGCGCCCGGCACGCCATTGATACCATATTAAAGTTCTGCAGATAATTCCAGGCTGCCCCCTGTGTATAACCGGGAAGATGAATTCGATCTATCGGTAACTGCTTTCCTGACAGCGCGCCCAACAGTTCCTTCCACTTGCGTCCTTCCGCAGCGTGAACGTGAGGCACACTGCTCATGAGTCCCAGCATGCTGTCGGGAGAAACCGTATGTACCGCCTGTTCTATCCGCGAAGCGGTTTCACACAATATCTCATTGCAGGTATCCAGCCAGATACTCCGGAATGGATGCGGTTTGCCGGGTGCAAGAATTCCGGAAACAAATTCCTCCCGGGTCAGAGCTCTTCCTGCACGGGCGCTGTATAACTTCATATGCTCCTCGCAAAAACACCCTCCCCATTGAAGCGGGTCATGATTATGATAACGAAAATCATCCTCCACCCATAATATTTTCGGCTGCAGTACGGCATAACGCGCATAGATCGCTGCGATGTAGCTTCGCCATTCTTCATCCATAGGGCATACACACAGGCTGGCCTCCCGGCCGTTTACATCTACCATCCGGCGAAAGGACTGATTCTTTCTCAAACTTTTGCCCAGATCTGCGTGCATGATGCTATGCCAGTGGTTGACAGACAGGGTAATACCCTTTTGTTCCAACCGGGGCATAAGTTCTTTCATCATATCCACATATACCTGCTGCTCTGCTTCATCCATATGCCCGGTATTCAGTTCCTCCACATTGGCAAATACCGCCACATCATCGATTGCAGCCTCATCCACGAATTGAAGCAGTGCTTCCTTCTCCGTCCGGTCATTAAACCCCGGGTCACAACAAAAACGAAAGGTATAACAAAAAGCATCTTTTGACATAACGATCTCCTATCAGTTATCACACGTTATTTTCATCCCATAGAAGGACAACATGCTCATACGCATACAATCACAGGGAATTCCCACGCCGGGATTCATCCTCCATGCACCATGAAGTACGGCATCCTCTGCCAATGGCCGCACAAAATGCAAGGTAAGGCTGTCCTCATGCGTCTCATAGCTTTGCAGCTGTATCAGTCCATCCGCGTCCTCTGCGTCAAAAGGAAGCAGTGCCGCAGGCACATCAAAGGGATTAACCCAGTTATAGATTCTGTCAAAGTTCAATTCCACAGTATCAGGAGCAATCAATATCGCGCGCTTGGCACGGGGTGCCTGCCATTCCAGTCTTCTACTATAAAGCTCAGCCAGCGCGCAGCGTGCACAGCGCTCACCCACTACAAGATTCCCCTGGGCACTATTATGAATAAAGTCATACATTGCAACATCATTGGAAGGCACCGTATATACATATGGAATTGTGTCCATAGCCTGTACCTGGGCCTCCCTTACCCTACCCCATTGACGATCCAGTTCCGGTGTACTTTCACATAAACAACGATTAATCTGTACCGTAATCAACGGCAGTAACGGATTCTTTATCAATCTTCGCAAGTCCTGTACAAATGAGGTGAAACGTTCCAGATAATCATCAGCGCTGTTCTCATACCCTTCCGCTTCACCCTGACACCACAGCAGTGCTTTGGGGCTGATCTCATACTGAGCAAGCTGTTCCAGCATATTACGTGTCAGCGCACCGTTTTCCTGCGGATGAAACCACCTGAGTGGTGCCCCACCATAAGCGGACATTACAATTCCAATGGGGTAACCCAATTCTCTTTTTAATATTTTTGCGAAATGCAGCCAGGGTGTATGTCCCGGATTATGGTTTTCATAATGACCGGTATGAATGCTTCCCGTGGTTTCTCCCAGGGGATGTGTTGCCAGCGCCCATTTTCCGCTGTTACGCAGCAGATGGATGCCCAGCTCCGGTGCATCCTCCACGGGATTTTTCGCCCTTCCCGCGGCATTGCTCTGTCCTGCCACCACAAAAATATCTCCGACACCGATATTATGTATCATGTCCCCCCGCGTACAGGATAGTCCATTCCATCCCTCATACTCCATATATGTTTCAATACGATATAATCCTCCGGCAGGCACCCCTTCCAACGTAATCTGCCAGGTTCCGTCTTCGCAGGTTTCACAAAGCGTCCAGGGCAGGACACTTTCTCCGTTAGTCTCATAAGCAATTCGTGCTTTTACAACCGGTCTGCCTGTCATAATTCGTTCAAAAGTCAGTGGCAGCTCCTGGGACAATTTCACACGGTTCCAGCGTCCTGTAAGCGGAATCGCTGCCTTACCGTCCGTTCCCTGTTGAAAGATCTGCCATTCACTGGCGCCCCCCTCAATTATTACACCGTAGTCCATTCCTTTTCATCCTTTCCAGATTCTTGCCCTCTTGCAGGTTCACATGCTCCCGCAGTTTCCCAACCTCACAGGTTGGAGGCTTATTACTTTCTATCAGTAAAAGAAAAGAGAAAACGAACAGCTCCCCGCCATACACCGTCTGATCCGACCTATTGCCATTATTGTATGAGCGGACCCCTTTGCCCGCCGCACACAATAAGCAAGCTGTCTTTCAACCTGCGTTTTAAGGGAGCTGTGTACTTCTCTTATCCGATGGCTATGTTTCTATTGATCAGAGAATAACATTTATCAGGTAATTACTCCAGATTACGTGCAGTGGTAACTGCCGCATTCAACATTGTCTCAATTCTCATTGCACCGGCTGCTTCATATTCCTTCACATATTTATCCCAGTTAGCATCAACATCCATTTGTCCGCCGATCATCTGTGTCAGATAGCTGTTGGTAATGTCGCTGAGCTTTGTACGGATGTCCGCTGCTTCAGAAGGCATGCTGATCAGGTTATAATAAGCGGGCAGTCTGGTAACGGCGCTATCAACATAGGTACCTATGATGCCTCTTGCATAATTGGTAAGTTCCAGATCCGATGCAGTTGACCACTGGTCGCTGAAATCTACCGGTTCGGAAACAGCATCCCACCAGCCTTTATTTTCAAAATCCACACGATACTCTGTACCGCAGAACATATAGCTGAACCATACGTACTTGCAGCGTCCGTCCGTGCCATAGCCATAAGCTTTATTGACGTTATTCCAGTAATCGGATCCCTGATCTGCGTTAAACTTACCGTCAACGGTATTCATTATTAAATCCTGTCCCTTGGAAGAAGCAAGATATTCAACCAGGTCAAGCACACGATCCGGATTCTTGCAGGAAGTCGGGATAAAATAATGACTTCCAACCCAGGTTCCGGTAGTATAGGTCGTTCCCGTCTTCCCATCCTTCGTCAACGCGGTTCCAAGTGAAAGGTCGCTCATCGTTGCAGAGGGATTTGCCGCAAGCCAGCAGCTTGTATAAAAATCTTTAAACTGTCCCGGATAGCCAAAGCCAAAGTTAATAGCACCTGTTTTACCCGCACCAAAATCAGAATAAGCATCATCAAAATCACCTTTTACACCGATATTGGAATCCAGACCGCCATCCTTGTATAATTGTGCCAATTGCTTTACTACCTCTTTGCTCTGATCAGAAGTGGTGGCAAGGGTCCAGCATTCACTGTCTTCACCCAAGGTTCCGCTAAGAACAAATCCGGTCCATGCTTCCCCGTTGGGTGCCATTATGGAGGTTCCCTGGGGTGCCGCAATCGTCTTGTCGATTTCATTCCAGTTGGTCAGCTTGTCATTACGCGGCCACCAGCCGATATAGCCTGCCTGACCGGCAGCACCGGCATAGGTAAGGAAGTCCTCAACGGTTGATGGTACCTTGCCCCCGTTTACCTGATTCAGTATTGCCTGATTATAAACCGATACACCGGAAAAAGCCGGTTCTGCAAAGGCAGCGATCCCATAGATGGCATACGCATTGTCTGCATCGCCCGTATACAACTTATTATACGCCTTATACTCCTCTGAATTGATGACTTTGTATAAGGTCGGGTAACGCTGTGGATCGGCATTTACAATCTTACTGATGTTAACTACCAGACCATCCTCCACCCATTTGGAGATCTTTTCGGTCTCACCCCAGGTCGGGAACAGATCAGGGGCACCATTGGTAAATAGCTCGGTCTGCATACGATCATCAAATCCATCGGTACTTGAATCATACTCCAAAGACACATTAACTGCATCTTCAAGCGCCTTTTTGATCGGATCATTTTCCATTCCATCCACATCATCAACGCTATTGCCAAATTGCGCAAATCGGATATTCACCTTTTTACGGTCAGCATTTGTTTCTACAGCCGTTCCGGTTGTAGCTTCTTTTCCGGAATCTTTGTCCGGCTTTGTGTTTTTTTCGTCGCCCTTCGTACACGCAAGAAGCATCATAGATGCTAATAAAAGTACAAGGATCAGCGACACATTTTTTTTCATTTTCATAACCTTCCTCCTGTTTTTTATATTATGATTGCCCTTTGCAGAGCATCACTACTCTTTTACAGCGCCCAGCGTCATACCGCTGGTAAAGTGCTTTTGCAAGAACGGATACACGCACATGATAGGCAGCATGGCACAAATAATCGTTGCCATTCGCAGCGCCATTGGCGGCGGAAGCTGCAAGCCAAGTGATACCGCACCGTTTCGCACCTGATTCATCATAGACTGATCCGTCAGCATTCTGCGCAAGATCCAGGCAAAAGGCTGTATCATCGTTTTATTGGAAATGAACATCATATAGCTGTAATAATCATTCCAGTTGATCACTGCGATGAATAAGCCAACAGCAGCAAGCAGAGGACGACTTAACGGAATTACAACGCGAAAATACACGCCAATATCGTTACATCCGTCTATTCGTGCCGCCTCTTCCAGCTCTACCGGCACGGAATAAAAAAAGAAATTACGCATGATTATAAAATATGTAATATTTAAAGCACTTGGAATAACCATTACCCAATAGTTATGCAAAAGACCAATATCCTTATAAAGCATATATTCCGGAATCAATCCTCCGGTAAAGAACAAATTAAAAACCACCAGAACATTGATAAGTTTCATCCCTTTTACGTGAACCTTGCTGACCCCATAGGCCATGGAGGAGGTAACCAGTAAGCTAAGCAGCGTAGCCAGCACTGTCTTTGTGACAGAAATCCACATACTGTTAACAAAGGATTTTGTACTGAAAATCGCCTTATAATACTGAAAGTCCACACCGGTAGCAGGCCATAACTTCAGACCTCCCTTCACATACTCCTCGTATGGTGTAATAGAGGATACAAACACATACCACAGCGGGTAAAAGCAAACCAATGCAAACGATATGCAAAATAATAGTACAAATACATCATAAAAATTAAATCCCAGCGTTCGTTTCATATGAAATCGATTATCCTTACTTCTTGATGAGTGCGCACCTGACATCTGCCTTTATCTCCTTCCCTATCAAAATATCCCCATTACATCCATCTTTTTAATGAATTTATTAGCGACAAGAACAATAATCAGTCCCGCAAAATTCAAAATAAAGTTCATAGCTGTTGATAATTCAAAATTAGTTCCTGAACCACCCAGGGAAATTCGGTATATATATGTACTTAAGACATCGCCAGTGCTTAATACATAGTTACTGTAAAGATTGTAAACCTGGTCGAAATTCGAAATAAACAAGCTGGAGAGCTGAAGGATGAGCATAATCATTACACTTGGTAAAATTCTCGGAATGGTGATGTGGATCAGCAGATCCTTCCGGTTTGCTCCATCTACCGTCGCCGCCTCATATAAGCTTGGACTGATGCCCGCCAGCGACGCCATATAAACAATTGTTGAATATCCCGCCGTCTTGATGATATTGGTGATGACCAGAATTCCTCGAAACATTCCGGGATTTTTTAGAAAATCAATCGGCTTGCCTCCTGCCATTGCTATGATTTGGTTCAAAACTCCACCCACATCACCTGAGGACGGAAATTCCAGAAAAACACCCACAAGGCCTGCAAAGATAACCCAGGAAAGAAAGTAGGGTAAATAAATACTGGTCTGTACTACTCTCTTTAGCGCCTTGATTCGAATTTCATTTATCATTAAAGCCAGAAACACATTAAAGGTAAATCCAAAAAGCAGGTTATAGAAATTAATGATTAATGTATTCTTCAGCGCACGCATGAAATTCGGATCCACAAACATTTCCTTAAAATTGTCAAGTCCTACCCACGGTGAACCCAGAACCCCAAGATTGGGATGATATTCCTTAAACGCAAGCATAATACCATACATGGGTCCATAATTAAAAACCATCATAAACAGTAGCCCGGGCAGCACCAGCATATAGATAAACCAATGTTTTTTTATATGCGGTAAAAGACGATCAGAAGCTGTGCGATTCGGATTCTTTCTCATACGCGCCATAGCGTCACCTCCATACTGCAGTTACAATTGCACTTCATCATCATCACATGCCTCCCAATAGTTTTAAATTATTAGTAATAATTTAGTATTTTCTTTATTAATAATTAGCTTTATTCACATTGACACTCAGATAAATTTGTGACATAATGTACATTAAAGCAATGAATTCAATAACAATATAGCAAAACCTCAACAATATGTCAAGGTATTTCAAGTAAAAATGCAAAGATAATTTAGTTATATTTTCTATTTTTTACTACTAATAAAACTAATAAATTGTATTTTTTGATTCCTCTTTTTAAATCTTGATTGATAAACAATTACTTACAAAACAGGAATTGTAAACTAATATTTGCGTGAATGCGGCGCAGAAATGAGGTAAAGAATGAAAAAAATAGGTTTCATCGGATATGGGCTGCGAAGCGAAACTATGATGAAGGCATTTTCTAATATTGAAGCGGATATTCAAGTAACTGCCATTGTTGATCCGCAGCGTGAAAAAGTCCAGCATCGCATGAAAGAAAATCCTTACTGCAAGGATGTTAAGTGGTATGACAGTGCCCAGGCAATGCTTAACCGTGCAGAGCTTGATGGAGTTTTCGTTGGAACACGATGCAGTCTCCACACGCAGTATGCCGGCATGGTATTAAAGGAAGGGATTCCCCTGTTTCTTGAAAAGCCGGTGTGTATATCAGACGCTCAATATGAAGCGTTGTCATTGGCAGCGGAAGGCAAGACCGACCGTGCCGTTGTGTCCTTCCCGCTGCGCTTATCCCCGATTATAACGGAACTTAAGCGGATCGTGGACAGCGGACTCCTCGGCAGGCTCATGATGGTACAGGCAGTTAACAACGTACCTTACGGCAGCGTATATTACCACAGCTGGTACCGTGATCCGCGGGAAACCGGCGGATTATTCCTTCAAAAGGCTACCCACGATATCGATTATATGAATTACTTAACCGGGGAGCTTCCCGGCGCAGTGTTTGCTCAAACTTCAAAACTACATTATATAGGTAATAAGCCCTCCGGTCTTCATTGTCCCGACTGTAAGGAATATCGTACCTGCAGGGAAAGCAGCTATGTGGTAGGTCAAGTACTAAAGGAAGACGTTCAGGGAGATGCCTGCTGTTTTGCCGCCGATACGGGCAACGAGGACGAAGCCAGCGTAATTTTAACCTGTCCCAGCGGGTTACTGATCAGCTACAATCATATTTTTACCGTAAAAAAAAGTGCTGCGCGCCGGGGATGCCGTTTGATCGGCACGGATGCCAGTATTGAGTTTGATTTCTACACCGGTGCAATTCATGAGGATCGCTATTTCACTCCCCAGACAGTCGATCATCAATTTCATTTTCCGGAAGGTGCGCATTTTGGCGGTGATGAAATGCTTGCTTTGGAATTCATGGCATTGATGGATGGCAAGAAGCCTGTCAGTGATTTATCTGCAGGACTTGCCAGTGCAGCGGCTTGTCTTGCAGCCAGGAAATCTTCTGAGACCAATCAGCAGGTAACCATCCGTTATTAAACATTGATAAGAGAACTCTTTTATAGAAAGGAAAAGGATATGCTGGTTAATTTACAAGACATACTAAAAGATACGAGGAAACAAGGATATGCGGTGGGTCTTTTCAACTGCGTGACCTTAGAAATGACGAAGGGGATTATTGCCGCCGCAGAGGAGAAAAAGAGTCCGGTTATCATAGGACCGGCGGAAAGCCTGCTTCCCGCTGCCTCTCTTGAAGAATATGCAGATTTCATGCTGGGCATGGCCAAACGGGCCAGAGTTCCTGTAGCCGTACATTTTGATCATGGCTTCACACCTGAATTGGTAAAAAAAGCGGTTGATCTCGGGTTTTCCTCCGTGATGTATGACTGTAGCATGCTTCCATTCAAGGAAAATGTGGAAAATGTTCGTGAAATGGCTGACTATGCGCATAAAAAGGGTTGTTCCCTCGAAGCAGAAATCGGACATGTGGGTTCCAATGGCAGTGCCGAGGAAGCCATTGCAAAAACAATCTATACCAATCCGGACGACGCCCTGTTATTTGCTTTGGAAAGCGGCTGTGATGCCCTGGCGGTAGCAATCGGAACAGCGCATGGTGTATACACGGTAAAACCGGTTCTAAGTCTGGATGTACTTAAGAAAATTGAAGATGCCTGCAGCGTTCCATTGGTACTGCACGGTGGCAGCGGTTTGTCCGACAGGGATTTTAGCGAAGTTATTACCGCCGGTATCAGTAAGATTAATATATTCACACATAATAACCTTACTGCCGCCCAAGCTGCTCATCGGATGTATTCCGAAACAATAGGAGCATTTGAGCTGATGCCCTACATAACAGAAAGCGTAAAAAAGGAAACGATGCACCTCATTGATGTTTTCGGTTCTGCCGGGAGGGCATAAGTACATGATCCCCACGATTTTAACATTGGATATTGGAACAACCGCCATCAAAGTCTCACAGTATACGGCTGCTTTTCAATTAGTAAGCTGTATCAGCATTGAATATTCTCTCGACAGCCAGGGTGTATTTGTTGAGGCTCCGGCAGATCGCTATCTGGATGCCATCCGGGATGCCGTTTCACAGCTTCCCGAACGAAAGAGCATTGCTGCCATTAGTATCACCACCCAGGGTGAAACTTTGATACCTGTTGATATAGACGGATCCCCCCTCTGTCCCGCCATTGTCTGGCTGGACAGCCGCGCCGCTCATCAGGCTTTTAAACTTCGCAGCATACTGCCGGAACAAAACTTTTATGAAACCACCGGCCTTCCACAAATCGGAAGCTCCCTTCCTCTTGCAAAACTTCTTTGGCTAAAAGAAGAAATGCCACAGCTCTACGAGAAAGTCTATAAATTCCTGCTATTGGAAGATTATATTCTCTGGTGGCTTACCGGACACTTCCTTACCGAAAAGTCCCTGCAGACCTCCACCGGCTGGTTTGATATCCGCAATGACAAGTATTGGCAAAAAGCACTTCTCGCTGCGGGTGTGGAGGAAGCTCTTTTGCCCGAAGCATTGGAATGCGGTCAGCCTGTGGGAACTATTCTTGCCTCGCGGGCACAGGATCTGGATTTGCCCGAGACTGCTCTTGTGATCACCGGTGCCATGGATCAGACGGCTGCAGCACTTGCCATCGGATGCGGACAAACAGGTATTGTGACAGAGACGACAGGAACTGCGCTTGTGATGGCCGCCTGCACTGATAAGCCGGTATTTTCAGAACATCAGCGCATCACCGTCTACCGGCATGCCTTATCCGGTAACTACCTGTACCTTCCCATAGGAAATACAGCAGGTATGGCATTAAAATGGTTTCGGAATGAATTTTGCAGGGATTTACCGGAGCAGGATGCCTATTCCCTCATGGACGATCTGGCCGCAGCCATTCCCTGCGGTTGTGAAGGCTTATTGTTTTTACCTTACCTGTCGGGCAGTGTAACTCCGGATTATCTTTTACAAGCCTCCGGCGTATTCTACGGCGCACGTCTTTCCTCCACGCGGGCACACTTTATCCGCGCAATTATGGAAAGCGTCGCATACCAGGTATCAGATTTCCTTCACTTACTGGATTGTCTGGGCTGTGCGCCTGAATATGTGGTTTCCCTTGGTGGGGGAGCTCGAAGCTCATTATGGATGCAGATGAAGGCAGATATCTGTCAGCGCCCCTTCCTTGTGCCGGACTGCACAGAGGCCACCGGCAAAGGCTGTGCCCTGCTTGCCGCCTGGGGTGCGGGACTGTTAGCGCAGGGCACCTACCCGCAGCACCAGGAACATACCGTTTATATACCAGATCCCGAAACCTTCCCGGCATACCGGGTTTCGCAGAAACGAAGCAATAGAGTCTATCAGACCATGAAATCATTATATAAACTGGAGGATACGTATGAATAGTGCAAAACCCAAAATCGGTGTATTAGGCTTATTTCTGGAAGCCTACGAACCCATCTTCCCCGGCATAACAAATGCCCAGTATCAATATGTGACCGAAGTGCTGGCGGGAATTTCTGATACCGCCGACTACATCTTTCCAAAAGTAGCCAGTAATCGCAGAGATATCGAAGAACTGACCGCACGCTATAACGCAGATCAACTGGACGGAATTATTATTTTCCTTCTAAGCTATTCACCGGGACAGTATCTGGTACATGCGATGCAGCAAAACCACCTGCCCCTGGCGATGGCGCTCATCCAGCCGGATGGCAGTGCACTCTCCTCTTATGGGGAGTGGGAGTATACCATCAATCAGGGTATCCACGGTTCTCAGGACAATGCCAATTGTCTGCGCAGAGCCGGTATCCCCTGCCTGTATTTTGCAGGCGACCGGACAGCCGGGGCATTTGCTCAGTTTATGAAAGATTTTTCCCTCGTCGCACATACGGCAACCACTATGCGTTCCATGAAAATCGGAATTGTCGGAAAGCTTCCCGGTATGGGGGATGTGATCACAGATGACATGGCATTTTATCGCAGACTCGGACCGGAATTTGTCTATGATTCCATCGGCACCGTACAAAGCTTCTGCGCTCAGGTCACAGAGGAAGAGATTGATGCCGCTATGGCTCATGATGGTGAGATTTTTACAATCGATCCCTCCATGCCACGGGAAATGCATGCAGATGCATCGCGCTACTATCTTGGAATAAAGCGTTACGTGGAGCGAAACGGATATTCCGGCTATACCATTCATTTTGATGAATGCGGTGCGGACGGACGCTTTACACAACTGCCCTTCCTTGCCGCTTCCCATCTGATGGCAGAGGGTTATGGATATGCCGCCGAAGGAGATGCAACCACCGCTGCTCTGGGCGCCATAATGCAAAGCCTTTGCGGAGCCTGCGATTTCAGCGAAATGTATATGATGGATTTTGAACGTAATGCTATTTTGTTCTGCCATGCAGGAGAAGGGAATTGGGCACTTGCTGCCGGAAAACCTTTTCTGATGAACCGGGTTTTTAACGAGGGCGGCCTCTCTAACCCGCCTACCCCAATTTTTACCCTTCGTCCCGGACCTGCCATCGTTCTTTCCCTGGTACATGAAGGCGGTGATTCCTTTAAGCTTTTATCGTCCGACGGGATCATACTGGCAGACAGTGATTTGACGAATTGCGATATGCCCTATTTCTTCTTTTCGCCTTCCTGCCAAATAGAACAGCTCATGACACGCTGGTTGGAGGAAGGCGGTACACACCATGAAATCATCGTCCCCGGCGAGTACCTGGCCAGAATTCAAATGTTGTGTAAGCTATGCGGTATTACCTATGTGAAACTCTAATAACAGATTGTATCTCTATCAGAATGGAGGATGAAATTGAACAACACAAAACGATCGTTAACAGATCTGCTGGGAGAGGATTATATCAATGCCGTCTGCAGGGCACGCGCCGCACTGAGTGGTGAAGATGAGGTCTCTCTGCTGGCAATTGCCCGGGAAAAAGTATCCTTTTATCCGAAGGATTTTGCTCTTCGCCAGGAAGAGCTGATGAATAAACTGATGCAGCAAATGATTCCTGCCTTTGAAAGCTGCGAGTCCGGTGCCCCTTCCGATTCCTACCGCACGGCACAGCATAACGCCTCATCCCCCCTGAACGGCTATGGCTGTTTTCGTCTCGGAGAAGACGGACGGTTATATTTTGCAGGAAAAAGCGAACACTATCACATCCCGCTGGGACATTCCTTTCCCGGTTATCAACTGATTGACAAAGCCAGACAGCTTGGAATTCCCAATGCAACCCACAATAATACCCGGGGCTATATCACCCGAACACTCGAACGCAGGCTGATCGCCGCTGCCAATGGTACTGATCCGGGCTCCGAACAGACACAAGCAATCCTTTCATCCCGGGAGCCCGGCGTATTAAGCAGAGTCATCAACCTGGAGACCGGCTCCCTTGCGGTGGAAGCTGCCTTAAAAATGATGCTCACCCGCTTTTATCCGCTGGAGGGAGGAAATGCGGCCTATCAGGGACGCATCCCTGTTTTTCTGGTAATGGGGGATAATGCCGGCGGAATTACGGGTAATTATCACGGAACAACGATTTTTGCACAAACACTCCGGGGACTATGGCCGCAGCTTTTAGAAAAATCGGAGGAACATCATATCTACCGCGTTGAGAGTGTCCCGATCAATGACATCAATGGATTTGCTGAGGCGATAATCAAATGGAATACACCTCCCTATAAGACCGCCGGTTTTTGTCATGAAATCATTTTAATGAATTACGGCGGTATCAGGCTCTCAGAGGAGTATCTGCAGGAGGTCTACCGGCTCTGCCATGCAAGTGACACCCCTGTTCTTTGTGATGAGATCCAGTCCTGTGCCTGGTACGATGGGTTATTTCTGTTCCGCCAGTATCAACTCACGCCGGACTTTGTATCCATCGGTAAGGGCTTCCCGGGAGGCTGCTACCCTGCCAGTAAAATTCTTGCAAGCGGCGCCTTCGACGGTCTGAGTCAGTTCGGTGCTTTGGTTACCAACGGACAGGAGGAACTGGCCAGCCTCGCTTATCTGATCACCATGGAATTTGTTCAGGACAACGGTCCCCAGATCACCGAAAACAGCCGTTACTATCACGATAGTGTCTGCAGGCTTGCCGCAGATTTCCCCGGGTATTGCACCGGAGTCGAAGGGGACGCAATGATGACTGCACTCTGCTTTGATAGTGTCGACACAGCGGTTGACTTTTGTAAATCCATGAATACGGTTTATGGGATTGACATCAGTGCCCAAACCTACAAGCCAAACTGTCCTCCCGTTGCACTTACCAAGCTGCCGGTGATTACATCAAAACCCATGACAGATCATATTATTGATGCCATGCGGGAAACCTTAACGCTTAAGAAAGGCGGTACATTATGAATACAAACACAGTAAAATTCGGTGTGATCGGCTGCGGTCTGATGGGTCGTGAGTTTGCCAGTGCTTCTTTAAGATGGCTTCATCTGACGCCCCCAATTGCGCGTCCCGTTATCATAGCTGCATGTGATTTATCCGAGGATAACCTCAACTGGTTTCACCAGGTACCGGATACCATATATTTTTATCATAACTACGAGGAGCTTCTTAAGAATCCCGAAGTGGAAGCTGTCTACTGCGCGGTTCCCCACCACCTTCATGCAAAGGTTTACAGTGATGTCATCCGGGCAGGAAAACACCTGATTGGCGAAAAACCCTTCGGTATGGATTTCAATGCGTTCGGTGAAATTGAAGCCGCTATGCAGGATAATCCAGAGGTGTTCGTTCGATGCGCCAGTGAGTTTCCCTTTTATCCCGCAGTTCGGCAAATGATCCAATGGTATAGAGAGGGACGCTTCGGGCAAATCATAGAAGCACGCTTTGCCATTAAGCATAGCTCCGATATGGATTTGACAAAACCAATCAACTGGAAGCGTACCCTTTCTATGAACGGTTCGTACGGCTGTATGGGTGATCTCGGTATCCACACCCAGCACCTGCCCTTCCATCTTGGTATTTATCCGGCCTCCGTTACCGCTTCACTGGCTAATCTGGTAAAAGAGCGCCCGGATCGAAACGGTGCCATGGTTCCCTGCGAAACCTGGGATAATGCCATCCTTACCTGTCAGGGTAAGAATGAAGAAGGGGATGAGTTCCCGCTGATTTTTGAAATGAAGCGCATGGCCCCCGGATGTACCAACACGGTGGAATATGAGCTTTATGGTATGAATATGTCAGCACGTTTTTCTACCGACGATCCAAATGCCATACGTTATACCCAGACTGTCGGACGTGAACAGGCCTGGAGCCGTCTGGTTCTTGGTCAGAAGCCGCAATTTCCTGTCATCACCGGAGGAATCTTTGAATTTGGCTTTTCCGATTCCCTCCTTCAGATGTTTGCGGCATTCATCAGTGAGCTGCGTGGCCTCCCCTGCGAATTCGGTTGTTTTACACCGGAAGAAGTAAAACGAAGTCATCAGCTGTTAACAGCCGCTCTTCTCTCCCACCGGGAACAACGCACCATTCCACTGGAATCTGATGAAGCAAGGAGGCACCTATGAACACATTCGGACATGGACTGACAGCCATCCATTCTCACCGGGAAATTCTCTATGTTCCCGAGAAGCGCCCGGGCTTTGTGGCATGGGCGACTGCATTTGATTATAACGACGGACGGATTGGACTATCCTTTAAAGAGACAGTAAATGCCCCTAACCCGGATTACATTCCCGCCAGGCTTGAGATGGGTGAGGCAGTGGGTGCTCCGGTGTCCTATTGCTCCGTTGAATGCGGAGACGCCGAGCAATACAGCTATCGTGTCTACATGATAAGCAGTGACGGCGGACGTACCTTTACAGAAACCGGACGTTGTCAGCTTGAGGAGGGTTCCTTTTGTAATGCCGGCTTTCCCGACGGACGTATCATCGGGATGGACGTCCCCCGCATTAATGAAGCCAGAACCGGCTGGTGCGATTATATCGAGGTACGGGAAAGTACAGACGGCGGAACTACCTGGCACAGTGTAACGCGTCTGCTAGAAGGCTGTGCGCCCTATCTTTGGCGGTGCCGCCGCCTTAAGGATGGCACCCTTATCCTGCTTGCCAGTCTGTATGGCACTCCCTGGGGACCGGGCCAGGAGCGTACAACACGCAATACCATGCTTCCCGGTGAAACCTACCTCAACAAAATTCAAACCTTTTTTATGACCTCCCGTGACGGCCGCTCCTTTGACGGGCCCCATTATATTCTGCCGGGGATTGGCGCTCATGAGTACGATGTGGCGGAATGCCCGGATGGACGACTGCTGTTTATTGCCGGTGATGTACAAAGTACACCGGTGGCACGCCAGTTCGTGGAGCGACGGGGTGATGGCTATATCAATGGCACTTTGTTCCATATCCACCGGGGTGCGCCACAAGATCCCATCCATAACTGTCAGGGCGGCTTTGTTCCGGAAAGCCTGGTAATGCTGCCCAGCGGGCTTTTAGTCGGCAGCAGACGCCAAAAACCGTATTCCTGCTCCAACGACTACGGCGATAACTGGTACGAGCTGGACGGCGTCGAGCCAAGCCTTTATCAGCCCTTCATGATGCTGCTGGAAAATGGTACCATTGCCAATTTCGGACATTTCGGTGGTGATGCTGCAATCGGACAGCAGGATATGTGGCTGGGAGTAGATTTCTTTCAGGTAGATGACAAGCTGCCCCAGGCCTGCACCCTCAGTCTGACACGACAGCTTTCACCGGATGGCAGCCATTATATAAATGCGTATACAGCCACTTTGCGCAGTGGAAATCAGCCTGTTTGCGGCGAAGATCTTACCTTCCGATTTACTCCGGTTTGGAAGGAAGACGGAGCATATGCCAATCAGCCGCAAAGTGAGGCACCTTATCAAATCCATGCCAAAACCGATGGAAACGGGCAGGCACAGGTACATGCCGCCATGTTCGATCACCACCCGGACATTCATTACTATTATAACGTAGATGTAGTGTTCCGGCCCGAAAGTGGCAGCCCCTACAATCCCTGTGACGGCCCAATGATGGTTGAGGCAGCACTTACTCCCCACCGCTGCTGCCGGTATCCCCATGACGCTTATTTTGCCGAGGGCACCCTCTTTGTCTCACCCCAGTTACTGGAGCGATTCCCAGATCTGCAGCAGGAGCTTACTCCGTTCATCGGTGAACAGGGACTGGCGCCGGATCAACTCTTAAAAGACCTTCAAGCCGCACTTCTTGCCTGCGGCATATTGAAGGAGAAGGAGGGAAAGATATCATGGCTTTCCTCCGTGCATGCCGCTTACCCGCTTTGTGACATCAAGCCCATGGGCGCAGACTGGTATGTATAGATCTATTGATCTTACCGTATACCTGCCCGCCAATATAGTCCGGTTTCACCGGACACATCAAACGAATAAGGAAGAGGCTCCCACAGCAAGGGGCCTCTTCCTTATTTTATAAGATAATAAAATATGTGATTGTATTATTAAGGGTTTACTACATTTTCTGCCACACCCTCCAGGAAGGCTTCCAGATTGCGAACCGCAATCTCCATCAAACGCTGTCTGCTTTCTTTGGATGCCCAGGCAATATGGGGTGTAATCAGGCAATTAGGTGCCTCCTTTAACGGATGATCTGCCATGATCGGCTCCGTGGACACCACATCTAGCGCAGCACCGCCTACCTTTTTGCTTTTAAGTGCATCCGCCATATCTTCTTCATTCACCAAAGGACCGCGTGACGTATTAATAATCCAGACTCCGTTCTTCATTTTTGCTATTGTCTGTGCACAGATTATCCCGCGGGTAGTTTCGAATAAGGGGCAGTGCAGACTTATCACATCGCTTTGCGAAAGCACCTCATCCAGGGAAAGCATCTTTGCCTCCTCTGCTGCTGTAACAAATTCATCAAAAGCAATTACCTTCATTCCAAAGGCACCGGCCAGCTTAGCGGTCGCACGCCCGATCCGTCCCAGTCCTATGATACCAAACGTTTTTCCCGCAAGTTCGGTTAGCGGATAATCCCAAAAGCAAAAATCAGGATTCCTGTCCCATCTGCCAAAACGCACAGCATCCGCATGCGCTCCCACATGATGGCATAACTCCAGCAGAAGCGCCATCGTATATTGAGCGACAGCCGTTGTTCCATAAGTGGGAACATTACATACTGTCACATCCAGCTCCTTTGCCGCATCCACATCCACCACATTATAGCCCGTCGCCAATACGCCGACATAGCGAAGCTCCGGTGCCAGCAGACGCAGGGTTTCCCCATCCAGAGGCGTTTTATTAACAATAACAGCATCGGCGCCCTTGGCACGCTCTATGATAAGATCACGTTCCAGGCTGTTATAGGTTGTACGATCATAAACCGTCAGATCACCAAGCCTTTCAAACCCTTCCCAGCTTAGATCCCCCGGATTCTCCGTATATCCATCTAATATCACAATCTTCACGGTTATTCTCCCTTCAATTGATTGATTTGTGCCGCTGCGCCCGACATTAAAAGCCCGCTGTCACTGTTCCACATATTTAGCTGCATTCCCTTGTCCAACCACTGTTTTAAGGGCTCTGATCCGCCAAAATGAACGCCAGCGTACTTCTTGTTTGCCTTTGCCGCCAGGATCACCTTGTTAAATGCTTCCACAATGATCGGCGCGTTAAATTGATTCAATATTCCGTAATCCTGCGTCATGTCATTGGGTCCGATCAAAGCTGCATCAATCCCTTCCACCGCCATGATTTCCTCAATGTTATTCACGCCTTCACGCGATTCAATCTGACACAGAAGCAGTGTCTCGTCATTGGCTTCCTTCATATATACGGAACCATCACTTATTTTGTTAAAATCCGTATGAGGTCTGGAAAGTGATACGCCGCGATGCCCCAGGGGCGCGTATTTTGCACAATCCACCAGCATTCTTGCCTGTTGGGCAGTTTCTGTATTCGGCAACAAAAGCCCGGATGCACCCATCTCCATAAACTTCAGTACATGCTCCCGCCGCAATTCAGGTATCCGCACCAGCATGGGCATGGAAATTGTTCGTGCCACTGCGATCATATTGGCAACTTCTCTGGTGGTAAATGAACCATGCTCGCAATCCACAATACAAAAATCAAAGCCGCAGTTCCCCAGTATCTTCGCTATATCAGGACTTGCAAAGGTTGTTATCATGGTCCCCAGCAGCTGATCCCCGCCTTTCAGTCTTTCTTTTACAGATATCATAGCCATATCCTCCTTATATCATTCCTCTTTCTCCATCAGTCCAGACGCTCCAGACAATCTGTATGCGTCTTACAGATACCACTCGCAACCATGGCCTCTACCTCCGCTCTGGTCGGCAATGCCATTCCGATGGCACCCTTTTTCGTTATCACCAGAGTTCCCGCACAGTTGCAAAAGCAACAAAGCTGTTCCAGGGACATACCCTCACGCAACCCTACACATAGTGCAGCTGCCAGCGTATCCCCGGCTCCCGTCGGATCAACCGGCTCCACATCTATCCCGTCCGCAAATACCACCTGTCCGTCACAACTAAGCACCAGTCCATCCTTATCTCTTGTAAGGGCCACCATACGCGGACCCATACTATGTAACGCACGAAGTACCTCCCCAATGCTCTGCCTGCCGGTAATAATTTGTCCTTCTTTCAGCGTCGGAGCTACAATATCCGCCATACGAACCGCATTCATCAACCGTGCACGCGCTCCGTCATCTGCTGCCAGTTCGCTCCTTATATTGGGATCAAAGGATAAAAGCACGCCATGTCTTTTCGCTATCCTCATCAGGCTTTCACAGGCTTCCCGCATTTGAGGGGTAAGCTCCAGTAACATCCCGGGGAAATGCACCGCATAGGCTGCGGCAATATAATTTTCGTCCAGTTCCTCTGCCCTTAACAGGCTTCCCACCGAATTACGCCGATAATACTGATAGTTTCGCCGATCCGGCAGGTATTCCAAAAATGCAAGGCCGATTTGTCCCTCATCCGATTCTATTACATGGGACATATCAACCCCCTGTTCAAGAAGGGTATCCATAACCAAACGACTGAGACTGTCCTTACCGACCTTTCCGATAAATCCGCCTTTTTTTCCTAAAAGAGTTGCCGCACAGGCAAAAATTCCAGCTGAACCACTTGCTGTTTTAATCACAGGTCCGGCATTCCTGATCAGCATGTCTTCACGCCCCGGCACCAGATCCACCAGAAGTTCTCCTACTGCAATAATTGTATCTCGCACACCCGCGACACCATTGTCAACATTTGTATACAAAAGATAGCACCACCCATTTTCATCAAATTATTAGTAATAATTTATTTATATAATTAATAATTTTAATATAACAAACCCCTCTCGTATTGTCAAGAGGGGTCATAAAAAAAACTAATGATGGTTGGGTTATATGGTTTTGAATGGGGGATGAAGCGTAACGGTTATGCGTTTGAAACTTCCGTATATTTCTGAACAATCTCATGCATTTGATTCCATTTAAGCTCCATATCAGCCACCATCTTAAACTGGGTTCTTGCCCGGTCAAGATTATGTCCCGGATGATGTATCTTAAAATAGGTGTCTCCCACAAGATAATCTGTTAAAAAGCGGATCCCGCATTCAAAGGTCATCAATTTGGCACTCATGGGAAGCAGAGATATCTCCTTATCCGAAAGAACACTTCCGACAGCCTCCAGATAGCCCTTTGTAAAGCCCTCAAAGAAGTCCAGACGCATTTCTACCT
This sequence comes from Bacillota bacterium, assembly GCA_023439505.1. Taxonomy (GTDB): domain Bacteria; phylum Bacillota; class Clostridia; order Lachnospirales; family Lachnospiraceae; genus Mobilitalea. Next base: position 30,734 of record JAEXNR010000019.1, read on the forward strand.
TATTTAGATCCGGCTCATCCTCGGCAGCCGAATTCGCTCCCGAACGGATGGCATCACCAAAATCATAATGGTACAAGCCCGGCATGACGGTATCCAGATCAATGACGCAGAGTCCTTTACCGGTATCCTTATCAAAAAGTATATTGTTAATTTTGGTATCATTATGGGACACGCGAAGACTGATTTCCTTTTGATCCAGTAAATCGGTAAGCACACCCGTTTCTGCGGCGCGGCTTTTCACGAAATCAATCTCTGCCCCAATCTCACAGGCGCGCCCAAAAGAATCCTCCTCAACTGCCTTTAGAAAGGCTTCATAACGTTTTGGTGTGTTATGAAAATCCTTAATTGTTTCTGTTAAGGTCCGGGCCGGGTAATCTGCCAACAGCTTCTGAAAATTTCCGAAGGAGAGCCCCGAATGATACATATCCTCCGGTTTTTCGACGATCTGAATTGAAAATGTGTTTTCAATAAACCGATACATTCTCCAGCTCATTCCCTGCGGGTCTGTAAAATAAGGCTCCCCATCCCGCGTCATAATAAGGGTTAGTGTTTCACGCGACGGATCTCCTGCATTCTTACGAATTTTATCTGCAAGAAAGCATGTAACTCCCGCTATATTGTCCATGAGGCCTTTGATATCATGGAAAATGCGATTATTGATCCGTTGCAGGAGGTAACGAGTGCACTCCCCGCTCTCCTGCTGATAATAGGCTGCATAAGTATCATTGATATGACCGCTTCCATAAGAAATTACGCCAATAAAATTTCCTGTTGTGGGGAATGCCGCTAAGGCTGCGCTAACTTGCGTATTTTGATTCATTCTTCCTCCTCCTGATGATCCCATAAATTCCTGGGATATTTACCTTCACTGATCATTTCCTGAATGGCGGCACACACCCGTGGTTTATCTTCGTGGTAAGTCATACCGTACCACTTATCCTGCGAGGTCAGTACACGTACCGTTGCTTCTTTACGCAAAAGCAGTTCATTAACAACCGATGGCAGGAAATACTCTGCCTTCAGAGGATTCACCGCAAAAGCCTCTTTAAGAAAACCAGCGAAATACAGGTTCAGCTTTTCAATCATACCCGGGGTAAAGCCCCACAAATTCATGGAAACGATAGACTCCGGATCAAGTGCATTCCAGTTTTCTCCATCTTCTGTATAAACAACCCCATCTCCATGCTTTTCAATACGGGTTCGCTCTGTAATCCCTGCCAGATACCCCTCCTTTACTTCGCAGACTCCTCTTGCCACATGTCCGTTCTCCGTCAGTGTATTGGCAAGAATATAGCCTACCATAGCAAAACTCAGTGCATTCTCCTCCCGGTCCTCACATAGAAAACGATAGATACGATGAAAGGATTCTTCGCCATAAAAATCATCCGCATTGATCACTGCAAACGGAGCATCAATCAAATCCCTGCAGGCGAGTATGGCATGACCCGTACCCCAGGGTTTCGTGCGTCCCTCCGGAACCTCAAAGCCCTGCGGGAGATCCTCCATCTTCTGAATTGCATAGGAAACCTCCATCTGTCTTGCGATGCGCTGTCCGACGATCTCTTTAAATTCTTCTTCCATTTCAGGCTTAATAATAAATACAACACGCTTAAAACCGGCCCGTTTTGCATCGTAAAGTGCATAATCCATAAGAATTTCACCATAGTTTCCTACAGGATCGATCTGTTTCAAGCCTCCGTACCTACTGCCCATGCCGGCTGCCATTACGACGATAATCGGTTCATTTCTCATAACGCTCCTCCTTTATAACCATTTGGGTTTTGCATCTGCCATCTCCAGGAATCTTCACACATTTCTTCAAGTCCATGCTGTGCCTTCCATCCAAGCTCTGCTTCAGCCCTGGCTGCATCTGCATAGCATACCGCAATATCACCTGGTCGGCGATCAGCAAAATAATATGGTACCTTTACATGATTGACACGTTCAAATGCACTGACCATATCCAGCACAGAGTAGCCGGTTCCGGTTCCCAGATTATAGATCTGAACCCCTTCCCTCTGATCGATATGATGAAGCGCTGCCAGATGCCCTGACGCCAGATCCAGCACGTGGATATAATCCCGTACCCCTGTTTTGTCCGGTGTTGGATAATCATTGCCATATACGGGAAGTGCGGACAGCTTTCCAATAGCTACCTGGGTGATATAAGGAAACAGATTATTGGGAATTCCATTGGGATCTTCGCCAATCAGGCCGCTCTTATGTGCACCGATGGGGTTAAAATAGCGCAAAAGCGTATAGTGACGGCGTGAATCGGCATTGCATAAATCAATGAGTATTCGTTCGATAAAGAGCTTTGTCGCTCCATAAGGGTTCGTCGCCATCGTCGGAAAATCTTCTCTGACCGGAACACTTTGGGGGTTGCCGTACACGGTTGCGGAGGAGCTGAACACCAGCCGATATACCCGGTGTTTGTCCATGCTCTGCAAAAGATTCAGGGTGGATTCAAGATTGTTCTCATAATAACGCAGCGGAATTTTTACCGATTCTCCAACTGCCTTAAGTCCCGCAAAATGAATTACCGCATGAATCTGATGTTCGGTAAAAATTTGATCCAGTGCTTTGGCATCACACAGATCCACTTTATAAAACACAATTGCACTTCCGGTAATTTTTTCAATACGGCGAATGGATTCTTCCCTGCTATTTATCAAATTGTCCGCAATAATGACATCATATCCGTTTTCTATCAGCTGCACACATGTATGGCTTCCGATATATCCCGCACCGCCTGTAACCAGAATTTTCAATCGTTCCATATGCTTTCTCTCCTTCCTTTATGTAGCTTTATTTTATCGTACTGCACCTGGAATTTGGATATCCGATCGGAGATTTCATTTGCACAAATGCGGATTCTATTCTTTTCAAATACAACAAAAATGGCGGACGCTCTTTCCTTAAGAGTTCCCGCCATGTTCTTTCATATACAGTTTTGCCTGTATGGATTGACTATATTCTGTTGGTGACATTCCGGTCAGCTTTTTAAACTGTCTGGAAAAATAGAAAAGAGAGGAATACCCCAGATATTCGGCTGTTTCCGTAAAATTCAACCGTCCCTCCCGAATGATCTGTCTGGCGTACTGAATCTTCATCCGGGTAAAATTGTCCATTACACCGCTTCCCGTTTTCTCATGAAACAGCTTCTGCAGATGAGAACGCCCGACCAGAAGTGCATCGCATATCTGCTCCAGGGTAAGTGTTTCTCTCAAATGTGCTTCAAAAAAACCAAGGGCACGCAAATACAGCTGCAAATCGCTTTCTCTTTGAAACGCCGTTGTCACAGGTCTTTGAATCTGAGGCTGATCATTCCGTATCATATCAATCAGTAACAATTCCAGCGTACCCTTTAGTATCTGCTCGCTGCCAAATGCCACCTCACTGTCTCTGCGTTTGCTCAAACGCTTCAGTTCCGGGTCATTTAGCGGTGAATCAAACAGCTGGTAGGAAGTATCCAATATGCTTGCCATATAACCATGCTGCTTTTCACTGACCCGCAGAACTTTATTTCTAAAAAAATCCATTGCCCCGGACTTACAGTCAAAGGCAATTACCGCAAGATTCGGTGCCACTACTCCATTGGCACGCACGGTATGGAATTCCATCGGCTGATGAAATATAACTTCGCCTACGTTTAACACCATGGAAGTGGTGTTCGCCGTCACGATGACTTCCCCCTTGTCTACATAAAGAAGTTCCCAAAAATCATGTGCTTCTCCCGGAAAGTAATAGCTGCTGGAATATTCAAAATAATGCACCGTTACAATACTGTTTACCGTTATGGAGGACGTCAGAACCGTCTTATGATACTCCAGATAAGATTTCTCCTTTTTCATGTCGATCCCGCCTATTCCTTCATTGCTGATGTAGTCCGATCTGCTGCCGGACCGGTGGAACCACGTACCACCAACTGGGGCGTATACTCAATTTTGTTGACCAGGGGTGCCGGGATATGCGATGTACCTCCGCTGTTTCCCAAGCCGATTACCATATCCACAGCAGCTTTACAGCGTGTCCGAAGATGATGCTCTATGGTCGTCAGATCGGGTGTGGTAATACTGGATGAAAAGATGTTATCAAATCCACAGACGGAATAGTCTTTTGGTACACGATATCCGGTGACTGTCAGTTCGTTCAGGATGCCCAGCGCAGTCATATCGTTTACTCCTATGAGAGCTGTTGCGGCACACTTTCGACGCATAAGACCTGCTGCCAGCTGCCGCCCTACAGAATACTCATAGGGCATACCATCCGCCTGACTGTCAGATTCCTGCTGACCCTCTGCCATAAGGACATCTACCCCATCTGAAATGCCGTGAGATTCAAACTGCCTGCGGATACCCTCCAGCCGCTGCTCACGCGCTAGTGTAAGCTGATTTAAGGGAGTGGAAATAAACACACATTTGCGATGCCCCAACTGATAAAGATGCTCCGCCAGCATAGACCCGGCACTGATATTGCTAAGTTCTATGGAACAGACAGAAAGGTCGCTTTGCTTCTCACCGATAATCACAGTGGGTACCGTGCTTGCAATCTGTTCGATAAAGCGCGGAAAGCTGGGCAGAAAGGTATAGATAATCCCATCAACATGGCTGTTTAAAAAGGTATCCAGATAGAATTTCTCCAAATCCGGCTTGCGAAACGTATTACACACAATCACTCGATAGTCCAGGGTATCGACGTAATCTTCAATTGCCTGGATCAGCTCGGCATAATACTGATTGGTGAGGGTGGGTGTAAGCACCAGCAGCATACGTGTACTTGATTTTTGCCGTGGCTTCTTATTAGAGGGAATCCGATAATTTAATTGCTGGGCAGCTGCAAAGACCCGTTCCTTTGTTTCATTACTAAAGGCAATCTTGTCACTGTTATTTAAAATCAGAGACACAGCTGCCTGTGAAACACCCGCCAGCTTTGCAACATCCTGTGAAGTACTTTTTTTCATCACTTAATTTCTCCTTTTCATTGAGGAATACAACCCATCCCGTAAGTTTTGTCATTGGCTCTTATCTCAGGCTCAAACTTTTGTGCGAATTACCATTCATACTAATAAAAACAATAATATTATACTAATTTTTAGTAAAATCTGACTTCCTGATAAAAGGACAATTTTACGAATTTATTTCATGTCTTTCTCTTGACATCTCCTATAAATACGCTATATTAGAATGAGAATTTTATATAAGAATAATTTTGCCATAGTCAACAGGCAAAGTCAAGTATATAACTAATAACTAATAATAAATACTTAAAGGGAGGGATCCGATATGCAGGAGGATGTGACTGCGTCACAAGAGACGGAATCATCAGAGGATAACCTGATGTCCTATATTTTAGATACGGGAGAGCTTTTACTTATCAGCGGAGCCGAGGTTATGCGTGTAGAGGATACCGTCACACGTTTATGTCATGCCTACGGTTTTGTGAAAGTAGATGTATTTACAATAACCTCAAGTATAGTTCTGACGGTTCGCACCAAGAATAACCGCATTCTGACCCAGACCCGCCGAATCCACAGACATGACACGAATCTGGGCAGAGTAGCCTGTATCAATGAGTTTTCCAGAAAGACCTGCGCCTCTCCTATGGATACCGGGCAATTCCACAATTCCATCGAGAAACTGCGGTACTTCCCTTCCTATCCTTACTGGATACAGGCTTGTCTGTACGCGATTATCTCCTGTGCATTTACCATCTTTTATGGTGGTTCCATAAAGGATGCCTTTGCCTCAGCAATCTCAGGTCTACTCCTTTTTATTTCGCTTCGTTTTGTCTCAAAGCTTCGCGTTAACAGTATTCTTTTGACGATGATTTGCAGCGCTTTTGCCGCTCTGGCAGTCATTGGGATGACACATTTTGGAATTGGAGAGAACTCGGATAAAATCATCATAGGTAATATCATGCTGCTTATTCCGGGAATCAGTCTTACCTCCTCTCTGCGAGATATGATTAACGGCGACACCATCTCAGGGCTGCTGGGATTAAGTGAGGCTATTCTCAAGGCTTTGGCAATCGCCATCGGCTTTGCTGTTGTGCTGATGCAGGCAGCCTGACCCTATGATACAGAAAACAGAATGGAGATGTTTATGAAAACCTACCTACTTCAAACAATGATGGGGGGCATTGGCTCCGCCGGCTTTGCCATGCTTTTTAACATACGAAAAGACAAGCTTCCCTGGATCTTTATCGGGGGAGCGCTCTCCTGGGCCGTCTATCTGACTGCCAATTACCGGGAAGGCAATATCTTTATCGCGCTCTTATTCGGAACCTTCACCGCCGCACTTACCAGTGAACTGCTGGCCCGTATACTGAAGACCCCGGTGATCACACTGGAGGTTCCAATGTTAATTCCTTTAATACCCGGGGGGGATCTATATTATATGATGAGCCATCTTGTCCGTAGTGAAACCGAGCAATTCGGTCATGCCTCTCAGCTTGTACTAACCGAAGCAAGCTCAATCGCCCTGGGAATTATCTGCGTTGCTTCGGCGATGAATCTCATCACCACCCTGTATGCCCGGATTTGCTCCCGCAAATAAATTACATAAAATAAGTTCATCCACCTTAAATTTTCATCATCAATTGTGAAAGGATGGCAGATTTTGATATGGTGCTTTGGGCTATTTTCTTTTATCCTATCGTGTAGAAACTAAAACCGCGGCCTTCTCCGATGAATGACGTAGCTTCGCAAATAACAGAGTATGCTGCATAAAAAGGAGCAAACATAATGGATAAAAGCATTTTTTCCGGTATCATTGTACCAATCGTATCTCCATGCCTTGAGGATGATTCACTTGACTTCACCGCTCTGGAGAATAATTTCAACCGACTTATGAAACATCCTATTCACGGAATGTACCTCTGCGGCGGTACCGGTGATGCAAGCCGGCTGCAGATTGCGGAACGTCTCCGGATCGCCGAACATCTGGTTCCACAGCTGATCGCAGCCGGAAAGTGTTCCATCGTTCACGTGGGACAAACCACACAGCGGGATGCGCTCATGCTTGCGGACCATGCAAAAAAGCTTGGAGCAGACGCAATTTCCTCCATCCCGCCCCGTGCAGGCTGGAATGAGATCATCAGTTATTATAAAGCACTTACCGCCATCGGAATACCGGTGATTGTCTATTATATTCCGGGACTTACAGGGATCACAGCCGATATGCCTGAGCTTCGCCGTCTGATGGATCTTGAGGGCGTTATCGGAATCAAGGTCAGCGACTGGAATTTATTCCTGATGCATCGATTGGTGAAAGAATACCCTGACAAAATCGTCTATACCGGTCTGGATGAATTGCTGCCGCTTGGTCTGCTATACGGCGCAGACGGCTCCATTGGTACCTGGCAGAATCTCCTTCCTGATCTGTATATTGCTGTCTACAAGGCAATCCTCGCCGGGCGTTATCAGGATATTCTTCCCCTCCAGGAGGCCTTTACAGATTTTCTTGCACTTGGCTGGAATTACGGTATTTTAGATGCCTTTGAGGAACTGATGCTGGCCAGAGGCTACGCAGGCCGATGTTTTCGCCGCCCTTCCAGCTGGAATCCGGGCAAAGTGGATCCGTTGGTATTAAAAGAACTGCTTCATCGTCTTGCTCAACTGGAAGAGATGGCAGTTCAGCTAATCCAGTCTTAAGACGATCACGCTTCATCATTTCAACCAATTGACAGGATGTGTACTCACCGGGGCCAGAGAAAAGGACAACAAGCTTCTTCGCTAAGCTGTTGTCCTTTTCATCATTTCAACGGGAATCTATTACCCATTCTCCTATTATAAGAAGTAAGGGTTCGTTATCTCCTGCATATCCTCTCGGGATCCACGCAGGACCAGATCGCCTCATCTTCTCTCCCCGCTCCGTCAATGTAGGATCGGCTTGCTATCGTTCCGAAGGGAAGCTCCACCATATCACCCATCTGCCAAAAGATTGTCTGGTCCATGGGATAAGACCATAAAATCAGATTGATCAGATCTCTCATATGATACATACGAATTACAGCATTCCCAATGACGGAAATCTTAACCTTTCCCTCCTTCTCAAGCGCAAGTCCCAGTCTGTTAAAATCATGCTCATGTTCATAATACGAACCGGTTTGTGTAGGCTTGGGCTGATAATCTGTCATCACACAATCCCTCCGGCTTCCATCCGGCATCTTCACCTTGACCTGTCGCTCTATTGTATGGCGATCCGGCACCTGTAACAGATATTCTCCAAAGTGGTGGGAGGTTGAATTGATATAGGTTACCCCCGCCAGAACAACCTTTGTATCCAATGCCAGCAGCCTGCCAAATACACTTCGCATATCAAACACAGGAAGAAAAGGATCCACCTCTGTGATTTGTCCGGCATTCTTACCTACTGCTGAAAAACTGTGGCGATAAGCCAGACTTCGTACAGCTCCCGGCATATGCCTCACGGCTTCACTGATTGCACCCATTTCTGAAACATCATTTTCCGGATCAATGGTGGGAATCTGTTCTATTTCGTGCGCAAAATTAAAAGCAGGTGCAACCATCGTTCCCTCATCCTTCCCGACTGCTTCATAAAGCGCCTCAGCGATTGTCCTTCCTCCCCCTTTTACATACCCAAACGGACGCAGGGCAGAATGGATCAGAACCGTATCCCCCACCTCGACTCCTGCCTTTTTAAACCCTTCCAGTGCATTCTCAAATCCCACATCATACATGCTTTTACCCTCCATCATGATTTTACCGGACTATGCTTTCTCCACATTCTTTAGCATAACAAAAGCGCTGAGGAATCTTCCCCGCGCCATTGCTTATGTATATTCAAATTATAGTTCAGCATGTTTTCTCAGACCATATGAAAAAGAAACATTCCTAAGTTTTACATGCACAATTTCCATATAAGGATGCGCCGGTGTCCTTTCTAAATCATAAAGCTGCTTCTGACAAACCCGCCCCCGCATTGAATCACCGGGCTGAGAATTCCAGACGGCGCGCTAGGATTTCTTATGGTGCACCTCCTGCCGGTAAGCCGTAGGTGATATACCGCAGTGCTTCTTAAAAAACTGGGACAGATTTCCCTCGGTCGAGAAATTCATCCGTGCCGTAATTTCAGGTATGTTATATTCCGTGTACTCTAAAAGATGCTTTATATATTCAATCCGCATATCTATCAACTTCTGCTTGAAGGTTTTTCCATACTGGGCTTTAATAATACGGTTTAACTGTCCCGGACTGACATGCACCAGCCAGCAAAGATCCTCCATGGTGGCATTCGTATTCTCCATCTGGTCAAAAAAGCAGTCAATTACAGCTGCTCTGTGTGCCAGGCTGCTTTCATCAAATAATGATTTTGACTCTGATTTTGACTTTCCCTGAGCCGGCATCATTTCCTGTACAAGAACAGCAAGAATCCCTGACATAAAACCTCCAAGCACCAGTGCCTTCATCGCTTTCCTCTGTCGAAGCTCCCCAACCAGTGCCGCAAAAAGCAGGCTCAGGTGAGGGTTGCTGCGCAGATGAAATATACCGCTTTGTCTCAAACAGGAAAAGGCCTCTAAAACCTCTTTCTGAACCAGATCACGCTCTGTTCTTTCCTCATCCGGTACAAACTTAATACTTAAGAATTCCTCTGTTCCAAATGGATTTCGTGTATGGTAAATATTGGGTGAGATAAGGCATACAAAATGATCCTGGTACTCTATTACCACTTCATCCGTGACCAGTGTTCCGTTTCCCCGTTCAATATATAACAGCTCAAAAAACGAATGACTGTGTCGTTCCGTAACATTCAATGATGCCTTCGCCGCAAGTGTGTGTGAAGTAACCGTACATACAATCGGCTGCCCGCCGACTTGTGAACGAAAATGAATTACCTCGTTATCCTTTAATCGCTCCATAGAAGTCAAACCTCCGATTATATCTCGTAATTTGGTTGATTTCGTTCTTCCCACGTTAAAAGTCGAACATGTTTTCCGTAATTATATCACAGAATCAGAAAAAATACAGCTCTTGATGAAAAGTATCTGGCTCGCCAGACTCTAGCGCTGACGCGCTGTCATGGCAGTGACAATCTTTTTTAAGCGTGTCATGGCCTTCCCCCGGAGGGTTTTTATCAAATGGGTCGGAACTCTCTCCTATACGATAAAAAATCTCTCCTGACTGGCGCCTTTGCCAGTCAGGAGAGATCTCCATCGTATGATCTATTCAAAAGAACGTACAGCTTCTTCCAGCTGGGATGTGTTTTTTACCCCGATAATTGCCGATACCACCCCAGGTTGTGCCAGGATCCAACGGATTGCATACTGGGTCATGCTGACTTGTTCGGCTTCTGCTTCTTTACGAATCGCTTCCATCCTATCCAGAAGTGCATCGTCCAATTCCCATACCCACCCGGCTTTTTCTGCTTTTCTGGAATCATTAGGGATCGGCGCATCCTTCTTATACTTACCTGTCAGCAATCCTCCCTGCAGCACCTGATATGGTGTAACTGCTATTTGCTCTTTTGCACATAAGGGAATCAACTTCTCCAGTGCCTCCTGTTTCAGCAGACTCAGCGGGGGCTGACAAATTACCGGTCTTGGCAGGAAATTCTGATCAGCGGCTTTAAGCAAATTAGAAAGCTCCTGTGCCCCGTAATTGCTGACACCGTAACTCCGGATTAATCCTTCCTTGATTTTGCGATCCAGCGCATATAAGATATCCTCTATCGGTGTCGCAGGGTCCGGCTTATGCAGATAATAGATATCGATATAATCCGTACCCAATCTGGAGAGACTAAGTGCTAAATGCTTATCAATGGCAGCGGGACTTGTAAATTCATCCTCCGGATGATTTCCAACTTTCATTCCAAGCTTTGTGGCCAGAATAACCCGGTCTCTTCTTCCTGCAATTCCTTTTCCCAACAGCTCCTCTCCAACGCCGCCGCTGCTTCCGGGCTCCCGCTTATAGCCTTCATACATATTGGCAGTGTCAAAGAAATTGATGCCAAGGTCCATTGCTTCATGAATCAAACGAATTGCATCCGTCTCACCAACCGGACTTCCAAAGGTCATTGTTCCCATACTGATGGTTGATACCGTCATATCTGATTTGGGAATTCTTTTATACAGCATATGAGCCCTCCTCTTTAAGCATTCTTTAAGTCATGGATGGCACTCTTAATAGCATCCGCTATGGTCTCAAGCACCTCATCGCTCATACCGCACCACATCGGAACGCTAAAGCAGTTATCCCACCATTCATCCAGCACCGGGCAATCAAAGTCCCCTGCACCCAGCTTTTGAAACAGCGGATAACGATAAAGAGGATAATATTGCACGATACTGCGGATCCCGTATTTCGCTGTCAGCAGATCCAAAAGATCATTTCTGTTCTTGTCAAAGGAACTTCCGTCAAAATGCTGAATGTATTGATGACGTACATGACGATATCCTTCCGGGATCTGATTAAAAGCCACCTCCGGCGTGTCAGAAAGAAGTTGACGAAGCTTATCATTCTGACGAATAATCATATCGGTATTGTCTTTCAGGGATTTTAACTGCTCGCTGCCAAGTGCACATTGTGCCTCGCCGATGCAGAAATTGTTTGGCCAGAAATCTTCCACATCCATCTCCACATTGCTCATTGCCGGTACCCAGTAGCGTTCTCTCTCATAATTAAATCCACAGCACCCATTATGACGGATACCGGGAACAAGTGCCGCATCCTCATCGGATTTCACCGTCAGCATTCCACCTTCACCCAGTGTGGTCATTGTTTTCGCACCATGGAAGCTAAAGCAGCCGAAATCACCAAAGGTACCGACATGCTGTCCATTGATGCGGGCATCCAATGCCTGTGCACAATCCTCTACTACCTTAAGATTATGCTTCTTCGCGATTTCCATGATTGCCGGCATATCACAGGGCATTCCTAACAAGTGAACGACAACAAGTGCCTTCGTCTTTGCGGTAATCTTTCGTTCAATGTCCCTTGGACTAACTGTCCAGGTTTCAGGATCCATGTCCGCCCATACGAGTTTTGCGCCATGCTTACCAAAAGGTATCGCAGATGCGCAGAAGGTAAATGCAGGTACAATCACTTCATCTCCGGGCTTAATTCCACATAATGTGGCTGCCAGGCTTAACGCATTGGTCGCGTTATCAACTGCAAAGGCATGATTCGCTTCTGTATAGTTTTTAAAATCCTCCTGAAACTGAAGCATCTTAACACTCTGTGTCTGTGCCTCACAGTTTCTCATTACATCGACAACCGCAGCAATTTCTGCCTCTGTGTAAGGATGCTGTCTGGCAGGAATCGACACACGATATCCTGCTATTTGACCACGTCCAGACGCATCACCCTTTAATACATTTGCCATTTTAAGCTCCTTTCCCCTCTGCAAGCCATTCCATTGCAGAGATCGCCATTTTAAAAGCGGACGATTACGCTATCATTGATTGCATGGTAACTTCTTATGATTTCGTCTACCATTTATCAATATTATAGTTGCGACATCGCCGGGGAACCATATGAAATCAAATCATGATGCAGCCACACATGTGAGAAATTCAAACATTACGGGGAATGGTTGGGCGGTCACAAGCCGCCCACCTTTCAAGAAAAATTAAAGGCACAGATTGATAGTTGTCTTGCAACGAAACCGTCGGATATGAATACCTTTTTACAGGCAATGGCGGCGGCACAATTAGCTTTCGGGCAGAGGGGCAGGAACGCTTTACCCGGCTCCGTGCTTCTACACTTGGCAAGGGCTACGGGCAGGAGGATATACAAGCGGCGATTGAGGGCAGAACTGCTCCGCAGGAACGGCGCAGGCGTTTTCCGTCTTCTATACGGCCAGCATGGGTTCCGGCGCGATAACTCCCTCGCTTTTCGGTTTGCTCGGCGACGCTGCGGGCGTTCGATGGACGGTTCTCATCGTCGCGTTTGTCGCGCTTGTCACCCTCCCGTTGACCCTGCCGTTGCGTGGGAAGCTTGCGCAGTAGTTTTCCCCGCGACCCGAAGTCCCCTGCAAAGGGGGCTTTAATTAAAAAAAGAAGTGGCGGCTTTGATTCTCGCAAAACCGCCACTTACATTCGGACATGCTTAAGTGCATATACTTACTTCTCTGTTATAACAACGGTTCCATATCATGGTTTTATTCTTGCTGTGTGAAGTGTCTTGAAAATTGAACTTCGCCGCGCTTTAGCTGCAATACGACATCTGCTTGCTTTGCAATGTCATTTGAATGCGTAACAACGATAACACATTTTTGGAGAGCATGAGCGCTTTCTTTGAGAATAGCTGCTATTTCATTCGCTGTATCTTCGTCTAAGTTTCCTGTAGGTTCATCGGCAAGTAGAATAGGAGCATCTGACGCTAAAGCACGGGCGATAGCTACACGCTGCTGCTGACCGCCTGAAAGTTTCAATACATTGCGCTTTGCTTCGTCTTTTGTCAGTCCCACTTTCTCCAATATCGGTATGGGCGGCAATTTTGAAGTCAGGCTTACATTTTCAGCGGGAGTAAGATAATCAATCAAGTTATAGCTCTGAAAAATAAATGCCACATTGTTGCGTCGGTGGCAGGCAAGCCCATTTTTGTTGATATTCTCACCGTCCAGCGTAATCTCACCGCCTGTCGGCAGGTCCAGTCCACCGATAAGCGAAAGAAGCGTGGTCTTTCCGCACCCCGAAGGACCGAGGATGGCATACATTTTTCCCGTTTCAAAGCCGATGTTTACGCCTTTCAGCACGACGTTCTTCTTGTCATAGGCATATTTGACACCTAAACACTCTAATTTTGTCATTAAGTTTCCCTCCAATTTAACTCATTTTTGAGAGTATCTCTCGCGGTTTCAGCCGTATAATCGTGTATGATGCAGTCAATACGGCACAAACGGTCAGTAATGTGCCGATTGCGTAAACCCATATCAGGTAATCCAGCGTGACAGACACGTTGATTTCATTGATAACGTTTTGTGCAGATGGTTCGCCCGACAGTCCATCCATCATTGTCGAAAAATCACCTTGCTGTATGGCTGTGTCGGTTTCGTTTTGCAGACTTCCGCTATCAACCACCTGCGCCATGATAAACTGTCCGGCTCTATCCGAAATCACGTGACTGACGGGATAAGCAAACCCGAACGCTAGAACCGCTATGAAAGCCGCTTCCAAAATAAGCTGTCCGACAATCTTCGGTTTATTTACTCCGATGGACATGAGTATTCCGGTTTCCTTAACACGCCCTCTTGTCCATATCGTGAGCAGTAACGCAAGTATTGCGACACTGACTGCCGAAACAACGATAATCAAAGTGCGGACAAGGCTTTGTAGGGATTCAAGCGGGTTAGCGATTACGTCGTATTCTTCAGTGTCAATGGCAAGAGTGAAGGTTTTTCCTTTTATTTCAGGGAGATTAGCGATTCGGTCATATACATTTTGAACACTCTCCGGATCTTCCACATAGATTTCTAAATCACCGGGAACTTCTTCCATATTAGCCTCATTCGCCGTTGTAAAATCAACAATACCTTGATTGCCAGCTACCATTGAGGTTGTTAACGCTCCGTCGCTTGTTCCCTTTGTTCCTGAGAATATGCCGATGATTTCTCCTTCGATTACCATTTCAGGATACATACCCGCGTAGTCGATATACAATTCCAACGTATCACCCACGCTCAGATTGTTGTATTTTGCAAGCTCGTCCGAAATCAGAATTACATGGGAATCTTCGTCGGTGATATGCCTGCCGGATTCCAATTTTAATTTTCCACTTGTGAAGCCACTGTATTTCACGGATGATAGAGCCACAGCCATATTTGCGCTATCGCCGTAGGGTGTTGTTCCCGCCACGAAGGCAGCAGGAAGATAATCAAAATTCTTTGCGGCGGCGAATACCACGTTGGTTGCCGTCATGTTATAGCCTGTAACGCCAGAGACTTCCTTAACGGCTGCAAGGGTTTCACTGGTGATCTTATCTCCCGCATAATAACTCATAGGCCCATATTGGCCCTGCTCTGTTTTCATGTTTTCTGAACTCATATCAATATTCAACGTTATCTTACCGCTTACAAAACCGCGAACATCCTTCGCCGCGTCCTTTGCCGAGCTTTGAATGGCAATACCCGTCAGCACGAATGTTGCAATAATAGTAAGTGCCAAAAACAGTATCAGGCTTTTCACCTTATGCCGGATTACATATAGTCCGGTGCGTTTTACGAAACTCATATTTTCCCTCCTAACTCATTTTTGAGAGTATTTCTCTCGGTTTCAGCTTGATGATTGCAAGTGCGGACAGGCAGGCGGACGATAGAATAGCCAATAGCAGAAAAGTGTAAATAACAAATGTAATAACAATCGGCATGGTAAGCAACGAAGCAGGTGCGGAATTACCCACAAGTCCTGTTTGCAATGCGTTCTCTTCGATTTGCACGACCTGTAAATTATCAAGGATTCCGCTTTCCACTCTGCCGGAAACAAAACCCGCAGCGAAGTAGGAACACAGGAACGCGACGATGGCTACAATCAACACCTCAGCTGCAAACTGCCCTAATATTTCTTTTTTAGGTATGCCCACCGACATCAATATACCCGCCTCATGAATACGCCCGCGCATTCGCATGGCTAAGATCAGAATCAGTACCGCCGCGCTGACCACGCTTACGCAAACAAGTAGCGTCTTAATTAAGTTTTGGATTGTTTGTAATCCCGCCGAAATTTTTTCATAGTTAAAATCGTCTTTGCGGATAAAAAAGCTGTCCCAATCAATCAGGTCCGTTTGTAGTACTTTATCAACAACAGTGTTTAAGTATAGCGGGTCTTGCATGTAGAATGACACACCCCCTGTGTATTCACCCTCGTTCGATAATCCCAACGCCACCAAAAAAGCATGGTCGGAGAATATCAAGTTGGCTTGAAGTCCCGCCGTTGGCTGATACGCCGCGCCCACTTGCGGCTCCAATTCCTTGAAGATTCCGATGATTTTTGCCTTGGCAGTCGTTTCGATATCTTTCAAAGCGTCGATTAGGTCGTTACCTTCCTGCGCAAGCTCGGCTGGAGAGAGCACTACCGTATCTCCTACGGATAAACCGTTTAATGCCGCCAGCGTTTCGCTGATAAGTACCACATTTTTATCACCGGGCGTGATGTGCCTACCCTCGGTAAGCTCCAGCACTTTTTCCTGAAAAAACGAGTTCAACATTGAGTAATTATTTGCCGATACCTGACCCATGCTGTTTTCATCCGTGTGATACGCTCCGGGCATAAATTGCAAGCCTTTTGCGTACCCCGAATTTCTGCCGTTGTAATACTTGAGTTCACCATTTCCCATAATCTTCTGCACCGCTTCCTCTGTAATGACAGACCGTTTGCCAGAAGATATACTTGTTCCCTGTGTGGATATATCCACGGTGGAAGAACGGATATGGAACGCTGCTCCGACTGCCGTGCGCATATTCGCCGCTACCTCGCCTGTCGCGTACAGGAGCGAAAAGCATAACAGGACAAAGGTGGAAACTGTGAATAACAGCAGATACAGTATCAGCGTTTTGCCTTTTTTTCGTTCCAGATAAAGCATTGTTCGTTTTAGAAAAGACATCTAAACACCTCCTTCGTGTTCTTTCCGACTTGCATTATAAAACACGAAAATCATATTCACGTCCCCGTTGCATCACATTTTGATAACATTTTTTCTTGGATGTAAAAAACGGAGCTGCTTCTTTGGGAGAAGCAACTCCGTTTCTATTTCTTGTTCTCTATGAGAAATCAATGGTGAATCTAATGCCAGCGTCTGTATTTTCAAGTCGGTAACCAAGCCCATGCAAGTCCAATATGGACTTTACAATATACAGACCTAAACCACTGCCGCCGGTATCTCTGCTGCGCGATTTATCCGTCCGATAGAACGGTTCCCATATTTGCGGCAGCTCGTTTTTATTAATATGGACGCCCGTGTTTTCAACCGAAAAAATCACCATATCCTTTTTTTGAAGAATGCTGATATCAACAACGCTATTTTCCGGCGAGTGTTTTACCGCATTTCCGATAATGTTGGATACTACAGTATACATCTGTTTCTTATCTGCGACAATGAATCTATTGTTGTCATACCGACGGTTAATTTGTATGTGCTTATTTTGTGCCAGCGTCTCAATGGTACTGCAGCATTCATCAGAGAGGTCGGTCAGGGATGTATCCTCAATCTTCAAGCTAAGTGTATCTAACTTAGCCAATGTCAATATTTCCCTCACAAGTTTTTCAATGGATTCGGCCGTTTGATACGCTTCCTGCAAATATTTATCCCTGTCCTTGAACTTGCCCACATTCAGAATCATACCGTCAAGCTCACCTTTGAGAATTGTGACAGGCGTTTTGAGTTCATGGGAAATTGCTGAAAAAAAATCCCTGCGTCGCTTGTCCTGCTCACGCTCCTTATCAATATCCTCTTGGAGCTTTTTGTTTGCGGTTTGTAATTCGTGTAGGGTATTATTTAATCGTACTGCCATGTCGTTCAGGTTTCCCGCAAGTATACCTATTTCATCGGTTCGATTGACATCACACCGCCATGTCATATCAAGTGTAGTTATTCGTTTTGACACATTGCTTATATCCATGATGGGCTTTGCAAGAAAACGGGAATAGAAAAAGGCGGTGAGCGCAGATATGATAATAACGATGGCAAATACATAGGGAAAAACTTTTGCAAAAATACCTGTCATCTGATCCACGGAATTGGCTTTTGCGTATACGACCATTGTATATTGCTTTCCGTCCTTTTCAAAAGGAACTATAAACGTGGTAGAGGAAGTGTTTTTATTATCTTCTACTACACCATTTGTATCCGTATATACGGATACGCTGGAACCGGCGACCTGCTCATTATTTCCGTCTAATACGGATGCGCCAGTGCTGTTTTCTACGCAGAACGATACAAGCAATCTTTCCCATTTGTCCACCGACGATGTTTCCAGTTGTTTGACGAGATTTTGCGTATTGTTTGACAACTCGGCGGTGATTTCGTTTTGATATGCTTTCGGCATAAAAATACGCAGCATACCAAACATCGTGAGACTAACTGCAAGCAATATAAAGGCGATACCAAGGAATATTTTTATGCTTAGACTGCCTTTAATTTTGTTCACCAATTTTATACCCCATTCCCCGCACGGTTATGATAAAGTCCTCACCGAGCTTTTTTCGGATTCTCATGATGTGATTGTTTACAGCTTTGTCGTCACCTATGAATTCATAGCCCCATATTATTCGGAGTAGATCATCGCGCGTAAAAACTCTGTTTTTGTTTCCTAATAAGAGTTTTAACAATTCATATTCTTTATAAGTAAACGGTATAGTGTGCCCTGAAGCCCTCACCTCACAAGCCTGTGTATCAAGAACGACATCCTTGTGTTCAAGAGTTTGGGGGAGCGCAGGATTTTCAGGTTGCTTTCTCCGCAGCACGGCTTCAATTCTTCGGATAACTAGGTTCATAGAAAACGGCTTGACGATATAATCATCAGCCATCAGGTCAAAGCCCTTTATCTGATATTCTTCGTCCTCCATCGCTGTAATCATGATGACTGGAATATCCGAATCCTGCCGGAGCATTTCCAGCACCGCAAATCCATCAATCTTTGGCATCATGATGTCCAGCAGGATCAGGTCATATTTATTTTTCTTGCACATGACCAGCCCTTCAATGCCGTCGCCAGCCTTGTCTACGGTGTAGCCGTATTCCTGTAAAAACTCTGTTAATATTTCTTGGATTTTAGATTCATCCTCAATAATTAAAATTCGGATCATGACGATCCCTCCTTACTGCGGCCATCCTCTGGCTTTTTGGAATTAGCCGGAATAAGCCACAGGTTGCCTTTTTTTACTGCGTCCTTTATGCGGCCGGCAGAGCAATAGTAGTTTACCATGCGGGCAGTAATGCCCCATTTTTCGCCTGCCTCTTTTACTGTTAGATACTCCATATCTGTACCACCCTTTTGCGGTTTACTTATATTATATTTCGAGTTATCGAAAAATGTCAAGTCTGTTGGTAATCAACACATTCCCCACATTTCACAAAACAGCAAGCAATGTGACTGTGGCCACAGTCACGCAATACTGCTTGTTGGGGAGCCTCCCCAAACCCTGATCTTCGGGCCTTGTTGGAGCTGTTGACAAAGCCCCATAAAAATATGAAATTAATAAAAATTAGCACCATAAGGATCCGAGCAGATAAAAAAGCTCAAAAAAAGATAGATTCCGTATTCATTTCTTTGTAGACGTTTTAGCGATAATCCATTTCCTTCCGGGCATAAAAAAATATCCTGTTCCGGCTGGTAGGAGAAATCCGAACGGGTAAAACTGGATTTATACCGTGGCATTTCATGGTTAAGCGGTGTATAAAAATGAATATCCCAAGATCGCCTGCCTGACTATTCTTATTCGTTGAATCATAGGAAATATAAATCTTTTCCCTGTGATCCCGGACGGCGTTCCAGCTGTTGAGGAAACCGATGCTCTGGTCATCTGTGATGCTGTTTAGGATTTTAGCAATATAAATTCCGGGAAATGCATTGTTTTCTTTGGTTCTTAGGCATTCCTTTTTGATTGAGTCGTAATATCTATAGGAAGTTCATATTTATACTATTTATCACTATTAAAGTTGCGGCATCGCCGGGAAACCATATGAAATCAAATCATGATGCAGCCACACATGTGGTTTTTAACTATTGATATATATAATAAGGGTGATTATAATGAGATCGAAGAAAGGGGTGTACATATGATTTTTAATACATTAGATCAGCTGGAGATAAATTGCCAGCTGGAAGAAAACTGCCTTATGGAAAAGACCAGTCTTAATGCGATCCTCAAGTTTATCCATACTTGCGGCAAGGATCTTGAAAATGGTTCCTATCCCATCGCGGATGCAGCACTGTTTGCCAATGTAAACAGCTATCCTTCAACTCCCGGTAAAACCGACGAATTTGAAACACATCAAACATATGTGGATTTACATATCCTTCTATCAGGAGAGGAGCGGATTTATCTTTCAGAGGTTTCTCTTTTACAGCCTTATCAGCCCTATGATGCCGATAAAGATGTTGCCTTTTGGAAGGGAAGCGAACAAACCTCCCTTATACTAAGACCAGGAACATTTGCTCTTTTCTTCCCACAAGATGCCCATCAGGTGGGTCGCAGCTCCACTGAGGATATCACATTCATCAGGAAGATCGTTTTTAAAATCGCCTGTGAATTATTTAAAAACCCTGCCACTGAAAAATAGAAATTTTTTAGAATGCTGCTCCTTTTGAGCAGCATTCTTTTTATGACACACTAAGCTTCTGCCAGTCACTTTTAAGCTTTTAGATATGCTTTCCTGATAGAATATTGACGATATCCTATTCCATTAACGGTGCACCCTTTGTTCCTAAAACAGGTGTTTGTGGTTATCTCTTTTAAATTGTAAAGATATCAACAGCTTCCACCAGCTGATTTGACTCCTCATTCAGGCTGTCGGTTTCAATATTTAATGAACCTACTGCAGAAAGCAGCTCCTTTGTAGTCTGGTTTACCGAATTGGAAGATGCGGCAATTTCTTCAAGTACTGCCGAAATACTCTCAATGGCTCCAAGTGTACTGACTCTGGCATTCCCAATATTATCTATATTGGATGAGATATCATTCAGATTTACAACTAATTTCTCTACATTTTCATTAATCTTATGATAAGAGTTCGTTGTGTTTTCAACCGCACTATCCTGCAGGATCATTACACTTTCAACCTTTTTTGCGGTTTTGGAAACTTTTGTTATACCTTCTTCTATCGTTTTTATTATCCTGTTAATATCCTGAACCGAATTACCCGATTTTTCGGAGAGCTTACGTATTTCCTCAGCGACTACGGCAAAACCCCTGCCGTGCTCACCTGCTCTTGCGGCTTCAATCGAAGCATTTAGAGACAACAGGTTTGTCTGGTTTACAATTTCATTGATTGCATTTACTATCTTTCCAACGGAGGAGGACTTAACGGCCAACTCTTCAATTTCCTTAATTATTTCATCTGCGATTTCTAATGTAGTTTTTGTCTGATTATTCAAATCCAGCGTTGCTTTGGTCCCTTTCCTGATGCTGCTTTGAGTATCAACAGCAAGTTTTTCAATTTCCTTTGTATTATCACTGACAAGCTCAATTTTCCCGGAAAGCTCGTCCATATGCTTCAGGCATTCCTCTGCATCCTTTGCTTGCTGGTTGATACCCTTCTCTATTTCATTCATAGCCTGTGAAATGCTCTGTGAAGACAGCATAAAGGCTTGTGAAGTCTTCGCGACATTGGAGGAAGAATCCGACACCTCATTGCTTAATACCTGAACCTTCCTGATAAGCTCTTTCATATTATGAAAGGTTCTCTGTATTTCTTCTATAAGAATATGAAATTCATCCTTACGTTTTGAATTGAACTGTACCGTCAAATCTCCTCCGGCGGCTTTTCCAAGATCCTTATTTATATTTTTTATCGTTTTGTCAATGCTGATGGAAATTATGGAACCGATTAGTGCCGCGACAATAATAGCAAAAATCACGATTACAATTGTTATTTTTTTTATACTGTCAGCCTGACCCATAATCACGTTTTTAGGCAACAATGCACAGAGCATAGCTCCCGAATCGCCAATCTTAGCGTATAGGAACAGATACTTCTTTCCATCCTTATTTACATAACAGGAAGAACTTGTCTGATCAGAAGCAAGTGCAGTTTTATAAAAATCCTGATTTGTGAATACTGCTTTTGTGTTACTATCATTTCCGAAAATTATCTCCGTTTTGTCTGAAACTACAAGTCCGACTTCTCCTAATTTATCAAGCTCTAACGCTTTCAGGTTATTCAAAACCACTTCTTTCCTGATATCAATTACAATAACTGCATTTATTCCTGTAATATTCCTGATGTAACGTAATGCATAATCCTTACCAAGTTTTTCATCCAGGACTTTATTAGAACCGCTCCAAGCGGTAACAACGGAATTATTCTTAATTTGTTTACCCAATTCCGTATTATAAAAATCATTCAAAATATTACCCTTTAATTTTGTTACACTGACCGACTTAACCTGATCGGACAATATATTAATGTTAGAGATAAATTCATCGGAAGCTGTCTTAGCCATAAGATTTTGGGTGAGTTTATAATACTCAACTAAATCACTCTTATAATAACCAGTGAGGTACCTTTTGAGGCTATTGTCCCCGATACTTTGTTCTGCAAAGGATTCTGCTGATTTCACACCGATATTAAGATATTCTGCGGACATCGTAATCGAATGGGCAGTGGATGTTTCATAACTGCTTCGGATACCACTGGCCGCCTTATAAAAGGATACCGCTCCCAACACTACGATAAATATGATTGGTATGATAAAGGATATAATCAATTTTACCCGGATCGTCCGGGATTTCATTACGATTGAAAGGAACTTCTTTAGGAAACCCCTCGTTTTGTTAAGCTTTACTTGTCTACGAGAATCTTTCATTATTTTTTTCTTATTCATTGAGCCACCCCCAGGCTATATTCATCTTTCGTTTGCACTATTATTAACTATGATATCTCATCCAATATTTCAGAGTTGCTTTCGACTGATAAAAACCTAAGTTGATTTTATTCTTTTACTCCACCAACCGTAATACCTTTTATAAAATATTTCTGAAAGAAAGGATATAATACAATAATCGGAACCACACCGATAACAGCCATTGCCATACGGATACCTGTACCCGGCAGATTATTTTGTCCGAAAGCGGTACCAGAGCCCATGGAAGCAAGTGCGTTGATATTATTCATGATACTGTTTAATAAAATCTGCAGACTGTATAAATTGCTATCATTAATAAAATACAGACCGTTTACCCAATCATTCCAATATCCCAGGCCTACCATCAGACCAACCGTTGCTAAGATAGGAGTTGATAAAGGAACAACTACTTTTCGGTAGATAAACAGTTCCCCGGCACCATCGATCTTGGCTGCTTCAATTAGTGCTGGATGAATATTGGTTGCAAAACTGTTCTTATACAGTAATATATAGAAGCCGTTAAATACCAGATTGGGAAATATCAGAGACCAAATCGTATTCTTTATATGGAAGATCTGAGTCCACATCAGATAGGATGGAACGACACCACCGTTAAATAACATGGTAAAAACAACAAGCAAGGTTACCAGCTTTCTTCTAGGATAATCCTTTCTTGATAACGGATAAGCTAATAACGGACCGATAATCAGGCTCAATGCCGTACCGAATATTGTTACAAAGAATGTAATTCCGTAAGATCTTATGATTTTAGCACCATTTGATAAAAATAAATATCTATATGCATATGCACTGAAATGTGTTGTTATCAAATTATATCCCTGCGATACCAGAAATTTTTCATCCGTTACTGAAGATGATAACAATAATATAAAGGGCAGTATTGCAATTAATGATAATATTGCCAGGAATACGATAATTATTATTTGGAAAATCTTTTCGCCCAAGCCTTTTACACCTGATTCCATCTAACTCTACCTCCTAGAATAAAGCATTGTCTTTATCAGCTTTACGCACTATAGCATTTACAACCACGATTACAATAAATCCGATGACAGACTGATAGGCACTTGCAGCAGCTGCCATTGATATATTGTTTGTTTTCATTAATCCGTGATAAACATAGGTATCGATTGTCTGTGTAACGGAATAAAGTGCACCTGAATCCATCGGCACCTGATAAAACAAACCGAAGTCCGAATAAAAAATTCTGCCAACCTGCATTAGTACTAAGGTTATGATGGTAGGCTTTAGCAACGGAAGTGTAATACTTTTGATCTGCTTCCATCTTCCGCAGCCGTCTACATAGGAAGCTTCATACAGACTTTTATCAATACCGATAATCGAAGACATGAAAATAATCGAACTGTAGCCAATGCCTTTCCAGGTATTTACAAAAATCAATATAAATGGCCAAAAAATCTTCGTTGAATAAAAATTAATTGCATGATCCTTCCCCAGAATCTGAAGATTAATCAAGCCTGATGTATTACTGAGAAATCCGTAAACGATATAAGCAACAATAATCATGGAAATCAGCTGTGGTAGGAGTATCGTAGTCTGAAAAAACTTCTGAAGCTTTTTCGAGAATATTTCACTGAGGCAGATACCAACAATAATTCCCAATGCATTACCTATGACAATGAATGCAAGGTTGTAGAGAATTGTATTTCTCGTAATTATAAATGCATCCTTTGTTGAAAACAGATAAACGAAATTATCAAATCCGATCCATTTACTTTTTAGTAAACCAACGCTGAAATCCACTTTCTTGAACGCCAGAGCTATACCAATCATAGGTAAATAGTTATTGATAATCATATAAATAAGACCCGGCAGCACCATAAAATCAAGTACCGATACCGACTTTGCTAAATACAGAATATGAAGGCCCCTCACAATAACCAATATTGACAGGACTAATAACAGAATAGAACCATATTGTACCTTGGGATCATTTGCAGATGAGAATATCGTTTTTACTTTATTTGAGAAAATTACATTAGCGATTACGCTTCCTAATCCTAATGCCAAAAAAGCTGTCCCGACAAATTTGGGTTTCAATTTGGAAAATAAGATACTTAATACGATTAACAGTAAGGCGATTACCAGACAGCACCACAGTAATGTGGAGGCATGAATTGTAACCGTACCGCCCATTACCTTCTTTCCTATTAAAAACTCAAATCCGGATATTGTGTAATTTTCTTGTGTGTATGTATAGGATGCAAAAGGGGCAATAAAACATAATATTCCAAAGAAGCCTAATATAGATATATCAAAAAGTATCTTTCCTCTTGACTCAATCAGGAATAAACTATTCTTCTTCATAAATCTCACCTCCTTTCATGCAGTGCGTTCTTTATCAGCTAAGATTATTCATATATGTAATAATTCCAAACCATTATGAAATTTTTACTTTCATTATCTTAAGCTAATTTCATAATAACCAAATAAAAACAATCACTGTCTTATTTAGCTGCTACGAAAGCATCCAGTTGTGTCTGATATTCGGTAATGACCTTATCAATACCAGCTTCTTTTAATGCCTTAATGAATTCATCATAATTATTTGTCGTACCACTTTCCAATCCAGGTTCATATTCGCTGAGAACGTTTTGTATCGCTGTTAATTCATTAGACACCTTTGTTGTATCACAACTAAATCCTAAGTACGGTGAAATCGGAGCCGCATCAAAATTTGCTTTTGCAATTTGCTTCGCATCTGCAGAGGAAGACCAAGGTAATGAAATAAAAGAGTTACCCCATAAGAATTCGTCGGAATGATAAGCTACATTCTGAATCGTAACACCATCCGGGTAATTAGCCACACCGTCTTTAACAACATAGTCTCTGCCTTCTACCCCCCATGCAAGTAAATTCATAATATCTTTATTCGTATACATTAAGTTCAGGAATTTAACTGCTGCTTCTTTTTCTTTAGAGCATACAGGGACCCCCCAGCAGAACATTGTAGTTGCACTTGTAGTGACCGGAAAAGCTGCAACCTCTTTTACTACCACTTCACTACCCGCGTTAGCTGATTTAGCAGCAACTACATTTGTTTCACCCATGTTAACATAAGAGAAGATTGCATTGGACTTCATTAATGTGTCGGCAACATCCTTGGATGTTGCAGCATCCTTGTATACCAAGCCTTCCTTATACCACTTGTTAGCCCTCGTAATTGCATTTTTGAAGGAATCAGTTTCAAAATTGTCATATACTTTACCGTTAGCATCTACTTTAATAATTTTATATAGATCACCTAAGGTATCAAAGATGCCATTATCTGAAAAATTATCAGCGCCTACATCACATCCACCACTAGTGATCAGTGTACCCTGACTATCAGCATTACCAATAGCAACAATATCTGGATTCTTTTCAGCGACGTCACTCATAATATTTTCATAATCTGTCCAAGTTTTCATGTTGTTAAAAGCGTCCAGCCGGTCAGCGCTTTCAAGAAGATCTTTTCTTGCAATAATATATAACTTTGAAGACAAATCACGATAGGTTGGTACCGCATAGATATTTCCATTAACAGTTGCTCCTTTTATTAACTGGCCTACCGTACTAACTGTCTCTGGTGCATATTCAGGTAACAAATCATTTAATGAAACCAATTGATTTTGTGCAACCAAAGTACTGAAGCTACCTGCCGGGATTGGTACCACCATACAAAGATCGACTTTTTCATTTCCTGTTATCGCTAAACTCAGCTGCTGTGCATAGGATCCGACTTCTACATAAGTAATATTTACATGAGTATTAATTATTTTCTCCGTGATTGCATTTATCGCATACACTACTTCATTTTTTCCATCTCCCATAGGGCCTAAGGCCATTGCCATGATGCTAATCTCTGCCATATCCTCTTGTGCTTCAGCTCCGGCATTAGTTCCATCAGCCGCATTCGCGGTTCCATCATTAATTTTTTCAGAATTACCGCAAGCTCCTAATATCGTAACAGCTATTGCAGCAGTCAACAATAGTGCCATAATCTTCTTAGTTTTTTTCATTAATTTTCCTCCTTAAGCTAAATCAATCTGCACATCTACCTTTATAATTGATAGATTGATTATATAATATTACCGTTATCAATTCATCATTTTATATAAACAACAGACAGTATAAAGCCATATATTTTTTCATTTTCACCAAATAAATATGATATGTCTTCGGAAAAGTTTCATAATTTTATTGAAAAATTAACATATACAACTTATAATAATTAATCAGAAAGGATATAATGACCAACAAAATTTGACATCGAGGTAACAAATGTATAAATTAACAACAAACACGCACTATAGCAATGTGATTATATACAAATTGACAGGGCCTGTGTTTTACAAATCCACCGGTGTGACATTTTTATGTATTTTGACCGGAGATGCAGTTCTATCATTTTGCGGAACGGACAGGCCGCCCGATGCTCCTGTCTGTAACAATGAAATTCTTTATCTTTCTGATAAGGATGTTATTTTAATTCAACCTGATCAATATTATAATTTTAGAAGTGAAACTTCCGCAGTCGTTTTAGAGTTGATTTTTGATTATATCTTTTTTAAAGATACCTTTTCAAATGATTATAAGAGATTAACCTGCAATTCTATTTTGGATAAGAAACACGATTATTTAACATTAAGAAAATTCCTCGGTAAAATTGCGATTGTTCATTACAGCGACATATCCGAAAATCAGTTCTATCTGCTGTCCGATATTTTTGAACTGTTTCATTATTTAAAAACTGAATATATAGATGCATGCACTAAAAATGAAAAGTATACGGATAAAAAGCAACAAAAGGTAAATAATATTATATCTTACATAGGTAAAAACTATAATAACTCCATATCCTTGCAGGACCTGGCAAAATATATGAATTTTACCCCACAGTATCTGGAGAAATTTATGAAACAGACCTTGAATTCTACGTTTTATGATTACCTAAAGCAGATCAGATTAGATTCTGCTCTTGATTTTCTGAATTATACAGCTCAAAGTCTTAATTTTATCGCCTCTATCTGCGGTTTCCCAAGTGTTTCTGCTTTTAAGAACTTATTTAGCAGTAAATATGGCATTTCTCCAGTACAGTACAGGGAGAACAGATTATCCAAAGCTGTACCCTGTAATTCTAAGGAAGATGCGAAGATAACCGACTCACTTGCAAAAGACTTTTTAACAAATATGATTCAAATTAATAATTATAGTAATTCACTCATTGAAAATTCAATTACTATAACAACTTCTGTTAACACTGCAAAATCCCGTCCGATTAGTCCTACATGGAAGGAACAAATTAACCTGGGGATTTGCAACAACCTTGAGAAGCCAATATTCCGTGCGCACCTTACTGCTTTGCAGTCAGAGCTAAATTTTAAATATGGCAGAATTCAGAATATTTTAGATTTGATAGACACATATCAGTCAGAAAATGGTGTCACCTATAATTTAACCAAAATATACCGCATTACAGATTTTCTCCGTTCAATACGCATGTATCCATTTTTTGAATTAGGAAATAAATCTTTTTCTATCTATAAAGATCTCTCAGGGAAACTTCCCTCTGGGAAGAGCGTTGATGAATATTTCTTCAAAATAACCGAACTTTTGCCTGTATTCTTAGTCAATTGTATTAATCGATACAGTTATCAGGAAGTTTCCAACTGGAAATTTGAATTATGGACGGAGCATAACGGCTTTATGACGATAATTGAGAATCCGGCCGACTATGTGAAACGGTTTTCCTATGTGTATAAAACAATTAAGAAATACCTTCCGGAAGCCGAAGTAGGAGCCCCGGGCTTCAATACATTTATTCCGATAGAACATCTGGAGGCTCTTTTTAAGGAATTTAACAGAACCCACTTGATTCCCGATTTTATCTCTTTTTATTTATATCCATATATACGGCCGTCAGGCAGCATATTTAGCGAGGACGGTTCTCTCATTATCTTATTATCTAAGGATAAGAATATTTTTAAAAAACAGATTGACCAAATCAGGCAGTTAGTTAATAAATATTTTGGCAGCAAAACGGAACTTTATGCCACAGAATACAGCTCTGCCGTATACTCTCATAATTATATTAATGATTCAGCCTACCAGGCAGCTTTTATTATTAAGGAAACTCTGGATAACTGTGCTTCCCTTAATACCCTAAGCTACTGGCTTATTTCTGATATTTCCATTGAATATGAGAATGCGGTTGACATACTCTTCGGCGGAAACGGATTAATCAGCCGTGACGGTATCAAAAAACCAAGTTTTTATGCATTTTCCTTTTTGGGAAGTCTGGGAACCCATCTGATCGCTAAAGAGGAAAACTATATTGTTACCTCAAGTTCAAACAGAAACTTTCAGATATTGGCATATAATTACTGCTATTTTAACGAAGAGTATTGTGATGATCAGGATAAATACAAATCACTAAATTATCCGGCTTCAGCCTTTGAAACAATTCCGGCTATTCATCTGACGATACAATTAAAAGAGATCCCCCCGGGAACTTACACAATTCGCCAGCACATAATAGACCAGGAACACGGAAATGTTTTATATACC
Organism: Bacillota bacterium; assembly: GCA_023439505.1. Classification (GTDB taxonomy): domain Bacteria; phylum Bacillota; class Clostridia; order Lachnospirales; family Lachnospiraceae; genus Mobilitalea. The sequence goes on from JAEXNR010000019.1 coordinate 59,848, forward strand.
TGGTTTCGTCTGAATTCCCCCAGGGATCTGACGGAAAAGGACATCGAATACCTGAAAAATATAAGCGTTCCTGACTTTAAAATATATCCTAAGGAAGTTACCGATCTGCTGGAGATATCCTGCCATTTAAATGGGAACAATATCATATTAACCGAAATTGATCTCCTGATATGATCTACCCCTTTTGCCTTACGAAATACGAAATGGAGGAACTATGTATCTTTTTTCTCATCTTGCTACTACAATTATTGTTACAATGATCAATATTAACAATAAGCGTAATCTCTCTCCTGAAGACTACCAGATTTGGATGGTGGTCAAGGGCTCGCTGTTAATAGAGGAAAATAAAGAGAACTACATCTTAAATAAGAATGATATCATACTGCTGCAGCCGCACATAAAATATAATCTGGAAGGCGTATCCGATAACACAGTCCTTGATATCAGCATTCCCGTTACCTTTTTCAGAAGTATGATTAAGCATGGGTATGATGTTATGTGTAATTCTACGGTCGGCCGAAAGAATGATTATCCTGCGTTGCAGAGTATTTTAACTGATATCATTGTGTACTATAATAAGGAGGACAATCATTTAAAAATGTGTTCTCTGATCTATTCCCTGATGGATTGTATGAATGAAAAGTTTCTAGTTCGGAAAAGAAGTGAGGACGGAAACGGAAGTGATCAGCATAACACACAGCGTATAGAAAAAATAGTTAACTATATTAATACAAACTACCTTTTACCTCTGAATTTACAGACACTTTCCGATCATATGTTTCTATCCCCCCAGTATCTGTCCAAATTAATTAAGCAGAATTTCGGCATGAATTTTAATAAGTATTTAAACAAGATCCGCATGGATCATGCGTTGGAGGAGCTGAAGGGAACGGACCATTCCATTATTACAATAGCCTTCAACAATGGTTTCGCAAGTACCACCTCCTTTAATAAATTATTTAAAGAGATGTTCCATATTCCTCCCACATCCTACCGTCAGTCCTTTATAACCGCTGTTGACGAAACAAAAAAATCAGGCAGAGATAAAACCGCTCCTGTCGATACAAGCCTACTGTTTACTGCCTCTGATTCCAAAAATATTATGCCTGGGAAAGCGGCTTTCAGCTATATGATCAATACTGCAGATAAAGAGGCGGCGAGGTATCCCTGGTTAAGAATCATTAATTTCGGTCTTGCCCAGAATGTTTTGTCTCACATATTCCGTCAGATTTTTACTGTCTGTCAGTCAAAGCTGAATTTTGAATATGCCCGTATTGAAAATATTTTTTCAAATAGTATTATAACCTCTGCTTCGAATTCTTCCCTTAATAACTATACCGTATTTGACGATATCATTAATTTTTTGATAAAATGTAATATCTACCCATTATTTGAATTAGGGAATAAACCCACGAAAATTTTTTACTCGGAAGAGGAGATAAAAAATCTTCCAGATGATTATGAACGCGTAATTTCAAATTCAAAAACATTGGAAGTTCTGATTAAGCATAGTATTAACCGGTATGGTCTGGATTATGTTTCTCACTGGAAATTTGAATTGTGGATACCGCAGGATGAAAATCTTAATCTGATGATTACTCCCGGGGATTATATGAACAGATATATTACTTATTCGAAGGTCCTGCAAAAATATCTTCCCGGTAGTAATATCGGTGGACCCGGGTTTAATGCAAGCGGAAATCCGGATATTTTGATCAGTATAATAAAGGAATTCAACCGACAGAATATAAGGCCTGGATTTATCTCCATATATATGTTTCCTTATGAATCAGGCACATATAATACTTCTTCAAATAATTCGGTATACCGGATTCTGTCTCCAGATCCTCAGAGATTTAAAAAGGTATCGTCACAGTTAAAGGATATTATACGTCAGATATTTAAGGAACCTGTTCCGCTTTATATTACTGTATATAATTCAATTATCTCACCTGAATTATTTGTGGCCAATTCTGCTTTCCAGGCTGCCTTCATCTGTAAAAATGCAGTCGAGTTAATGCCAGACATTGATGCCTTCGGCTACTGGTTGTTTACCGATATTACCAATGAATATATGACAGCACAGCCAAATATTCTGACCGGTATCGGATTAATCGATGCATATGGAATTAAGAAACCTTCTTATTTTGCTTTAGAATTTCTGTCCAGGCTTGGTACTAATCTGATTAGTAGCGGTCCTAATTATATTATGACCTCTTCAAATGAAGATAAGTATCAGATCCTTGCTTATAATTATGTCCACTATAACAAATATTTCTGCATTAACTGCCGGGAAACAATCAGCTGTCAGAATACCTACAGCGTATTCGAAACGGGCGAACCAATGATTGTTCAGTTTGACTTACACAATCTACCAGCGGGCAGGTATAAGATTAGGAAGCATATACTAAACCGAAATTACGGAAGCTTTTTGGATGAGATTATAAATATCCTGGATCAGGGGAATTCCACCCCGGACGAACTGTTTTATCTGATGCTGAATATGCAGGTAGGAGAGGTGGAATATTATAAGAATATCTGTATTCCAAGGCAGGAAATATCCTACGTTGATTGTGAAGAAAATCTAAATCTTTTCCTGACACTTGCACCGCATGAAGTAAATTACATCAGCATTTCCAGAAAAATATAATTGTTTCCGATAATAACGATTTTTCAATTATGTATCCTCCGGTAGAATAGATGATGAGACCGATGCAAGTCAACAGAATTGTAAAAATGACAAAAACTCAGCTCCAGAAGCTGCTATTAGGAAAAGCAGCTTCCGGAGCAATTAGAATTCCAGCTGAATGTCTCCGGTATGCTGAGTATTCATGTATTGTATTATACGAGAAGCGCTGCGAAATATGCAGCGTTTATTGCATGATAGATCTGACCAACATTCTTGCAGTCACCAATGATATAATGCTCATCTACAAGATTGCATAATGCATCTACCTGATCATATGGAGCTCTAAATCCAAGTGCACATACAACGGAATCTGCCTCTATGATAAACTCTTTTCCATCAATTTCACAACGAACTCCATTTGGAAGAATTTCTATTACTTTTGTATTTACAAAGAGTTCGGCGGATTTTTTTACTTCTACCATAAGACCTCCCCGGTAGAAATTATTTACTTCCTCTGCCACATCACCTTTCATTTCGATGATCTTACACTCTTTTCCTTCCTGTGCGAAGGAAACTGCTGCTTCTGATCCTACAAGTCCACCACCCATAATTGCGACTTTCTTTCCTAATTTCTCCGGATGCAATTCTGCATCAATTGCCATTACAACATTTGGAAGGTTTATTCCCTTAATCGGTGGAACAAGCTCATTTGAACCAATTGCTACAAATAAAACATCGGGTGCAAACTCTTTTACATAGCCCTCATCTGCTTGTGTATTTAAAACTATATTTACTCCCGCATTTTTCACACGCTTGATAAGTATGTTACAAAATGCAAGGATATCTTTTTTGAAGTATGAAGCACCTGCCGGATAAAGGTTACCACCAAGTTTAGCTGTTTTCTCCACTATTGTCACATCATGGCCATTGCCTGCTGTAGTAATTGCTGCTTCCATACCGGCTGGGCCACCACCAACGATCAGTACTTTCTTTTTGCATTCAGAAGCTTTTCTGGGATATTTCATTGGTAACTGTTGTCCCATTGTCGGATTAACGGTACATTTTAGAGTCTCACTCTTAGAAGTCTCTCCAAAGCACTCATAACATCTTAAGCAAGGTGTAATATCATCTTCACGGCCTTCTAATGTTTTCTTAGGAAGATATGGATCTGCTAATAATGCACGTCCTATTTCAACAATATCTGCCTGTCCGGTTGCAATGATTTCTTCCATCTGTGCCGGGTCATTTAAGGAGCCAACACATGCAACTGGTTTATTTACATGTTTTTTAATCTCTGCTGCAAGATAAACGTTTACGCCACGTTTGTAAAATGCAGAAGGATGTGTACGGCAGAACATATCCGGATCTTCATGATTTCCACAGGAAACATTGATAAGATCTACTTTATCCTGAACCATCTCCGCTACTTTGATGCAATCTTCCATTCCAAGGCCATTTTCAGTCAAATCATCTCCTGAAATACGAATTTCAACTGGAAATCTTGGACCTACTGCCTTTCGAACAGCATCCAGAGACATCATTAAGAATCTTGCCCGGTTTTGCAGTGATCCGCCAAATTCATCTGTTCTCTGATTCAAAACAGGAGAGAGGAATTGTGAAAATAACCAGCCATGTGCTGCATGAACCTGTACCATATCAAATCCACAATCCTGACAAAGCTTAGCACTGGCACCATATGATTCAACAATCTCAAGGATTAGTTCCTTTGGCATTTCCTGAACTTCGCCCATTGGTGTAATTTCATGGCTTGGTCCATAAGCGACATTACAACGATCCTGGTCCCCTCCGACACTTGCAAGTCCACCGTATTTACCACCATGAGATAACTGTATATTTGCATATGCTCCTGCGTTATGTATCGCTCTGGCAGCCTGTGCCATTCCCTGCTTCACACCAAAAGAATCTAATTGAAGCTGTTTATTATGTGATTTACCCGTTGCAGAATGAACAATCGCTTCCCCATAAGTAACAACTGCTGCGCCACCTGCCGCTTTCTCTTCCAGATATGCAATCATTTCCGGAGTAAAATGTCCTTCTGTAGTAATCATACTTGGACTTGTTGGCGCTCCAATAATTCTGCTTTTTAATCGAATATTACCAATTCGAATTGGTGAAAACAAATTTGGATATTTTTCTTTTCCAACGAATTTTGTGTAATTACTCATATAATTTATCACTCTTCTTTTCTTATTTTTTAACTTTCCAGATATACTTTCGTGGTTCTCCCTTTAAGTAAGCGATAACTTCATCGCCCATCATGTTTCCAGACCAGCTGTCAACATCTGTGGTAAGACCCGCCATATGCGGTGTACATACAACATTTCTCATCTTTAATAACGGATGGTTTGCTGGTACCGGCTCCTGCCAATATACATCAATAGCAGCACCTGCTATTTCTTTATTCTGTAACGCCTCAATAAGATCTTTCTGATCGATTACCGCAGCTCTTGCTGTATTAATCAGGTATGCAGTTGATTTCATCTTCTGAAACCACTCTTTATTCACAGTTGCTATTGTAGACGGAAGAACCGGAAGATGAACACTTACCATATCACTTTCTGTAAGAAGTGTATTAAGCTCCACCTTTTTCGCTCCATCTGCTGCAATTTTTTCTTCTGAACAATATGGATCATATGCCAGTGCCTCCATACCAAACGCCATTGCGCGGACAGCAACTTCACGACCTATTGCGCCATATCCAGCGATACCAAGTTTCTTTCCGTATAATTCGAAACCAATGCCATAGTCTGTGAATGGATGATTTTCATCTAATGGTCCGAAAGTTACATTCTTGATATCTGGTACATTATATATATCATCTACAGGAGCACCCGTATGCTCACCCTTTGATAATCCCGTACAGCTTAAGGTAAGACTTCTTGCAACTGCAATCATAAGTCCCATATTGAATTCAGCAACTGCTACACGGTTTCTTCCCGGGGTATAAGAAAGTTCTAATCCCGCTTTTGCAATTGCCTCGTAATCAACCGTTGCCGGAGTTCCTTTTGCAACTCCCATGAATTTCATGCCAGATGCTGCCCAGGCAGAAATTGTATCTGCGCCTGCATACTCATCCCCTAATACCACAATTTCATGATTTATGCACTCTGCTTTTGTCATTTCCTCTGTTACATTGCCTTTTCCATGTTTTAATTCACCACAGATTGTTATGTCACAGTATTCCTTGATGATATCTAATTTTTTATCTGGAATTGATGTGCATAATGCTAATCTTTTTTTCATTGTACTTGCCCTCCGTTTTATTAAAATTATTAGATTCTTGTGAATGTTATACTTCTTCTTTTTGTTTTGCCTTTAACATAAACGTTAATAATGCTGCAATGGTCATTCCTACGGTTGCAATCTGATATACGTGAGTTGTTGAAACGGATTGAAACAGCAATTTAGAAATTCCATTTAATATCGTTGGAGAAGCTAACTGCCCTAAGTTCATTGCGCAGGTAAAGCATGCTACTGCCATGGCAGTGGCTACCGGTTTCACTGCGTTTGCGGTATCTACCATAGCCTGCGGAATGAACATTCCCTGTGAAAATCCGCAAAAAATCGCTGCCACTGTAAGCATGATATAATTATCCGGGAAACAAACGATAATGGCACCGCCTGCTGCAAAACTTAACATTGCAATGGGAAGCGTATATTTTTTGGTTACCTTTGTTACAAATCCCAGAATCAGTCCCATTATGATCTGAGCTCCGGAGAAAATGCCGGTCAATGTACCTGAAATTGCAGTATTTCCTTCCAGAGCTCCACTCAAATGCATCGCGATATTCGTTGTAAATGTAATCAGAAACAAAAACTCCAGCGCTCCAAGAGCTGAAATTTCGAAAACTCTTGGTGGTAAACATATTTTCTCTGTATTAGTTACCTGTACTTTTCCGGTATCCGGTAATAAAAATGCAATTAAAAGCATAGAAATGAAACCAATGATATTTACAAAGTACGCATTTACAAACCCTATTGTTCCAAGCTTTCCGCCCATTGTTGTAATAACTACCATTCCAGCACCAATACTTGCTGCCTGGATTCCCATCACAGAGACTCTTTCATCTCCTTCAAAGAATTCTGCTACTACTGCTGTATTCAGGGTACATGCAAGACCAAGTCCTACTCCGTACAGGGTTCTTGAGACAAATAACAATGTAAAACTATCTGCCAGGAATGGAAGGAATCCCGTAATACCTGCAACAAAGCCTGCCCCTATCAATAATTTCTTCTTACTGATCTTAGCTACGAGTCCACCTGATATGAGGGAAACAATCATAGATAATAATGCGGGTGCTGTAATCAGCATCTGTACCAGGCTGACACTGATATCCGGAAAATGATTTTGTATCTGCCCCAATACAGGAGATACACAATACTGCAATCCCTGAATAAAGGAGATTGCTACAATTGCAATAATAACTTTAATTCTCTTAGATTTACTCAATGGTGAATCCTTTCTAATATGCTTTCTTTAAAAGTTCTAATACATCTTCTTTTGTTACTCCCTGCCGTGGGTTAAAGTTCAATACCGGCTCATGAAGTACCTCTTCTGCCAGCATTTCTAAATCCTCTGCTTTAATTCCCTGTTCTGAAAGCGTCTTAATTCCAAGTTCTTTGGTAAGGCGTAATAAATCTTTTCCAGGAAGATATTTGTCTTCCTCTATATTTCCAGTTACCGGAAGTTCAATTGCCTTTGCAAGTTCTACCATCTTTTCCGGGCAGCTTTCTGCATTGTAATCCATAACATAAGGAAGAACCGTTGCATTCGCCATACCATGAGCAAGTCCAAAATGAGCACTTAATGTGTGAGCAATTGCATGCACTAACCCAAGATTTGCATTAGAAAATCCAAATCCGGTGATAATGCATCCAAGCATCATCTGTTCACGAGCCTCCATGTTTGCTCCATCTTTTACAGCTGCTGCAAGGTTTTTATAAATGATCTGAAGGCCTTTGATGGAATTATACTCTGTCAGGGGAGATGCCATATTTGAGATGTAGCTTTCCACTGCATGTGTAATTGCGTCCATACCAGTTGCTGCTGTAACTGAAGGTGGCATAGTCTTTGTAAATTCCGGATCACAGATAACATCAGATGCCGTAATTTTATTATCGATAATAACATATTTCATTACTTTTTCTGTATCGATCAATGCACTTACATTGGTGATTTCACTGGAGGTTCCTGCCGTAGTAGGAATTGCAATGAGAGGAAGAACCTCATTCTTTACCATTCCGATGCCGCCATACTGTCCAATTGGTCCTAGGTTTGTCATTAGTACGTTGATTGCTTTTGCAAGATCAATACTGCTTCCACCACCAACTGCGACAAATCCATCAATTTTTGCTTCCAGAGCAATTGCAGCTCCCTCTTCCACCACCTCATTTGTTGGATTTGGGATCACTTTATCAAATATCGTAATTGACACACCGGCTTTTTTTACTTCAGCTAATACTTTTTCTGAAATCCCGGCTGCTTTTACCCCTGCATCGTATACGACCATTATATTTTTTATACCATAACCCTGAATTATTTTAGAAAGTTCCGTTGCTGCGCCTCTTCCAAAAACAATATTACTTTTTACGAAAAAATGAAAGCTCATGATATTTTCTCCTGTTATTCCTATTATTCTATAAAATCAAACCCTTTGAAAATGCATTCTCCACTGTATTTTTTCAGTTCTTCCTGGCCCACTAACACCCGGATTGCTCCTGCTGCCATAGCCTGCATCTCAAACTCTCCCGGATATGCTGTTACCGGTGCAATCCATTCGCAGGTATTCTTAATCTGCATCACAAGATCTTCGTTATAGACCATACCGCCACCAAGTAAAATTCCATCTATTTTGCCATGAAGCACCACTGCCATGGAACCTATGCATTTCTCAATCTGATAAATCATGGTATTCCACAACATTTTTGCATATTCATCACCCGCTTTTGCACGGTTACTTACCTCCAGGGCATCAGAAATACCAAGATGGCTGACAAATCCGCCGCTTCGTGTACAAAGCTGTTTTACTTCTTTCAGGTCTTTATCATCACAATATCTAAGAATGTCGGAGACAGCAACGCTGCCACATCTGGTTGGTGCCATTGGGCCTTCTCCTCCAACGATGTCATATCCATCTACCATCCTGCCAGCCCGATGAGCAGAGATAGAAATTCCTCCCCCTATATGGCATACAATAAAATTACTGTCTTCATATTTTCTATGCATGCTTTCTGCATGACGGATTGCAGTTTCTTTTAAATTCAATGCGTGTAAATGCACCATACGATACACACCTTTAATACCAGTCATTCTTGCAAGCTCCTGAAGTTCATCTACATCTGGCGGATTAACAACAAAAGCTCTTGCATGATAAGATTTTGCATAATCAAATGCAAGCTGTGGGCCAAGCATGGCAGGATGCTGTACCCCATTCGCTCCATGTGTGGCATGATCAAGCACAAGATCATTTATTTCATAAGTGCCGCCTTCCATAGCAAGCAATCCACCGCCACGTCCAACGAATGCATGTACTCCATCAAGCGAATTATTGCTTTCCTTCAAAAGCGAATCAATGGTCTCTTTGCGATATGTAAACTGATCAGAGATTGTTGGATACTGAGCCAGTTTTTCTGCATCATGACTTACATTTTTACAAAATAATTCTTTTTCACCTTCAAAAAGTGCAATTTTTGTAGATGTAGATCCCGGATTAATTGTAAATATTTTATATGAATTCATTTTTTCTCCTTTTTACGGATCACTTAACAGTAATTTTCCCAAACTATGAATAATGACCAGCCTTTACCGTAATTTTTTTTATTTCTTTTTTATTACTTGTAAATATAATCGGGCAGGCTTGATTAAAATTATATCCTGATATATAATTTTACCAGACACTAATGTATATTTACCTTTATTTTATGGCACAAAGGCAAAATAAAAAAGAACACTTTTATGCTATGTGTTAAGTTTTACACTATTTTCTTTTTTGTTTTACCTAATGATACAAGGAGATCTCTCATGTCTGAAATCAACTCAAATAATAAAACTTCAAAGTCAGAACAGACGAAAAAAAAAATAGTGAATGCTTATCTGGATCTTATTTCCTCCAAGAAATGGGACAAAATAACCGTAAAAGAAATATGTCTCCATGCCGCTATTACCCGGGGGACATTTTATCAATATTACTTTGACATCTATGACTTAATGGAGCAAATTGAAGCAACTCTTTTAGATGACCTCAATCACAGATATAGTCTGGCTATCAAAGAAAAAAGTCCGGTATATTCCATTGAGCTGTTTGAAGAAAAATTTGACTATGCTCCCCCCCGGATGTTAAATACCTGGTTTAAATTCTGCAGGAAATATAAAAAAGAAGTAGCAGTTTTACTTGACCCGAAAAATGGTGATACTTATTTTGTAAAAAAATTAAAAATAATTATCGGACAGCACATTAATCAGATGATGAATGATGATGGAATTCCAACGGATGCACTGCGCAGCCATTTCTCTAAATTGTTTGTGGAGATGCATTTTCTTGCTGCACGTTCCTGGCTGGAATCTGCTCCAGATGAGTTTCTTTCTATCACAGATATTGTGAACCTTTTGAACACCATGCGTGTTGGTGCCAGCTATTTACATTACCGTCAGCTTACAACTCCGGATTTTGATATAAAAATGAACATTCCGGATGATATCGATTAAAACATCCCCATAACAATTTATTTAAGAGTACTGTTTATCCTTTCCTTTTATTTGACAGGAACAATTTTTTAATAGTAGGGGAATAATTTTAATCGATTATCACCAGAACGGTCTGGTTTCTCTAATGTCACTTCACCAGTTGCTGCCCACTCTACCCCACGAACAAGCATGGTGATGAAGTTGAAACGGTCAAGTGCCTCCCAGTGCCCTATTGATGTAACAAATACACGCCCTTTTCCATATTCATTTGTCCAGATAACTGGTGTATATTCATTGACACCTGCCATATTCTCCAGCTTTCCATCTGGAATATCTACCGGATGATGTGGCGGCGGGAATCCAGGTATTCTATAATTTTCAACATCATCATAAATGGATGCCAGCACATGAATCTTTGCTTGTGGATGAACGATCAACTGTGTGAACAAATCATCAAAAACATTCATCCATTTCTTATCAATACCTTTTGTAATCGGATGCTTCCAGTCCATGGTCTCAACAAAATGGTCATCCTTTGGACAACGTCTGCATCCTTGATCCATATCGCAATAACCGCCTATAAGTTTTCTCCACTGATCCGGCCAATCCTTATCAACCCAGATGGAGGAATGATAGAATACAATTCCTTTTCCTTTTGATACGAAATCAAAGACAGCTGCTTCGCTCTTCTCTCCAAATCTGCGCGCTTTATCTGTAGGCCATGTCTTTCCATCATAATCTATAAACAATACATCATAAGGTTCCAGAAATACTGGAGTTACATTGCGAAATTCCTCCACAATTGCAACCTGAAAGCGTCCTGTTGCCTCCATTAAGTCTCGTAACCGCTGCGTAATTACCCGTCCCTGATGTTCTGCCGTTAGCAGTCCGGTTACTAACAATACATTCAATTTCTCCAACGCAAATTCCTCCTTGGTACTATTTAAATTTCATTACTCATTAAGTTCAAAGAAAAGCGTCGTATAGCTTCCCATATCAAAAAATACCGGGCGGACTCTTACTGGAAGCTTATCCATGATCTCATGCGCCTTCTTCTTATTAATTCCAAGGATAACGGCATTCATCTCCGGCCCTTCGTCAAACTGAACCTCTCCGCAGACATACTTCAGTCCTCTGTCCTCAAGCTCAAGTCTTGCGTTTAATGCGCCTGTAAATACGAATGTCTTTAACACACCTTCCCCAGTAAGTGTTGTCCACTCTGTATCATGGTAACCACAAGCATTACATGCATGGTGGGGTGGAAATTCAATTAATCCACACTCTTTGCATTTTTTTGCATAAATAGTACCTTCTTTTAAACCATTCCAGAATTTTTCTACTACATGCTCCGGATTCCAAAATTCTTCTGTACTTATTCTATTCTGATCCATGATCTATCCCCTTAAAAGTTTGCTCTTAAAATAGTTGCGCGTACGTTCTGTGCTCCACCAAATCCTCTTAAGAAGGTATGCTTAGGCAACTTCCTAATCTGACGTTCTCCCGCTTCACCACGCATCTGAGTTACAGCTTCAAACACATCTGCCATTCCAGATGCACCAAACGCATGGCCATAAGAAGTACGTCCCCCATTTGTGTTCATCGGTTTGTCTCCATCATAGGCAAGACGTCCATCCAGTGCGTATTTCCATCCCTCACCCTTAGGAAGGTATCCGATTTCTTCTGCTGCAAGGAACGCAGAGGAACCAATAAAGTCATTTACATACAGTAAGTCCATATCATCTGCCGTAAGACCCGTTGCATCAAATACCTGACGGGCAGCCTCTGCAGTTGCCTTCTTCTCCAGATGAGGTACAATAGCATCCAATACACATGCGCCTGTAGCTAATACCTCGATTGGCTTATCACAGAATTTGTAAGCAATCTCTGTCGGTACAACAATACAGCATGCGGCACCATCTGCTACACATGAATCACTGGAAGTTCTTAAATACTGCGTCATTTTTGGATTGAACCGGGATTTCATATACTCCCATACATCCTCATATCCGGCATCCTTTGCAAGCTTGTCATAAGGTGTTCTGCGAATAGCCCTGGGACAAAGTTCTGCAGCTCGTCTGAAGTGATAGGACTGATGATTCAATACATCGTCAATCTGCTCCGGCGTCAATCCATTCTCTTTTGTATAAAAGTTAATCCAGTCATCATGGTTCATACCCGGTCCGCCGCCAAGATATCTTCCATACGCGCGGTCAAAGATCGAATCAAGATCCGGAAATAGCACCTCTGTTGTAAGCGCAGTACGCATATGATCAGGGGTATTGCCATCTGGCATACCAGTTCCCTGCTCACTGCAACCGGAAAGAACAATATCATAAGCACCACTGGCTACTGCAAATACAGCTTCCTCAAGTGCGATATAACCCGTGCAGCAGCCTTCTGAGTGAGAGATTGATCCTTTTCCTCTCATACCGAACCAGTCTGCAACCTGAAGGTTTGGTGTTATACATCCATTTAATACATGTGGATTTGCCGAACCGTGGAAGAAGTATTGTACATCCCTTGGTTCCACATGTGCATCTTTCATTGCATCAAGTGCCGCATATCCAAACAATTCGCCATTCGTAAGTCCTTTATATTGAGAATTTGTTATCCCATTAAAAAATGGGGTGGCACCCACACCAACAATGGATACGCTTCTCATGTTATTTCCAATTTTCACATTATGTACCATAGTAACCCCTCTTACATTTCCTCAATCACATAGTCAGCCAGCTCACCGATTGTCTTATAATTCCCAAATCTGGCTACTGGAATCATTACATCGAAGTCATTCTCAATGGAAGCACTCATTGCTACCCTCTGAACAGATGCAACTCCTAATTCCACTGCAATATTCGTATTTTCACTAATATTAGCCATATCTGCGCCAAATGCCATTGCAGCGTATTCGATTAATTTTGCCACTACATCTTCTCTTGTCATAACTCTTTTCCTCCATTTATCTATTTACCAGTAACCGGTTCCCAAAATACCCAGGTAAATTTCTGAGAAGATTTTCTGAAGGCCATTGCTGGATCAGGGACATCAGGTCAGATAATTTACATAGGTAATTTCAGAACATTGTACCAGATGTAATTATTCTATAACTCTCCATAAACAGATACCATAACACTATTTACAAAAGTGTTTAGAAAAGAAATTTCATAAAAAAAATCAGGCAATTATAATTTTTCAATCGTAATGGTTACTTCTGCCTCAGTTGCACAAGATAAAATATAGTCATTAAATCGCTCTGTATAGATCCTGCAATTTTCTACCGGTGGCACATCCTTGTCCCATTCTTCTCCAAATCCTGTACCTTTAAGCTTGAGCATAGCTTCACACGCTGTCCACATTCTAAAAAAGGCTTCGTTCTTTGCATCGCCTTCCAGACAGGATAGTTCTTCTTTTTGCTTTGTACTGAATATCTTTTTCACAGTCGCTTCATGACATATTCCAATTTTTTCCACATCAACTCCAACATTGCAGTCCGATATTGCAAGTACAACATAGTCTTCGCTATGGGATAGATTAAAAAAAATGCTACCCGTAGCAGGAGAAGGCTTTTTGTACTCATTATAGGTAATCTGTTCATCCTGGTCTATCCCCAGATATTTATTCAGCAGATACCCCGATACAAGCTCCTGCCCGGCCACTTTTTTTATCTTTGCTGACATGTATTTTTCCACATAGTACGGCGCAATCTGTGAAAGGTTTTGCTTTGCATCCTCTGTGGATTGCCGAATATCCGCAATGATAATTTTAACATTTTTCATGTTTTTGCTCCGGTCTTCTTACTCATTTATTTTTACTGCCTGCAGCCCGGACCGCACTGATTACAATATTTCCTTTAATTTCGGAAACAGGCGCCCCTCTTGAGCAGTCACATACCACTTTATTAAATCCCTGAAGCATTGGTCCATATGCATTTGCATGACCAAATGTCTGAATTAGCTTTACAGAAGTATTGCCGACATTTAAATCCGGCCAGATCAATACATTTGCTTTACCGGCAACTTTACTTTCTCTGTTAACTTTCTTCGCAGCAACTTCTGGTTTAATTGCTGCATCCAGTTGAAACTCTCCATCGATATCTAAGTCTGGTCTCTTCTCTTTCGCAATCTGAAGTGCTTCCACGACCTTGTCAATTAATTCCCCCTGACCACTGCCAAGGGTAGAATAACTGATCATGGCACATCTGGGTTCCCAGTCAAGTAAGCTCATTACGGTATCGCATGCTGAAATTGCAATATCAGCAAGCTGTTCTGGCGTAGGATTCGTGCACACAGCACTATCTCCTACTGCAAGTAACGATCCTTCACTTCCCTCAAATCCTGGAATATCGCAAAGGCCAATACTTGAAATGGTGCTAATCCCTGGTTGTAATCCAATGATCATCTGACCTGCTAACAGCACATCTCCAGTTGTATTATCAATACCGGCAAATGTAACCTCGGCTTCATTTACCGCCTGCATCACCATGGCATAATACAGAGGATTCTCCATACGTCTGCCAAGCGCCTTCTCTTTGAGAAGCACCCCTGGAAGTGTAACATAAGCAGCAATCAGCTTTTGTTTATAGGTCTCTTCCTGAATATCAACAATTGTAAATACGTCTGTTTCATATCCTCGTTCCATACATAAGGCCTTTATTTCTTCTTTGTTTCCAACAAGAATTGGTTTGATTAAGCCTTCTTTCCCAGTCTCATAAGCAGCCTGCATCATTTTTTCATTGGTTGCTTCCGGAAAAGCGACTCTTTGAGGATTCCCCTTAGCTTTCGCATAAATCTGTTCTAATATATTCATTTGAAAATATTATCCTCTCTCTGTTTTTATAAATATTTATTTGAATATTATACTGTCTGATCAGCTATGATTCGGTTTATTTTGAAAGGCCCTCCAAATACTTCATAAGGAAGGTCTATCTTCTAGCGTCTAAAAGAAGTTCATAATAGATATCACTCATTTTACAACGCAAATTCTAAAAACTTATCTACAGGAAGCATTGCTGCTCCAACTGCAGAGCCATATTCCCCTAAAGATGACACAAAAAGAATTTGATCAGGCAGTTGTACAAAAGGGTAGTATTCCCGGACTATTTTTTCCAATTCGGGCAGATATTCTTTGATATATGGACTGATGGATCCGCCCAAAACAATTTTCCATCCGAAGAGACAATATAAATTATGCACCAATTGGGCAAGTTCTCCTAAATAGTTCTCCCAAATCAATCTGCATTCTGAATTTCCATTGTCGATTCGCTCGAACAATTCCGCCAGGTTTTTGCATCCGGCACTTTTGCTTAAGGTTCTTCTCGAAAAAATATCGTCCAGACATACAGTACCAGATGTGTCCTCTACCAGCATACATCCCAACTCACCATTTATCCCGGAAAAATCCAGGACTTCTTTCTTAAATACAATTGCGCCGCTCAATTTAGCACCAAGATGTATGTATAAAAAGTTATCTGGTGAATTACCCTGCCAGCACTGTGCAATTGCAGCCATCTTCGTACTATTACGAAAATGTACTGGAATTCCGATACTTTCACTCGCCATTTTGAGATCAATTTGGATTTCCTGATTCTGCTGTTTTCGCTCTACCGGTTTTTCATCCTGCATGGTAATTCCGAGGGTGACTCCAACATCTAAAAGTACATCCTTCGGTTTCCCAATCTTCTCATCAAATCTGCTTACCAGACCTCCTACACTTTTCCAATACGAGGGGAGGTTTTCCTGTAATAACTCGTACGATTCCTGTGCTACAATATGATTCCCTAAATCCAGTGCAACAATTCTGACCACATCAGGAGCTACGTCCACTCCAATCGAGTATCTTGCCTCATAGATAGGCTTGATACAGACTGGCTTTCTTCCACCCGTGGAATTTAGTGCGGCACCTGTAGTAAGAAGTCCATTATCGATCAGTTCTTTCACAAGATAATTTACTGTGGCAAGACTCATATCCAGCTTTTTCACAATATCCTGTTTTGTCATCTCTCCATACATGAAGAGAAGATTCACCAATCTTTTCCGGTTGTTTATTCGAACATCACGGTTGGTAGTTGCTTCCATAAGTCACCTCTTTATAATAAATTTGCTATATTTTAACATATCTCTGATGCGTCATCAAGGTCTTCATGGTTTACCAGACTAGCGTACTTCCCACAGATCCCAGTCCTGTACCATAGGTTCTGTACGCTCACAGGTTGTTGTCATCTCATATACACTTCCATTCTCAGCGGAAATAGCAAACGCATTCAGTGCTTCTACTACATGAAGTGAAATATCTGCTGAGAGCCTTGGTGTTCTTCCATCAATCAGAGACTGTGCCATATCAGATACACCGAGGCCTCTCATATTTCCTCTCGGATTCGGATCAAATGCGAATAACAAAGGTTGTCTGAGTATGCACTCTTCTTTTCGGGTCATCATTGTGATAATCTTCGCAGGATGTGGATCTGTTACGGTACCTACAATTTCCCGCAGTTTTTCTCCATCAAACAATGACACCTGACCAGCAAATGAGTCAGGATTGGGTACTGTCATAGTCCCTTTTGTTCCATACAATTCCAGGCAAGGCAATGTAGAATCCCACATTTCGAAGCTCATATTAATATTTCCAATTGCACCACTTACGAATTCAATAATTCCACTGTAGTGCGTTTGGACCTCTGTCCTGACTGGTTTGCCAAGAATGTTCCGTTCTGGTCTTCCTATAGTAGTAAAGCATGATATTTTCTTAATTGGTCCAAGGATTGATACAAGCGTTGTAAGATAGTAAGGTCCCATGTCAAACATTGGCCCTCCACCATTTTTGTAATAGAAGCCTGGAGCCGGATGCCATAACTCATGTCCAGGGCATGCCATATTTGCCGTAAATCCAACCACCTTACCAATTCTGTCCTCATCTACTAGTTTTCTGCAGGTTTGTGCGCCTGCTCCAAGGAAGGTATCTGGTGCGGAAACAGCCATAAGTCCTTTCTTCTTTGCTGTCTCTACAACTTCCTTTGCTTCCCTGATCTCCAATGTAAGAGGTTTCTCACTATACAGATGTTTTCCAGCATTAAGGATCTGCATATCTACTGTATAATGTGCCACCGGGATTGTAAGATTCAGTACTATCTCAATTTCTTCCATAGCAAGAAGTTCTTCTACAGTACATGCCTTTTGCACATGAAACTTCTCCGCTGCCTGCTGTGCTTTTTCAGGAAATAAATCTGCAACTGCAATTAAATCAAGATTTTTGTAATGCTCTGTGATATTTGTCATATAGACATCTGCAATTGTTCCACAACCAATAATTCCAACTCCGATTTTTTTACTCATTTTTTCCTTTCCTGGCCTTGGCCATAACAAGCGTATTTATTGAAAAATTTTTTCAAGAACCTCATGAAAGTAATAAGACGATAATGCCATTGCTGCCAGATAATCTGGCGAACCATCATCCTCAATTGTTACCCACCCCTTGAATTCATGCTTCTTAACAAGTTTCCAGAGTTCCTCCAACGGAAGTACCCCTTCCCCGGGCTCCCAGAACCAGCGCCATCCGTCATCCTGAATCTCCGGATCCATGCCATGGCGGATATCATCTGGTACCGCTATGGATGCCGTATCTTTCAGATGGAAGGTGCATATCCTTTCAGCATAGGTATCATAGAAATCAAGAAGATCATCTCCCATCAGTGCTATTTGCGCTGTATCAAGGCAGTAAAAAACACTTTTGGGATCTGTCATTTCCAGAAACTTTCTATGGTTTTCCTTGTTTACTGAACAGAAGAATTCATTGTGAAGTCCTACCTGAATTCCATGTGCCAGAGCATATTCACCAATTTCATTGATTACTTTTGCAGCAACTTTTAAATGATCATCAGTCAATGGCCCGTGAACACAGTAATTCCTTGCAGGACACATATTAAGATGTTTCCCTCCAAATTTCTCCAGTATATGAATAGCATTTTTTGCCGTCTGAAGTACCTCATCATGCTTTTCAAATATTTGAGAATCATCTGCTCCATGGAACATGCCGCTAATTTCAATCCCACGTTCTTTTGCAAATGCCAAAAATTCCTCTGGTGTTCCGAATAACCCAAGCACTTCCGCCAGATCCCAGGGTGCCATTTCTATTCCCTCATATCCAGTTGCTTTGTGATACCTTAAAATGCGATCCCAATCCTGATAATAAGCCATATTTGTTTTATATTCGTAATAAAAGTCACGGAAGTTATCAATTTGCTTATATGGTATCGTCTTCCAATGGCTCATGTGCGACAATTTCATATTTTTCATCTTCATCCCTCCTTTTATCCTTCATATCCAGCCGGTATTAATGTGCGCTTTATATAACTTCCTGTTCTTAAGATGGAACGATATATGTCATACGAATTACGACAGTTAAAGCAGGCCGCACCCTCATATCCCGCCTCTTTTAATGCAGTTACAATCGATACAAAATTAAGTTTTCCGTCTCCGATATCCCGGAACACCTTCGTAGCCGCCTTTGCCGGAAATTCCGGCAGGGGCTGTGCATATGCTTCCTGATTATCCTCGAACGCCGTATCCGTAAAATGAACTACTCCTATTCGATTTGCTGTTTTTTTAATCATTGTGACCGGATCAGCTCCTGCAATACAAAGGTGAGCGGTGTCAATATCAAGCTTCACGGTATCCGGGAGCCTTTCAAGGAAATCAAATAAACGTTCCCCTCTGAACAATCCCCAATATGTATTCTTAATACAAAGCGTAATCCCTGCTGCCATTGCTTTCTGATTCAAATCCGTGATTAGTTCTGCTAATTTTTCTATGAATACTTCCTCTTGAAAATCATCTCTTCCACGAAGCAGATTGCTTACTGTAAAAATTGGTGGTGTTGTAGTAAGCGTAAGTACCGGACATCCAAGTCCACTTGTAAAAGCGATTGCTTCCTCCCCAAAATGGCCAAGTGCTCCCAGATACATCTCCGGTGCACCAGCACAAAACAGTGCAGAATCTAAATGTACACAGTCCACAGCTATAATCCCCATTTCCATCAGATAACCCGCGTATGCTTTTGGTGTCTCAAACTTCATCCGGATCGATCTCATCGATCTGGGAATACCGGAACGTCCCCCAAAATCCCATTTTGGTTCATACGGTATCTCGATTCTGTGAAAGCCACCAGCTGCAATTAATGGATATAATTCATCCCAAAAGTATTTACTTTCCCGTTTATTACGATTCGGAGCCTGATGATCTAAATCTACCCCTTCCATACTAAATACAGTCCTCATAGAAACCTCCTCATATATGATACAATAATTCCATCCTATATCTTTTTCTTCCTATATTAAGCCTTTAAGTCTTTTGTATTACTATTATACAAATGTATTTTTTTATAGAAGCTCCAACCATATACCAGCTTTAACGGCTATAGGAGCTTCTATTGCTTTGTTTTACTCTATTTATTTGTCTTCTTTTTACATTCCTTCTGTGATATCCGCCATTGCTGCCAAAGAAATGTTATCGTAATATGGCCATGCTGCAAACCGTCTTTCTTCCTGTATATCCGGATATGGAATGGTGACTTCTCCACAGCATGCCCACTCACAGCCTCGTACAAGCACGGAAACAAATTCAGCTCTGCGGATTGTATCAGTTCCATGACCAATAAAGGGTACAAAAACACGGCCTTTTTCATATGTGTTTTTCCAGATTACCGGAGCATCCTGGTTTAAGTTTTCCATCTTTGAAAAGTCAATATTCTGATAATCTTTTGCGAGGTGCTTCTGCATTTTGCGAATATCATAATCCTCTTCCCCATCATGAACCGTTGCAAGGACCTCAACCTGACTCTCCCTGAGCCACTTCATATTAACAAACAGGTCATCCTGGGCAGTATACCAAAAATCAGGCATCCCCTCACAAATTGGATCTCTTTTTACCGTATCTACACGGAAAGAAAGCTTTGGATTCTTTCGTCCTCCGTTAGTGAACATAAATGCTCCGCCTATCATCCTGACAAACTCTTTCGGAAATGCAGCCTCCTGAGCAATTACCGAAGAATGATAGATAATGATTCCTCCGCCATTAGACACAAAATCACAGATTGTTCTTTCCGCAGTTTCTCCCAGCGGAATATAAGGAGCATGTACATCAGACTTCCCATCATAATTGAGCAAAACTGCATCATAACCGTCTAAAGTCTCTGCGGTTGCACCTTTGAATTCTTCTGTAATCTTTACTTTAAATCTCCCTGTAGATTCCATAGTTCTTCGTAGCATTCTGTTTACTTTTGGATCATGTTCCGAAGTCACAATTCCTGTGACGATTAAAACATTATATATTTCCTTACTCATGTTTCCTCCAATCTTCTACTGTTTATCCCAGTAATGACAGGCAACCATATGATCAGGCTCAACTTCCACAAATACCGGCGACTCTCCACGACACTTTTCAGTTGCAATTGGGCATCTGGCAGCAAAACGGCACCCTTCCGGCGGCTCGATTGGTGAGGTTACCTCTCCCTTCATAACCTGAGCTTCTTTTCCTTTATAAGCAATATCAGGAACTGGAATTGCCGATAGAAGCGCTTTGGTGTACGGATGAATCGGATTTTCAAATAATCGGTCTGAGGTTGCCATTTCAACCATCTTTCCAAGATATAGAACAAGTATTTCGTCGCTAATATGCTTGACTACTGAAAGATCATGTGTAATGAACATGTAAGTGTATCCATGGTTCTCTTTCAGGTCCATCATCAGGTTCAGAATCTGTGCCTGAATAGAAACATCCAGTGCAGAAACCGGTTCATCACATACGATAAACTTAGGATTTAGTGCAATCGCACGGGCAATCCCGATACGCTGGCGTCGTCCGCCGTCTAATTCGTGAGGAAATGTATTTACATAACGGGCATCTAGTCCTACAATGCTCATCAGTTCGAGAACTCTTTCCTCTCTTATCTTTTTATCCCTGAATACCTTATGTATTCTTAATGGCTCCTCAATAATCTGTGAAACCGTCATCTTCGGATCAAGCGAAGAGAATGCATCCTGAAATATTATTTGCATTTTACTACGAAGGTTTAAGAGCTCATTTCCGGAAGCATTTGTAATGTCCTCACCTTCAAAAAGAACCTGTCCCTTAGTGGAATTAATCAGTCGAAGGATAACTCTTCCTAATGTGGACTTACCACAGCCTGACTCTCCAACAACACCAAGGGTTTTCCCCTTCTCCAGTCTGAATGAAACATCATCCACCGCATGCAGTTTCCCTCTAGGAGTGTCAAAGTATTTCATCAAATGTTTCACTTCAAGTAATATCTTATCTTCTGCCATAATTAGTTCTCCCCCCTGCTAAATTTGTGGCACTGGATACTATGCGTTCCTTCTGTATACAACTTAGGATTCTCTCCAACTTCGCAATGATCTTTACAATCTGGACAGCGAGGATGGAATTTACATCCCTCCGGCAATTCTGATGGATGTGGGGTAAGACCCCTAATTGGTTTAAGTCTGCTTGTCTTTTCCTCAATGTTGGGGAGGGAATTAAATAATCCCAATGTATAAGGATGATGTGAGCGGTTCTTATCAAAGATCTCCTCAAGGGTACCACTCTCAACGATCTCTCCTCCATACATAATAGCAACCTTATCACAGAAATTCGCAACAATTCCCAAATCATGTGTAATAAGAATGACAGAGGATCCTAACTCTTTCTGCAGATTTCTCATCATTTTAATTACCTGTGCCTGAATTGTAACATCAAGAGCCGTTGTTGGTTCATCGGCAATCAAAAGCTCCGGATTGCAGGCAATTGCGATGGCGATTACGATACGCTGTTTCATACCACCAGAAAACTGATGCGGATAGTCCACCTTTCTTTCCGGTGAAATACCCACTAATTTCATAATTTCATCTACCTTTTTATTCACTTCAATCTGACTCATTTTTTTATTATGTATCTTGATTACATCTGCTATCTGATCGCCAACCCGAAATACAGGGTTTAAAGATGTCATTGGATCCTGAAAGATCATAGAGATATGCTGTCCACGGATTTTACGATATTCTTTTTCCTTCATTCTTGTCAGTTTACTGCCATTAAAGTATATCTCTCCAGAGGTATGATTTCCATACTTTGACAGCAGTCCCATAATGGAAAGTGCCGTTGTTGTTTTACCAGCCCCAGTCTCTCCAACAAGACCAAGAACCTCTCCCTTTTCCACTGTAAGATTAATATGATTTACCGCATAGGAATTAATTTTTTCAGATGTAAATGTTACACAATAATCTTTTATTTCCAGTAACTTTTCTCCCATATTGCCTTACCTCCTATGCTCTTCCTTTTAATTGTGGGTCTAAGGCATCACGCAGATAGTCTCCGAGAGAACTGATAAATAATGCTGCAACAGCCAGTACAATGCCAGGAACCATTACCATATACTGATTACGAAGCATATAGTTCAATCCTTCTGCAAGCATCGTTCCCCATTCAGGAGTCGGTGCCTTAACCCCAAGACCAACGAAACCTAGTGTAGCTCCCATCATAATATTCATTGATACCTGTGCTGTTCCATTGATAATAATTACAGAGGCAAGATTAGGTACCATATGCCGATACACGATATAGCTCTTTTTTGCACCAAGAGCCACTGCTGATTCCACATAATCCATATTTGCTACTCCCAACGCTACACTTCGTACCATTTTGGTATGCATTGGTATCCCGGCAAAGAACAGAGCAACTACCAGCTGAGGAACACCATTTCCAAGCGCTGCACAAATAGCAAGCGCCATAACCAAAGATGGAATACAGCTGATAACATCGACAACTCGCATGACTACATTATCAAGCCAGCCGCCTATGATCGCGCAAAGACAGGCTAAAATTGTTGATACAATAATGGATGCACCAGCAGAGATTATTCCTATCTCAAGTGCTGTACGTGTACCATAAATAATTCGTGCCAGGATATCTCTTCCAAAGTTATCTGTACCTAAGAGATGCCCCGATGTTAATGGTGGTAAAAGCTTCTCCATCCCATGCTGTGTAATAGCCACACTGTAAGGAACAAGTAATTCTGCAAAAACGGCAACGAATATCATAATGACTACCACCGCTAATGAAATAACTGCCAGTGGCTGTGTCTTTAGCCTGGACCATATTTCTGCGGTCTGACTACGCTTTTTATACTGTTTTTTCAGATTTTGTTCCGTCATTACTTTGTCCCTCCTTGTAGCGATAACTTTGGTGTTCTTTTTTTCTTTCCTGCAAAGGTACCTTTAATACGAGGATCAACTACAGCATATAAAATATCGATAATTAGCTGCGCACCTATTGTAAAAAGTGAAAGAATCATTGTACATGCAAGGATTACAGGCATATCTCTGTTATTGATTCCCTCTAATACCTTAAGTCCAATTCCAGGGAATGCAAAAACCTGCTCAATCATAACTGCACCACCTATCATACTTGCAAATGTACCACCGGTTAAAGTAATAATAGGCAACAGCGCATTTTTCAGAGTATCAACAAAAATAACAACCGATTCTTTCTGTCCTTTTGCCCTTGAAGTTCTGACATAATCCTGACGTATACAGTCAAGCATAGCACTTCGAACCTGTCTGATGTAATTGCCAAGGTAAGGAAGCAGAAATGTGAAAACTGGAAGTATCCAGCTTTTAAATCCGTTCATACCATGGGATGGTAATAATTTCGCTTTTACAGCAAAAACAAGTATCAGCATCAGTCCTAGCCAGAATCCCGGAATGGATGCCAAAAACTTCGATAGGACATTCACAATATTATCAAATATAGAATATTGTTTTACTGCACATATCACACCAATCGGTATCCCAATTGCTATCATAATCAGTGTTGTAATCAACGCTAGTTTTAAACTGACAGGTACTCGGTAAAGCACTTCATCTGATACAGGTGCTTTTGATTTATAAGAAGTTCCAAAGTCAAGTTGAGCTGCATTTACAACCCAGTCTACAAACTGCTCTGGTTTTGATTTGTCTAACCCAAAACGAGCTGCCATATTATTATAATCTTCCTGTGTATACTCAGATGGCATCATCATTAATACAGGGTCTGCAGCAGAAAGATTAAGAAGAAAAAACACAAATGCGGCAATCGCTATCAGTAAAAAAGGAACCATAATAATTCTCTTAACCACGTACTTTAACATAAAAACCTCCCAATAAGGTATCACAATCTCAGGTAATGTTATCATTAAAAATGGGGATTGACTGATTAGAGTCTAGCCAATCCCCTACGATATAATATATGTTAGGATTCAATCACTCATAAAGTTTCAAATTATTCTGCAAGATATAAGAACGACATCTGGATCTCAGAAGATACAGGTGCAATATATGCACCACGAACGTTGCTTGTAAAAGCAAATCCACGGATAACCTGTAATCCGCCAAGCGCAAGGCACTGTTCCTGAACGAGATTTTCCAGTTTATTCATATTCTCATCAAACTGATCAAGTGTAGAGGAAGCAGCTGCTGCATTATATAATTCTACTGCTGTATTGTATGCGTCTGAGTCCGCTGCCTTCAGGAACATACATGGCTGTGTTCCACCTTCAATAAGTCCCATTGTAAATGGTGTAAGTGGTGATTCCGGGTCATATCCATTATGACACGGGAAGCAATCATAGGTTCCTGATTTCAGCATGCCATAACAGGTCGCTCCATCGTAAGTTACGGTAGTAATATTCGTAAGGCCAAGATTGTGGAACTGTGAAACCATAGCAACTTCAAGGTTTGTGAAATCGGGATCAGCCAGGATCTCAAACTTAATATCGGTAAGTTTGTATCCGGCATCCTCTATCATCTTTACACCAAGTTCCGGATCATAATCGTATTTTGAAGAGAACTCAGGTGCTTCAGATCCGGTAAAGTAGCTGTTTGGATGTGGATATAATCCATCGTATACCAAAGCCGAAAGATCATCCCAGTTAACCATGTGGCAAAGAGCCTCGCGAACAACAGGATCCTTTAATACATCTATTTTACTGCTGTTAAGCCAGAATGGGTTCTCACGATCTTCAACAAGAGCAAGCGTAAGACCATTGTCGATTACATTGTTCATAATCTCAATATCAACCGTGTTCATACAGTTGATAGAACCATCCATAAGTCCCATAAGAGCTGTATTCTCATCAGCAATGACGTCAATGTTTACCGTCTCGATATGAGCCTGATTGTCTTTGTTCCAATAATTATCAACTGCCTTAAGAACGTATTTCTCACCTGTTTCGTAAGACTCTACATAGTAAGGGCCTGCACCAACAGCGGATCTATTATCTTCCGGACCATATTTTTCAAGTTCTTTTCTACAAACCACACCATAAATCCTCTGAGTTGGTAACTCATAAATGAAGGTAGGATTTGCAGATGCCAGTGTAACCTTTAGTGTATGTTCATCAACTGCTTCATAACTTGCTACTGATGAGAATGGACGCGGCTGATATTTCTTCATAACATCCCATGTTGCAACAAAGTCATCCGCTGTTACAGAACATCCATCTGAGAATTTGGCATCATCTCTGATTTTAAAGGTCCAAACCAGTCCATCCTCTGATACATCATATGACTCTGCAATATCACATCTGATATCATCGCTATTACCTTTATATTTCACCAAAAGATTTGAATAAATCTGATAGCTTAATACTGCTGCTCTGTTATCCATCCATGGTGCATATAATGGAATATCATAATTTGTCCAATAATCAAACGTTGTTCCTGTCTGAATACCTTCTGGTGCTGACTCAGACCCGTGACCGGTTGCATCTTCTCCCGCTACATTAATTGCAATATCCGATATACTTGTAACCGCATTTTGTTTTGAATCTGAATCTTTTGTTGAATCAGTTGATGAATCTGTTGCTGTTCCTGTTGGTGTTGTTGTTTCCTTATCATTATTTTTTGCTGTACAACCCACCATTGAAGCAAGCAAAGAAATTACTAAAATTCCAGTCCATATGCTTCTAAATACCCTCTTTTTCATACTTTTCCTTTTCCCTTCCTCTTTTTGATTGTCTAGAATGCGAATCCTAACGCAATTAGCACATAACAATTTTTATTACACTTCCAACCATGATGCCGCCAAAGCGGCATCTCAAATAATCGATGAAGAAGTTTATAATGAAATTCCTATGGATTTCATTATGGAGTTCTTCCATAGTGGGAAGATGCTTTTTCTTCACACTTCTATCCACGCTGCATCCTCTTTATTACTCTTTATACAAGCCTGAATAAATTTCACCCCTGTGATCCCGTCCTCCAGAGACGGAAAATCATAATCATATCCACTGAGCTCTTCCCCATTTTCCAATTTCAAAATACTTGAGATCCAAACTCTGTATATATTTGCAAAAGCAACATAAAGGCCTTCCGGATGACCGGATGGAATTCTGCTGACTTCTGAGGTCCGTTCTGTGACATATCCCATGCCACGGTTATAGATCTGCGTTGGCTGACCTTTTAATGTAACATATAGAATATTTGGATTTTCCTGAACCCATTCAATGGCACCTTTTGTTCCAAAGATTCTTACGACAAGGCCATTCATATGGCCTACACATACCTGGGAGGAGCAGAACACTCCATGTGCACCATTCTCAAATTCTACAAGAATGTTAGCATTCAGATCTAATGGCTGTCCCCAGTAATCTAATTTTGCTGCTACTCTCTTTAGCTTTAATCCGGTCATGTAACTTACGGTATTTTCAATGTGTGTTCCAATATCACCCACACAGTTCGAAATACCTGCAACAGCAGGATCTTTTCTCCAGGAAGAAAGTTTTACCATCACCTGATCTCCTGCACCAATATCATCCACTAAATATTCCTGGAGATATTCCGCGTTAACGTTAATTACATCACCAATATATCCGTTTGTAATTAACTCTCTGGCTTCTTTCACCATTGCATTTCCAGAATAAGAATAATTCACACAGAAAAGAAGGTGTTTTTCTTCTGCAATCTTCTTCAATTCTTCAGCCTGATCAATTTCAAAACACAGGGGCTTTTCGCAGAGTACATGGATTCCCTTCTCTAAAAATGCTTTTGCCGCTTCATAATGAACATTGTTAGGAGCTGTAATGGCAACGAAATCGATTCCATCCGTTCTTTCGCTCTCTCTTTTTGCCATTTCATAAAAATTTTGATAAGTGCGATCTGCATCCACCTGATAAAACTCAGCACATTCTTTATTCCTCTCATCATTCTGGCTAAAGCACCCAGCCTTCAGAAAAGCTCTTCCGTCAAAATCAACACCAACTCTATGTACGCCTCCAATAAATGCAGAAAGGCTGCCTCCTACCATTCCGTAGCTTAGAATTTTCTTCATCGTCTCCTCCCTTCACCTATTTCGTAGCAATCGCTGCATCAAAAGCAATATCAGAAGGAGCAAAATCTACTTTTCTTACAAAAGCTGCAGCCTCTGTCGCACCGTAGACTCTTTCCATTCCGGAATCTTCCCACTCAACAGAAAGAGGTCCCTGATAGCCCGATGCATTAAGCACACGAATGATATCCTCAAAGTTTACATCTCCATGCCCAAGTGAACGAAAATTCCACCCCCGCCGAAGATCTCCGAAATCAATGTGAGATCCCAGTAAGCCGGCTCTGCCATCTAATGTAACTGCCGCATCCTTCATATGAACATGATATACACGGTTTATAAAGTCATTTAAGAATACATGCGGTGTAATTCCCTGCCAGATAAGATGGCTTGGATCGAAGTTCAACCCAAATTCCGTGCATTCCTCAAATTTCTCCAATAGTTTCTTTGTTGAATAATAGTCAAATGCGATTTCCCCGGGATGCACCTCAAGAGCGAACTTTACATCATTCTTTTTACATTCATCCATGATAGGTTTCCACAGATCGTAAATTTCCTGATATCCGGCTTCAATCATTTCTTTTGTTGTCTGTGGGAAGGAGTATAAATATTTCCAGATAGGTGATCCCACAAATCCTGTGATAATGTTAATCCCCATCATCTTTGCAACCTTAGGAGCATTCATCATTGTCTTAATTGCCCATGCACGGATCTCATCTGGTTTTCCTGCCAATTCACCCGGCGCAAAATTATCCAGTCTGGGATCATTGTAGTCTCCAACACATTGTCCAATTACATGAGTTGCAATCGCTTTACAAACAAGTCCGTTTTTCTTTAAAGTATCCAAAACCCACTTTACATAATTCGGATCTTCGACTGCACGATTAATATCTAAATGATTTCCCCAGCATGCAATTTCCAATCCATCATAGCCCATTTTTTTTGCCAATGTACACATCTCCTCAAAGGGAATATCTGCCCACTGTGCTGTCATTAAAGTAACCAGTCTTGCCATCGTTTTATTACCTCCATCCAAATTGATAAAATCCATCTTATATATAACAGAATACTGCCATGCAATCTTTTTGTCAATCTTTTTTTTACATTTAAATAAAGTGTTTTAATAACACTTTTGTGTTACTTTCAAACTATTTGCTGTTACTATATTGCGCAGCATAACGTATCCCTTGCAAGTCCCTTGTGATCTTATTTTATCAACAATACCTATCATTTCATGACCATACATAAAAGGATACCTTCAGCCATTCGTTAACCGCACGTTTAGTTCCAAAATCAAATTGCTACATATCAATTCTCATCTACTGTACTAAGTATAAAACCCATTCGAGAGGAATTCAAATTGTTTCTTTCCACAATAATGTGGAAGGAAATAATTCATGTATTACATATAATTCCTCTTTCCAGGGTAATAACTTATGATAAACCCTCTGACCATCCTGTATCAGTTGAAACGCTGGGAATCCCCAGGCTTCTATTAATTACACTTTTTAATAGCTCTGGAACAACCGGTATAAACAACGAGTGGCACGCTTTGCAAACCACTCTTATGTTAACAAGAGGAACCGGCAAGCCATTTCACTTGTCATGAATCAAAAAAAGACAAGGCTACTCTCGCAATGAAGTAACCCTGTCCTTAAAATAATTCTTTTTATTACAGTTATTTTTATTCCATTTCTTCTATGATTTTATCTGCCAGCTCTCCAATTGTTGGATATTTTCCCACATCTCCAATTGGAATCATAACATCAATATCATTTTCGATCAGGGAGCAAAGTGCCACTCTCTGAAGAGATTTTGTTCCAAATTCCTCTGGCAGGTTAGTAATTTCTGAAAGGCCAGATTCATCCACATGATAAATCTGTGCCACACCCTTGATTAATAAAGTGATTACTTCCTCTCTGCTCATTTAGTTTCCTCCTCCTGATCCAGCTCATAAAACACTACAGTTACCCCATCCTTCTCTACAAAAAATGGATGTACTGGCAAAGGCAGTAATGGTCTTAATTTTTTGGCATTCTTTTTACTTACGCCATAAATTGTGGCATTAAACATAACACCTTCTTCTAATTCGACCAGCCCATAACCATAGGTTCCAAGGCTTGCATTCCATGGATCTGCATTAAGAGTTGATGGCAATATAATACTGTGTACTTTACCTTTTCCGGAAAGTTCAACCCATTCCGTCTCATGATATCCACATGTATTACATGCATATCTGGGCGGATATTCGATAGCTCCACACTCTTTACACTTACGTCCATAAATCTTATGTTCTGACAAGCCCTGATAAAATTTTTCTACTATTTTCTCAATCTTCAACGTCTTTGCCCTCCTTAATCCACTTTCCTAAGGATTGGTACTCGACAGTTCTGTCCGCCCCCAAATCCGCGAAGCATTGCTGTCTTAGGATTATTCTTAACCTGCCTTTGGCCTGCCTGTCCGCGCAACTGAAGAACAGCTTCGTAAACATCTGCCATTCCGGATGCACCAAATGCATGCCCGTAAGAGGTACGTCCACCATGTGGATTAATTGGACGGTCACCATCAAATGCGGTACGTCCCTCTAACACCCATTTCCAGCCTTCTCCCTTTGGAAGGTATCCGACTTCCTCCGCTGCCAAAAGCTGTGAAGAAAGTACAAAGTCATTGACAAGAAGAAGGTCTATATCTTCCGGCTTCAGGCCTGTCACCTCATATGCCTGACGAGCAGCTTCTTTGGTAATCTCTTTTTCATTATGTGGTCTCATCAGTTCAAGGCAGGAGGAACCAATTCCCAAAACCTCAATAGGTTTCTGTATAAATTGATGTGCCATCTCTGTCGGACATACAATCACACATGCCGCTCCATCAGCACCTGGCGCATTTCCCGTAACTCTAAGATATTGTGTAGTCTTAGGATTATATGGGGAGCGCAGATATTCCATGGGATCCTCGTATCCGAACTCCTTTGCAACTTCCTCAAATGGAGTACGAAGCATCGCCAATGGATCAAGAACTGCTGCTCTTCTTCCATGATAAGACATCGTATTCAAAACATCATCAACCTGTGAATCGGTTAATCCAAACTCGTTTTTATAGAGATCCATCCAGTCATCCTGTCCAATATGGCCGCCTCCAAGTGCACGGGTATACGCACGATCCATGATTGCTTCCAAATCAGGAATAACATCTTCCGTTGTTATTGTTTTACGTAAATGTGCCGGTTTGCCAGAAACAGGAAGCCCGCACGCCATCTCCACACACCCTGACAGAACAATATCATGTGCTCCGCTTGCAACGTCTTTCACTGCTTCTTCAAGACCAACATAACCAGAACAGCATGCTTCTGAATGATGAACCGATCCCTTTCCTCTCATTCCAAACCACTCTGCCACCTGCATGTTTGGTGTTGCTGCAAAATTAAAGAACTTTGGATTTGCCGATCCATGATAAAAATAATCAACATCTCTTGGTTCTAATCCTGCATCTTTCATTGCCATAAGAGCTGCATGTCCAAAAAACTCTCCTTCTGTTAACCCCTTAAGCTCCGGTTCTTCGTCAATATTACAGAACGGAGTCGCACCAATTCCTATAATCGAAACACTTCTGGAGTATTTGCCTATTTTACCTTGTATCATACTACTTCTCCTCTTACTTCAAATTGATATTTGAAATTAAGTTCCATTATTTTGCTTTTTTCTTTTTTACTTTCTTAGCCTGAGCAGGTACCACAGCCGCCGCATTTCTTAATATTTCAGGAAGCTTGTCCTGTAAGTAAAGTGACCTGGTTTCCAGGGCTGCTCCAAATGCATCGTCATATTCGCCGTAACTACTGCAATGAAGATTGATATTCTGTTCATTCTTTGGAGAGAGTTCCCCTATATACTCCTCCAGTTTCTGTGTATATGGCTGAATATATTTTGCCATTTCTCCGCCAATTACAATATCTACTTTCAAAATAGCATATATATTATAGACAGCAATTGCCAAATTCTTCAAATAGCTATCCCATATCTTTGCAAACTCCTGATTTCCGTTGCCTATCTCTTCAAAAAAATCCTCATATCTGACAACAGAATAATTATCCTTAAGTATATCAATTATTCTACTGGCAGAACACAAATCCAAAAAGCTGCCTGGTGTTCCATAAGTGGCTTCCTTCTTTGCCGGATCTATAATCATAGCTCCAATATCCAGGCTGGAAGCTTTCAATTTAAAAACACTTCTGTCATAAATCAAAACTCCACTGACACGTCTGCTTAACAGGATATAAAAATTATCCTCAATATTTGCTTTTGAAAACAGTTGCGCGATTGCAGCTAATCTGCAGGAGTCCCCGATTGATACTTTCTCTCCCAGAACCCGATATATACTCACCAGAGATACCGTTGGTATCCCTAGTGTATGTGTGTTTAAGACCAGACCATGTTCAAAGTCTACAAAACCCGGTAAGGCGATTCCCACTCCGCATGGTGTTGGTACTTTTTCCTGCATCTTTTTGATCAGGTTATCAATTTCAAGCCAATATTCATCGCTTTCTTCAAACTGAATATAATATGTTTCTTTGTCACAGATATGACCTTCAAAATTAATTAGCAGAAGGTACACTGTATGCCTAGCGATGCTCACTCCTACTGAATACTTACATTCCGGATTTAGTGACAACTGAATTGGCCTTCTTCCACCAGAAGATTCTCCCGTACCGGTTGTCATTACCATATCACTATTCTTTAGGATGTTCACAATATTCGATATCGTCGGAACACTCAGACCTCTTCTCTGAGCAATTTCAGTATTTGTAATTCCTGGATTACACTCAATATCATTTATAATATCTGACGTGTTATGCAAGCGCATTTCCATAGTATTCGCTATTTTCATATTTACCCCTACTATTATTCTTTGAAGTTTTTCTAAACCTTATATTAACACAAGTCCTCACTATTTTCCAGTATCTACTTTAAGTTCAAGGTAAAGTACTTCCTGTGGTGTAAGCTTCACATTCAATGCTCCAAGTGACGACTCTATCTCACTTCTGTTGGCAGCTCCGATGATCGGGAAAGCATTCAGAGGGCTGTCAAGTACATAGGCCATAGCTACCTGCGGAATTGAACATCCCTTCTCCTCTGCAATTTCTTTACAGCGATCAAGCCTTACAAAGTTTTCTTCGTAGCAGTATCCGATACGACAGAACATATCAATCTTTTCCGGATCATTTGCCAGCAGCTCTCTTGTGATTCTTCCGGAGAATAAGCCTCTGGCCAGTGAAGAGTATGCAAGCACCGGCATTTGATTCTTTGTATACCACTCCTGTGCAGATGCATTCTGATTCCCCGCGATGGTAACACATCCTGGCGCAAATGGATTCTTAACCTGTTCAGCCAGGCTGTAGTTTGGAGAAGAAACTGACATAGGGGCAAGATTATGTGCGTATGCATATTCATTGGCCTCTTCTAAACGTTCATGTGTCCAGTTTGATCCACCGAAAATCTTAATTCTTCCAGCAGCCTTATGCTCGTTTAATTTCTCTACAATTGGTCCAACCGGAAGGTTCGTGTTATCTCTGTGAAGAAGATAAATATCAAGATAATCCGTCTGAAGCTCTGCAAGGGTTTCAGCAAGATCAGAATCAATATCATAGGGTGTAACTCTTTCACGATAATCTGTCGGATGTGCTCCTTTTGACAGAAGAACAATATTCTCACGAATACCGCGAGCTTTTATCCACTCACCAACAGTCGGTTCAGAGTCATATGCTCTTGCTGTATCGATCGCTGTAATTCCAAGATCATAGGCAGCATCTAATGTCTCGAAATGCTTCTCTTTATAATCCGGAAACATACCAAAGGTTCCCATAAAAAATTTGCTTATTTTTTTATCTATTCCATCAAATTTTACGTATTCCACTTATTTGTCCTCCCTTATATTCACTTATTTATTCTTCCGGTAATTTAAAATTAGCATCTAAGCCGCCCTTTTTGTCTTCATTATAGATCTCGAGGAATAATCCCAATTCTTTATGAAGATCAAGATATGCAAATTCCATTCCAATCTTAGGGTCTTTGCATAAAAGCCATGGATCTCTTCCTGTAAGTTTTTTGTGCTGTTCAATAACTTCACCAAAGCTGTCTCTCGTAATCAGTGCAATATGGTGCATTCCAGGACCATGTTCCTCTAACCAAGTTTTGTACGGGCTATCGCTGATTGGCTGAATCAATTCTAATTCAAATCCCCAGCAGTCGCAGAAAGCCATAATTGTCTGAAGTCTTTCTTTTGTTCCGTTCATAGAGAAATCAGGGAACTCATTTGAATCTAACGGGCTGACTCTCCATGGTCCAATTCCATATTCCTCATAGTGTTTAATCGTTTCTTCAACATTCTCAACAATAATTCCGATCTGTAAAAATTTAGCAAATTGTGTATTCATTTTTCTTCCTCCATTATTTTATTTATATATAATCAGGCGTTTGCGAAACGCCACAACTTCTTCCATACTCTTTGGAATTGTTCCTATCGCAATGCGCTGCTTCCTAAAGATTGTTATTTATAAATCGGATCAAGAACTGTATCAATATAGTTCTTTGTTAATAAAATGGTTGCTAATGGGTCAGGTGTTCCATCGGATTCGATTCCGATCCATCCCTTGTGATTGTATTTCTTCATCAGTTCCCACAGTCCCTTAAAATCAAGAACTCCACCGCCTGGCTCCCA
Source organism: Bacillota bacterium (assembly GCA_023439505.1). Classification (GTDB taxonomy): domain Bacteria; phylum Bacillota; class Clostridia; order Lachnospirales; family Lachnospiraceae; genus Mobilitalea. Next base: position 94,238 of record JAEXNR010000019.1, read on the forward strand.
GAACCATCTGGCTCCGCGTTCGTCAAACTCTGCTCCTGCTCCAAAACGTTTCTCATCTGGGGCATTTACATATGTGGTATCCTTAATATGGAAATACTTAACCCTATCATGATAGGTATTGTAGAATTTCAAAATATCCTTGCCCATGATTGCTACCTGAGCTGTATCAAGGCAGTAATAAACATATCCTGGATCTGTCATTTCAAGGAACTTTTCATGATCATATTTGTTAACCGCACACCAGAATTCATTGTGAATGGAAACAGCTAATCCTTTTTCCGCGCACATACGTCCTACAGTGTTCATGCACTCTGCAACATTCCTTAAGCCGTCACCATCAAGTGGTCCTGTTCCATAATACTGGCCGGCTGGTTGAACAATGAGGTTAATTCCGTCGCACTCCGCAAGTGCATCAATTGCCTGTTGCTCATACGCAAATATGTCGGGATGATTTCTTTTGTCCTGAGATCCAACATGATGAGAAAACATACCAGTGATTCGTTCAATCCCTCTTTCCTGAGCGAATTCTTTAAAGTTCTTCATTGATCCAAACGCATTCCTGATGCTTGGCACTGAGAATACCATGATTTCAATTCCTTTAAATCCTGCACCAGCAAAATATCTAAGAATTTTGTCCCAATCCTGATAGTAATAAGCGGCTCCAAAATCGCCCATATACCATTCATTAAAGTTATTAATCTGCTTGTAATTGATATTGCCCCAGAGATTGGTCATGTATGTATAGTTAATATTTCTGCTTTCCATTACTTAACCCCCCCGGCTGCATAATTTTTTTCAAGATTATTCCAAAATGTTCTCATCCTGAGAATTCCTTTCGGAATATCCAGTGAATATTTCGAGTCAAGAATAACCGGTCCGTCGAAATCCGCTTTTTTTAGAATTTCATAGATTTTTTTAAAATTCATCTCTCCGAGTCCCAAATCATAATATACTCTCTGCAATCGGCCATCCTGCGGAAACTCCTGTGAGATTGTCTTATATACCTCTGACTCATCCACAAATTTCGTATCTGTGAAGCAAACCACTTTAGCCTGCTTTGCATATTTCTCAAAGAACGCAACAGCATCGGCACCTGCGATGTGAAGATGTGCAGGATCCGGAGCATATGATACAAGCCTTGTATCGACATGCTTCATAAATTCATCAATTCCTGATCCTCTCATCAATGTCCAGTACTCATTGCGGATTCCAAGGTTGATATGATTGTCCTCGCAATATTCTCCAATTCGATTCATACAATCAGCAGCATCAGCAAGAAACTTCTCTATCTTAACTTCATCGCTGTGAAATGTCTGATTCAGGAATCCAATGCCTGGAGTTGGTGAAACAAGCAGTGTGCTTCCTTTAAGTTGCTGTAATGCTTCCACCGTATCTTTTGCATGGTTATAAAGCTCATCAAAGAATTTCTCAATTGGAATTCCGGTTTCAAAAAGACTGTTGAACTGACTCTGTGCAGAAATAGTAATCGCTTCTACATTCTCTACTCCCTTGTCATTTAAATAGCGTAAGTACCCCTCTGGTGAACCAAATCGTGTCCTGATTGAGGCGGTACATATTGGCGCACCATTTCTTGATACATTCTCCGTATTTGGAACCATAGGAATCATGATGGATGAAAATCCTGCGGCCGGGAACATATCCGTAAGCTCATCCCAATACCATTTAGCAGCTCTTAAAAAGGCTCCTGGTCCGCTTGTATCGGCATTAACAATGCCAAAACTAGCTACAGCTTTCATATTAATATCAATTCCTTTCGCTTCGCTTAAGGCAGAAAACGTAGTGACAAGTTTGCCTAGCGAATATTTTTTGTAAATTGTAAGGATATCTGCATAAAATCTACCGGTAAGACTATTACTATAATTAAAATACATCCTTAAATTCATTTTGTCAATAGTAATAATAAGACTTTTTTTAATATTTTAATTAAGTTGATTATAAATCTTTAGCAATAATCTTTTGTTCGCATTTCTGCCAACAATAAAATAAAACACATGTAAAATTTAATGTCTTACATGTGTTTTTACCGAGCTTATTTTTTCTAAATCCGTGGCCTTGCCAATTCATGTATTAATGGACATAACGAGCTCCCTGCATCGCGCTTAAACGCATCACAGACAAGTGGTTGTACGGCCTATCAGTGCTTTTTAAATCTTCCAACCTTAGTTAATCGATCCGGAAGTTTTGGAAGCCTTCCATTCGTCTGTATAATCGCACCACACTCACACACCTCTATACATTTTCCACACTGCGTACAGTCGAATTCATCGATCATATGAATAAAGCCTTTCTTTCCTTCTATACAATCTGCAGGACAAACATCTGCACATTCTTCACAGCCTTCACAGTTATATGGATCAATATAGATAACTAATTTGTTAAAACAAAGTCCGGCAGCACAGCTCTTCTTTTTTATATGTTCCTCGTACTCATTTGCATATAATGCTATAGAGCTCAAAGCAGCCTTCGCGCTTTCCTGACCCAGGGAGCACGGAGTAGAAAATGTCATCGCCGATCCAATTTCCCTGATGATGTCCATATATTCCATCTTACCCTTTCCAGACTTAATATCGGACAGCATTCCCTGCAGCTGGTTCAGGCCTTCGCGGCAGAATACACATTTGCCGCAGCTTTGTTGTCTGGATGCAGTAACTCTTTTTTGTGTTTCCTGTATCATACAGTTCTTTGATGAGAGAACCCTCAACACACCGTTGTTAATTTGCGCATCTTCCAGCTTCTTCGATTCTACTTCTTTATTTGCAAATACATAGCCAGTCTCATATGCTTTTACCTCTGATACATCACTGCCCGCCGCCTCCAGTACTTCTCTGACGGTTTTTTCATTGGAATATTTGATTAATTCCCCATCATTTACGGATACGTAAATTCCTGGCACATAGTTATCCTCAATGACCTCAGGTAATTCATACATTGTTATGATATGTGTCAGTACATTATATGCATTGGCTCTGACATCGACCAGACCTACCGTAACGGTTACACCGGCAGCTTGTGCAGCAGCCTTAATTGAAGGCTCCTCTGCCAATGCCTTCGCATATTCCGGAAGCTGAAGGAACTTTTCCTCTGCTCCTATGGCATATGCAAGGATAGAAATTCCTTTCATAACTTTCTCCGGAAATTTTATTAATACATCAAGTAGAATTCCTGTGGTATCTGAATTATTCAGAGCTGCCACTACAGTCATTGGCGCAGCTGCTCTTGCAGCTTCCTTTTCTGACCGGCTTCCTGCCCTGCGTTTCTTTAGGACAGCTGCAATATTCTCTGCAACCGTAGTGTGATTCACACCATATTCTTTCATTCCGGAAGAAGCGATCATAGATAAAGCATCTTCCTGACTCATTGTTTTTACAATATCTATCATGCTCATATCTTATGCTTCCTCCTTGTTATCTGAATAGTCCTTCCATGTTCTTGCCCCCTGAATCTGGAGCCTTAAGTCACACTGTAAGCATCTGGATGCTTCTGTGCAGATATCATCCTCACAAATACCATGATCCACAAGATCAAAATTGTTGCTTCTCTCGCCAAAAGACAATGTCTCAGACTTTTTCCTTTTCTCGTATCCAAACCCCGGATATTGTCCAATATACGGATTTGGCGTCTCTGCAGGTATAAGCTTCTCAGAAATATCACCATTACCGCCAAGATACTGATCGATTTCACTTGCAGCTTCTCTGCCTGACTGAACTGCCATTACTACAGATTTGGTACCATAAATGGAATCTCCTGCCGCAAAAATGCCTTCTATATCCGTTGCCTTAGAATTCTCTTTCACAACAATACAGTTTCCTCGTCCTAATGTCAGTCCTGCATCTGCAGTAATATCCGGGCGCTGTCCTACAGCAAATATAACGGTATCTGCATCGATATGATGCTCAGATCCCCCCTCTTTTTCAATGATTGCTCTACGATTCTCATCAAAGGTAAAGGACTTCACATTCATGAAATCTACCCCCGTAACCTGCCCGGTTCCGGTGATGCGTTCGAACGTCTGTGCCGGATGAACAAAAATCCCCTCTTCTTCTGCTTCTTTGATTTCTTCATCATCCGCAGTCATCTGATCACGGGCTTCTAAGCATGCAAGATGAATTTCTTGTGCGCCGAGTCTCTTTGCAGTTCTTGCACAGTCAAATGCTACATTTCCTCCGCCGAGAACTACAACGCGTTTTCCGATTCCGGTTTCCCTGCCAAGACTTACATTGCGAAGAAAATCGACATTTAAGATGACACCTGCCAAGTCATTGCCTTCCATGGGAAGACGAATTCCTGCATGTCCACCAATGGTTATAAGTACAGCATCATAATTGTTCTTTAGTTCTATTGGTTTCTCAACTCTGACACCTGTCTCAATCTTTACTCCGGTATCACAAATCACGGCTGCTTCTTCCGCAATGATCTCTCTTGGAAGACGATATGCCGGAATACCATAAGCCATCATTCCACCCACGGTTGGAAGTGCCTCCTTGATGGTTACCTCATGTCCCTGTTTTCTCAGATAGTATGCTGCGGTCAATCCGGCGGGGCCTCCACCGACGATACAGACTTTCTTTCCGGTATCTGAAAGCTGCTTTCCTTTCCCCTTCCAGATGCTTTTGGTGTCCTTTTCTGCTGCAAACCGTTTCATTGCGCGAATGGACATTGGGTCACTTACTTCGCCACGTTTACAGTTGGATTCACAGACATGCGTACAAATATATCCCAAAGCTTTTGGGAAAGGAAGCTTCTCACGGATCACGGCAGTTGCTTCATCATATTTGCCTTCTTTTACATAGCGGATATATCTTGGAATATCTGTATGCGCCGGACAGGTTCCACGACACGGAACAATCGTGTCCTTTCTGCTGGCAGCAGAATCAATCTGCTGAAGCTTGTCACGAATCGTCCCGGTCGGGCAGACTTCTGCACATGCCCCACAGAAACGGCAGTCTGCATCCATAAGCAGCTTATTATTCCAGGTTCCCACATAGGTTTCCATATCTTTCTTCTGATATTGAAGAACCATGGATCCACGAAGCTCATTACATGCACGAACACAGCGTCCACAGAGGACACATCGGTTCATATCATGAATCATCAAAGGATTTCTTTCCTCCACAACGAATCCTTTGGCACGCATTTTCAACCTTCCTGTCTTCGGTCCAATATACTGAATCAGCATTTGAAGCTCACAGTTACCATATTTCGGGCAGGTAGAGCACTCTTCGGGATGTCCTGTAAGAAGGAGTTCCAACGCAAGCATTCGTAGTCTCTTAATCTCTTCCTTATCTGTATGAATCACCATTCCGTCTACCGGTTTTAACGTGCAGGAGGTTGTTATACCTTCCTCTCCTTCTACTTCTACAATACACATGCGACAGGATCCTAATTCACTGAGATTTGGATGATGACAGAGATGCGGAATATAGATTCCAGCCTCAAGTGCACAGTCCAGAACGTTTCTATCCTCTGATACTTCTAACCTGGTACCGTCAATTGTAATTGTTACCATAGCTTCTCTCCTTTATATTACTCATTGTGATTACCTGTTGTCTCTTTTATCTTACATTTGTAATTGCTTCACCAGTTCTAGCTGATTCCCGTACTGCATCCATTACACAAAGAACCCTTCTTACCTGATCCGGGCGAACGATGATCTCTTCTTCGCCGTTAAATGCCTTTAGAAAATGAACAAAATAATCTCTTTGTTTCACATCAGCTTCCGGTAATGGTTCCTCAAGAAGAAGTCCTGGTGCTGCTGGTCCAAAACTTCTTGTTGGGCCCGCTGCACTCATTGTAATCTTACCTGGCACGTTGCCTAAAAGATGTGCGGTACGAACAATTTTCCCTTCTCCGTTAAATCCGTCGATCATTGCGCTTCCCTTATTTCCTCCAATGAACCAGGATCTCTTTGGTGTCAGATAATATGTTCCAAGTTCGATTTCAGCAACGATTCCATTTTTGAACTTAATCAGGATATTAAAGTAATCATCAACTTTCTCATTAATTACATTGCGTAGATCTGCATAGATAGAAGTAATCTCCGAATTTACCATATCAAGAATCTGATCGATCAGATGAACACCCCAGTCATAAAGCATACCGCCGCCCATCTCAGGATATATATGCCAGTCATGCATATTTCCATTGAAACCGTAAAGCTGTGATTTAATCACATAGATATCCCCAACCATTTTTTTATCGTATACTTCTTTCATGATGCGATAATCCGTATCCCATCTTCTCTGCTGATGAACAGTGAGAAGAACTTTATTCTGTTTTGTCACTTCCACCATTCTGTCAAACTGAGCCACTGACATTGCAGCTGGTTTCTCACATATAATATGTTTCCCGGCATTTGCTGCTTTCTCCACCATCTCTAAATGAAACGGATTTGGAACCGAAATCATAACAACATTGATATCTGCCTTTTCTAACATTTCGTCTATGCTTCCATATGTCTCAACGCCTTCCGGTGCATCTTTTAACTGTTCCGGGTTGGTGTCTGCTACCGCTACCAAATCAATTTCATCAAATGTTTTCATCAGATCTGCATCGCAGTGTCCCATGAATCCAAATCCCACAATACCTAATTTCATTCTCATAGTTTTTTCCTCACCTGGTTTTTTTGATTATATTAAATAGTAGCCACAACTCCTATGCTTCGATTGCCCTTCTCATAGCTTCCTGATGTCTTCTTACCTGTTCAATACTGTCAACAGGTCCAAATTTTCTAAGATGTTCCCCGCCTTCATATTCTGTGCTTAAATAGCCTGTATGGCCGGCTTTCTTATAAGCTTCTACCACTTCCGGAATGGCAACTGCCGTTTCCTCATAATCCTCATGAATGTTATAGCATTTTGCATGTGTATGAAAAATGTAATCAATATTGTCAATGATATCCTGTGGTTCCGACCACGAATAAGAGAAGGAATTATTCGCATAGAACATATCAGCATCATTGCCGCCAGCACTTTTTACTGCTTCCATCATTTTCTGCATACCGTTAGCCATACGATATTCCATATTCGCTTTGCCAAGGTTCAGGTCATATTTAATTTTCGTAAATCCTTTGGCAATACGTTCTGCATAACAATCATCAACGATCTTGATACATTCCTCGGAAGCCCCCATTTTTCTGGCTTTTTCTGCTAATACATCTGGTATGCGCTTGCAGAATATTCCCATATCAGGAATGAAACCAAAATATTTTGTTCCTGTGCGCTGAATCATTTCCATATAACCATTTGCCCAGCCGGAATTCAAAGAGAATGGTGCATGTACTTCAAGACCAATCTTAACATTTACCAGCTCCGCATATTCCAGGCTGCCTTCGATAACATCCATGGGGGTAGATACCAATGTTCTAAGAACTGTAAATCCAAGCAGAGATGCCATACGAAGATCACGTTTCATCATGTCTACCTGCTCGCTCAGCGTAAGCCGGCGATTATCATAAATATGATTTTCTAAAAATGCGTCATAACAGACCGGTGTAAGTTTATATCTTTCCATCCAGCCAAACCACTGACTGCGGAATTCTTCTGTTTCAATCGGCTTTGGGAACTTGCGAATCATTTGTTCCGCAAGAAGCTCTACTCCGGTTGCACCAGTTTTGGCAGTCTCACGAAGACACCCTTCCAGATCAAGCTGTTTGTTATAATATTCATCCTGATAGCTGTACAGTGATACACTTCTTTTAATATCGCTCATTATCTTATCTCCTCCTGATTAAATTTCGAACTCTGCTTCACATACTGCTTCGATCTGAAATGGCATATATGATGGATCGATAATCTGTTTTGCTCTGATATGATGTGGTCCTTTTGCCAGACCGCCTTCCTTTAATACCGTTACTGTTGCATAATCTCCAAATTCCCATCGATATTCAGGATCTATTACTGTTCTCATCTCTTCTAACGTAAAGGTCTCTCCGTTTACAGTAAAACGGACATCTTCTCTCTTTGCTTTTTCTGAATCAACCGTAACCTCAATATCACGTACGATTGATAATGTAATTCCTCTGTAATACTGTGCCTTAAATTCAAACTGGTAACCAATTACGGCATCTACTGTTTCAACATTTTTAAATCCTTCCGGATTAAATATCTGTCTTCCAGCCATGTAATTACTCCTCCTTTTATTTTGTTTTTACATATGCTTTTCTCACTATCTTCATTATATTTTTTCTCTAGCCGAAGGGCATTCCTTTTCATATCCATATCTATCACATGCTTTTGCCAACTTTCAAGTAGCAAAAATGGGAGCACAAAAAACATACTCTCTTTTTTGCTCTCCTCTACTTTCACTAGAATCTTGTTTTTTTAATAATTCTTTGTCTATATTTGCAGACTGGTACACAAAGGGAATACAGCGTCAACCGTATTCCCTTTGTCTATCAGTGTTTCATCTATTCTGTTTATACCGCCTGATCCGCTTTAATCAATGCCTGCATTGCTTCTACGGCTTCCTTAGGCATCGGTTCGTAGGTTCCAAGTAATCTTGCATAATACTCGGTAATTGCCATTTCTTCGGTATAAACGGTTGCAGCCATGGCTGCTTTCATATTTTTTCCGCAACAGAACATTCCATGGTTCTTGATCAGGACAGCTTTACCCTCTTCTCCCAGTGCCTCCACAACTTTATCTGCTACATCGTTGCTTCCAGGCATTGTAAAAGGTACCACTCTTACCGGAACGAACTCACACTGCGGAGGTGTTATTGCCTGAATCTCGCCATCGCCCATCGCCATAATCGTTGCAAACATTGCATGCGTATGTACTGTTGCTTTTACATCTGGTCTTGCACGCATAACTGCAGTATGCATATGCACTTCTGATGACGGTTTATATGGTCCATCTAACCATTTTCCATTAAGGTCAACGATTGCGATGTCATCTGCTGTCATCGTACTGTAAGGAATTCCACTTGGTGTGATAGCCACCACATCATCTTCATCATCGCGAAGTGCAATGTTACCGGATGTTCCCTTGATCAGTCCTTGATCAACTGCCTCCAAAATTGCCTTTAATACTTCTTTTCTGATTTTCTCATACTTCATAATGTAATCCTACCTTTCTGCTGTTTGGGCAATCTGCCCAATACATAAATTTAATCTATTTCTTTTGTCCCTCTAAAGCGAATCTACCGTTGCTTTTAAGCTCTTCAGATCCGAATCCAGATGTTTATATATCTCAACATAATATGGATACAGTTTGTCATACGCTTCTGCCCATTCTTCATCCGGTTCTATAATTTCAGTCACTTTAATTATCTTTTCAACTGTCTCTGCGAGATTTTGGAATACACCTACACGCCGTCCAACAATCAGTGCGTCGCCAACCGGCACATCACCAGATTTGCCATCCAGAAGGTAAACCGGTATTCGAAGCATCGATGCCTTTATTTTTGCCCAGGTCGGACTCTTTGCACCGCCGCCACAAATTCTAAGACAATCTGCTTTTGCTCCTGATGCTTTTACTGTTTCCATTACATGGCGCAGCGCATACGCAGTTCCTTCAAATACAGAACGCGTCAAATCGGAGCGCTTCATATCCATTCCCATTCCGATAAACATACCTCTTGCATATTCATTCCATAAGGGTGCACGCTCTCCCAGCAGATATGGGAAGAAAAACAATCCATTGGAGCCGGCCGGTGACTCCAGGGCCTGTTGATTCAGGTAATCATAAATTCCAATCCCCTGTTCCTTTGCAAACGCCTTCTCTTCTGCCGCCATATTATCAATATACCATTTCAAAGCAGCTCCGCTTGTCTGAATTGGAGCATCAAAGATCCATGGCATGTTTTCAATCGTACACGGTCTTGTAACAACAGGGATATCCGAAGCACTCTTTGTATCACTTCCAACAAATACAAGAGATGTGGTTCCTGAGGATTCCCCTGCTTCTCCCAAACGGGTTATTCCTGTTGCGTGCATGGATGCCATAGCATCGCTACATCCCGCAATTACAGGTATTCCCTTTTGAAGTCCTGTTTCTGCTGCTGCTTCTTTGGTTACACATCCTATGATATTATCTACCAGATAAAGGTTTGGAAGCATTTTCTTCAAATCAACGCCTATTACCTCTCCGATTTCTTTGGACCATTCCATCGTACGAATATCCAGACACTGCGTTCTTGTTGCCTGGTCGATATCCTGTGTGATTTCTCCCGTAAGTTTATAGTTAATAAAACTGCTTGCCTGTACAAAATAAGCGGTTTTCGCAAATAATTCCGGTTCATTCTTTTTAAACCACAGTATCTTATTCGGTAAAAAAGCAACCGATGGTTGTCCGCCTACGATTGATACGAACTTGTCAAATCCAATGGTATCAACAATGTAATGGAGTTCACCGGCTGAACGTCCGTCCTGATAGGTCATGGCATTTCGCAGTGGATTCCCGTCTTTATCAATCGGAAGCATGGTTACTGTATGAGAACTTATGGAAATACCACGGATTTTGTTGATTACATCTTCTCCTGCTTTCTTCGTAAGTGTCCGGAATATTTCAACCGTGTTTTTCCACCAGTCGTTCGCATCCTGCTCCTGCATATTTAATCCAGGATTTATAAACACACTGGGTTTGCTTGCCTCGGCAATCACCTGACCATCTTCTCCAAGAATAATTGCTTTGATGTTAGTTGTCCCGCAATCCATTCCAAGAAGGTAGTTGTTTAATTTTCCCATGCTGCTCCTCCAAAATTTACGCTTTAAATTAGCAATTCTTCTTTTTCTAATTTAGCAAAGATAAAAAGCGAGTTCAATATGTTTTTTTCCGCTACCAGGAGGAAATTATATATGTTATTTTTGTTTTTTCCTTCCACATTATTGTGGCAAGAAACAATTTGAATTCCACTGGAATGGATCTTATACTTTATTTAAAGTTATAAACTTCAAATCAAGCAATAATAGAGGAGAGAATTCAACTATGATACAGATGAAAGCAGCCCTTATGTATGGGCCAAACGATATCCGCGTTGAGATGACAGAAAAACCAGAATGTCCGGCAGACGGATTAATTCTTAAAATTATGGCTGTTGGACTTTGTGGATCCGATATTCGCAATCTTACTACTGATTCCAGAAAAGGTAATTATCCTTTTATCTATGGACATGAAATTGTTGGTATTGTTGATGAAATCGGACCACAGGTGACAAAATATCAAGTAGGCCAGAGACTCTATTTATTTCCTGGCACCTATTGTATGAAATGCGATAATTGTATCAACGGACATAGTGAGAACTGTTCAGATAAAGAAGCTGCTGCATTGGCCGGAACCGGTGGCTTCGCCCAGTATATTGCTGTAAAAGGTCAAAAGATTGAGCTTGGCGGAATTTATGAAATTCCTGACGATATTACTTACGAAGCTGCAAGTCTTGGAGAACCTCTTACTTCTGTATATGCATGTCTTGAGAATGTTAATATTGGTTATCCGGACACCCTTGTTATCATCGGTGCCGGCCCAATCGGCTGTTTCATGGCACAGCTTGCTAAAATTCGCGGCGCCCAAAGAATCCTTATGATCGACATCAATGACCATCGTTTAGAGATGGCAAAGCAATTTGGCGTCGATGAGGTTATCAACAGCAAAAAAGAAGATCCAATAAAAGCAATTCTAAAGTTTACAAATGGAAAAGGAGCCGACAAAGTAATCTCCGCAACTCCTGCAAATGCCACTCAGACCCAGAGCATTCATATGGTAAAAAAAGGTGGACTCGTTGTCTTCTTTGGCGGGGTTCCAAAAGGATCTATGACAGAGCTTAACTGTAATCTGATTCATTACAACAATATCTGGATCAAAGGACATTTTGGTGCATCCTATACACAATCGAAAAAAGCATTCGAACTTGCGATTTCTCCAGATTTTCCAACCGAGAAATTCATTACCCATCAGCTTCCATTAGATCAAATTAATAAAGGCATTCAGCTTACCAGAAGCGGAGAAGCTATAAAAGTGGTGCTCCATCCTTGGGACAATTAAATCTCTTTCAATAATCGGCAGCATTCTCATTTCATGATCTCTTAATCTCAATCAGGCACTCTTCTCACCGGCCATAGAATTATTTCTGTGGATGGTTTATTTTTTCATTGACTTTCAAAAATTACACATCTATGATAATAGTAGTGTATGAAATATGATAAAATTACAGGAGTATTTATGGATTCAAGAATGCTTACCCTCCGACAGCGAAAGCTGCTGCTTTACCTTCAAAATCAAAACCATTATGTAACGGGACATGAACTTGCTATCTATTTGCAAATTTCCTCCCGAACGGTGCGAAGTGATATTACTGATATGAATCAAAAGCTTTCCGGTTCCGGAATTTTAATTATATCACAGCCAAGCCTTGGCTATACCTTAAGCACGGATGACGAATCCAAACTCATGGAATTAAGTCTGGCCAGTTCTTCCTTTCTGACCAGAGAAGATCGAGTGCGCCATATGGTATTTCGACTTTGCTTATCGGATGTTCCGGTTTCTCTTGATGACCTTGAGGATGAGATGTTCGTCAGCCGCACCACCCTGGAGCATGACCTGACAGAACTTCGCAGGAAATACGTTCTTACTGAGCCTTATATTCAGTTCACCCGCTCCCGGAATCGTATTTATTTTAACAATAACGAGAGAAAACGACGTAAGCTTTTAAATCTTCTGTTTTCAGAGAACTGGAACTATAATTCCCGTGGAAACAGCTATTATCAATATCAATACCTGGATAAAAATGTAGTCAATCTCATCATGGATGAGATTCAGCTTTATGTAAGAAAATACCATATTATGATGGAAGATATCAATATGGTAATCACGAATCTGGCCATTGCCATCGCATATTACCGTATTCGTTCCGGACATTTACTTCCGACAGACACAGGCGATTGCAACAATCCTTTTGATCCTTCTAAACTGGACCCCCAGCGCCAGGATTCCTATGAAACGGTGGTCGCTATGGTCAACGATTTATTATCCTCCTTAGAGCAAGAGCTGGATTGTCATTTCCCTGAAACGGAACGCTATCCGCTCTACGCTCATGTATCCTACAGTATTGTACCAGACATGGAAATGATTGCTCAGAGTTCAATAACGCAGCATATTCCTTCTCAAACGATTCGGTTCGCCAATCGCTACATTACACGGATTCAGGAAATATTTCATATTGATTTTTCTGACAATCAGGATTTTTATATTACCCTGACTGAATACCTGCGGTATCTTGGGTACCCGGAATACCACCTGAGTGTCCCTGACAACTATCCTGATGCTTCCTATCACCAGCTTATGATCGAGTATGAAATCGCCTTTCTCATCCAGGATCTTGCCTCAGAATATCTTGGTAACTATTTGAATGATAAAGAATTGCTGCATCTTGCGTTCTGTATTTCAGGAGCATTAGAATATCAGAAGCGTACAAATCCGAAGCTTCGTACCGTCATTATGTGTCATATGAATCTGACGATTTCCTGGTACTTAAAACAGAAAATTCTCAATGTGTTCAATGATTATATTGATCTGGTAGCCCTGCTTCCGGTTTATAGTAAGAGCGGTTATGATTTTTCCAACACCGATCTTATCATTACCACTGTAAATAAAACCATTACGAAGGATTACCCGGTGGAGACTCTGGTCATATCGCCTTACTTCAGCAAAGACGATCGTTCACAGATTGAAAAGCATATCTTCCACAGCCAGATTAACCAGCTATATTCCCCTTCTCTTCAACCGCTTTCCACGTTATTTGCTAAGGCTTTCTGGCATGAGGAAATGGTGGCTGAAGATGCACTTTCTGTCTTCGAACAGTTATCCGGGGATTTCATGGAAGCCGGTTATGTTGGTCCTGAATATCTACAGGAGCTTCTCCGGCGTGAAGCAATCATGTCCTTCGTAAATACTCCGGGTATTGCAGTCATTTACAGTCTCGCACCAAGTACCAGAACCTGTTTGTCTGTCGGCATTCTGGCTCACCGAATTCGTTGGAACGGTCAGAAAATCCGTGTGGTACTTATGGCTGCCATGGAGCCGGAACACCGAAGTCTTATCTTCAAGCTCATCAACGAACTGTATTATGGAGAAGTGAATCCAGAAAACTTCCAGCACATTTTAACAAAGCAGAAACTGATAGAATTATTCTAAATGTGTGCTTTTGCCGTGGGAATGCTCATCCATAATACACACCTTAAATCATAGAGACTCTCCAATAAACAAGAGTAATCGGCAAGCCCACTTCACTTGTCATGAATTAAGAAACGGAAGGGACAATTGCACGTTCCTTCCGTTTCTACAATAGACCTCAGCTTAGCAGATTACGAATTCCTATTTCTAGTTCATCTCTGCAATCGTCTGATCAAAATTTTTATATTTTTCCATCATCTTGGGTAATGTTTCTTTATTAGCCATAAGTTTTGGAACACAGGCTGAAATCATATCCCGAATTTCATTGTAATGTTCGTAAATTCCAATTGTTGTATTTCTGGATCGGGCAATTTCTTTCTCACTCCAGTCAACCGCTACTTTATCACCATCGATCCTCATATCTCCCCAGATACCGCAGATTGGGCATTCAACATGCGTTGTTCCATTCATGGAAAGCAGCTGATTGTGGCATACCGGACATACTCCATCCGGTCCCACCCAGGTATCAACTCCATCATAAGGTTTGCCAAGAGACTCTGCCACTGCAGTTCCAAGATCTGCACATTTTCCCATCAGTTCAGGATCAAATAAAGGATGCCCCGTTCTTCCCTGATCATATGCATCTACCTTTCCTACACATTTCATGCAAAGAGAGAATCCAAACAGATCCAGCATTGGAAGTCCAAGGGATACCCAGTTATGTGTCTGAGCACCTCCTACGGAAATATATCCAACATAACGATCTTTGAAGTATCTTTGGTCAAGTTCCGGCTTACCTGCTTCTTTTCTTTTTTTGTTCTCTTCGAGTAAAGATGCTCTGTCATGAGCCGGACCAAAGCGATCAACAAAGTTCTTAAACTGACCTACGATACCTACTGCATATACAGGAGCACCAATAATGATGCCATCTGCATTTAAACATGCTTCTTCCAGAATATGATAATCATCCTTCAGGCAGCAGTGGATTTC
Source organism: Bacillota bacterium (assembly GCA_023439505.1). GTDB lineage: Bacteria > Bacillota > Clostridia > Lachnospirales > Lachnospiraceae > Mobilitalea. The sequence continues at coordinate 109,354 of JAEXNR010000019.1, forward strand.
CACATCCCCTTTTTCCTTGCCGTGGCTGCAAAAATCGCATGCTCTGCAGTGTCCGATATCCAGTGTAATGGTATTAATAAATTCTACATCTGCACCAGCTGCTTTGGCTGAAAACAATGCTTCCTTTACCATAACATCACATCTTTGATTTTTTCTTCCAAATGAAATACCTAAAACCTTCATGTTCTTACCTCCGTTATTAATAACTTTTTGCTGTTATTATTGTAACGAATATAAAGCCGCCTTGCAGTGCAATATCGAGCCTTTTCTATATGAAATACTCAGCTTTCTTATATACAGAGGAAAGGAAAGACAAAAAACATTGCTTGTTTTTTGTTTTACTTTCATTTCACCCTGCATGCTTATTTTTTGAACGTAGTATCATATTTGTACAGGAATATTATGTCGTATAATAATATTGAATTTCAATTAGTCGGATTTCCTGAGCCATAAGTGTATTTTCTAATTCCAGCTTTTCATCGGTAACATTGCTATGATACATATCTATTTTTGGAATGGCGTTTTGCTTCAAATATTGCAATTCATCCCAATCCAGATTAGTTTCAAATAACAGATGACGCCAGAGATCCTGAGCACTACCGTACTCTTTATTTACATATTGTGTTTTAATAAGATACTTTCCATTTGGAATAGAATCGAGAACGATTGAAAGTTTCAGGCATTCTGAATTTTCTGTATAGTTATCAAGCTCATTAAATTGAATCTGATCCTCATCCTGGAAAACATATTGGGAAGACAGCTTCTTGTAATTGTGACAGGCGATCACATATCGTCCTCCCCCATCTGCCGTAACAATGCTGTGTTCGTCCTGATAAAGCACCTTTTGTTTCAGCTTATTCATAAATCGGAATGCATAGAAAGACGGTTTATGAATTCCATCTCTGGAAATAATTCCGGAATCCCCATTCAACACCTTATCAGAATCAAAATAATCGGAATAGCTATCCAAAGCATGCCAGTATATCATCATATCCAAATTTCCATTCATTTCCATGCAGCTTTTCAAAACATATGCGCCTTGTTCACAACTGTCATTTAGCAAATTTCGATTTGAAATTGTAAAATTCCACTCGCTGAAATGAATTTCGGGAACCTGAAAACCCAGCTGATCCATAATCTCTTTCATAAGCTCCAGCTGGTTTGTCATGTAGGAGGTGTCAATGGATTTACGTCCATAGAATTGTCCATCACCCTCCATAGCCACATATTGGTAAGAATAAAATGACAAAAAATCCGGTTGGGCACTGCGCGTTTTCCATGTCTCAAATATCTTCTTGCAGCTGCTATACTCATAGCCTAGAATGAATCCGGCGCCCCCCACCCTGATGTTGGACGAAATTCCTTTTAGTGTTCGATAGATCAGTTCGAAGCAGGCATAATAGTTCCCTTCTTCAGAGATCATATCCTGCTCTGGATTTTTCCAATATTCAAAATACCAGGTTTCAATTTCCTCTACACCATAACGGTTTACAAGATGCATACAAAATTCAGGAATAATTATTTGAAACATCTCCCAGTTGTAATGGCTGTTGTCTTCTCCGGCCTTCAGAAAACGGTCTGGAGAATACATAAATGCCGTTTCTTTTTCCCCAAGCTCCATATATGGTTTCATATGATTCTCCAGCAGGAAATCGATTACCTGATCCATTTTTCGGAAGCTATGGCCTTCCTTTGAAACAAAGCACTCTTTCTTAGACAAAATATTCCATATCCGCACATATTTGATACCGATTGCACTCTGAATATCTTTTAGCTGCATCTGTACATCTGATTGAAGAATATGGTACGCCTCGCCGATACAAATGGCACGGAAGCCTGCGTTAAGCTCTCCCGCCTCTTTCATGATATCTACGTAACATTGCTTCTGATCTGCTTCTCTAGCTTCTTCCTCTTCCTTCAGATGCAAATATTTTTGCATCTGTTTCAGTTCCTCATCCGTCAGATCCTTTTTTTGTTTTTCCTGTTTTTGTGTATCTTCTATTTTCTTACGGTATTCACTGGGAGCTTCCCCATACACTTTACGGAATGCTTTCCCGAAGGCCGCCGAACTAGGGAATCCGCTATCCAATGCGATATCTGTAATATTTTTATCAGAATACAGAAGTTCATCAATAGCATGAAAAAAACGTACATTATTGAGATATTCCATAAAGGTCATACCGGTCTGTCTCTTTATATATTTTGATAAATATGCATTGGACAGATAAAGTCGTTTGGCAAGATCATTCAAACTAATTTTTGACTGATAATTTGCCTGTACATAATTTTGGATTTCCATTACTCGAATTCGATCGTTGGAATCACCAATATTTAGTCTGGCATCGCTTGCCTTCACCAAAAAATTACTCGTCAATACATAGAGAGCCTGAAAATACAGGGCATTCAAATACAAGGCTGCCTGATCATCCTGCTCAAAATATCGTTTCAAAATCTGATCCAATAGGGATCGCAATTCTGCATATGCAGCATTTTTATCTACTACAGAATTACACCAGAACAAAAGCCGCATACTTCCCATATGTTCTGCAAGAAGATGAAAATCGATCTCAAATCTCGCCCCCAAGAGATTGATTCCTTTTACCAGATGTTCTTTATTCGCATTAATTAAGATAATGTCTCCTTTTTTTATATGGTAACTCTTATCATCAATATCGACCACAAGTTCTCCTGACATTACGTAAAACAATTCAATATTCTGATGATAATGTAATCCAACCTCATCATCCCCAAGGAAATAGAACTTCATAAGTTTTCTATCTTTATCCATTATATCTTCTCCTTATTGGTATAACCCTATCGGTAATATTTGCTCCCATATCAGTGTTTCTTTTTTACTTTTTTGTTCTATTTAATTTTATATGAAACACGTTTTAGTTACAAGGGGGTTGTACCTTTATCTTATGATCGTTTTCTATGAAAGCTCTCATAAATATAGAAAGAGCCGAAACATGTTTTCTTCCATGTTTTCGGCTCTTAATTTTTAATCCGTTCCCGATTAACAAGGCTGTAATACGTCCCAGTGTTCTGCCAGCTTTCCATTCTCAATGCGATATATGTCGACCACACGGCATTTGGTCTTTCCATCTTTTCCAACATTCTTCAGATAAACGGCTACCATATCATCCTCCAAAATAATCTTAACAATATTCAGATGGAAGTCTGATTCATGGAGGAATTTTTCCCGAAAAGCATCCATAAGTGCCTGTCTTCCCTGTTCAACCCCCGGATTGTGCTGAATATAATCCTCTCTTACATATTCCAACGCGGAGTCTATATCATGCTCATTAAAAAAGCGCCGATAAAATTCCTTTATGATTGTTTTATTGTCCATATGAAACTGGTCTCCTTTTTTCACCCTTTATTGTTATTAATTGCTACACTGCGGAGATTTCATGCACAATTTGGACTTTCTTAAGACCTCTGTTTATTTCACAATTTTATAATAATCCTTCTTGTGTTCAATTGGTTCCGGAAAACCATTTGCAGGATATCCAAGAATACAGGAACCGATTCCGATATATTCGTCCGGGTAACCGGCTTCTTTTAACAATTCCCTGCCAAGATCCGTTTCAAATGTCTCCCGAATACGATTGATCCAACGGGAGCCAAGTCCCATCGCATATGCAGCATTAAACATATTGCCAAGTACAAGACATCCATCCTGTACTGCATCTGAAGCATCTTTTCTTGCAAGAACAAGAAGAATTGTAGGTGCTCCATAGAACACATCAAACCCTTCCGGTGCTCCGGCGATCTTTGCGTTTAGTTTACACAGTTTTTTAATCCATTCCTGATTCTGCACTGCAATAATAATCGCTGACTGCTTATTTCCTCCGGAAGGCGCATTCATTCCGGCTTCAATCACATTCATCAGTTCTTCATCCTTAATCTGCTCCGGTTTATAGGATCTGATACTTCTTCTATTTTTGATATCCAATACAGTCTCTTTCATTTTACAACCTCCTCCATTCAATTCCCTTTCGGTCTGCTTTCTATTCTCTTTCTATTCTCTTTCTATTCTCTTTCTATTCATTGGTTTCTTCCCGAAAATACACTTCCTGTAATAGAAGAAAACAGCATGATTTTCTCATACTGCCCTTCTTTTATTTATACTTTTTAGAAGATACACATTTTATAAAAATACTTCTTTTCCAGTCTCCGCTGATGAATAAATTGCCTCAAGAATTTGAGTCACCACAAATGCCTGCTCAGGCTTTACTAATGGCTGAGTTCCGTTTAAAATAGCATTTAACCACTGTTCCTGCTCTGCAACTGCTTCTGCTGCTGCACCACCTTCAAAAAAGTCAACCATTGGCTGTGGAGAAATTACTTTTTCCATTTGCTGATTGTGCTCCACTATGTTGTAAATCAATTCATCTTTTCCGTAGCTTCCGCCATGATGAATTTCTGCACCTGCTTTGGTTCCGCAAAGTGTTGTAGATGCTTCCATAGATTTTAAGATATTCAACGCCCAGGAAGACTCAAGATATATGGTTGCTCCATTTTTCATTTTTATAAATCCAAATGCAGAATCCTCTACTTCAAAGGTTTTAGGATCCCATGGCCCAAATACATTTCCTTCCGGGCCATCTGCCTGACGTCCTAATTTGTAAAATACCTGTCCTGTAACAGATATCGGTTCATAGTTATCCATCATCCATAATGTGATATCCAATGCATGTGTTCCAATATCAATTAATGGTCCGCCTCCCTGAAGTGCTTTGTTCGGGAAAACACCCCATGTTGGAACGGCTCTCCTTCGTAATGCGTGAGCTTTTGCAAAATAAACTTCTCCCAACTCGCCAGCTTCGCAGGAAGCATGGAGGGTCTGTGTATCCACACGGAATCTATTCTGATAACCAATGGTAAACTGTGTTCCTGCCTTTTTCCATGCATCGATCATCTTCTGAGCATCTGCGGTGCAATGTGCCATTGGTTTCTCACACATAACGTTTTTACCAGCTTCAAAAGCGGCTACTGTAATCGGGCAGTGTGCAACGTTTGGTGTACAAACATGTACCGTATCAAATTCCACGCTCTCGTCTGCTAACATTTCCTGATAATCGATATACACCTTAGCTCCTTCTGCTCCATATTCTTTCCTGGCTTTCTCTGCTCTCTCCGGAATAATATCACAGAAAGCTACAATTTCTGCTTTGTCTGGAAATTTTGAAATGGATGGAAAATGTTTCTGATTAGCGATTCCGCCACAACCAACAATTGCAATTCTTACTTTATTATTCATATTCTTCTCCTTTAATCCGGATATCTCCGACATATTTTATTATTTTACGAACTCTGCTGCCGTCATTCCGGCAATTCTTCCGGTATTCACTGCATATCCCATTGAATTACCGGGAAGCAGAAACATATAGCTGTCATCATAGATATTGCAGGAGTCAGCTCCTGCTGCATAAAGCCCTGGAACAGGCTCAAAATCTTTATCACAGGCTTCGCAATTTTCATTAATGCGGATTCCGCCAACGGTACCATATCCACCGGCATGATATTTTGCAGCATAGAATGGTGCTTTATGTATTGGGCGTAAATATCTCTTTGGCTTGAAGAATTCTTCATCAACTCCATCACAATAGTCATTATAATTGTCAATCGTCTCCGCTAATACTTCCGGGTCTATTCCAAGTTTCTCAGCAAGCTCTTCGATAGAATTTGCCACTACTAAACCACTATTTGGATTTCCTTCTGCAATCTTAACTCCTTCATAGAAATCGGATACATCCGGATTGGTACGAACAAGGCTTACATTATCAACACCATTTTTAATGTAATATTTAACAATGGAAGAATCTACGATACTGTAAGCTATTTTATCCTTCTGATGAGCACACACATTAGATAAATAGGTCGAGTTCTGCATCTGTTCCTCATTCATAATACGCTTTCCATGCTTGTTTACAAGAATATTTGGCTGTGCAAATACATTCGAGACGCCCTGTGGAAGGTCATCCATGCCTTCAATACTTGCTGCCATCTCAATACGAACCGTAAGCTTGTCAGCACCTGCCTCCCATGCCATTCTAAGACCGTCACCCATAAGGCCAGGAATTGCAAAGCTAAATAAATCCTGTCCATGATGAAAGCCAGTCTCCTCTTTGATCATCTTAACGTTAGCGCCAGCACCACCGGTACAGATGACTGCTGCTTTACAGGTGATTTGAATTTCTTCACCCTCTTTATCTGTTGCAAGAACCCCTGCAACTTTGCCGTCCTTCATAATAATTTTTTTTGCAGGTGTCTCAAGCAGGAACCTGACTCCTAACTCCTGTGCTCTCGCATATAATGCTTTATTCATAAAAGATGCAGCTCTGGGTCCAATTCCCTGATCTGTTTTTACAATATGCCATGTAGCTTCCGATTTTGGGAAATACCGGAAGGCACCTTCAAATTCAACTCCCATTTCCTCTAACCATTCAATGGTCTCAGCAGACTGCTCAAAATATCTTTTTACCAATCTTGCATCCACATTGTAATGAGTATACTCCATAAACATATTAAACGCTTTCTCAACTGTGATATCAATCATATTCTGTTTCTGGTATCTGGTTCCAATTCCAAGAGGTCCCATACCCATATTGGCTGCGCCGCCAACAGCTGCTGCCTTATCTAAAACAATAACCCCGGCTCCATCCTCAGCTGCCTGAACTGCTGCGGATAGACCAGAAGGGCCAGCTGCCACTACAACCACCTGTGTTTCGTAAGTCTTCATTCTCGCTCTCTCCTTTTGCTATACTTTCCTTTCCAGCTGATATCAGCTTATTGCTTTTTCCTTACATTTGATACAGTCAATAAAATCTAAACCATTCCTTTTTCTTGTCCTATTTCAATGAGGATAAAAGAAATGACAAAAAATAATATTTCTTTTTTGCCATCTCTTACATTCTTGTTCTAAATCCCTGTTTTATTTTCCAAGAACCATTCAGATCTATGTGCTCCAGAGATGCATCAGACCTGGAAATAATGGGATAAAGCCGAGAATAGCATCAAATCATCCGTATTTATAAAAACTAAGCAAAAATCCATTACACTTTTTTGCCTTCGTAAACGATATTCTTGCTCACCTTGATCAAAAACCGTTAATAGAAAGGGTAAAAAAACTATTTTTATTGCCCCCTTTTTCTTATAAACTTATTTATGTCAGGGAATCAAGGTATCGCCACCCTATGTTCCTCCCCACTACAAAATATAAATTTCTGGAGGATAAAGTGAAAGAATAAGCACTTTGACTCAGTAAGTTTGTGTCTGCGCTGCATATACAAACTTAGGATGCACAAAAAGCAGCGCAGAAATGAGGAAAAACATGAAAGTATTAGGTTTAAATTTTGGTCGTTTGAACGGCAATTGTAAAAAATATTTAGCCGCAGCGATTGAAGAGGTAAAGTCTACCGATCCATCTGTGGAAATTGAAGTGATTGATACAATGAAGCTGAAAATTAAAGAATGTATCGGTTGTGGTGCATGTTCAAGAGTGTTGCAAAGTGGAAAAGGCCAGATCAGCTGCTGTCAAAAAGACGATTTTGAAATGGTGAGTGACGCTGTTCTTGCTGCTGATGCAATCATTGTAGCCGCACCTGTTTATGTGCTCGCGCCAACCGGTCAGTTAAAGAATTTCGTAGACCGTTTTGGTCCTGCACATGACAAAGCATATATGCTTTTTGAAAACGAACTCCGTAAAGATACGGGAGGCGAAGAACTCAATCCAGACTGCTTAAAACGCCATTTGGTTTCCTATATCTCCGTTGGCGGAGCTTCCACTTCCCACTGGGTTTCCTACGGAATTCCGGGATTAAACTTATTCGGAATAAGTCTTAATATGAAAGTTGTTGATCAGATCAATGCCTACAACTCCTATAATCCAGTTGTTCAGGCCAAATTAATTGAAGATTCCAAGCATATGGGAAAACGTATCACAGAAGCACTCTACAAGAAAACAAGTGAAATCACCTGGGAGTCAGAACCTGGTATCTGTCCAGTGTGCCATTGTAATGAAATGACCCTCGACGGAACTTCCAGAGTGTGCTGTCCAATTTGTGGCATTTATGGAACTTTGAAAATGAGCAACGACAAAGTTACTGTTGATTTTACAGTAGAAGAACAGAACCGCAGCCGCCTGAAATTCACAGGTGTATTAGAGCATCAGGTTGAACAGGGGCGTAAAGACCGCTACCCAAGATTTGACGATTATGTTGCCAAATTCAGAGCTTTACAGGATGAAATGTAGTCACTAAGGCAATCAAAAAATCAGCCTTAATTCCCAGCAGACTCATATATTTGCCAACAGCATGATATTAAGGGCATACTTCCTGATTTCATCCTCCTTATTTGCTGCAATCCCCTCCTCACTTACATCATTTTGCTTATCCTTGCTTACCTGCAGCACAAGCTTATTGCCCTATAAGGATATTCTAGTCAGTAAAAACCTTCCTGAACTCAGTTCAGGAAGGTTTTATTTTATCAGCTCTTTTCACAAAGAGCTTTTCAGTAATATCCCCGTGCTTTTCATGACAAAGCGGCATATCTTCAGTTTTATTTACATCCCTTTTAACAAGGCATTCTCAATTGCCTTTTCTATTACCAGACTTGAATTTGTTGCACCGCTAATGGCATCCGCCCCGGTGTTTTGCTGCTCCATAATGTGACCGATGACCGCCTGCGCCGGCGCTCCCCTTTCATTGTCATGCTTCAGAAGATCAATGTCTGATATTTGACCCTGATGAATCGTAACTTCCACTTTGGCATAAATATATCCGGCATCATATTCCCCTTCATAAGTTCCATCTTTCACATGACTGGCATCAATTCCAATGATATTGATTGAGGATATCTTTCTCTGGTAGGAAAAGAAATCAATGTAATAGCATCCAATATGGCTGATTAAAAGTACTGCTATCATAAGTGCACCAATTCTGTGCCAGATCATCCATCTGCCTTTGAGCTTCTTTCTAAAGCCGTATCCCACTGCCATAAGCAGCAAAAGGATGGCTGCTCCAATCCCGGTTCCAACCACCATTACACTTCTTGTTGACCATATATCCATGGTTTTAAAAAAATGGATTCCAATTACCGCTATGATAGAAACCCCAACCGGAAGATGTATTCTTCTTAATATCTGATCAGTGGTATGCCATTTTAACTTTCTTGATACTATTTTTAACAAAAGAAAGATATACATTACGAAAGCGATCATTCCCCAAAGCATATTGATATCTCCTTATCTTGTTATAGATTTCAGAAGCATCATAAATCCATACTCCATATATTCCATTGCTTTCATATTCAATATCATTTCCAGATATCCTCGCTTCTTGTTGGCAAAACGAATCGTCTCACTAATTCCTGACCATAAATATAATACAGTTGGCAGTAAATCAATGTCATCTCTGATAAAACCGCCTTCTATCCCTTTTTGTAATAGCATTTTCACCAAATCATTAATCTCTTCTCCACTCTCATATATCTTATATAAAATATTACGTTCTTCTATATCTTTGGAGGTGATTTTAATCTCGTTCAACATTTCTTCATAATAAACCGGATACTGTTCCTGATATCTCACCAGTTTCCTGCAAATAGATAAATAGCAGGATTTAAAGTCCTTGAAATCCTTTATGCCTTCTTCCAGTATTTCTTTCAACAGATTCATTTGTTCATATAGTATGGTATTTAGAATTTCATCTTTATTTTTAAAATAGACATACAGTGTTGATTTACTATAGTCCGCTTCTTTGGCTATATCATCTACGGTTGTAGCAGTTATACCCTTTTCTTCAAATAATCTTCTTGCTGCCATAATCATGTTATCCCTATGAAATTGGGTCAATCCCTCTCTTTTTTTCGTACCCAATCTTTTCACCTCATTTTTCATACTGTTATTATATTTATTGTACTGTCAGTACGATTAATTGTCAATGATTATTTTTGGGGACTGTTTCCCTGTATGATTATTTTTGGGGACTGTTTCCCTGAATAGCTAAAGTCATATAAGTAATCTGCTCTTTCTAGTTTAAAACCCTCATTGGGATAATTATTCGCTATGTAGATTGAAGAAATATCCTTGCAGCAGCATGGTATTGCACCTGTAAATTCTAATATCCTATGCACACTATGATTGCTAAGGTTATCTTTATTGGTTTATACTTGATTTTCTTTAACATGAAAGTCTGCCTCAGCCTTATTTTGTATTTCCTCAGACATTCGGGCCATCCGTTCGTTGTATTGCTCATCAAATACCCTCAATGCTTCTCTTGCATTTTCAGGGAATATTCTTTGCAAGCTCTGCCCCCATCCTATTCCGTCTACAGGGCCTTCATGGCCTACAATAATTATCCCTTCATTGGTGTTCTTTATATATAAGACTAATGGAGAAATCACACTATCATCTTGTACTGCCGTATTGCCTTGTTTAACGAACCTGGCTTTCATTAGATAAATATATATTTTGTCTCTATCCGTACTTAAAATAGTAAAAGCACTATAGAACTTACCATCTCCTGCTTTTCCCATGAGATCATCCGTCTTTGTGTTCAGATACTCGTAAATTGTTTTCTCATCTGGATTTGCTATTGCTTCTCCGCTTAATACGATAGCGGACGTAGCAAATACGATAGCCGTACTTATCACTAAAATTGCAGCTAAAGATCTCCCCACATTTGAGATTCTCTTTGTTTTCATAATTGAGAGAACTCTTTCCCGAATGGAGTTTTTATTAAAATGGTTGAAAAGAGGTATGGACTTGTTTTCCTTTTCAGCCATATTAAGTAGCATCATTGCATACTCTGATTTTATGCTATTATCAAACGTATTAACGACCGTCTCATCACACGCAAGTTCAATATCACGATTTATTAATAAATACATCACCCACACAAGGGGGTTAAACCAATGCACACAGACAACAGCGATTAACAGCAACTTGACAAGCGTATCAAAGCGCCGGATATGCACAAACTCATGGGTCAGGATATATTCAAGCTTTTTTTCATTCGCCCAGTCAATCTTCTTAGGAAGAAGAATTACCGGCTGAAATATACCATAGGTTAACGGAGATTGAATACGGTCACTCTGATGGATTCGGACTTTTCGACGTAGGGGATGCCCTTGCGACCAACGAGCCACAAAATCATTCTCCACAGGCAAGGACATTCTGAACTCCCTGCGGTACTTGATATAGGCAACGATAAAAAACAAAGCAACAGCAAACATTCCGGTTAACAATAGAAGTTCAGCCGGAGAAATAAACGCGACGTTCATTCTACCGACTTCAAGATAAGTACCTCCTGTATCGAGCGCATGTCTCAAGCTGATATCAACCGGAATACGCGCAGGAGAGGATAGCATGTTTTGTTCATCAAAAAAACGCTGTGCCAAATTGATACCCGTATATAAGCTAAAATAGGATGGTATGGAAAACGGAATAAGTAAACGGCAGACCACTATGGTCCATAGAACAAGAAATGTTCTTTTTGGCAGCTTATACAATGTAAGCATGCGTATTATTATAACTGCCGCAATCAATACAGATGACCAAAGACTCATCTGCACAATATCTAAAATATCAAAATCCGCTATAATATTGGAAATAGTATCCATACCCTCACCTCATTTCAGGTTATCGACAATCTGTTTTAGCCTTTCGATTTCTTTTGACGACAGATTCATCCTGTTCAAAAGGGATGCGAAGAGTAAATCCGCAGAACCGTCAAATACCTTGTTAATCAATTCATCAGTTTCGTTTTTCTGAACCCATTCCTTTGGGATTAAAGCATGGCATAAAAAATTCGGCTCCTTTCGTTCAATAGCGCCTTTATTTATGCACCTCTTAATCAGCGTATAAGTGGTATTCATATTCCAGCCAGTTTGTTCTTTGAGAATTTGTGAAATTCGTTTAGCTGTCAAGTCTCCATTCTTCCAAAGTACATCCATTACTTTTATTTCTGAATCAAACAATTTTACTTCCATTCTCATAGCCTCCTAACAACAAAAGCAGTTGTTGATGACAACCTCGCACTACCGAAGTAGTTTTCTCTTATAGCCATATACTACCACGGTAGTTTCAAAATGTCAATACCGGTACGGATGCATTGGGCACGGCGTCCAAAACGATTAAGCTATGCAACAAATCCTATGACACAGCATCCGGGTCAAACTCTATGCGTTCTTCAATTGGTGTATCCATAATCTTGCGTTTACATAAAAGCCACTGACATATACCTATCACACATGTACAAAACTCGGATGCAGTCATCGCCCAGATAACGCCATCCAGCCCAAATAGAGCGTTCCCGGCAATGATAATGGGAATCAGCGCAATCCCCCTTGCCACAGACATTATATTGGATTGTATTCCTTTCCCAAAAGCTTGAAACATACTTGTGAACAGACCCGAAAGTCCGGCAAATAAAGTGGATGCCAGCAAAGCAGTTAAAATTACCTTGCCAACAGCAATTACATTCGGGTCAGAGCTAAACAAGCCAATTACCTGTGTGCGCAATACAAACAAGATAACTGCAATTCCCAAAACAATTCCTACAAGAAATACAGAGGTTGTTTTAAGAACCTTTCCAAGCCGTTCCGTATTGCCTGCCGCATAAGAAAACGCGATAAGTGGAACCACTCCCATATACAGCCCCATACCGATGAAGTCCGAAATCTGGCACAAACGATTTGCTACGCCAAATGACGCTACCACATAATCACCATACATCATGGCATAGTAATTGAATAAAAGGCTTGAGATAATCAAAAAACAGGATAAAAGAAATGCAGATACCCCAATCTTGAAAATATTACCCAGAATATTGCCTGTCGGTCTAACATCCTTTATTCGTATGCTTTGCACAGAACTTTTCCTGTGTAAATACCAGACATAGTACAAAACTGCACAGACATTTCCAATTACTGTGGCAATGGCAGCTCCCATCACGCCCATACCAAATGTGAAAATGAAAATGGGGTCAAGAATGATGTTGACCACTACGCTGATCATCATTCCAATCATAGATTCTTTTGCGGCTCCCTCACCTCGAACGGTTTGCCCAAGCGTAAAATTAACTACCATGAATGGTGAACCAACCAAGAAAGGCAGTATATAATTTAGTGTAGGAGTAAAAGCTTCTCCGGTTGCCCTCAAAACTTTCAGAATGGGGTTTAGTAATGGCAGACAGATTAATGCAAACAAAACCCCTGTCAATAATGACAGATAAAAGTTTACAGCGGATGCTTTTTTTACGCCATCTATGTTTTTTTCACCAAGTAGACGTGAAATGTAGGTACTGCCGCCAGTACCAAATAGTTCACCCAGAGCCATTAATATAGTAGTAAATGGTAAGGCCAGCGTAATAGCTGCCAACGATGAGGTATTATTTAGCAAACCTATAAAATAGGCATCTGTAATATTGTAAATCATATTAACGACCATACCTAACATCATTGGAATTGCCATGTGAAGAATTGCTTTGGATACTGGGGCTTTTTCAAGATAATACATTGCATTGTTTGTGCTGTTATTCATATAAAACATCTCCTTTAATTTGGTAGAATTCTACCTATTTGAGTAAAAGAAAGCACAGTTACACACTGTTGCTTATTCCTATGTTTCTACAGGCTTTTTGCAACATCTCTAAAAAGGCTTTCTTCTGTTCGTCTGTAAAACCTTGCAATAGCTTTTGCTCAGTTTCTACAAAAACATTTTCCATTTCGTTAATTAGTTTCATTGCTTTTTCAGTAATTCTTATCTGCATGGTACGTCCATCTTCTTCCCCTTGCTGCCGATATATAAATTCACTTTTTTCAAGTCCGTTAAGTAAACTGGTAACAGATGGGCCGCTGATTCCGATCTCATTTGAGAGTGCTTTACGGCTGATTTCTTTACCACTCTTTAACCTGTCGTGAATGTCCCCGAGCAGCCTGGCTTGTTGATTCGTGATGCCGTAACTAGTAAGCCTTTGGTCGTTAGCATAACGCATTCCATAAGCAATAGAACGAATATAATAGTCGTAACCATCCATTTTTTCACCCCAAACACATAAGTAGAATTCTACTTAATAGTATATAACCAGAATTCTATTATGTCAAGAGGGTATGTTGATGCTTTGGAAGGCCCTTGAAAACGTGCAAATAATTATCTACCATGTCTATAATGAGTACGCGGGTCGTTTACTATCTCTGTTATCAACCGATAAGTAATCCTTGTTTGTTATTCTGCTTCCCTTAATCGCTCAACAATCGTTGATTTATGAATAACACGATACGAATGTTCCGGCGTAATAATACAGATTGCCAGAATTGCCAAACTCGCGATCAAAACAGGGATGAACGGATAGGTGAATGTTGCATAGGCCACTTGCTTCTGAAACAACTGAAAAACTTCAAAGGTGATGGCGTTTCCTGCTGTAAAGACAAGAAACAAGATTATCACAGCGTACATAAGTCCTTCAAACACTAACATTCTCCTTACCTGCCTTTGACTCATACCAATAGATTCAAGTGTCGCCAGTTCACGCTTACGAACCATAACGCTAACCGACATTACATTTACAAAGTTGAGAATACCAATCAAAGCGATCACAAGCGCAACGCCGCCGCCGAGAACAAGTAATGCCATTTTTGCGCGATTCAATTCTTCCATTGATTCTATCTTTGACGATAGTGATATTTCATGATCGCTCCCAATGATTTGCTTTAACGCAATCAGAGCGTTTTGCTCACAATCGCCTGAAACATCAAGATTGATTTTTGATACAATCGGTTCACTAAACCATTCTCGCATGAAAGCATTTGATATAATCACTGTGGGCGCGAGCCCGGAACCAATGTCTTTATAGTCAAAGGGAACGAAACCGCCAAGCGGTATTATCATTTTTTTTCTGTTGGTATTATCGTTTTTACTTTGATAAGACGGGGAAATCGTCAACTCATGGACATTTGAAAACAAAGCCGGATTATCGGTTGCAATTAACGCAAACGCTCCGCGTTCAAAAGCGTCAATATCAATAGGCTTATAAAGCGTGTTACTATTTTTCATAAGCATTTCACCGTCGACACCGAGAATGAAACCACTAAAATTTTCATAAATATCCTTCTCCGTCAAGTTGGCTATCTGCTCTTGCATGGGACAATTGTCAATGTATTCACCGAATGCGTCAGGCGAGTAATCAAGACTCATTTTTCCCCATGTCGTTACGCCTAACCCCTCAAATCCGGGCAAGGATTTTAGTTTATCTATCAACGCTTTATCAAACTTTTGCGTCGACAATTCGCTGTTTCCCAACACAAAATCACTTTCAAATGCAGACTCAATGGATTTGGCAATGTTCATACTAAAAATCAATGTCGTTACCATTAAAAATGTCGTTACACCTAAAAACAGGCTGAGCAATACCACTCCCGCACGTTTTCTATCCCGGAAAATATTACGAAAAGCCATTTTATATGGTCTGCCATGGGCGGAGCGGGTATATTTTGTTTTTATTTCCACACCCGTATATTTCTGCGCTTCTATGGGAGAGATACCCGCCGCTTTTTTAGCTGGCTGCAAGGCGCCCAATATCGCTGTGAGGAACGGAAAGACCACCGCTCCTAAATAGATTAACGGAGAGAAAGACACCACCGCTCCTGTGGAAACAGCTCCAAGCTCTGAAATAAAGAACGGAACAAACACCAACGAAAGCAACAAGGAAAGAATTATACCAATTGGTATTCCAATGAAGCAAAGCCGCAAAATCTGTCCAACAACGATTCGCTTAATCTGTTTCGGCGTTGTTCCAAGCGTTTTAAGAAGCCCGTAAAAACGCACATCGCGGGAAACGGAAATATATAGGATGTTGTAGATCAGCAGATACCCAGTAAAAATCAAAAATATCACTATGGCGCATATGGCCATCAAGGTGTTTGTTGATTGTCCAGGATCAGTATCATAAGTTTCTGCTACGATTACCGGTTGGTTTTCGGATAAACCCAAATCGGACACTAATGCGCTGCAATATTGCGAAACACGTGATTCATTATCGAATATCAGCGTTGCCGAACCGTCTTTTTCAACGGTTTTTCCGTATTTTTGCGATAGCTCCCGGGAGACGAGCATTACATCCGCCGTATTCATGGACTGAACAAAACCGTAGGTTGTAAACCACCCCGACAAACGGAACTTTTCGTTAATCAGCGCGTCCTTATTGTTGCTGTCCGTAAAGTAAGTAAGGGGGATTTCCATACCAATGAAAGGAGTATCTATGCCCAACCGTTTAAGTACTGCACGCGAAACCATAATTTCATTTTCTTTCTCGGGATAGTTGCCTTCTATATCCACATAGGCGGGGGAGCGTAGTTCTTCCCATTCGATTTTATCGAAATAGTACAGGGTCAGACTGATTTTCCCCATTTCCGGTGTGTTTTTTACAACACCGACGTTGTTACCGGTACCAACTATTTTAACATAATCTAAAGCATTAAGCTGCTCTATCTGCGAAGCGGTAGGGTGTCCGACTGCGGCGTGTGCCACAGTACCCGCAAGGCGTATTTGATTTATTTTCACAGATTCTACAAGGCTCATACCTATGCTGAAAACAGACCCGATGAGTAAGGTTGTGAGCGTAATGGCCGTGATTATAAAAAAGTTTCTCTTTCTATTGGATTTAAGGCTTCTGCCTGTAAGCCGCCTTATAACAGCGCCGTTGTTATTCTTCATGTTCAGCCACGTCCTTCCCGGACAATTTTTCCGTCCTCTATATGGATCACGCGGTCTGAAAGTTGGGCGATCTGCTCGTTATGGGTAATCATCATCATGGTCTGATGAAATTTGGTGGAAGTCATTTTCAGAACACCTAAGACATCCTGACTGGTTTTCGTGTCCAAATTGCCGGTAGGCTCGTCCGCAAGTAAAATAGACGGTTTTGTAGCAAGCGCACGGGCAATTGCTGCACGCTGCTGCTGACCGCCGGAAAGCATGTTGGGTAAATTATCTCTTTTTTCTCCAAGCCCCAGCGTATCAATGATTTCGTTTATATACGTTTGGTCCACCTTGTTGCCGTCCAGTTCAATCGGCAGTACAATATTTTCATAAACACTTAAAATCGGAACGAGATTATAGTTTTGGAACACAAATCCTACATTGCGCCTACGGAAAATTGTAAGCTGCTCGTCCGACATTTTAGCAAGCTCATGACCGTCTACAATGACTTTTCCGTCTGTTGGCTTGTCAAGCCCACCCAGCATATGCAAAAGTGTACTTTTCCCGGATCCGGACATTCCGACAACTGCCACAAATTCTCCCGCTTCCACAGCTATATCAACACCATCAAGTGCGCGAACAATATTGGGTTCCTTTCCATAGTGTTTTTTAAGTCCCTGTGCAAATAAAACTGACATTTCTTCACTCTCCTTTCTCTTATGCCTTTATCATAGAATATAATTCTTACAGGCTCGTAACAAGATTGGATTTATTTCTTACAGTTTTGTAAGAACATTGAGAATGTGGTATATTTCCCCGGCTTGGAGTCCACAAGGATATAGCCGCCCTGTTTTTGAAATATCAATGATGCTAAATAAAGTCCCAACCCGGCCCCGTCAATACCTTTTGCGTTGCTTCCCCGATAAAACCGCTTGAAAATAGAGTTCCACTCGTCAGGGGCAATTCCGATGCCATAATCGGTAATGCTGATTTTTGTATAGATCGGCAAGGTTTCCACGGATATATAGATTTCTCCGTTGGCACAAGAATATTTGATTGCATTTCCCAAAATATTTGTGATTGCTTCACCTGTCCATTTACGGTCGTGCAGTAACGAAATATCTTCAAAATAAGCCGTTTGAATGGAGATGTTCTTCTTTGCCGCCTCGCCGTATATGATACTGATGCTGTCTGAAATGGTTTGTTTGATGCCTGTGGGAACAGGGGACAGTTCTATGGCTCCCACCTCCAGCCTTGACAATTTCACAAGACTGTCCATCATCCATTGCAATTTATCCGTTCCCTTTTTGACACGCGATAAAAATTCCTGCCGCTCGACTTCGGTTATCTGTCCTTCCAGCAGCAGATCAGTATACATGGCGACACCGGATAGAGGCGTTTTCATCTGATGGGACATATCTGAAATAAAGCCTTGTATCATTTCTTTCTCCTGCATGGTTTGAGAAATATCCATTGTGTTCGTCCGAATGATTTTTACGGCTTTATGCGTCAGCTTAGAAAGTCTGCTGTCCGTGGTTATTTTCAATAAAACCTCAGCATTTCCGGCTGATATACTGTCCAAAACCCGGTCTATAGAATCGAAGGTTCGTTTCGCATAGCGATAGCTGAAAAGGATCGTCACGCTACACAAAATGACAGCAATGACAATGGTAACGGTAATCACCATCCTTACACCCCTCCGTTCCAAATATATCCGATTCCGTGGATAGTCTTAATGATACAAGGATTCTTAGGGTCGTCCTCCAGCTTAGCACGCAGACGGCTGATATTAACGGGCAAGGTGTTCTCATCCACAAAATTTCCGGCGTTATCCCATAACACAGAGAGAATTTGTTCTTTTGAAAGAACTTGTCCGGCATTCGTTATAAGAAAAACAAGCAGCTTAAATTCCGTAACGCTGATAGAGATTTCCTCTTCAGCCCGATAAAATTTGCATGTGTCCGTATTCAACCTGTATTGGCCGGAACTGATAATATGCCGGTTTTCTGCTTCTGTGCGGCGCAATAAGGCTTCTACTCTTGCCCGTAGTATGGAGAGTGAAAATGGCTTGGTAATATAATCGTCCGCACCGGCTAACAGGCCGGATACCTCATCTGTTTCCAGATCGCAAACGGTAAGCATAATAATCGGCACGTCTGAATATGTCCGGATTTCTTTGCACAAATCCATTCCATTGCCATCCGGCAACCCCAAATCCAATATGATAAGGTCGGCTTTAAGCTGCTCCAAAAGCCGTTTCCCTTCTTTGATAGAGTTTGCCGAAATAGCTTGATAACCGTCTTTCTCAAAAATAAATGCAATACCACGATTTAGGTTTTCATCATCTTCCAATATTAATATCGTTCTTTTCATTGTGTACCTCCATTGTTTTCTTTTATTCAAACATGGGTCTTTAGGTAAAACAAAAATCAGTCATAGTGTTATGCTATGACTAATTGTATTTTTCTGTCTTTGTGGTTTATACATGAGCGATGACATCCTTCGATAATTCCCTGGGCGAAATCAGGTGTTTTATTTCACATTACTATCTGCTAATCTTAATGTCAAGCGATAAAGCGCTCACACAACTATTAAATGGAAAACGAATTGGCGAATATATACCTGCACCTACTCTTTTAATGGTTATTTCAGAGCATTTAGAAATTAAACTTAATATAATGGTATCTTTCTTTTCGGTAAAGCTGTAATTGTTATTGAGGACGGAAACCCTAATTTAAAAAACTTAGAAAATTAAGGTTAATTTAAGACCGACTGGAGAAACGATTACGTCAAAATGGTGTAAGCACTATAAACGATGTAGTAATCCACCCGCCGATTCATTAATTTTCATTAACAGAATACAGCAAGACAATAAATATATCAATCAAAAACCCCACATCAACTATTTCTAAATAGCTGATATGGGGCACCCATTATCTCTTATTTAATTTGCACCAATATAGCAAGTGTTAATATTTTTAAGAATTTCAAAATCTGCAGTATTAATATAATTTATAAATCTCAATTATTTGAATTACCTCTTTCCAGATATTCTCATATAATAGTAATAGCAGGAATAAAGACTTGGAATAGCAACCCATGCTATAAATCCCCACTTTGCAAATTCTTCAGTATCAACTATTAATCCGCCAATAAGTATTATTATAACTATTGGAAATGTCAAATATCCCAATATATTGTGCGCTATTTTCCATGTCTTTTCATCTCGAATTGTCCATGGTAATCTTAATCCCATATACCTGTTAAACGGAAATTTTGGTGCGATGTTTCCTATACCAATAATAACAACAATGATAATAGTAAGTTCCATAATACTTTGATTATCATTAACAAACGGTAACTTTGATGACCAATTCATGATTCCAAAACACATCGTTACTAAAACCATTGAGAGCACATTCATCCTTCTCATAGTCTTTACTTTAGGATTATCAGCAGATAATCCTGCAATTTTTGGCGTATAAACGTGAAATACTATCAAAAGGATAAATATTAATATTCCTACAACGGCAGATGTTGTATTGGTATCTGGTGCGAAAAATCCACAAATCAATAAAATGAAAGACAAAATACAAACAAATAATTCTAAAACGCTATAATTTTTATTCATAATCTTTCCTACTCCTTTTCAAAAAATGTCATAAAGTTACTTATTGCTTCTTGTAATACGGATATATTTATGGAATACATCACATATAAGCCTTTCTTTTCAGAAGATATCAACTCAGCTTCTCTCAGAATATCTAAATGCTTTGTTATCGCTGGTTTCGATATACTAAAATTTCCAGAAATTTCACCTGCACTCATATCTTTTTCTCTAAGTAATTTTAGAATTTCTCGCCTTGTCGGATCTCCTAAAGCTCTAAATACATTCGCCACAATTACCCTCCTTTTGAATGATACTATTTAACTATTTAGTTAAATAGTATCATCAAAGTTTTCTATTGTCAATAGATTTTGATATATTGACTTGATGTCAATACAATTTAACTATAAAAACCATACCTTGTGAAAATCTTTTATTAATTAAATCCAGGGAATCGTAACAACTAATCATTAATCTATAAATCACGCATCAACTATTTGCATAATAAAAATGAGACCCAATTTTATATTAAACAAAAGCAGCCGCAAATCTGAATCCATCTTTCTCGAAAAAAGTTCATTCTTGCATCTAAAAAAATCATTTTACCCCAACTCTTGACAAAGAGCCAATCAAAAAGAGACCCTCATATCAACCACTTTAGGTCAATATAAGGGTCTCTGACTTATTCCAGAATTTATCCCTCATTGCCGCCATTTCACTTTCTATGTTCCAGTTTGGCAGGCACATGAAACATACGGTAAACACAGATGAATATCCCAGATGCAGCCAAGAATATGATTGTTATCCATACTGACATTTTTTGCATTTTACAACGTCCCGATTGTTATAATAATGCTTCTTCCAGAAATACATTCCGACAAATGAGTGGGGAGAAAATAAAGTACATTCAGCATAATTGTTAACATCATTGACACAGACAATATCACAACTATAGTAGCCGAATTTACATCTCATATTGCAATCCTGCGTAATTCTCCATACTATTACATGCTTACGTCTGTTCGTTTCATTCACTCCTTTTTGCATTATTTTATATTAAGTAAAAGAATCAAGATTTCTTTTAAACAATTTTGCCGGTCGATACCCTGTTTCTTTTGCCCAATCATTGGTTTCAATTACAGATCCGGCTATTTTTCTTCTAAAATTTGCTGGTACCAAAGCTTCATCCAAGATAGTCTCATAGATCTGCTGAAGTTCCGTTAAGGTAAAGGTCTCCGAAATAAGTTCGAAAGCTAACATAGATTTATCCATAGAAGATCTCAAAGTGTCAATCGCACGAGCAATGATCAATGCATGATCAAACGCTAATCCGGTTGAACTGATTAAAACAAAATCGGTTTTCGTTCGCTTGTTGTTAACAATAACTTGCTTTTCAACCACTGCATCCATATGAAATCCTTCACACTCTAGTGATAGCCGATATTGTTTTTTTAAATTTTTTTCATATTGATTATTTTCTACCTTTTCATTTATCAAATCATATGACACTGGAAACCACTTTGCATCATCTGCATCTGTTCCCGATTTGATTCGATATTCCATTAAATCTCCAACATTTAACTATAATTAGTAAGCTGCCGAGAGCGTATTGTCCGTTTGATGCATAAGAAAAAAGTGCTTACAAAAGCCATTTTAGAGGAATGCAAATTTGATGCTGATCACGATATCAGAGTCTTTGCCGGAATGATAAAGCTTCCTCAGTAAAGGATATCGTTACACACAAACGTATTTATGAGGACGACCTTGAAGAGCATGGGCAAGAGCCATAGGAAAATGGACTTGCCCATAAATAACCCATCAATTACTTTACGTCGATTTCTTGAGTTACACTAGCTTTGAAGCGGTCTTGAGCTGAGTGGAACAGCTCAAAAGCATAACTAATATTTTTCGAAATGACCTCAATGAAAACATAGCTAACAATTATGGATTGAGCCTGTTATTTCAATTAAGTTAGTATTATCAAATTTAAACATCGATTTTTCTTATAGACGGAATCATATAAGTTATAATAGCGAGTATTATACAAATCACTCCCGTCAATAAAAACCAATTATGAATACCCAACCTATCCGCAAATGCTCCTGACAACACTAGTCCAATTGGCATAGCGATAGAAGCGATGCTCCCATATAAACCAAATACTCGACCCAAATATTCAGGTGCAATTCTCTCCTGCATTATTCCTGTGACAGGACCATTATAAAACGGTACGGCAAATCCCATTAGAATACACAAGATGGTAAATCCCCAAAATCCATTTTGCGAAAGTAAACCTGTTAAGCAAATGGGAAGCCCCATAGCTGCAATCGAAATAGCAATCCCTTTTCCTCGATTATGAAATCCTCCCCACATACCTAATAGCACCCCGCCAACAAGCATTCCTATCGAGAATGCTATCTCCGCAATTGAGGCCTGAACGGTAGTTCCATTAAAATAATCTAATGACATAAGCGGAAATAATGCATTTATTGGAGAAATTTATTGCTGCAAATACTAATATAAGGCTTACCACAGCAATAAATAGGTCAGCACCAATCATTGCAATTTTACGACTTATCCGGTCAACAAGGGTTCCAGCCACCATTCCTAAAACTGCATAGGGAAGAAATCCTGCCAATGAAGCCATAGATAGTACGAAAGCTGATTGTGTTGTTGCTGTCAAATGCCAAATCAATGCCATTTGAAGTATAGAACTTGTTAATATAGAAATTGCTTGTCCTGACCATAATATATAAAAATCTCTTTTCCAGATTCGTTTATTCATTGTCGTATTCTCCTGTTGTTTTTTTATAGATAATGTAATAGACAATAAAAAAGCAGACTTTTCACTCACATATGAGCTTCAAGTCTGCACATCTTACAACAGGCAACAAAAATCAAGGGTACCGCTAATATAGCTGCTACCTACTATGATTATCACATGTTACACTCGTATAAACAGCATGACAAAAAAGCCCATACATCAGAATGGAAAAGACTTTTTTATTGCCCTTATTAACGAATACGAATGTAAAACAGAATAAACACAGTAAACTTCCTCCTAAAATTAAATCTCTCATATTGTATCATGCAATAAATGCCACTACAAGAGGTAAATTCATGAATATTCAAAGCCATCGGTTTATCTTATCCAAAAGTTCTAGATACACTTTTAAATACATTCTCTTAATTTCTTCGCATCATAACTAGCATGCTCATGCATTGACAGAGATAATCGATACTCGCTTGACTCCGGAATGACACGGCTTGCACCTGTTTTCGTTTATAGCCCCTTAGAAAGCCTTTCGGCTTCATTATTGGTTGTTGGAATTCTGTAATTATGCAGAAAAATGATTAGACAGATACTTCTCCATTCGCAAATACAGGTTATACCCTTCTCTGTAATACTTATTGGGCGGGATGTATATTCGTATTCATCTTTTGCTTGGTAGAGTATTTCTTTGTATCGGCGTTCGAATTCCGCGATTTTATCATGCCTTTTGATATATTTAGCTGTCCACCTGTCAAATCAGACAAAAATCTTCTGCTTTTATCAATAGACGTGCAGCATTCATTGTTCAGCAGAAACAAGAATGATTTAATACTTCCATCATAATTCACGTCATCTACAACTCCATCAGGGAATGCTGTATGTACCCGTACACCAGTTTTAGAATTATAATAAACATCAGTACGATATTTTGTTACATCCAGCAACCCCGACGAATTCCAACGAGTTGTTTCACAATCGTTTTTGAAAGTGTCTTCAGTTTGGAGAACAATCAACATTACATATACTATATCACTTCTTTCCCCATATATAACACATGGTCACAGTCTACAAATCCATTTTTCCTATAGAACTTTGGTGCAGGTGCAAATCGGTTTGTCGTTAAGGTAAAGCCTGCTAAATTATGTTCTTTAATATAACCTTCCATAGTATGAATCAGTTCTGTTCCATATCCCTGTCTTTGTAGTTCTGGTGATATAAACATCTCCTCGATGAATACTTCGCTGTTATTCCACCAAATTTTTTCATGTGCAAATATTGCTCCTTTAACTTGATTGTCAATCAATAGGGTGTAACCAATGAATTTTGCATGATTAACAAAATCTTGCAAATAACATCTTGATGTCTCTAATGACCAACGGCATTGCCACAATTCATTATTATAAACCTCCATCATAATTTGTGCACATGCAATCAAATCAGAATTTTCATATTTTCTAATCATTATTAGGCTTCCCTTCTATATCAATATTAAATTGTTTCATTTGCTCTTGTGATAGGAATCCATACCTCTATGTAATCATTATAATATTTAGAGTTACCAAAATCTGTTTTTTCCTTATTGCTGCTTTCGTTTGCTCCTCTTGGGTTACCATGTTTTATCATATGGATAGTATCTATTTTTTTGAGTACAGAAAATGGGTAGCATATTTTACCTTGTTCAATAATCTTTTCTCCCATATAACGCAGTTTCCATACATTAGTTGGATTATGAATGCTAATTCGTACTGGGCAAAACGTTAGAAAGGTACTGGGAATAGCCGGATTATTAAAGTATTGTCTTAGTTTGATTACCCACATATCAGCCGCATAGTGGGCGAACTTCTTCTCTCGTGTAGACAATTCCGCCGCCGCTGACAATGTCCAGCGCCTCGTCAGGGATGACTGTTTTTCCGTCGATATAATCCTGCGCTTCCTGCTCCGTGATGTCCCGTCCGAGTTTTTCTTTCGCCAATGCCATTACCTGTTGTGTCGTCATCATAAAATCCTCCAATCGTCTATTAGCGTTTTGTTTCGTGTCCTATCCAAATTTCCTGCATGATCGCGGTTTAGCCGCACTGCCCACCCACTCCCTCGACATAGGGGAGATCCCACCTCCCGTAGCCTCCGCTCACGATATCGAGTGCGTCATCGGGAATTTTCACTTTACCGTCGAGATATTCCTGGGCTTCCTGCTCCGTAATGTCCTTTCCCATCTTTTCTTTCGCAAAGGCAATAATTTGTTCTGTTGTCATAGTAATTTCCTCCTATTATTGTTGTTTATTGGTTTTTTAATTCACCGGCCCAAAGACCGGGTGAACTGCCCGCAAAGCAGCAATTCCTGAATACGGCTCTTTGTAATGACAAATTTCACATATTCAATGTCCATATCCCTATTCGTAAGTTACGCAGGGCATTTTCAGCCCCTCCATAAAACAGGGATTGGCCTAGACGATTTCCTTGTTTTGTCTTTCAATACATACATTTCTTCCATGCAGCACATCAATTCCGCACACCATTCAGTCGCCACCCTGATCCCCTCCTTTCCCAAATCTATGTTCAGTGTAGCAATTTGTGTGAAACATCTCAATGGGTTTGCTATTTTCCGCAAATTTTAGGATAGAATACGCAGATGATCTCTGGCTTGGACACCGATCTGATACATGCGCCTTGGGACAGCACCAACAAACAACTTAATATTATTTGAACCTTTTTTCTTCCCTATCTTGAATTCTCTTCAATCTTTCTTTAAGTGGCGTTTGAATCCAAAAATCAATATCAATACAAGAAAGAATTTCATCATTCCAATTCATTGTAACATCAGAAATAATAAACCTCGGATGAGTCTTTATATTCTCAATAATTGCAGTCTGTACTTCACTCTTTGTTCTAGGATTAGAAAAAGGAAGTTCCTTTAAATGTTCTGTAGCAATTACACTTTTATTTTCTAAAGCCCATTTTCTTGATTTTCTTTGCTCTGGAAAATAATAATCTTCCACGTCCATCTCAAAATAACCTATTTGTTTTGCTAAGTCATGAGTTATAGTCGACTTCCCGCCTCCATTCAGCCCGAAAATAGCAATCCCTTGAATCATTCTTTATACCCACAATTTCAGACGTTTTATTTTTTGTTAAGAAATACTCCTCCAACCTCATTTATCATTTTCTGCCCAATTATGTATAACTACACATTTCTAATTGTACCAGATACAATTCTTGTTATCTATAAAAAAATAACACCCTACCATTTTCATGATAGGGTGCCCTATAATTTCTTTGCTGTTATTCAATACAGTCTGACCTAAGTCAAACTTCGAAAAACGTTGAAGATTCAACTATTTCTTATCGTTTAATACTGCCTGTGCTGTCCTCAATGAAAGTACCATTAAGATTTATATCACAGCAACAGCTGAGACTTGATATTTCCAGCAATACTTCTCCCACATATTAGCAGTAGAATCTGATTTCCTCTTCTTTAAAATGACTTTTCCACTCATCACATATCATAAAATACTGTGCAGAAATAATCTCTAATAACTCATTTAATTCATTTTATGGTATCCTGCTTCCGTTATTTGCTACAATACATCCCCCGGAAGAAGTGAGCCAAATCTTTGTAGCATTAGAATTTGGTTCTCAAATATTAAACCAACACACTGTATCGGTCCTTTCCAGCTCAAATCCGACCTTTATTGCAGTTCTTTCAGATGCTATATTATCCTCCGTACAATCCCAAACACACTCTCTATTTCTCTTTCTTGCTTCTAATAACGTAAGATAAACTAATTTTGAAGATATTCCTTTTTTTCTGTATTCATTCAATGTATCTACTCCAATGTTATCATGTTGCTTATAACTGCATGTGACTAATGCTCGACTTACAATACAATTACCTATAACAGCCGCATATCCGTATCCGTTCTTTAAGTAAGCTTCTTTAGATGTCCATGTATCATTAATTTCATTCGTAACATATCCGATATTATCATATTTTCCTTTATAAAATGAATCATCTATTGCAACTATTTCTAAGTCATTGTTTAATATTTTGCGCTCCTCATAAGGGCAAATAATTTTATTCAAACCAAAAACCTTCTGCTGTGCTGATTCCACATTTTTATCTCTGAAAATCTCAAAGAGTATTTTGGTTAGTTCCTCAGTATCAGTTCCACACTCGAAACAACTTAAGTCTTTATTATTTAAAAATCGAAAGATAACTTTTTCAAAAAATAGACGTAAATTGCTATACTCAGAATCCTTTACAGGCTTTCCCATTAATTGAAATCCTTTTTGATATTCATTCCATACAACAGCAAATGATGGCATTTCTAGATTGTCAACCCATACCTGACCTTTCATGCTATCTTCTAAAACACAACTAAAATATATACAGCTTGTGTCTTTTGAAAGTAACTCAGCCAAGTTTTTATTTTTATGAACTATCTCTATCATTTTGTCAACCTCCATTTTATAATACCAGCATAATACTCACTTTATCAAATCATAACCTTATCGTCAAACATAAACATGAAACAGGAATAAAGTAATGAAAATGTCTTGGCAAAATACTCAGCCAAGACATTTTCATTACTACTTATTTTGTTTACACTTTACACCTGATATTATATTTTGTATAGTTCTTTCAGATAGAAAATATTGCTTTGCTAGCTCTGATACTTTGATGCCATTACTAAATTGTAAATATATCTGTTCATTTCTAAGAGAAATCTTACCTCTACTTCCACAAACCTCTCCCCATTTTCTAGCTTTATGCATCCTTCTCGGAATATATACATAACATCCATCCGCGTACTCTTGTATCAACATTATTAAATACTCAGGCAAAATACTATTTGCTTTTGCATACTTCATATTAATTCTCCTTTATTTATTAATAGAATATAGATAAAGAAGTCTATTAACTAAGTTGCACCTTTCCTAAGCATAGTATTTTAGTCGTATGATTTAGACCAACTGATAATTTATTTTCTTCACTTCGCTCACCCCATTTTTCAGATATTGCATCTGTATAAAAATATCATTTCTAATATAACACTATAACAGGCTTAAAGCAATTGTTATTGAATGAAAAAGCACCCTACCACTTTTACAATGATAGGGTGCTCAATAATTTATTTGCTGTTATTTAATACTGTCTAACCTTACTCAAACCATCAAGAAATGTTGAAATCTCAATATTACTTGTTATTAAGAACTGCCTGTGCTGCTGCCAGTCTTGCGATCGGCACACGGAATGGTGAACAGGATACATAGTTCAAACCTACATTATGGCAGAATTCAACGGTGGAAGGATCTCCGCCGTGCTCACCACAGATACCAAGCTTAATGTTCGGTCTGGTAGTACGTCCTTTTTCAGATGCCATCTTCACTAACTGACCAACACCATCCTGATCAAGTCTTGCAAAAGGATCAGATTCATAGATCTTTGTCTTATAGTAAGCATCCAGGAACTTACCTGCATCATCACGGGAGAAACCAAAGGTCATCTGTGTTAAATCGTTGGTACCAAAGGAGAAGAATTCAGCTTCTTCAGCGATCTCATCAGCAAGTAAAGCTGCACGAGGAATCTCGATCATAGTACCGATATGGTACTCGATATCAGAGTTCATCTCTTTCTTTACTGCTTCTGCAGTCTCAACAACAACATCCTTAACATACTTTAACTCTCTCTTCTCACCAACCAATGGAATCATGATTTCAGGAATGATGTCAAAGCCCTTTTCTTTCTTAACTTCAATTGCTGCTTCCATAACTGCTCTGGTCTGCATCTTAGCAATCTCAGGATAAGTTACGGCAAGACGGCAGCCTCTGTGTCCCATCATAGGATTGAATTCATGTAAGGAATCGCAGGTAGCCTTCACTTCTTCTACCGTAAGACCCATATCCTTAGCAAGTGCTACGATATCATCTTCTTCGGTAGGAACAAATTCATGAAGCGGAGGATCCAGGAAACGGATGGTAACCGGTCTTCCTTCCATTACTTCATAAAGGCCTTTGAAATCGCCCTTCTGGAAAGGTATTAACTCATTCAGAGCTGCTTCTCTTGCTTCAACAGTCTTGGAAAGGATCATTTTTCTGATCTTAGGAATTCTGTCGCCTTCAAAGAACATATGCTCTGTACGGCAAAGGCCGATACCTTCTGCACCGAACTTAACAGCATTCGCTGCATCTGCCGGTGTATCTGCATTGGTTCTTACCTTTAATGTTCTGATTTCATCAGCCCACTGCATAATTCTATCAAAGTTACCACTAATGGAAGCTTCTACTGTAGGGATGTCTCCGATGTAGATGTTACCTGTGGAACCGTCAAGGGAGATGTAATCTCCTTCTTTTACAGTATTTCCAGACAATGTGAAGAATTTCTCTTCTTCATTGATGTTGATCTCACCACAACCGGATACACAAGCAGTTCCCATACCACGAGCAACAACGGCTGCGTGAGATGTCATACCGCCACGAACGGTTAAGATACCTTCCGCTGCATGCATACCTTCAATATCTTCCGGTGATGTTTCAAGACGAACAAGAATAACTCTCTCGCCTTTTTCATGATTATTTTTAGCGTCCTCTGCAGTAAAGTAAACCTTACCTGCTGCTGCACCGGGAGATGCAGGAAGTGCGCTGCCAACAGGCTTAGCTGCTTTTAATTCCTTTATGTCAAAGGTAGGGTGTAATAACTGATCTAAGGATTTTGCTTCAATTCTCTTGATGGCATCTTCCTTTGTGATCTTTCCTTCATCCACTAAATCGCAGGCAATTTGTAATGCTGCAGGAGCAGTTCTCTTACCATTACGAGTCTGTAAGAAATAAAGTTTTTTATCTTCAATCGTAAATTCCATGTCCTGCATATCTCTATAGTGATTTTCAAGAAGATTTGCAATTCTCATGAATTCTGTATAAACCTCAGGCATATCCTCTTCCAGTTTTGTAATCGGCAGAGGAGTTCTGATACCGGCAACTACATCTTCACCCTGAGCATTGATTAAGTACTCACCGTAAATCTTAGCTTCTCCGGTAGAAGGATTACGGGTAAATGCAACACCGGTACCTGATGTATCGCCCATGTTACCAAATACCATAGCCTGAACGTTAACAGCGGTACCCCAATCACCTGGAATATCGTTCATTCTTCTATAGTAAATTGCACGAGGATTGTCCCAGGAACGGAACACTGCTGTTACAGCCTCTATTAACTGAACGGAAGGATCCTGAGGGAAATCTGTACCCTTTTCTGTCTTATAAAGTGCTTTAAATTGTGTAATAACTTCCTTTAAGTCATCTGCGGAAAGTTCTGTATCATATTTAACGCCCTTTTTCTCCTTGATCTCATCCAATACTCTTTCGAATTTGGATTTGGAGATTTCCATAACTACGTCAGAAAACATCTGGATAAATCTTCTGTAGGAATCATATGCAAATCTGGGATTTCCTGTCTTCTTTGCAAAACCTTCTACTGCAACGTCGGTTAAGCCTAAGTTCAGAATTGTGTCCATCATACCCGGCATGGAAGCTCTTGCTCCGGAACGGACAGATACCAATAACGGATTTTCTGTGTCACCGAACTTCTTGCCCTGCTGCTCCTCCAGAATACTTAAAGAAGCAAAAATCTGCTCTTTAATCTCATCTGTGATCTTCTTACCACTGTTGTAATAATCTGTACAAGCTTCAGTCGTAACAGTAAAGCCCTGAGGAATCGGGAGTCCTAAGTTCGTCATTTCTGCCAAGTTGGCGCCTTTGCCGCCAAGAAGGTTTTTCATATCTGCTTTGCCTTCTTTAAACAAGTATACCCATTTCATGTTTTTAGTGCCCTCCTAAAAATATTATTATATTCATTACAAATCTGGATCATAAACCAGCCTGAGTGAAAAGTACTCCGCAAGCAAAATGAAAATTCATTTCGTTTGCGTAATACTTTTGACACTCAAACCAATGTTATCACCCAGATTATAACTCTCGTCTGGCATTTTTAGTCACCAAAATGCATTATATCATAGAATATTATGAGAAGAAAAGAGTTTTTTACTAAAATCTAAACTTATTCTCAAAATATATCTTCAAATCTTCGATTTTTATTCTTTCCTGCGCCATGGTATCACGATCACGGACGGTAACACAGCCATCTGTTTCTGAATCAAAATCATACGTAATACAGAACGGTGTTCCTATTTCATCCTGTCTGCGATAGCGTTTGCCTATATTTCCTCTGTCGTCAAATTCACAGTTATAGGTCTTGCATAATTCAGTAAAGATCTTCTCTGCTCCTTCGGACAGCTTCTTGGATAACGGAAGAATACCAATCTTTACAGGCGCGATTGCCGGATGGAAATGAAGCACAGTACGAACATCACCTTCTGCAATCTCCTCTTCATCGTAAGCAGAGCAAAGGAAAGCAAGTGTGACACGATCTGCACCCAGTGATGGTTCAATTACATAAGGAATATATCGCTCTTTCTTCTCATCATCGAAAAAGCTCATATCCTCCTTGGATACCGTCTGATGCTGTGTCAGATCATAATCGGTACGATCTGCAATGCCCCATAGTTCACCCCATCCAAAAGGAAATAAGAATTCTATATCTGTGGTGGCCTTGCTGTAAAAAGCAAGTTCTGCCGGGTCATGATCTCTGACTCTGATTTCATCCAGCTTCATACCAAGTACCTTCAGCCAATCAATGCAAAAGGATCTCCAGTACGTAAACCACTCTAAATCAGTTCCCGGTTCACAGAAGAACTCTAATTCCATCTGCTCAAATTCTCTGGTACGGAAGGTAAAGTTCCCTGGTGTAATTTCATTACGGAATGATTTACCAATCTGTCCGATCCCAAAGGGAATCTTCTTGCGGGAGGTTCTTTGAACATTTTTAAAGTTAACGAAGATACCTTGTGCTGTCTCAGGTCTTAAATAAACGATATTCTTGGCATCTTCTGTTACACCCTGGAACGTCTTGAACATCAGGTTAAACTGACGGATGTCTGTGAAATTGTGTTTGCCGCAGGTAGGGCATACGATATTATGTTCTTCAATATATTTCTTCATGTCTTCCTGAGCCCAAGCGTCAACGGCACCTTCGATCACAATACCGTGTTCGGAATTATAATCTTCAATCAGCTTGTCCGCCCGGAAACGCTCATGACATTCCTTGCAGTCCATCAAAGGATCGGAAAAACCGCCCAGATGTCCGGAAGCTACCCAGGTCTGGGGATTCATTAAAATTGCACAATCCACACCAACATTATAAGGATTCTCCTGAATGAATTTCAGCCACCATGCCTTTTTTACATTGTTCTTCAATTCCACCCCAAGATTACCATAATCCCAGGTATTGGCAAGACCGCCGTAAATTTCGGAGCCCGGATATACGAATCCTCTCGCCTTTGCTAATGCAACAATTTTCTCCATTGTTTTTTCCATACGTTCATCCTCACACATTCTTAATGTCTTTCTTATTTAAAAAATAATTAAAATCCGTTCCAATCATTCTCTTCCATTAATCTGCCATCCATCACGGTTTAAAGACGATCACAGTCATCCCCTCATCGGCGCTGCGTACCACGTCATCCTCCAGAAGCTTTGCATTACCGGAATAGTATTTCAGCTTACCATCCACAACAATGTTATATGGTTCATTCACCACAAGAATTTTATATTTACCGTTCTGTATTACCTCCTGGGTGCCGGTCTGGGAATTGTTGCCTGCATTTACCAGGGAATCCGGTAATGCCAGGGGATTATCCTTGATTCCCCCCGTAAAATATGCCGCTGTGACCTCGTTAAAAGCTGTATACTGGTCCATTCCGGAGTAGGTCAGCAACATGATTGCCTTATCATTTTTCTTTAATAAATCATTGGTACCAATGGTAACTTTATCCCCACCTGCTTTTGCATTGTATGCATCAACCTGATTTTTCACGAATTCTGTCAGCTCCTCAAAGCTGTAGTAATCTTTATTAAACTCCTCTACGGTTGCCACCTGAAGCGTACCATTTGCTCTGGCAAGCATGGTGTTCTCGGAAATTTCATTAATATCAAGTGATTTTGCCCCTCTCGAACAGCCGATTATCCCTGTCATAACAGCTATTATTAAGGAACAAAAAATAATTTTCTTCATAAAACATATCCCTCCGTTATATTTTGGATTCATACCATTTTAACCTTAAAGCAGGATAATTTCAACTTAAAAATCAAAATTCTCATTATTTTAGGGAATCCAGCATCTCCAATGATTTAAAATCATGCTCCAGATAACATTCCAAATAACGTTTGACACATTTTTTAAGCTGAAATAATATCTCATCAGTTACTTTGAATGTATATAGTTTTTCAATTTCCTTTGAGATTATGTATTGCATCGCATAAAGTGCGGATGTATCAATGCGAATTGCATTCTGATCCATGCGCTTGCAGTCATCACATAAAATGCCACCGTTAGCTGCACTGAACAGGAAATCAGATTGTCTGCCGGTCATCTCTTTGTTGCACTTCACACAGGTAAATACCTGTGGAGCCTGGCCCTCAATGGCCATCATCCTAAGCTCAAATATCGCACGAATCAACGGATAGTCAATGGTTTTTTTAGTCAATGCTTTTAAGGTCTGGTAAATCAATAATAAATTATCCCTCTCATCACTCTGTTCTTTTCCCATAAAGTCTGCAAATTCACAAAAATATAACCCATAACAGAGCGCCTCGAAATCTTCTCTCAGCGCTGCAAAATAATTCGAAATTTCCGCTGACATGATATTATAAGCGGATCTTCCCGCATAAAGGCTGAATTCTCCAAAGGAAAATGGTTGGCTGCACGCCAAAAAGGCGCTGTTTGGTCTTCTCGCGCCTTTGGCAAATGCTGTTATTTTACCAAGATCTTTCGTCAGTATCACTAACCGTTTGTCATAATCACCAACTGGCATTGCTGACAGAACCATTCCCGTTACGGTAGTCGATGCCGGCATTCATACCACCCTCTTCATCTCTGTCCACTACCTGCATGAGTTCCTCTATATATTCCTCCCTCGTGCATGCAATGTAAGTTAAGTAATCATCAATTTTACCTGTTTGAATAAAACTCTTCCAGTAATCACAATTCTTCATAAATGAGCCCCCTAACCATGATATAAATCACTATGTTTTTTTATTTCCTTACGTAGTTTTATCACTTTTTCTCTTATATCATTAGGTTTCCCATTTTGTACATTTCTAAACTGGTCAGAATATCCCATTCCAACTTTTTTCATTTGTCTTGACAATTATTATTTGTCGTGATCCGGTATAATGATTTCAATATAACCGGCAGAATTGATACCGTTTAATCATTGGGATTAAATCCATAGTTTTTCATCAGAAAATCACTGTCTCTCCAGTCCTTCTTCACCTTTACCCAGAGTTGAAGATTCACCTTGCAGTCCAATAGATTTTCAATTTCTCTTCTGGCTGTAGTTCCGATTTGTTTTAATTTCGCTCCGCCTTTTCCGATAATAATTCCCTTGTGAGAGTCTCTTTCACATACAATCGTTGCGTTAATATCAATGATCCCCGCATAGGAATCATCATCCTCCCGTTCACCGGCAGTTCGCCGTTCCTTCATGCTATCAATGCTAACCGCAATTCCGTGGGGAATCTCATCATCCAGATAGCGCAGTGCTTTCTCTCTGATCAGCTCAGCTACGATCTGCCTCTCCGGCTGATCTGTTACCGTGTCTTCATCGTAATACATCGGACCTTCCGGAATATATTGATAAATAACTTTTAATAATTCCTTCGTATTCTCACCTTTTAACGCCGACACCGGAATGATCTCTGCAAAATTGCAAACGTCCTTATAGGCAGAGATAAAGGTGAGGATTTCTTCTTTTCTGACGGTATCGATCTTGTTGATTACCAGGATAACCGGTGTCTTTATTTTCTTTAGTTTTTCCGCAATATGCTGTTCTCCCGCTCCGATAAAAGTCGACGGCTCCACGAGCCATAAAATAAGGTCCACTTCACCCAGGGTTCGCTCAGCCACACTGACCATATACTCTCCCAATTTATTCTTCGCCTTATGAATTCCGGGGGTATCAAGGAAGATAATCTGTCCCCGCTCATCTGAATAAACGGTCTGAATTCTGTTCCTGGTTGTCTGTGGTTTATCGGATGTAATCGCTATTTTCTGTCCGATCAGATGGTTCATCAGGGTGGACTTTCCAACATTTGGCCTTCCGATAAGTGTTACAAACCCCGATTTATATTTGATGTCTTTCATTCTATCTTACCTTTCCCTCTGCGACAAGGTTCCATACATTATTTGTGCCGCAGTTCTCTTTCGATGTGAACTTCTGATAATTTAAGCCTTTAATAAATTCTTGACCTCATGGAACATACTCTGATTTTCCATGACTTTTCCTTCATTTCCGATGACACAGATATTTCCCTGATCCAATACTGCTTTCAACGCACCATCCAAAGCGCGGATATGCTCCTGGGTCACTGACAGGATCTCCTCCCTTTCCTTTTGCAGTTCTTCCTCTGAAATACCCGCCAGATACATACTTAGAGATCGCTTTCCCTTGGCCTGGGGAGTTAAAGGGGTATCCAGGGTACTGAAGGTTCCGATGATATATTTTGTAATGTCTCTTTCATCTGCTGTAAAATTCTTTACAAATTCCGGTATATTTTCATAGATCAGATTGGTTTCCTTCAAATTAGGATCACGGTAGGAGGTAAAATAAGCATCTCCATCCACACCGGAGAATCCGCACATACAGCCGTAAGCGCCACCCTTTACTCTGACATTATTCCAAAGGTAATCATAGCTTAAAATCACTTTCAGCACCTTTAATGCCCCTGTATAGCTAAATCCGGCGTTAATAAAGTTACCGGCTCTCGCCACATATTGCACCTGCATGGCACTCTTAAAACCTTCGTTATAGCAGCAGGGGGTGAGCGGTGCTTTATCATATCCGTCCAGCAGATGACTCTCACTACCGGAAGGCAGCTTTGCTGTAAATTCAGGCAATTTTTCAAGAAAACGCTTACATCCCTCCCCGTCTGCAGTGATACTGATCATCAGCTTTTCTTTTGTAAATATCAGCTTCATCAACTCTTCTAATTTAAGGATGGTATCTGCCGATTTCTGCGCATAATTGCTTTTCAGATCATCCAGGAACTGATACAAGGTAATTCCGGTTGTAATCTCCTTAAACAAACCATGCTTAGAGTAATAAGACATTACACGGTCTACGGCCACAGAGTGACCGGAAGAATTAAACCTCATCTGCATCTTCGAAATCATCTCATCAAGGATTTCCTTTAATCGCTTGGTGTCATCAAAATCAGTACGGTAGAGCATATCCTGAATGAGTCCCAATGCCTCGCCGATGTTATCATAAAGTACTTTTGTACCAAATTCGAATACCGGAATATATACATCTGTACTTCCTTTCACAGAGAAGCTTCTGACATTGGTGGTGATTCCTCCGGTATGAATATTGATTTCATTGGATAATTCCAGATAAGTGTACGCTCCGGTGTTCACATATCCCAGTACAAGAGATAACAAGGAAAGATAGGGAAGCAGCTCCTGAGGAATATCCTTTACATCAAATAACAGTCTGATATAAGCAATTCCGTTGGTATATACCTCATGATGGATTCCCTTGATCCCCTCCATCAACAGCTCATGATTGTAGATAGGCTGCGTTTTAACAGGGATGTCACTTCTGTCCAGAAGCGGTATTTTCTCCAGATCAGCTCTTGTGGACGGTTCTTCCTGATATTGTTTCAGATGTTTGGTTGCCTCAACAATCTGATGAATCTCTTCCTTTGTTAATTGGTTTTTGTAGTCTGACAGTTTTTGTTTTAACTGTTGTTCCTTCTCCTGATTTAATCCGGCCTTTGGCTTTAAAATCACCAGTGAAGTATGGGTATTCTTCAATAGATAATCCTCAATAAGCTGTTCGAAATAGCCGGTGCCGATCATATTCTTCAGATATGCATATCCCGCATTATCTTTTAGATGCAAAAAGGGTTTGCTGTCATCATATAACCAGCTGCCGAGTATTCTAAGGCCGTACATCAGCCCTTTCGGAAACTGTCCATAGTCTGCTTCCCTGTATTTAAATTCATAATAATTAATTGCAGCACGAAGGGATTTCTCTTCCAACCCTTCTTTTACAATTTTCTTAAGAATGTCCTGCACAATCTTTACAAATTGATCTTTTTTCTCCTCATCGGAGCTTTTTGCTATAATTGACAGTAATGGCTGATAAATCTCATCCTCGTAGCTGTCCAGAATATCTTTGCCGATCCCCGCATCCAAAAGTGCCTGCTTGATTGGTGCTCCGGGAGACTGCAGCAGAACATAATCCAACACCTGGAAGGAAAGCCCCAGCTCTTTGTTGAGAGAATTGCCAATGACCGTATTTAAGCTAAGATACGTATTCTCCTTTGCACTTTCACCTTCTCCAAGAGAATAATAAGCGACCTTCTCTCTCATGGATGGGAAGCTCTCCTGCAAAGCAACCTGTGAATTCACCTGTAACTGCTCATATTTGCCCAGATATTCCTGATCAAGCCATTCCAGACGCTCGTTAAAATCCATATCGCCATACAGATAAATATAACTGTTGGACGGATGATAATAAGTCTTGTGAAAGTCTATAAACTCCTCATAGGATAATTCAGGAATAAAATCCGGATCTCCTCCCGATTCCACCCCGTAAGCCGTGTCAGGATACAAGGAGTTCTGAATAAGACGAAACAGCTGGGATTCCGGTGAGGAGAAAGCTCCCTTCATCTCGTTATAAACGACACCATTATATTTTAATTCATCTGCTTCATTCTCCAGTTCATAATGCCAGCCTTCCTGTTCGAATATTTCCCTGCGCTGATAAATATTCGGATATAATACGGCATCCATATACACATGCATCAGATTCTTAAAATCCTGATCATTCACACTTGCAATGGGATATACGGTTTTATCCGGATAGGTCATCGCATTTAAAAAGGTGTTCAAAGAACCCTTGGCAAGCTCTACGAACGGATCCTTTGCCGGGAAGTTCTTAGAGCCGCATAGCACGGAATGCTCTATAATATGAGCAACGCCGGTGCTGTTTTTGGGAGGCGTACGAAAACCGATGTAGAAGACCTTATTTTCATCCTCATTGGCAACAACTGCAACCCTTGCCCCGGTTTTTTTATGAATTAATACGATACCCTGCCCATTTAAATCATCTAATTGGTCCTCAAAAGAAATGTCATATGAGGAAGGAATTTGAAATTTCATCTCATAACCTCCATCTATTTAATCTATATAATAAGTATGATATTTTATCGTCAGTGCTTATTCATAATAACACAATTTTATCCATTTGTCATTTCTTACATACGCAAAAAAAATAATGAAAATGTTACAAAATATAACAAAGATTATTTGACATTTTTATGAATTTATGATAAATTTAGACTATATTACTAATTATGGTAATGTAACATTATAATGTTTTAGGAGGCATTTTATGAAAACGGGTACAGTAAAATGGTTTAATGCAAAAAAGGGTTTTGGTTTTATTTCAGATGAAGAGGGAAATGATGTATTCGTACATTTTTCAGCGCTGATGATGGACGGCTTTAAAGTATTGGAAGAAGGCGAGAAGGTTCGATTCGATGTTGTTAAAGGCGAAAAGGGACCTCAGGCTGCGAATGTAGAAAGGTTATAATCCTATAGGAATTTCATGTAATTTTTATATATATGGGTACATATTTTAAAAGTTATCATAGGATCGTTGTAACATAAAAAGTCTGTTGACGGGATTTATTCCTGTCACAGACTTTTTTCTTCATCTACAGACGGTCTTCTTACTTACATTCGGTCTTCTCACTTACAGACGATCTTCTTACTTACAGACGGTCTTCTCCATTACAGACGATCTTCTCATCTGCAGACAATCTTCTCATTTGCAGACGGTTTTTACTGACCAGTTCTTACTTACTGACTAATTCCTATTTACTTTCGGCTCTCTTATTTGCAGACTCTCTCCTAATCTATAAAGAAGTTTGGAACTTGTGGGAATGGCTGCGGAGATTATGGATAAAATGAACATGGGAAATATATTTTAATGAGCCTGCCTTGTTGGTAGTTAATGTACTTTTTCTTTTTACTTCTTACCTGGATAAAACTTATCCTTAGTCGCATTCAGTTCGTTCTTATCGTGATAGGAACCTGCACGTATAACAGCGTTTATCTTATGAAGATTTTGAACACTCTCTATGGGATTTCCATCCAATAGAACCAAATCAGCATTCTTGCCAACTTCTACTGTACCCATATCATCCAAGCGCCCCAGAAACTCAGCCCCGTTTAGAGTTGTCATTTGAAGGACGTGTAGGGGTGAGATGCCCGCTTTTTCAAGTTCATCAAATTCCCTATGAATGGCGTCACCTTCGCTTCCATCCGTTCCAGCCATCAGCTTAACGCCTTTTGAATCAAATGTCTTTACTAGTTTCAAATAGAGATCATAGAGTTTCTGAGCAGTAGATTCGCTACTACCGCTGAACAAGCCGGAATGCATGCGGACCATAGTTGGGCATTGCCAGGTATTGTTCTCTACATAGACATCAGCAAGTTCTTTTGCCTTTTCCTCACAAAAAGTGTTAATGATATGTGTTAGCTGAGTTTCATCTTTCGCTCCGCCAGAGGTCTTTGTGCCCCATTTGATGAATTGCTCGTTTGCAAAATCTTGAATGCCCCTAATCTTCAATAGTTGAACAAAAATTGGATTTTCAGTTATTTTGGTGGGAATCCCTGTTGCTTGTGCTCTCAAGCTCTTTTCGTCTGTAGAGCAGGAAATAAGAGCCCCGTTGTTAATTCCGAAGTGCTCGACACTGTGAAAACCATTTTTTGAGACCTCTTTCAAGTCCATATCGGAAAGCACATGTCCCTCTACCGGAATATTAAACTTATTTGCCTCCGTTTGAACGGCATTAAATACATCCGGTGAAATGCCACCTACCTTTATAAAGTCGACCCCTTCTTTTTGCTGCTGACGGACATATTTTACTGCAACCTCAGGCGTGGGAGCATTCATTGGAGTTAAAATACCGATGGGCATTGTCAGTAGTGCAGGCTCGTTCGTAGAGCTGGTAAAGGCACCTGATCTCCATTCCCTTAGAAGTTCGGGCGAGCCACTCATTTGTCTGAAACCGGTTACGCCGTTGACAAGCAGAAGTGCCATCGATTCCTTGGTGTTCTCCTCACCAATTACATGCATATGCATATTCAGGTATCCGGGAACCACATACTTTCCGGTGGCATCGATGATCTTTGTGTCGTTATCTGCCTTGATTGTGCCAGTCGGTGCAATATCCTTGATTTTTCCATTCACACATAGAATGCTCATATTGGAAGTTAGAATACCAGTCCGCGTATCCACAATAGTTAAGTTATTGAGCAAAAGCTGATAGGAAGCGCAGGGTTGCTCCAATTTCTTTGGGGTGTAAGGTTGAATATTTGTGGAAGGCTGACCTGCGAACAGACCAACCCATGCAAAAACAATCGCTAATATCCAAGATAGCGGAATTCTCCATCCGCGCCAGAATTTTATACTCCTTAGGTAAATGAGTGAGCCAACGCACGCCGCCAGAATCAGATAAGCAAACCAACGCTCATTACTGCTAATCATCAACACTAGAACTATGCCGAATATAAGCACTAATAGAAGTGCAAAACAGATTGTTTTAAAGATTTTTTTTGTGTGTTTTTGTGCCATAGTATGAAACCTTTCTTTATCTATATTTTTATGTCTGCTTTATAGCTAAAACGAAATACAAAACCTAAACATAATATATAATGAATGTAGAGTCAACTGATTTTTACCATGTTAAATTAGAAATTATTTACTGTTTAGCTTGTACTTTTTAGTACAAATTTTTAAGTTTTATTATGCCCCTCTTCCCCATCTTTCATCACAATTATTATAGAGGCCTGTAGAAGCAATCTTAATAAAGCGTACTAAAATATAGGGTTTACAAATTAATTCTGTGCCCAAAGATATAGTGCCCTACAAAAACTTGAACACAGATTTTTATGGATCACTTAGTTCTGCTTTAGCCCAAGTAATTTGGATTTAATCGCTATCATTGTAGGAATGAAGACCGGAATAAACACCAAACACAATAATGAAATACCGATTACTACTGTCACTGATAATTCCATCAAAGTTCTTACTCCGGATGGATACAGAGCGGCAAACGTTCCCATCAGAATCAGTGCTGCTGAAGTGATTACGGAACCTACTTTTTTGCAGGATAAGACAATGGTTTCCATGTCGGAAAGTTCTACATTTTCTTTCTGGCGCATAATTAGAAAGATACTATAATCCACGCCCAAGGTGACAATCATAATAAATGAGCAAAACGGGACATTCCAGGATAGGTCACCAAACCCGATAATCTGATGGAACATGATACTTGATAAAGTCATGGCTATGTAGTATGACGCAATCAGAGAAATGGTTATAAAAATGGGCATCCATATCTCGTGCGTGATTATTACCAAAACAATAAAAATACCGATTAACATAATTGTTCTTGCAAAATTAAAATCACTGTTTGACATATTATCCAATTCTACATTGCTCTGTGCCGTACCGGATATTCCCCAGGATGATATTTTAAGGTTGGATACGGAAAGATAACTGTCTATTTTGTCCTGTATATTGTTTATGATTTCCATCGCCTGAGGAGAGTAGGGGTCGACACTCAGGGTGATTGTTATTTTTGTTATTTTATGATCGCTTGACATATATCTATTTAGGGACTTCCCAAAATCCTCTCCATCGATTTTATCTTCCGGAATATAGAATATAGAGTCTGCCTCCTTGAATGCGGAAAGATCACCTAAATATTCATGCGCAGATGTTAACCCATTTGACACTTTGCCAAGTCCATCAATTGCATCATTAAGCCCACTGGTTAGTTTCTCCGATTCCTTAGTGAGTTTTTCAACACCATCAATCAGTTCATTTTGCCCTGATTGTAATGTCTTCGCCCCATCGTTGAGCTTTGCTAATCCCTCATTAATTGCTTTCTGTCCATCCGCTACTTTTTGTAAACCATCATTCAGTTGTTCTACCCCATCATAAAGCTGAGATACTGCTGATGTAATTTTTGATTGAGCTTCTGTTGCATTTATCAACCCTGCATTTAGTTGTGAACTGGCCGTCTCTAATTTTGAGAGAGCAGATGATATCATATCAAGCCCTGCCTGCGCCTGTGAAATATACTGACTTGTATTAGAGGAGGAAAAACCGCTGAGTGCCATCTGTACTCCTGTAAGCTTTGATGTGACCGTCGTAAGAGACGAACCAATATTCTTGGTACTGGTTATAATATTCTCTACTTCTTGCATTTCTGTATCATACCGACTGTCAGACGGATTCAACTGCTTACTTAAAGCACCAGCATTTGTTCCAATTTTATTTACGCTTGTCCCAATACTTGATAAATTCGTTTTGACATCTCCTAAAAGTGTTGATATATTTGCTATACTCAACCCCAGATCATTTGAGCTACTACTCATTTGACTAATCATAGTTTGCATGGAAGAAATATTACTGTTTACACTTCCAATTCCCTTTGTAATCTGCTCCGATACCGACGCACTGCTGTTTAGACCATTCTCCAACTTTTCACAAGACGTTTTCAATGTTCCGAGATTACCCGATAATGTTTCTGTACCTTTTTCCAAGCTTTCCAGTCCTGTAGAAACTTTTACAGATGCACTATTCAGCGAAGAAATTCCTGTTATCAGATTTTTTGTTCCGGACTGTAACTGTTCGAGAGAACCAGCGTTTCCAGAAGCAGATTGTATCTGTGTCACTGCGCTTTGCAAACCATCCTTGATTTCATCGATGCCATCCAGTGCACTGTCTATCCCATCTGTGGCAGTTTTAAGTTGACTGTCAAGATACAGCTCATCGATTTTAGCACCCTTTGGCTGTGTTACACTATAAACCGTATCGACACCATCTACTGATTTTATTATTTCAGTAAGTCGGTCCAATTGTTCCATATCATTTTGATTATCCATTGATTGGGAACTCTCAAGAGCAATCGTAGATGGAGCGGTTTGACCAGAACCGAAATGCTCTGTAATGAGATTGTATCCCACTACTGATGAGTAGGAAGGGTCAACTTCTGACAGATTATTATAGGAAAGATTTCCATTATATAAAAGAACCGTAGAACAAACTAGTGCGCATAAAATAGAAGTTATGTACGGAAATTGTGTTGAGAACCGCGAAACACCTTCCCATATACGACTTTCCGCATGCCCTTTGGTTTTAAAGGGAGACCAGAAAAGATGTTTACCTAGGATCATCATGATAACCGGAACAAAAGTATATAGCACCAAAATCAAAACAGCAACACCAATAGCAACCGCAGAAGCTGATTTGAAGAGGTTAAACTGTACAAAATATAAACAAGTAAACCCAATAAATATAGTAAGGGAACTAAACAGAACTGTTTTTCCCGCTGTTTTATATGTGTTCAAAATGGCCGTGCTTCTGTCAGCCCCACTTACTATCTCCTCTTTAAACCGCATAAGCAACAACATCGTATAATCAGTTCCTATACCGAAAAGAATAAGAATTAAAAATACACGGGAAAAATTTGATATTGGAAAATTAAAATAAATAACAAGCTGTAACACAATATTAAGCGAAACCATAAACGTTAAGCCGACGGTAGCAAGATTTATCAAAGGTGTTACTGGAGAACGAAATATGATTAATAGAACAATCACAATAAAAACAATTGTAATCAGTTCCGTTTTCTGCACTCCCCTTTCTGTTGTTCTTG
Organism: Bacillota bacterium; assembly: GCA_023439505.1. Lineage (GTDB taxonomy): Bacteria > Bacillota > Clostridia > Lachnospirales > Lachnospiraceae > Mobilitalea. Next base: position 153,292 of record JAEXNR010000019.1, read on the forward strand.
CAAAATCCTCTGTAATAAGATCGGAGCTTGTGGCTTGAAGTTCAAGTGAGTCGATTTTCATTTCACTGATAATATCTGCCTGAATATTGCTTACGGTTTCGTGTTCTTTGCTCAATGTAATTGGAACAAGCAATGTGGTTCCATCTTTTGAAATGTATTGATCTACAAGATCCGCGTTCTCGAATATGTTGTTTATAGACAAAACCTGATGTTGTGACATGTTGTTAGAAAGTGCAATTATTTTTTCTTGAATAGATTTTTTGTTTTCATCACTCAGTTCGTTTTTATTATAATAAACAAGAATCATGTTAAACTGCTTTTCGTTACCAGTTGTATTGTTCATTTGATTGAGGATTGTTTTCGCTATAGAGGAAGAACAATTATCTCCAACTCTTGTTTGACCTTTGTCTCGTACAAGCTGTCCCATACCAGGCATAGTAAGGATGGCTGAGACAAGAACAATAGCCCAGACAATTATGACAGTCCATCTTCTTTTTATAATTCTGTTAAATATCATTTTTTGTACCCCTTTCTCAGTTGCTTTGCTCATTCTATCCTATCACGCAAAAATTAAATGGTTAGGGGACAAAAATTAAGAATTATTAAGCTCATCACTTTAATAATTCTTAATTTATTTTGTGTTTTTCTATAATTTTTCTGTGTTATAATGGAATTCACATATAAGATGAATAGAGGTGCCGAATATGAAGGATATACTAATTGTAGATGATGACGTTGCTATCGCAAACCTGATAGCGGATGCGTTAGAGGATGAGGGTTTTCATATCCACATCTATAGCGATGGAGAATCTGCTTTAAAACAAATAAAAGAAACAGAGTTTGAATTAATTATTTTAGATATTATGATGCCGAAGATGGATGGACTTACGCTCTGTCGAAAAATTCGTGACAGTGTTACCTGCCCAATCCTTTTTTTAACTGCCAAAAGCAGGATGGTTGATACACTTGTGGGATTTGAAATGGGGGCTGATGATTACATTTCAAAACCTTTTATAGTGGAGGAGTTGGTTGCCCGTGTAAAAGCACACATCCGGCGAGAACATCGCGATATAGAAAAAGCAAAAGACAATATCCTCCAGTTCGATACGATTACGCTAAATAAGGAAAGTTACGAAGTATATAAAAACCGACAGCTCGTCGAACTTTCTCATCGCGAATTTCAGATTCTGCGGTATTTTATTGAAAATGCGGGACATGTTCTTTCCAAGGAACAGATTTTTAATGCAGTATGGGGCCCTGATTACGGCGATATTGGTACTGTTGCAGTTAACATTAAACATCTACGTGTCAAGCTCGACCCAAATAATGAATATCTGAAAACGGTATGGGGTGTTGGATACAAATTAGTAACGCCACAAAGGCATTGCCTATGAGTATGCGTTTAAAATTAGCATTCACTGTACTGATTGCGTTACTTGTCAATATCTTTGCATTGATTCTTTTCTATAATCTGTTCATTTCAACAAGGGTTTCCAGTCATTTTGATGAAAGGCAAGCGGAACTTGATCTGGATGTGCAAAAAATATCAAAGGAAGTAAGTACCAGCCCGGACTATCAGGACTATTTGTCTCAACTTTCTAAAAAAGCGGGATACAACATCCAACTACAGACGTTAGATGATAAATTAGTTTTTGAAACAAAGGTGTCTCAGAAAGCTTCGCTTTTCATTAGATCAACAGGAATTGTTCATAGATCTAACGACACCTATATGCTGCTGAAGATCACTAAATCTTTGTCTATTCAAAATGCATACGAAATGCCTCCTGTTCGTTCACTATTGGAAGCAGAAATGGGTATTCTATTTTGCATTCTATTAGCGGTAACGATTATATTGTATCTACAGTATGTAAAACCGATTGAAGAATTACAGAAATCAATTCGAGATTATAGTATGGGAAAAGTCACAAAGGCCATACGAAGAACGGATGAAATCGGAAAACTGCAGAATAGTTTTGTGCAGTTAGCCAACAATTTAAGCGAGGAAAAGCAAAAACAAAGTCGTATCATCGCTTCGATTTCTCACGATATTAAAACTCCACTCACCTCAGTTATGGGTTATACCGAACGGATCAAGAGTGGAAAGTTATCTGAAGAACGTAAGATGAGCTATATTGAAACAATTTATGAGAAGGCAGACGTTATAAAGGCTCTGATCGGCGAGTTTGACGATTATTTGAGTTTCAATCTTCATCCGGTTTTTATAAAACAGAAATTGTCTGTGGACAAACTATGTCAGATAATAAAAGAGGAATATATGGAGGATATGGAAAGTACAGGGGTGCAATTTTATATGGTAAATGAGTGCATGCCAGTAAGTATCTTAGTCGATCTTTCAAAAATCCGTAGGGTTTTCAGCAATATTATAGGCAACAGTATGAAACATTTTGGAACCATTGAAAATCCAGCTATATCTGTAAAGTGCTCACTAATAAATAACAAAGTTCTTTTTCAAATTTCGGATAACGGGATGGGCGTTTCCAAAGATATTCTAGGTCATATTTTTGAACCCTTTTTCACATCCGATGATAGTAGAAAAGTAGCAGGCTTGGGTCTATCTATATGTAAAGATATTATTGAGTCTCACGAAGGTAGAATCAGGGCTGAGAACAACCTCTATTCTGGTCTCAGTATTTTTCTTGAAATTCCCATAACCTAAGAATTTATTTATTTTCTATCCTTTATTTCACTATATTATAGGCTCCCCTTTGTTTTACTCACAATATAATCATTACAATTTCTAATTAAATAATCCGAAATTGGAGTTAATTATAGTAAATCATTTGATTGGACAATCACAATTACATGGTGGATAATGCTAATAGTAAAAGTTTTGATCATGGATATTCAATTTCAAATTTTTCAAGCAAAACGATGATTCATAACATACATGTTAAACAGCTAGTCGAGAGTGGATGTGGTATTAAAAGAATTGCTGACGTCATTGAGAATTAGATTATTAATCAAATTAACTAAAGTAAAAAAGTGCCTGAAATTATAGCATATAGGTGTTATAATCAGGCACTTTTATTAGAAGTTTACTGTTAAATTTCTTCCTCCCGTGAATCATTTTCATTGGACACAACTGAAGTTTTCCCGGTTTTCGCACGAATTAAGACAATCGCGACACCAATCATAAAGAGGAAAATTGCGATAAACTGTGATGTTGACATGCTTCCTACACTGCCCCGCTCCAAATCCCCTCTCACATATTCCAGCGCAAATCTGCCTGCACTATAGAACATGAGGTAAAATCCGGCGATCATTCCATCCGCTTTTACTCTCTTCGCTATTACAGTTAAAATAAAGAAATGAAGAAAGTCCAGACTGCTTGACAATAATTCTGTATTAACCAGCCGGACTCCGCTGGGTGCAATCGCTGATACAGGAAATTCTACTCCCATCGGAAATGGCAGCCTTGTCTCCACACCGTAACAGCAACCGGCCAGAAAACACCCGATACGACCAAATCCCTGTGCCAGTGCGATAGAAGGCATTACAAGGTCGAAATACTTGAGAAAATTCAGCTTGTGTTTTCGGCAGTATAAATATCCAGCGGTAATCCCTCCGATAATGCCTCCGTAAACCACAAAGCCATCCGAAATCTGGAGCAGAATTTTCGGGTCCTTCATAATATCATTCAGTATCGTAATATAATAAAGCACCTTTGCCCCAAGCAATCCCCCTGCCAGACACCAGGCAGTCAGATTAAAAATCATTTCCGGATCAAGTTTAAATTTTTTTGCCCGATAAACAGCCGCCAGATAGGCAGCAATCACACCGATTGCGATCATCAGGCCATATCCGTGCACTGTAAGTGGACCAATTGACAATAAATTATTTTTCATAGGTTACGCTGAGACAGTTTCTTCATTCCCGTTAATGTTTCACTGTCTTTTCCTTTCATAAGATAATTTTATCCCTATTATGTATTAAAGCGTTATTTCCATCATTATATAACATTTTATTACGAATATCATCCCTTTTATAATAGAAATCGTAATTTTCCTGATTCACAGGGTACTGTTCTCTTCCCGAATTGTTACACGTCCCTTACTAAATGAGGATTCCATCATCGGGTAGGAGGCTAACCATTATTTGATTAGCCGACCTCCCACACCGCACGTACATACCGTTCGGTATACGGCGGTTCCTTAGTTTTCACAGATTTTCAGATAATAGTCAGACAAAGAGATATATCCAAGTCTGGCTATTATTTTATTTGTTAGCACACTATTCAACATTTTTGCCGCTCTCCAATGACTTTTACGACAGTTAGCCAATTCATGCACTCTCCATTTAGGTAGTTTCAGCGCTTTTAGCATACGATACCTCGTTTTGACCAATTTCCATTGTTTCCAATAGATAGCTCTAATTCTTCTTCGTAGCCATTCGTCCACCTCACCCATTAACCCCTTCATATCCGCCATACTAAAGTAGTTAATCCACCCTCTCACAAACTCTGCGAGTTTCTGTCTGCGGTAATCATTACCCCATCCTGTGCTTTTGTTGGTCAGCACACGAAGTTTATCCTTCATTTTCTTTACTGACTTTGGGTGTACTCGGAGTTTACATTTACCTTTGTATCTGTAAAATGCATATCCGAGGTACTTTATCTTACTGATATGTGCGATTGTTGTTTTGGCGCGGTTTACTTTTAGGCATAGCTTCCCTTCGATGTATGGCACAATGTTATCCATCGTACGTCCTGCACTTTTCTTGCTCTTGCAGAAGATGACTGCATCATCTGCGAACCTTACGAATTTATGTCCTCTTCGTTCTAGTTCTTTATCCAGTTCATTCAGCATTACATTTCCTAAAAGTGGACTCAGAGGTCCTCCTTGCGGAAAACCTTCTGCAGTTCTCTCAAAGAGTCCGTTTCTGACTACGCCTGCGTTTAAGTATCTGTGTATCAGCGATATTACTCTTCCATCTTTAATGGTACGAGATAATACTTCTATTAGCTTACTATGGTTTACTGTATCAAAGAATTTCTCTAAATCCATACTCACCACATACACATATCCTTCTTCAACGTATTTCTTACACCTTTTCAGTGCATCATGCTGACCTCTGTTCGGTCTGAAACCAAAACTGCTATCTGAAAACTGTTCTTCGTATATCGGTGTCAATTCCTGTGCAATCGCTTGTTGGACAACTCGGTCTACTACTGTTGGTATTCCTAGCATTCTGACCTTACCTTTTCCTTCTTTTGGTATTTCTACCCTGCGGACTGGGTTTGGTTTGTATTTTCCCATTATAATCTGTTGGATAAGTTCATCTTGGTTTTCTCTTAGGTAGGGCAGAAGATTATCCACCTGCATGCCATCGATTCCGCCTGCTCCCTTGTTTGATTTTACTTTCTTATATGCCTTGTTTAGGTTATCTTTCCGTAAAATCAGTTCCATTAGATTGTCCGTCCAAAAATCTGTGATGATGTCGTTGTTTTCAGCAATCCTCTGATAGGCGAACACTTTGGCATACTCTCTCTGTTCCGCAGATACCATTTGCCGATAGTCCTCAATATGAAGTTGTCTGTTCTTAAATCCATCATTAGTTACATTCATTTACTCACATCTCCTAAAGTTCAGTCCTTCCCACCACGTTTGCAACCGCAGTAGTACTATGACCTCGGCTGACTCCTCATGATAAATCTTGTTTCAACCGTAACCGCAAATGTTATATTGCACTGGTTACGTCCATGAGGCCTCCCCGGGTACTCACACGCTCTTTCCCTCTTATACTCATTCCATAAATACTAACTACATTTCCGTGCAGTTATTGGATTTTGGTTTGTTGCGCAACCTATTCCATGCAATTAGCCTCAAATGTAATAAGCCAGAGTTTTGCCTAATCCTTTCTTCAGATTATCTGAGTTCTGAGATAATCTGAATTATCCTAGTAGAATTATTATCCGAGAAACAGGTGAAGCAACCGGATTTTTCAGTATTTATGGTGATTTTTCTCGGATAACCTTTTCCTAGTATAATGATGATGTATGAAAACATCTTATTAGAACAGGAGAAAAAAGCATGGATTTTCAAATCAGCAGTCAGCAACAGATGGACACACGAATACAGAAATTCCTCGATGATTTAGCAGAAAAGGGCTATTCAGGAAAAACCACCGCTGGTTACAGGTCTTTCATTAAAAAAGCATGGACACATATTTCACATCAGGAATATCCATATACATTGGAAACTTCCCAAACCTTTGTATCAGAAATTGTACACAATCTGCCCCTCTCGGAGAGTAGTAAAAAGCATATACGAATTAGTATTAGGCGATTTAATGACTATCTTTCAGGGCAACCTTATGTTTTCCGGCAGGCTGCTGGTCAAGAACCGGTACCGGAAATTTTCAGAGAAGTATTTGATGGATATCTATCCAGTTTGACCGTGCAGGGTTTGAAATCTGCTACAATTGAAGTAAGACGTATTTTTGCAACACAGTTCCTAAATTCTGTTTTTGATCAAGGTATCCGTAGTATTGGAGATATAACTGGTATCCATGTAGGCGCAGCTATTCTTTCATCTGGATCAGTTGATGGAATCTGCCAAAAACTACCTCACTTTTTAAAATACCTGAAGAAAAAAGGATTTACAAGTCTCGACCTTGCTAGCGCTGTACCTACCGTCATTGAACAGAGAAAACTACCTTCGGTTTATAACAAAGATGAACTTCTTCAAATCTTGACAGGTATTGACCGTAATACACGGGCTGGAAAAAGAAATTATGCAATTATGATTATTCTTGTTACATACGGATTAAGAGCAAAGGATCTTGTGGAACTTAAAAGTGAAAATATAGACTTTCAGCATAGGCTAATCTCATTTCGCCAGTCAAAGACACGTAATCTTTACCAAGCAGAACTGCTTCCGGCTGTGCAGAAGGCTCTTGAAAACTTTCTAACCAGTACCAACTCATCATTAGAGAATCAACCTTTGTTCTGCAGCATCCATGCCCCATTCAGTCCTCTGAGCCGAAGTGCCATCTGGAGCATCGTATCTACAACAATAGCTTCATCAGTTGATGCAAATGGACGCAAAAGAGGCTCGCACGCTATACGGTCAAGCATAGCAAGTGGTCTCATCGCTGACGATGTTCCCTATCCAATCGTCCAGAAAATACTTGGGCATACCGATCCAAACGCAACAAAAAGATACGTGGCCATTGATATTGAGCGCTTAAGAAAATGTGCGCTTGAATGTCCAGTGGCATCAGGGCAGTTCCTTTCATATCTGGAAGGAGGCGAATGGAAATGAGTGAATATATCAATCCACTGGGCGTAGAAATGACACAATATCTTGAACTACTTGAGAAGGCTGGGCGTTATATAAGAGGTATTGAAGGGCTTTTCCGTGAGCTCAATAAGTACATCCCTGCAAACATTCAAAAAGATAAAGCACTATCCGAAGATGTGCTATTCAGTTGGGACAACAGCCTTACCTGTTCTCCTGTAACAAGAAAACGTAAATATACTGAGTTACGTGGCTTTATAAGATTTCTACAATCAGTAGGTATAAAGTGCCGAATACCTGAAACTCCACGTACGCCGGCCAGTTCCTATGCCCCATATATTTTCGATGAATACGAATGGGCTAGGATAGTTCATGAAGCAGACAATCTTTCGGCTTCACTAAAACAGATAGGTACCGACATGCCGGTTGTATTTCCAATGATTATCCGGCTTTTATATACATGTGGTCTCCGCGTATCAGAAGCACTGTTCTTGAGGGTGGTTGATATTGACTTCAACCTAGAATGTCTGACAATCCACCAAGCAAAAAGAAGACGCCAACGAATTGTTCCAATGAAGAGAAGCACATCAGATCTTCTGATGAAATACTGCACGAGACGAGGATTACTTTCAAAATCTGGAGCATATATCTTTTCGTGTTCGGATGAAAACCCTCCCAGCAAACGTTGGGCACAGAGATGGTTCTCCATCACGCTTGAAAACAGCGAAATCAAACAGACAAGGGTAAATCCTGGGGATCGGGGAATCTGTCCCCATTGCATCAGGCACACCTTCACATATAGGTCCTTCCATGCTTCTGAGGACACTTTTGAGAATACTGTTCCATTCCTGTCAACTTATATGGGACATGAAAACATCATGGAGACTGATCGTTACTTGCGATTCTCCTATGAGCTTTATACCGAAGCTCATGACAGAATCTCTGAATATACTGGTGCCCTGTTTCCAGAGGTGGATGCATGAAGAAATCAAATGTTTTTTTGGAGACTATGTCGTCGTATCTGGTAAAGTATACCACTGTTACAAAGGGACTTAGCAAAAATACAATAAGGTCCTATTCCCATACATTTCAGCTGATGTTCACCTTCCTGAAGGACAAAAAAGGAATCTCTCCAGAAAGAGTAAGCTTTGAAACTCTTGACAGAAATACTTTGGAACAATTCCTCCTGTGGTTGGAGGAAAACCGGGGGTGTAGCATCACTACAAGAAACCAGAGACTCAGTGGGTTATCATCTTTTGCTTCATATGCTATCGGTAAAGAACCGATTGAAGCAGCCTCATTTTATAATGCAGTAAGCTTAATCCCCGCTAAGAAGGCTGACGAAACTATTCCGATTTATTTTACAAGAGAAGAAATCGCTATCATACTCCATCTTCCATCCGGAAGAGGGAAGGTAGACTACAGAGACCGCACCCTTTTGAGTGTGCTTTATGCAACTGGCGCCAGAGCACAAGAACTCTGTGATATATACGTCAGGGACATCCGTTTTGGAGAAAAAACATCCATAAAGCTGATTGGCAAAGGTGGTAAAGCACGTATTGTAACAATACCAGCGCAGTGTGCAATTCTATTGAAAGATTACTTATTAACAGTGAATAAACTCTTATGTTTGGACAGTCATGTTTTTTCAAGCCAGACAAATGAACATATGACAATCTCCTGTGTTGAAGAGATAGTAAAAAAATATGTAAGAAAAGCAAAATCAGAAAACCAAACACTTTTCAGGGAGCTGAAATACACACCACACTCATTTCGTCATTCAATAGCGGTTCACATGTTGGAAAGCGGAATTCCACTTCCTGTAATCAAGAACTTTTTGGGTCATTCATCAATCGAGGTAACTATGATTTACGCAACTGTCAGTGATGAGTTGAAAAATAAGTACTTGAATGAGAATAGCATTGCAAGTGCTATTACTCAGAGCATCCAAAGCAAAAAAGACAAATCCTCATATCCAGGATTGGATTTTCTAAACAAGCTCTCGTGATGCTATTATAATTATCCGAGAAAATCTTCGTACCTCTTTTGAAGTATGCGTACACGTTGAATTTTCTCGGATAATAATTCTACTAGGATAATTCAGACTCCACCTCGCGATGGACGCCCTTGGCTTCGGCTGTATCCTTCCCACTGCCGGGCGGATTAGGGACTTTCACCCGTTAGAACGTGTGCCCACCGGGCACACACAAAAGCCGGAAGTTCCTGTAATGGAACCTCCGGCTCGAACCTGCTGTGTTCAGATAATTAATGCTTAAAATGTCTCATTCCGGTGAAAACCATAGCGATCCCATATTCATTACATTTCTTGATGGAATCTTCATCTCTGCCAGCACCTCCGGGTTGAATGATTGCAGTAATCCCTGCCTGGTGTGCTGCTTCTACACAGTCATCAAATGGGAAGAATGCATCGGAGGCCAGGACAGCACCCTTGGCTGCCTCTTCACTGATCAATTCGGCAGCATGCTCTATCGACTGTCTGGTAGCCCATATGCGATTTACCTGACCAGGACCAATCCCAATGGATTGTTGCTCCTTTGCCAGTGCAATCCCGTTGGATTTCACGAACTTTACTACCCGCCATGCAAATCTTAAATCTTTCATTTCCTGTTCAGAGGGAGCACGATCTGTCACAACTTTTAAATCATCTTCTATCAAAAGCTTGCTGTCTATGGTCTGAACAACCAAACCGCCATTCACTTTCTTTAAATCATAAGCATTCTCATCCTGTGGGACTGCGATATCCTTCAATTCCAAAACCCTGATATTCTTCTTAATGGTAAGAATGTCTAATGCTTCTTTCTCATAGGAAGGAGCCACCACCACTTCAAGGAAAATATTCTTCATCTCATCGGCCATAGCAACCGTAACTTCTCGATTAGAGACAACAATACCGCCAAAGATGGAGGTTTTATCTGCATCATAGGCTTTCTTCCATGCAAAATAGATATCCTCCGCACTGCCAACACCGCAGGGATTGCCATGTTTGCAGGCTACAACGGTAGGCTCGGAGAATTCTTTTAATAATTCCAGCGCACCATTGGTATCATTAATATTATTAAAGGACAGTTCTTTTCCGTTCAACTGCACGGCATCTGTAATGGAGCCCTTCTTCTTTCCGATTTCACGGTAAAAAGCGGCTGACTGATGAGGATTTTCGCCATATCTCATGTCCTGAACCTTCTCAAAGGTCATGGTTAGAGTTTCAGGTAACGAATGATCATTTCTTTCTTTTCTCAAATAATCAGCAATCAGTGTGTCATAAGATGAGGTATGCATGAATACTTTTTGCATCAGATAGAATTTGGTGTCAAGAGTTACTTGTCCGTCTTCCTTTAATTCATCGAGCACTTTCTCATAATCCCTGGGATCAACAACGACTGCCACATCCTGATAATTTTTCGCCGCAGAACGAAGCATGGTAGGTCCGCCAATATCAATATTCTCCACAGCTTCCCCTCGCGTAACGCCGTCTTTTAAAATCGTTTCTTTAAAAGGATATAAGTTAACTATAACAAGATCAATTGTTTCAATCGTTAGATCTGACAACTGCTTCATATGGGAAGGATTGCTTCTCATGGCAAGAAGTCCTGCATGAACTGCCGGATGAAGTGTCTTAACCCGCCCGTCCAAACACTCAGGGAAACCGGTAAGCTCCGAAATCTCTATGGCAGGTACACCCGCTTCCTTCAGCTTGCCGTAGGTCCCTCCGGTTGATATAATCTCGATTCCTAAAGCCACCAATTCCTTTGCCAAATCCACAATTCCTGTCTTGTCTGAAACGCTGATCAATGCTCTCATCCTTACTCTCCTTTTCTTTCCTGTTTTATCAACATAAACCTTCACCTGATCTTGCTTCTGGCAAAGTATCGTCTATTCCATACTACACTCTAAAATTTTACACTATTGCCTGTCCTATTACAATGCATAATTACTTATACGTTTTATTGGTTTTTCTAATATATATGTCGAAAGAAAGCCCCATTAATTGATCCACCATCAGATTTCTATCTATTTCATAACTTAATTAACAATTCTCATACTTAAGTTTAACGATTTGTGATAGTATATATTCATAATATATTATACTCTAAGTTTGTTGCGGTTCCTTTTTTTCTGCGCTTTTCAGGGGCGTTCGCTTTATTAACGGTTGCAATGAACCTGAAAGTATACTATAATGCGAGTTGAACTTATTCATAAAAAAGGAGCGTGCCTATGAATCCTCATAAGAAGTTTAAAGTAACCGACATTTTTATAGGAATTGTTTTTTGTTTGTTGTTTATATCACTTGGCGTGGTAATCACCATAAATTTCAGACCACTGTATTATCTGGATGTGGGTTTGTTACACATCGAGCAGGAATCCGGTTACGATAAAGATGAGATCTTACGTAATTACAATGCATTAATCGACTACTCCTCCCCATTTTTCCGTGGAGATCTGGAATTTCCAACCTTTCCATCCTCAGATAACGGGCTGGAACATTTCAAAGAAGTTAAGAACATTTTCAGTTTCTTTTATATTCTAGGTGCAGTGACACTGATTGGAGCGGTTTCTATCATACTTTATAAATCAAGAAAAAGAGATTACCATTATCTTCTTGTTTCTACTATCACCTCCATTGTTCTGCCCATATTGGTGGCATTGCCGTTAATCATTAATTTTGATACTACCTTTATTGTTTTTCATAAATTGTTTTTTAGAAATGATTATTGGATGTTTGATCCTTCCACCGATCCGGTGATTAACATTCTTCCGTCCGCGTTCTTTATGCACTGCGCTTTTTTGATTATTCTGTTTCTGTTGGTCGGAAGTCTTATTCTTTTCCTGTTCCATCTCAAATTGAAAGATCGATCAGGGATCAGGTACCGGATGAATAAAGGGTTAAAACTATGAACCACGGGGCAGAAAAATTTATATACATTACTTTGTTAAAGGAGTTTATTAAATGAGAAAAACAAAAATTATTTGTACCTTAGGGCCTTCTACTGATGATGACAATGTCATAAAAGAATTGATTAAATCGGGTATGGATGTGGCACGCTTCAATTTTTCCCACGGGACACAGGATGAACACCTGATCCGCTTGAAAAAGATCAGAAAATTCCGTGATGAGTTAAATGTTCCGGTTGCAACCTTACTGGATACCAAGGGACCTGAAATCCGTATTGGTACTTTCAAGGACGGCCAAAAGGTTCAATTAACCGAAAACCAAACCTTTATCCTGACAACCAGAGAAGTCACCGGGGATGAGACACAGGTTTCCATTAGTTATCCTGAACTGATTCATGATATAGAAGTCGGAACCACCATTCTAATTGATGACGGCCTGATCGAACTGAAAGTGAAAGAAATTACAGACACAGACATTATATGTGAGGTTAAAAACGGCGGCATCGTATCTGACAGAAAAGGTGTGAATGTGCCGGGAGTCCATCTCTCCATGCCCTTTATCAGTGATAAGGACCGGGAAGATATCCTCTTTGGACTCAAAAACGGCTTTGAATTCATCGCCGCTTCCTTTGTGAGAACAGCAGCAGATGTTCTGGAAATCCGTAAGATTATTGATGAACATAAATCGTTGACAAAAATTATCGCTAAAATTGAAAACTTACAGGGTGTAGAAAATATTGATGAGATCATTGAAGCATCGGACGGTATCATGATTGCCCGCGGTGATATGGGTGTGGAAATTCCTTATGAAGATGTTCCCGTAATTCAGAAAATTATTATTAAGCAGGTATATTCCTCCGGTAAACAGGTAATTACCGCTACACAAATGTTAGATTCCATGATCAAAAATCCAAGACCGACCCGTGCGGAAACAACGGATGTGGCCAATGCCATCTATGACGGTACCAGTGCAATTATGTTATCCGGTGAAACAGCTGCGGGAAAATATCCTATTGAATCCTTGAAAACGATGGTTCGAATTGCAGTCCGGGCAGAATCCGATATCGATTATAAAAAGCGCTTCCGTCAACAGGAGGTTTGTGAAAGCCCTGATATTACCGATGCTATTTCCAGAGCAACCGTAACAACTGCTTACGATTTGTGTGCAAAGATTATTATCACCGTAACGACCTCCGGAAGAACTGCAAGAATGGTATCCCGTTATCGCCCGGATTGTCCGGTTATTGCCTGCACCAATGATTCCATGATCAGCAGACAGTTAAATCTGTCCTGGGGCGTATATCCGGTGTTAATTCCCATTGAGCATGATACCTTTGAATTATTTGACCATGCCATTGCTGCAGTAGAAAAAGCAGGATATCTGTCAGAGGGAGAATTAGCCGTTCTCACTGCCGGTGTACCTCTGGGTATATCAGGAAACACCAATATCATCAGGGTTCAGGTAGCTGGAAGTAACTACTAAGAATAAGATTTAAGACTTGTGATGAATGTTCATAGGAGCCTCAGGTAAAAACACCTTGAAGGGAAGAACTGTTAGGGGGATAAGGATGAAAAAGAAAGATTATATTAAATGGGATGAGTATTTTATGGGAATTGCCCTTCTTTCAACAGAACGCAGCAAAGATCCCAGTACCAGTGTCGGAGCCTGCATTGTAAGTGAAGATAATAAAATATTATCTGTAGGATATAATGGTATGCCAATTGGTTGTTCTGACGATGATTATCCCTGGGAAAGGGAGGGCGGTAACCTGGATACGAAATATTTTTATGTTTGTCATGCTGAGATGAACGCCATCTTAAACTATACCGGAATTCATATGAAGGGTGCTAAAATATATACTACTTTATTTCCCTGTAACGAATGCACCAAGGCAATCATTCAGAAAGGTATTTCTGAAGTCATCTATAGGAATGATAAGTATGCTGAAACCGATTCCGTCATCGCAGCAAAACGCATGATGGAATCTGCAGGCGTTAGTCACAGACAGTATCAACCCATCGGTAAAGATATTATAATTTCATTATAAATTTCATGTCTCCGGAGCTCCGTTGTCGGACCCGGAGACTTTCTTCTTCTACCAGCTTCCTTTTATCAGTGTTATTTCATCAGTTTCATTCTATCGGTTTTATTCTATCAGTTTTATCCCATCAGTTTTATCCTATCGGTTTTATTCTATCAGTTTTATCCTATCGGTTTTATTCTATCAGTTTTATCCTATCGGTTTTATCCTGTCGGTTTTATTCTATCAGTTTTATCCCATCAGTTTTATCCTATCAAGTTTATCCTGCGGTTTATGTCACTATTCTTACACTCCCAGGCTTATTACTGTTTCTCTTTCTTCTCCGGTGTCGTTGTCACAACATCCTTTCGTTTAACTTCCTTCATGATATCCTCTTTCATCTTTTCCCAGGCATCCGGGTGATCCACATAATACAATGGGCAGAGCTTACCCGTAACATCATAGTGTCTGATGATATCCTCTTCCTTCAAACGATACATTTTGCACAGCTTCGCCACCAGAGAAACCAGGGAGTCATAGGTCTGATCGTTAAACTTGCCCGTTTCATCAGGATGACAGCACTCAATGGAAATGGTATCCTTGTTTCTGTTATTGGATGCATAAGCAATCTCTGTAAGTGGAATACATTGAATAATTTCCCCCTCCAATCCAATCACAAAATGACTGCTGGCATAGGTCACACCGGAAGAAGCAAGTCCCTGAAAATAACTGCGATTATTCTTTGCTGAGGTTCCCGGATTCGCCGTATAATGGATTACAATGCCCTTCACTTTATCAAGGTCCTTCTGTGGTCTGGAATATTGATTTGGTGTAAGATAGTCCCTTTGAATCTCTACTCCATTGGACAACGCTCCTGTTATTGTCTCATTTTCATTGGGCGTTCCAAAGGTATCCTGATATTCCTTCACACAGAGTGCAATCAAAATCATGATGCCCGTAAACATCAAAAAGCCCAATAAGACTGAGCCTCTTCTTTTTCGTCTCTTCTTTCTGCGCCATTCTTCTTTTGTCATTACTTTGCCCATAAATATCTCCTGCTCTTCTCTCTTTTTATGCTCTTCTCTCAATTGTACTTATTCTCACACTAACCAACATTCTGTCGCCTGCTCCAGCACAAATCACACTGACGTCCAAGTGTGCTACTTGCTCACACGCATAAATTCAACGTGTGAATTAGTTTTTCATAATTCACACTAGCGTCCATGCGTGCTACTTGCTCGCACGCATAAATTCAACGTGTGAATTAGTTTTTCATAATTCATACTAGCGTCCATGCGTGCTA